>UCHV01000032.1 GCA_900472395.1 Hyphomicrobiales bacterium
CACGGCATGCGCCCTTCGTCTATCGGTTAGGACGTCAGATTTTCATTCTGAAAAGAGGGGTTCGACTCCCCTAGGGCGTGCCACTCTCTCCCCCTACAAGCATATTCAAAGATCGCTTTTGAAACGGGTTATCCCCAGTTCTTCAACAGGCCATCCCCTTTGAAAGCAGCACGGCTCAGCCGCAGCAAGTCTCTGTTTCCCTTGCAAAATTCTGGAAATTTTGCCGCGTCGTCCACAGCCCTTTCACCCCGATGACATTTTTACGAATAAATTCGTCGGAATGATCATTTTACCGCTTGCGGCATTCAAACTCCCTGACTATAAGGGCGCCACCGCAGCAGATGCGGCACGGCATGCGCCCTTCGTCTATCGGTTAGGACGTCAGATTTTCATTCTGAAAAGAGGGGTTCGACTCCCCTAGGGCGTGCCACCCTCCCCCTTGATTAGCATTCAAGACATCAAGTTTTCCAGCTTGCAGCAAACGGCTGATCTTCCGTAAAGATCACCCCTTCTCAGAGCGATCTTGCGGCATCCAGAATACGCAACTGTACGCGTCGGCTCGACTGCCAGTGATCGGCGCTCAGGTTGCCGGCGACATGCACCTGCGTCCCGCGGCCATTCAGCAGCATCTGCCCAAGCGGCGTGTCGGCCGAACGGAAACTGATTCCATCAAGACGGCTGCCATCGACGGCCTCGAGCGTTACCTTCACATGGGACGTGCCGACCGTACGCGAATCGACGATTCGATGTGACGGCAGCGCGAACACAGGCTGCGAGTGGCCGGAACCATATGGCCCGGCCTGCTCCATGCGGTCGATCAGTTCCAGCGTCGCACCCGATGCCGAAAGCGCGCCGTCGATTTTCAGCACGTGGTTCGCAACGAGCGTCGGCACATCTTTTTCCGCCCGCGTTTCGAAAAAGGCGCGCAATTTGCCCAGATTGGCGCGATCGACCGTCAGGCCCGCCGCCATGGCGTGGCCGCCGCCCTTGGCCAGCAGCCCGTCCTCCACGGCAGCCCGCACCATCTTGCCCATGTCGAAGCCGGGTATGGAACGGCCGGAGCCGGTGCCGCGCCCGGATGGATCGAATGCAATGGCAAATGCCGGGCGCTTGAACTTTTCCTTGATACGGGCAGCGATCAAACCGACGATGCCGGCATGCCAGTTCTGATTGGCGGTGATGATGACGGATGCGTTGTCGCCATTGCCGTATTCGGCCAGAACCTCGCCTTCCGCTTCCGCCAGCATGGCCGCCTCCATCGCCTGGCGCTCGCGGTTAAGCTCGTCCAGCCGTTCGGCGATGACATCGGCTGCCGGACCGTCATCCAGCGTCAGCAGACGACTTCCAAGCGCGGCATCGCCGATGCGGCCACCGGCATTGATTCGCGGCCCAATGAGAAAACCCAGATGATAGGGCGTGACAGGCCCGGCCAGCCCCGCCTTGCGAAACAGCGCCGCCAGACCGGCATTGCCCATATGCCGCGCTGCCAGCAGACCCTTGACCACATAGGCACGGTTCAGGCCTTTCAGCGGCACGACATCGCAGATCGTTGCCAGCGCCACGATATCGAGCCAGGACAGCAGATCGAGCGATCCCGCCTGCGGATGCCTTCTTTCGCGAAGAATTCGCGCCGTTGCCACCAGTACGAGGAACACCACACCGGCGGCGCAGAGATGCCCCTGCCCCGAAAGATCGTCCTCACGGTTTGGATTGACCAGCGCCAGGCATGGCGGTAACTCTTCGCCCAACTGGTGGTGATCGATCACCACCACATCGCAACGTTCGTCACGCGCCACCGCGAGCGATTCGTGACTTGTGGAACCACAGTCGACCGTCACGATCAGTTGCGCACCATTGGCGATCAGCTGGCGAATGGCCGCCGGGTTCGGTCCGTAGCCCTCAAAGATACGGTCAGGGATGTAGATTTCGGAAGACAGGCCGAAATGGTGCAGGAAACGTGACATCAGCGCCGAAGAGGACGCCCCGTCGACATCGTAATCGCCGAAAATGGCAATCCGTTCACCGCGCATGACGGCATCGGCCAGACGCGTTGCCGTCTTTTCGCAATCGGTCAGCGTATAGGGATCCGGCATCAGCGAGCGGATGGTCGGATCGAGAAAGGCCGGCGCTTCATCCACACCCACGCCGCGGCCCGCCAGTACGCGGCAGACCAACTCGGGAATGCCGTGCACCTGCGACATCGCCAGCGCGCGGTTAAGCCCCCCCTGATCGAGGCGCGCCATCCAGCGTTGGTCGCTGACGGATTTTTCCACGCCGAGAAAGGCGCGTGCAATGGGATCGGCAGGTTCGGAGGCGGTCGGCATGATGGGGCTTTGGCTCATGGGAGCCATCTAGCCTATTCCGGCGCGAAGCTACAATATTTTCGCGAACAGCCTACCAACTGCTCACACCATCAGGGGCGAGGCACAGATTTGATACATGAAGATTGGAAACCGTCAGAACAACCAGACGAGGAAGCTGATCACCATCACGAAAAACGCCGGGACGGAAAGCAAAACCAGCAGAGCGGCCCAGTTTCGGGTGCCCTGAAAATCGTCGTCGCTTTCGCTCCCCTTCCAGCCATCAAGCAGTCGAATATCAGCAATCCTGTCCGTTGCCGCATCGACGATCATACGTGACAGGTTTTCCGCCACACCCAATGACATTTCAGAGAGCCTCCCGCATTTTATGGTTGTAGGTTTTTATATCTCAAATCGAAATACAAAACCACCCCAAGGCTTTCACGGGTAATATCTTACCAAAAATAATCTTAATGCAGCAGCACGCATCCAAACAGAGACCGCTCATCGCAGAGCCTCATACTTTGAATGCGTACATGCTATAAGAGTAAACTATCCGTGATCACTTCCGAAAGGCTCAGAAAGCCTTCGGACGCTCGATACGGATCACCTGCGGTTCGCCCGCAAGATATGTACCCGACTTGATGGCATCAACGGCCTGACGAATGGATTGTTCCGTCGTCGCATGGGTGACCAGAATGATCGTTTTCGAATCGGTTTCCGAACCCTTGGCGCGCTGGACGATCGATTCCAGCGAGATGCCGTTATCGGCCATGCGGGTTGCCACATCGGCAAACACGCCGGCGCGGTCGAGCACGGTCAGACGGATGAAATAACCGCCCTCATGGCTCTGCATCTGGGCGCGAGTATAAGGCGCAAGCGAAGCGGCCGGATTACCCAGAACAGGAACACGCTGAGTTCCTGGCTGGCTCTTGGCGATGTCGGCGATATCGCCAAGCACAGCCGAAGCCGTGGCATTGCCGCCGGCGCCGGGACCGACCATCAGCAACTCGCCGAGAATGTCGGATTCGATCGCCACCGCATTGGTCACGCCATCGACCTGCGCGATCACGCTGTCATGCGGCACCATGGTCGGATGCACGCGCTGTTCGATGCCGCTATCTGTGCGAAGCGCTACACCAAGCAACTTGATGCGGTAACCGAGATCGGCTGCCGCCTGGATGTCCTCGATAGAAATGTTGGAAATGCCTTCGAGATAGATCTCGTCGGCCGCGATCTGCGTACCGAAGGCGAGTGTCGTCAGAATGGCAAGCTTGTGGGCTGTGTCATTGCCTTCGATATCGAAGGTCGGATCGGCTTCCGCGTAACCGAGACGCTGCGCTTCCTTCAGGCAAGCCTCGAAGGACAGGCCTTCCTTCTCCATGCGGGTCAGGATGTAATTGCAGGTGCCGTTCATGATGCCGTAAACGCGCGACACGGTGTTGCCGGTCAGCGATTCGCGCAGCGCCTTGATGACCGGAATGCCACCGGCAACGGCCGCTTCGTAGTTCAGAAGCACACCCTTGTCTTCGGCCATGACGGCCAGCTCAACGCCGCAACCGGCGAGAAGCGCCTTGTTGGCGGTGACCACATGCAGACCACGAGCGAGAGCGGCGCGCACGGACTGGTCGGCAGCCCCTTCGGAACCACCCATCAACTCGACGAACACGTCAATGTCGGCAGAATTGGCCATGTCCACGGCCGAATCGAACCACTGAATGGCAAACAGATCGACGCCGCGATCACGGCTCTTGTCGCGCGCGCTGACCGCCGTAATCGTAATCGGGCGTCCACATGTCCGGGCGAGTTCGTTTGCACGTTCGCCAAGAATGCGCACCAGGGACGAGCCCACGGTGCCAAGACCCGCGATGCCGATTTTGAGGGCGTCTGCCATCTGTCTTTTCCTGATTTTGTTTTAGAAAGGCGGGAGTGGCCGGAAGATCATCCGGCCACGAAGGGAGTTCTTGTCAGCGATGCGCGTTGAGCGAGATCACGTTGTGCATGGTCTCGTCTGCGGTCGACATGAACTTCTTGATGCTGCGCGCAGCCTGGCGGATGCGGTGCTCGTTTTCAACCAGTGCGAGGCGCACGTAATCGTCACCCTGCTCGCCGAAACCGATGCCCGGCGCAACGGCCACGTCGGCTTTTTCGACCAGGAGCTTGGAGAATTCCAGCGAACCGAGATGGCGGAATTTTTCGGGAATCTTGGCCCAGGCGAACATGGTCGCAGCCGGCGGCGGCACCTCGAAGCCGGCCTTGCCGAATGTGTCGACCATCACGTCGCGACGGCGGCGATAGACATTGCGCACTTCGGCAATATCGGAACCGTCGCCATTCAGTGCATGGGTCGCGGCAACCTGGATCGGCGTGAACGCACCGTAATCCAGATAGGATTTTACGCGAGTCAGCGCGGCGATCAGCCGCTCGTTGCCAACGGCAAAACCCATGCGCCAACCCGGCATGGAGAAGGTTTTCGACATAGAGGTAAACTCGACGCAGACATCGATCGCACCCGGCACTTCCAGAACCGACGGCGGCGGTGAGGCTTCGTCGAAATAGATTTCCGAATAGGCAAGGTCGGACAGCACGATCAACTCATGCTTCTTCGCGAACGTGATGACGTCCTTGTAGAAATCCAGCGAGGCGACATGCGCCGTCGGGTTCGACGGGTAGTTGATGATCAGCGCTAACGGCTTCGGGATAGAGTGTTTGACCGCACGCTCGAGCGGCGGAAAGAAGCTCTCGTCCGGCTCTACCGACATCGAACGGATCACGCCGCCGGCCATCAGGAAGCCGAAAGCGTGGATCGGATAGGTCGGGTTAGGGCAAAGAATGACGTCACCGGGTGCCGTGATGGCCTGCGCCATGTTGGCGAAGCCTTCCTTGGAGCCAAGAGTGGCGACGACCTGCGTATCCGGGTTCAGCTTCACGCCGAAACGGCGGGCGTAATAAGCGGCCTGCGCGCGGCGCAGACCCGGAATGCCCTTGGAGGAGGAATAACGATGCGTGCGCGGGTCCTGCACCACTTCGCACAGCTTGTCGACGATCGCCTTCGGTGTCGGAAGATCGGGATTGCCCATGCCGAGATCGATAATGTCCGCGCCACCCGCTCGCGCGCTGGCCTTCAAACGGTTGACCTGTTCGAAGACGTAGGGCGGTAGGCGCCGGACCTTATGAAACTCTTCCATGTCTCTCCCCTTGGAAGGATAAAAGCCTTGAACCGCAACCAATGCGGCTCACATCAGGCTGGAGGCGTGCTTTGCGACCAAATTGGCGCAAACGCAAGCCTAGTTGCCGGAGATTTTCGCGTCTGCGTCGGTTACGTGACCGCTCGCGACCGCCTGCAATTCGGCAACACGTTTCTGGTACTCTCTTTCCGAGATCGAACCGTTGCTGCGCGCCTTTGCCAGCCGGGACATTTGCGATTCCTGGCTGGTGTATTCCGCATCGTCGATCTGGGTGTTTGCGGCCGTCAGCTTGCCATCGAAAGTGGGGTAGGTGTTGGTCTGCTTGCGGGCAACCGGACCGGGCGGCGGCACGTTACGCGACGAAACCACCGTCGCCTGCGGCGCCGTGTTGGGAATGCCGTCATCGAGTGCAAAGGAATTGCAGCCGGACAGCCCCGCCGGGATGGCGATCAAAGCAGCCACAAAAGACAGCCTGCCGAGCCCATGCCTCATTTTTTCCATTCCCTGCGTCCACCTTTCATCGAAACGTCTGTTGGCGAACGCCAATCGCTGGACTTGTATTCGCTTTCGAGCGCCATATACAAACGAAAACGGACTTTAATTCAACAGAGACCGGACGGCCAGCGTGAGCGCAAAAAAAGACCAGACCGGCAACCAAAAAAGCCAGGATTTCCCGGGTTTCGATCCTGCGTCCGTTGAAGCCTACCTGATCAAGGACCCGCAAGCGCTGGCGATGAACCTTGCCCGCGCCGCTGAAAACTTCGGCAAGGCCGCCACGGAATGGCTGGGTCCGCGCGAGCGCGGCGAATTTGTCGATACGCTGGATCCGCTCACCGATCTCATCAAGACGCTCTCGAAGGTCGCAGAATACTGGATGGCCGAGCCGCAGCGCACGCTCGAGGCACAGACCCTGCTTCTCTCGAGCTACATGACGATCTGGTCGCGATCGGTCGCCCGCTTTTCCGGCGAGCCGGTGCCGCCGGAGCCCGACCTTCCCAAGGACAAGCGATTCGCCGACGAGGACTGGACAAAGAACCCGTTTTTCGCGGTTCTGAGGCAGGCCTACATCGTCACCGCGGCTTGGGCCGAACAACTTGTCAAACAGGCGCAGGACCTCGACGAACACACTCGCCACAAGGCCGACTTCTATCTGCGGCAGGTAACGGCAGCGCTTTCGCCCGCCAATTTCGCGCTCACCAACCCGGAAGTGTTTCGCGAGACGGTGGCATCGAGCGGCATCAATCTCGTGCAGGGAATGCGCATGCTGGCCGAGGATATCGCTGCCGGTGGCGGCGAATTGCGGCTGCGGCAGACGGACGAAAACCGTTTCCAGATCGGCCGCGATCTGGCCATCACCCCCGGCAAGGTGGTCGCCCGCAGCGAGATCTGCGAAATCATCCAGTATGCGCCAACGACTGAAACGGTGTTCAAGCGACCGCTGCTGATCATCCCGCCATGGATCAACAAGTTCTACATTCTCGACCTCACACCTCAGAAAAGCTTTATCCGCTGGTGTGTCGAACAGGGCCATACCGTCTTCGTCGTTTCCTGGGTGAACCCGGATGAGCACCACGCGAAAATGGGCTGGGAAAGCTATATCAACGACGGCATCGATTTTGCCTTGAAGACAGTCAGGTCCGCCACCGGCGAACGCGATATCAACGCCATCGGTTATTGCGTCGGCGGCACGTTGCTCGCCACAGCGCTTGCCCGCAAAAACGCCAGACCAAAATCCCGCCAGCCGCGCGTCGTGTCCGCGACATTCCTGGCAGCGCAGGTCGATTTCACCTACGCGGGCGATCTGAAAGTGTTTGTCGATGAGGAACAACTGGCCATTCTCGAAAAACACATGGCCGACGTCGGTTATCTTTCCGGCTCGAAAATGGCGACGGCCTTCAACATGTTGCGCGCGTCAGAACTGATCTGGCCTTACGTCGTCAGCAATTACCTCAGGGGCCGCGATCCCCTGCCCTTCGATCTCTTGCACTGGAATGCCGATTCGACGCGCATGACGCCAGCCAATCATGCCTTTTACCTGCGCAACTGCTATCTGGAAAACGCCCTGAGCCAAGGTAAAATGGAACTTTCCGGCGGGCCGATCTCGCTATCGGATATCACCATCCCCGTCTACAGCCTCGCGACCCGCGACGATCACATCGCACCGGCAAAATCCGTCTTCAAGGGCAGCGCTTTGTTCGGCGGCCCGACGGAGTTCGTGCTGGCAAGCTCCGGACACATCGCCGGCGTGGTCAATCCGCCGGAACGGAAGAAATATCAGTACTGGTCCGGTGCGCCGCTGTCCGGCACGCTCGACGACTGGATCGACGCCGCATACCCGGAGGAAGGATCATGGTGGCCGCACTGGCAGGCCTGGATTGCAGCGCAGGACGACCTGCGAGTACCCGCCCGACAGCCGGGTGACGGCAAGCTGAAACCGCTCGGCGATGCGCCCGGCACCTATGTCCTCGTCCGCTCCTAAGCTGTCAAAAATGCGCTTTGCCTCTCCCCTCGTGCCGGCCACGCTGATTAGCCGCTACAAACGTTTCCTGTTCGATGCCGTGCTGGAAGATGGCACTCATATCACCGGTTCCTGTCCGAATACCGGCTCGATGCGCGGTCTGACCACGCCCGGCTCCCGCGTCTGGCTGTCCGAACACGACAGCCCGACCCGCAAATATCGCCACATGTTCGAGATGATCGAGGCAGACGGCACCATCGTCGGCATCAATACCGGCCTGCCCAACAAGCTGGCGGAGGAAGCCATTGTTTCGGGCCTCATTCCAACGCTTGGCGGATACGACCTGCTGAAGCGTGAGCAGAAATACGGGCTGCAATCACGCATCGATTTTCTTTTGTCGGGCGAAGGCCGGCCGGATTGTTATGTCGAGGTCAAGAACGTGCATTTCATGCGGCAGCAACATCTTGCCGAATTTCCCGACACCGCCACCAAACGCGGCGCCCGTCACCTCGATGAACTGGGGGATATGGTCGAGGCCGGCCATCGCGCAGTGATGCTCTACGTCATCCAGCGCAACGATTGCGATGCCTTGCGCATCTGCGGCGACCTCGACCCCATTTACGCCGCCGCTTTCCGGCGAGCGGCCGCAAGAGGGGTAGAAGCCTATGCGCTCTCCTGCGCAGTCTCCCCGCAGGAAGTCCGCGCCGTGAGGCTGATCGAGGTTCAAGAGCTTGTTTAAAGCACCCCGCCAACACAAATCCGTATCCCCTAAATCAAGGTAATGGACGAACCCCGTCCTCCTCCTTTATGAACAGGGGGAATCTGATGAAGGCACGGCAATGGTAAGTTACATCGACGCGGTTTCCGCACCCTTGAAGAACACTGGCGCAATCAGGCTTTATTCGGCCGAGGATTTCGCCGGCATGCGCAAGGCGTCGCAATTGACCGCCCGTTGCCTCGACGAACTGGCCTCACTCGTCAAGCCGGGTGTCACGACCAGTGCGCTCGATCGTTTCGTCTTCGAATTCGGCATGGATAACGGCGCCTTGCCGGCGACGCTCGGTTATCGCGGTTATAAATATTCCGTCTGCACCTCGCTCAACCACGTCGTCTGTCACGGCATGCCGGATGACAAGCCGCTGCGCGAAGGCGATATCGTCAATATCGACGTCACCTACATTCTCGACGGCTGGTATGGCGATTCGAGCCGAATGTATCCGGTCGGCCAGATCAAGCGCGCCGCCGAACGTCTTCTCGAAGTGACCCACGAATGCCTGATGCGCGGCATCGCTGCAGTGCGCCCGGGCGCCCGCATCGGTGCCATCGGCGAGGCCATCCAGACCTATGCCGAAGCCCAGCGCTGCTCGGTCGTGCGCGATTTCTGCGGCCATGGCGTCGGCAAGATCTTTCACGATACGCCCAACATCCTGCATTACGGCCGTGCCGACGAAGGCCCGGAAATGCGCGAAGGCATGATCTTCACCATCGAACCGATGATCAACCTCGGCAAGCCGCATGTGAAAGTGCTGGCCGATGGCTGGACGGCCGTCACCCGCGACCGGTCGTTGTCGGCGCAATACGAACATGCGGTCGGCGTCACGGCCACCGGTTGCGAAATCTTCACGCTGTCGCCGGGCGGGCTCGACCGTCCCGGCCTGCCGCCACTACAGGGCTGACATGGCAAAACCTCCCGCTTCTCCCTTTTTTGACGGTGCAAATTCCGCAGACAGGGCGGAAGCGGATGAAGTTTTTGTCGACGAGCGCGGGTTCTTTGCCGAACAGGCGGGCCGGCGCGACAATATCAAGAAGGCGATCGAGGCCAGCGGCGCAACGGAGCTGCCGGCGCATTACCACGGCCACCGGGAACGCCTGCGCGAAAAATACCGCGATCATGGCGACACCTCGCTTGCCGATTACGAAATCCTCGAACTGCTTCTGTTCAGATCCATCCCGCGGCGGGACACCAAGCCGCTCGCCAAGACCCTGATCGCACGTTTCGGCAATCTTGCCGGCGTGCTCGGAGCGCCGCTCGGCCTCCTTCAGGAAATCAAAGGGGTCGGGGAGAATGTGGCTCTCGACCTGAAACTCGTCGCAACCGTCGGCCAGCGCATGCTGAAAAGCGAGTTACGCGAAAAGCAGGTCCTGTCCTCATGGTCGTCGGTCATCGATTATTGCCACGCGGCCATGGCCTATGAAGCCAGAGAGCAGTTTCGCGTCCTGTTCCTCGACAAGCGCAATGCGCTGATTGCCGACGAAATCCAGGGCAAGGGCACGGTCGATCACACGCCGGTCTATCCACGCGAAGTGGTGCGCCGCGCGCTCGAGCTTTCGGCAACCGCCATGATCCTCGTCCACAACCATCCCAGCGGCGACCCGACGCCTTCTCGGGCTGATATCGACATGACCAAAACGATCATCGATACCGCCAAGCCGCTCGGCATCGCCGTGCACGATCACATCATCATCGGCAAGGATGGCCATGCCAGCCTCAAGGGATTGAGGCTGGTCTGAGCGTTTAGGCCACCTGCACCAGATGCCCCTCCGAGACTTGGCGATATTCTCGCACCGGCGGCTGGTAATCCATACCACGTACAGGGCTTTTCAGCTCGTCGTTGGAAATCCCGCGACGAATTCCGCGACGGGCCGGATCGGGCACCGGCACAGCCGCCATCAGCTTTTTCGTATAGGGATGCTGCGGATTTTCGAACACCGCCGCGCGGGGGCCGATCTCGACGATCTCGCCAAGATACATCACCGCCACGCGGTGGCTGACCCGCTCCACCACTGCCATGTCGTGGGAAATGAACAGGAAAGCGATGTCGAGGTTCTGCTGCAGATCGAGCAGCAGATTGCAGACCTGCGCCTTGATCGACACGTCGAGCGCCGAAACGCTCTCGTCGGCCACGATGACCTTCGGATCGAGCGAAAGCGCACGCGCAATGGCGATTCGCTGGCGCTGGCCGCCGGAAAACTCGTGCGGGTAACGGTCCGCCATGTCGGCCGACAGTCCCACCTTTTCCAGCAGGTCGGCGGTCTTTTCCTTCGCCTGTTTCGCCGTGCCGAGCTTGTGCTTGATGAACGGCTCGGCAATCGCCGCCCCGACGCTCATGCGCGGATTGAGCGAGGAGAAAGGATCCTGAAAAATCATCTGCACGCTCTTGCGCAGATTGCGCAGACCGACCGGATCGAGCGCCATCACATCATAACCATCGAGCGATACTTCTCCCGAGGTCGGCTCGATAAGCCGCATGATCGAGCGCCCGGTCGTCGATTTGCCGCAACCGCTCTCGCCGACAAGCGACAGTGTCTCGCCCTTGAACAAGTCGAACGAGACATTTTCCACCGCATGCACCGCGCCGGTCTGGCGCGAAAACAGGCCTGAGCGCACCGGAAAGCGGGTGATGAGATTTTTCACGGCAAGAAGCGGCGTCTTGCCCTTCTCCACCGTGTCGGACAGCTCGATCGGTTCGGCCGCCTCGCCGGTTTTGACATCGACGATCGGAAACCGCGTCGGCAGCTTTCGATCAGCCATCGAGCCGAGTTTCGGCACCGCGGAAAGCAGCGCCCGCGTGTAGGGATGTTGGCCGCGCAAAAAGATGTCTTCGGTGATACCCGCCTCCACCTGTTCGCCACGAAACATCACGATGGTTCGATCCGCAATCTCCGCAACGACACCCATGTCGTGGGTGATGAAGAGAACGGACATCCCTTCCTCTTCCTGCAGGATCTTTATCAGGTCGAGGATCTGCCCCTGAATAGTAACGTCGAGCGCCGTCGTCGGTTCGTCGGCGATCAGAAGTTTCGGCTTGGAAGCCAGCGCCATGGCTATCATCACGCGCTGGCGCATGCCGCCGGAAAACTGGTGCGGGTATTCGTCGAAACGCGATGAAGCGTTGGGAATGCGAACCTTTTCCAGCAGGCGCACGGTCTCCGTACGCGCCTCGCTGGCGGTCATTCCCTTGTGGCGAATGAGAACTTCGGAAATCTGCCGCCCGATCGTGAAAATCGGGTTGAGCGAAGTCATCGGCTCCTGAAAGATCATCGCGACATCATTGCCGCGTACGCCGCGCATTTCCTTTTCCGAAAGCGCCAGAATGTTTTTGCCGTTGAGGAATACTTCGCCTTCGATACGGCTCGAACCCTGCGCCAGCAGACGCATCAGCGATAGCGAGGTCACCGACTTTCCGGAGCCGCTTTCGCCGACGATTGCCACCGTCTCCCCGGCATTCACGTCGAAGGAGACATCACGGACGACGGTTTTCCAGCCGTCGCCGGTCTTGAACGAGGTCGAAAGATTGCGGACGGAAAGGACCGGAGTTCTGGTTTCTGTCGCCATCGTCAACGCCCCACCGCATAGGCCTGCATCAGGCGTGGTGTCGCCGCCGCCTTCAGCAGACCATCAGCCTCGCGTTTGGCGGCCGTCAGGCGGCCGACGCTCCAGGCATCCGACACGGTAACATCGTGGCCGCGCTTGCGCAGATCGCCCAGTACCGTCTCACCGACGCTGGCTTCCACCATGATGTTGCCCGGCTGGCTGGTACGCGGATAAAACGAACCTGGGAAATGCGTGGTGTGGAAGAGCGGCATGTCGATGGTCGCCTGCAGGTTCATTCCGTGGTGCACGTAGCGCAGGAAGAACGGCAGCTGCCACTGGTCCTGCTGGTCGCCGCCGGGCGTGCCGAAGGCAAGCGTCGGACGGCCCTCATGCAGCGCCAGCGATGGCGTCAGCGTCGTGCGCGGGCGGCGGCCCGGCGCCAGCGAGGTGGGCAGGCCTTCCTTGAGCCAGAACATCTGGGCACGCGAATTGAGCGCGAAACCGAGGCCCGGCACGATCGGCGAAGACTGCAGCCAACCACCGGAAGGCGTGGTCGAAACCATGTTTCCCCAACGGTCGATGACATCGATATGCACGGTGTCGCCGCGCTTTTCCGAAAGATGCGCCATGGTCGGTTCATAGACCGCGCCCTTGCCGCTGAACGTGTCCAACATGGACATGGTAAGGTCATACTGGTTTTCGAAGCCCGGCAGCTTGCCGGGGCGCAGTTCGTAGGATGCTTCCGTGCCGATCAGCTTGCAGCGCTCGTCGTTATAGGCGTCCGACAGCAGCGTCTGCATCGGCACCTGCGCGAATTCCGGATCGCCGTAATAAACTTCGCGGTCGGCATAAGCGAGTTTCATCGCTTCCACGACCGTGTGCACGAATTCGGGACCGTTCGGATCCATCGCGGCAAGATCGAACTTCGACAGCAATGCCAGCGATTGCAGGAGAACTGGCCCCTGCCCCCAGCTCTGTGTCTTGGCAACCGTCCAGCCATGGTAATCGTAGGTCTGCGGCGCTTCGATCGTGGCGCTCCAGCCGGCCATGTCGGCAGCGGTCAGCACGCCCTTGTGTTTGGATCCACTGGCATCCATCACCTCGGCGGTCTTCAAGAAGTCCTCGATCGCCTCGGCAACGAAACCGCGATAGAAAGCGTCGCGCGCCGCATCCACCTGTGCCTCACGGCCGCTAACCGCTTCCGATTCACGCACGATGCGCTTCCAGGTTTCGGCCAGAACCGGGTTCTTGAAATTCGACAGCGGTTCGGGAGCCGAGCCGCCCGGCAGCCAGGTCTCGTAGGAGGTCGGCCATTCTTGTCTGAAGAATTCGGCCAGTCCCTTGATGGTGGCCGATACGCGCGGCAGCACCGGATGGCCCTGTTCCAGGTAATAGATCGCCGGTTCCAGTACGTCGCGCACGGACATGGTGCCGTAATCGCGCAGCATCAGCATCCAGCCATCGAAAGCGCCGGGAATGACGGTGGATAACAGTCCGTCGCCGGGGATAAGCTTCAGGCCTTTCGAGGTGTAATGCTCGATAGTCGCACCGGCAGGCGCCGGTGCCTGCGCGCAGATGACCTCTACCTTGTCTTTCTTCGTGGAATAGATGATCGCCGGCATGTCGCCGCCGGGGCCGCACAGATGCGGCTCCACCACCTGCAGCACGAAACCAGTGGCCACGGCAGCGTCGAAAGCATTGCCGCCCTTTTCGAGGATGGCCATGCCAACGGCAGACGCGATCCAGTGGGTCGAGGTGACGACACCGAAGGTACCTAGGATTTCTGGCCTTGTCGTAAAATCACTCATGCTTGCATTCCTTGCAAATTAGCTTTCACGGGGGTCCAGCGCATCGCGCAGACCATCGCCGAGAAGATTGAAACCGATAACCACGAGGAAGATCGCGGCACCCGGCCACATCGCCATCCATGGCGCCTGGGTCAAAAAGTTCTTGGCGACATTGAGCATCGAGCCCCATGAGGGTGCCGGTGCCTGCTGGCCAAGACCGAGGAAGGAAAGCGAGGCTTCTGCAATGATGGCGGTCGCCACCGTCAGCGTCGCCTGCACGATGATCGGGGCAAACACGTTGGGCAGAATATAACGCGTCATGATGTCGACATGGCCGAGACCGACCGACCGTGCACCCTCGACATAATCCTCCGTTTTCACTGCCAGAACCTGTCCGCGCGTCAGCCGTACGAAAATCGGCATGGCGGAAAGACCGATTGCGATCATCGCATTGGTAAGGCTCGGGCCCAGAAAGGCGGCAAGTGCAATCGCGGTGATCAGGAAGGGCATGGCAAGCAACGCTTCGGTGATACGCTGAATGAACTGATCGACCCAGCCGCCGAAATAACCCGACAGCAGGCCGAACGGTACACCGATAACAACGGCAATAGCCACCGAGATGACACCCGCCATCAGCGAGGCGCGCGCGCCCCAGATCATGCGGGAGAGAATATCGCGGCCGAGATCGTCTGTGCCGAGCCAGTGAGCGGCCGACGGCGCCTTGCGGATCGCACCCCAACTGGTGGCGACCGGATCGGGGATCGGCAGGATGGGCGCCAGGATCGCCAGGAGGGCGAAGAAAGCGATGATCACCAGCCCAACCAGCGAACCGCGATTGGCCTTCATCTTGCGCCATGCACGGCCTTTTTCGCGGGGTTTGAGGATGGGAGCAACTGGTTCGATAACGGTCATAGCGAAGCCCTCAGACGCGGGTTGAGAGCCGCGTAAAGCACGTCGGCAATCAGGTTCATCAGAATGAAACCGATGGCCGTGCACATGACGATGCCCTGCACCACGGCGTAGTCACGGGTAAAGACGGCATCGACCGTCATCTTGCCGAAACCGGGAATGGTGAAAATCTGCTCGGTCAGAACGGCACCGGCCAGAAGCTCGCCGAACAGCAACGCCGTCAGCGTGATGATCGGCAGAAGCGCGTTGCGGAACGTGTGGCTGAGGATGATTTCACGCGGCGACAGGCCCTTTGCGCGGGCAGTGCGGATGTAATCGGAACTCAGCACACCGAGCATGGCGGAACGCGTGTGGCGCATCAACTGAGCGGCAAGCGCCGTCGACAGCACGAAGGCCGGCATGATCATGGTTTTGATCGAGCGCACCGGATCGACGAAGATCGATTCGTAACCGGATGCCGGAAGCCAGCCGAGTTGCACCGAAATCAGCAGGATCAGCATGATGCCGAGCCAGAAATTCGGCACCGACAGGCCGGACAGAGCAACTATATTGGCGATGTAATCGATCGCGCGGTTCTTGTAGACGGCCGCGAGAATACCGGTCGGAATGCCGATCAATAGCGCAAAGATCATCGCCATCGTGGCAAGCTGGATCGTGACCGGCAGTTTCTGGCCGATCAACTCCAGCACCGGCTGGTTGGTGCGCAGCGAGATGCCGAAATCGCCTGTCAACATGCCGCCGAGCCAGCGGAAATACTGGATGATGACCGGATCGTTGAAGTGATATTTTTCGCGCAGCAGCGCCAGCACGGCCGGATCGCGTTCCTCACCCGCCATAGCGAGGATGGGGTCGCCCGGCAGAAGTTTCTGCAGCGAAAAAACGAAGATCGAGATGATCAACAGCGTCGGGATTGCGACAAGCAGCCGCTTGCCGATGTAAACAGGCATGTCGCCCTCCTGATATCAGGGGCCGCGCGGAGTTTTCCCGCGCGGCAAGGTGGTCAGGATTACTTCTTGGAAACGCCCAGCAGGCGGATCATGCCGTCCGGCGAAGGCTGGAAGCCCTCGACCTTCTTGGAGATCCCGTAAGCATATGGCTGGTGACCGATATAGATGATCGGCAGTTCGTCATTGAGGATTACGTTGGCCGCATCGTATTTCTGCTTGCGCACGGCATCGTCCTGCGAAGCGCGGGCTTCATCCAGCAGCTTGTCGACTTCCGGGTTGCAATATTTCACATCGTTGAGGCCGCCCTTGCAGGTGACGAACTGGTGAACATTGCCATCCGGATCGATACGGCCGGACCAGTCGGAACGGCTGAGCTGGTAGTTGCCGGCGGTCTGCTCGGAAAGCAGCGTCGCAAATTCGGTCGCCTTCAGCGTCGCGTTGAAGCCGGCCTCGGCCACCATCGACTGGATGACCTGCATGGCCTGCGTCTGCAGGGTATTGTTGGCGTGCTGAAGCTCGATATCGACCGTCTCGTAGCCAGCTTCCTTCATCAGCTGCTTGGCCTTTTCGATGTCACGCGCCGGCACCGGCAGGTCCTTGTTGTACCAGGGGCTGGTCGACGGGAATGGCTGATTGCCGGCAAGCGACGTGCCTTCGAAAACGATCTGCCCAAGCGCCTCACGGTCGATCGACAGCGAGAAGGCCTGGCGCAGGCGCTTGTCCTTGCCCATCGGGTTGTCGGCGCGCGCACCGTTGCCGATGTTGACGTAGATACCCATGTTGCCCGGGCCGATGACATCGGCATAGGTGAGGTTCGGATCGTCCTTCACCGACTGTGCGTCGGAGGCTGCAATACGCTCGGCGATATCGAGATCACCCGAGCGCAGGTTTGCAAGCTTCACGGTCGTGTCCGGGATCGGCAGGAAAGTCACCTTGTCGACGAGGATGCGGTCCTTGTCCCAGTAGTCGGCGAACTTTTCGAGCACGATACGGTCCTGCTGGATGCGCTCGACGAACTTGAACGGGCCGGCGCAAACCGGCTTGGAGCCGAAATTGGCGCCGAGTTCCTTGGCAGCCTTGGGGCCGACGATCATGCCGGCGCGGTCGGTCAGCTGCGCCAAAAGCGTCACGTCGGCGGTCTTCAACGTGAACTTAACTTCCAGCGGGCCGGTCGCCTCGACCTTTTCAACCGACGAAAGCTCGCTCTTGCGGCGCGATTCCGTCATGGTCATGTTGCGTTCCATCGTGGCGACAACGGCCGCCGCATCCAGAACCTCGCCGTCGTGGAATTTCACGCCGTCGCGGATCTTCATCGTCAGCGCCTTGCCGTCTTCGGACCACGACCATTCGGTCGCCAGCTGCGGCACGATCTTCATGTTCTGGTCGATATCGACCAGCTTGTCGCACATCGACGTGTAAACGAGGCGGCCGACGAAGCTGCGCGACTGCGCCGGATCGAGAACGTCGGCGTCGTCATTGATGCCGATGCGCAATTCGGAAGACATGGCGGGAAATGCCAGGAATACGCCTGCAAGCAGCGCGGATGTCAGGCTTGTGATTTTTTTCATGTTCGATCCTCTGGTGTGGTTTTGTCTGTTGGCAGTGTTGTTTTTGGCCGTCCGAAACGGTGCGGCAGGCATGCTATGGTTCAGGAGATGGCGCTGATCCTGCCTTCCTCCTCGACGATCTCAAGCGCCGCAATTTCCGTATCCGTCATGCCGGACGCATCGAGCGAGGTGGCACGGATCAGCCGTTCCTGGTGCATCAGCAGGTGCTGGCGCATCGCCTCTCCCGCCCTGCCCGGATCGCGCGCCTCGATCGCGTCCACGATCAGGTGATGCTGCTGATAGGAAGCCTCGGCGCTGCCGCCGGCGCGGCGGGCGCGTTCGCGGATTGCCTGCCAGGCGGCATCCTGGCGAATGCGGTTGACGACGTCGAAAATCGACAAAAACAGCTGGTTTCCGGCACTCTTGGCGATCTGCCGGTGCAGCGCCCCGTCCCAAAGCTCCTTGGCGTCGGCATCCGTCCTGTCTTCGATCTTCTCCGCCAGCATGCGCATGCGTTCGATCTCGGCCGGCTTTGCCCGCATGGCAGCGAGTTGCGCCAGTTGCGGCTCGATGCGCAGGCGCACCTCCATGATCTCCATGATGTCGGTACCATCGACCAGCGCGTCGACATGACTGCCCCATTCGTCCGGCTTTTCGCCGACAAATGTTCCTGCACCCTGGCGACGCCAGATCAGGCCTTCTGATTCCAGCACTTCCAGCGCACGGCGAACGGAACGGCGGCCGACGCCCAGCGTCTCGGTCAGGGCGCGCTCGGTCGGCAATTTGCCATCCGCCAGCTCGCCGCTGCCGATCAGAGCCCGCAAACGCTCCAGCGCATAGGCAGAGTTATCATGGGAGGTTTCGCTCAAGGCCAGACCAATCAATGAACCAATTTGGAATTGGTTCCAAAAAACGGCAATTTCTTACATTCGTCAAGCGCATTTATGCCTAGATTTGCGCACTGCACAAACGTTGTGCACATGCGCAAAATTTGCGATGCGACTTATCAAACGGTAATAAAAATCAGGTAGAAATCGCGACCATTGGTCGCCATATTGCGCACTCGACCGAGCATCAGAAGCCGGAGCTTTTTATGAACCACTATGATCTGATCGTCGTCGGCAGCGGCCCCGCAGGCCGCCGCGCCGCCATCCAGGCTGCAAAGCTGGACAAGAAGGTGCTCGTCATCGAGCAGGGCAAGCGTGTCGGTGGGGTCTCCGTGCACACCGGCACGATCCCCTCCAAGACGCTGCGCGAAACGGCGCTCAACCTTTCCGGCTGGCGCGAGCGTGGCTTTTACGGCCTCTCCTACCGCGTCAAACAGGAAATCAGCGCCGAGGATCTGCGTCGCCGACTGCTGATCACGCTCGACCACGAAGTGGAAGTGCTGGAACACCAGTTTTCCCGTAACCGCGTCCAGCTGATGCGCGGCAAGGCGACATTCGTCGCCAAGGACACGCTGGCTATCGAAAAGGAAGACGGCGAGATCCTGCACGTCAACGGCAAGAGCATCCTGCTCGCCGTCGGCACCAAACCTTTCCGCCCGGATTACATTCCCTTCGACCACAAGACCGTGCTCGACAGCGACGAACTGCTGGATATCGAGAAACTGCCGCGCTCCATGGTGGTTATCGGCGCTGGCGTTATCGGCATCGAATACGCCACGATCTTTTCCGCGCTCGACACAGCCGTGACTGTCATCGATCCAAAATCAACCATGCTCGACTTCATCGATCGGGAAATAGTCGAGGACTTCACCTACCAGCTGCGCGACCGCAACATGAAGCTGCTGCTTGGCCAGAAGGCCGAGAAAGTGGAGCGACTGCCGGATGGCAAGGTCAGCGTCACCGTCGATACGGGCCGCCGTATTGTTGCCGACATGGTTCTTTTCGCCGCCGGCCGCATGGGCGCCACCGACAACCTCAACCTTGCGGCAGCCGGCCTTGAAGCCGATAGCCGAGGCCGCCTCAAGGTCAATCCGGAAACGTTCGAGACCTCCGTTCCCGGCATCTTTGCCGCCGGTGACGTCGTCGGCTTCCCGAGCCTTGCCTCGACCTCGATGGAACAGGGCCGCATCGCCGCCCGCGTTGCCGTTGGCGCCATGGCGAAGGAACCGCAGAAATACTTCCCCTACGGTATCTATGCCGTGCCGGAAATTTCCACCTGCGGCCTGACAGAAGAAGAGATGAAGGAACGCGGCATTCCTTACGAATGCGGCATTGCCCGTTTCCGCGAAACCTCGCGTGGCCACATCATGGGCCTCGACAGCGGCATGCTGAAGCTGATCTTCTCGCTGAAGACCCGCCGCCTGCTCGGCGTCCACATCATCGGCGAAACGGCGACCGAACTCGTTCACATTGGCCAGGCCGTACTCAACCTGAAGGGCACCGTCGAATATTTCGTCGAAAACACCTTCAATTATCCGACCCTTGCCGAAGCCTACAAGATCGCAGGCCTTGATGCCTGGAACCGCATGGGGCCGCCCGTCCCGAAGGCGGATGCACCGGCAGCCGTCGCAGGCCAATCGGCAGACAGCGTGACCGCTGCCGAAACCGCCGAGCCAGCAAAGAAAAAAGCCGCCGCCAAGTGAGGCGGCCGCTTGGAAAGGAACGGCCACGTTTTGGCCAGCGCCACCCGGTGCTGGCCTACCTCGCCACGCTGACGGTCATCGCACTGTTTGCGCTGTTCCCGCTGATCTCCGCCCTCACCAGTATTTCCATCGCCGATGCGGCCGGCTGCCGCGTCGATGAAGCCGGCGCCTATCCATGCGTCATCTTCGGCACCGATTTCGGCGAACTGCTTGGTTTTCTTTTCGTGCTGGGCTGGCTCGGCATGGCAACGATCCCTCTCGGGTTCCTGTGCTTTCTCGTCTGGACCGGTTTCGTGATCGCCCGCGTCATTCGCAAGCGCCGCCGCCAGACACAGCAGTAGAAAACCGGACAAAAAAGCCGCCTCCGAAAGGAAGCGGCTTTTTTCGCATGGCACAAACAAAAATGGCCCCAAACGGGGCCATTTCCGTAAATTTTCGTCGCGATTAACGCGAGTAGAATTCGACGACGAGCGACGGTTCCATGATGACTGCGTACGGAACGTCCGAAAGGCTCGGAACGCGTGCGTAGGTAGCAACCATCTTGTTGTGGTCGACTTCGATGTAGTCCGGAACGTCGCGTTCAGCGAGCGAAACGGCTTCGAGAACCGTTACCATCTGCTTCGACTTCTGGCGAACTTCGATAACGTCGCCGGCCTTGCAACGGTAAGAACCGATGTTGACGCGAACGCCGTTGACCGTGACGTGGCCGTGGTTGACGAACTGACGGGCAGCAAAGACCGTCGGTACGAACTTGGCGCGGTAGACGATGGCGTCCAGACGCGATTCCAGGAGACCGATCAGGTTTTCACCGGTGTCGCCCTTGCGGCGGTTGGCTTCTTCGTAGATCGCGCGGAACTGCTTCTCGCGGATGTCGCCGTAGTAGCCCTTCAGCTTCTGCTTGGCGCGCAACTGCACACCGAAGTCGGAAAGCTTGCCCTTGCGGCGCTGGCCGTGCTGGCCCGGGCCGTATTCGCGGCGGTTAACCGGGGACTTCGGACGGCCCCAGATGTTTTCGCCCATACGGCGGTCAATTTTGTACTTGGACGATTCGCGCTTGCTCATCGCATTTCCTTTCGAACAGTTGCACCGGTTTGTTGCCAAACCGGATGAAGGAAACACGCCCTCCTCTGAACCTCGTTTTGGAAGTTCTGACAGGCTTCTCACGGGTGCGACCGGAGAGTGCCACGGGACATGTCATTGAAACACCGGGCTTTGACACCCGGCGCTGGCGCGGTGTTTAGGGGCCTGTCATGGAATTGTCAACTGCGGCCCGCCACTTACCCTTCGTTAATCGCCGCAAAAGGTCATGGTTGAAGCTTTGTGAGCAAGGACTCATATTCTTGCAAGGAGGATATTGCCATGCCCCATCAAAGCAATCATCTGACGAATACGCATCCAGACGACTGGCAGGCCGCGATTTGCGTCGATGATCCGATAACTGGAAAAACGCATTGCATCCACAATGCCTGCGAGGCAAAGGCTCTGCTTGAGCGATCATGGCCGCATTGTCACGGCAGCCGGTTTCACAGTGCCGAACACGCCTGCGACGACGTGGCCTCCGGGCATTCGCGCGAAAGCGAGGCACGCGCGGCGTTTATCGCGGCCGCGATAGAAGCCCACCTGCATGTTCATTCATAGAAGGCCGCAAGGGCCGGCAGAACCTATTCCGCCGCAATCTTGAGATCGCCCTCATCCGGCGCCTCTGCGCTGCCCGGTGCCGTTTCGGCCTGCAGGTCCGGAAACGCGACGATGCGCTTGCCGGCGAAGTCCGTATGCACGACGATCAGGCCCTGTTCCTCGAAATAACCGAGAAGACGACGGGCACGACGCGCCGAATGCGTGCCATAGGCGCGGGCAATACGCGCGTCGGACGGGCAAGGCTCTCCACCTAGCGCCGCCTTTGCCATCATCAGGAACACGCCCTGAAGATCATCGGAAACGCCGTTGGAAAGCGAAAGCACGGTAGCCCACGCCTCGCTTGCCGCCATGGCCGCATCGACGCCGGAGCGTGCAATCGCCGTGCGGCGACGGAAATCGCTGAGCGAGATCGGCGAACCCGGCAGACGACGCATGCGGGCGCGCACCAGAAAATCCTGATAGAGCACGGCATCGGTGCGATAGGCCGATTGCGGGTCGTCGAGAATTTCCGACATCACGGCCATCAATCGCTCTTCCCGCTCCTCATCCGAGAGTTCTGGCACCGGAACACGCGGCTCGGAGGGCGACGGCTGCATGATGGCCGGCGTCGAACGCGAAAGTTCGGCGAGAATATCGGTGGTGGGGCGTGGTGCCGGTGTCGGGCGACGTACCGCCGTCAGCGGGCGGGAAAACTCTTCCGGGTCCGGCGTAAAGATCAGGTCTTCCACATCCTGCGGCGCATCGGGCAGCGGCATCAGTTTGGGGCTGGAGGAGCGCGCGGACGTTTCCACCGCACCGATGACGATCGGCAGCGGACGACGCGACAAAGCCGGGCCAAGCGCAACAAAATTGCCGCGCTTCAGGTCACGGAACATTTCCGCCTGACGACGATCCATGCCGAGCAAATCTGCTGCGCGCGCCATGTCGATATCGAGGAAGGTGCGACCCATCAGGAAGTTGGAGGCTTCGGCCGCAACGTTCTTGGCAAGCTTTGCCAGTCGCTGCGTGGCGATGACACCGGCCAGACCGCGCTTACGGCCACGGCACATCAGGTTGGTCATCGCGCCCAGCGACATTTTTCGCGCGTCTTCGGAGACATCGCCGCCGACCGACGGCGCAAACATCTGCGCCTCATCGACCACGACCAGCACCGGATACCAGAAGTCACGATCGGCATCGAACAGGCCATTGAGGAAGGCGGCGGCAGCGCGCATCTGTTCCTCGAGGTCGAGACCTTCGAGCGTGAGAACGCAGGAGACACGGTTCTTGCGGATGCGGTTGGCAATCCCGGCAAGCTCCGCTTCCGTCCGCTCGCCATCCACGACGACATGGCCGAACTTGTCGGCCAGAGTGACGAAGTCACCTTCGGGATCGATGACGACCTGCTGCACCCACGGCGCGGATTGCTCCAGCAGCCGACGCAGCAGATGCGATTTTCCGGATCCGGAATTGCCCTGCACGAGAAGACGCGTCGCCAGCAGCTCTTCGATATCGAGCTTGGCGGCGTCCCCTCCTGCCAGGTTGCCCATATCGATGCCGACCTGCAATGCACTGCCCTCGTCTGAAACACTAACGGATTGATATCATTGAACTCGCGAACCATATGCGCATTTCAGCGCTGGCGCGACCTCAGTCCTATAACAGAGAAGGGGATTCGTTTCGCGGGGCAAGAGGCGAAATGCACAGTCTTTGCGTCTGCGCCCATCAGGCCGCCCGCTTGAGGCCGAGCGACAACAGCCCTGCCCCTATCATCAGAGAACCGCCGGTGCGATTGACGATCGTCTGCACCTTCGGTTTGCGGATCGTATCGCGAGCCATGGATGCCAAGAGGCCGTAAAGCGAGGCATTGATCGTCGCCAGCACGAGGAATGTCACTTCGAACACGGCCATCTGGAAAAACAGCGGCTTCGTCAGATCCAGAAACTGCGGCAGGAAGGCCACGAAAAACACAATGCTTTTAGGATTGAGCGCCGTCACCGCATAGGTATGCAGAAATACCCGCCACGGCCTGACGGCCGGGACATTCGCATCCCCTTGCACCGTCCGCTGCGCCGATACCGGCGCGCGCCACAGCTTTATGCCGAGATAGATAAGGTATGCGGCACCGACCCATTTCAGCACCGTGAAAAGCAATGCCGATGTGGCGAGAAGCGCACCGAGCCCCAGCATGGAGGCCGTCATCGCGGTAAAATCACCAAGCGCCACGCCTGCGACCGTCGCACTGGCAACCTTGCGCCCATGGCTCAGCGAATAGGAAATGACCAGAAGGATCGTCGGGCCGGGAATGGCCAGAAGAACGGCGGACGCGGCAACGAAGGCAAGCCAGTGTTCAAGCGACATGGAAAATCCTCCTCGGATGGAATGAGGAAGCCATGGAAGGGGCGTGTTGGCAAGTCACCTCCAAGATCAGGCCGCTTCGTCGTCCAATCGCCGGATTTTTGGCTGATCGCGGTCCCTTGCCTGTGCCAGATCGTAGTTCGCCTGCATGGCCAGCCACGCACGCGCCGTACTGGCACCGGCTCTTTCCAGGCGCACAGCGAGATCGGGACTGATCGCCGCCCGGCCATTCAGCACCCGGGACAGCGCAACACGCGACATTGCCAGTCGCTCGGCCGCCTCCGTGACCGAAAGCTGAAGAGGCACCAGAACATCTTCTCTCAAAAGTTCACCGGGATGCGGGGGCGATTTCATCATGAGGCGTTCCTTCAATGATAATCCTGATAGTCGACGAGTTCGATATCCGCTCCGATAAAACGAAACACCACCCACCAATTGCCATTCACCCAGACCGACCAATGGCCTTGCAAATTCCCTTTGAGCAAATGCAATCCGAAACCAGGCAAATTCAGATCCGCAGGAGTTGTTGCGACATCCAATAAGCCGAGGATACGAGCGAGCTTTCTGGCATGGGCAGCCTGAATGCCCTTGGTCGTGCCAGATCTATAAAAAGCTTCCAAACCCTTATGTCGAAAGCTGGCGATCATGACATATCGTATCGTATCGCGTAACGATACAGATCACATTATCACCGCCGCCAACCATACAAAACATCCGGCTCCCCCTCCTCGTTGTCGCGGCCATCGGTTTCCGTCTGAACCACAAACCCATGCGTCTCGTAAAATCGGCGCGCTCCGACATTGCACTGAAACGTCCACAGGCTCAGTTCCTCATTGGCGGCCTTGGCGCAGTCCAACAAGTGCGAGCCTATCCCCTGCCCCTGAAACTCCGGCTGGACATAAAGCTGGTCCACCCAGTTTTGACGAAAAGCGATGACGCCGAGCAGCTTTCCGCCCTGCTCGGCGCCCCAGATTTCGCAGGCATCGAAAAGCGAGCCCCGCCAGAAGGCACGATCCTCGTCCGGCGTGTGCAAGCCGGCGAGCCGTGGCATGCGCTCATCAAAAGCCGTACGGAACACGACGGAAGCGCCGCCCATGTCCCGCCGGTCCAGACGGCGAAGGCTTGCACCGGCGATCACAGGAACCTCCGAAACTGCACGGCCCGTTCATGATCGGTCTCCGTCACTTCCGGCACGCCAATATCCCGGCGCATGTAGTTGGTGAGATCGGACAGGCGGTTACCCGGCCAGGCACGCCGCATGCAGGCGGCAACGAGCGCCCGGGAAACTTTCCAGAAGCCGAATTGCCGATAGAGGTCGTCCAGCACCTCCGGCAAAGAATAAACAACCATAGATTGCGATTCACGCATAGCTTTTCCGTCCCGGCACGTGCGAGCGGCCAGGTCCTTTCGAAGGTCGGCGACGCGCGCGGACATGCGGACGGCACAAGGCGCCGTGCGGATCAGCCGGTTACGTCAAATGAATGTTGAGATAGGTGCCAGAAGGCGGATTTCGGGCGTTATCAGCCCTTGAATGCCACTCGACGCATATGACGCGGGCCATTGCCGCGCATGGTTCGGGTGAATCCGCCATGGAGGCGATTATGTGCAAAATGTACAGCCATGTCATGCCTCCTTGTGTGTGAGTTGTGGATAATGGGAACATGGCATGAGCTTTTCAGTCGCGCAAGTCCCCGCAATCGAAAATTGCATCCGAGGGCCAATATGTTGCCCTATCGCAACATCTGCGCATTGCCGGTCAGTTCGTACTGAGGCCAAAACCCTGCATCAATCGCCGCGTCGCAAAATCCGGATTACCGGAGGTGAAGACGGCAAAATCGAAGTCTTCCGGATGCTCTGCCCCATCGACAAGCGGCACTTTTCGACGTGCCTGCCTTGCAATTGCCTCGGCCGGATCGAGCCAGTCAACCGGCCATGGCGCAAGGCGCCGGAAGAGATTGGCCATGAACGGATAATGGGTGCAGGCCAGAACGACGATATCGGTCTTCCTGCCCTCGCTCTCCACGAAACAGGGCGCGATCTCGGCCCGGATATCGTCATCGGACGGCGCCTCGCCACGAATATAAGCCTCGGCCATGCGGGCAAGGTTCTGCGAGCCGACCAGCCGGACATCGCATTGCGTGGCAAAGGACTGGATGAGATCGCGCGTATAGGCGCGCTTCACCGTACCCGGCGTCGCCAGAACCGAAACGAGGCCCGAACGGGTCCGCTCCGCCGCCGGCTTGATGGCCGGAACGGTGCCGACAAAGGTCATGTCGGGGAATTTTTCACGCAGCGCGGCACCAGCCAGTGTGAAGGCCGTATTGCAGGCGATGATGCAGATTTCCGGGCGATAATCGGAAAGCAATCTTTCGAACAGCGAGAGGATGCGCGCGGTCAGCGCCTCCTCTTCCCAGCCGCCATAGGGAAAACCGGCATCGTCGGCGACATAGATGAAGCCGCGTTCCGGCATCAGCACACGCGCCTCGCGCAGCACGGTCAGCCCGCCAATGCCCGAATCGAACACCAGCACCGGCCGGGACACATTATTCGCCGTCATTCCCCTCGATCTCCCTCTGATCCGTCGCCTTGTCGGCCTTCTGCTGCCTCGGCACGACCTTTCGTGGCCATTGCCGCGGAAAACGGTCGAGCGAGTTGATCACACCGCGAAACACGCTGATCTCTTGTTCCGTAAAGGCGCGACGCGTCAGCACGGCCCGCAGGTTGTCGATCATTCTTGGCTTTTTCGCGGGCGGATGGAAATAATTGCGGGCGTCCAGCGCCTCTTCCAGATGCTCGAACATGCCGAACACCTGCTCCTTGGTGGACGGATTTTGATCGAGCGCATCGAACAGCGTCTCGGCGTGATCCTCCATGCCGCATTTCATCCATTCATAGGACATCAAGAGCACGGCCTGGGCGATGTTGAGCGACGCAAAGGCGGGGTTGACCGGAAAGGTGACGATCTCGTCGGCCAGCGCCACTTCCTCATTGGTCAGACCCCAGCGCTCGCGACCGAACAGGATGCCGGTTTTCTCACCCGCCTTGAATTTCTGCTGCAGCGTCTGGCAGGCAACAACCGGCGAACGCACCGGCTTGAAACCATACCGCTCGCGCGCCGTCGTGGCATAAACGAAATTGAGATCGACGATCGCCTCTTCCAGCGTCTCGTAAACCTTGGTGCCGTCGATGACATGATCGGCCTTGGAGGCCGCCGAGCGCGCCTTTTCATTCGGCCAGCCGTCACGCGGATTGACGAGGCGCAGTTCGGCCAGGCCAAAATTGGCCATGGCGCGCGCCACCATGCCGATATTTTCGCCAAGCTGCGGCTCGACGAGAATGATCGCGGGGCCTTCGGCAATCAGGACGCGTTCGCTATTGGTGCCAGACATGAATTTTTCCGGTCTTTTCTGCCCGGCGCTTATGTCCGGATCTTCTTATGAAATGCTCAGCCGGCAATAGCGCGCATGGCCGCGCGCTTCAAGCATGGAGCCGCGAGCCCGCTTGCGGGCGTTATTGGCCCTTGGCCAGTTCCTGCATTTCCGAATAAACGGAATCGCTCTCATCGTCGTCATAACGGTGAATGTCGTCGATGACCGGGCGGCCATCTTCCGTGATCACGTCGAAATGCACCTTTTCGACCGAGTTCTTGATGTCGTTGTCATCCATGCAGCTCCAGAACTTGAAGCTGACGCCGACATCGGTGCCGACATCCTTGCCGGGTTTCTCTTCCACCTTCAGGTCCTGCAGCGGACACCCGTCCTGCGAATTGGTGATGACGTCGTAACCGAAGGGATCGCCCGGCTGGCCGTTGTCGGTGTCGTAAGCCGGGTGTTTTGCCGCCTCGTGATAGGCCGCCTGAAACCGCTTGCTGAACAGCTTCGAAAGCGGGTCGGCGTCGAAGATGAACTTCCAGTCACTCTCCGCGCTCTTCCAGTTCTCGGAGGTGATTCGCATGACCTCCTTCACCGGATCAGCGGGGTCGGCAGCTTGCGAAACGGAGGCTGCGACAGAAAAAAGCAGCGCGAGCGAAAGGGTGCGCATCAAAATCAGTCCTTGAGGTGGGAGCGTTGCCGAACCTTAGCCCCGCTCCACATTTTGGCAATCACATTCCTGCAAAAGATCATCAGACGATGTCTTTGCGTCACGTCAATGCGATGTTATAGCGCATGCGCAAAGACCGTTTTTCCATCGGGGTGTGACCGTTTTTCAACGGCCACCCCATCCAAATCTCTCAAACGAGGCAGATATATGAAAAAGATCAAGGTCGCCAATCCCGTTGCAGATCTCGACGGCGATGAAATGACGCGCATCATCTGGCAGCTTATCAAGGACAAGCTGATCCATCCTTATCTGGACCTCGAAATCGACTACTTCGACCTTTCCGTCGAAAACCGCGACGCCACCAACGACCAGGTGACAGTCGATGCCGCCCACGCCATCAAGAAGCACGGCGTCGGCATCAAGTGCGCGACGATCACGCCGGACGAAGACCGCGTCAAGGAATTCAACCTCAAGCAGATGTGGAAGAGCCCGAACGGCACGATCCGCAACATCCTCGGCGGCGTCATCTTCCGCGAGCCGATCATCTGCGAAAACGTGCCGCGCCTCGTTCCGGGCTGGACCAAGCCGATCGTTGTCGGCCGTCACGCTTTCGGTGACCAGTACAAGGCAACCGACTTCAAGTTCCCGGGCAAGGGCAAGCTGTCGATCAAGTTCGTCGGCGAAGACGGCCAGGTCATCGAAAAGGACGTGTTCGACGCTCCGAGCGCCGGCGTTGCCATGGCCATGTATAACCTCGACGAATCGATCCGCGAATTCGCCCGCGCTTCGATGATGTACGGCCTGATGCGCAAGTGGCCGGTCTACCTGTCGACCAAGAACACCATCCTCAAGGCCTATGACGGTCGCTTCAAGGATATCTTCGAAGAGATCTACCAGACCGAGTTCAAGGCGAAGTTCGACGAAGCCGGCATCACCTACGAACACCGCCTGATCGACGACATGGTCGCCTCCGCTCTCAAGTGGTCCGGCGGTTACGTCTGGGCGTGCAAGAACTACGACGGCGACGTCCAGTCCGACACGGTTGCTCAAGGGTTCGGTTCGCTCGGCCTGATGACCTCGGTTCTCCTGTCGCCGGACGGCCGCACGGTCGAAGCCGAAGCCGCACACGGCACGGTCACCCGTCACTACCGCCAGCACCAGAAGGGTCAGGAAACCTCGACCAACTCGATCGCCTCGATCTTCGCCTGGACGCGTGGCCTCGCGCACCGCGCCAAGCTGGACGACAACGAGGAACTGGCGAAGTTCGCAGCCACGCTCGAAAAGGTCTGCGTCGACACAGTTGAAGCCGGCTTCATGACCAAGGACCTGGCCCTGCTCATCGGTCCGGATCAGCCGTGGCTCTCCACCACCGCATTCCTCGACAAGATCGACGAAAATCTTCAGAAGGCCATGGCGTAAGCCTCAATCTTCTGGCTAATTTGAACGGCGGGGTTTTCCCCGCCGTTTTCTTTTGCGCGGGAGGTCAGCATGCCCAACACACCCATCGAAATTCGTCCTCTGGTACAGTCGGATCGCGCTGGCTGGGAGCCGCTGTTTCAAGCCTATCTGCGCTTTTACGATTCGGAACTTTCGAAGGAACAGTACGATCTGACCTGGACGCGTTTTCACGATGAGTCCGAACCGATGCACGTGCTCGGTGCCTTCGACGACGGTAAGCTGGTCGGCATCGTTCATGCCATATTCCACCGTTCCACATGGCTGCCGGACATGACGTGTTACCTGCAGGATCTCTATGTCGATGCCAGCCAGCGCGGTCGTGGCGTCGGCGAGGCGTTGATCGAGAAGGTGGCGCTGCTCGCCCGCGACAAGAATGCCGGCCGGCTTTACTGGCTGACGCAGGAAGACAACGAGAAAGCCCGACGTCTTTATGACCGTGTCGCCGTAGCCCCCGGCTTCATCCAGTACCGCAAACCGTTGTGATGTCGCGCGCTGCTCTTGTTGACGCCTCAGTCGTCCCGTAACTTGAAAGACATCATCTTATAAGCCCGCGGAGGAGATGCGAATGGCTGAAGAGATCGTGCTTTACACTCATCCAATGTCCCGTGGCCGTATCGCCCGCTGGATGCTCGAGGAAGTCGGCGCACCGTATCGCGCTGACATCATGCACTTCGACACCACCATGAAGGATCCCGAATACAGGGCTCTCAATCCGATGGGCAAGGTGCCGACCATCGTGCATGGCAAAACGGTCGTCACCGAATGCGCTGCCATCTGCGCCTATCTCGCTGATGCCTTTCCGCAAGCCAATCTGGCGCCGCCGGTGAAGGAACGGGCGGAATATTATCGCTGGATGTTCTTTGCCGCCGGACCGCTGGAAGCGGCGGTCACAAACAAGGCGTTGGGCGTGGAAATCGCCAAGGAACGCGAACGCATGGTCGGTTATGGCAATTACGGGGAAGTCATTTCGACACTGGAGCGCACTGTCGGCGACAACGAATTCGTCGGCGGCCACCGGTTCTCCGCAGCCGATGTCTATGTCGGCTCACAGATCGGCTGGGGGCTGCAATTCGGTTCGATCGAGAAACGACAGGCATTTGTCGATTATTTCAGACGCTTGTCCGAACGGCCGGCCTACAAACGCGCTACTGAAATCGACGACGCGCTGGTGCGGGAGATGAAGGCCGCGGGCTGAGCCCAAGCCTGTTCGACGTGCTACTGGATCGACGGCTTTTTCAGGAAACTATTACGGTCGGCCGAACTGATGCGAAGCCAGGCTTCACGGCCATCGCGCAGTACCCGCATGGGAATCTGTGCACCCGCCGGGCCACTGCTCCACACCTTTCGATAAAAGTCGGCCAGACCGTCGACCTCACCGTCACGGATTTCCGAAATCACGTCGCCGCGCTTCAAGCCGGCCTGCGCTGCCGGGCTGCCATCTGCGACACTCATGACCACGACCTCGCCATCGCTTTCCGCCGAAAAAGCGCCCAGCCACGGCCGTGGTTCGCGGTCGATCTCTCCACGGTTCAAAAGATCATCGAGAATGGGCCGCAAAATATCGATCGGCACAACCATGTTGATATCGGTCACTTCATTGCGCTGGCTCATCTGCAGGCGCAGCGATCCGACGCCCAGCAACGTGCCCTCCGCATCGAACAGGCCTGCGCCGCCCCAAGAGGGATGAGCAGGTGCGATAAAGATCGCCTCATCGAGCAGATATTCCCAATAACCGGCAAATTCCTGCTTGGCGACGATAGCCGACTGCACATATTCTCCCGTACCGTCAACGATCACAACAGGTTCGCCGACCTGCGCCTTCGAGGAATTGCCGAGCGGCACGGCCGGCAGATCCAGCGGCCCGAGTGCCTGTACCAGACCAAAGCCGCTCTCCTGATCGTAAGCCAGCGCATGCGCCGGCACCACACGGCCATCCTGCAGCGTCAACCACACATCTTCCGCTTCGGTAATCAGGTAACCGATGGTCAGGATCAGCCCATTTTCCCGGATGACGATCCCGCTGCCTTCACGCCGCGTTCCAAGCGACCCCGCCGTGAAAGCATCTTCGGGAATGGTGGCGCGCACGGACACGACGGACCGTAAAATTCTCTCGATATCCATGGTTCGAACCCCGAGCATTGGGCAGACGAATGATCGTCGCCTGCCGGATAAGTGCTTCAAAGGTAAGAACTCATCGCGCACCGCGCAAGAGGAAGTGCGGAACCCTACAACTGCTGGGCCTGCAGATCGTTAAACATGCGATCACGGATTTATTGCCGAAATTCACGCCGATGTTACTAATATTCGGTCCAATCTAGGGCCTGGGAGATTTCCGTGAATAAAGTTTTCGTTTCCGCCGCAGCGATTGTTGCCGGCGCCATCGTTTCGATCACGCCTGCACACGCTGAAGACCTCGTCTTCATGCTGACAAACAGCACGAATTCGACGCTGGAGCGGTTTTACACTTCGCCGAGTGGCGTCGATGACTGGGAGGATGACGTTTTTGGTCAGGATGTTCTGGAGCCGGGCGAGAGCATAAAGATCACCATCGCGGATGGCCGTCGCGTCTGCAATTACGACATGCGTTTTGAATTCACCGAGGATTCCAATCTCGATACGACCGAGGATACGCAGGACCTCTGCAAGACGGGATCCTATACGATCCACGAATGATCTGAGCGCAGATAGCCTCGCCCATGAAGCCAGCCGTGGCCTCATGGACGAGCATGCCAATTTCTGGGGATTCCCGGCTGCGGCTGAGAAGGTTATACCTTTGCCATCACACCAATGATGGAATCTCCGCTATGTCCGATACCGTTCTCGACCGCTTCCTCCGTTACGTCGTTATCGACACGCAGTCCGACGCATCCTCCCTGACCCAGCCCTCCACCGCCAAGCAACTGACCCTCGGCAGGCTGCTGGTCGAGGAATTGCAGGCGATCGGCATCGGCGACGCGCATCTGGACGAGCACGGTTACGTTTATGCGACCATTCCGTCCAATACGGGCAAAAACAATGTACCGGTGATCTGCTTCTGCTCGCATATGGATACGGCTCCCGATTTTTCCGGCACCGGCGTCAAACCGCAGGTGACCGAGAACTATCAGGGCGGCGACATAATCCTCGCGGGCGATACGAGTCGCATCATCAAGGCCGGCGACAATCCTGAACTGGCCAACAATATCGGCAACACGATCATCACCTCCGACGGCACCACGCTTCTCGGCGCCGATGACAAGGCGGGCCTGGCCGAGATCATGACCGCCGCCGAAATCCTGATGAAGAACCCGCATATCAAGCACGGTGCCATCCGCCTGCTGTTCACACCGGACGAGGAAATCGCCCGCGGTACGGACAAGGTGGACCTCCAGAAACTTGGCGCGGATTTCGCTTACACGGTCGATGGCGAAACGGCCGGACATATCGAGGACGAAACGTTTTCGGCCGACGGCGTCGATATCGACATCAAGGGCGTCGCCATCCATCCGGGTTTTGCCTTCGGCCGCATGGAAAACGCCATCCGCATCGCCGGCGATATCATCGCAAGACTGCCGCGCGACATGGCTCCGGAAACGACCAAGGACAAACAGGGCTTTATCCACCCGACTGGCGTATCTGGCCTGATGGAAGGCGCATCCATCCACTTCATCATCCGCGATTTCATCGATTCCGGCCTGATCGAAAAGGAGAAATTGCTCGAAGATATCGTGAAGGATGTCATGGCCTCCTATCCGGGCTCGTCCTACACGTTCAAGGTGACCCAACAGTACCGCAACATGAAGAACGTGCTTTCACAGCACCCCGAGATCACCGATTACGCGCTGGAAGCCGTCGAACGCGCCGGCATGAAACCCGTCCGCGGCAGCATTCGCGGCGGCACCGATGGCTCGAGGCTGACCGCAATGGGCCTTCCCTGCCCCAACATCTTCGCCGGCGGCCACGCCTTCCACTCGCCGCTGGAATGGGTCAGCCATCAAGACATGGAAAAGGCGGTCGCCACGCTCGTGGAACTTGCGAAAATCTGGGAAGAACGCGCCTGATAGGGCGCATCGTGGCCGGACGGATGTGAAGCGCCGTCCGGTGCGTTTTTTTACGATGGAAAGAGAATGACCAGAATAATCCATACCGGCGGCTGCCTATGCGGCGGCATCAGGTTTGAAGCAACCGGTCCCGCCGATAACCCGCACAACTGTTCCTGCAAATTCTGCCAAAGACATACCGGCGCAGTGACGGCGACCTGGGTGGAATTCCCAAGCAACAACGTTCGCTGGGTCGGCCCGGACGGTGCGCCGATAACCTATCGTTCGTCGGAAATATCGAGACGTGCCTTCTGCCCGAAATGTGGCAGTTCACTTGGTGCGATAGATGATGCGCCGACCATCGCACTTCTCGTCGGCACATTCGATGAACTCGACAGTCCGGAACTGATCCCGGACTTTCACTCATTCGAGGATGGCAAACCCAATTGGGCCTAGCGACCCAAAAATCGGATCAGATGTGGAGACCGGGCGCCTCATAACCGGTGCGCTCGACATATTCGGTATAACCACCACCATACTGGTGAATACCATCCGGCGTCAGTTCCAGAACGCGGTTCGAAAGTTCCGAAAGAAAATGACGGTCGTGGCTGACGAACAGCATCGTGCCCTCATATTCGGACAGCGCCTTGATCAGCATTTCCTTGGTGTCGAGATCAAGGTGGTTGGTCGGCTCGTCGAGAACCAGAAAGTTCGGCGGATCGAACAGCATCGCCGCCATCACCAGACGCGCCTTTTCACCACCGGACAGCACTCGGCACTTCTTCTCGATATCATCGCCTGAAAAACCGAAGCAGCCGGCCAGCGCGCGAAGCGAACCCTGCCCGGCGCGTGGAAACTCGCTTTCCAGCCATTCGAACACGGTCTGCTCGCCATCCAGAACATCCATGGCATGCTGGGCGAAATAGCCCATCTTGACACTGGCGCCGAGGCCCACCGTGCCCTGATCGGGCTCTGTCGAGCCGGCAATCAGTTTTAAAAGCGTCGATTTTCCGGCACCGTTGATGCCCATGATGCACCAGCGCTCCTTGCGGCGGATCATGAAGTCGAGGCCTTCATAGATGGTGCGGCTGCCATAGGCCTTGTGCACGCCCTTGAGGTTGACGACGTCTTCACCCGAACGCGGTGCCGGCTGGAACTCGAACGCCACCGTCTGGCGGCGTTTCGGCGGCTCGACTCGCTCGATCTTGTCGAGTTTCTTCACACGGCTCTGCACCTGCGAGGCGTGGCTGGCGCGCGCCTTGAAACGCTCGATAAACTTGATTTCCTTGGCAAGCATCGCCTGCTGACGCTCGAACTGCGACTGCTGGTGTTTTTCGTTCAGCGCGCGCTGCTCCTCGTAGAAACCGTAATCGCCGGAATAGGAATTGAGCGAACCTGCGTCGATCTCGATGATTTTTCCGACGATGCGGTTCATGAACTCGCGGTCATGCGAGGTCATCAGCAATGCGCCGTCATACCCCTTGAGGAAAGCTTCAAGCCAGATGAGGCTTTCAATGTCCAGGTGGTTGCTCGGTTCGTCGAGCAGCATCACGTCTGGCCGCATCAGCAGAATGCGGGCGAGCGCTACACGCATCTTCCAGCCGCCGGAAAGCTTGCCGACATCGCCGTCCATCATTTCCTGGGAAAAGCTCAGGCCATCGAGCACTTCGCGAGCACGGCCCTCGAGCCCGTAACCGTCCAGTTCCTCGTAGCGCGCCTGCACATCGCCATAACGCTCGATGATCTGGTCCATCTCGTCCATGCGATCGGGATCGACCATGGCGGCTTCCAGCTCACGCAACTCAGCCGCAACGATACTGACGGGACCGGCACCTTCCATGACTTCCGCCACGGCGCTGCGGCCAGACATTTCGCCGACATCCTGATTGAAATAACCGATGGTGATGCCCTTATCGACGGACACCTGGCCTTCATCCGGCTCTTCACTGCCGGTGATCATGCGGAAAAGCGTCGTCTTGCCGGCGCCATTCGGGCCAACCAGACCGATCTTTTCACCCCTGTTGAGGGCTGCGGTCGCCTCGATGAAGAGAATGCGGTGGCTGTTCGACTTGCTGATGTTTTCGATGCGGATCATGGCTGCCGGTTCGGAAAATGGAAATCGGCTGCCTTATGTCATGCGCGGAGGCTTGTGTCGCGGGATTTTGGCGAGAAAGCGCTCTACTCACCGGGATGACGGTTCGGGCGCGTCTTTTTTTCAACGTAACGGGAATACAGGGCAACACCCCAACCGAGTGCAGCAATGATCAACGGCAGAATATACCAGAAAAAGAAAGAGGCTGATGTCATGATCGTAGCCCTCCGAGCGCGAACCTGCCTGCCATGTGAAGCAGTATTGCAGTTGAAAGCCACATGAGTGTAGCAGCTATTGCAGACCAAGACATCTGCCAACCAGCAGATGATGCAAATTGGCCCAAAACGCCCACGACAAGACAGGCTGTCGATGCTCTGTCAGCAGAGGCTGCGAGATATTTCGTACGTTCATTGTGAATGAGATCCATCTAAGCGCCCCCACGAGATCACACGCATTTATTGCAAGCGAAGCCAACAGACACAACCAAAATCACAAACACGAAAAAGGCCGGGCTGTTTCCAACCCGGCCTTTTTGATTTCAATCCGAAAAAGGATTATTCGGCGCTGTCGTCAGCAGCCTTCTTCTTCGGAGCAGCCTTTTTCTTCGGAGCGGCTTCTTCGCCTTCGGCAGCGTCGTCAGCCTTGGCAGAAGCCTTCTTCTTGGAAGCGGCCTTCTTCGGCTTTTCCGAAGCGTCGTCCTCGTCGTCGGCCATCAGCTCTTCCTTGCTGACGGTCTTGTCGGTGACGTCAACTTCGGACAGCAGCTTGTCGATGACCTTCTCTTCGAAGATCGGCGCGCGCAACGAAGCGGAAGCGCCCGGCGTGTTGCGGAAGAAATCGAGGATTTCCTTCTGCTGGCCCGGGAACTGCTGCAGCTGGGCGTAAAGCGCGCGCTGCATTTCTTCCTCTGTCACTTCGACGCCGGCCTTTTCGCCTATTTCGGAGAGAACGAGACCGAGACGGACGCGGCGTTCAGCCAGCTTGGTGTATTCGGCGCGGGCTTCTTCCTCGGTCGTGTCTTCGTCGGCAAAGGTCTTACCGGACTGAGCGAGGTCGGTGTTGATCTGGCGCCAGATGTTTTCGAACTCGGCGTCGACGAGGCCCTGCGGCGCGTCGAACTTGTAGAGTTCGTCGAGCTGGTCGAGGATCTGACGCTTGACCTTCTGACGGGTCACGTTGCCGTACTGGCCTTCGATCTGGCTGCGAACGATTTCCTTCAGCTTGTCAGCCGATTCGAGACCGAGCTTGGAAGCTAGGTCATCGTTGATTTCCAGTTCGGCAGCGGCAGCGACTTCCTTGACGGTGATGTCGAAGGTTGCTTCCTTGCCGGCGAGGTTCGCAGCCGGGTATTCGGTCGGGAAGGTCACAGTGATGACCTTCTCATCGCCAGCCTTGACGCCGACCAGCTGGTCTTCGAAGCCCGGGATGAAGCGGTTGGAACCGATAACCAGTTCGGCATCTTCGGCAGCGCCGCCATCAAAGGCTTCACCGTCGACCTTGCCGAGGTAGTTCATGGTGACGCGGTCGCCTTCAGCGGCCTTGCCCTTCTTGGTTTCGTAAGAACGGGCGCTTTCGGCGATCTTGAGGATCTGCTCGTTGACTTCGTCTTCCGAAACTTCGACGACTTCGCGGGTGACCTTGATGCCGTTGGTCGGCTTCAGTTCGATCGCCGGGATGACTTCGTAAGCCAGCGTGAATTCGAAATCGATTTCAGCGTTGAGGATCTTGTCGGCTTCTGCCTCGTCCTCGGTCATCGAGATCGAAGGCTGGGTCGCGGACTTTTCGCCACGCTCGGACAGGATCTGTGTCGGGCGCTCGCGAACGATCTCGTTGACGAGCTCGGCCATGATTGACTTGCCGTGCATCTTCTTGAGATGCGAAACCGGCACCTTGCCCGGACGGAAGCCGTTGATGCGGACCTTATCCTTGGCGTCAGCGAGGCGCGCGTTCAGCTGCGCTTCCATGTCCTTGGCCGGAATGACGACCTTGAGTTCGCGCTTCAGGCCCTCGGAGAGGGTTTCGGTAACCTGCATTGTCTAACCTTCATATCAAACGGCTGTGTGCACACCGCCGTGGTTTCGATCGCACGGTCCCGGAAACACAGCCGGCCGTGGCTTCAGATACAATCTCGGACGCACCGGGGAGCAACAGCAGTTCTACGGCCTTGATAAAAGGCTCCGACTGCCAACTCCGCGGCTCTGGTGCGGGTAGAGAGACTTGAACTCCCACGCCTTGCGGCACCAGAACCTAAATCTGGCGTGTCTACCAATTTCACCATACCCGCGCACCGAACCGCGACGAAAATCCTCGAATGGAGGCCTTCCGGAGCGCGCGTCTCTATATCACCCGTTTTTCAGCACGCAAAGGAAAAATGACAGCTTTTGCACGGCGGAAGGGCGGGAGTTGCGCAGTTGCACGACATATCAAGGTTAAGCGCGTGATCGTTGCCGGTTGCCATCACCGGCCAAGCAATGTGAAGGCGTTATCATGACGCCGCTTCAACTCTGTCCGCACAGTCATGCGCATATCGTTCGCCCCTCGAGAATGAGGAATGCCTTTATTTTGCACACTTCACTAACGCGGCTTAACCAGGCCTGCACGAAACGCATGGGTGATCTACCGGAATCGCGCTTTTACTGGGCCTAAATCGATTTATAAACCGGATCAACAAATTGACGCCGGTCAAGAATAGAGCCGGCAAATCCGAAAAAGGAATTCGCCATGAACATCACTCGCTCGCTTACCAACTGGCGCAAGTATCGTCAGACCGTTACTGAACTCGGCCGCATGTCGGACCGCGAACTGCACGACCTCGGCATCGGCCGCGGCGACATCCGTCGCGTTGCCCGCACCGCCGTCGGCAACTGATTTCCGCTGCCGGAAACGGCAGTCGGATGAAAAAAGAGCGCCCCTTGCCGGGCGCTTTTTTTGTGCTTTTTTCTTGCCACAAATTCGCCCGGCACTGCACGACAAAGCATCAGAGCGCGTTTTTTGATCATCGTCCTGCACATTTGCATGGCAGTCGCCAATTTTTTGCACTGCGTATTCGCGTTTGCCGGTTGTATAAGCTGCTCATCCGCTGAAGCAAGAACGCGTTCAGCACCAGATCACTCGAGGAAAACCATGAACCCGATCCGCATCGCCAAGAACTGGATCAGCTACCGCCGCACCATGAACGAGCTCGGCAACCTGTCGAACCAGGCCCTGAACGATATTGGCCTGACGCGCTACGACATCCGCAACGTTGCTTCCCGTTCGTACCGCTAAGCATATCCTCGCGGCATGAGGCCGCGTTCGTGGGATTTCGATTGAACGAATTCCCCTCGACGGCGCCCACGAGGCGCCGTTCGCATGTCTGCCCCCTGCATTTCCCCAGCGCCGGATACGATCCGCAAATGCTTTCCAGTTGGATGGCGGATGCGCGCATGATAATAGCGCGCCATGACAAACACGCTCCCCTCTCCCATTCACGTTATCGGTGGCGGCCTTGCCGGTTCCGAAGCCGCCTGGCAGATTGCCCAGGCTGGCGTTCCCGTCATTCTGCACGAGATGCGCGGCACCCGCGGCACCGATGCCCATAAGACAGACGGCCTTGCCGAACTGGTCTGCTCCAATTCCTTCCGCTCCGATGATGCGACGGCCAACGCGGTCGGCGTCATCCATGCGGAAATGCGGCTTGCCGGTTCGCTGATAATGGCCTGCGCCGACAAGAACCAGGTTCCGGCCGGCGGCGCGCTGGCAGTCGACCGCGATGGTTTTTCCGATGCCGTCACGACTGCCATCGATGAACATCCGCTGATCACCGTAGTGCGCGAAGAAGTCACTGGCCTGCCGCCGGCAGATTGGGATCTGGCTGTCGTTGCCACCGGCCCGCTGACATCGCCGGATCTTGCTGCCTCCATACAATCCGAGACCGGCAAGGATGCACTGGCATTCTTCGACGCCATCGCGCCGATCATCCATCGCGATTCGATCAACATGGATGTCTGCTGGTACCAGTCGCGTTACGACAAGGTCGGCCCCGGCGGCACGGGTAAGGATTACATCAACTGCCCGCTCGACAAGGATCAATATAATGCCTTTATCGACGCGCTGATTGCCGGCGACACTGTCGGCTTCAAGGAATGGGAAGGCACGCCCTATTTCGATGGCTGCCTGCCGATCGAGGTGATGGCTGAACGTGGTCGCGAAACCCTGCGCCACGGCCCGATGAAGCCGATGGGCCTGACCAATGCGCATAACCCGACGGTTAAGGCCTATGCCGTCGTGCAGCTGCGGCAGGATAATGCGCTGGGCACGCTCTACAATATGGTCGGCTTCCAGACGAAGCTGAAATACGGCGCACAGGCCGAGATCATTCGCCTGATTCCCGGCCTCGAAAGCGCGGAATTCGCGCGTCTCGGCGGCCTGCACCGCAACACCTACATCCAGTCGCCCGTGCTTCTGGACAATTCACTGACGCTGAAGAGCCGCAAGGGGCTGCGCTTCGCCGGGCAGATCACCGGCTGCGAAGGTTACGTCGAAAGCGCTGCCGTGGGCCTGCTTGCCGGCCGATTCTCAGCTGCCGAACGCAAGGGCGAGGCACCGTCGCTGCCACCGGCGACCACCGCGCTTGGTTCGCTGCTCAACCACATCACCGGCGGCCACATCATGTCCGACGATGAGCCGGGCAAACGTTCCTTCCAGCCGATGAATATCAATTTCGGGCTTTTCCCGGAACTGGAACCGGGCTCGATCGTCAAGCCGGAAGGCGTCAAACGTTTCCGCGGCAAGGACAAGACGATCATGAAGCGGCAGCTGGTTTCCGCCCGCGCGCTGAAAGACTGCAAGGAATGGTTGGGTTAAGCACGCATTTCGCACGGTAAATCGGCGATGAACAGAAAAGCCCGCGAAAGCGGGCTTTTGCCTGTGATCAGACCGAGTGTTTACTGCATCAGGTCGTGGGCTGTTCGCCGGGCTTGCCTTCTTCTGCGGCAGCCTTGTCTTCGGCGCTGACATAGTTGCCGAGCAGCCAAAGCCCGACTTCTGCGGCAATCTCCTGGCTCGGAAAGACGAATTCGCCGTTCTGCGTGGGAGCATCCGGAAACTCGATGACAAAGCCTTTGCCGTCGGCGGTACTTGCTGCGTGCGCTCGCCCCGGCTGAATGACATGGCAGGAATAATGACGGCCGTAATTGCGCATGACGCCGGCCTTGCCGTCATGCAGACGAATGAACACGGCCTTGCCGTCAACGGTCTCATGCAGTGCACGGATCGCCTCGGTCGGAAAGGCGCGACCAAACTCGAGGATGGCGAGACCCGGATCATGGCGTTCGCCATCTTCGCGATCCTTTGCCATGCGCGTGACGTAATATGCCAGCGCAACAACGATGACGCCGATGATCAACCAACTCACGAGGCTCATCTTTCCTCCCGAAGAAAACCCGCACCGTTGCGAGCATGTCGGCACTATCGCATCAGGCTTGCGCGAGCGTGGCCCTGCGACAAAATAGTTCGATCAGCTTCAGGCAAATGTGCTTGAGCCGCAAGGCTCGAAAAACGCGGGACTTCAGACGCTGCGGCGCATCAACGCCGTGACCATGCGCAGCTGCCGGCGCCATTGCAGGGGCTGCAAGGATTGCTCGCGTACACCTGCCCCGAGCCTTTGCGCTTTTTTGAGAACCGCCTCCGCGGCCGTCGCGGGCAGGAAAGCCGGCATGATTGTTGCGGGTATTTTGCCGGCTTCACGCGCTTTTTTCAGATGATCGAAGCCGAGACCGGCAAAAGCCTCAATGGCGGCCGATATCCGGGCCTTGTCGTCGCCGGCCAGAAATGTGTCGCGGTCGAGGCCAACAGCGGACAGGATATCGAGCGGGATATAAAGCTGGCCGCGTGCCGAATGATGCGGCATCAAAAGTAGTGCACCCGATATGGCATGGGCCACACCTGCATGTCCGGCAGCGGATGCAGAGGCGGCGGCATCGCTCGGAGACAGGATCAACCCGGCAAACTGTATCAGTGCCGAAGCCGTTTCGCCTGCGTAGCCTTCCAGCGCGTTGCGATCCGGAAACGGGTCGTCGTAGAGGTCGAAGATACGGGCGTCGAGCATGTCGATAAAGCTGTTGCGCGGCAGGCGATATTTTTCGACCGCAGCAAACAGCGCGGCCGCGACAGGATTGGCGTCGGACTCTTCGTTCGGGCCTTCCTCGAACTGACCACGCCACCATTGCAGGCGGATTTCACCGGCAAGCGGCTGGCGGACGACATCGCGGATTTTGGCAATCTCGGCATTAAACGCATAAAGCGCCGCCAGCGCATCGCGCTTGTCCTGTGGTGACAGCAGGCAGGCGAGATAACGGTCGCGATCGGTATCGCGCAATGTCGAAAGGCAGATGCCTGAAATGGCTTCGTCCGATGCGCTCACGGAGCCCTGTCCCTGTTGTCGCGCTTCAGTCGACCGCGATCAGGGCAGCCGCCACCGGTCGCGATTCCATCAGCATGATATTGTAGGTGCGAACCGCAGCCCCGGTATTCATCGGGTCCGATGCTATGCCATATTCGTTGAACACAGCCTTCAGCGCCTTCGGAATGGGTCGCAGATCGACGCCGGTTCCGAGAATCAGAAACTCGATCTCGCCCGCATCCGCGAGCACCTTTTCGAATGCAGCGGCAGCAAGCGCATCGCCTTCTGAAAAATCCCAGCCGTAGATACCGGACGGGAGACAGAGGATCGAGCCGCGATGGGACATGTCGGCAAAACGAAAGCCGCCATTACCATAAGCGTCGATTTCAGCGCGGCCCGGAAAATGCGCGTCGCGGATCTGCATAGGTTTCATCGGAAAGGATGTCCTTCAAATATCGCGACGCACGAGAGTTGGCGATTGTTACTTGGCGGCTTCGGTCTTGACCGGCTCGCCCTTGACGCGGACTTCGGCAACATAGGAGCGCAGAACGCGAACGCGGACGTTTTCAGCGATTTCGACTTCGACTTCGGTGTCGTCGATGACCTTGGTCACCTTGCCGGAAATGCCGCCGCCGAGAACGACCTGGTCACCACGACGGATCGCCGACAGGGTTTCCTGACGCTTCTTCATCTGGGTGCGCTGCGGGCGGATCAGGAAAAAGTACCAGACGACCATGAGCGGCGCGAAAAGGAAAAGCATTTCAAGGCCGGAGCCGAATGCGCCGCCGGCTGCGGGGGCTGCACCACTGGCTTGGGCAAATGCCTCAGTAATAAACATCGATAACTCCCAGATTGACGCTATACGCGTGGAAAGCCGTAAAGGCCGCCGAAATATAGTAACCACCGCCCCGAATGCAACAGAGACAGCGGGTCACAGGCTTGTTCGGCGTACCGTTTCAAAGCCTCCTACCCTTTCGAGGCCCTCAACACCATGCTACCGCCGGTCGAATACACAAAAAACCAGCGCCCGGAGGCCGAAATGACAGACCCGAACACCGCTCTGCTGCTCGCCGAGGTTCGTCGCCTGGCAAGCGCGCTTGAACGGCTTGCCGGCCCGCCGCCCGCGGTAAACGATTGGAATGCTGCGGATTGTTTCGTCTGGGTGCCGGCAAACCAGTATCTGCAGCCGGTTCCGCGCCCCAATCGCGTCGCACTGACGCTGATCCGTGGTGTCGATCACGTGCGCGACATCCTGCATGAGAACACCCAGAGATTTGCCGAGGGTTACCCGGCAAATAATGTGCTTCTGTGGGGCGCCCGCGGCATGGGAAAGTCATCGCTGGTGAAGGCCGTTCACGAAGATGTGCGCGAGGCAGCCGGTGTTGCGCTCAAACTGATCGAGGTTCACCGCGAGGATATCGCCACCCTCCCCATCCTTCTCGACGTACTGAAGAATTCCGGCCAGCGCGTTATCCTCTTCTGCGACGACCTCTCCTTCGACCATGACGATACTGCCTATAAGTCGCTCAAGGCGGCGCTGGATGGCGGTATCGAGGGCCGACCCGACAATGTGCTCTTCTACGCGACGTCCAACCGGCGCCACCTTCTGCCGCGCACCATGATGGAAAACGAGCAATCGACGGCCATCAACCCTTCGGAAGCGGTCGAAGAAAAGGTCTCGCTCTCGGACCGCTTCGGCCTCTGGCTTGGCTTCCACAAATGTAGCCAGGACGACTATCTGACGATGATCGATGGTTATGCCGAACATTTCGATCTCGGCCTCGACCGCGAAACGCTGCACCATCAGGCACTTGAGTGGGCAACAACACGCGGGGGACGTTCCGGCCGTGTCGCCTGGCAGTATATTCAGGATCTTGCCGGCCGCCTGCGCAAGCCGCTGACCAGAGACTGATCAAACCTCCAGACGGTACTCCAAACGCAAAAAAGCCCGGCATGACCGGGCTTTTTCGTACATCCTTGAAACGCACTACATTATTCAAGGAAAGTGATCGGGTTGACCGGGGTCGCATCCTTGCGAACCTCGAAGTGAACCTGCGGGCGCTTGGCGTCGCCGCTCATGCCCGAAGCCGCAAGCGTCTGACCGCGCTGAATTTTCTGACCGCGCGTGACGTTGATGCTGCCGGCATGACCGTAGACGGTGACCTTGCCGTCGTCGTGGCGCACGAGAACCGTGTTACCGAGCTGCTTCAGGCCGTTGCCGGCATAGATGACGACGCCGTTTTCGGCGGCCTTGATCGGTGTGCCTTCCGGAACAGAGATATCGATACCATCATTGCGGCTGCCATTCACGTTGGCGCCGTAACCCGCCACGACAGCACCGCTGACCGGCCAGCGATACTTGCTGATACCTGTCGAGCTTGGAGCAACGGACGCCACGTCGGAACTCTTCTCAGCTTCCGAAACACTTGCCTTTGCGGCCGGCGCTTCCTGCGCGGTGGATTTCGCGGCCTGCTGCGGAGCGACGGATGCTGTTTCGACCTTTGCAGGTGCGGTCGGCTTGGTGACAGCCGGCTGCGCCGGGATCGAAGCAGTCTTGAGCGTATCGGAACCTGCGCCCGGCAGCGTAAGGGTCTGGCCAATACGGATATTTTCGGTTGAAAGACCGTTGGCGGCCTTCAGAGCATCGACCGGTGTGCCGGTGGCACGGGCAATCTTTGCCAGCGAATCGCCCGGCTTCACGGTGTATGTGCCGCCTGCAGGCTTACCGCCACCAGCCGGCGGGGTAAGCTTGCCGGCCTCAGCCTGCGCCTTGTCGCGTGCCATCTGCGAACCCGGCAGAACGGCAACCTTCTGCTCCGACTGCTGCTGCGGCAGCGGCGTCTGGCCTTCGCGAGCAAGTTCCGCGCTATCGGTAGCAGCCTTTGCCGCATTGCGTGGGGTGCCATAGGTCGGGATGATGGCGATCTGGCCGGACTGAACCTTGCCGCCATTGGCCTTCAGAATTTCCTTTTCCGGAACGCCGTACCGCTTGGAGAGCGATGCAGCACTTTCGCCCGGACGCACCGTGACCTTCGGTGCGTTGGCAGTTGTCCAACCTGATGTCGACTTCGTCGTATTGGTCACAACATTGTCGGAAGAAGGGACCGAGAGCGAACGCGGTGCGAGACCGGCATTCTGCTGACCGCCCGGCATCGGCTGCGCCATTGCCTGCTGGCGGGTTGCAGGTTCCGAACTTGCCGAAGGCGCGGCCAGCTCGGATCGCTGAATGTTGCTCGGCGCAGACGCGGTGCGGGCCGGCGACATGCCGCCGCCATAACCGCCGTTGTTCTGATACCCGCCGTTACCTTGGTAACCGGCATTGTTCTGATAGCCACCGTTATTCTGGTAACCACCACCATTGCCATACTGATTGTTGCTGGCCATCGGCGCGGACCTGCCGCCACCATTCAGATCGCCTTGCGGGATCGGGGCCTGACCATAAGCACCGCCACCCTGCCGCTGCGGGATGGACGCGGTGGTCATTTTATCCGATTTGGAAAACAGATTATCGAAACGGGTAGCGTCAGAGCTGCAGCCCGTTGCGGCGCTTGCCAGCAAGGCCAAAGCAGCAAACCGCAAGCTCGATTTTCCGACTTTGTATGAACTCTGAAACCGCATGAACCCGACCTACTCGTAACGCAACCAAGTGAGCCTGATTAAAGCGCGTTAGTCTTACCGTCGGGTTAAAGCCGGGATTAAGTCGGTTTTATTTTTGTCAAATTGATAACCATGTCGCCGCTGTTGCGATAATGACTCACCTGCCCGTCCGGCAGGATTTCACAGCTGCGCAGCGATGTGCGGCACCAGAGGCAGATAAGGAACGGTGAACAGATCCTCCCGCTCGAAGCGGCTGCCGGTCTTGGTCAATCGCACCATCATACAGGTATCCTCATCCATCATGAGGGGCGCCATCATGGACCCGCCATGGGTCAATTGATCCGCGTAAAACCTTGGCATGCTTGGAAAAGCTGCCGTTACCAGAATGCGGTCGAACGTGCCTTCACCCGGCATGCCGTTGCTGCCATCCGCCTGGCGGATGACCACGCCACGAACACCGAGCGCATCCATGCGGCCTTGTGCCTGCGTCACCAGAGTTTTGTAACGTTCAACAGAAAATACCCGTTCGGCCATACGCCCCATGACAGCGGTCATGAAACCGCTGCCTGTGCCGATTTCAAGCACCCGTTGACCGGGCTTGACCTGAAGACGGGCAAGGATGCGGACGGCAAGATCGGCCCCTTCCATGAAGGAGCCGCAGTCGATCGGAATGGTGCGGCTGGAATAGGCGCTGTCTGAAAACTGCGCCGGCACGAACTGCGAACGTGGTGTCTGCTCCACGGCAGTCAGGAGATCGAGGTCGGAAATGCCTTCGGCCCTGAGACGCAGAACAAGCGCCGCAAAACCTTCCTTCTCGACCATTCCCGACTTCAAGCGGATACTCCGTTACCAAACACCAAGGGCCGTTAGCCCAGAACCTTCGTCAACTGATCCTGCACCGAATAATCGGTGAGGTCCAGCTTCAGCGGCGTTACCGAAATACGGTTTTCGCGCACGGCGTTGAGATCGGTGCCCTCGCCCGGACGTCCGGTGCGCGATGCAAAATACAGCCAGTAGTAAGGGAAACCGCGGCCATCCTTGCGCTCGTCAACCGACAGATCGAAATCCGTTTTGCCCTGCGATGTTACCTCGATACCCGCAACTTCGTCCGGCGCACAAGCCGGGAAGTTGACGTTGAGCAGCGTGCCTGCCGGCAGTTCGGTTTCAAGCAACTTGCGGATAACGCCGACAGCATGCGCTTCCGCGGTTTCCCACGCAATGATCTTGTTGCCGTCCTTCTTGACATAGGCCTGGCTGAGCGCAATCGAGCGCACGCCCTGAAGCGTGCCTTCCATCGCACCGGCAACCGTGCCGGAATAGGTTACGTCGTCGGCAAGGTTTGCACCTGCATTGACGCCGGAAAGCACCAGATCGGGCTTCCCCCCCATCACCTGACGCATTCCCATGATGACGCAATCGGTCGGTGTGCCGCGCAAGGCGTAATGCCGTTCGCTGATCTTACGCAGCCGAAGCGGCTCGGACAAAGTCAGCGAATGGGCAAAACCGCTCTGGTCGGTTTCCGGGGCGACGATCCAGACATCGTCGGAAAGCTGGCGAGCGATCCGTTCGAGAACCGCGAGGCCCTCTGCGTGAATGCCGTCATCATTGGTCAGGAGAATGCGCATCGTCAGGCCTTATGCTTTTTCAATTCGGGTCAGGCCGCCCATATAGGGGAGCAGCACATCCGGAATTGTGACAGACCCATCTTCATTCAGGTAGTTTTCCAGAACCGCGATCAGGCAGCGACCGACGGCCGTACCCGAACCGTTCAGCGTATGAACGAAACGGGTCGCCTTATCTTCCTTGCCGCGATAACGCGCATTCATGCGACGGCCCTGGAAATCGCCGCAGACCGAGCAGGACGAGATTTCGCGGTAGGTATTCTGCCCCGGCAGCCAGACTTCGAGATCGTAGGTCTTCTGCGCGCCAAAACCCATATCGCCGGTGCACAGCGTCATGGTGCGGAAATGCAGGCCTAGACGCTTCAGAACCTCTTCGGCACAGGCCGTCATCCGCTCATGCTCGTCCATCGAGCTTTCCTGATCGGTGATCGAGACGAGTTCGCACTTCCAGAACTGGTGCTGGCGCAGCATGCCGCGCGTATCGCGACCTGCCGAACCGGCTTCCGAGCGGAAGGACGGCGTCAGCGCGGTGAAACGCAGCGGCAGTTTCTCCTGGTCGAGAATTTCGTTCGCGACGAGATTGGTCAGCGTCACTTCGGCAGTCGGAATAAGCCAACGCCCATCGGTGGTCTTGAACAGGTCTTCCGAGAACTTGGGCAACTGGCCGGTACCGAACATGGCTTCGTCGCGCACCATCAGCGGCGACGAGACTTCCGTATAACCATGCTCGCCGGTATGCAGATCGATCATGAACTGGCCGAGTGCGCGCTCAAGCCGGGCGATCTGGCTCGTCAGCACCGTGAAGCGCGAACCCGAAAGTTTTGCAGCACGATCGAAATCCATGTAGCCGAGGGCTTCGCCGATTTCGAAATGTTCCTTGGCCGGATGGTTCCAACGCGGCTTTTCGCCAACCACGCGGGCAACAATGTTGCCGCCCTCATCCTCGCCGACCGGCACGTCAGCATGCGGCACGTTGGGGATGCGCGACAGCATGTCATCGAGAGCGGCGCTGGCTTCGCGCTCTTCCTGTTCGGCGGCAGGCATGGCGTCCTTGATCGTCGCCACTTCGGCCTTCAGCTTTTCCGCCAGCTCCATGTTCTTCTGCGCCATGGCGGCGCCGATTTCCTTGGAAGCAGCGTTACGACGGGACTGCATGTCCTGCAGGCGCGCAATCACCGCGCGGCGCTTTTCATCCAGCGCTACGAGGGATGCAGCCTGAGGCTCGGCGCCACGCTTGGCAAGTGCGGCGTCGAGCGCCTGCGGGTTCTCACGGATCCACTTGATATCGAGCATCGTCGTTCCACGTCATCGGTCTGGTATCGGTTTTGGCCGCGCCAGCCGGCTCGGCCGTGATGTTGCTCCGGCCAAGCGAACGTTTTTCCGGAACGAGATTAAGCCTTGTCCGCTCCCGCGACAGCAGAGGATTCGGACGCTTCCTCTTCCTTGCGCTTACGTTCCACGAGTCGAGCGGTATAGATCGAAATCTCGTAGAGAAGGATTGTCGGCAGTGCAAGGCCGATCTGGGAAAGCGGGTCCGGCGGCGTCAGCACGGCGGCCACCACGAAAGCGATGACGATTGCGAACTTGCGCTTCTCACGCAGCCAGTCACTGGTCAGCAAGCCGACGCGGGCCAGCAGCGTCGTCACCACCGGCAGCTGAAACACCAGGCCGAAAGACACAACAAGCGTCATGATCAGGCTCAGATATTCCGACACTTTCGGCAGAAGCGAAATCGCCACACCGCCTTCCGTCGGAGCCTGCTGCATGGCCAGGAAGAACCACATGACCATTGGCGTGAAGAAGAAATAGACGAGCGCCGCCCCCATCAGGAACAGGATCGGCGATGCGATCAGGAACGGCAGGAAAGCTGCACGTTCATTTTTGTAAAGGCCCGGCGCCACGAACTTGTAAAGCTGCGACGCAATGATCGGGAATGCGATCACCAGAGCACCGAACATCGCCACCTTCACCTGCGTGAAGAAAAACTCCTGCGGTGCCGTATAGATCAGTTCGGATTTCGACAGGTCGAGCCCCGCCCAAAGAACCGCCCATTTGTAAGGCTGGACCAGCACGTTGAACAGGCCCTTGGCAAAGAAGAAGCAGACGAGAAAGGCAAGAAAAAAAGCCGCCAGAGACCAGATGAGCCGCGTGCGCAACTCCATCAGGTGTTCGATCAGCGGCTGCGGCTTGTCGTCAATATCGCCGGTCATGCTTCATCCTTCGGCGCGGTCGCCTTTTTAGGGACACGCGGTTTTTTTGGCGCCACGGCAGCGGTTTCGGCTGCAGCCGCAACAGTCTTCCTTGCCGGTGTCTTGGCGGCGCTTGCCTTCGGTGCCGTCACCTTTGCCTCGGTCGCTTTGGCAACAGGTTTCGAAGCAGAGACCGGCACAGCCGCCACATCCGTGGCCTCGACCTTTTTGCGAGAGGCCCGCGGCTTGCGCACCGGAACTTCCGGCGCCGCCATCAGCGTATCAGGAACGGTTGAGCTTGCTGCGGGCTTGCTTGACGCCGATACCGGAAGAACGGGGGCAACCGTCGCGGCCGCTCCTGCAACAGGCTGTACCGGGGCAGTCGCGGTTTGGGGTGCGGCTGGCTCGGCGGCCTCATCGGCATCTTCGCCCGTCAGCAGAGGATCATCGGACTTGGTGACGTTATCCGCAGGTTTGGGAACCGCAGTCGCCTTTTGCAGGTCGTCGCGAATCTCCTGACCCATCTGGCGCAGCGGATTGATGGCGTCGCGCAATGCGTTGGCAGGATTGAGGCTCTTGGCGTCAGACAGCGTCTGGCGCACATCGTCCATATCCGCTTCACGCAGCGCTTCGTCGAATTGTGTGCGGAAATCCGAAGCCATCTTGCGCAGATTGCTCGTCATTTTTCCGAACGCCCGCAACATGGGGGGCAAATCCTTCGGCCCGACCACAACGATCAGAACGATCGCTATGACCAGCAGTTCGGTCCAGCCGATATCCAACATTCACACGGCTCCAGCCGCTTCGCGCCCGCCACCGGCCAAGCCCGAAGCTATTTATTACTTGGTCTCTTCGGCCTTGTGGTCGACGGTACGGGCATCAACGGGCTTGCCGTTGTCCGCAGGAGCGTCGTCGTCAGCCATACCCTTCTTGAAGCTCTTGATGCCCTTGGCAACGTCGCCCATCAGGTCCGGAATCTTGCCGCGACCAAAGAAGATTAGCACGATGACCAGAACGATCAGCCAATGCCATACACTAAAAGAACCCATCACTTGACTCCATAGATTGCGCGTCTGTCGCGCATTAGGCCCGATGTAAGCTTTTTACAGGGCTTTTTCAAACACCAAATCGCAGCATACACTGCGGAAGGATGCGCCACATCAGCAGTTTAATAACGTATGCGTCATCAGGACGCGGAGACGCTCAGTCCTCCGCACCGCTTGGCGCAAGCAGACCCAGTTCCTCCAGATCAAGCTGGGTGATCGGATCCTCGTCTTCCGTGAGGTCATCGCCGAGTGAAGGGACAGGGATATTGAAATTCGGCGGAATGCGGCCCGAAAGGAGCCCTGCCCCCTTCAGTTCCTCAAGGCCCGGCAGATCACGCAGTTCCTCCAGTCCAAAATGGTCCAGGAAGCTCACGGTCGTGCCCAGCGTCACCGGGCGGCCCGGCGAGCGGCGGCGGCCGCGAAAACGCACCCAACCCGCCTCCATCAGCACATCCAGCGTTCCCTTGGACGTCTGAACACCGCGGATTTCCTCGATTTCGGCACGGGTCACCGGCTGGTGATAGGCAATGATCGCCAGAACTTCCAAGGCAGCGCGCGAAAGCTTCTTCACTTCCGTTTCATCGCGGCGGATCATGAAGGACAGATCAGCCGCCGTGCGAAATGCCCAGCGGTCCTCGATACGCAGCAGGTTGACCCCACGACCGGCGTAAAACTCGGCCAGTTGCCTCATGGAAGCGGCGACATCCGTGCCACGCGGCAGGCGGTCGGCCAGATAGGCTTCGGAGACCGGCTCGGCTGAAGCGAACACCAAGGCCTCGACCGTGCGCTGGATATCCATGTCCGACATGGTGAAGCGCGCCACTTCACCTTCCACCGTTTCGTCATCTTGCTCCGGTGTCGGAAATTCGTCGTCAACCGTTTGCACCTAACTCTCCTGTTCGACCGTCTTGACCGGCATCGGCTTTTTCTGGCCCTGGCGCATATAGATGGGCTGGAACGCGCCGTCCTGGCGCATCTCCAGCTTGCCCTCACGAACCAGTTCGAGCGATGCGGCAAATGCGCTGGCTGTTGCCGTTACACGCTCTTCCGCCGGCATGTATTGCAAAAGATAATCCTGCAACGCCGTCCAGTCACCGATTTCGCCGAGCATGTCGGTCAGCAACTGCCGCGCCTCCACAAGCGACCAGACTTTGCGGCGCTCTATCGTGACCTGCGTGACGGCCTGTCGCTGGCGCAGATTGGCATAGGCGGACAGCAGATCGTAGAGGCTGGCATCGAAGGCCGACTGGCTGCGCTGCGGAATATGTTCCGGCGCGCCGCGCACGAAAATGTCGCGGCCTATGCGGTTGCGGTTGACCAGCATGGTCGCCTGCTCGCGCATGGCTTCGAGACGCTTCAAGCGAAACGCGAGGATGGCTGCCATTTCCTCGCCGCTCGGCCCGTCGTCACCGCGGACCTGCTGCGGGATCAGCAGCTTCGATTTGAGATAAGCGAGCCAGGCCGCCATCACCAGATAGTCGGCGGCAAGTTCGATGCGCACCTTGCGCGCACTTTCAATGAACTGAAGATATTGTTCTGCGAGAGCCAGCACGGAAATTCGCTGAAGATCGACCTTCTGGGTTCGGGCCAGATGCAGCAGAAGATCAAGCGGACCTTCGAAGCCGCTGACATCGATCACAAGCGCCGGATCGGTCACCGCCCGGTCGTCTGCATCCTGCCAGAGCTTTTCCATGGGCGTGGCGCTCTTCGATGTATCCGTCGCCATGCGCCTCTCCTATGCCGCAGTTTTTACGATGACGGCAGCAGTGACCAGAACTCTGCCCGGATGGTCGCTTCGTCAGCGTCATCGGGCTTTTGGAAACCGGCCTCGACCGCCTTTGCGCGCCGTAACGCCTCGTCCGCCAATGGCGGCACTTCGGCCACCACCTGCGTCATCTCCTCCATCAGGCCATTGCAATGCAAGACAATATCGCAGCCGCCCGCGACAATATTGGCGGCACGTTCTCCGAGTGTGCCCTTGAGGGCATTCATCGAACTATCGTCGGAGATCAGCAGACCATCGAAGCCGATCGCACCGCGAATGATCTCGTCGATCACCTTAGGCGATGTGGTTGCCGGACGTTCCGGATCGAGAGCAGTGAAAACGATATGCGCGCTCATCGCCATCAGTTCATTCTTCAAGGCGACGAAGGGGCGGAAATCATGCGCCTCGAGATCTTCGCGCGTCACGGTGACCGTAGGCAGTTCATGATGCGAATCCGCCATGCCGCGACCGTGGCCGGGAATGTGCTTCATCACCGGCAGCATGCCGCCGGCCTTCAGGCCGTCAGCCGCGGCCTGCCCCATTTCGGCAACCGTGGAAGGATCGAAACCATAGGCACGATCACCGATCACATTGCTTGCGCCCTCCACCGGCACGTCGAGCACCGGCAGGCAATCGACATTGATGCCAAGCTTCATCAGATCGAACGCGTGGAGACGGGACATCAGCCATGCGGCGCGTAACCCCTTCCGGCGGTCGGCGCGATAGATATCGCCAAGAACCTGCGCCGACGGATAACGCTCGATCATCGGCGGACGGATACGCTGCACACGCCCACCCTCCTGATCGATCATAACCGGCGCATCCGGACGCCCCACCGTGTCGCGCATGGCGGCGACGAGATCCCTGATCTGCTCCGGCTCCTGCAGATTGCGCGCAAACAGGATAAAGCCCCAGGGCTGCTCGGCCTTGTAAAGGGCAATCTCTTCTTCGGTGAGTACAGTCCCGGCGCAGCCGAGAATCATTGCTTTTGATTCGCTCATGGCGACGATCATAGAACCTGCGATCAAAATTGCGATACCATCCGCCGACCTCTTGATCCATGCAACGAGAAACGGGGCCTTTCGGCCCCGTTTCAGATTTCTCAAGTTCAGCGGAAGGTTTAGCGCGCCACCAGGCAGCTGCCGCCGGCCGAACGATATTTTTCGCAAAGCTGAACGGCCTGATCCTTGTTGCCGGCCGGGATGCGGACGCGGTAGAAAGTGCCCTTGCCGGTGATCTCGGCGGCCTTGATATCGACGCCACGGCCACCAATGACATTGCCGAACTTCGACGAAAGGCTCTGATAGGACTTCTGGGCCTCTGCCTGCGACGGCAGCGAAGCGACCTGAATGAAGTAACCACCCGGACCAACGGATGCCACCTGCTGCTGTGCAGGTTGCTGTGGCTGTGGCTGAACGTTGCCGCGGTCGGAAACCGAAGCGACAACATTGACCGGCTGCTCTGCCGGACGCGAAGCCGGCACGGTCGCTGTCGGAGCACTCGTCCTGGTGACCTGCGCGGGCGCAGATGGTGCGGCTGGCGCACTCATCGGCGCAGGCGCCGCTGCAACGCTGCCCGTTTTCGGCGTAACGGTCGGCTCGGCAAGCGCAGGCTGCGCCGGAACCTTTTCCGAAGCTGCGGGCATGGCCGCCATCGGTGCTGCCGCCTGATGCGGGATAGGCGCCGCCGAAGCCGTGACTTCCTGCTCGACCAGCGTACCATCGGGACGCACGACCATGGTGCGCACCTTGCGCGGCATGACGCTTACCGGCTGCTCACCCTGCGGTGCGCCGTTGGCACTGGCCTGCTGTGGCAGAAGGCGCGGATCCTGAGTATCGAGACCTTCGGTCATCGCCTCTTCCTCACCCTGCAGAGGCAGGTTGTCGGAAGTCAGCGTACGCTGGACGACGTCCATTGGCTCTTCATTGCTGGAAATCAGCGTTTCCTGACGCGGTGCATCGTTGGCGCCACCGGCGACACGCTCATAAACAGCCTTGTCCTGGTTCGGAACCGTTTTGCCACCTGGATTTTCCGGGGCGACCTTCACAGGCTCCTTGTCGGCAGCGATTACCAACGGCTTGCCGCCATCCGCCTTGCCGGGAACGCCACTTGCATAAAATGCGTAGGCGGAAAGACCGCCCATCAGCAACACACCGACGATGGCAGCGGGCGCACCCCAGCGGATCTGACGGCGAGCAGCGGGTGCCGCGTAACCATCGTCACCTTCGTCGTCCATACGGGCACCAGCCGGCAACGGATTGGACAGGCTACGGCGGAAATCCTCTTCCAGCGCACGCTCGAAATCGTCGAGATCGGCGTCGTAAGCGGATTTGGCCGGTGCAGGCGCTACGACCGGCTGTGCTGCAGCAACAGGAGCATGCGTTGGCGTGGCACGCGACATGGGCTGGCGGGACTGGTTCTGGGCCTGTGCTGCGGCAGCACTACCACGGACCAGCGACGGCGCTGCCGGCGCGGACGCCTGAAGCAGGTTTGCCAGTTCCGCATCCAGATCGATATCGAAATCGGTATCGTGCTTTGGCGCAGCAACCGGCTCTTCAACCGGCAATTCCGGCACATCGACCTCGACCATGCTTTCCACATGCTCTTCGCCATCGGCGATCAGCGCAGGATCGAACTGGTCGGCGTCAAATTCCGCCACAGCAGGTTCTGCAGGCGCCAGAGGTGCCGAAGCGGTGAATGTCGGAGCGGCAGCTACACTCGCGGCCGGCGCGTAGGTTGCGGCGGCAGGCGTGTAGGCTGACGGCTGCGGCGCAGAGACGGGCGCGGGCTGATAGACCGGCTCGCGCTGGCGGGCAGCATAAACCGGAGCAGTCGGAGCAGGCGTGACGACCGGCTGCGCAGCCGCGGCATGCTGCGGCTTGGTGTCCTCTACCGAAATCTCGGAGAAATCGAGATCCAGATCGTCCAGCGCCAGTTCGAAATCGTCATCGATCAGATCGGCATCGGTCGCAGTCGATACCGGCGTTGCGACGACGGGCTGCGGAGCGACAGGTGCGGGCACCGGCTGCTGCGCCGAAAAACGATTGGCGTCATGGATGATTTCAGCCGGTTGGGAGAAGGTTTCCGCAACGGCAGGTTTGACTTCGAACGAAGGCTCGGAGCGCACCGGCTGTACCGGGCCTTCCGCAACCAGCGGCTTCGGCATTTCGAATACCGGAAGCTCGACCGGCGTCTCGGCGACAGGCGCCACAAAAGCCGGTTTACTTTCCGGCTGCAGGGCAAATGCTTCGCCAGTCAGTTCGCGTTCGAGACTGCTCCAGATCGACTCGTTCGTATCGGCAAACGTTTCCTTCGCCGCTTCGAGAGGAGCCGCCACGGCAACCTGTTCCACCGGCAGAGCAACCTGCGCCGGCTCGACAGGAGACGGGCGATAGGCTTCACGCGGCTGGATATCGGAGCGCTGGAAATTGGCGATCGGCATACGGAAGCCGGGTGTGTAACCCTTTTCCGCCGGCTTTGAGGCAACAGGAACTTCGACCTGAACCGGAGCTTCAACGACAGCAGGTACAGCCTGATGGACTGTCTCTACCGTCTCTGGCTGATAGCGTGACTGGTCGGGTTCCGGCTTGATCGCAGGCGCAAGCGACGATTCCAGTTCGGCAACCAGATCCGCATGCGAGAATGCAGGCTTCTGCTGGATCGGCATGGCGGGGGCACCCGCGGTCAGATCGAACGGAAGATGCTGCAGCGGCGGTGCAGTATCTGGCTGCTGCTGATAAGCTTGCGGCTCGTAAGCCTGTACTTCCCGCTCCACGGGCACAGCGTGAGCCGCATCCATTGCGGGATCGACCACAGGCTGGGGAGCCGGCTCGGCGGCAAAGCCGATATCGTTCGCGGGATCGAGGCGCGGAGCGTCGAAACGCTCGAATTCGCGCATCAATTCGTCTTCGAGATTAAACTCGGGCTCACGGCGCGGTGCCGCAGCCTGCGCCGATGGGCGTGTCGATCGATCTTCATGACCAACGATACGGGCGAGTTCCGCCAGCGGATCGTCTTCCGCAAAGATGTCCGGACCATCGTGCCGGCCGAGTGCAAGGTTGTTGTCTGCCATTCCCTCGTCCACTTACCTACGCGTAACAATTGCATATGCCAGCGCAATATGGGGAAATGGTGGCAATTCTACCGCATTTCTACCGGAGCGTCAGTGCCCGCAATGGCGAGCCCCGACCTCAAAACAGAAGCAACGGCATGCACCAACCCAAGTCTGGCTATACTCGATTCTCTGTTTTTGTCGTTAATAAATCGTAAGTCTGGATTCTGATTGCCTTTGGCCCAGTGTCCGTGGAGCGCGCTGGCCAGGTCATACAGATAGAAAACAACGCGATGCGGCTCCTGCGCCTGCGCTGCTGCCTCGATGATGCGCGGGTATTCGGAGAGCTTTGCGACGAGCTGCAACTCACTCGGATCGGTGATTCCAGCGACCGAATCGGCGAGGTTGAGCGAATCGATATCAACGTCTGGGAATGCTTCGCGCGCCTGCCTGAATACCGACATGCAACGAGCATGCGCATACTGCACGTAGAACACCGGGTTGTCCTTCGACTGTTCCGTCACCTTGGCAAAGTCGAAGTCGAGCGGTTCGGAATTCTTGCGGTAGAGCATCATGAAACGCACGCTGTCGGAGCCGACTTCGTCGACTACTTCACGCAAGGTCACGAAGTCGCCAGAGCGCTTCGACATCTTGACCGGCTCGCCATCGCGCAGCAGCTTTACGAGCTGGCAAAGGAGAACGGTGAGCTTCGACTTGCCCTCGGAGACAGCGCGCGCCACGGCTTCCAGCCGCTTCACGTAGCCACCATGGTCGGCGCCGAGCACATAGATCATCTCTTCGAAACCGCGATCGAACTTGTCCTTGAAATAGGCAACGTCGGCGGCGAAATACGTATAGGAACCGTCGGACTTGATCAGCGGACGGTCCATGTCGTCGCCGACTTCGGTCGAACGGAACAGCGTCTGCTCGCGATCTTCCCAATCTTCCGTCACCTCGCCCTTCGGCGGCGGCAGTGCGCCGCGATAGACATGTCCCTTGAAGGTGAGGTCGTTGATGGCCGTGCGGATCTTCTGGGCACCTTCGGCATGCAGCGTGCGCTCGGAGAAGAAGATGTCGTGATGCACGTTGAGAGCGGCCAGATCCTCGCGGATCATCGCCATCATTGCATCGATCGCGCGGTTCTTGACGATCGGCATCCACTCGTCCTGCGGCATGTTATGCAGCTTGGTGCCGTATTCCTTGGCAAGTTCCTGACCGACCGGCACGAGATAATCGCCCGGATAAAGCCCTTCCGGGATCGCGCCGATCGTTTCGCCGAGTGCTTCGCGGTAGCGCAGGAACACCGACCTCGCGAGCACGTCGATCTGACCGCCTGCGTCGTTGATGTAATATTCCTTGGTTACGTCGTAACCGGCAAATCCCATCAGGTTGGCCAGCGCATCGCCGACGACGGCGCCACGGCAGTGACCGACGTGCATCGGCCCGGTCGGATTGGCCGAAACAAACTCGACATTGACCTTCTTGCCGCCACCAATCGATGAACGACCATAATCGGTTCCCTCGGCGATCATGACGGCGAGAACACGCTGCCAGTAGCCGGTCGAAAGGCGGATATTGATGAAACCTGGGCCGGCCACAGAGACTTCGCTGACATCCGTGTCGGAACGCATCGCTTCGGCGATCAGGTCGGCCAGCGCCCGCGGATTTGTTCCGAGCGGCTTCGCCAGCACCATGGCGGCATTGGTCGCGACGTCACCATGGCTCTGGTCGCGCGGCGGCTCGATGGTGATACGGCCGAAATCGAGCTCGGCGCGCTTTTCCTTCACGATATCCAGCGTTTCCAGGGCGGCTTTGATCCGCAGGTCGAAATCGGCAAAAAGGTTCATCGTCTACAATCCGCGCGGCAGGCCAATATGCCCCCGCGATAGTGGTTCATGTGGCGGGGTGCCTAACGCAAATCGGGGGTGCGGTCAAACAGCCGCTGATGGGCCTTGACGGCATAGGTGTCCGTCATGCCGGCCAGATAATCACCGACATGGCGCGCCCTCGCCGCCTCGCTGAGGTCGGGCATGTGGCTGACCCAGTAGTGGCTCTGCATCTCCTGCGGCGCCGCCATATAGGCGCGAAACAGGTCGCAGACGATATCGGCGGCACCGGCACGGATGCGCATGATGTCCGGGTGGCGATAGATGCGACTGAACAGCAGTTTCTTGATCTGCCGATCGGTTTCAGCCATCTCTGTGGAAAAGGTCGCCATGGCAAGATCTGCATCGCGAATATCCGCCGCGCTCTGCGGATTGAGCTTCGCCAGCCGCTCCTGCGCAACCCCGATCACATCCTCAACCATGTGGGTGATCTGCCGCCGCATGATCTCGTGAGCAAAACGGGTCGTCTCAAGGTTCGGGTAACGGTCACGCACCTCGCGCATCATGGCGGCGAGAAACGGCACATCCTCCAGCATCTCGAGCGTGAGAAAACCGGAGCGCAGGCCGTCATCGATATCATGCGTATTATAGGCGATATCATCGGCAATGGCCGCCACCTGCGCCTCGAGACTGGCAAAGCTTGCGATTTCCAGATCATGGATCTCGCAATAATCGAGGATCGGCTGCGGCACCGGGCCCTTGGTGCCCTCGCCCGCCTTGGTCATCATCGGGCCATTGTGTTTGACCAGGCCTTCAAGGCTTTCCCAGGTGAGGTTCAGCCCGTCGAAATCGGCATAACGCCGTTCCAGCTTGGTGACGATGCGCAATGACTGGGCGTTATGATCGAAACCGCCATAAGGCTTCAGCATTTCGTCCAGCGCATCTTCACCGGTATGGCCGAACGGTGTGTGGCCAAAGTCGTGAACCAAAGCCACGCCTTCCGCCAAATCCTCGTCGACTTTCAGGGCGCGTGCCAGAGCACGGGCGATTTGCGCCACCTCGATCGTATGGGTCAGCCGTGTGCGGTAATGATCGCCGTCGACACCGATGAACACTTGCGTCTTGTGTTTCAGGCGGCGAAAAGCGGTGGTGTGAACAATGCGGTCGCGGTCGCGTTGGAATTCCGAGCGCGTCAGGCTGCCAGTCTCGGGAAAAAGCCGGCCGCGCGAGGTCCATGGATCGGCCGCAAAAACCGCCCTTTCTCCACTGCCGAAACCCAGACTGCGTGTATCGATTGTCATTACCTAAAGCCTTCCAAACACGGCACGAAGCAGCAAACGCATAACGAAGCATTGACGTGCCATTTAACCCTTCATACCTATAGTGCAACAAGGCTATAATGCCGATGACGACAATCTCGCCGGACCTTTAATCCGGAAGGAGCCAGAAATGACGACCGCCCAGACAACCACAGACGTGACCCTTTCCGAGGCAGCAGCCAAGCGCATTGCCCAGATCGTCAGCGCCGATGCCGGTAAGCAGGCCCTGCGCGTATCCGTGGAAGGTGGAGGCTGTTCCGGCTTTTCCTACAAATTCGATCTCGTGGAAGACCAGCAGGACGACGACGTCGTCATTGCCCGGGGGGACGCCAAGGTTCTGGTCGACAGCATGTCGTTGATCTACATGGCCGGTTCGGAAATCGACTTTGTCGACAATCTGTTGGGCCAGTCGTTTCAGATCAAGAATCCGAATGCTGTCGCAAGTTGTGGATGCGGCACGAGTTTTGCCATCTGAAGGCTTGTGACCGTCTTTTCCCTTCCAATGCGCGGGCCTTGCGATAAAAAGGCCCGAACGGAAGGAAGTCTGGCTCATGAAAATCGCGACCTGGAACATCAATGGCGTCAAGGCGCGTATAGACAACCTGCGCGCCTGGTTGACCGAATCGTCGCCTGACATCGCCTGCCTTCAGGAAATCAAATCCGTCGATGAAGGGTTTCCTCGCCTCGAAATCGAGGCATTGGGATATCACGTCGAAACCCATGGCCAGAAGGGCTTCAACGGCGTCGCCATCCTTTCGAAGACGAAACCGGATGAAGTGACGCGCGGTCTTCCGGGCGACGATAACGACGAACAATCCCGCTACATCGAAGCGGTGTTTTCGGTGCCTTCGGGCGCGGTCCGCGTTGCGTCCATCTACCTGCCGAACGGCAATCCGTCGGACGATCCGGTCAAATACCCCTACAAGCTGGCATGGATGGAGCGGCTGCGCCTGCATGCCGCCAGACTGCTTTTGCTGGAAGAGCCGCTGATTCTCGCGGGCGACTACAATGTCATCCCGGAACCGCACGATTGTTTCGATCCGGCCGTGTGGGCGACCGACGCCCTTTTCCTCCCGCAGACACGCGCCGCGTTCCGCCGCCTCGAAGCGCTCGGTCTCACAGACGCAGTGCGCGCTACGACCGACGCGACAAAACTTTACACGTTCTGGGATTATCAGGCTGGTGCCTGGCAGAAGAATAACGGCATCCGTATCGACCATCTTCTGCTGTCACCGGAAGCCAGTGACCGTCTGAAATCGACCTCGATCGAAAAGAGCACGCGCGCCTGGGAAAAACCGTCCGACCACGTGCCGGTATCGGCCGAATTCGATTTCGGCTGATACCGTCTGCCGGGCACATGTCCTGCACGATGATCCGGCACGATGGATTGAATAAAACGCCTTAAATTTCGGGGCGTGTCAGTCGCCGCTCCGCTCGAGGCTTTGCGCCAATGCAACGGCGTTGCGCCGGTCGTTCTCGGTGGAAAGCGAGAACGCATCTTCCTGCAACTGCTGCATCCACGGGCAATCCTTCTTGCTGCAACGGTCGAGTGCCGCCGTCATGAAGGCAAGACCGCGCAACGTCTGACCTTCATCGAAAAGAATATTTCCGAAGACCGCCATGGCGCCGGCGTGACCGCTCTTGCGAGCCTGGTTCAACCATTTCTTGGCCTGCTGAACGTCTGCGCGACCACCCTCGCCCGCAAGCATCATACGGGCAAGCCGGAACTGAGCCTCGGCTACACCGAACGCGGAAGCTGCCTGGAAATAGAGTTGACGGGCCTGCGACAGGTCGGCCTTCACCGGCGTTCCGGGGATACCCTCGCGATAATAACCGGCCAGCGCCAGCAACGCATTGATGAAGAAGCCGGTATCTTCCGAGCCGGGCTCCACGCCCTGGCTGGCGATCTCGCTATAGATCTTGAACGCTTCGAAATCGTTCTGCACGACGCCATCGCCATAGGCGTACATATTGGCGAGCGCCCAGCGTGAACCCGTATGGCCCTTTTCTGCGGCATATCGATAGGCTTCGACTGCATCCTGTTTCTGACCGTTCTTGTAGGCCTTGAAACCGAACTTGAACAGATCGAACGGGCCGGACTCCTTGTTGACGCCGGCATTGATGTCGAAGGCGGACGCCGAGGCAAGCGGCATCGCGGCAAATGAGAGGCCGATCAGCACGGCCCGAAGCGATCGTATGTCGAGCTTAAGCATGGTTCAGACTTCTTTCGCCCCGCAGAATTGCAAAGACAGCGAAACGCCATCCGCCTCCAGCAAAGCGGCGCCGACACCAAAAGCGCGGCCAAAGTCCCATCCCATGCTCATGCCGATACTCCAATACAAACTTTCGCCCCTTCGCGCTGGATGGAAACGGCTTTTTGAGCCGTCTTCCCTGCAGGGTGCTGCACTGCTGTCCGATCGGAAAAACAATAATGATGGTTTTCGGCAAGACTGCGACCCAGAGCCGCATTAGCATGAATGAATAAGCCGCCAACGGTCGCAACCGTCTGCAAGCCTTGATTCATTGGCATTTCTTTCGAATAACCGCCCATATTTCCCCGATAACGAGCCCCGCCCCCGAGGTCCGCAAATTCCGTTGCGACTACCGCTGCGCTTCGTTTGTGGCGGGAAATGGACAAATCCCGACACGACGTCGCTGTCGATGATGGTCGCAGATAGATGTTGCCAAATCGTCACATTTTCGACGATCAATGCGACGATCTATCAACATTATATTCATGAAAAAGGCCCGGCGAATACCGGGCCTTCTATTGGCTTCAGCCACAAATGGACTCTTCTTAGAACTTCACCTTGACCGAGGTCGAAATCGCGGCGACGAGGTCGTTGTCGAAATCGTACCTAACGTCACGAATCTGACGGCCATCAATTGTCGCAACACCAGACGAACCGCTGGTAAGAATACCAAGCACACCGGCAAGCCTGAATTCTACATTCTTGCTTGGCGCATAAGAAACGCCTGTCCCAATAGTCCAGGTATCGCTCTGCGTTCCGTATCCCTGCGCTGTGCCGCGATCCCAGGTCAGCGAAACGGCGCCGCTCCACTGATCGTTGAACTTGTGACCAATACCGCCAGTAATGGTCCAGCCGTCTTGATAACCGAGATCAAGCGATGTCGCGATGGTATTCGGTCCGCATAGGGGCACGCCGGGAACACTGCAACGGAACACGACGCTCTGAAGCTGGCTCCAATCCGTCCACTTGACGGAGCCGAATGCCAGCCAGTCCGGAGCAATGCCCGATTGCACTTTCAATTCAAGCGAATCCGGCATGGCTTGCGATCCAAAGACCGGCAGAACAAGACCGTTGACCTGACTTAGATTTAGTGTGCCCGTGATATCATCGAGCTTGACCTCGCTGTTATAGACGAGGCTTGCGCGTAACGCATATTCGGGAATTTCGTAGGCCAAACCTGCGCGCCAACCCCAACCATCGCCCTCAAGGTCAAGACGGCCGACGCCGGTGCGTGGAGCAGGTACCAGAGCATTCGCCAGTCGTTCCTTGAAACCGTAAACTTCCTGATAGAAGCCGCCGCCGATAACGCGTAGCTGGCCAGGCCCCATGTCGAAACGATAGGAACAGGTCAGTGCATAGTTGCGGCTGCTAACCTTGGTTTCGATGTTTTGATTTGCGCCGGCCCAGTTGGCACCTGGCTTGAGATGCGCGCCCCACGGCTGAGAATAATCGAACATGCAGTCTGCATCTTCATATCCACCCTTCACGCCCAGACGAGTGGTCCAATAGCTCTCGCTATCATCTGCGGAACGAACACGATTATTCAGATTGCCATCATTAGGAACCAGATCTTCGACATTCTTCAGCTTGCGCTGCGGCGCAACAAAGGTCGTTGCCGCTTCCACAGCCACGGACGAGGGATCGAAAAGCAAATCGATATTATAACCGCCACGTTCGAGGCCGCCCGCAAAAGCGGATGCCTGCGCGACCAGCAAACCGCCGGCAGCAAGAACGATAGTGGCAGTCTTATTGTTAAGCGTCATGAGAACCCGCTCCTCCCAGCAAGTGATGGGAATCAGTGTGATGCAGAGCTTCTTAAATAACAACTTTGCGTGACATGCGGAATATACCGCCCTGCAACCGAAATTTTGACGTAGCCCTCTGAACGCCGCGCCAATTCGGCACATAAGTGAAATTTCATTTTAACATATGGCAATAATTACTGCATTTCTTAGAAATATATCACACAACCAGCAGTCGATGTGCCTCATCCGCAACAGCATTGCGATTTCACGCGATCCCCAGACAATAGGGGCGCGCCGCTTTCGTGGCGCGCCCCTTCAAGCCGAAAACCCATCAATTTCAGAGGATAAGACTCAGTTAGCCTCATTAAGGCGCTGCAGCGCCGTCAGCAGGCTGGCGCGCTGAACTTCCAACTCCGCCAGACGCTCGCGCTCGGCCGCCACCACTTCGGGATCGGCATTGGCGACAAACTTCTCGTTGGAAAGCTTGCCCTTTGTGCGAGCCATATCGGAATCCACCTTGCCAAGCGTCTTTTCGATACGCGCGCGTTCGGCGGCGAAATCGATCAGGCTGCCAAGCGGCAGGCATGCCGTCGCCTCAGAGACCACGACCTGGGCCGCGGCCTTCGGTGCCGTATCGGCCAACGAAATGGCATCGACACGCGCCAGACGGCGGATCGCCGCATCATGGCGCTGCAGGCGGCCCTGCGTCAGCTCGCTCGCCCCCACCATGATCAGGGGCGCGGTTGCAGACGGCGGTACGTTCATTTCCGAACGGACCGAGCGCAGACCGGTTACGAGATCGACCACCCAGTTGATTTCGGAAGCTGCGCTCTCGTCGGCAAATTCCGGAGCCGGCCAGTCAGTGTGGCACAGAAGATTGTCGCGGCTGTCGGTATGCGCCCACAGTTCCTCCGTCATGAACGGCATGAAGGGATGCAGCAGCTTGTAGATCTCTTCGAGAACATAGGCTGCACAGCCCTGCGCTTCCTTCTTGGCCGCTTCGTCTTCGCCCATGAAGATCGGCTTCAACAGTTCCAGATACCAGTCGCAGAACTGGTTCCAGACAAAACGATAGAGCGAGGCTGCCGCCTCGTTGAAGCGGTGCGTCTCGATCGCTTCGGTGACGTCACGGATGGTGATGCCGAGCTCGGTCAGGATCCAGCGGTTGATCGTCAGCGTCGTCGCATCCGGAATGAAATGCGGATCGCGCTTCACACCGTTCATTTCGGCAAAACGCGTCGCGTTCCACAGCTTCGTACCGAAGTTTCGGTAACCTGCGATACGAGCCGGATCGAGCTTCACGTCACGGCCCTGCGCCGCCATTATGGCCAGCGTGAAGCGCAGCGCGTCGGCGCCGTATTCGTCGATCAGTTCCAGCGGATCGATGACGTTGCCCTTGGACTTCGACATCTTCTGGCCGTTCTTGTCGCGAACGAGTGCGTGAACATAAACCGTGTTGAACGGTTCGACCGCATTGCCCTCTTCATCCTTCATGAAGTGCATGCCCATCATCATCATGCGGGCGACCCAGAAGAAGATGATGTCGAAACCGGTGACAAGCGTGTTGGTCGGGTAATAACGCGCCAGTTCCGGCGTATTGTCCGGCCAGCCAAGCGTTGAGAACGGCCACAGAGCCGACGAGAACCAGGTGTCGAGAACGTCCTCGTCGCGCGTCAGGATCGAGCCCGGCTCGAAATTCTCGAGCTTTTCCTGCACCCAGGCTTTCCAGGGGCCTTCATGGGCCAGATAATGCTGGACGGCAGCGACGAGCGCCTCCTCCTCGGATTTCTCGACAAAGCATTGACCATCCGGGCCGTACCAGGCCGGAATTTGATGGCCCCACCAGAGCTGGCGCGAAATGCACCATGGCTCGATGTTTTCCATCCAGTCGAAGTAAGTCTTTTCCCAGTTTTTGGGCACGAAGTTGGTGCGGCCTTCGCGAACGGAAGCGATCGCCGGCTCGGCCAGCGTCTTTGCATCGGCAAACCACTGGTCGGTCAGCATCGGTTCGATGACGACGCCAGAGCGATCGCCGAACGGCTGCATGATCTTTTTCTTCTCGACGTAAGGAACGTCGTTGCCTTCGTCATCCTTGACCGTGACGGCGAGACCTTCGGCATTGATCGTCTCGATGATCTTTGCACGGGCAACCATGCGGTCGAGGCCGCGATATTCTTCCGGAACGAGGTTGATCTCATCGACCTCGGATTCGCTCGGCAGTTCACCGGTCTTGGTGATGGCCGCCGCCTTGGCTGCACATTCGGCATAAGTTTCGCCGTCGGTGCGCATTGCCGCAACCGTATCCATCAGGCGATAGAGCGGGATCTTGTTGCGCTTAGCTACCTGATAGTCGTTGAAATCATGCGCGCCGGTGATTTTTACCGCGCCAGAACCAAAGTCCTTTTCCGGATATTCGTCGGTGATAATCGGGATCAGGCGGCGATGTTCCTTCGGTCCGACCGGAATTTCGCACAGCTTGCCGATGATCGGCGCGTAACGCTCGTCCGACGGGTGAACGGCAACAGCACCATCGCCCAGCATGGTTTCCGGGCGGGTGGTGGCGATCGAGATATAGTCGCGTTCTTCCGACAAGGTGACGTTGCCGTCGGCATCCTTCTCGACATAGGTATAGGTTTCGCCGCCGGCCAGCGGGTACTTGAAGTGCCACATATGGCCGTCGACTTCCTTGCTCTCGACTTCGAGATCGGAAATCGCCGTTTCAAACTTCGGGTCCCAGTTGACCAGACGCTTGCCGCGATAGATCAGGCCCTGCTTGTAGAGCGTGACAAATACTTCGAGGACGGCCTTGGAAAGCCCCTCGTCCATCGTAAACCGCTCACGGGACCAATCGCAGGAGGCGCCGAGGCGTTTCAGCTGGTTGAAGATCAGCCCGCCGGATTCTTCCTTCCATTCCCAGACGCGGTTGACAAACGCTTCACGGCCCATCTCGCGACGGCCCGGCTGCTGGCGTTCCATCAGCTGACGCTCGACGACCATCTGGGTGGCGATGCCGGCATGGTCCATGCCAGGCTGCCACAACACATCCTTGCCACGCATACGCTCGAAGCGGACCATGATGTCCTGCAGCGTATTGTTGAGCGCGTGGCCCATGTGCAGCGAACCGGTCACGTTCGGCGGCGGGATCACGATGGTGAAGGTTTCCGCGCCCGGCTTGGCATTGGCTCCGGCACGGAAAGCGTTCGCTTCGTCCCAGGCGGATGCGATTTTCGGTTCGACGGCGGCGGAATCAAAGGTCTTATCGAGCATTTCCTGACCCGTTTTTCTTTTATGAATGAGATGGTGGGTTGTTACGTATGTGGGGCGGGTGAAGTCAATAAAAAAGCCGCCCCGTCGCCGGAGCGGCTATTGAAATGACGTTTAGGCGGCGATCAGCGCAGCATTAACGACGCGGGCCGCGGGCCACGCGCTCGATTTCCTCGCGCACGAGACGCTCGACCAGCGTCGGCAGATTGTCGTCAAGCCATTCCTGCAGCATCGGCCGCAGCATGTCCTGCGCCATTTCCTCGACGGACTGCTGATCGAAGCCGTTGAGCACATCGGCCAATTCACCGAAGGAACGTGCAACTTGCGCACCGGCTTCCGCCGACATCAGGTTTGCGGCGGCTTCGATCTTGGCCGGCAGGCTTTCAGCCTTGGGTTCGGCAACGGGCTTTTCCACCTTCGCTTCCGCCTCTGCCGCGGAATCAGCAGGCTCGGCAACAGACACTTCCGGCATTGTTGGTTCGGCGATGGACTCTACGATGCGAGGCATCCTTTCAGGTTGCGCAGGCGCGTCATCCGGCACGAAACCGGCAACGCCGAGTTCGGGAATGGGCGGCAGGATCGGACGCGGCAAGGGCCGTGGCGTTGCCGACACGGTGGTCTGTTCAGGCTGCTCGCCCCCCTTCGTGGCCTCCTTTGCCGTTTCGGCGGGAAGCTCGGGGGTGCGGCCGGATGCGGCACGGACGCGGGCGGCAACATCCGCAAGCGACAAGGACCTTTCCGGCACCGCGCTCGGCTGAGCGGTTGCCGGGGCAGACGACGATGAAGAAAAATCACGGCCTTGCGACGGAGATACTGCGACAGGCTCAACCTCGCGCACCGGAATACCAGGATCGTTTGCAGCCCTCTCCGGCACGAACGCGATATCACCGGCATCGTCGGTAATACGTTCGTCATCGCTGTAATCGGAAAAATCGCGAGCGGCACCACCATCGACAGCCGGCTCATTGCTTTCGATGATCCGGCGGATGGACGCCAGAATTTCTTCCATGGAGGGTTCACGCGCTACGCTTGGCTGAGCCATACTTTTCCCCGATCTGACGGTTCATGTATTCGAGCCTCAAGACACGAGAGGCCGAATCACCGGCATTTTAACGGAAAAGCCCGCCTCGAAACAATCGAAGGCGGGCCAGTCATGCTGCGCATGCACAGATTTGTTCGGCGCGACTGCGCCGATATTTCGTCAGAAAACGAACTCTTTCGTCTTCGAAAAGCCTGGAAGCGCCCGGATCGACGAATTGAACTGCGGCGTTGCGGAAACGCTCCCGCGTTCTTTCGTGAACAGCGTCGCAAATGCGGAATTGCCGTGACCGACAACTGCGATCAGGCGACCGCCATCCCGAAGCTGGTCAAACAGTGCGGCCGGCACCTCTTCCACTGCACCGCTGACGAAGATGATGTCATACGGGCTTTCATGGTGGTGACCCTTGGTCAGATCGCCGGAAACAACCTCGACGTTGTCATAAGCGGCAAGCGACGCCTTGGCCGTTTCGACGAGCGCTTCGTCGCTTTCCACTGTGACTACACCACCGGCAAGATGCGAAAGCAGAGCGGCGGTGTAGCCGGTGCAACAGCCGATTTCCAGAACCGCGTCCTCGCGGGTCACGGCCGCAAGCTGCAGAAGCTTGGCAAGCGGCGATGCAGCCAGCACACAACGGCCCGGCGCAACTTCCACATCGTTATCGATGTAGGCGATCGGCTTGACGGCGTCCGGCACGAAATCCTCACGAGGAACGGCGAGAAACGCCTTGAGAACCGAATGCGATGTCACATCGGTCGTGCGGATCTGGTTATCAACCATGGTATTCCGCGCTTTTTCGTAATCGGTCATGCTTCTGCGCCTCATGAAAGCGGTCCAACTGCCCTCGTATTACTGAGGGCGCAGACGGCTTTCAAGCCATGCAGCGCGCATAAGAACAAAAACAGGCAAGGCGCTTTGCGGCTGAGCCAGCGATCTTCGAATGAGCGCCATGCCTCAATGATGCGGTTGTCGAATGACTGACACAAAAAACGGGAAACTTGCTGACCCCCCTATTGCACGCTTCGTGGATTCGTTCTAAACGCCCGTCACCGCTCAATGAATACCCGGATGGCCTCGTGGCGGAGTGGTGACGCAGAGGACTGCAAATCCTTGCACCCGAGTTCGATTCTCGGCGAGGCCTCCATCCTTTTTCCCCTGATTTCACAGACAGTTAGGCGATCGACGGCTCTTCGAGCCAGACTGTACGTCGTGCCTATGCGCTCACCTCCAGCGTACAGCCAATCCGGCCTCCTGCCTCCCGGTGTTGGCGGGATTTCGCACGACGTGCATTATCACTGGACGACACTGAACCGATCTGCCAAAAGCCCCCACAGAACGCGACTGCCGTTATTTATAGAACGGGGTCGGGCGACCGATTGACGTCACGTTGCTGCCGCGAGATCACGCAGGCCGTTCTTTATCTCCCCGATTATGGAAATAGGAACTGCGGACGGACCACCTACGCCGGCCAGTAGCTGTCGGATGTGAAGTCCACCGGAATTTTGACAAAACGCGCAATCGCCTGTGAGGCGTATTCGATCTGCATGCGCAGATAACGAATTTCGACCGGCATCGGCTTGCCAGTCGCCAACTCCCGTATTCGCCAGTCGTCGTAACCGCTGGCATGGATGCGCCGCTCGGCTTCCTTCCGCACGTCTTCTGCCGTGGGAAAGGTCCATTCGATCGCAGGGCTCGAAGCCGCCTTGCCTTTACCGCCCTCAATGACCTTAAGATTTACCATGCGAGCCGTCCTTGTTTCGTACCGCCCCTAAACGAAACAAGTCTGAGCCGGGTTTATTGAGCAATCTCCACCATCGGCACTATCGAAATCCACCGACAAAAAATCACAGAAAAAACAGGTGCTGGCGGCTTTCAATCACATCTGCTAAAATAAACGTGTGCTGATGGTTTGAGGAGACCAACGGCGCCGTATCGGTGAAACCGATAGGAATTCGGGAGATATTTGCGACGCATCAATGCGCGGCATTGCCTCTCCGAACAGATTGTTCATGCGGTAAGAGGAGTAACCGTCATGCAATATCTTGATTTCATCACAGCCATTAATCCGTTTGTAATCGGCGTCCTCGTGCTGGTCGTCGGTGTCGGAATGTACGATCACTTCGTAGCGCACAAATAGCATTTGGACCACGGCGAATGGATTGGATCGGAAGCGGTTCGCCGAGCGGCGAATCGCAGGATTTGTTTTCGCATCGCAACAAAGCTGCTACACACTCGCAACCGCATCAATACGGAGGTGAATGTGCAGCAGTCGGTCGAATTCGAAGATACCTCGCGCTCCCTGACGGAGACTTTGCAGGCGCTTGTCAGCGGCATACGTGGCCAGTCGATCACGCTGCGTGAACTGATGGATGCTGTCGGAGAACAGGGACTGCTGCTTCTTTGCGCCGTCGCCTCCCTGCCCTTCCTTATCCCGGTTTCCATTCCAGGCGTCAGCACCGTGTTTGGCGCCGCCATCATCCTGGTCGGCGTCGCCGTGTGCATGAACCGCCTGCCATGGTTGCCGAAACGAATTCTCGACCGCCAGCTCGATACCGCCAAGCTTGTTCCCGCTCTGGAGAGAGGAATCGGTATCGTTGGAAAATTCGACCGTTTCGTCAAACCGCGCGCCACGCACCTTACCGGCAGTGCCGTGGCCAATCGCATCAATGCCCTGGCGATATCAGTCGGCGGCATCCTGTTGATGTTTCCGCTCGGCCTTATCCCGTTTTCAAATACGCTGCCGGCTGTCGCCATTCTGCTTCTTGCCATTGGGATGATCCAGCGCGATGGCCTGGTGGTTCTCGGTGGCTACCTTTTCCTGGTCGGAACCAAGATCTATTTTGCCGCCCTCGCCTACGCCGCTTTCAGCGCCGGTCAGGGGCTGATGTCGGTGTTCAGCTCGTAAGACGCCGCACTTCGGCGGAAAGCCAAAATACCCATAGAAAAAAAGCCCGCGAAAATTCAAAATTTCGCGGGCTGTTTTTTTAGCGGGTATTGCGCGGTCGGCGTCTTGCCCACCAGACCGAGATTCGGCGCCGCCTTCTGCGAACGAAGGCGAGATCGATGGAAAGGACGAGCAGGCCAAGAGGCACCATCCAGAAGCCCAGAATCGGCAGGAAACCGAGACAGCCTCCGATGACCAGAATAATGCCAAGCGTCATGCGCCCGAAGCGCGAACGCGGCATCGGAATGCGAAAGCGCCCCAGCATCAGCTTTCCATCTTTCGGATCGATGCCGAAGCCAGACTTTTTTTCCTCGCTTGCCGCAGCCATCAGGCCTCCATTTTCAGGGTTATTCACAGGCCGGAGGTGGGAAGTGGCAGTCGATAAAACAAGTTCTGTCATTTTTTTGAAAAAAGCGCTTGGCAAATCGCCCAAGCATTTGTATTACCCCGCTCACCGCCGCGGCGACGCGGTTTTTCCCTGGTAGCTCAGCGGTAGAGCATTCGACTGTTAATCGACAGGTCGCCGGTTCGAATCCGGCCCGGGGAGCCAATTTAAAAGACAAACGCCTGCTTTCGTTGAGAAATCCGAAAGCGGGCGTTTTCTTTTTATGCCCCAGCCAGCGCCGACAGCCCTCAGCCTTAATTCGAGGCCTACCGATACGTCACTCTCCCATAAAGCGGCATCACCTGCCTGCCCGACCATCGACAAAGGCACACAAACGCACCTGAAACGGCCTGCGGCCCTTTCTCGCGCGTCATCTGCTTAAGAACACGATGAAATAGGGATGGTGACTGGGTCACGTTATTTGCAGGAGAAGCGATTTGATCCGCTCGGATTCCGGCAACTCCGGCGCATGGTCGAGTTTCGCCCGGTCGCGATACTTGGTGTCCGAGGCGTACCAGTCAATCAATCCAGACGCGACGTCGAGCGCCTCGGCATCATTTTTGTCAACGCCGTTCTCTTCACACCACGCAGTATGAAAGCGATCGATCTCTTCAAGATCCTCGGAGGATAAAACCGTTGTCGAGACTGCAGTCGAAAACATGACCTGTTCCTCGCATGCTCATGCGTGGTGGAAGTTCATGGGCATAACGACGTCAGAATCAATTTGTTCCAGAATGGGGGCTACAAGCGCTTACCAGCCGTCGTTCCCAGGCTGGCGCGTTGAAGGTTTCCCGTTATTCCTTCTCGTCCAGGATCGCGCTGAATGCCTTCATGTCCTCCAGAAAATTCTGGAACCGTTCTTTTCCCATCGTAGCATGGATCCGGCTTCGGGCCTTCAGCGCCGCGTCATGCACCTTCTCCAGCACCTTTTCGCCGTCCGGTGTGATGTAGAGCATGCGCGCACGCCGGTCGTTGCGATCCACCTCGCGCCGTATGAGGCCGCCCTTCTCCAGAATCTCAACGCATTTCGTGACTGACGAACGATCGAGCGCTATGCGCTCCCCCAGCGTGTTCTGCTGAATGCCCGGCTCGATATATGTAAAAGCCAGCGCACTGTATTGCGTCGGGGAAAACCCGTGTTCAGCCGCTTCTTCCGTAAACATAGCCAGCGCCACCTGCTGGCATCGGCGCAACAGGATCCCGTGGGTATTCAGCATATGCTCGGCGGTAACGATCACAAAAACGTCTCCCTGCGACAGATTGACATACATCAACTGGTGGCGTAACTGACGATCAGCTATCCAACTAATTTGGCGCGGTGGAGGACTGCGCTGTCTCGCGACAGCGTCAGTGTGTTCGCACGCGCCTTTTTTCGTGACCCCGCATGCCCAAAATCCCGTCAGCAATTTCCTGCCTCAGGACGCAAGGTGCTCAGCGCCACGGCGAAGAGCGCGACCTTGCCCGACATTTTTTTCGGATGCAACGCGCAAGCTTAACCACAAACCTTTTCCCGCAGGCAGTCTCCTGCATTTCCCCATGGTCAGGACGGTAATGACAAAACAGTCGAATGATCCCAACGGCAAGCTGATGATGTCGCGCCGCGGCATGCTTCTCAGCGGCGCCACTCTTCTTGCCGGCAGCCTTGCCGCGTCGCTCTGTCCCAGCCTTTCGCTGGCAGCGGCCGATGCCGGTGCGCAGAGCCGTTTCATGCAGCTCTCCAATTTGCTGATCAATCACCAGCTTAATCCCGATGTGGGCAACCGCATCGCGGAAGCGGCAACCGGCCAATACAAGAACTTTGCGGGGATGCTGGACGCCATCATAGCAATCGCCGAAAAGAAGAATGCCGCACAAGTGGAAGACTTCTTTGCGGACATTCCGGAAGGCGAACTGAAAGACTTCGCCAACTGGGTGATATTTGCCTGGTACAGCGGCTGCTCTTCAGACAAGCGCGACGCCAAGGTCTTCACTTATGAAGAAGCGCTGACCTTCAAGACCACGAGCGACGTCGTCACCATCCCCTCCTACGGCATCTCCGGCCCGAACCTGTGGACACGCCCCAACGTGCCTCTTTCAGTGCCCGTGCCGCGCTTCTGACGCTTTTCACAAAAGAGTTCTTTTCATGGTTACCAAGAACAGTGCCGACGTCGTTATCGTCGGAACGGGCGTTGTCGGCGTCGTAATTGCCGAACAACTGCTCGATGCAGGTCATTCCGTATTGATGGTAGAGGCCGGGCCGCGCGTCTCGCGTGCCGAGGTGGTCGAAAACTGGCGCAACGCGCCGCTCGGCGTGAAGGGCGACACCTCCGTTGCCTATCCTCCCCGCCCCTGGGCTCCGCATCCGACAGGCGCGGAAAAGGGCGACGACGCCTATCTGCAGTTTACCGGCCCTGACGCCTACGACCAGACCTTCATCCGTTATGCCGGCGGCTCCACCTGGCACTGGGCGGGAACCTCCTGGCGCCTGACACCTGAGGACATGCGCATCAACTCCCTCTACGGCGTGGGTCGTGACTGGGCGTTCGATTACGATACGCTGGAGCCCTATTACGTCCGCACCGAACACAAGCTCGGCATCTGCGGCCCGTCGGATCGCACCAAGCAATGGCCGCAGACCGGCGACCGTTCTGCCCCCTACCCGATGCCGGACCTGCCGTTCTCGCCAGGCGAAGTACGTTTCACCGAGGTCGTCAAGACGCTTGGCTACAACAACATCCCGGTTTCGCAGGCGCGCAACAGCGGCATGCCTTACGATGGCCGCCCGGCCTGCTGTGCCAACAACAACTGCGTGCCGGTCTGTCCCGTGGCCGCAAAATACGATGCGGAAACCGCGCTGCATCGTCTTGAAAAGAAGGGTGCGACCATCCTTGTCGACGCGGTCGTCTACAAGGTCGAGACCAATGCCCAGAACAAGATCGAGGCAGTCAGCTATTACGACCAGCACAAGGAAAGCCACCGCATCACCGGCAAGCTTTTCGTGCTCGCCTGCAACGGCCTGGAAAACCCGAAGCTTCTGCTGATGTCGAAGGACGACCGCAACCCGAACGGCGTTGCCAACTCCTCGGATCAGGTCGGCCGCAACATGATGGACCACCCGGCCCGCTCGTTCACCGTCACCACCAAGGATCCATACTGGTCCGGCATCGGCCCTGTCGTGAATTCCGGCATCATGGAAACCTCGCAAGGCGCGTTTCGTTCGGAACATGCCGGTGCCTATTTCCGCTACAACAACTTTGCCCGCAACCGCTTCGTGACGTTCGCTGCGTTGAAAAAGGGGCTGGTCGGCAAGGCGCTGGACGAGGAAATCCGCCGCATGACCGCCTGCACGGCCGATATCGTGGCTGCGCACGAAATTCTGGCGGACCCCAACAACCGCCTCACCCTTTCGGACAAAAAAGACTGGCTCGGCCTACCAAAACCGTCGATCCACTATGATGTCGGCGATTACGTCCGCAAGTGCTGGGAAGTCTATTCGCAGCCTATCGGCAAGAAGATTGCCGAAGCGATGGGCGCGACCGACGTCAAGATCAGCCCGAAGTTCAACAACAGCAAGCACATCATGGGCGGCACGATCATGGGCAAGGACGCCGGTAATTCGGTCGTCGATGTGGATTGCCGCGCACATGACCATGAAAACCTGTTCATCCCGGGCGGCGGCGCAATGGCGGCCGGTGCCTGCGGCAACAGCACAATCACCATGGTCGCCCTCGCCATCAAGGCAGGTGACGCGATGGTCGAACAGATGCGGGGCGCCTGATCATGAAGACCGTAAAAACCCTTAGCCTCGTGGCGCCGCTTGCACTCGCAGCTTTCGCTCCTGCGTCTGCACAGGAATTCTCCAAGGAACTGGTCGAAAAGGGTCGCTATCTCGCGACCGCTTCCGACTGCGTTGCCTGTCACACCAACCACGCCGGCGGCAAGCCAATGGCTGGCGGCCTTCCGATGTCGTCGCCGGTCGGCACGATCGTCTCCACAAACATTACGCCATCCAAGGAATTCGGCATCGGCAGCTATACCGAAGCCCAGTTCGCCGATGCCGTGCGCAAGGGCGTTCGCGCCGATGGCGCAAACCTCTATCCGGCAATGCCTTACGTCTCGTACGCCATCATGACGGATGAGGACATTCATGCGCTCTACGCATACTTCATGCAGGGCGTGGAACCGGTCGAGGAAAAAGCCCCGGAAACCGATCTGCCCTTCCCGATGAATATCCGCGCCTCGATGATGGGCTGGAACATGCTGTTCCGCCCCGCAGACAAGCCGCTGGAAAACGATCCGCAACAGTCCGCGGAGTGGAACCGTGGCCGTTACCTGGCAGAAGGGGCGGCACACTGCAGCACCTGCCATACGCCACGCGGTGTCTTCATGGAGGAAGACAAGGGCCGGAACCTCACGGGTAGTCAGATCGGCCCGTGGTTCGCGCCTGACATTACCAATGACAAGGTGCATGGCATCGGCTCGTGGACGCAGGAAGATCTCGTCACCTACCTCAAGACCGGACGCCTTGATCACCGCGCCCAGGCGGCAGGCAGCATGGCGGAAGCCATCAGCTATTCGTTCCAGCATCTGAGCGACCCCGACCTGAATGCGATCGCCACCTACGTTCGCAGCGTACCAAATCCGGATGCCTCGCAGGCATCTGCGCCGACACGTTTCGATCAGGGCAAGGCCGGCAATGAACTGGCGGGCTTCCGCGGCAAGGGTTATGCGAAAGGCATCGAGGGAGATCACGCCGGTGCGGCGCTCTATGTCGCCAACTGCGCGTCTTGCCATGGCTACAATGCACAGGGCACAACGGACGGCTATTACCCAAGCCTGTTCCACAACGCTGCAACGGCCGGTGATAACTCCACCAATGTCATCGCTGCCATTCTGTACGGCGTCGATCGTCACACCAAGGATGGGCATGTCTTCATGCCGCCATTCGGCGACCAGCCGAACACCATCAACGCGCTTTCCAATGTCGAGGTGGCGTCGCTGTCCAACTATATTCTGAAGGACTACGGCAATGCCAAGCTGAAGGTCACGCCGGAAGATGTCCAAGTGATCCGTGAGGGTGGCCCCAGCTCGCAGCTGGTGCTCTTCGCACGCATTGGCATGGGCGTTGGCGCCGTCGCCGCCCTGGCCGTCCTTGGCGTCGCCGTGTGGCTCTTCCGCCGCAAGCGCCCACAAACGCAAACCGCCGCATAACAGCGGCGGCATATCGGTCTAAACTGAAGCCTTCCATCCGACGATGGGAGGCTTTTTTTCATGAATGCTCAGAAAAGCTCGGCCACGGCCGACGCATTGGCTGCCGTCATTGCTTCCGGCAAGGTCAAGGTCGAATACACCCTGTTACGGCCGCTGCTTTTCGCGAGGTAGAGCAGTTGGTCGGCGGCATTGAGGTTGTTGTCGAAACTTTCGCCTGTCTCGGTCTCCACCACGCCGATCGAGACGGTGACGGCGATCTCGTGATTGTTGACCTCCATCACCAGTTCCTCGATCTGTTGACGGACCTTCTCACAGAAGGAATGCGCCTGGAAGGCATCGGTATTGCGCAGATAGAGCGCGAACTCTTCTCCACCAAGCCGAGCCGCGAAATGCTTGGCGGGGGCGCAAGTCTCGGCAAGCGCGTCAGCCACCATTTTCAGCACGCGGTCGCCCGCTTCGTGGCCATAGGTGTCGTTGATCTTCTTGAAATGGTCGATATCGAGAATGGCAACACTGCTGCAATGTTCAGGCGTTCTCGTCGCTTCCATATGCCGGGTTTTCTCGAAGAAACAACGGCGGTTGGAAAGACCGGTCAGATAATCGCGGTCGGCCAGATAACGCAGGCGCTGGATCTGTTTCAGCGTCTCGATATTATTGTCGATGCGGCATTGCAGCTCTTCCGGCACGAAAGGCCGATAGATGAAGTCGCAGGCGCCCGCCTTCAGAAAGCTTGCGGATAGCCAGCGGTCGGTCGAGGACGACACGCCGACAATGCGCATTTCTTCGGATGAGCGCGTCTCGCGGATGCGCCGCGTCAACTCATAGCCGTCCATGTCGGGCATATGGTAGTCTGTAACGACGAGCTCGATTTTGTCTTCGGCCTCGATTATCTCCAGCGCCTGGGTGCCGGAATGCGCTTCAAGCACACGAAAGTTCTGCCGCTTGAGGATCTCCACCAGACCGGATCGTGCGGAACGCGCATCATCGACCACGAGAATCGTGAAGGCGCTGTTCGACAGAATGCGCGCAACGGTATGAAGAACCGTCTCTACCGTGCGCGGTCCGTCCTTGACGATATAATCGATGATCTTCTTCTGCGCATATCGCTCGCGCGCTTCCGGGTCGAACATTGCCGTAAAGACGATGGTCGGAACTCCGAAGTCACCCAGCAAAGCAAGAATTTCGCCACGCGGAGAGTCCGGCAGGTTGAGACCCGTCAGCGCCAGTGTAAACTGTTCGTTTTCAAGACAGGCTCGCGCCGCCGCATGACTATCGCAGCAGATAACCTCCGCACCCGTCTCTTCTTCCATACGCTGCCGCAGCAACATAGTCATCGCCGGAGAATCTTCGATAAGCAGTATGCGATTGGATACTGCTTCCCGCGTCGCTTCACTTGCTATGCGACGCGCGTCTTTTCTCGCTGCCATTCACCCCACCGAAATAACACCTGCCCCCAATTGCGGTGTTTATAGAGGGCAATCTATTACCAAGCGATTAGAGCGGAAGTACAATTGCGAGCGGAAGGAGTGGTTTAGAGCAAAAGCCCGTATATTATGAGCACCAATTGGCAAAACGCCCGTCTTTTGGTTGCGCCAAACCTTCACGCACAAGCTGATCACCAATCGATTTACCACCGCGCATGGCCACGCGAAGCTTTGCTCCGGCCTGTTCGCGATCACCGCTGTCGGAAAGAACGAGATCGAACGGGCCAGCATCGAGAAGCTCGCGCAGGCGCACCTTGGCCCTGAAGCCGCGCTGGCGTTCCGCTTCGCATTTTGCGGACTCCGCACTTGGGACATTCACATCTGCCAATCGCACCGCAGTCTTGTCGTGCCAGAATACGCCGGCCTCCGCGATACAGTCGTTCAGGCCGGACCGCCCGCAATAATAGAACTGCCCCTTGAAACCGGCACCAACCATCTTGGCGCCGCCATCGGCTGCAAGCCCCTTTGCACCCACCGTCGAAGGTATGACGGGCGGCGGCAATGAAGCGAGCATTGGCTTTGCCATGGGTTGCGGCGCGATAGCCGGCGTCGGCGCAGGGACCGCTCGTGAGGGGATTGCCGCGGGCGGCACAGGCACGCCGGAGGGGGCATTGACGGCAGCCTTTACATTCGGCGTGGCAACGGCAGGCTTTGACGGCGGCTGCGGCTTTGCCCCTTCCGTACGGTTTGCGGTCGTTGCGGCAGGCTTGGCTGGCGGCAGGTATTTGGCCAGGTCGTCGCGGTTGTCATAGGCAATGATACCGACGACCAGCAACGCCGCTGCGCCATACCATGGCGTCATGCCGCTTTTTGCCTTGCTTGACGAACTGCGACGCGTCCTGCGCCCCTTGCTCGCGGCTGCCTTTGCCATTGCCGTCTCCTTCTGCGATTCGAGACGAATTATCGTTAAGAAGTGTTTCCGAATAGTTGGCGCGCCCGCATCTGCCGTGTCATTTCAGATCAGTTTTTTTCACTGTCCACATCCCTGCGATACAAGGCCTGCGCCCTATCGGCTTGGCCAAGGCGTTGGAAAACAGGAGGCAGGCCTCTGGAAAAGAACGTGTTCGCTCTATATGCAGGATGAACTACCTGTATCAGTTTTGATCACGTGTGCGACCTGCCGTTTTCCCGGCAGTCTAGAGCCAGCTTTGCGCAAGCCCTGAACTTTAGGGTCTCGTCACCGGAATGAGTCCGGCCCCAACGAGGACAATGACATGTCGAATGAGACGGACCATAACCACCACGAGCCGAGCGACCAGACGATCGCGCTGTTTCTGCAGGATAATGACCCGGATCAGTTGACCGACATTCTGGTCGCGGCGCTCGACGAAGCCTTCCGTATCATGGAACAGGACATTCGGACCGAGACCTTCCACTAAGCCCAATAATCTGGCGAGCCGGCAAACTGCCGATTCATGCGGCCAGCGATGCCTTCAATTTCTCGAATCGTCGGCGCGCACGGGCCAACTGCTTTGCCGCCGCGATGGGTTTGTCGATGATATGCTCGAGCGATTCCACCAGCAGGCTGGCGGCATCGCTCTCGCCGGTTCCCGACGGCGCGCTTTCGACAATCTGGCAGGCTAGATTGTACATTTGTCTATAGCTGGCAATTTCGGCGGCGATCTCCTGCCAATCGCGCTTCTGTGTGCTCATTATATCCATCCGGCATTCTGATCATCGAACTGGGTCAGAAACGCGCCAACCAGCTAAAATGCCCGTCTTTTTTGAAATCGTTAGTCAATCTCGGATTAACTTGTCAGTAATTTCTAATTTAGAGATTCAGCACTCGTCGCAATGACTTAGCAGATCGCAGGCAGACGCACGCGAACCGTAAGCCCCATGCCGTCGGGGCCGTCTGCCAGCTCGATATTGCCGCCATGCAATGCTGCAATTTCCTCAACGATGGGCAGCCCAAGACCGCTACCGGGCCTGTCCTGCAACGCACCGCGCTCGAAACGCGTCAGTGCGGCCTGGCGTCGCTCCAGTGGAATGCCAGGGCCATTGTCTTCCACCTCCAGCAACGCTTCCCCACCGGCCCGTGACGTGCGCAACGTGACCACCGCCCCCTCGCCCGCATAAAGCACCGCGTTGGAAATCAGATTCTTCATCAATTCGGTCAGCAACAACGGTTCGCCCCGAACGATAACCTGCTCTTCACCCTCGAATCCGAGATCGATATCGGCGTCTGCTGCTCGAACGACATAATCAGCCGTCGTTGTACGCGCGAGTTCAGCGAGATCGATTGTGGGGAATTCATCACGACGAGCGCGCACGGTGGCGTCGATGCGCGCCATCAGCAGCAGTTGCGCCAGCGTGCGTTCCGCATCGGCAACCGCCTCGTCGGCCTTCAAGGCCGCCCGTTGCGCTTCTTCCAGAGTGCTCGCCCGGCCGGCCAGCGCCAACTGGGTGCGAATGACGGCAAGCGGCGTGCGCAATTGATGGCTTGCATTGCCGGTGAAATGGCGCAGAGCATCGAGCGCCGATTGCAGCCGAACCATGAAAGAATTCACGGTTTCGACCAATCCCTGCACTTCCTTTGGCACCCTGTCGGCAATCGGCGCCAGGTCGTCCGGGCTGCGATGCGCGATGGCGGCACCCAGACGCCTGAGCGGCCGAAGCGATACGGTAACGGCAAACCATACGATCAGGGTGGCCCCGAGGATCAGGAAGACCAGCCGCAATGCCGAATGCAGCAGGATCGAATTGGTCAACTGCCGGCGGGCGATCGTCGTTTCGGCCACCGTCACCATAAAAGGCATGGAATTGATGCCGGTCGATGCCGAGCGCGCCAAGGTGGCCACGCGAATCGGCTCGCCGCGGAATGTGGAATCGAAGAACGCCGTCGGCTGCCCCTCATAACGCGCCAGAAACGGCAGGTTCTTGTAACCGGTGATGAATGTGCCGGATGGTCCGTCTACCCGATAAAATACACGGTCCTGCGCCGCAGAAGTCAGCATTTCCAGCGCAACGTAGGGAATATCGACTTCAAGGCTGCCATTTTCGGAAACGACGACGCGTTCAGCGATAGCCAGTGCCGATCCCGCAAGTACCCGGTCGGACACATCGTTTGCCGTCTCACGCGCTTCCCGCCACGTATCGGAGAGCGCCAGCAGACCCAATACGCAAGTCGATGCCAGCAACCACCCAAGCAGGCGGCGGCGAATGGAAAAGAGCGCTGACGTCATGGGGGCAAAAGGGTCAACGAATGACGATGGACATAATTCACCGGGTGGCCGCCGCGCCTTCGAGGTAATACCCTATCCCGCGAGCACTCTTGACCGTCAGGCCGTGCGGCTGCAGGCGGCGGCGCAAACGGCTGACATATTGCTCTATGGCATTGGCGGAAAGATCCTCATCGAAGCCGGTCATGGAGCCGATGATGGCTTCCTTGGAAACGACCTTCCCCGCTCGCATGAAAAGCAGTTCGAGCAATCCGACTTCACGTGCGGGGATATCGAGCGGCCTGCCCTCGCTGGAAAAGCTGCGCGAGATCAGGTCGAATGTGACACTGCCGTAACCGATCTGCGATGACCGCATGCCCGCCTGCCGGCGAAGCAGCACCCGGATACGCGCCTCCAGTTCGGAAATATCGAATGGTTTCGTGAGATAGTCATCCGCCCCAAGATCGAGCCCTCGCACCCTTTCTTCGGGTGCGCCGCGAGCCGTCAGGATCATTACGGCGGCGCGGTTCTGGCGCGAGCGCATTGCCCTCAGCACATCCAGCCCATCCATTTCAGGGAGGTTGAGATCGAGGATCACCAGGTCGAAATTCTGGGCGGCCGCCACGGCTTCGGCAGACGCGCCATCGCTGACGACGTCCACGACATACCCGCTACCACGCAGGATCGCAGCCAGCCCTTCGGCCAGCGCGCCATTATCCTCCACCAGCAAGATACGCACCGGCGACACCTCCCTCTTCGCAACTCCGACAATAGCGGCAATGCGACGAAATGTCACCGGGCGTCAGTCACTTGCGAGGAGCGTCAGCCGCGTGGACCGAGATAGTCCATCTTGCCGACCGGCACGCCTTTCTGGCGCAGGATCGCGTAGGCGGTCGTTACGTGAAAATAGAAGTTGGGAATGGCGAAACCGAGCACGTATTCGCGCGCCGTAAATGTCATCGAACCGCTGCCGGTTTTCAGAACCACTTCGGTTTCGTCCTTGCCATCCATCGCGGAGGCTTCGACGGCTTCCAGAATGGCAATCGTCTTTTCGATGCGCATGTGCAGATCGGCGAAGGTTGTTTCCTCGTCGGCCATCGGCACATTTTCGATCCCGGCAACACGCACCGCCACGAATTTCGCCGTATCGCTGGCCCGCTGGATCTGTGCCGTCAGCGGCGCCATGTCTTCAATCAGGCGCGCTTCCAGCAGTTCCTTGTGGTCCAGCCCTTTCTCATCGGCGAAAGCTTCGCCCTTCTTGAGAATTGCGGAAAGATTGCGAAAAGCGCGAATAAATACTGGAAGCGTAATTTCGTGAAGCGAGAGTGACATCGATATGTCCTGTGCTGGGGCCAAGGGCCGGGAAAGGTCACGGACAGATAGGTATGCCCGCAGTTCAAACAAGCGGTTCGGAACATGTTTTAAACCAACGTCGGGACTGCCTGTCTCAGTCGACGCCTTGTCGTTCGGCAGGCAGTCGGGCATGGTCTTCAGATGAAGGCTCCGTTTCTGGCACTTTTCCTCGTGTTTCTCTGTCCCGTCGCCGCGTCGGCGGTGGAGGAAACGTTATTTCCGGCATTGTCAGGGCGCGGGGATGCGAGGGAATTGCGGGTCTACTCCTCGCTCGACAGACCGCTTGCCGCGCCGATGATCACAGGCTTTCAAAAAGCCAACCCGGATATTGCCATCCGCTACGAGGAAATGCTGACGGGAGAAATTTACGACCGTATCGTGCATGAAACCGATGCCGGCCAGAAGACGGCCGATTTCGCATTTTCCTCGGCCATGGACCTGCAGGTGAAGCTGGCCAATGACGGCTATGCACAAGTCAGCGAAATGCCGATGAGCGAACGATGGCCGGAATGGGCCAACTGGCGTGATACCGTCTATGCACTTACCTTCGAGCCGGCTGTTTTTGTCTATCACAAGCCAAGCTTCGAAAATACGCCGCCTCCTTCCACGCGCGCCGAGCTGATCGACTACCTTAAAAGCCAGGGCGAGTCCGTTCGCGGACGGATCGGCACCTACGATATCGAGCGTTCAGGCGTCGGCTTTCTGTTCATGTCGCGCGATCAGGAACAGTTCGGCGACATCTGGTCGGTGGTCAGGGCAATGGGGGCTGCCGGCGTCAAACTCTATTCCACCAGCGAGGCGATCCTGGAACGCGTCGCGGACGGACGTTTCGTGCTCGGCTACAATATCGTCGGCTCTTATGCCTCGAACTGGGCAACCCGTTATCCGACCATCGGCATCCAGCTGCCGAAGGACTACACGGTAGTGATGTCGCGGATCGGCCTCGTGCCGCAGGCTGCAGCATCCCCGGATCTCGGACGAAAATACCTGGAATTCTTCATGTCGAAAGAAGGCCAGACCATACTTGCCCGCGAAGTGCAGATCCCCGCGGTCAGCCCCGACGTTGCCGGCGCCAACACCGAGACAGCGTTGCAGACGATTCTCGGAGGGCAGTTGAAACCCGTTCCGGTCAGCCTGGGCCTCATGGTTTACCTCGATCAGGTCAAACGCGCCCGGCTGATTTCGCGTTGGAACGACGTTTTGCGCCAGCAATAAGCGCCATTTCCACTTGGCTGACATCAAGTGCGGGGCCTGTGTCAGTTAGATGTCAGCTTCATGTGTTGGCTTAACAAATGATCGGTGAACGCGTGGAGGCGAACACCGATGCAGACGGGAGAGAGAACTGAAAAGCCGGGGCAAACCTTGGCACCTTCCTCCTGTCCGTCAAGAACACTGCGCCCTCATGCGGCGCCAACGGAGGAAGACACTTGAAACACTTTTTGATCGCCTCGTTCCTGGCTGGTGCAATGGCTCTTCCGGCCTATGCAGCCGATTACACCATCATTGCTCCGGCAGCGCCGGGCGGCGGCTGGGACCAGACGGCTCGTTCGCTGCAGGCCGACCTGCAGAAGGAAAAGATTTCCGGCAAGGTTCAGGTCATGAACGTACCGGGCGCCGGCGGCACGATCGGTCTCGCACAGTTCGCCAGCCAGCAGAAGGGCAACCCGAACTCGCTGCTAGTCGGCGGTTACGTCATGGTCGGCGCCATCCTCACCAACAAGGCTCCGGTCACGCTCGACGCCATCACCCCGATCGCTCGCCTCACCGGTGAATACGAAGCCGTCGTCGTTCCGGCCTCCTCCGAAATCCAGAACATCGGTCAGCTGATCGAAATGCTCAAGAAGGATCCGGGTTCGGTATCCTGGGCCGGTGGTTCGGCCGGCGGCACCGACCATATCGGCGCAGGCCTGATCGCAAAGGCAGCCGGCGTTGATCCGACCAAGATCAACTACATTGCCTATTCGGGCGGCGGCGAAGCACTGGCAGCCATCCTCGGCAGCCAGGTCACCGCCGGCATTTCCAGCTATGGCGAATTCGAGCCGCAGGTTAAGGCCGGCACGCTGCGTCTTCTCGCCGTATCCAGCGCCGAACGCATCGAAGGCGCAGACGCACCGACGCTGAAGGAATCCGGCCTCGACGTCGTTCTCGAAAACTGGCGCATGGTTGCCGCAGCTCCCGGCATTTCCGAAGAGCAGAAGGCCGCCATCACCGCCGATGTCGAGAAGCTGGTGAAGTCTGCCACCTGGCAGGAAACCCTGAAGACCAAGAAGTGGCAGGACACCTTCCTCGCCGGCAAGCCGTTCGAAGAGCAGCTGAAGAAGGACATTGCCGCGACCGAAACCATTCTCAAGGACATCGGACTGGTTAAATGACCACTGGTAACCACAACCACACCCACGCGCGCCGCCCTGATTGGGCGGCGCTTGCCGTGGCTCCCGTGCTCGCCGGCATCGCCGCCGTCATCTTTTTCGACGTCAATCGCCTCGAAAGCAGCGGCGGTTATTCCGGCATCGGCCCGGCAACGGTTCCTGAAGTTATCGCTTTCTGTCTGATCGGACTGGCGATCTGGACGGTCGTGGCCGCCTTCCGCGGCGACTTTCCCGAACGCGAACACCAGGAAATCTCGCCGATCGCCTGGATCGTCGGTGGCCTTGCCGCGCAGATGCTGCTGCTCACCACCGCCGGCTTTTCCATCGCAACGGGCATCCTGTTCGCCATGACCGCTGCCGGCTTCGGCAAGCGCAAGCTCTGGTTCTCCATCCCTGCAGGCATCGCGCTTGCCTTCGTCGTCTGGATCGCCTTCGCACAGCTTCTTCAGCTGTCGTTGCCGGCAGGTCCGCTCGAACGACTGTTCTTCTAAGAAGTAGGCCTCGATGAACACCTTCGATTTCCTCCTGCAGGGCCTGTCGATCGCTGCACAGCCGATCAACCTGTTTTATGCCCTGATCGGCGTAACGCTCGGCACGCTTGTCGGCGTTTTGCCCGGCATCGGCCCGGCGCTGACTGTCGCGCTGCTCCTGCCCGTCACCTACCAGCTCGATCCGGCCGGTTCGTTGATCATGTTCGCCGGCATCTATTACGGCGGCATGTATGGCGGTTCGACCACGTCGATCCTGCTCAATACCCCCGGCGAGAGTGCCTCGATCGTCACCGCGCTCGAGGGTAACAAGATGGCGCGCGCCGGCCGTGGCGGTCCCGCTCTGGCGACCGCGGCTATCGGCTCCTTCGTCGCTGGCCTCATCGCCACCGTCGCGCTCGCCTTCATCGCCCCGTTCGTGGTCAAGTTCGCGCTCGCCTTCGGCCCTCGCGAATATTTCGCGCTCATGGTCCTGGCTTTCGTCACGGTATCGGCCGCTTTCGGCGATTCGACCCTGCGCGGTCTCACCTCGCTGTTCATCGGCCTGGCGCTCGCCATCATCGGCATCGACCAGCTGACCGGTCAGACCCGCATGAGCTTCGGGGTTCCCGACCTGCTCGACGGTATCGAGGTGACGACGCTTGCGGTTGCCATGTTCGCCATCGGCGAAACGCTCTACGTCGCAGCACAGGGTAGCCGCGCGCCTGAAAAGGTGGAGGCGGTGAAGGGTTCGCTGTGGATGACCAAGAAAGACTGGGCCCGTTCATGGAAGCCCTGGCTGCGCGGAACTGCAATCGGCTTCCCCATCGGCGCCATGCCGGCCGGCGGTGCCGATGTCTCGAGCTTCCTGTCCTACTCGGCGGAAAAGCAGTTTTCCAAGCACCCGGAAGAGTTCGGCAAGGGCGCCATCGAAGGTGTCGCAGGTCCTGAAGCGGCCAATAACGCCTCTGCGGCCGGAACGCTCGTGCCGCTCCTGACGCTCGGCCTACCGACGACGGCAACGGCCGCAATCATGCTCGCCGGCTTCCAGCAGTTCGGCCTGCAGCCCGGGCCGCTTCTGTTCGCCACAAATCCGCAGCTTGTCTGGGGCCTGATCTCCTCGCTGCTGATCGCCAATTTCATGCTGCTGGTTCTGAACCTGCCGCTGATCGGCTTGTGGGTGCGCCTGCTGACCATCCCGAAGCCCTGGCTTTATGCCGGCATCCTGATGTTCGCGACGCTTGGCACAATCGGCGCCAATCCGTCGGTATTCGAACTCGGCATGCTGCTGGCCTTCGGCCTTCTCGGCTACATCATGCGCGTGATGGGTTATCCGATCGCACCTGTGGTCGTTGGCCTTATCCTCGGCCCGATGGCGGAACAGCAGCTGCGCCGTGCGCTGTCGATCAGCCAGGGTGATCCGACCGTACTGTTCAGCTCGCCGATCGCCGCCGTGCTGCTCGTACTGGCCGCGCTTGCCCTTATCGTGCCGCTGATCATGCGTGCCCGTGGTCGCGGTGAAGTGCTTTCGCAGGTCGCCGGCGCTGAGGACTAAAAAACAAAGCCTCCCAAGGCAAAAAAAATACCCCGCTCGGCTCGCCGGCGGGGTATTTTATTTCAGGAGTGAGCCGAAGGCTCAAAGCCCAAGAATATCGCCCAGAAGGCCCATCCTGGAGCCGGAAAGCACGATCGGCGCAAACAGGACCGAAAGACAAACACACGGGTTGCCTCGCCCTGCCACCGGCCGGTGGTCCAGACTTTCGTCGGCAACGGACACGTCACCCCGTGCAAACGTGCCGCGATGATCGTGGAAATCGCCATCCAGCACCAATGTCAATTCCAGCCCTTCATGGGTGTGGTTCGGCAATGCCCTACCCGGCCGAGCCCATAAGAGGCTCATTTCCGAACCGTCATCCTTGTCGTGCTCGATCATGTGTTGCTTCAGGCCTGGCAGTTTGGTTTTCCATGGCACGTCGGGGAGATCGAAGCCGAGATGATCGCGCAGCGCCCTTGGCAAGATGTGGTGTTGTTCGCGGGGCTGGACGAGACGCAGCGGCGGCGGTGCCGAGCGCATGATGGCTTCCATGCGTCGGTCGCCATTTGCCAATACTCGCATGTTGCTCGTTTCCAGCGACTGTCCGGCAAATGCCTCCAGTGTTCGCGCCATCAAGGCCGATGAAGGTTTCATCTCAATATGGGACGCAATCAGAACACGCGCCGGCTCAGGCAGGTCGCCCGCCACATAATCAGAAATCAGCGCATCGAGCATGGCAACCGTCATTCCGCCGCCTCGACCACCGGCCCGGATACGAGCGCACATCTTCGCACGAGTTCCAAAGCGCAACCATTCCAATACATTCGGGCCATTGGCCGGATCATTTCACAACCTTCCAGTGTCCCTGCCGCCGAACAGGGGAAATTTCCCCTAATGTGGGGGTATTTTCCGCCAGCCGCCAGTCCTGAAAAATAAGGGGTGGACGAGAAATTAAGGCCGCCGCGTCTTCCAGAAACAGATTTTCTTGCGCGAACGCCATTGTCCGTAGACAAGACGGTTACTAGGTCGTGTATTCTCGCGGAAGCGTATTCGGACACGGCGCGCTCATTAGGTGACAGAAAAGGCTTTTCCATGACCCTGTATCCCTCGGTGCTCAGCGTGATCGGCAACACTCCGTTGATCCGTCTCAAAGGCGCCTCCGAACAAACCGGCTGCGAAATCTACGGCAAGGCCGAATTTCTCAATCCAGGTCAATCGGTCAAGGACAGGGCGGCGCTCTACATCATTCGCGATGCGGAGAAGCGCGGCCTTTTGCGTCCAGGCGGCGTGATCGTCGAAGGGACCGCCGGCAACACCGGCATCGGTCTGACGCTGGTTGCCAAGGCACTCGGTTACCGCACGGTCATCGTCATTCCCGAGACCCAGAGCCAGGAAAAGAAGGACGCCCTGAAACTGATGGGTGCCGAACTCGTGGAAGTGCCGGCCGTTCCCTACAAGAACCCCAACAATTACGTCAAAGTCTCCGGCCGCCTCGCGGAGCAGCTGGCGAAGTCCGAACCAAACGGCGCGATCTGGGCCAACCAGTTCGACAATATCGCCAATCGGCAGTCCCATGTGGAAACGACCGCGCAGGAAATCTGGAAGGATACAGGCGGAAAGATCGACGGCTTCATCTGCTCGGTCGGCTCCGGCGGCACGCTGGCCGGCACGGCGGAAGGCCTTCGCGCGCACAATCCGTCGATCAAGATCGGCCTTGCGGATCCCGATGGCGCAGCGCTTTTCGATTATTACGCAAACGGTGAATTGAAGGCCGAAGGCAGTTCGATCACCGAAGGCATCGGCCAGGGCCGCATCACTGCCAATCTCGAAGGGTTCACGCCCGATTTCAGCTACAAGATCAGCGACGCCGAAGCATTGCCCTATGTCTTCGATCTGGTCGAGAACGAAGGCCTGTGCCTTGGCGGTTCGACCGCCATCAACATTGCCGGCGCTGTCCATCTCGCCCGCGATCTCGGCCCCGGGCATACGATCGTCACGATCCTGTGCGATTACGGCAATCGTTATCAATCCAAGATGTTCAATCCCGAATTTCTGAAGTCGAAGGGCTTGCCGGTGCCGAAATGGATAGCCGCAGCCAGCAAGATCACTGCTCCCTTTGAAGCCGCATGAGAATGCCCGAGAGTGCCCGCATGACGACTAAGCTGCTTTTCCGCGACGATTTCTATCTGTCCACCGCCGAAGGCACGGTCACCGTGCTGCATGAAGACGGTTCGGTTGAACTCGATCAGACCTGCTTTTACGCCACGTCCGGCGGCCAACCCGGTGATATAGGCTTTTTCGAGCGCGCCGATGGCAGCCGTATAGAGATTGCCACGACGCGCAACGGGGCGACCAAGGACATCATTCTGCATGTTCCGGCAGAGGGCCAGCCGGCGCCGCTGGTGGGCGAAAAGCTGACGCTGCATATCGACTGGCCGCGCCGTTACAAACTGATGCGCATGCACACCGCCTGCCACATCCTGTCGGTCGTCTGCCCCTATCCGGTGACAGGCGCTGCCGTCGGCGAAGACGAGTCGCGTATCGATTTCGACATGAGCGACATTCCCGATCCGTTGGACAAGGCAACTGCGACCGAGAGGATGATGGCGCTCGTTGCAGAGAACCACCCCGTCTATCTGCAATGGATCACCGACGAGGAACTGGCCGCCAATCCGGATCTGGTCAAATCCAAGAACGTGCGGCCTCCGGTCGGGCTCGGTCGAGTCAGCCTTGTCTGCATCGGCGAAAATTCGAGCATCGACAGCCAGCCCTGCGGCGGAACGCATGTGTCCGAAACCCAGGAGGTCGGCGCGGTCTACATTTCCAAGATCGAGAAGAAGGGCAAGGAGAACCGTCGGTTCCGAATTCGATTCGGCACGGCCGAAGAGACTGCCTGACGGCATTCTGATATTGTCTGTAATGACATGGCAGATGGCCATGCAAGGGAGAGTGCCATGAGCGGAGCAAAAAGCCGTTTCGTCGTATCCGCCGACTGGGTTGAAAAACAACTCGGCACCCGAAATTTCCGCGTCATCGATGCCGCCTGGTATTTGCCTGCGCATAATCGTAACGGTGCGGCGGAATATGCCGGTGGCCACATCCCCGGCGCCGTGTTTTTCGATCAGGACGTGATCGCCGACCACACGACCGGCCTTCCGCACAGCCTGCCCTCACCTGAGTATTTTGCCGAGGAAATCGGCAAGCTCGGCATTTCCGAACAGGATACGATCGTGGTTCACGACGGCCCGGGCTTCTTTTCCGCGCCGCGCGTGTGGTGGATGCTGCGCACGATGGGCGCTGAAAACGTCTATGTTCTCGATGGCGGCCTGGACGGTTGGAAAGCCGAAAATCGCCCGCTTGAAACCGATCTGCCGGAACAGGTGCCAACCACGTTTACCCCGCATTTCCGCCCAAGCCGGGTTACCGGCTTTTCGGAAATGCGCGCCGTCGTCGATACCGGCGTGCGGCAGGTGGTGGATGCGCGCGGCGGCGGCCGTTTTACCGGCGATGAGGCCGAACCACGTGCCGGCATGCGATCAGGCCATATGCCTGGCGCTCGCAGCCTGCCGGCGACCAGCCTTTCCGCCAATGGCCGTTTCCACGATCTTGCCACGCTGAAACGCATGATGGACGAAGCCGGCATCGATCTTTCGCAGCCCGTCGTGACCAGTTGCGGCTCGGGCGTTACCGCAGCAGTCATCACCTTGGCGCTGGAATCGCTCGGCCACACCGATAATTCGCTTTATGACGGGTCATGGTCGGAATGGGGGTCGCGCAGCGACACTGCTGTCGTCACCGGCCCGGCCGAACCGATCGTACGCGACGACGTTCAGCCGCTGAAGGCACATATCACCCGTCTTGAGATGACGGCAGTACCGAAGAACAGTCTGCCTATCCCTGCGAATATCCAGACGGCACTGATGAGCGTGCAGAATATTCCGCTCAGCTATTATCGTTATCTGTACCGGCAGGTTGGCAAGCGATGGCACTGGTATGAGCGTCTGCGGTTAAGCGATGCCGAACTGTCCGAAATTCTCAACAGCCCCAAAGTCAGTGTCACCGTCCTTTATGTCAACGGCGCACCGGCCGGCTTTTTCGAATTGAACAAGCTGAATGACGACCTTGTGGAGCTCTCCTACTTCGGCCTGTTCGAGCACGCGCTCGGCATGGGCATCGGCAAATGGTTCCTGCTGCAGGCGCTTTACGCGGCATGGCAGGACAACCCGAAAAAAGTCACCGTCACCACCAATACGCTCGACCATCCGCGTGCGTTGCAACTTTACCAGATGATGGGCTTCTCGCCTGTCGGCACCGGCGAAGCGTGGGTGCCGCCGATGTCGGATGCGGAATTGCTGATGGCTCTCGATCGCTGACGGACAAAAGCCAGCAAGAAACGGGTGGCGGGCGACCGCCATCCGTTTCATCTCTCCCGAAACACAACGGGAGAAAGACATGTCCATCGCCTTTACCGCAATGCCGACTGAAGACGCCGAACAGCTGCGTAACGGTGGTGCCGATGCCTACGGCAACCTACCGGAAACCGCCGTCTCGGACGGCCCCGGCCATCCCTGCCGCCACTGCCTTGTCAATATCGAGGCTGGCGAAGATTTCCTGATCCTCGCTTACCGCCCCTTTCCAAGCCTGCAGCCCTATGCAGAAACCGGCCCGATATTTCTGCATGCCAAAAGCTGCAGCCGATACGAGGCGACTGAAATATTGCCGCCGATGCTTGCAAGCACGGATTATATCGTTCGAGGTTATGGCAAGGATAACCGTATCGTCTACGGCACAGGCGCCGTTACACGGACTTCGCAACTCGCCGAACATGCCGGAGTTCTTCTGACGAGAGACGATATCGACTACCTTCACGTCCGCTCATCCAGAAACAACTGCTATCAATGCCGTATAGACAGGGCATGACAAGCGGACAATTCTGCCTTTTCTCGGATTACATTCGGATTGCTCGAATTTTACAGATGCAATGAAATATAATTCAACGGCTTACCGCTATACCTCACATCGATAGATGGAGAGATACGCATGGCCGTCATTGGTATGAAGACCCGCAGCGCACCGCGCCGCAAAACCCGCATCATCGGGACCGTTAAATATTACAACCAGGCCGCCAAGGGCCGTATCGTCGATCTGTCGGACACCGGTCTGGCGCTCGATCTCGGCAGCGCCTTTCACGCTGCAGCAGGTAGCGCGGTGAAGATCGAAACCGAGGAACTCGGCATTCTCGAAGGCACCGTCAAATGGTCCCATCGCGGTCGCCTGGGCATCCATTTCCGTCCGAATTCGAATGCTTCGGCACAGGTTCAGTCCTATTTCCGCTTCTTCCATCAGGAAATCCGGCCGGTTTTGACACGCTGAATAAAGTCTCCTGAAGATATCCAACCCTCTGTCATTTTACTGATGCAACCCCATGCAATTGCGCCTAGGTTGCCAACCGTAAAACCCAGGGGAGATTTTCATGTCAGATTTGTCCGGCCTCCATCCTATCAGCCGCCGTGCCCTGCTCGGCGGCTTTGCTGCATCTTCAGCACTGGTCGTCCTGCATCCGTTTGCCGCCCGCGCCGCCAATAACCAGGCGCATCTGCGCATCATGGAAACCACGGACATCCACGTTCACGTTTTTCCTTACGATTATTATGCCGACAAGCCGAACGACACCCTGGGCCTTGCCCGCACCGCCTCGTTGATCGACGGCATTCGTGCCGAAGCCGGCAATTCCATGCTGGTCGACAATGGCGATTTCCTGCAGGGTAACCCGCTTGGCGATTATATCGCTTATGAGCGTGGCATGAAGGAAGGCGATAAACACCCCGTCATGGCTGCCATGAACGTGCTCGGCTACGATGTCGGCACGATGGGCAACCACGAATTCAACTACGGCCTCGATTTCCTCAACAAGGTTCTGGCTGGCGCCGGTTTCCCCTTCGTCTGTGCGAATCTTACCAAGGGCATGCTGGCATCCGATCCGAAAAAGGATGAACTTGTCTTCAAGCCTTACGTGATCATCGAAAAGCAGATCCGTGACGGTTCGGGCGCGACCTCGCCCATCAAGGTCGGCTTCATCGGTTTCGTGCCGCCGCAGATCATGACCTGGGATGCCAAGAACCTCGAAGGCAAGGCGCAGACCCGGGATATCGTCGATGCCGCCAAGGCCTGGGTTCCCGTCATGAAGGAAGAAGGCGCCGATATCGTCATCGCCCTTTCGCATTCCGGCATCGACGGCACAGGCCAGAGCGACCGCATGGAAAACGCCTCGCTTTACCTTGCCGGCGTCGAAGGCATCGATGCGATCTTCACCGGCCACCAGCATCTGGTATTCCCCGGCCCCAAGGACTTTGACGGCATTGCCGGCGCCGATGCCAAGAAGGGCACGCTGATGGGCAAGCCCGCCGTGATGGCCGGTTTCTGGGGTTCGCATATGGGCCTGATCGACCTGCTTCTGGAAAAGGACGGCAAGAGCTGGAAGATCATCTCGCATACCTCCGAAGCACGGCCGATCTACCACCGCGACGACAACCGCAAGATCGTTGCCGACGTGAAGGACAAGCCGGAAGTTCTGGCCGCTGCCAAGGCTGACCATGACGCCACGCTCGCTTATGTACGCCGCGCCGTCGGCAAGACGTCGGCGCCGCTTTATTCCTATTTCTCGCTGGTGGCAGACGATCCGTCGGTTCAGATCGTATCCAATGCCCAGACCTGGTACATCAAGCAGATGCTCAAGGATGGCGAATACAAGGATCTGGCCGTTCTTTCGGCGGCAGCACCATTCAAGGCCGGCGGTCGCGGCGGTCCGGACTATTTCACCGATGTCGCGGCCGGCGATATCGCCATCAAGAACGTAGCCGATCTTTATCTCTATCCGAACACCGTACAGGCGGTTCTTATCACCGGCGCGCAGGTGAAGAACTGGCTGGAAATGTCGGCGGGCATGTTCAATCAGGTAAAGGCCGGCTCCAAGGATGTCGCCCTCATCAACACCGATTTCCCGTCCTACAATTACGACGTGATCGACGGTGTCACTTACCAGATAGACCTGTCGCAGCCGGTGCGTTTCGACAAGGACGGCAAGCTGATCAATCAGGATGCCCACCGCATCGTCGATCTGCAATTCGACGGCAAGCCGATCGATCCGGCCCGGAAATTCGTCGTCGTCACCAATAATTATCGCGCCGGTGGCGGTGGAAAATTCCCGGAAATTGCCGGTGACAAGGTGATCTTCGTCGCGCCCGATACCAACCGTGACGTGATCGTGCGTTACATCGTCGATCAGGGCACGATCAATCCATCGGCCGATGCCAACTGGTCGTTCAAGCCGCTCGCCGATACGACTGCCGTGTTCGAAAGCGGACCGAAGGGCCGTCAGTACGCGGCTTCGGTGAAGGGAGCCAAGATCGAGGATGCCGGCGACGGCGAAAACGGATTTGCGAAATTCCGTCTGGTGCTTTGAGCATTCGGCCTACTCGCTAAATCATTTGCGGAATCGAACGGCAGCTGAAAAGCTGCCGTTTCTGTTTCAGCCGAGCTACCTGATCCCCATGCCCACATTTTCCTTCCAGCAAGTCGACGTCTTTTCAACACAAGCCATGCGTGGCAATCCGCTCGCCGTCGTTATCGGTGCTGAAGAGCTTTCCGATGCCGACATGCAGACCTTCGCCAACTGGACCAATCTCTCCGAAACCACGTTCCTGCTCCAACCGACGACGCCGGAAGCGCATTACCGCGTCCGTATTTTCACGCCGAGCCAAGAACTGCCGTTTGCCGGCCACCCGACGCTCGGCAGCGCCCATGTCTGGCTTGCCCAGGCAACCGATGCGCCAGAAGGCGAAATCGTTCAGGAATGCGGTGCCGGCCTCGTGCGCATCCGCCGCGATGGTGACCGCCTCGCATTTGCCGCTCCGCCGCTAAAACGCTCCGGCCCGATCGATCCGGTGATCGTCGAGCGCATCGCGCGGGGCCTCAATCTGCCTGATGCGCTGATCAGGGATTCAAACTGGGTCGAAAACGGTCCGGATTGGATCGGCGTCCTCCTGCCGTCGCGCACCGATGTTCTGGCAGCCAAGGCAGACTACTCCATCCTCGCCGGCACCCGCGTCGGCCTCGTCGGGCCGTTCGATCCCGATCTCGATGGCACCCACGCCCAGTTCGAAGTGCGCGCCTTCACTCGCAACGGTTACGAAGACCCGGTCACCGGCAGCCTCAACGCTGGCCTTGCCCAATGGCTGATCGGTTCCGGCGTGGCGCCCGAACATTATGTCGCTGCGCAGGGCACAGCGCTTGGCCGCGCCGGCCGTGTGCATGTCGACAAGATCGGCAACGACGTCTGGGTGGGCGGCAATGTGACCACCTGCATATCCGGCACGCTCACGCTATAGTTTCCCGACGATTGGCAAGCGTGGGGGAAAGCAATGAACGCACAGCACTATCTTGTCGCCCAGGCCTATAACAACGCCTGGGCCAATCACCGGCTGTTGAAGGCCTGCCGGCAGTTGTCTGCGGAAGAACTGGCCGCCGAGCGCATCGGTTTTTTCCCGTCGATCATCCATACGCTCAACCATATCCTCACCGTGGACTGGCTCTATATCAGCGCACTCGAAGGCGACTGTATCGGGGCCGCCGCCTTCGAGCCGGAAATCCCCTTTCCTGCCTTCGAAGATCTCGACCGTGAACAGCGCGCCGCTGATCGCCGTCTGATCGATCACTGTCGAAATATCGGCGAAAATGGTCTTGCCGCGGAGGTTCACATTCCGCGCTCCACGCATATTCAAGTGGAAACAGCCGATCGGACGCTTCTGCACCTCTTCCAGCACCAGATCCACCATCGCGGTCAGGTGCATGCCATGTTATCGGGAACATCGGTTGCGCCGCCGCAGCTGGATGAATTCTTCACCGCCGATCCGGCAGAACAGGCGCTGAGGCGTCAGGATTTCGCCGAACTCGGCTTTACCGAAGCCCTTATCTGGGAACCACGCCATGCCTGATCTTTATCTCTGTCTCAAGGCCCTGCACCTGATCTCCGACTTTGTGCTCATAGCAGGCATGCTGGTCAATGCCTTCGCCATCGGCATGGTCCCGCCGGCCATCCGCACCGGCGTTATCGAGGTGTTGCGCAAATACGATCGTATCGTCAACACAACCGCGCTCGCCGGCGCCTGGATCTTTGGCCTTTGGCTCGCCTTCGGTTATATCGGCTTTGCCGGCAACGGCTGGCTGCATGCCAAGCTTTTGTTCGTCACGCTGCTTTCCGCGCTGCATGGCATGCAGCAGGGCTGGATGCGCCGTATGGCCAAGGACCCGATGCTCGATCCGCCTGCATTCGTACGTGTCGGCATGCCGATCATCCTTGTTTCGGTGGTCATCGTCGTCGCATTGGCTGTCCTCAAGCCGTTCTGATGAGACATCAGGCTATCCTCCGCATTCGCCGAGGATAGCCCCGAGCTGGTCGACTTGCCGACCAGCTTCGCGGAGCATGGTCTTCGCGCGCCAACGCTTGGCACTGCTCTGGCATTTGATGAAACGCCATTGTTTGTGAAACGGGAACGGTTCCATTTCACGATCAATGGCTCTAATCCTTGAGAAGTTGCATCTTGGAGGTTGGCATGGCGAAAGTGGCATTCATCGGTCTTGGGGTCATGGGGTTCCCGATGGCGGGACATCTCAAGGAAAAAGGCGGTCACGAGGTCACCGTTTATAACCGCACCGCCGCCAAGGCCGAGGCTTGGGCAAAAAAATTCGGTGGCAAGACAGGCGCCACTCCGGCGGAAGCCGCCAGAGATGCGGATTTCGTGTTCACCTGCGTCGGCAATGACGACGACCTGCGCTCTGTCACGCTTGGTGAGGCCGGTGTTCTTTCCGGCATGAAGTCCGGCGCCATCCTGATTGACAACACCACAGCCAGTGCGGACGTGGCACGGGAAATTGCGGCGGCCGCTGCCGAGAAAAACATCGGCTTCATCGACGCTCCCGTTTCGGGCGGTCAGGCCGGGGCAGAAAACGGCGTGCTGACTGTCATGTGCGGCGGCGATCAGGCGGCGTTCGACAACGCAAAACCGGTCATCGATGCTTTCGCCCGCATGGTCGGCCTCATGGGGCCGGTGGGCTCCGGTCAGCTCACCAAGATGATGAACCAGATCTGCATCGCCGGCATCGTCCAGGGCCTCGCCGAATCCATCCACTTCGGCAAGCAGGCCGGGCTTGATATCGAAAAGGTCGTCGACGTCATCTCAAAGGGTGCCGCCGGATCCTGGCAGATGGAAAACCGCCACAAGACCATGGATCAGGGAAAATACGATTTCGGCTTTGCTGTCGACTGGATGCGCAAGGATCTTGGCATCGTGTTGGACGAGGCAAAACACAATGGCGCAAGCTTGCCGCTGACCGCGCTGGTCGATCAGTTTTATGGCGACGTGCAGAAAATGGGTGGCAGTCGCTGGGATACGTCTGCGCTTCTTGCCAGGTTGGAACGCAAGTGAGAAGGCGTTTGCGCTGCGGCGCATTCGCTGCAGCGCTTCTGGCAATTGCACCGGCTGCCTCGGCAGAAACGACTGGAGGCGGGATCGCCAAGATCCTGTCCCCGGTAATCGCATCATGCTGGACGATCGTCACGCCACCGGAAGGAGAAAGGGCCGTTGCATTTTCGGTCACATTCAAGCTTCACCCTGATGGTTCGCTGGACGGCCGGCCGGTCTCCGAAAAAGCGCCGACCACCGACTACGAACGCATGATGATCGACAGCGGAATTCGCGCTGTTCTCAGATGCTCACCCTATAGCGCGTTGGTGAAATCAGGCTTCGCCTATGAAGACTGGAAAGAGATCACCATCAATTTCGACCCGGCTCTGACGGATCTCTGACGGAAAACCGGGTATGGAACGGTGTCTTGCCCGTCGGCTCGGCCCCTGAAAGCGGAGCGGCCCGATAGCAAACGGCGCCGCTCCAAGCCGTTCTTACTCCTCGACTTGCGACTTCTGGTTATCCAAAGTCATGTAGTCGAGCGGCAGTTCGGTCGTGTACTTGATCTGCTCCATGGCGAACACGGAGGAAACGTCGCGGATTTCGATCTTGGCAATCAGTCGCTTGTAGAAGGCGTCATATGCGGCGATATCCGGCACGACAACGCGCAGCAGATAGTCGACGTCGCCGCTCATGCGGTAAAATTCCACCACTTCCGGAAAATCGACGACAACTTCGGAAAAGCGCTTCAGCCATTCGATCGAGTGGCTGGCGGTGCGGATCGAAACGAAGACCGTGACCTTGGTATTGACCTTGCCCGGATCGAGAAGCGCCACACGGCGGCGGATAACGCCATCCTCTTCCATTTTCTGGATACGGCGCCAGCATGGCGTCGTCGACAGGCCGACCTTTTTGGCGAGGTCGGCAACGGCCAGCGTGGAATCCTCCTGCAGGATACGCAGGATCTTGCGATCGAGACGGTCCATAAATTCTCCCCTTCGAAATTATTTTTCGTCATACCGTGATTTTTGGCACATGTAACCGAAAATTCTTTCAACGGCACAAACTGTCCACATCCTGCCTCAGCATGGGCAGGACATCGGTGCCGAACCATAAATTGCGTTTCAGCCACGCGCTATTTCGCCAGCTTGGATGTGGCAGCGGCAGGATGCGGGGCCCTTCATTGGCAAAATAGCTGCGGCGCCAGTCCTTTACGGTCTCGGTCAGTGTTTTCGCGCGCTTCTCGCCCATATGCCAGGCCTGGGCATATTGTCCGACGGCGAGGATCAATTCCACCTGCGGCATCGCTTCGATGACCGCCCGGCGCCAAAGCGGTGCACATTCGCGACGCGGCGGCAGATCGCTGCCACGCTCGTCATAACCGGGAAAACAGAAACCCATCGGTACGATCGCAAAGCGGTCAGGGTCGTAAAACGCGTCACGGTCGACGCCAAGCCATTCACGCAGCCGGTCACCCGATGCGTCGTCGAACGGCAGCCCGCTTTCATGCACACGCAGGCCCGGCGCCTGCCCGGCAATCAGAATTTTCGCGGTCGAGGAAATGACGACGACAGGCCGCGGCTCATGCGGCAACCGATATTCGATCCCCCGTGCTGGCACGTCCCGACAGATGCGACAGGCAGCAATGGCACCGCGAAGCGTCTCGACCGGCTCGGACCTGCCAGTGGCGGCTTGCGGATTTTGATCGGTAAAAGCCGGCTTGGACACGGATGAAAAACTCATAACCAACCCAAGGACAATACATCCTTCAGCCCCGCGAGAAAACCGTTTCCCTCCTGCTCCAGCCTGCGTTCGCGTCGCCATTCGGCCGGCATGACGAAAGATCCCGCCCACAGGCCCTTGCCTTCTGCCCGTGCGCTCGCCTGTTCACTTCGATAGGTTATCATTCCAGTCGGCACGGCCATGCCGGAGCGCACCATCGCACCACCAAGCGTATGGCCCGCCACATGGCATGTCACCAACAGACGGCCGTAGCGGTCGCGCTCGCTGCCACGGCATTCCGTTGCGCCCTGCGAGACGAACTCCCGCAAGGCTGACTTTGCATCCCGTCCACATTGCCATTCCTGCCCGTCGCGTTCACAGGTCTGGTCCAGTTCCGGCGCATCGATGTCCACCAGCCTCAACCGCTCGGCGCCGGCTGCCAGCGTATCGCCATCCACCACCCGAAACGGGCCGGTCAGCGGGTCGCTGCCGCCCCCCTGAAGTCTTGCCGCTATCAGGGTCAGAAGGAACAGGAAGCAAAGCGTCAGCACGGCATCCTTGATAAGCCCGCTCCATCCGCGTTTTCGATAGGCCCGACCGCCTGTACGCGTCATGCTTTTGCCTCAAGTCCCAACAGAAGCTTCAGAAAAATGGAAAACAAATTCTTTCGCATCAGGACCTTCTTAACAATTTCCTACTAGGCTCGCACCATCCGGGTCAGCAGTCCATGGGCAATGAGTAACGGCGTCAGCACATCGACGGACAAGATTATCGTGGACCGCACGCGCGCCCACCGCAGCAAACCTGTGTCCAAGGCGGTGCGCGCCACACGTGAGAGATTGCAATACACCGCGCAAGGCGTCCACGCATTCGATCGCGAAATGCTGCTGCAGCACGTACACACCGTCCTGCAAAGCGCGCTGATCACGCCTGTCGTGATTGTCCTTGTCACCATGGTCGGACTTGCCATGAATCAGGGCAGCGGCCTGCTGTCCTGGGGCTTGCTCGCTCTTGCCGTTCACGCCATGAACCTCGTTCTGGCCAAGCGGGTGGCGCGCACCGAATTCACCACCGAGGAGGCTTTGCGCTGGCGTAAATGGCTGCTTGCCGGCCAAGTCGCGCTTGGATTCTGCTGGGCCATTTTCGCGTTCCAGGGCTGCGACGCCTGCGGCAACACGGACGGTTTCTATTTCTACAAGGTGGCGGCGCTGCTGGTGGCGATCTCCATCACGGCCATGACCAATTTCATGCTGCGGCAGGCCGCCCTTTTCAGCTTCATACCGACTGTCTTGACGTTGCTGGTAACGGCGATTGCCAGCAAAAATCCGCTCGATTTCGGCATGACCGCGATGGTCGCGACCGCACTCGTTCTGTTCTACTACATTTCCAATCGTCTCTATCAGTCCAACCTGACGCTGATGTCCTATCAGTCGGAGAAGGATGACCTGATCGCCGAGCTGGAAGTGGCCAACTCGATGTCCGACGAGGCGCGCCGCCGCGCGGAAGAAGCAAACCTGGCCAAATCCCGTTTCCTTGCATCGATGTCGCATGAGCTGCGCACGCCGTTGAATGCCATTCTCGGCTTTTCCGAGGTGATGAATTCGGAAGTGCTGGGCCCTCTCTCCAATCCGACCTACAAGGAATATGCCGGAGATATCCACCGTTCGGGCGAACACCTGCTGAACCTCATCAACGAGATCCTCGACCTGTCGCGTATCGAGGCCGGCCGTTACGACCTCAATGAGGAAGCGCTGTCGCTGCTCGAAATCGCCGAGGATTGCATCGGCATGGTGCAGCTGCGCGCCCGTGCGAAAAGCATCACCATCCAGCAGCAGTTCGAACCGGAAATGCCGCAGGTCTGGGTCGATGAAAAATCGATGCGGCAGGTACTGCTCAATCTTCTGTCCAATGCCGTCAAATTCACGAGCCAGGGCGGCGACGTCATGGTCAAGGTCGGTTGGACGGCCGGCGGCGGCCAGTATGTCTCGATAAAGGACAATGGTCCCGGCATCCCGGAAGAGGAAATCCCGGTCGTGCTGTCCGCCTTTGGCCAGGGCTCGATCGCCATCAAGAGTGCCGAACAGGGCACCGGCCTCGGGTTGCCCATCGTACAGGCGATCCTCGCCAAGCATGACGGCCAGTTTATTCTGAAATCCAAGCTGCGCGAAGGTACGGAAGTCATCGCCATCCTCCCCGCCACCCGCGTGTTGCAGAGCCTGCCCGCCTTCGAAGATGCTTCGCCGGTAGAACGCCGCCGCAAGAGTTTCGCCTGATCGGGGCTACCGTCGGGCGGCCTTTCATCGCTGCCTGTTTTAAGGCATGATAAAAGCATGACAGAACTTCTCGACAAAGCCATCCAAGCCAGCAAAAATCTTCCCGCAGAACTGCAGGACGAGCTCGCGCACCTTATGATGAGCTTCCTCGACGCCGAGCAGGAACCTTATATCATGTCGGCCGAGGAGGAAGCTTCCTTCAAGACGTCACTGGAACAGGCCGCGCGCGGCGACTTCGCCTCCGAAGAGCGCATGCAGGCAATTTGGACGAGATTTTCCAGGTGAACATCGTTTTCACGCCTGAAGCCGCCGATGAACTGGAACAGGTACTGGAAAGAATTTACTTGGTTTCGCCTTCGGGCGCCAAACACGTCAGCGAGCGCATTCAAAAAATACTGGGATACCTGGCCGCCCATCCCCATGCCGGAACAAAAAGCAATCGTGCAGGCATGCGCCGTCTGGTGGTCAATCCTTATCCTTACGCGATCTACTATGGTCTCACAGAGGATTCGATCATGATTCTAGGGGTGCGCCACGCAGCGCAGAATCCGGCAAGCATGCCGGATGCCGGCTAAAACCATAATCTGACCGCCACCACATAAAGCGCAAACAGGCTGTTGGCGCCCAGCAGGCAGAACACCGCGAACGATCCGAGATCCTTCGCGTGGCGGCCGACGGTGGATATTTCCGGCGAGATGCGGTCCACCAGTTCCTCGATCGCCGTGTTGAGCGCCTCGACGGCGAAGAGGAGAAGCATCAACACGAAATAGATCAGATAGTCGGACAGATGCGCGCCGACAGCGACGAAGACGACGAGACCGGCCGCAAAGGCGATGACCTCGTGGCGAAACGCCTCTTCCTGCCACAATCGCACGAGCCCCTGCAAAGAATACCGCGTAGCGGCGAGCACGCGGCGCACCCCGCTGGCCTTCCGGATATCGCTGTCGAGCGGCGTCTTTTCCATGCCTTTGTCCTTACGCACGCGGCCATTATACTGCCGGGTACTGAGGGCGGATCTCGGAGGGCGGCACCGCGCCGCCACCCGAACCACATACCGGTATAATGCTTGCCGGTTTAGTGCTTGTTGGTAACGCCCGCCTGCGCGAAGGTCGCCATGCCGGAATGGCAGGCGGCAGCGGACTTGACGATGCCGGCGGCAAGTGCTGCGCCGGTGCCCTCGCCCAGACGCATGCCGAGCGCCAAAAGCGGCGTCTTGCCCAGCTTTTCGATGGCCGCCAGATGCCCTGGTTCACCCGATACGTGACCGATCAGGCAATGATCGAGTGCGGCCGGATTGATCGCCTTGAGGATGGCGGCAGCGGCAGTCGCCACGTAACCGTCGATCAGCACCGGGATTTTTTCCATGCGTGCGGCCAGAATGGCACCGGCCATCGCCGCCACTTCGCGGCCACCCAGACGACGGAGGATTTCCAGCGGGTCGGACAGGTGATCCCTGTGGAATTCGACGGCGGCGTTCACCGCCGCGATCTTGCGCTCCAGTACATCGCCGTGTGAACCGGTGCCGGGACCGACCCATTCCTGCGCCGTGCCGCCGTAAAGCGCCAGGTTGATGGCGGCTGCGATCGTAGTGTTGCCGATGCCCATTTCACCGATCACCAAAAGGTCGGTGCCACCAGCAATCGCTTCCATGCCGAAGGCCATTGTGGCGGCACAATCGCGCTCGGAAAGCGCCGGTTCGACGGTAATATCGCCGGTCGGATAATCCAGTGCGAGGTCAAAGATCTTCAGGCCGAGATCGTGCGTCACGCAGATCTGGTTGATGGCGGCGCCACCCGCGGCAAAGTTTTCGACCATCTGCTGCGTCACCGATGGTGGAAACGGTGTGATGCCATGCTTGGTAACGCCGTGATTGCCTGCAAAAATCGCAACCAGCGGACGGTTCACGGCAGGCGAACGGCCCGACCATGCCGCCAGCCAGAAGGCGATTTCCTCCAGGCGACCGAGCGAGCCGGGCGGCTTGGTCAATTGCGCATCGCGTTCGCGCGCCGCCACCAGTGCCCGCTGATCTGGACCCGGAAGTTCGCGCAAAAGAACGCGAAAATCGTCGAAAGGCATGCCGCTCACGCTCATATCATCAATCCTTGTCTGTCTGTGTGGCGGGAGGCTTGTGTTTGCTTCGGGAATCCCGCTTTGTGGCCCCCTGTTTATCAGTCATGGCCGGAGGAACAACTGCCAAACGCACGTCATATGCTGACCGAATTCGTCGCAGACATTGCCCGCTCCGTCGGCTTCCTGAGCCGGCTGCCGGTTCACGCCCGCTTTTTCGAAGGCCATGACGGCGGTATTTCCCGCGCGGTGCGCGCTTTTCCCGTGGCCGGCGTCATCATCGCGCTGCCCGCAATGTGTGTATTCTGGGCAAGCCTCGTTCTGGGCGCAGAAGCTTTTCTCGCCGCCATTCTCGCACTCGGCACCCTGGCCATCACCACCGGCGCCCTGCACGAGGACGGATTTGCCGATGCCGCAGACGGGCTCGGCGGCGGCCGCGACAAGGAGCACGCACTCACCATCATGAAGGACAGCCGCACCGGCTCCTATGGCGTGGTCGCACTCATCCTTTCTTTCGGCATACGCGCAGCGGCCCTCGCCCAGCTTGGCGAAGATCTTTCACCTTTCGGCGCAGCGCTCGCCCTCCTTGCCGCTGCAGCCGTCAGCCGGGCGCTGATGGTCTGGCACTGGTCAATATTGCCGCCCGCTCGCACCAATGGCGTCGCCGTCGCGGTCGGAAAGCCGGAAGATGCCTCCCGCACGATGGCGCTTGCGCTTGCCACTGGCCTCGCCTTCCTTCTCCTGTTACCGAGCTATCATCTGGGCTCGGTGCTTTTTGCGCTGGCTTTTGCTGTTCTTGCCGCTTTCGCCTTTACTCGCGTTGTCGACAAGAAGCTTGGTGGCCATACCGGCGACACGATCGGCGCTACGCAACAGGTCACTGCAATGGCGGTTTTTACCGCCCTTGCCCTCGCCACCTGAACGCCCGATATGTCGTCCATGCACGCATCGAAACCCCTCTCTCCCTGCAGCGGCGTCTGCACGATTGCCGATGAAAACACGCCGCTTGCCCGTCATTGCATCGGTTGCGGTCGTTCGCTTGAGGAAATCGGCAGCTGGCGCGACATGGATGATTGCGTACGCGCCAACATTATGGCCAGCCTGCCCGGCCGGCTGCGCCGCGCTGGCCATGCTATCCCGTCAACGCTCCTGGAGACCATCGCACCGTGAATGGATTGACCGTCATTCTGCTCATTCTCGGCGCCGGACTGGCGCTCCTGATCTTCAACGATTCCAGCGGCCAGACGATGGGCATGGACAATGACGATTTCGCGCGGATCATCTATCTGCTGCCGATCGCAGCCGTCCTTTCCGCCGGTGTTCTGGCCGGCCGTCACGGCGGGCTCGGCGAAACTGCGCGGATGATCGCGATCTGGCTCGTGATCATCATGGGCCTGATGGTCGGGTATCTCTATCGCAACGATTTCGCGTCGGTCGGCAATCGCCTCATGGCCGGGCTGATGCCCGGCAGCGCGGTGGTTACCACCGCATCCGACGGTGGCTCCGAAGTCATCCTGCAAAAGGGCATGGGCAACCATTTTCAGGTGCGCATGGAGGTCAATGGACGTACTATCCCGATGATGGTCGATACCGGCGCCAGCGCCGTTGTGCTCACATGGCAAGATGCGCAGACCCTCGGCCTCAACCCGGAAAATCTGTCCTTCACACTTAGCGTATCGACTGCCAACGGCCGCGCCATGGCAGCCCCCGTGCGCCTCGACCAGATGGCCATCGGCCCGATCGTGCGCCGCGATATCCGCGCCATGGTCGCCTCGGAGGGACGTCTCAACGAAAGCCTTCTCGGCATGAGTTTTCTGTCGACGCTGAGCTCATTGCAGATTCAGACCGACGAACTCAGGCTGCGCGATTAAACGGCGATTATTCGGCAGCCATCAATTCCGCAACCGGCACAGGCACGTCTTCCGACTTGGCGCGAAAATGGCTCGGCGGTGCGCCGATGATACGCTTGAAGGCACGGCTGAACGAGGCCTCGGCATCATAACCCAACCGGTCGGCGATCACCGAAACCCGCATGCCCTCTTTCAGCCAAAGCCGCGCCTGGTGCATGCGCACCCGCGCCACGTAACGGGCTGGCGTTTCACCGACCACCTTGGCAAAGCGTTCCGCAAAACCGGAGCGTGACGCACCCATATGGCGGGCAAGCTCTGCCACCGACCAGTCGCGTTCCGGCTCCAGATGGATGGCCGCAAGCACACGCCCGACATCGGGACTGCGCACGGCAGCAATCCAGCCATTGGTCTTACCGCATCCATGCTCCACCCAGGTGCGGATCATCGTTGCCATCAGCACGTCCGCCAGGCGCGCCAGAATTCCGCCCGCACCGACGCGGTCCAGATCCACCTCGCGCGCCATCGCCTCCAGCAGATGCGGGATAGTCGGTTCGCTGCGTGCCAGATCGGTCGTCGTCATCACATCCGGCATCATCTGCAGAAGCGGATGCAGCCTGTCCAGATTGAAGCGCATCGAGCCGTTGAAGATCTGTGTCTCGCCGGGCTCGTTCTGGCATTTCACATCATAGACGCCGGAGCAGATCTTTGTGCGCCCATAGCGTTCGAACGGCACCGGCGGAATATCCGGATGACCGGCCACCACATGCGCGCCACCGCGCGGCACCAGCACGGCGTCTCCCGCCTTCAGTTCCAGCCATTCGCTTTGTCCCTCGAGCCGCAACACGGCTGAGCCGGACTGGATGAAATGAAACCGCGCCGCCTCCTGTTGCGGAAAGGCCGTCGCCCAAGGCGAAGCTGGCCGACAACGACCATATTCAACCCCATCGAGACGCAGCCCTCGCAGCATTTCGCTCAGCGGGTCGGAAGGAAGCTCAAACGGAAAATTGGACGAATGATCAAGCATGGCGGATTTTCTAGCATGGAAACTCCAGCGCGTCACGCATATCTCTTGATCAACCGCAAATCAGGAGATCACCATGCTGGACCATATCCCTTCGCCGGGCGGAGACGCCCGGGCGGACGAACACGTCGCGCGTTGGGGCGCCGTCACTTCCATGACATTGGGTGTCTTCGGCCTCGTAACCGCAGAATTCCTGCCGGTAAGCCTGCTCACGCCGATTTCGGGTGACCTCGCCGTCACCTCCGGCGTCGCCGGCCAATCGATTACCATGACGGCCATCGTTGCCGCCATCGCCGGCCCGGCCGTCGTCATCGGCACCCGCAAATACGATAGGCGCTGGACCGTGCTGGTTCTCACCATGACGCTGATCATCTCCAGCCTCATCGCGGCAGCCGCCACCAGCATTTATACGCTGCTGGCCGCCCGCTTCCTGCTCGGCATCGGGCTTGGTGGCTTCTGGGCCATGTCGGCGGCACTCGCCATGCGCCTCGTGCCGCCGCATCTGATGCCGCGCGCCATGGCCATCATCATGGCGGGCGTCTCGCTTGCCACAGTCTGTGCCGCCCCGCTCGGGGCCTGGATCGGCGCCACAATGGGTTGGCGCGCCGCATTCGGCCTGTCGGCCGGCATCGGTGGCGTTGCCCTTCTCGTGCAGGCATTCACCCTGCCCGCCATGCCGCCAAGCGGTCATGCCGGTCTTGCGACGATGGCGGCGCTATTGCGTCGCCCGGCCATGCGGCTTGGCCTCATGACCATCCTTCTGGTCATCACCGGCCATTTCGCTGGCTTCACCTATATCCGTCCGTTCCTGGAACGGGTGCCGCATCTGGGCGTCGAGACCATCTCGCTGATCCTGCTTGCCTATGGCGTCGCCGGTTTCTTCGGCAACCTGCTTGGCGGCTTCGTATCGGAGCGCAGCCCGCGCTTGTCGATCACCATCTTCGCCAGCTTGGTTGCAGCTGCAGCCGTCAGCATGGCTGTCGCCGGCAGTTCGGAGATCGTTGCGGCAACTGCGGTTGCCATCTGGGGTCTCGCTTTCGGGGCAATCCCCGTCAGCCTGCAGAGCTTCGTCGTCCGCGCCGGTTCGGATGAGGCCGAAAGCGCCGGCGCACTGATGCTGACAACGTTCCAGATCGCCATTTCCAGCGGCGCGGTCCTCGGCGGCATTCTCATCGAAACCCAGGGACCGATCGCGGTGGTATCCTTCCTCGCCGTCGGCGCTCTCCTCGGCGCATCGGTGATGGGAAGCCTCGGCGAACGCCAGCGTCGCCTGTCGATGGGCTGATCCGACCGGTTCCGCCGACCGCCACCCGAACCATGCACCACACCACATCCGACCGGCATCCTTGTCGGTCGGATTTTTCACTTTTAGTCCCGGCGGCGATATTTTTGCTCTTGGCAACGATCAAGTCGCGGCGTTACGACGACAGAACTTTCATTCTGCCCCGCGGTCCCATGCCCCCTCGCAAAATCGCTTCCCTCATCTTCAATCCCATCCTTGCCGGCGCAAGCCTTCGCGAGCGCCTGATCGCAGGCCTCGGGGCGTTGGTCGGCATCGCGCTCACCGGTGTGCTGGCGGGCCTGATGATCGGCCATGGCATATCGCCGCTGCTGGTCGCACCCATGGGCGCCTCCGCCGTGCTGGTGTTTGCCGTTCCGGCCAGCCCCCTGGCGCAGCCATGGTCCGTGATCGGCGGCAACACGCTTTCGGCGGCGGTTGGCCTGCTGGTCGCGCATTTCGTGTCCGAACCGGTCCTGGCCACCGGCATCGCCGTGTCGCTTGCCATACTGGTCATGTCGATCACCCGCTGCCTGCATCCGCCAGGCGGCGCGGCAGCCTTGATGGCGGTGCTGGGTGGTGGCGCAGTCGATGCCTGGGGACCGCTTTTTCCGGTCATGCCGGTTCTGCTCAACGCGGTCGTGCTGACCATCGCCGGCATCGTCTTTCACCGCATCTGCGGCCGTTCCTATCCGCATCGTCCCGCGCCAAACGTCACGGCGCCCAATGTGCCGGTGCCGCCGGCCATCCCGAATTTCGAGGAGGAGGATGTCGATGCCGCTCTCGCCCATCTCGATGAGACATTCGACATCGATCGCGAAGACCTGATCCGCCTGATGCGACAGGTGGAAGCCGAGCATATCGCCCGGCGCACTGCACTCAAATGACAAACGGCGCCCGAGGAGGCGCCGTTTCCATTTCTCGGATCATTGACAGGATCAGATTTTGAGGTCGCTCTTGTCCGCCTTCACCGAGGCCATGATCTTTTCCAGCCAGCCGAGCATGACGGCCGAAACCACGAAGGCCAGATGAATGATGGTGTACCACATCAGCTGACCATCAGTGTATTTTGCCGCATTGAGGAATATCTGCAGGAGGTGGATCGAAGAGATCGCCACGATGGACGATGCCACCTTAATCTTCAGGCTGCCGGAATCCAGCTTGCCGAGGAAGGAAACGTCGGCTTCGGTTTCATCGAAACGGCTAACGAAATTTTCGTATCCGGAAATCATCACCATGACGATCAGGCTTGCCACCAGCGCGGCATCGATCAGGCCGAGCATGGCGAGGATCATGCCGTTCTCATCCAGCGTGAAGACGTTCATCGCGACTTTCCAGAACTTGGCGGCAAACGACACCGCGTAGACGGCAAGCGCCGCAACAAGCCCGAGGTAAAAGGCAACGAGAATCCATCGGCTCGACAGAATGATCTTTTCCACGAGCAGTTCCAGCGATTTCATAGGGGGCGGTCTCCGAATGTCTTGGGGTGCGGATCAGATAGTGGCTGACCACGACACCCGCAAGACGACGGAACCTGCCCGCGACGCCAAGTCGCGATTTTCATGACGATTGCCAGTTCCGGTGTGGATCGCCGGGTTAGCTGCGCAAGCGATATCCGGTGCGGAAAATCCAGGCGAGGATCGACAGGCAGATGACCAGAAACAGGCCGATCATGCCGAGGCTGACGATAGGGTTGACGTCAGCGATCTCGAAGAAACTCCAACGGAAGCCGCTGACCAGATAGAGAACCGGGTTGAAGTGGCTGACCGCCTGCCAGAACGGCGGCAACATGTCGATGGAATAGAAGCTGCCACCGAGGAAGGTCAAAGGCGGAACGATCAGCATCGGCACGATATTGAGCTGTTCGAAATTTTTCGCCCAGATGCCGATAATGAAACCGAACAGGCTGAAGGTGACGGCCGTCAGCACCAGAAACACGACCATCATCACCGGGTGGGCAATGTGGATATCGACGAAGAACGAGGCCGTCGCAAGAATGATCAGGCCGATGATCAGCCCCTTGCTGGCCGCCGCACCGACATAACCGAGCAACACCTCCGTCATCGCCACCGGCGCCGACAGGAGCTCATAGATCGTGCCGGTAAATTTCGGGAAATAGATGCCGATCGAACCGTTGGCGATACACTGCGTCAAAAGCGTCAGCATGATTAGGCCCGGCGTGATGAACGAGCCGTAGGACACGCCGCCGACTTCCTGAATACGCGAGCCTATCGCCGTGCCGAACACGATGAAATAAAGCGATGTGGTGATGACCGGCGAGATGACGCTCTGCAGAAGCGTGCGGCGCATGCGGGCCATCTCGAAATAATAGATTGCCTTGACCGCTTCGAAATTGAACCGCGCGCTCATGCCCGCTCTCCGATCAGCTTTACAAAAATATCCTCGAGCGAACTCTGGTGGGTGGAAATATCGCCGAGCGGCACGTGAGCCGCGGCAAGCGCCTTCATCAGCGCCGCGATCCGGCTTCCACCGCCATTGCCTTCGGTCTCGTCGGCCGCATAATCATGCACCAGCGCATGGCCGTCATCGACCAGCTTGAGGTCGAAAGCTTCAAGACCGGGCGGCACCGCCGATAGCCGTTGGGTGAGTTCGAGACGCAACTGCTTGGAACCGAGCTTCTTCATCAGCGTGCGCTTGTCTTCGATCAGCAGCAGTTCACCGGCGTTGATGACGCCGACGCGGTCGGCAATCTCCTCCGCCTCCTCGATATAATGGGTGGTGAGGATGATGGTGACGCCGGTGGCGCGCAGCTTTTCCACCACCTGCCACATGTCGCGGCGGAGGGTGACGTCGACACCGGCGGTCGGCTCGTCGAGAAAGAGGATGCGCGGTTCATGCGCCAGCGCCTTGGCGATCAGCACGCGCCGTTTCATTCCACCCGAAAGCTCGCGCAGCATGTTGTTGCGCTTGTCCCACAGGGACAGGTCTTTCAAAATCTGTTCGATCAACGCCGGGTTCTTGCCCTTGCCGTGCAATCCGCGCGAAAACGTCACCGTGTTGATCACGGTTTCGAACTGGTCGGTGGTCAGTTCCTGCGGCACCAGCCCGATCATTGAGCGGGTGGCGCGAAAATCGCGCACAACGTCATGGCCGCCGACGGTCACTTGCCCGCCCGACGGATTGACGAGCCCGCAGACAATCGAGATCATCGTCGTCTTGCCGGCACCGTTCGGGCCAAGCAGCGCAAGGATTTCGCCTTCGCGGATATCGAGATCGACGCCTTTCAGCGCCTTGAACCCGTTATTGTAGACCTTGGTGAGATTGCGAATGGAGACGATCGGTGAACTGGCTGATGTCATGGGGAAACTTCTGGTGGATGAACCGCTGAGGTGCCGGATATAGGCTCAGTGCTTCGCGAAAACATCCCCCGTCTGCAGTTATCCGTTTTGAAGGACAATCCGAGAAACACGACAATGATGACTGTCGAGTAGGAATGTCGCCGCGCCATGCGGTTTCGATGCCTGTGGATAACCTCAGCTCCCCACCCATGCAAACTCAGCGAATACGGGCAATGCGTAAAAACGGCACAACCGTCATAGAGTCGTGATGTTGGCGCGGCATGTTTGCCTCGTGGGGACAGGCCGCATCGCCGCACACGCCGCCTGGCTCCGAAGCATGACCATCCGCCTCACCTCGCCCGCCCATCCTCGTTGGGCCGCCGAAGTGCTGTTTTAAGAGGTCGATGGACTTTATTAGAGGTGCGCATGGCCGCCCATGTCGCCTTGTCGTGATGTATGTAGCCGGGCGTTCCATCCCACGCTCCGCTTTCCTCCCTTGGCCGGCCCCGCGCCGGCCTTTTTTCTTGTTCGTCGGCAGTCGCGAGCTTGACCACTCTCCTCCAACATCATTTTGCGCAATGCCTTGAGCCTTTCATCTTCAGCGGCTATCTGGAGCCTCCACAAACCTTCCGCCGTCGAACAAGGTAGCTCCCGGTATGATCCCAGATTTTCTCGTCACCCATTCCGGTGGCTTCCATGCCGATGAGCTGATGTCGAGCGTCATCCTGACGCGTCTTTTTCCCAACGCGAAACTGGTGCGCAGCCGCGCGCCGGAATGGATCACGCCCGGTTCCGACCGCATCATCTACGATGTCGGTGGCGCCTACGATGCAGAAGCCGGCATTTACGATCATCACCAGCGCGGCGCTCCGCTACGTGAAGACGGCGCGCCTTACAGCTCTTTCGGCCTGGTCTGGAAACATTTCGGCCGCGCTTATCTTCTGGCGCTCGATGTGCCGGAGGCGCATGCCGATGCCGTGCACGCCGCGTTCGATGCGAAATTCGTACTGCCAATCGACCTGCTCGATAATGGTGCGGTCGATCCCTCCGTCGCCGGGCCGCTGGTGAGCCTGACGCTGCCGAGCCTGCTGGCAACCCTGAAGCCCGTCTTCGACGCCAAGGATGCGGACGCGGACGATAATGCTTTCCACGTAGCGCTATCGGTTGCCCGCACCTTCGTGGAGGCTGGCATTGCCCAGCGCGCGTCGAAACTTCGCGCCGAAAGCCTGGTGCTCGAAGCCATTGCCGCCACCGGAGACAACCGCGTTCTCGAACTGCCGATGGGCATGCCTTTCCGCCCGGCCATCGTGAAGGCGGGCGCCGATCACCTGTTGTTCGTCGTTCACCCGCGCGACAAGGACTGGTGCGTCACCGGCATCAGGCTCAGCGATGACGGTTTCGAACAACGCGCCGACCTGCCGGCGTCATGGGCGGGCCTGAACAATGGCGAGTTGGAAAAGGTATCCGGCGTCATCGGCGCCAGCTTCTGTCACAATGCACGCTTTATCGCGGCTGCAAAGACGCGGGAAGCAGCGCTTGCGATGGCTGATCTGGCCGTCAAGGAAGCACTGGCGGGTTAACCCCGCCAGACAGGATCAATCGCAATAACGGCTGCTCGACTTGCGCTGGCGCAGGTCGAAGTGGAAATGGTTCCAGTGCTCCTTGTTGGAGCCTGGGCCGAGCACCGTGTTGAAATATTTGCAGCTGTCGGTGCGCACGGCTTTCAGAAGCGCGCCCTCGCGGAAGGAGAACAGACCCTTCTTGCGCACGTCGATATCCTTGCCGTTCTTGAGTACGAACTTGCCGACATCGATCGCGTTTCCGCGCGCATGTTCCGACATCGGATTGTATTTCTGGCGGCTGTTGTTCATGCGGCGGCAGGAATAACCGCCCATCGGCACGATGCGCTTGACGCCGCTCCAGTAGCGATAGCGCGAGGATGGCGCCAGCTCGTATTTCACCCAGCGGGCAAAGGCGAGCGTGGTCTGGCAGTTGAGCTTCACCGATGGCTTGACGTCGATATTGCCCGAAAGGCCTGTCAGTTCGACGGGATAGTCGATGCCGCAGCTCGGGCCATCACTGATCCGTTCAAGATTGCGGTATTCGACGCCAAGTCGGCGTAGCTCGACGCGGCAGGCGGCTTCGGACGCCGGCATGACCTCCGGTCCGCGCGGTGCAATCGGCTCGCGCTCTTCCATGGGGTTCGGTGTGCGCAACATGGCCACTTCCTGGGCACGCATCTCGCCCCCGACCTGCCGTGTGCCGAATGGCGTCGACTGGCGTTGCCATGGCTGTTCTCCGCTAAGATCGGCACGCTGGCCGTTGCCTGAGCGTTTCGGCGGCACGATCACCGGCTCATCCGCCATATTCTGCGCCTGCGCCCTGCCCTGGCGACCGAGCGCGCGAGGACTGTCGCTGCCGATACCATCGACGACCGGCTGATTGCCGACACCTTCGGCAATATCCGTCTGCTGTTCCTCGGCGAGGCCGACCACACCGCCATTGCCCCCAACACCGAGGTCAGCATCCATGTTGACGCCGCCATCCGCGCCTTGAGCGGACATGCCCTGCCCACCGGCAACGGCGGCCACGCCTTCATCGCTGTCTATGCTGGGAAGCCGCCGCTGCTGTGTACGCGCATGGCTTGAGGACGATTGGGAATACGGGTCGGCCTGTTCGGGCGGCATCGGGCCACCCCATTGTTCGTTACCGGTGGCGGCCGGCATCGGCTGACGGGCGATGCCGCCGTTTTGCGCGCCATACCCTCCGTAGGATGAGCCGGGATTGCCGTTGACGCCCGGTTCGCGCAGGTAACCGTAGGACTGGCCGTTCTGGACGCTGCCCTGCGGCATGGGGGCAGACCGCGACGACGTTCCGCCATAGGTCTGGTTGGCTGGCATACTCGCGGGCGGCATCGGCCGAATGGCGCCGACACGCGTACCGCTATCGACACCGACCGGCGGCACGAGCCCCTCGGCCGAACATGCCGTCAGCATTGTCGAGATCATCAGCGAAGCCGTAACCCGCCGCCAGAAAAGAGCATACGCCATACCAGATGCCTTACCTGTCCAAGAGGTCGTCCGTTCTTCGTGACAGATTCGCCACTCTGTCGGATTCTAGGCGGGCTTGGTAAATGAAACCTTGAGCGATCAAGGCCGTTTCAAGGTCATATCGGGACAGCGATGCCAGGACGCTCCGTTTCAGGCCACCAGGTTTGCCGGGATTGCCGTCAATATCAAACGCGTCTAACGTCGCGCGCCGCATACCCAACGATGGAACCAGACAACAACATGACCGACACCGCCAAATCCGTACCAGCAGGAGAGCTCACGCTCCGCACGCTTGCCATGCCTGCCGACGCCAATCCGGCGGGCGACATTTTTGGCGGCTGGGTCATGGCACAGATGGACCTTGCAAGCGGCATCCGCGCCGCCGAACGCGCCCATGGCCGCGTCGTCACGGCAGCCGTCAAGGAAATGGCGTTCGAACTGCCGGTGAAAATCGGCGATACGCTGAATATCTACACGCAGATTGCAAAAGTCGGGCGTACGTCGATCACGCTGACAGTCGAAGCATGGGCGCAACGCGCCCGCCACCGCGCGCTGGAAAAGGTAACGGCCGGCACGTTCATCATGGTGGCGCTGGACGAGGATGGCAAACCGAAGCCGGTGCCGGGCGAGTAATTGCCAGCACCGATTGGTTAGAGGATCAGGCGGGTATCGCCGCCTTCTCCGCAATCCTTTGTAAAAGCAACGCCAATTCCGGCGGCGGCACCTTGTCCATCCAGCGATAATCGCTGCCGTCGCGGTTGCGCCGCATCATCCCGAGATCTGCCATGTCGCGGCGCAGCAGCGCCGCATCGCCAAACGTGTGCAGCGTGTCGAGAAAGGCGCTGATCTCGCGTTCGGAGAACAATCTGTCCCTCGGTATCTTCGACCAAAGATACCACAGGCACAATTCCTGCTGCGATCTCTTGGTCGGCCAGCGGATCATCAGTCCTTCGCTGTTGAACAGGCGCAATGTGCGGCCCACCCGCGTTTCATCGGCCACCGTTTGCGGCACCGGATGGGCTTCCAAACTCCAGGCCTGGATAACCTCGGTGCGCTGATGCTTGTCGCGCAGGTGCTGGAAATTGCGAAAACCTGCCGCCTTGGACAGCAGATTCAAAACCTCAACATGACTGGGCTTGTGATCGAGCGCCGAAAACTTTTCGCGCACGGATTTGGCAAAAGCCGAAAGATCGGAAATTTCCATCGGAATGATGGTTCTGGACATGACTTACCCTCGATGCGCCGTTCCTGACATGAGGTATCGATGGTCGCCGTCTTGTCGATTTCGGCACGGGATAAGTGCTGAACACGAGAAAATAAGCAGGTTTAGCTTCCCTTGCGGGACGGCAACGCCTCGGTGAACTGCAGACCGTCTTGCATACCTACCATAGACAATGGGCTCGTCAAGAATGGCGGTACCCTATTCCGCCGCCAGTCGAAGCGGCCGAGGCTCGTCCAACCCGAGGATTTCCGAAAAATCCTTGTGGTTGGGGCAGTTTGAAAGCCGCACCTTGAAGGCCTCCACCAGCCAGGATGCCGCCGGCCCCAGCGGATGCGATGCCTTGTGCATGGCATAAAGCGGATATTCGCCCTGCTGATAGGCGTCGAGTTTCAGAGCGACCAGCTTGCCATCGGCCAGATCGTGACGCACCAGCGATGCAGGCAGGCCACCCCAGCCAAGCCCGCCCTTGATCAGCTGGTGTTTAGTGGCGATATCGCTCACCCGCCAGGTCTTGAACGACAGGACGTTGAAATCGCGGCCATTGGTCAGACCGGAGGCATCGGTTACCACCATCTGCACCTCCTCGCGCACGTCGGCAAGCGTCAGCTGCCGGTCGATCTGCGCCAGCGGGTGGTCGGATGCCGCCACCGGCAGCATGAAGGAATGACCGATCTTCTCCGCCACCAGGGTGTCGTCCTTGCTCAGCATCGCCCCGCCAAGTCCGATATCGGCGCGGCCGGACGAAACCATGTCCATCACCATGCCGAGCTCGCCGACATGCAGGTTGAGCGATACGGATGGAAATCGGGCGCGAAACTCCCGCAGTTCCACGACCACGGCATCGGCCGGCACCATGACGGAGATCGCCATGGTCAGTTCCGCCTCCAGCCCCTGCCTGATGCTTTTGGCACGCGCCCGCATCAACTGCAGGTCGGCGACGATGCGGCGAGCGTCTGCCAGCATGGCGCGCCCCTCTTCCGTCAGCTTGGGCTGGCGGCCAGCACGATCGAACAGCACCATTTCCAGCTGCGCCTCGAGATTGGCGATCGTGTAGCTGACCACCGACTGCGCACGGTTAAGCCTGCGCGCTGCCGCGGAAAAGCTTCCCGTTTCGGCGACGGAGAGAAAAACCTGCAATTGATCGAGCGTGGGATTGGCGTCCATGCGACCTATCCATTTCCTAGATAACAAGCTTCGACATTATCCCGGTTCTCTCGATAGGTGTCCACGCCTATTTGTCTCCTCAACAGAAGGCGGAACCTCCCTGCCCGCCTTCCAAACGAACAACAGCAATCCGATCAAGGAATTACCACGATGTCGTCCATCCTCCTCGTCACTTCCAGCCCGCGCGCCGATTCGCTCTCGACGAAAGTGGCTACCGAATTCGTCGATAAGCTGAAGGCCAACAATGCGGCTGCAACCGTCGCACATCGTGACCTCGGCAAGTCGCCGATCGCGCATCTCGACCCGGTCACCACTTCGGCCATCAAGAAGCAGCCGGCAGACCGCACGCCGGAAGAAGCCGCAGCCGTCGTCGAATCCGACACGCTGACCAATGAACTGCTGGCTGCCGACACCATCGTCCTCGCCACCGGCCTCATCAACTTCAACATCTATTCCTCGCTGAAGTCCTGGATCGACATGGTTGCCCGCGCCGGCATGACCTTCCGTTACACGGCAGAAGGCCCGGAAGGCCTTGCCAAGAACAAGAAGGTCTACATCGTGCTGTCGGCTGCAGGCGTTTATTCCAACGGCCCGGCCGTCGCCATGAACCACGCCGTCCCTTACCTCAAGACCGTTCTTGCCTTCATGGGCATGACCGATGTCGAAGTCATCTATGTCGAAGGCACGGCATTCGGCCCGGAAGCGTTTGAAAAGGCCATCGCCTCTGCCGCTGCCCGCACCGACGAGCTGGCCAAGGCTGCCTGATCAGAAAATCCACCGCTGAAAATACAGATGGCGACCGATGCAGATCGGTCGCCATTTTCATGTGCAGAGATTTCTGTGAAAGCCGCGATCAGACGGCTTCGCGCTTGCGTTCGGGAACATAAGCCGGGGCGTGGTTGACATGAAGGCCCTTGTGCCTTGCCGCTTCCGCCATTCCCTGCAACTGCATGGCAATCACCGGGCGCACTTCGGCAAGCCGCTCATCCACCGGCACCGGCCGCCCGAGCAGATACCCCTGCAGCTCGTCACAACCGGCCTGGGTGAGGAACAGTGCTTCCTCTATCGTCTCCACGCCTTCTGCGACGATGCGCATGCCGAGCCCGTTGCCGAGCGCAATGATGGACCGCACGATGACCTGAGCGCTATCCACCTCACCGAGATTGCTGACGAAGCTGCGGTCGATCTTGATGGTGTCGAACGGATAGCGGCTGAGATAGCTGAGTGACGAATAACCCGTGCCGAAATCGTCGAGCGCAACGTCGAAGCCCATCTGCTTGAGATCGCCCAACACCTGCAATGCTCGCTTGTCGTCCTCGATCAGAACGTTTTCCGTAATCTCAAGCTCTATCTGCGACGCGTCGGCGCCTGTCACGCGCAGCGTTTCGGCAAGGCGGCGAACGAACTGCCTGTCGCGGAACTGCAGCGGGCTGAGATTGATGCTGATACGCCGCCCTTCCAGGGAATGGCTGAGACGGCATGCCTCGCCGATCACCCATTCTCCGAGCGCCACGATCTGGCCCGAGGCTTCGGCGACCGGAATGAAATCTCCCGGCGGCACCAGCCCCCGATGCGGATGGTTCCACCGCAGCAATCCTTCGTAAGCGACGATGTCGGCCGTCGCCGCCGTCACGCGCGGCTGCAGGTAAAGCTCGAATTCACCACGCGCGATGGCGAGATCGAGATCGGCCTCCAGCGCCCTGCGCTTTTCGATCAGTTCATTCATGCCTGGCTTGAAAACAAGGCTGGTGCCGCGGCCTTCCTGCTTGGCATGGAAGAGCGCGATATCGGCCTTGCCGACAAGCCCGTCGAGATCGCCGGCATGTTCCGGGCAGAGAGCGCCGCCGATGCTGACATCCACCTGCACCTTATCGCCGGTTGCAAGCTCTATCGGCTCCGCCATCGTGCGCAGAACGCGGTGCCCGAAATCTTCTATCTGGGTATTGAAGCAGGCGCGCGTCAGGATGACGGCAAATTCGTCTCCGCCCAGCCGCGCCACGACATCATGCGGGCCGAGTTCGCGCTGCAAACGCGCCGCAGTCTCGCGGATCACGGTGTCGCCGGCCTGATGGCCGTGGATATCGTTGACATCCTTGAACCGGTCGATATCGACCATGGCTATCGCAAAGCTCGCGCCGCGCTGGCTGAGTTCGCTGACCTGTTCGGCAAAAAGAGCGCGGTTCGGCAATCCCGTCAGGAAATCGTGCTGCGCCAGATGGCGAATGCGATTTTCGGCTTCCTTGCGATCCCGCAGATCGACGATGCAGCCGACGCGTACGCGCTGGCCGCGATAGACCATATCACGCCCGCGCGCCTGCACCGGAATTCGCTCGCCATCACTGGCCAACAATACGAGCTCGTGGATCGTATCGTCGTTGAACGTGGTCACGGTGGCGACGTCGATATTTGGGCCGTCGTGCAGAAAATCGAAAATGCTGGTGCCCGGCAATTCGTTCAGCGGGCGGCCCAGCAATTTCGCCAGTTGCGGATTGCCATCGACGACGATGCCGTCCCGATGGATCATGATGCCCTCGAATGTCGCGCTGGCAAGCGCGGCCACGCGTTCGCCATCGTCAAGACGGGCAGCCATTCTCGATGCCCCGCGCCGGAAGGCCGCCAGAGACAATACTTTTCTACCGGGGATCAGCCAGCCGATGAACGCGAATGCAAAGGCGCCTGCGCCGAGTGCCCAGTAAAAATCGGTCAGAATGGAACTGGTCGATGCCGAAACAGTCGCCTCACCTGCCGCCAGAACAACCTGCGGCACGAGACAGACGAGAGGGCTGAGGGCGAACCAGCCGATATGTATGCAACGTGTTCGCATCAGCGGACCGACAACTCAAATGGCAAGATGAGCCGAAGGTAGCTGCAAGGACTTAATTTTAGGTGATCGCCAAAGCGCAGCCGCCGACGATTTCAGCAACGGTATCAAGACCGTCGCTGACTTTTTCGTGAAAGCGGAGAATGGCTTACGTTACGGCAGCAGACTCAGCGTCAGCCCTTATGCCGCACGTTCCGGCGCGCCATCGGAAAACAGCGATGCGCCGTTCTGGTCGATGATCTGGCGTGCCTTGCGGAACGTGCTTTCAACCGCATCGTCCATCGAGGTGAACATGTCGGCACGGATGAAGGTGCGCACCAGCACGGCATCCCCCACCTGTTTTTCGATACGGCCAGCCAGACGATACTGGCTGCCTTCCTTGATCGGTGCCGGGTGGATCATGCAGCCGGCATGTTCCTGCGGCTCGACAGCCGGGCCGGCAGCGGCCTTGGGCGTATCACCGGACGAAAACATCGAAAGGATATTGGAAAAGAAAGAAGCCATGACGGTTGCCTTACCATATTCGTGATGATGCCGGAAGCCACGGATGCGGCTTCCGCAAGGTGCCCGGACCGTCAGATGATCAGGTTGGCGAGGATTTCGTTTTCGGTGATGTCCTCGTAACCGAGACCGGCCCCCTCGAAACGCTGGAACAGGCCGGCAAAATTCTCCGGCGCGGTCGTTTCTATGCCGATCAGGATCGAGCCGAAATTGCGGGCGGACTTCTTGAGATATTCGAAACGCGCAATATCATCGTCCGGCCCCAGCATGTTGAGGAAATCGCGCAATGCGCCGGGGCGCTGCGGCAGGCGCAGGATGAAATATTTCTTGAGGCCGGAGAAGCGCATGGCGCGCTCCTTGACATCTGGCAGGCGCTCGAAATCGAAATTGCCGCCCGAAACCACGCAGACCACGGTCTTGCCCGCCAGTCTGTCCGGGCCCAGTTCCTCCAGCGCCCGGATCGACAGGGCACCCGCCGGCTCGAGAACGACGCCTTCGAGATTGAGCATTTCGGTGATCGTCACGCAGATGGCGTTTTCCGCGATCAGCTTCACCTGTTCGGGCGGAAAGCCGCTGAGGCGCTCGTAGTTCAGCGTGCCGATCCGCGCGACGGCTGCGCCATCGACAAAGTTGTCCACTTTCGGCAGCGTCACCGGCTCACCGGCCAACAGGCTCTTCTTCAGGCTCGGTGCACCCTCCGGCTCGACAAACAGAAAGTTCTCAGGCGCCACGACATCCTTCAGGAAACCGGTCGCGCCCGATGCCAGTCCGCCACCGCCGACCGGCAGGATAACGAGATCCGGGACAGATCCGCTCGGCAACTGGTCCATGACCTCGCCGGCAACAGTCGCCTGCCCCTCGATGATATCGGCATCGTCGAACGGCGGCACCATCATGGCGCCGGTCGTCTCCACATGCTCGCGGGCCGCCGCATAGCACTGGTCGAAAATGTCGCCAACCAGACGGATCTGGATGAATGCGCCACCGAACATGCGGGTCTTGTCGATCTTCTGCTGCGGCGTCGTCACCGGCATGAAGACCACGCCCTGCACCTCGAAATGACGGCAGACGAAGGCAAAGCCCTGCGCATGGTTGCCGGCCGAAGCGCAGACGAACACGCGATCCCGGCCATGGGCCTCCACAGCCTTGCGCATGAAATTGAAGGCGCCACGGATTTTGTAGGAACGAACGGGCGACAGGTCCTCGCGCTTCAGCCAGATTTCGGCGCCATACCGACGGCTCAAATGTTCGTTAAGCTGCAACGGCGTTTCGGGAAAGATTTCCCGCATGGCCACCTGCGCATCCGCAACCGCGACTTTATCCAAGACCTGCACTCCCTGACGACTTCCGTGTTGCAGCGGCTATGCCACAACGGCGGAAAAGACAAAAGGGAAATTCCGAACCGAGCGGTACGGTTCGGGCGCTTCTTGCCGATTGAACAATACACACTTATGTGTATTGTCGCCTTTATGCGAAGCGGCGAAATTATTGCGGCCTTAAAACGGGACGGATGGCACGAGGTCACCGTCAGAGGCAGTCATGTGCAGCTGAAACATCCCACGAAACCTGGCCGGGTTACTGTCCCGCATCCCAAACGAGACATGCCCGTCGGAACGCTGAAAAGCATCGAAAAACAAGCCGGACTGAAATTGAGGTAAAGTATGCGCAATTTTATCGGACTGATCCACAAGGAAGAGAATAGCGATTACGGCGTTTCTTTTCCCGATCTTCCGGGAGTGGCTACAGCCGGCATCGACCTTGATGACGCACGCCGAATGGCAAGCGAAGCTTTGGCGCTCCACGTTGAGGGCATGATTGCAGATGGCGATCCAATTCCGGAACCCTCGAGCCTCGAAGCGATTATGGCCGATCCGGCCAACCGTGACGGCGTCGCAATTCTGGTTTCCGTGAAAATGCCAACCTCCAGATCTGTCCGTCTCAATATCACACTGCCGGAAGACGTACTGAACGACATCGACAGCTACGCGCAAACCCACGGCCTAACCCGGTCCGGCTTTCTGGCGAAGGCTGCGCGTAGAGAGATGGAAAACTCTGAACTCTGAGTAGAAAAACGCAAAATCTGGTGCGGACGGCGGGGGACCGAGGCCGGCGCTCCTAATTGTTGATTTAAAAGCGTTTTTCTCATCGCGTTTTAAGGCTTTTGTAGCGGTCTTTGTAGCGTTCAGCAATTGGTGGAATTTGATCACCGGCCAATATCGAGTTCATAACCACGATAACCTGCCGCGTACGCGTCAACAAAATCGACCGGCAGTTCGAATTTAACTGTCCAAGCAAATATGTGAGGCTCCTCTTTCGTGCCTCCGTGATCTGTTCCTATCAAAGAAATTGCCTCATCAAGCTTGCTGGAAACCTCCGCCAGACCAACGAGATTGCGACCAAGCGCGTCGATGAGCAATTGCCGAAGTTCCTCTCCCTCCTCTGGAATTTGGGTGAGCCGTAAACCTTCTTCGTGGTTGACTATTTCCCCCATCATGTCAGCCAGCAATAGGCAAACGTCGTGTATCTCTTCCATGTCTCCGCTGTGCCCCGGGGGACCGAAGGCAACATTAAGGCGCTCAAACAGAGGGATGAGAGGGGCAATCAGATTGGACATCACATGCGTTCTGCCACTCAACCAGCCCGGAAATTCATCGCTCCTGATACGTGGATGCGGGCGATAATAATGCCCCGCAAGTAGATTGTTGAAGCGCTTTATATGAGGACTGGAAAGATACCGCAGCAACTCAGCTGCCAAACGCCACTCCCACCCGATCGGCTTGTCGGTGGCAATTCTTTGGACGATTTGAGGGTATCCTTCGAGAAAATGGATTGATGCCTTCTCCACCTCGTAGCGAATACGCTCTCCTCTCGTACCTAACTCCATCGAGACGCGTTCCTCATGGGCCTTACGCCAAGCAAAGAGCAGCTCCGAAGGAAACCGCAAGCCATCTCTGTCGACGAAACCGTGACAGGTTCGGCATAACCAGATGCCATTCGTTATCGACGCCCTTGTAGCATCCGACATAGTTTCGTCGAAGCGTGCAGAGGTGGGTTTGGCTCCATAAATGTGAGCCGCCTCACCTAATGTAGTTGCTTTGTCCTCTGCAGAATTTGGTCCGACCGTATGAACCCCACAATCAGGGTTCGAACATTGAAAACGCGCTCGCCGCGCAAGCACGTCAACTGTCGGCTTCGTGAAATCTGGCCCCATTTATGCTCCCCCCTAATGCCGCTAACAGCTTGCGTCCCTTCGCCTGCACGCGTTATCCGAATGTGTGGCAAAAGCATTCTGGGGGCAACCGTGTTCGGAACTATTCAGCATTGGTGGTGGAACCTGCCTACTTGGGGAAAGTGGACCACCGCGATTTGCGGCATCTTCGCTCTTTCCTCTTTAGGTCCAGCATTCCATGAAGGTGACCCTTTGGCCTTCATTGAGAACTTCCTTGCGTTGATATTCAGGTATGGGACTATGTTCGGCTCTTTTGCAGTGGCCGTGTGGAGTGGCATCCGCATCGCTGAACACACTGGCCGAAGCTGGTTGGGGTGGGTCGTAGGTATTTGCGTCATAGCTTTGTCGGCTACAGTGATGGGAACGTTCGAGCGCCTACCCGGCATTGGCGGGAGGATGAAGGCGATGTCCAACTCAGATTGCTACACCGATTGGGATGGGCGTACCAATCCCACCGTCTGCGACTGACGATTGGCCATGGCGAAGACACCTCGAAAGGAGCGCGTCTCGAAATACCCGTTCGAGGTTGTCGCTCAGCATATCCGGGCCAAGCATCCCGGCTGCCCTGACTTCGCAATCGAATATATCGCCGACGAGGTGGCCAGCAGGGAATGGAAAGGGGCCAAGCTCGGCAGGACCGTGGGCATCGTCATGCAAAGCACTTTGCGGCATCTGATGACAGAATATGAAACGTTGTTGCTACATGGCGTCGAGCGCGAAACTGCGAGGCAGCGGGTACAGCCGCAAATTCAGGCGATGCTACAGGCGTGGGAGAAACAATCCCCGCAAACGTAACGCCGGGTCGTGAAAGTCAGTTCGGCAGTGCAAATTCTGCATCTAGCTGGTTTGCGTCCCCATAGAAGGCGAATGATTGGCCATGACCGGGATACAGCCGCATCTCACGATGAACTATGTCGGCGGCGACCTCCAGTTCAATAAGGGCTCTGGCACACCAGCGCGCCACGAGAGTTTGCTTCGCTATAGCAAACATGGCGTCGTTCGATAGCTGTCCTGACCGGCGCACCTTTCCAGCATGACCGAAATAGTTGTTCCTAACGAGAAACACACGCTTCACTGCTGCTTGAATATTTTCATTAAAGCGAGAGCCGTACATGCGAGTGCCTTTTTCTATGGCCTTACCATCTACATACGCTTCAAGAATGGCTTCTGTGGCCAAGTAGAACTGCATGTAGGCAGCATCAATTAGACCAGAGATTTGATCCTCAAGCGCTAACAGCCCTATTCCGGTCGAATAGTATTGCTGGGCAGTCTTTGCTCTATCGGTCCAATTCAACTCCCCGTTGGAAAGGGAGTTTGCAACCATCCCACGCTCCTCAATCTCGAACCCTATCCCCCTTGAGATTGCTTCTCGTTCGGCAACGAGCAAAGGAAGGTTTGGGCCGGTTCCGACATCAGCCAAGAACACGATCTTTACTATCGTAAAGTTGACGTCCGTGTGCAATTCCAGTTCCCTTACAAGATCGTAGATTGTGCGAACGTCATATGAAAACAGCGTTTCGGCGCAATCAAACGACGCCTCGTAGAAAAGGGCGCTATCGTTGTCGTGCCAGTAGCGACTTCCTTCGATGAACGGCAACATCGACTGCACCACTCCCGCAGTACTATTGCTGTGTTGATGGAGAAACTGCAGGGTTTGCTCAACCATCAGCGCGGGCATTACCTCGATACGAAAAACGCCACGTATGGGGCGATTGATTGTCTTCGCCGCCGATGACAGCCAAACTTGAAGAGGTCGCAGGGGTAAGGAGGACATCGTAACCTTCTTTGAATGGGGCATATGTCGAAAACACATAATCATCCCATGACGAACACAGGCGCAACTATTCCGCCCGAAGCACCCTAAAAACGCTCGACCGGCTGATGCCTAATTCCACAACTATTTGCTCTGCTGTCTTCCCATCTGCCTTCATGCGCCGCACATCGTCGGCTTTCCGCTGAGCGGTCGGAGCGCGGCCCTTGTATTTGCCGTCAGCTTTCGCCCTGGCAATTCCCTCTCGCTGCCGCTCCAGCATGATGTCGCGCTCGAACTCAGCGATGGAACCGAGCAGGCTCAGCATCAGCTTGCCGGTAGGTGTCGAGGTGTCGATATTGAGGTTGAGAATTTTGAGCGTGACGCCTTTGGTCTCCAGCTCGTCTTTGATCTTGACGAGGTCGGTCATGGAGCGGGCCAGTCGGTCCAGCTTGGTGATGACGAACACATCCCCCTCGCGGGCGTAGTCCAGCGCACGGGTCAGCTCAGGGCGTTCCTTATCGACCGAGGAGAGTTGCTCTTTGAAAAGTTTCTCACAGCCTGCTGCCTCCAAATCACGAAGCTGAGCATCGAGACCATAGGTCTGATCGAGGGTCGAGGTGCGGGCGTAGCCGATGATGGTCGAGGGCATTGAGACAGCTCCATAGTGCCAATGATATTTTAGAGCTTATGGCACTTACCGTCTCAAAAATCAAACACCATTCGTATGGCACAATTTCCTCAGACAAACCTAGGGAGTCATTAGGGCGTGGTCTAATGACACTGAGGGAAAATCTCTCCTCAGTGTCATGCTATCATGATGAAGGCTGTGACCTACGAAGTCACTGCGTCATCGTCGATGTACTCACCAGCGAGCAAACGGTTGAGGAATGCACAGCCCTCGCTGGTCAGATCAAGTGCAGTGTTGCGGCCATCTCGGAGATCGCGCCGCTGGACTATCATGTTCAGTCCCGGTTTGCCGTGGCGGTCGATAGCCATCAGCGCATAGACGTTGCGGGATACGCTTGCTTGACCAATGTCCATAAGATCAAGCAGCTCACGCTGGCTAATCCCCGGCTTCATGGCGACAAGCAGGAAGATACAGGCGGTCTGCATTGGCATGTCTGGCCGAAGCTCGCGGAAGGTTTCGAGCAGGCGAAAGACATCATATAGCGCCCGTTTCGATGAGCTGACGGTGTCTGTTGATTGGATCATTCGGCAAGCCTCACGGTGAGTTTGTCATTGGATTGCAGGAGGTTAGGCGCTCGTCAAGGGCATCGAGGCGGCTACAATTGCAGCAGGAAGGGCCACACGGGGGGATGCCGGGAAAGCCCTACATCTGATTGGGGTCTCAGATTTTTTCGCCAAAATAGCCACCTCCCCTGAAGCTACCCGCCCTTCGAGCTAGTCGATACGCTGACCCTGTGCAGAGTGCATTGCGATCAGGGTATCAACCTTGCCCTCCAACCGGCCCAAGAGAAGGGTCGTGTCGGTGTTTGTCGGGTCCATTTTGTCTCGTTGGGTTAGGACGCTTCGGTCCAGAGCTTGTCGATCGCCTCAGGTGTGAGGCCGAAGATGGTGCCGATCTGGTCAACCAGAGGATCGGTTCGGGTGAACTGAGTGGGATATTCCCAAGCGTTCAGCGCCTTTGCCCGGGTCTTCGGGTCTGCGATCTGGCCGATGGCTGCGGTGACCTGATCAGGCATGATGTCGTTATCGATGAGGGCGTCACGGAACTCACGGGGAGTGAGCGGACGCATGGAGGCTCGCGTCTGTTCAGCAGAAGGTGGCGTGAACTCCGCAACCGGACCAGCAGAAGCCTGTTCAAAAAGCCAACGACCGTAGTCCTCATTGTCAAGCATTGAAGCGGAGAATGGCACCCAACAGTCGTGCATGCCGGCCCAATATTCCCTAACCTCCCTATCGAGTCGGATTTCCATATTGATGAAGCTGCGGGCTTCGTCACCCCATTGCGGGTTTCTGAAATCGATCATTATCCAATCCTTTTGAAGAGGGTTGCTTCACCGCCCCATGCGGTGCCGGCATCCGCACGTCCGCAGGCTGTGAACGTGCCATAGTTGATAGCTTGACGGTTCTGCTGGTTGTCAGCAGCGCCAGAGGCGTATGTGATACTACCGCCGCTATAGTTGTTTCCCGGTCCCACAGAAGCGCCGCTGGCGCGTCCGAATACATAGCCGCCGACCGGGATTAGCTCCGCAAGCATGTAGTCGCGAGTTCGCCAGTACCCCCTGTCGTCCGCGTGGGCGACAGCCCGGTCTTCGATGCGCTGGTTCAGATATCCGAACTCTTGGCACCAGATGGCACCGTTGTTCTGGAGCATGAAATGAACCGTGCCGCCCTGATCGATAAACCGAAGGTGGCCATCTGTTCCCATCTCCCACTTCGCACGTTTGACGTTTCCGCGATGGAGCCACAGTGAAGGGTCGCCTTGAATTTCCAGCGAGCCGGTCATGATATCTCCGGTCTTCGCCACGCGGCTCGACAGGTTCACACCAGCGACTTTCGCATCCACCTCTGTCTTGTTGTAGTAAGGCGTGAGGGCGGTACTGGCGAGGTAACGGCTATCGGACTGGGTCTTGGTCCAATAACTTGACGGGTCGAAGATCGCGGCGTCTTGAGCCGATTTAGCGGCAGCAGCGGCTGAGTTAGCAGAGGCGATGCGCGAAGCATCAGCAGCCGAAGCAGACCCAGAAGCAGCCGAAGCGGAACCAGCAGCGGCATTCTTATATGCCAGCACAGCCGCCTCAGAAGCAGCAGCGTTTGTCTCGGAGACAGCAGCAGCAGCTCGATGAGAGTTCGCAGTGCTTGCCGAGCCTGCCGAGGCGGAAGCGGAACCAGCCGATGCAGTCGCAGAGCCGGCAGATGCGCCAGCAGACGCAGCCGACTCGTTGGCCTTCTGGGTCGCAATAACAACCTGTGAGGTCACGCCCGTCTCAACAAAGCGTTTGGTCGCCACGTCAGTCGCGTTCACGGGGTCGAGGACGTTAGAAATGCGTCGGTTGAGTGCGGAGAACGAGCCATCCTCAGTCACACCGAGCGAAGCCTCACCGAGGTCGAACGCTTCCTGCGACAGGTAGAACACCTGAAGGGCCGACAGATCGAGATCGCTTTCAACGAGGGTCGAGCCGTCAACGAAGTTCACGAGGAGCGTGTCGCGGGGCGTCACTCGGCGGATATCGATGATAGAACTTACAGGAGCCGGCGCGGTCAGGCGGATGGTGGTGTTGGTCAGCCACGTAAAGGCGACCAGATTACCATCCACTTTGACCTGCACGTGGGCCTTGGAGATGAACGGGAACGTGATGTTGTAAGGCCCAGTCGAGCCGTTCCCTTGATATTGTGCGTAGGCTAGTGCCATGGGTGTGGTGCTTTCCAATGGAAAATGCCCGTTGGAGAACCTCGGGGCACAAGTAACTGGTGAATTGATTTAGTCCCGCTCAGCGTCGTTGAGCGGGTTGAGACTCTGTGGCCGTTTGCCGGCATCGACTGGCGGCCTGCTAAACAGTCCCTACGCAAAGCCGAGCATGGATAGTGGGTCACACATCAGGCAGCTTCCTTTGCGTTGAGGCGTGATGCGTTGAAGGGCTGGTAGGCAGCGACCCTTGGGCCGTGTGCGGTGTTCTCGGAGATCGTCAGGCCGGAAGCCGTCTCTATGTCGCGGATGATGAGGCGAGCGAACGGCTCACCGTTTCCCCAGACTTCAAGCCGACCGGAGTTGCCTAGAGCGACTAGACGGCGGCAAGCATCGGCTGTCGGGTTACGGGTCTTCTCGATGATCGTCTGGCCTTCGAAGGACACCAAGTAGTTCTGACCGAGCTTGTCGAGGCTGGTAGGACGGATGAAGATTTTCATGGTCGAGGCGGCTGAAGGCAAAGCTTCGCCATCCTCCCGACCACAGGAAGTTTTGTTGTGCATGATGATGATCTCAGGGTTTCGTGGTGGTGAAGATGGGGGGGCGGTGAAATGCAAACGGCCCTCCCGTCAGCAGACCACGAGGCTGAGCCTAGAAGTCGCGACAAGAGGGCCGAGGGTCACCACACCCATGAGAACGGCTGGCATCCAGATTGGACGACCAGCTTTCGCACTCTCGGAAGTCGAGCGTCCATAATGGGACTGTGCGGGGTTGAAGGTGGTCGAGGGTTCGCTGTGAAGGAAACCTCTAGGTGGACATGAGGGATGACTATTGGTTTATTAGGGTTGCTTCACGATCATCATCCCCATGAATAACCAGATAGAGATCATCCTGATTTCATCAGCATCCTCTATTCACTTTCATTCTGTTGATGGTCTTCCATTCCACCCTCTCCTAAAGGGTGGGGTAATTTTGAGCTGCATCAATACGCTTCAGCACAACCCGATCAAAACGGTACTTCCCATAAGTGCGTTGAAATCAAAGATTGCATCATGCTGAAAACACACCTTTATTTACTGGAGTCTCGCCAGGTGTTGTGACTGCGACCAATGCCGGTATAATCTCACGCGGGCAGCCAGAAAGCTCCCGCCCCTTTGCTAGAGGGTCAGAAAAGGAAGGTCACGGGGTTATGCAGTCCGTGGCCTTCACCTCCAACCCTCTAAGTTCACGCGACGAAGCTTCTGGACCATGTCAACAACAGATGGGCGAACTGAGCCTCGTTGATAAATCTGCGAGTCTCTCCGGTCCTCTCATGCGTGATCAGTCTGGTGGTGTCGATGTCCTCTTCCACGTGATACGTGTACGTATCAGAGACGAGGTCAGCAATAAGACGGACAGCGTCGGCGATAAGATACCACGTTTCGCCATCAATCCTCACTGCTTCGACGAGCCTGAGCTTGTCATCCGACCTGAAATGAAAGTCGGCATAAGTCCAGTCTAGCTCCTCAACGGCGGGGACGACTGCGGCCTCGATGGCGTTCTTTTTGGCGGAGGTCGAGAGAGTCTTTGTCATGGCTAATCCTTGCACCTCGTTGGTGCGTTATTGCTGGGTTTTATGGTGACGCAAACGATCGTGCCGTGCCGTTCACTGACGAGGCGCGCGCTATATTTGCTTAAGGGTGGGGTAATCGATCGGCAGGCCTGTTCCCGGCTCCACGTCCCCGTCGTTTAATGCGATCAGCCGTCCTGACGTAGGCAACATCAGACCAAGGCCGGGACGCAAAAATGAGGGGGACGAGGGAGGAAAGAACGCTATCCGAAGCTGGGGCGTTTGGAGCCGAACGGTTGAGGCATCCGCCGCCGTCTCGTCGTATACCGGCGCACCTTCACGGTCTGCCTAAGCCGAGCCTTCAGCGCGTCGATAAACATCGCCTCGCGGCCAGCAGCGGCATCACCCATCGTTCTCGTAAGCGCCTCCCGAAGGAGGACACTCAGGCTCTTGTGCTGGGCAAATGCGGTGACAACAGCGCGGGCCGTGTCATCAGCTCGGCGGCTTGTTGAGAAGTGGCATACGAACCGTGCCTGTTCTTCCGTCAGCAGATAAGCCCGCGATGGATCGACAGAAACGGCGACACCGCCATCATCCTCCCAGATCATAAACCCGTAGTGCATCGGGCCTGTCACGTAGAGCTTGATGAGGCCGGTCCTGATGTCGATTGGGCGGTGCATCCCTAGCGCCGTGGCAAGGTCGAGGTCGCGGACATATGGCTGCCCGCTGCGAAGGTAGAGAGGGAAGCCGGCGCTCATCCTGCGGTCACCTCTGGGCTGGAGGCGACCACATCAGGGCACGGAGCTTCGAGCCGCTTCTCAACGACCCAGTGTCGCCACTTGCCAGACGGTGACTGGAACCACTCTTCCCGGCTCCATGCAAACTCGTGGCGATTGGTGAAAACGTAAAAGGCATGCGGGAGGCGGTTAACGACTTCGATGCGGTGGCCGAAAGCGGCGATCTGAAAAGACATCTTGAGGGTCCATGAGGGAGATTGAAGCGATGCGTTCCGGCCAGAACGATGCTCTTAGACTCCGACATGGCCGTAGCGTCAATAGGACAAAATTGAATATTTTCAATAACATAATCACCGGTGAATGCGTTGGCGCCAACCCCTTGATTGGACTCAGGAAAGCCGTTGAGATTTTTTTGGGGGCTGTGATCGGAACCACCTGCGTCTTCGCCTGCTGCTCTTCCAGTTCCATCCAGCGATCGATGATGCGGGCGCGGAGTTCGACCGAGTAGCCTGAAACGAGGATGAAGGTCTCTCGTTTAGGGAGGAGAAGCTCGGGATTACGCTTGCCGTTGGACGCGATGTAATAGTGCTCAAATTTGAGCGCTACTTCGAGGCCGTGTAGTTCCACCAGCATGTTCGTCGCATCGCGCATGACATTGCGGTGAAGCTTGCCGGTCAGCGTGGCGATCTCGCGGCTGGACATGGTGAGCGTGGTGACGATGTTCAGGGAAACGATCTGGTTCATTTGAAGTGTCCTGCTAAGGCTCCCAAGCTCAGTAGGCTTCAATCAAAGAACGTTGCAAAATCCGGTGCGAACGTATGCTTCTGGGGCGCGTAGGCCAGCACCTTTGCCAACGGCACAGTTGGGTCTTCGGACAACGGAACGCGCAGGGCCGTGCTGCGGAACACCACCAACGCAAATCCGCTTTCCACAGTGATCTTGAAAGGGTCGCTCCAGTAGGTCCGCCGGCTGACGTCGTAGGCCTTTAAGCTGTCTCCGGTCAGCATCATTTGGCAACTCAGCGGCATTTCGGGCAGAAACCGATTTGGATTGAAGAACTGTGTCCGAGCCAGAAGCCCGCCTTTCGAGAGCGCCGTTCGATAGCCGAACTGACGAAAGAGAGCGAGAAAGCCCACCGAAAAAACAGCGATCTGGTGGCGGACACTTAGCCCCTCTGACTTCGACGCTCCGGGCCGCATGAACTCCCGCAAGAAGCTATCGTAATAGCGTCCTTTCCAACCGTTGCAGCCATGACCGGGGACGGGTTTTCCCTTGTAAATAAGCGGCCTGCGACATAGCAGCGTCATGCCACTTCGCTCATTTTTGGAAACAGCACTCCTCACATCTGGAGGGTCATCAGCCAAAGCCTGCTGGGGGATGATATGCTCTAGGGAAAACTCTTCATATCGTAGCGCCCGGCAGCAAAGCGGGCACAGCAAAAGCTCGCTGTCGCGGAACCAAGGGGCTAAATTTCCGAGGTCTTCCCGCATCTGATGCCATAAGGTTTCTTTCAATGCGGGAAGGTCAATCATCATCAGCGATAGCTTCCTGTGCTGCCGTTCTTTGGTAGCCAGCGGCGTAGGTAAAAATCCAGTTCACTGCGCGCAGCACACGTCTTTGACGTAAGTATTTCCGACCGTCATAAACGCGTCATCAGGCACAGCACCCCGGGATTTCAATTCCTTGAGTAGTGCCGAAGCTCCCGATGCTGGCAGCGACCGGGAAAGCGTAACGGCATACCATTTGTTTGTTGCGAGGTAGGCAGTCAGCGGCAGACCCGAACCGCGAACAAAAGCCTCGGCTTCAGGAAAATTATCGAAGCTCTTTATCTGGATGTATCGGTTCTCGAAGGGTTGCTTGAGGAACTGGTCAACCTTGACCCAATTGTGATGAAGATAGCCTTCGCGATCTTTCGCACGCACCTTGTACCAGCGGTCCCCCACCGCCAGTATCTCGACACGGTCGCCGTTGCGCATGCTGATAAGCTTTCCTGAGGCCTGATCTTCACCGCTCCGCAAGAACTCTTTTCCCTTTGGAACTCGAAGTGCGCCCGCCTTCGCCGTGGGAATTTGGAAACGTGGGTCATCATCGGCAATACGATAGCTAGGCAGAGCGCTGGTCGTAGCCTGAGGGGCAGGAACCCCAGCGACGCGAGGCGCCTCACTAGGGGCAACTCCGCTCCCATCGACATTGGTAACCCGAAATTGAGCCATTTCGCTCTTCGACAGGTAACGCATGTCATCGCGCTCATAGCGAAGGGAAAGTTGTAGGAGGCTGGGATCGATACCCATCTCAGTCATATAGCTGATAGTCTCAGCGGTTTGATGCTGAATGAATGAGACCGCATCATCTACAGAAATAGCCGTACTGTCGGAGAACGACGTTTTATGAACGCCGATAGCGCCTGTCTCAGCAATGCGCTTGGAGCCGCCCATGAATGCCAATGCGCATGCAGACTCGCATTGCATCTCTCTCGGCTGGATGACAGTCAGCTCCATCGCCCGAATGAGGCGACCCAAGCGCATGGCTGTGCTGGGATTGCCACCTGGACTCTTGAAAATCACAAAGATTGACTTCCCGCCAACGCTAGAAACCTTGGATGTAAATTCGCTCAGATTTTCAGATGGAGCGAACACCCCGGACACAATGATGGCAGTCGCGCTGCCGTCGAGCGTAGAAGTCTCGAAGGTCAGGGCTGAGGCATCCATCGCGAAAGCCAGCAAAGCCGCAGAAACAGAAACACACTTTATGAACGACAACTGTACTCACCCCAACCAGACCGAGAAGATCATACCCCAACAATCGATTTCGACTAGGGGTAACGGTGGGTATCGACAGCACATTTTCCACCAAGGTCATTCGATGATGTAGCGCGGAAACTTCTTCAGTTCCTCTTCCATGTCCTCCAGCGTAGGCGTCTCGTAAATATCGCCCACATCGTCCGACTCATGGCCACAAAAGGCGAAACGGAAACGCTTCTCCATGTTCACCCTTGCGGCCTGCCGCTTGAAGGTGTGACGCCATGCGTGGTTGGGGCTGATGTTCGGGTCGGTAACCTCGACATCATTTCGGACCCATTCTGCGAGCTTGTTTCGAGCGATCACATAAGGCGGACGAACCGGCTTGGTTGGGTCATCCCCTGCGGAGACACGTTTGTCGGCTGGATCGTAAAACAACGGGCCTGCCTTTTTCTCAGCAACGAAATTCAAGAAACCCATTTCGATAAGATGCTCATGGATTGGAACGCGTCGATATGAAGCCCCTTTCACGGTGCCATCTTCGGGGCTGATATCAATGATCCAGATACCGTCCTGCTGCCGCACACTCGCCGCCTGCAATTGGGTCATCTCGCCGGGACGCGATCCAGTATAAGCACACAGCCACGGAACCCATCGACGGGCAGCGGCTTTCTCAGCCTTCAGGCGCGGTGACTGCGGCGCAAGGCTCGCACTGAGGATGGCCTTCCATTCGCTCGGCTCGAATGCCCGCTCCCGAACCTTGACCTTCTTGACCGTAGCGATGCGGATGCCCTCGAACGGGTTGCCAGTTACTTTCTTGTTTTCAAGCAACCAGTTGAAGACCGTTTTTGCAGCAGTGATCCACACATCGTTTGCCACCGCAGCAGAACGCTTCTCGGTCACCAGCGTGCCTTTCCATCCTATCACCTCATCGTCGGTGATCGTGGCCACGTCTCTGCCGTCAAAGTGCTTATCAAGAGCGAGGAAGACGCTCCGCCAGCGGCTCACCGTTGCCGAGGCTGGGCTACGCTCATTGACCCATTTTTCAAATGACTGCCAGCAGGTCCAGCCCGACAGCTTCACACCCTTCGGATTGGTGGCGACAGGTTGCTCAACAAATCGAGCAAGTCGAGCATCCGGCGTATAGTCCCCGACAGCGCGGCGGCCTAAAGCTACGAAGGCAGGGGCTATCTCGACCTCGACCGTGTCAACGAAAGCGTTCAAGGACTTTTCGTCCAGAGCAGCCGATTTCTCGGCTAGGAACGTGGCAATCATCCCCAGCTCGGACACCGTAGCCCTGATGTGCCTACGGGCAGCAGTTCCGATTTCCTGCTCGGGGTCCATGCTGACTATGTCGAAGCGGTCATAAACCGTCTGAAGCTGGGCAAAGCGCGACGACCAATCATCCTGATGCCCAGCGTTCTCTGCGTGAAGATCGGCGAACCATCGATACCAGTCGCCCGCCAAGGCGTTCAACTGACGTTGCGTGAGGGCGACTGTCGCACCAACGCTCGCGGCCCTCAGTGCTTCAATGCGGCTGCTGATCGTGGCGTCCCAATCACGCAGTTCAGCCTTGGCTTGGCCCATGCTGGCAGATGAGGAAAGTCGGAAGCGCTCCTCAAGGGAAACGCCATAAGCCGCTTTGTAGGCCTCCCGAACGTCTGCGGGTATACCCTTGCGGCTGAACCAGTCGCCATTAGCGGCACGTCGAAGTGAAGTCATAGCAACCATTGTAGCGCCCTTTGTAGCGGTAGGGCGACTCGAACACGCTGATAATCAACAACAATATGATTTCTAAAGCGAAATCTGGTGGCTGGTGCGGACGGCGGGGATCGAACCCGCAAGACCGAAGTCGAGAGATTTTAAGTCTCTTGCGTCTACCAGTTTCGCCACGTCCGCGTGACGTGTCTTTTCAGGCACATAAGCCGCGCAGTCAACAGCCGGTTTTCAAATCGCGCGCATTTCGCCGCGCACCCTCCCATCGCCCACAGCTTATATTAGCAACCTTATTGCCACATTCCCGTTCGTCTAGAGTCCGCACCGACTGAACGGAGAGATCATGGCGAGATTCTATCTGCAGATATCCGACGGCAAACAGGCAGAGGTCGAAATAGACGCGCTCAACGCCCATGAAGCGATGAATGACGGATTGAACGCCCTGACAACCTTTGCCTGTCGCAATTTTCCGCCACCTGACAATGTCGCCATCACCGTTCTGGACGACAGACGCCGGCAGGTCGGGCGCATGCGTTTCGTTTTCGAAATCGAATATACGAGCGTGGCGGTGGTGTGAGGTCCAGAACGAAAAAGGGCGCGACATCGCTGCCGCACCCTTCTTTCAATCGCTATGAAACGGATCAGGCCAGCTTGGCTGCGATCTTGGCAACATGCGCGCCCTGGTATTTTGCAGCTTCCAGTTCGATTTCAGAAGGCTGGCGCGAGCCATCGCCATCGGCGATGGTGGAAGCGCCGTAGGGCGACCCGCCCTTCACGGCTTCAACGCCCATCTGGCCCTGAAACGCATAAGGCAGACCAACGACGGCCATGCCGTGGTGGAGAAGCGTCGGGATGAAGCCCAGAATGGTGCTTTCCTGTCCGCCATGCTGCGTTGCCGAGGAGGTGAAGACAGAACCGACTTTCCCGACCAGCTTGCCGGTGAACCAAAGGCTGCCGGTCTGATCCCAGAAATTGCGCATCTGCGAGGCGACCGTACCAAAACGCGTACCGGCACCGACGATGATCGCATCGTATTCGGCCAGTTCATCGACGGTTGCGATGGGGGCTGCCTGATCCAGCTTGAAATGCGAGGATTTGGCCACCTCTTCCGGCACCAGTTCCGGCACGCGCTTCACCGTTACTTCGGCACCGGCGGACTTGGCGCCTTCGGCAACGGCATAAGCCATCGTTTCGATATGGCCGTAAGCGGAGTAATAAAGGACCAGAACTTTTGCCATTGTCTTCGTTTCCTTGGTTTGTCTTGGAGTTGAGGTCGGAGTTGGTGTGGGCGCTGCGCCCGGCTCGCCACCGAGCACCTTTTTCAAAAACTCGAGGATCATCGGTCAGCCCTGTAACATCTGTGTGGAGGCAAGCTAACGGAGACGGCACCGCCCGGCCAGACGACGGTTTCAGCACGCAGTGTCCACTTTTCATGAACGATGAAGAGAGATCTTGTTCATCTTTTGCAGAAGGCAAGAGCATGCCCTGCCGTGGCTTGCATTCGGCATCCGCCGCGCTAACGTCAAAAGATCGCGTCCGCGCCCCAGCCACCGAAAGCATCCACCATGAAAGACACCGCCACTGTTACCGCCGCCATGCTTGCGATTGGCGACGAGCTTTTGTCCGGCCGCACCAAGGACAAGAATATCGGCCATCTCGCCGATCTGCTGACGCTTTCCGGCATCGATCTGAAGGAAGTGCGCATCGTCGCGGACGAGGAGGATGCCATCGTCGAGGCGCTGAACGCTCTGCGCAGCCGTTACGATTACGTCTTCACCTCCGGCGGCATCGGCCCGACACATGACGACATCACCGCCGATTCGATATCCAGGGCCTTTGGCCTGCCCTGCATTCACGACCCGGCTGCAATGACGCTGCTTGCCGAGATGTACAAGCGCCGCGAGATGGAGTTTACCGAGGCCCGCCAGCGCATGGCGCGCATGCCGCAAGGCGCGAAACATATCCCCAATCCGGTTTCCACCGCGCCCGGCTTCATCGTCGAAAATGTCTATGTCATGGCCGGTGTGCCGCAGGTGTTTCAGGCGATGGTCGACAACATTCTGCCCATGCTGAAAACCGGTGCGAAAATGCTGTCGCGCGCCATCCCCTGCCCTTATGGCGAAGGCGATATCGGCATGTTGCTTGCGGCCATCCAGAAAACCCACCCGGACACCAGCATCGGTTCATACCCGAAATACGATGGCCAACGGTTTTCGACCGAACTGATCGTTCGTGCTCGAGAAAGTCAGGCGCTCGATGCGGCGGCGCGCGCCATCGAGGACATGATTGCCGATCTGCGGAAACGCAACACCGCCGCCAACCCCTCGCCGGACGCCTGAACCTCGCTTCAGGCGCAAAGGCGGCACATGTCGCCTTTGCAACTGCGCGTGATGCGCCTTGACCATCTACCACCTGCGACCCACCTATCTTCAAGATGCGGCTAGGTAAAACCCGGCATCACGTTTGGCAGATGAGGAGGCACTTCAATGAGCTACAAGACGATCCTTGCCGTTCTCGACGATCCGACCAGTGCCCGGCAGATCAGTGAATTCGCCGCCTTTCTCTCCGACCGTTTCTCGGCCCATATCGTCGGAGTGCATGCCGAAACGCTTGCCGCCGTGCCGTTGATCGCGCCGATGGAAATCCCCGATCCCGCCGCGGTGCAGGTTCTTCAGGAAGCCGCCCAGCGCGAAACCGCGACGGTCGAAAAGATCTTTCGCGAACGCATCGAAAGCCAGGACCTGCCGTCCGAATGGCGCAGCTTCGTTTCTGCCAACGGTTATGCTTCCGGAAACGTCATCGAGAGTGCGCGTGCCGTCGATCTTATCCTGGCAAGCCAGGGCCAGCTGCCCGAGGGCGGGCCGGACAATCGGGCCGATCTGGAAGCCTTCCTTTTCGAAAGCGGTCGCCCGATGCTGCTGGTGCCGCGCACCATCAAGGTGCCGCAGCCGATCCGTCGTGTGCTGATCGCCTGGAACGGTTCGCGCGAGGCGACGCGCGCCACGTTCGATGCCCTGCCATTCCTCAAGAACGCCGAAAGCGTCGAAATATTCTGCGTCGATCCGCCGGAAGTGTCGGGCCAGATGCCGGAAATGGCAGGCGTCGAACTGGCCGCCACGCTTGCCCGTCATGGCATCAACGTCACGCTGAGGACCGAACACACGAGCGGCGTCAAGGCGTCCGCGGCCATCGAAAAGCGGCTGGCCGATTCCAGCGTCGATCTCCTCGTCATGGGTGGTTACGGCCATGCCCGCTGGTGGGAAGTGCTGTTTGGCGGCGTCACCCGCACCCTGCTCGATTCGATGACGGCGCTGACGCTGCTTTCGCGCTGAGGCGGCAACACAGCGCGGACGCTCCCCGGTCAGATACGCCGGTCGAACACGGCCAGCGGCGCCTTCAGCCGGTAAAGCGTCGTCGGCCGCCTTGCCCGCTCTGTCTGGCGTTTTTCGCCCTCCACCTCTTCCAGAATGTTGAGGTCGTTGATCTTGCGGCGAAAGGCGCTCTGGTCGAGCTTCTCGCCCATGACGGTCTCGTAGATCGCCTGCAGCTCAGACATGGTGAAAACCTCCGGCAGCAGCCGTGCCGGAATGGTTGAATACGCCCCCTTGCCGCGCAGCCGCTCCAGAGCGGCCTTGATGATGTCCGCATGGTCGAACGGCAATTCGCCCGGCGCTTCCGCGGGCCGCAGTTCGAGTGTAACACCTGCCTCGTCCAGCACATCCTGCGACACCAGCGCAAAATAGGTGATCGACACCGACCAGTCGCGTGGGTCGCGGCTTGCGGAGGCAAAGGTCTTCAACTGCTCGAAAAAGATACCGTTCAAGCCCGCCTTTGCCTTCAGGATCCGTTTTACCGCGGCTCCCGCATCCGCATCCTCGTCGGTATGCACATAACCGCCGATCAGCGCCGCCATGTTGGCGAAAGGCTCGGCAGCACGCGGCAATAACGCAACGTGAAGCCGTTCCTCACGCAAGGTCAGGAGGACGATATCCACCGTCACGATCGGCCTTGGAAATTCCGTTTCCGCCATAAGTTTCAACCTCCTCGCCTGCCTTCCAGATCTCCCCTTTTCATACCCGCCCAAATAAAAAACGACAATTTGCAACATGCAATTTGCAAAATACATTTTGCAAGTTTATACCGATATCCAGCGACAGGGTAGCGACCGACAAAAGGCAGCCACCTACCGCCCGAAAAAACCGAAGGCAAAAGCAAAGGAGTGTTGCCATGGGTATGGGACGTTTCAGCACGGCCGACTGGGCCGATTACAATGCGCGCCACGTCAACGGCCGCAGCCGTTCGGAAGTGTTCGGCGCCACCGGCATGGATCCACGTTTCGACCCCGCCCGTTTCGGTTATCGCGAAAGCCGCGACAGCGACTTCAATCCGCTCTCGACCCCGATCATCCTTGCCGCCGATGTTACCGGCTCGATGGGCATGATCGCTCACGAACTGATGCGCAACGGACTGGTGACGCTGACCTCGGAAATCTACGATCGTCGTCCGGTCACCGACCCGCATATCATGGTCGCGGCGGTGGGCGACGCCACCTGCGACAGTGCACCTCTGCAGGCCACGCAGTTCGAGGCGGATATCTCGCTTGCCAGCCAGATCCGTGGCCTGTGGCTGGAAGGCGGCGGTGGCGGCAATGACGGCGAAAGCTACAGCGCCGCCCACCTGCTCGCGGCCCTGAAAACCACGACAGACGCCTTCGAGAAGCGTGGCCGCAAGGGTTACCTCTTCACCATCGGCGACGAACCGATCCTTAATGGCCTCACCGGTCCGCAGATCACCCGCATCTTTGGCACCGAAGGCCCGCGCCACGGGCTCACCGCCCGCCAGTGCCTGGAACTTGCGCAGAAATATTACGATGTCTTCCACATCGTGATCCGCGAAGGATATGCGGCCATGCGGATGTCGAAAGTGCTCGACACCTGGGAGCCGCTACTTCCCGGCCGCACCTACGTGCTGGAGGATTACCGCCGGCTGGCCGAACTGGTGGTCTCGATCATCGAGATCAACGAGGGCCGCGACGCCGACGATGTCGCCGCCAGCTGGGGCGGCGATGCGGGCAGCGTGGTTGCAAAAGCGGTGCAGGCCCAGCCCAAGAAGCGTTTTCTGAACTTCTTCTGATGTCACGCAGGCCCGGAGCCATCGCTCCGGGCCCCTTTCCAAAACGAGGAGCAAAGACATGAGCATCCGCGCACAAGCCGTCATCGGCGCCGCCTATGGAGACGAAGGCAAGGGATTGATGGTCGACAGGCTGGCCGCAGCCACGAACGACGCCGTCGTGGTCCGCAGCAATGGTGGCGCGCAGGCCGGTCACACCGTCGTGTCGCCAAAGGGTGAACGGCACGTGTTTCATCATGTCGGTTCGGGCACGTTTGCCGGTGCCGCCACGCATTTCAGCCGGTTTTTCGTTGCCCACCCGATGTTGCTGCTCGATGAGCTGGCGGCGCTTGAAAAGCTTGGGTATCGCCCGCGTCTGACCAGCGATCCCGACGTCATGGTCACCACGCCCTACGATGTCATCATCAATCAGGCCACCGAAATGGCGCGGGGAACCGGCCGGCACGGCAGCTGCGGGCTCGGCTTCGGCGAAACCATCGAGCGCAACCTGACCCCGGGATTCACCCTTACCATCCGTGACCTGTTTCGCCCGGATCTGAAAACCCGCCTCGCCGCCATCCGCGACAGATGGGTGCCTCAACGCCTCGAAACATTGGGCATCACCACCCTGCCCGATGAACTGGCGGCAGCGCTTGCCGACGAGACCACGCTCATGCACTTCCTGGCAGATTGCGATGCCACGCTCGATCGTGTGTCGCTCTGGCCCGACCGCCGGCTGGCGCAGCTTGGGCCGGTCATTTTCGAGGCCGCGCAAGGTCTGCTGCTCGATCAGGATTTTGGCGCCTTCCCGCATGTCACCCGCTCGAATACCGGGCTCGCCAATATTCTGGCTGTTGCTACGGAGGCCGGCATCGACAAGCTCGACGTCACCTATGCGACGCGCATCTACACCACCCGCCACGGGGCAGGCCCGTTGAAGGGCGAAACACCCGCACTTGAAAACATTCGCGTGGTCGATCCCACCAATGCGCCAAACGACTGGCAGGGTACGTTACGCCTCGCGCCGCTCGATGTCGGTGTGTTGAGAAATGCGATTGCCCATGATTTGGCCCAGCCCCGCAAGGGCATCGCCGTCAATGCGGGCTTGGCGGTCACATGCCTCGATCAGGCGGAAGGCGCATTTGTCGTCACCGATGGCGATGGCATTCTGACGCTTGCTCCCACCGATGCGGCGTATGAGATCGCCAACGCGACCTGCCTGCCGCTGGTTGCGGAAAGCTGGGGACCGGGTCGCGGTGATATGTGCAGAAACGTGGATGTGGCGGCATGATGAGTGCTGCGGCGCCTTTTCCTCTCCCCTTTTGAGGCAGAGGAAAAGGGAAAGGGGTGAAGTGGCATTCACGACAGCCCCCTCACTTGTCTCTCACTTGTCCCTCACTGGCCGTTCAATCCTGCTCGTAGACCACCCAGGCCTTGTCGAAATTGCGCGCGGCCAAATCCTCTTCGCGCATCAGCACGTAAAGCGCGCCGGGAAACGGATAGCCGGTCGCCTCGTCGGTGCCGATCTGCAGAACCAGATGCCAATCCTTCGCCGTCGCCAGCAGGCGCTTGCCCTCCGGCGTTGAGAAAGCCGTATCGTTGCCGGCAAAAAGGCCGTTGGAAGCAAGCTGGCTCATCGCCTGCATGCCCGACTGGATGGCGCGCGGCCAGCCGCCGAGCTGGTGGTTGCCGCCTGCTGCTTCCGTTGGCCAACCCAGCGAAAACAGCC
>UCHV01000022.1 GCA_900472395.1 Hyphomicrobiales bacterium
GAACGGGGCAATTGTAGGCATGGGTCTCGGGAGCGGGGATGAAACGGGGGTGAACTATTTTACAAGTGGCGGCTGATTAGGCTTGAAACTATTTTCCGGAAGGGGTGATTTCATCCCCGCGATTTCGTCATCACCGCGTCAGGAACCCGTCTGGTGATCATTTTTTCATGCGGCCTATCACGAAAAAAATATCGAGTTGTGACCGGTGACGCGAGCGTGGCCGCCGGCTCTTTCGCAAGCGATTGATTCCGTTACGGCAGGGCTTTCAGCGGAGGCCGAAATGGAGGCGCAGAGCGCCAGCAAAGCGGGGTTTCCGGGCCATGGTAAGCGGGTGGTGAGGAGGCGCGGTTAATGGACTGTTTATGATTTCATGAAAATGAAAGGCATACCGGTGCGGAAGTGCCAAGGCGGTCAGGGGACCGGGCTGGACCGATTGAACACTTCCGTGGCGAAAGCCGATGTATCGCCTGCGCATTCACCATCTGCGGGCTGTGTATGGAGTACAGTCATGATCAAGAAGTCGCTTGCCCTGGCGTTTGCCGCCACTTTCATTTCCGGTCCGGTTTTCGCAGCCGACCTTACCAATTCCTATGAAGCGCCGTCCTACAACGAGCCTGTCGAACAGTCGTCCGGCTGGACCGGCGGCTATGTGGGTCTCCACGCCGGTACGGCTTCGCGCCACGGCAACCCTTTCTCCGGCGATCGCGAATTCATGGGCGGCGTTCAGGGCGGCTACAACATGGAAACCAACGGTTTCGTTGTCGGCGGCGAACTGGAACTGTCGCATATGGGTGATGCCCGCGTCCGCGTTCCCGGCGGCGAGCTGGAAGAGCGTTATCGCCTTGCCGCGAAGGCAAAGGCCGGTCTGCCGCTCGGCAACACCATGATCTACGGCACGGCAGGCGGCACGATGACGAGCCTGCGTGACGGTTCGGCTCAGGGCCCGGATGGCTGGAAGCCGGGCTGGCTGGTCGGCGGCGGCGTCGAGCACAAGTTCAATCAGCAGATTTCCGGCAAGGTCGAATACAACTACGCCCGCACCGGCGACGTCCGCAGCGTCACCTCCGGCGTTGTGAACGAAAGCAGCGTCAGCGATCACACGATCAAGGCTGGTGTGAACTACCACTTCTAAGATTTCATCTTAGATCGGATTGCGGCAGCGCCGTGTACCTGAAAGGGTGCGCGGCGCTGTTGGCGTTTTGGGGGAGTGGAGCTTGCCCCTCACCAACAAAATCTATGACTTAGCTGAAGCTAAGATCATGATTTTGTAACCTCTCCCGCAAAGGGGAGAGGTTGAAACGCTGAGATCGCCGCGCCTTTGTCTCTCCCCTTGCGGGAGAGAAAGCGATTTCAACATCTTAGCTTCAGCTAAGTGTTAGAAATCGCAAGTGAGGGGCAATTGCCATCTCCACCATCACTCACCTCCATTCCGCAATTTCGCGCCGATTGCGATCACCACGCCATCCAGATTGCGTTCCACCTCGTCGTTCCAGAAGCGCAACACGCGAAAACCCTGCGACCTGAAGAAAGCATCTCGCACTGCATCCGACCGGCTTTCTGCATGCTGTCCGCCATCCACTTCGATGATCAGTCGCGCCTCGAAACAGACGAAATCGAGAATATAGCCGCCGGTCGGCACCTGGCGTTTGAACTTGAACCCTTCGATCTGGCGATTGCGCAAAGCCTGCCACATCAGGTTTTCGGCCTTGGTGGAATCCGCTCGCATGGCTTTGGCATATGCGCGATGCCTGTCCGGTACGTCGCGATGCATGTGGATCCTCTCCAGCAGGCGCACATTTAGCCACCGGTTGAAAGGAGAATGCAAGATGGGTCATCGCCGAGGCGGTTGCCCCTCACCTGAAAAATCTAGCACTTAGCCGTTGGCTAAGATGCTGATTTTTCTTCCTCTCCCGCAAGGGGAGAGGGAGGCTCGCGGCGATCTCTGCGCCCTGCCTCTCCCCTTGTGGGAGAGGATAGCAAGTCCGCGAGAGGCAAAGCCGATCGCTGGACGCGCTTGGTGAGGGGTTATTTGTTCGTTGGCAGACACGAAAAAAGCCCGGTCGCGAAACCGGGCTTTTCCCACACTTCAATGAACAGATGGCCGGATCAGCTGCAACCGCTCGTCGCGCCACAAGTGTCGCACTTCTCGCAAGTGCCGTTGCGCACCATCGTAAAGTTCTGGCACTCGGTGCACATGTTGCCGGTATAGCCCTGCATGATCGACTTCATGCGGCGGTCGGCTTCAACCTTCTTGGCTTCGGCCTTGGCGGAAGCGGCATCGGCTGCGGCCTTGTCGGAGAACAGTGCGGTTGCGGCCTGTTCGCTTTCGGTCGCAACGGCTGCGTCCTCGGCGATCTCTTCGGCCAGTTCCTTGGCGCGCTCCTCGTAATCACGCTTGAAGGCGACGATTTCGGAGGTGGAGATGGCGACTGTCGGTTCCAGCTTGCGAGCGGCAGAGCCGGCAAACGAGGAGCCTCCCAGCGATGTTACCGTTGCCGAAGCGCGGGCAGGGGCGGCCGTGGCCGATCCCTTCGGATCACCGGCTGCGCGGTCGATGCCCTGGCCGCCCTGGATCAGGGTCGGCTTGTAACCGCGGGTCCAGCCGGTCGAAACGAGCTGTGTCTTGCCTTCTTCGATACCCTTGCCGAGTGCCGTGTTGGAGAAGTCAGACGTATCGACATGCGCCAGATCGTGGCGGCTGAGGTAGGAGACGGCGAGTTCGCGGAACACGTAGTCGAGGATCGATGTGGCGTTCTTGATGGCGTCATTGCCCGTCACGATGCCGGCCGGCTCGAACTTGGTGAAGGTGAAGGCCTCGACATATTCTTCGAGCGGCACGCCGTACTGGAGACCCAGCGAGATGGCGATGGCAAAATTGTTCATCATCGCACGGAAAGCGGCGCCTTCCTTGTGCATGTCGATGAAGATTTCGCCGATGCGGCCGTCGCCGAATTCGCCGGTGCGCAGATACACCTTATGTCCGCCGACATTGGCCTTCTGGGTGTAACCCTGACGGCGGTTCGGCAGCTTTTCACGTTCACGCGACACACGCTCGATGATGCGCTCGACGATCTTTTCGGTGACGGTGACCGCCTGTGCGGCGGCCGGTGCCTGGATCAGCTCTTCGAGAGCGTCTTCGGCATCGTCTTCGTCGATCAGCGAGGCGTTGAGCGGCTGGCTGAGCTTGGAGCCGTCACGGTAAAGAGCGTTGGCCTTGAGGGCCAGCTTCCAGGACAGCATGTAGGCTTCGCCGCATTCCTCGACGGTGGCGTCGTTCGGCATGTTGATCGTCTTGGAGATCGCACCCGAGATGAACGGCTGGGCAGCAGCCATCATGCGGATGTGGGATTCGACCGAGAGATAACGCTTGCCGATCTTGCCGCAAGGGTTGGCGCAATCGAAGACGGCGAGGTGTTCTTCCTTGAGGAAAGGCGCACCTTCGAGCGTCATCGCACCGCAGACGTGGATGTTGGCGGCGTCGATGTCCTTCTTCGAGAAGCCGATGTGCTCGAGCAGGTTGAAGCTCATGTCCGACAGCTGCTCGTCGGAAACTTTCAGGGTTTCCTTGAGGAAGTCGGCGCCAAGCGTCCACTGGTTGAACACGAACTTGATGTCGAAGGCAGCCTTCAGCGCGCCGTTGACGGCTTCGATCTTGTCAGCCGGGAAACCCTTGGCGGCAAGCGAGGACGGGTTGATGGCCGGGGCCTGGTTGAGGTTGCCATGACCGACAGCGTAAGCTTCGATTTCGGCCAGCTGGCTTTCCGAATAACCGAGCGTGCGCAGAGCTTCCGGAACAGCACCGTTGATGATCTTGAAGTAACCGCCACCGGCGAGCTTCTTGAACTTGACCAGTGCGAAGTCGGGCTCGATGCCGGTCGTGTCGCAATCCATGACGAGACCGATCGTGCCGGTCGGCGCGATAACGGAGACCTGGGCGTTGCGGTAACCGTGCTTTTCGCCCAGTTCCAGCGCCTTGTCCCATGCGGCCATGGCATGCACTGCCAGATCCTGATCCGGGTTCTCTTCGTGGATGAGAGCGACCGGATCGACCGACAGGGCTTCATAACCCGTGGTTTCGCCGTGAGCGGCGCGGCGGTGGTTGCGGATGACGCGCAGCATGTTGTCGCGGTTCGGCGCAAAGCCCGGGAAGGGGCCGTGTTCCGATGCCATCTCAGCCGACGTGGCGTAGGAAACGCCGGTCATGATGGCAGTCAGCGAGCCGGCAATGGCGCGGCCTTCGGTCGAGTCATACGGAATGCCCGACGACATCAGCAGGCCGCCAATGTTGGCGTAACCGAGGCCGAGCGTGCGGTACTCGTAGGAGCGTTCGGCAATCTCGCGGGACGGGAACTGCGCCATCATCACCGAGATTTCGAGAACGACGGTCCACAGGCGAACGGCATGTTCGTAATCGGCGATGTCGATGCGCTTGGTGGCGGCCGACTTGAACTGCAGCAGGTTCAGAGATGCCAGGTTGCAGGCGGTGTCGTCGAGGAACATGTATTCCGAGCACGGGTTCGAGGCGCGGATCGGGCCCGCTGCCGGCGAGGTGTGCCAGTCGTTCATGGTGGTGTTGTAATGCAGGCCCGGATCGGCCGACGCCCATGCGGCGTAGGAGATCTTTTCCCACAGGTCGCGTGCCTTCAGCGTCTTCATGACCTTGCCGTCCTTGCGGGCGGTCAGGTTCCAGTCACCGTCGTTTTCGACAGCGCGCAGGAAGTCGTCCTTGAGCGAGACGGAGTTGTTGGAGTTCTGGCCCGAAACGGTCAGGTAGGCTTCCGAATCCCAGTCGGTGTCGTAGGTCTTGAAATCAAGATCCTTGTAACCCTGCTTGGCGAACTGGATGACGCGCTTGACGTAGTTTTCCGGAACCTGGTCCTTCTTGGCAGCGCGGATTTCGCGCTTCAGGGCAGGGTTCTTGGCCGGGTCGAAGCAATCGTCGCCATCGGCCTCGCAGTTGACGCAGGCCTTCATGATCGACTTGAGGTGACGGGCAACGATCTTGGAACCGGTGACGAGAGCGGCAACCTTCTGCTCTTCCTTCACCTTCCAGTCGATATAGGCTTCGATATCCGGATGATCGATGTCTACGACGACCATCTTGGCCGCGCGGCGCGTCGTGCCGCCCGACTTGATGGCGCCGGCAGCGCGGTCACCGATCTTCAGGAAGGACATCAGGCCCGAGGACTTGCCGCCGCCGGAAAGCTTTTCGCCTTCGCCACGCAGGTAGGAGAAGTTGGAGCCGGTGCCGGAGCCGTACTTGAACAGACGGGCTTCACGCACCCACAGGTCCATGATGCCGCCCTCGTTGACGAGGTCGTCCTCGACGGACTGGATGAAGCAGGCATGCGGCTGCGGATGTTCGTAAGACGACTTCGACTTCGTCAGCTTGCCCGTGAAGGGGTCGACATAGAAATGGCCCTGACCGGGGCCATCGATGCCATAGGCCCAGTGCAGGCCGGTGTTGAACCACTGCGGGGAGTTCGGAGCAACGCGCTGCGTGGCGAGCATGTAGGCAAGCTCGTCCTTGAACGCTGCAGCGTCTTCTTCGGTGGAGAAATACTTGCCCTTCCAGCCCCAATAGGTCCAGGTGCCGGCGAGACGGTCGAAGACCTGACGCGCGTCGGTTTCCGAGCCGTAACGTTCGTTTTCCGGCAGATCCTTCAGCGCCTTTTCATCGGCAACCGAACGCCACAGGAAGGAAGGAACATCGTTTTCCTCGACCTTCTTGAGGAATTTCGGCACGCCGGCCTTGCGGAAATACTTCTGGGCCAGAACGTCGGTGGCGACTTGGCTAAACTGGGTCGGCACGTCGATATCGGCGAGACGGAAGACGATGGAGCCATCCGGGTTGCGGATCTCACTCACCGCCTTGCGGAAAGCGATCTCTCCATAAGCCCCGGTCTCAGGCTTGGTGAAACGACGTTCGATACGCATGGTCTCGTCCTTAGTTCGTGGCGCCGCTCCGGGCGCAAATCTTCAGCGCCGGCCGCTCGCCATCATGGGCAGCCGGTCGGATTGGATTGATCCAGGGGAATCATCAATGGATGCCCATCTGTATCTTGTGTCCGATGCTGGCTGCAAACACTAAATATAGCATTAACAGATTATTTTTCCAGCCTTGGACGCGCATTGGCGGGCATTCGAACGCGCACAAAAACCCGTTGCCGGGCGACCGTCATGATCGGCCCGAGACACTCAGGAAATCTACAAATCGAAGGAGAACCGGCCTCGTTATTTCCGGTCCAGTCGCCGCCGCAACTTGGGATCATTCATGCCGAGTCGCGGCCGTGGGGTCAAGGGCTGGTCTGCCACACTTTTTTAACCACAAGATATTGTGGTTTTTGACTGTGGATAACGGGGAGTAAAAATAGCCGTTGAATCTCAGAGGGTTGAGGAGGGCTCTTGAAGATTTTCCGGGAGGTGAGCCGGAAAATGAACGGCCGTGCACCATAAAAGCGACGATAAATTGCCACATTTTCCGGTGGATTGTGTTGGGCTTGCGTCAGAGCCTTTGCGCCTGTGGCGTGGGCGTCACAGCTGCCCCTAGATATAGGCGAACGAGCAGTGGCGAGACAGGAAAGCCATCTTTTATCGTACCGGAATGAGACGCCTTGCGCATTTGGAAGACCAGCCCTGCATGATGAGGGCTGGCCAGAATTTTTTTGGACGAATCAGTTGTCGCCCTAGTGCAAGGCTCAGCCCCGATGGCCCTTGGCAATGGGTTCCTGATAGGTGAAGCCCATATCCCACGGGAAGTAGATCCACGTATCCTGCGACACCTCGGTCACGAACGTGTCGATCGTCGGCACGCCGGAAGGTTTTGCATAGACGCAGGCGAAATGTGCCTTCGGCATCATCTGGCGCACTTCCAGCGCGGTCTTGCCGGTGTCGGTCAGATCGTCGACGACCAGCACGCCTTCGCCACCATTTTCCATCAGTTCCGGCGAAATGCCCTTAAGGAGTACGGTATCGCCCTGATTGACGTAATCATGGCGGGTGGCGATGCAGACGGTATCGATCATGCGAATATTGAGTTCGCGCGAAATGATCGCCGCCGGAACCAGGCCGCCGCGTGTGATGCAGACGATGGCCTTGAATGTCTGGCCAAGGCCCGAAAGCCGCCAGGACAGGGCACGGGTATCACGGTGGAACTGATCCCAGGAAACGGGAAAGGCTTTATCGGGAAGAGACATCCGACGGGCTCCGCAAGCGTTGTGTGAAAGAAACGGGCGGCCGCGCCGATGGGCAGAACGGAAACGCCAAAAGGCCGGTTTCCCGGCCCCTTGCAGCTTGTATTAATGGAAATTGCGGGCGGAAGGCAAGCGGCCCGGTGTCACGCCTGTGGATGATCAGGGTAATCGGAGCAGGCGACCGGTGCATTTGCTGCAACGGGCGGCTCTCAAAGGCTGGTGATCCTTACCAGCGTTGCCCTTCGTTTTCCGCCGGTGCTCCATAACGCCAGTGTTCATAATAGCCGATGGCGGTGTCCTGTGCCGTTCGCAGCAGGGACGGATCCTGCCACACCATGAAACCGCCGATGACGACGGCAGCAATAAGGGCGATGCCGATCAGCTTGCGAACGACGAACATCACCAGCCAGATCACGACGAGCGCGATAACAGCCATGACGAGCAGGGAGGTGATGTCTTCCGGCATGTAATTCTCAAATGATTCCATGGCTTGTTTATAGAGGGAGCGTTTTGGCCGAAAAAAAGGCGGCCTTGCGGTGGTGCAGCCGGTGAAGATAGGTCGCTGCATATTCCTGACCTTTTGCAGTTCCTGTCGCAACGGTGTCACCTTGGGCGCGCAATTCGGCTTCGACTTGATCTTGCCGCCCGAGTCACGGCACTCGTATGACCCCCGCGAACAGACCAGGAGCCGACCCATGGCCCGCCGTTTCCATCTCGCTCTCGCCTGCAGCCTGCTTGCTTGCGTTTCGATATCCAGCTCAATCCCCGCCTTCGCGCAGGAAGGGGAGGAAGTCATGGCCTTGCCGGCATCAAGGGACGAACTTTCCGACCGGCTGACCGAGGCCGGGCTTTCGGCGTCCGGCGTGGCGGCAATCCTGAAGGTGGCACGCGATGGCATCGTGCTCGACACCAAGGCCGCCGACGAAGCGACGCTTGCGCCCGGGGCTTCCAAGGTCGGCGGCTTGCCGGATCTGCCGAAAGGCGTCGCATGGCCGGTGCGCCCGGCTTATGACAATGCGCATGAACTGGCGGAGCAGTTTATCGCCGATGCCGCCAATTTTTACGCGGATGCCGGGCAGGTTCCGCCATGGGTGCCGGAAGCCGAAGGCAGGGCCTTTGCGGACGAGCGCAAGCGCGCCAACGAAGAGGCGAGGGCCGCCGCGCTGAAAATCATGAAGGAATCCGGCGCCGAAGTGAATGAAAGTGATCTCGCCGGCGTTGCCGGTCTGCCGGAGGATGTGGCCGTCAAGGCTGCCGTCGAACAGAAGCTGCTCGCAGATACCGTGGTGAAGCCTTATCCGCTGCCATTCATGGCGCAGGTGGATCTGGCCGCGATGGCAAAGGAGCCCGGTTTCGACAAGGCATTGCCGACAACAGGCCGGTTGCTGTTTTTCTACGACATGCCGGTTCTGCCGGCCGGCTATGAGCCGCGCGGCAAGGCCGGATGGAAACTCGTTCATGACGACACGCCGGTCGCCGATCTGGAGCGCAAGCCGCTGCCGAAGGAACTGGCCGATTTTCCCGGCAATGCCAGCTTGAAGCCGGCATCGATCACGCCGCGTTCCGTGGTGACGACGGTGCCGGTCGGCGATTCCGGTTGGGATCTGGTCGGCGAAATCAGCGGCGACGACGTGTCGATCTATTCGCAGTGGCTGTTTTCGCTGGGTT
>UCHV01000023.1 GCA_900472395.1 Hyphomicrobiales bacterium
ACGTCATCCGTCCGGCGCGCGAGCTCTTCGTATTTCTTGTAGAGAGCCTGGTTTTCGGGGCGGGGGATGGGGTAATAGGGGTCGCCGTCAGAGCATGCGTATTCGTAGCTGACGCTCGTCTTTGAATGGACCTGCCCTGTTAGATGTTTGTATTCGGTAATACGGGTATGTTTTACCTCCTCGGAGGGGAAGTTAACAACCGCAACCGGAAGTAGCCGTCTCACGTCATGGGTCTCGTGGCGGAATTCGAGGCTGCGGTAGGGCAGGCGACCGAAACGATAGTCGAAATATTCGTCTATCGGGCCGGTGAAGATCGTATGCTTTGCCAGTTTGGCATCCTTAAGATCAGCGAAATCGGTTCCGAGCATTACCGTAATGTTTTCGTGATCCAATATCCGCTCGAACATGCGCGTAAAGCCGTTGAGCGGCATCGCCTGAAACCTATCAAGAAAATAGCGGTCGTCCTCATTGGTGCGGGTTGGCACGCGTGCCGTGACGGAGCGGTCGAGATCCGAAGGATCGAGGCCCCACTGCTTGCGGGTGTATCCCTCGAAAAACGTCCGGTAGAGCTCTGACCCAATCTGTGAGATGACAACATCCCGCGAAGTTACGATAGGGTCACAAGGTTCGGCGCGGCTCGCCAGGAAAATTGCAGCAGATTCGTCTGTCGAAAGGTCGAGGCCGTACAGCGCATTGAGGGTAGTGCGGTTGATAGGTATAGGCAGCCGTAGGCCACCGACTTGTGCCAGCACCCTGTGCTCATAAGGCTGCCAAGCCGTGAAACGAGAAAGATAGGCAAACACGTCTTCACTGTTGGTGTGGAAGATATGAGGGCCATATTTGTGCACGAGAATACCGGCGGCGTCGTGGTGATCATAGGCATTTCCGCCAATATGGGGCCGCTTGTCGCAGACCAGTACCTTTTTGCCACTGTCTGCTGCTAGCCTTTCAGCAATCACGGAGCCCGCAAAACCCGCGCCGACAATCAGGTAATCGTAATCATCTGCCGCGACCCGGCCGTATTTCCGCATCGCCACTTTTTCCGGGAGGGAAGCAGGTTCTGCATTTCTTGCCACAGCCATATCAACAAGGGCAGACATGTTTTGGAAGGTGGCATCCCATGACGATTGCGCAAGATGGGCGTCTGCAGATGCAAGCCAATCTTCGCCAGAATGCGACAGGGCAAGCGCTGCATCACATGCGAAGATAAATTCCTCATTGGTTTTTGCAAGGAACACGCCCGCCATGGCCCCATAACTGCGGACAACGTCGGTAATGTGCGTGCTTACTACCGGCCGGCCGGCCGCAAGGTATTCTGGGGTCTTCGTCGGACTGATAAACCGCGTTGCGTCGTTCAGAGCGAACGGCATGAGTGCCACGTCCCAGCCGGCGAGATAGGCAGGGAGATTGGCATAAGATTTCTGCCCGAGGTAATGAATATTGCCCGCTTGCGGCAGGTCGCCAGGCGAAATCTTCACCACGGGCCCAAGGAACACGAACGACATCTGGGGCCGAGCGGCAGCCAATTTGCTGATCAGATCTAGGTCCAGCCTTTCATCGATCACGCCATAATAGCCTAGGCGGGGGTGCGGTATCGACACCTGATCCGCAGGATCCTGGATCGAACCCCTGGCCGCCTCGAAGTGATGGGTGTCGACGCCCGATGGAAAGGGGTGGATGTTGTCGTGCCAATCCTTCTTTGCTTCGTAGAGGCTGACGCCGCCGGTAAAAACTACGTCGGCCTTTGCGAGCAGTTCGAACTCGGTCTCCTTTAGATGCACAGGCGCAAGTTTAAAATTAGCCAGCTCGTCCATGCAGTCGTAGACCACGACCGCCGCATCCACATGCTTGGCAAACCTGAACATCATCGGCGTGTAGAACCACATGACGGGAGGTTTATCGCGATGAAGCGCAAGGAGGTCATCAAGCAGGCGCGACAGGGCAGCTTCCCGCTCAGCCTCGTGCCACCAATGCGGGATACGGGGGCGAATAGCCTTTACGCTGGTTCCTTCAAAGGGATGTATTTCCAGATAAGGAAGATGGTGATCGGTCGGGATATATTCTTCGAAAAAGAAAACCTGACGCTGGTGCGCAAATCGCTGCATGAGATGTTGCGGTCGCTGCAGCACGAAATCCCATCTCAGATGAGAAAAGCAAACAAGAGGTGCGTTTCTCGAGCAGTTGAGCAAGGGTGATTGCGGGTACGCACTGAGCAGATTCATCAAACACCTCGCAAACGCCTGCTCCCAAACAGACACCAGTGTGCAATGTTCCGTAGCGGTGAATTTAATTCGACTGACCTTCAAGAATAATGTTCTGTAGCTTTTTTATGCTATGCGACCAGATCCAGTCTTTCTGCACAAATTCACGGGGACTAAAGGTCTGCGGTTGGTTCAACATCTCGCGCAAAACTTCGTGGAAATTGTCGGCTGACGCAGTTCGTCCGGTCTCCGGTGTAATGTAGTGAAGGCCGCAACGTAGCTCACTGTTAGCGAGAACCGGGATACCTGCCAGCATGTATTCGGTCAAAATGGCCGGGGCACCATCGTCGATGCCGCAGACGACGCCGATTCTGGCCTGGTTCATCAACCGGTTTACTTCTGCGAACGATACGCCAGGCGGATCGACGAAATCTACGTTGATACCAAGAGCGCTTGCCTGTTGGCGAAGATCGCCAGCCAACTCCCCATACCCGCAGACGCATAAAGCCCTAATCGAACGAGGCAACCTGTTCAGCGCCTCGAAAAGGATATCGTGGCGTTTGTAAGGTTGAGCGGCCGCGACATAGATCACGTCATAGGTTTTAGACAGTCCGAGCGGCTTGAAAGTCTGGTCAGAGGCGAATTCTGGTCCGATTGGCATAATGGTAGTTTTCATGTGCGGATGGCGTTCGCGCACGACATGCGATTGCCACTCTGCTCCGGTTATGACGAGGTCGAAATGGCGGCTCACTTCCGATGGAATGCGCAAAGCGGGTGCGTCGATCGAGTTGTAGATCTTGTAGCTTTCTCTGCACGCCAACAGAATTTCCTCTGCCACGCCAAGTCCCCAGCTGCATAAAATGTCAGGAGGGCCGAAGGCTTCGAGGTAACCGAGCATGTCATTGGAACTGAACGGCGCTTCGAAACCATTCATTCTGAACGCACGTCGTGTTAAAAATGGACTGCCCGTCGTCCAATCTAACGGCGGCTCCTCGCCGCGCCAGTGGCTCCAAATCTCCGCGCTTTCAACGAGGCCGCTTTTCAAGGCAGCAAGGGGTAGGCGTTCTATATAGCCCCCCTCGACTTCAACAGGTTGACTTGCCTCGACCCGTTGCGGAGTACTTCCTCTGGATCCTTCCAGCCATCGTTCGCGGAACCACTCAACCGTTGGTACGGGGCCGTCGCTGATCGGACCTTCCTGAAGATCACTGATCACAACGATACGTTTGAAAGGCAATATGTTGGCCATGGATGTCCTGTTCAAAAAGTTCACTCGCCGGGCGTTTCAGCCAAGAATTACCGCCATACAGGCGGTAGCAACGGGGGATAGCGGTTTGACTTGATGGCCACCGTGCGCGCGGATAACTTCACGATCTTATTGTGAGATTCCATTCGTTGGTCGGGGTCATTGAGAGGATTTTCGGCCATTTTTGGTCTCCACCTACATATGCTTTTACCTGTGTCGGCTCGAAAGAAACCCAAAACAGGTCAGCTTGACCGATGTTCCAGAGTGCCGAGAAAGCCCGGCGCAGAGGCCGGCTTTGATCGAAAACCGCCACGTCCGATCTTCGGGCGGACACCTCGTGGCTAGGCGCATTACGGTGACTTAGGCTGATCTGCATTTGACGCGGCACGAAGTACCCTCCACCCATACCATCCACGTTCCGCGAATGCTTAACAGTGTCTTCGCCCCTGGCATTGCGTCATTGGATATGTGCAATGATTCATATCGCCCAGCGGGTGACCGGATCCGATGGAACATCGACGGATAAGCGAGTATCGCTGATTGAGGAGACTTCCGGCGCCCGCTCTCTCCCTCCGTACCGTCTCGGTATCAAATCAGGGATATCACATGGAGCATGTGACTGGGTAATACTCACATCGCAGCCGCCGCCTATCGGGCGTTTCTTTGAACTCATGAACGTTAAGAAGGGGACGCACACCGCTTCGGTCCGCTGGATTGGTAAGCTGATAGCAATTCTCATGCAGCGCCGCGGCGATCGTCGGGAACTGGACGATGGCAGGTCGCGTCACAGCCTTGACTGGCGAAATCGTGCGATAATGATGAAAGCGGTCTGAGAAAGGCGGTGAATATTTCCTTCGCCTGTGGCAATCATCGTGCCGATTTACCAATAGCCCCCAGCAAGTCACTCTTCAGATCGGTCACATGAAGCTCGGGCGCGGCTTTCAAAATGCGGCCAGTGGTTGTTCCAGTCGTAAGATCTCAACTGTCCTGGCGAACTTGTATGCAAGCGCGCGACAATAGAGCCTACCTCCGTGAGGTAGCAACAGGGTGCTTCAGTGTTCTCATGATTATTCTCGCCGGCGACAATGAATGGAACAGTTTGTCACCTCTGCTGGTTTGCTCGTCGAACAGGTAGAGGAGTTGTCATGTCAAATTCTGGAAAAGGTCGCGAACAGGACCGCGCTCGAGTTGCCGGGCATCAGGACCATGAAGTTCGATATGAAGCCGACAAGGAGGACGTCTCCGAGGGGGCGGTGAAGGAGACCATCAAGGAAGTCGGCAACAGCCGAGACAAGATTGAGAATGAACTGGAACGGAAAAAGTGAGATCACATGTCCGTTCAATCACCTGAGTTCCTTTCGCTGGCATCCAGCCAAATGGTGCGAAGCGCTGTCCGGAAACAGGCAGGCTATCAGCCGCCCGAGACCACTGACGCTTTCTACCAATTGTTAAACCGCCTATCGCGGGCTGAAAATGCTGGAGACCGTACCGATACGGGGGCAATCCGCCTTTGCTCGGAAATTGAATAGTGTCCATATGCCAGCCAGTGATTGCGTCCACTGAGCCTCGGGCGCCTTGCTGTTCCCTCCGGAGGTCTAGACCTCCCACTTTCAAGGGCCACGGGTTCGCTGGCCCTTTTTTTTGGAAGTCAGTCCGCCAAAGTCTCGTCCGCATGTTCCAGGACGCCGGCGAGCGTTGCCATGCGCGCCCGCCGGAGACGATCAGTCTTTTCCAGCCGCGCTTTCTTCTCTGCCGCCACTATTTCGGCTGAGACGCGGCTTGTCTGATTGGATTTTTCCAATGTCGCGCGTTGATAAACCATGCTCCAATCCCTCCGTCCATAAAGGCAACATAGGGCGCTCGTACGGACCGCCAACCACAGAACGTCACAGCGAATTGACGAGCGGCTTCGTGTCTGTGCCGTCGTAAAGCGGTGAGTTGACCTCGCGCCCGACCCGATGAAACACCAGTTCATCGCCGATCTGACGATCGATCAACATCACCTTGGCGTCCTTGCCCTGAAAGTCTGTATCAAGCCACTCGCCGTAGCTACTCTGGTCAAGGATAGCGGGCAACCGCATATGGATGTGGGCGATATGCTGATCGGCTGGCGCGGGTGGAAGAAGCCAGCGCAATTGTTGCTTCAACTGATATTCCAAACCGATGACAAATCAATAATTTGTCCGACAGTTTCTGGCAAGTCACGCATAGCGTCAAGTTGCGGACGCTCGAAATAGCTGTCTTCCGAAGGGTTAGCCTCAAAGCTGCCTGATACTTAAAATATGGCCCTAAACCGGGTCAAACTGCCGACTCGGAGCCCTTCCCGTCCTCTGGCCTAGGCTTTGTGCTCGGTGCCCCCTCTGACCTGCTCACTGCTGGACAGTTGTCGGCGGTTCACTTGGCTGTTTTACTTAAAGCCAGCGTCGTGGGCTCTCCTCATGACGCAAACGAATGTCGGGAACTCTTGTCGAACCCGTTCGTTGCTCGACGAGCATCAAACGCCCTGAGGTTAGTGTCATGAAATTCTCTGTGATTGCCATCGCCGCCGCTCTTGCTATGTCGACAGCGGCCCATGCCCAGGCACCAACTGCGGGTGACGCTTCTGACAAGGCCAGCGAAACTGACGGGAAGAGCAAGCCGAATACTTTATCGGAGGGCACAAATGCACGGGGCACAGACGGCGATAGTGCCGCGAAGGACGGACAGTGGAGCGGCAGTTGCGAGCAACAGAGTAAATCCGGGGCTCCGACTTCAACAGATGGAACCACAGACGGATCGGGGAGCAATCCGAACAACTGTTAGATGTGGCCTCAGCAAATTGACACAGATTTGGGCGCTAAGTGAGAACAGGACCCTGTAAGGGCATAAAGATCGATGTCGCAGAGTTTTTTCAAAAATGCTCGCTGCGAAATATCCGATCTATCTCGCTTCACAAGAAGGCCTCGGAGGGTCTGGTGACGGAGGCTGTCAAGGAGGCGATAGAAAGCAAGACATCATACGGCCGCGGCAAGGCTACACACAGGATCGGAAGATGTGCGAGCGTCACCAGTGCGCCCCTCGCAAACTCAAAAGCAAGGCATCTCGCTTGAATCCCATTCGCTTAGCAGTTGGATCTAACTCCCACACAGTGACAAACCGAAATTATGAAATTGCGGCAGCCCGCCTTTCGGGCGAGCGATTGAGCTCACTGGCAGATCGATATGGCCTGCACGTCAACTCGGTCAGCCGGATAGTGCAAGAAAACGCCACTTTGGTAACCCGTCGGAACAATCGACGGCTTCCCCCGGGCCTGACGGTCAGAGCGGCTGTTTTAATCGAAGATACAATTGGCATATGGCCCTCGGAAAAGAGCCGTAGGCAGATTGCCGAGCGCTTTCCCGAATTCATGAAAAGCCATATCCGTCGGGCGATCCTGTCGGAGGTGAGGGACTGGCTGCGGCCGCCTTCGCGGTAGGCCCTTCAGATATCCTCGCGAGTTGCTCGTCCCAGCAGTCGCCGTGTTATAGCAGCAAAGCACGAGCCGCTTGTCTTCCTTGTGGACGAGCGCCGCCGCTCCGCCATTCCCGTGGTGGTCTCAACGAGGGATCGAAAGACACGTTTTCCCGCCAATCGTCTGCCAGCGTCATTTTCGCTCAATCGCAACCGGCTAGAGTTTGGGCTAAGCCACGAACAATCTGTCAAATGCTCACATTGATCGGTTCTTAGAGTGTTGTATAAATGAGGGTAGAAGCCTCTGGTGGAGTGGCCGATTAGACATGGACCGTCGAAACAGGATGCCTCGGTACGGGAACTTAGTCTGCCTGCCATACACTTACCCCGATTTTCGGCAAAACGAGCTGCCAGCAGAAGGTAAGCATTGCATGGACGAGCAAGAGAAGCTGGCAGACTTATTGAAACGCATAAACGCAGCGTCAGAGCACCGGATTTCGAGCAGGCCTGAGGCTATTGCAAGGCTGGAGATGGTCGATCTTATTCTCAGGCAATTGCGGCGGGCTCATTCGCCCGATGAAGATAAAGAACGAAGTGCCAACGAAAGATAGCGTTGAGTGAGTTCAAGCCCGTTTTTCTCCGCCAAATCGATCGCAGAGCCAATTTTTTCTTCCAACCCTGCGGTATCGAGCATGATTTCGATTTCCCTCTCGACTAGAACGATCCCGGAGTAAATCGACGGTACGTCGTTCTCGTCTCTAGTACACGATCCCATACTCAGCAGTGATTTGACGCGATTCCCCGGGCACAAGATCCTTTACGGGGATACAAATGACCTGCCGCCAAGGATGACATCATGTATCCGCTCCGCAAGTCGAGGGCGATCTTCCTCGACCAGGCGATCAAGTATAGATTCGACTGGAATACCTCTGGCAAGCTCGCTCTCGCTGATTTCATAGATCGAAGCGAACGCCGTATCTCCAGTAAGCATATTGGTCGTCAGCGACCACGAATAAAATCCAGCCCCTTCCAGAATGGTCTCGACCATGTGCCTAGACGCGTTCTCCATATCGGTTCACTCCTTCTCCTTTCCACATTGAAAACCAACCGGACGCGATCACCAAACGATATGCGCGAACGTTCCCCAGGCGATCTTTGTAATGGCCCCATAAGTATCCGGATACGATCTCCCACTTAACAAGTGTGCGAGGTAATGTGCCCATTATGACCAGTCACAGTCCTAGGCAGTGTCCCCATAAAGGGGGTTCACCTTGTTGATGGCGTATGATCCAATCGCCTTGAAAGGAGATTGCCATGCGCCGTCACGAATTGAGCGACGAAGAATGGGCCGTCATCGCACCACTTCTGCCGACCAATACCCGTGGAATTGAACGTGTTGACGACCGCCGAGTGATCAATGGTATCCTGTGGCGCTTCAGAACCGGCTCGTCCTGGCGCGATGTGCCGGAACGTTATGGCCCGCGCACGACGCTCTACAATCGGTTCTCCCGTTGGCGCAAAGCAGGTGTCTGGGATCGACTTCTGGACGCCGTTTCAAAGCGTTACGATGGCGACATCGTGATGATCGATTCATCCTGTGTCCGCGTTCACCAGCATGGTACCAACGCTAAAAAGGGGGATCTGCCGATCCTTGCATGGGACGTTCGCGCGGCCTGACAACCAAAATCCACGCACTTGTCGATGCCGATGGTTTGCCGGTTCGCCTGGAATTAACCGCAGGTCAGGCAGCTGATGCCCCTATGGCTGAGAAGCTGTTGAGTGAAGTTCAGCCCGGAGCAACGATCCTTGCCGACAAGGCATATGACACCGATGCCATTCGTGATTTTGCCAAACAACGTCAATGCTGGGCGAACATCCCCGCAAAGACCAACCGCAAAAAGACATTTAGCTTCAGTCGATGGGTCTACCGCCAGCGCAATCAGGTAGAACGCTTCTTCAATCGCATCAAACAGATGCGGGGACTGGCAACCCGATATGACCGACGCGCCGACAACTATCTCGCCGCTCTCAAACTTGCAGCGGCGAGGATATGGATCGCATCAGCTAATGAGTCCGCGTCCTAAGATAGAAGTCCTGTCCGGCCCAGAGCGCCGCCGTCGCTGGTCGACGGCAGAGAAGCTTGCCATCATCCAGGAGACATATGAGCCGGACGCAACCGTGAGCATCGTTGCTCGACGTTATGGCAATCAACCCAACCAGTTGTTCACCTGGTCGTCGACGAAATTAAAGCGATCATCTCCGAGATGCCAACCTACGGATACCGCCGGGTTCATGCGGTCTTACGCCGTAAAGCCCGTAAAGAAAGCCGCTCATGGCCGAACGTCAAACGCGTCTATCGGGTGATGAAGGTGCANNCGCTCGACTGCTGTGACCGCAAGGCAATTGCCCATGTCGCCACTACTGAAGGCATCAAAAGCGAAGATGTTCAGGACCTTGTCATCACGGCCGTCGAAAACCGCTTCGGCCGCATCAATATTCCTAAGCCCATCGAATGGCTGACTGACAATGGATCGTGCTTTATTGCGTCAGACACGAGATCGCTGCTGCTGGACATCGGAATGGAGCCTCGTACAACCCCGGTCCGCAGCCCTCAGTCCAACGGAATGGCCGAAGCCTTCGTAAAGACGTTCAAGCGCGATTATGTCTCGGTCAATCCCATTCCGGGCGCTAAAACTGTTATCGCCCAACTGCCATTGTGGTTCGAGCACTACAACACGCTCCACCCGCATAAAGCTTTGGGATATCGCTCACCGCGCGAGTTCTTAGACCGTCAAACAGAAATCTGATCCTGTCCGGTTTTTATGGGGCAACTCCAATCTTGCCCACGAAATTCATTCATGCGTATCGATTGTAGGGAAATACAGAGATGCCGACGCTCCACGAGCTTCGCGTTCTGAGAACGGCATCCGTCATTCTACCATGTCGCATGCCACAGACCGAGGCACCCTTCTCGCAACGTGTCCAACCGGGTTTTTTCGGCGCACTTCGGACACGACCGACAGGGGGTGCTGGAAGGCCGCCGTTCGCGGCCGTAAGAAAGAGCTCCATTTTCTGAAGCAGTCGTTATGGCAATTGAAACCGCCTGCATCCCGGGGCGTTCCCTAATAATGAAAAGCGCGTCCAGAAATGACGGAGACAATCAGGCGGATCAGGAAACGGTTTCCTTTGAATTCGACCGAATGACTGTGGCGCGTTTCCGCGAAACTTTTCCCAATGCTCGATGGAACGACGCTCTTCAGGCGTGGACAGTCCCGGGAACGACCGCCCGTCGCCGCGTCGATCGATGGCTGGCGACCGAGGCTGCCCGGAGAACGCCCTACGCTGAGGAACGCGGGCGCGATGCTTACGAGTTCGAGCCTATTATGAGCCCATACATGTCAGTATACGACCGTGGGCTTCGGATACGGACGCCTTACTCGCGAGCCGTGGTCGAGGAATTACGACAGATCTCGTTCGCGCGTTGGACTGGAGAGGAGAAGGTATGGGAAGTCCCTTACGCCTCCTACGACGAACTGCAGAATCGCTGGAAAACGATCGAGGAAGCTGCGAATCGGAGCGAGCCGGAAGAGCGCCGGAAGCGGGCAGAAGCCAGAAAGGGGACCGACGAAGAGGTGCTGGCGAAGCGTCGGTCTGCGGAACGCAGAAGAAAACGCCTTCCCAGCGGGGATTTGCCGCCCCCGGATCGACCGGTCGCAACTATTGGGTACGGGATCGTCATCTTCATCGACCTGACAGGCGAACTCGTCAATGCGGCAGAGGTGGCCGAGCTGTATCCCTACGCAGACAATGAATACATCTGGGCGACGTGGCGCGCGCCGACCGCGGACGAACTCATTCGCACGTGGCCTGCTCGCGTGGAGCCGGGCGAGTATGAGCGTAGCCGCGGTTGGCGGCAGCCGACGCTTGAAGAGCTTCGCGACGGTCGCCAAAGGGCAAAACGCCGGCGGCGCCTTCCGATGCCTCGGGAATGATTGCATAGGCACCAGACCGCGTATGAAACGCGGCGGTATCACGTTTGAACGATAGCTCGAAAGAGCGCCTATCGTTGAAGCGTTATGTGATTTGGATTGAAAATCGCTGCGCTTAAATCCCGGCAAAGCCAAGATCGGCTGGCGGCGATAGGATTGGTGATGCGCTGATGAACCGGCGATCCCTACACCATTTCACGGATGGAACTTCCGAAGTGATGGCAGTAATCCTGCGCTGCTGGGCAGTATTGCTGAGCCCTATAAAAACAATGTCCGTGACCGCCATTACTTTGCGGCCACCCAATTGCGTGGTTCTCGCTTCGATGCCGAACCTTACGACCTCCGCATCGACGCAGCCTCTCGTCTCGACTTCCTCCAGGATGTCCGTCGTGACGGAGCGCTTGCCCGCGTATGTCGATATGGATGCGTTAGTAAGAAAGCCAAGCGCGACGGAAACGCAGTCATCGAATGGTACGTCTAAAGCGCGACGCTCTATTCGATCGTAGACGTGACCGACGCCGGAGCTCGCGCCGCTTCGTATCATGCCGTAAAAATGATGCCAGCCTTTTCGACTGAGATACTCGACCTTCCAGACCGCTTGGTTACACTGCTCCGGCTTGGCCAGTAGCCCCGATAAATCGTGTAGGGTGTCCTGAAAGTTGTCGCGGTTACAAACTGGCATCGTCTTCCTTGGTCCAAGGGTCTCGTGAGGCTCGGCAAAATCCTGCGCCGATTGCCATGGCTCATCCTCTGAAATTTCCCTTGCTCTGGTCAGAGGGATCATAGTTGCTGTCCCAGTCTTTCCCAGCTTTTTTGCCAGGAGGATCGCGGTTCACGGTCGCGTCTTCGGAGCCCGTGATGACCGTCGGCTTGGCGCTGTGAACACCGGAAGCTCTGGGATCTGCTTGCGAGGGGGCGTACTGACCTTTGGCATCATCTTCAGGGTTCGACATGTCAGTTCTCCTTGGTTTTCAAAGCGTCGGAAACGCTCTTCTTACGGGGTTCGGAATTGGTTTCGCCGACCGCATCCCGTTTGCGGTCCGGATCATCCTTGGCCTTCAGATATCCGCGAGGCCTGTTTTCTTGCGGCCCTTCCCATCTCTGGGATTGGTCGATCGTTCCGGAAGCGACCTCCTGCGGGGTTGTGTTTGCCATTCGCTCATCTTCCGTTGTCAAATTGTAACCACGTACGCCGGGTTCTGTTCCTGAAGTCGCTGCTCGTTGCCTCTCGTGTGGAACAATGGATCGGCTGACGATGTTGAAGGCGAAGCTGTCTGATAACAGCACCGGTCCGCATCAACTGCTGCGGTCCGATGTCAATCACTATGGAGGAGTTGAAATGTCCGATGTGAGCACGAGAACCGTATCAGCGAAATTTACCACCCGCGAAGCTGCAGACCTGGCTGTCGAACATCTTGTTCAAAGGCTCAATGTCGAGCGGACGGATATCTTCGTGAAGACGAGCGGTTCAGACAACTCCTCCGGAGTGAGCATTAGCGGTGGTGACGCGCCGACGGTCGAAGAGGACGCGAGGGCAGACGCAGCGCTCGGGTCCGAAATCGAGGTATCCGCCGACATTGTCTCATCCCATGAGGATGCCGTACGGGCCGCTTTTGATGGGCTTGGCGCTTCCGAGGTTTCGTCAGCCTGACATCGACCACCCCAATAAATCGGCGATCTCATTCGATATTCGGTCTCCCCGATCGTAGTTGAGGTTTTGTGATGGCAGATAACCTGAGCAAATACCGCGCCAAGCGCGACTTTAAAAAGACCGCAGAGCCAAGCGGAGAAGTGGTGACACGGGCATCCAGCCGTCGTCGATTCGTCATTCAAAAGCACGATGCGAGCCGTCTCCATTACGATCTGCGTATCGAAATGGGCGGCGTGTTCAAGTCGTGGGCGGTCACCAAGGGGCCATCGCTTGATCCTCAGGACAAACGTCTGGCCGTCGAAGTCGAGGATCACCCGTTGGACTACGGCGATTTCGAAGGCACGATCCCGAAAGGTCAGTATGGCGGTGGCACAGTGATGCTGTGGGATCGGGGCTATTGGGAACCCGAAGGAGACAAGACGCCGGAGCAAGCTCTAAGGAACGGTGATTTCAAGTTCACCCTCGATGGCGATCGCTTGAACGGAAGCTTCGTGCTCGTGCGTATGCGCAGTCACGAGGGGGAAAAACGCACCAACTGGCTGTTGATCAAACATGACGATGAATTTTCAGTCGACGAGAACGGTGCAGCCGTCCTCGACGCGAATAATACCTCAGTTGCGTCCGGCCGAACCATGCAAGCGATCACCGCAGGAACGGGCCGGAGGCCCAAACCATTCATGACGACCGGAGACGCGATCCAGGCAGACGCGGTTTGGAATAGCAGGGAAGGTCTGGCCGCGGACGAACGTGCAGCAGGAAGCAAGACTTCACGCGGGCCGACCAAGGCAAAGACTTCTCCTAAATCCAAATCCGCTGAAAAAGCGATAGCAACGCCGGATTTCATCGCACCACAACTGTGCGAGACCTTACAGCGGCCGCCAGCAGCGAAAGGCTGGATTCACGAAATCAAGTTTGATGGCTATCGCATTCAGATGCGGGTGGAAAGCAGGAAGGTGACGCTGAAGACGCGTAAGGGCTTGGACTGGACTGGGAAGTATCCAGCCATTGCCAAGGCGGCCGCGGGACTGCCTGACGTTATCGTCGACGGTGAAATATGCGCTTTGGATGAGAACGGAGCCCCTGATTTTGCCGCTCTTCAGGCTGCGCTTTCAGAGGGTAAGACCGACGACCTGGTATTCTTTGCATTCGACTTGCTCTTTGAAAGTGGGGCCGACCTGAGGGATTTGCCCCTGACGGCGCGCAAGGAACGTCTGGCCGAACTGCTATCCGACGCTGGAGACGAACCTCGCTTGCGATTCGTCGAGCATTTCGAGACGGGCGGCGACGCTGTCCTGAAATCTGCGTGTCGACTGTCTCTGGAAGGAATCGTGTCCAAAAAAGCCGATGCTCCTTATCAGTCAGGCCGCAGCGATACCTGGGGGAAGTCGAAGTGCCGGGCAGGGCATGAAGTCGTGATCGGAGCGTACGCACTTACCAACGGTGCTTTTCGCTCGCTTCTGGTCGGGGTCTATCGAGGCAACCATTTTGTCTATGTAGGGAGGGTAGGAACCGGCTACGGGGAGAAGGTGGTCAATAGGATCCTGACAAAGCTCAAGTTGCTACAAGCTCCTAAATCTCCGTTTACTGGAATTGGCGCCCCCAAAAAGTCTGTCGATATTGTCTGGCTGAAACCTGAACTCGTCGCCGAAATCGAGTTTGCGGGATGGACTGCCGGCGGACAGGTACGACAGGCTTCGTTCAAAGGTCTGCGTGAGGATAAGCCAGCGAAAGAGGTTGAAGCTGAAAAACCTGCAGAGCCGGATGACGCCAATGTTCCCGATCCAGAAAAGAGCGTGAAGCCTGCGCCTGCACGCAAAACCAGTTCTCACCCGCGCAAGGGCGCAAAAGTCGATGTTATGGGTGTGCTGATATCGAGCCCGAACAAGGAGCTTTGGCCGGACGCGCTTGATGATGACCCTGTCACCAAGGTCGACTTGGCGCGCTACTATCAGCTCGTGGGCCCCTGGCTCATCGATCACATAAAGGGGCGGCCCTGCTCGATTATTCGCACACCTGACGGGATCAGTGGTGAGCAATTCTTTCAACGTCATGCGATGCAGGGAACATCCAATCTGATCGAGCAGGTCAAGGTTTCCGGGGACAAACAGCCTTATCTGCAGATCGACCGTGTCGAAGGCCTCGGCGCTGTCGCGCAGATCGGCGGAGCAGAACTCCATCCGTGGAATTGCGAGCCCTACCAGCCGGAAGTTCCTGGGCGTCTGGTCTTCGATCTTGACCCCGGTCCCGACGTCGACTTTGACACGGTGATCGAGGGCGCGCGTGAAATTCGGGACCGCCTGGAGGAACTGGGCCTGGTAAGCTTTTGCAAGACCACTGGCGGCAAGGGGCTCCACGTGGTGACGCCGCTATCAGTGGCAAAGGGCAAGAAGTTGAACTGGGATCAGGGCAAGGCGTTTGCACATGACGTCTGCCAGGCTATGGCGCGTGATAACCCGGATCTTTATCTCATCAAGATGTCGAAAGCGCAGCGAGGGGGCCGCATATTCCTGGACTACCTACGCAATGATCGCACATCGACGGCGGTCGCACCGCTTTCGCCTCGAGCAAGATCAGGCGCGACAGTGTCGATGCCCCTCAACTGGACGCAGGTCAAAAGAGGCCTCGATCCGAAGCGCTTTACAATCCGGACAGTGCCTAGTCTCCTGAAGGAGAGCACAGCGTGGCAGGATTACTGCAACGGGCAGCGTTCATTGGAGCAAGCAATAAAGAGGCTGGAGAAAATATCGAAGCGGGCTGCCTCATGAAGACAGTGGCGTCTCCCGATTTGTCCATTCGCTTCATGAAAGGCCCAGGTTGTCAGTTGCATCCTGTAGCCTAGCTTGTAATTCTGCACGTCCACTTTCCGTTCGCTGCATCATGTCTGCAGCCAAATCGGTCTCCAGGTTCGCGTTGACGGCCATCATCACCGCTGTGAACGAAGCTGCTATCACTGCGGCCCCACCGTAGAAGTCGCTCGTAACGGACTTATCCAGTTGCGTGCGGGCCAAAACGAGCGCCTCCATGGCATCAACGAGCAGGTGGCATGCCGCAAGCGGGTGCCGCGTCGCTTCCATCAAGTGCAGCAGTGCTACCGGCGAGCTCGGGCGGCGTTCTGCACGCAAGGCATTGCCGACGACCTGGCGCCAAGCAGGCTGTTCGCATTTTATTAAATATGTTCATAGATACTCGCGGCTGAGGGGCGATCTGGATACGTGGTTTGCGAGTTATCGCGGAGCAAGGAAGCGGAGACTGCCAAATGTATCAGCGTACAGTTCTCGTCGTCGAAGACGAACTTCTAATTCGGATGCTCCTCGTCGATACCCTCCTGGACGAAGGCTACGACGTCGTCGAGGCGGGAAACGTGCTCGAAGCCGTGGCCGCTCTCGGTTTGCGAAAGATCGACGCCGTTATTACCGATATCGACATGCCTGGAGGGCTCAGCGGCCTCGATCTTGCACAAATGATCTCCTCCACTCACATGAATATTCCCGTCATTATTGCCTCGGGCGGCCATCGTTTGCGATCGGAAGAACTGCCGGGCGACGCTGTGTTTGTACCAAAACCTTACAGGATAGAAAATCTGGCAACGATGGTGGGAAAAATGACCGCAGACGGCGGTGAGCGGCTCGCTGGCTAGTAGATTGAGTATCAGATTATAAACCGCTCAAGCTGTGTTTAGCGCCAGACTTAATCCCTCGAAGAAATCGAACTCCGCCATTGTTTGCGCAGTGAAACGGTCTGTGTCGTGATCGCCCGTGGCGACGATCATGCCTTGCGAGCCTTTGTCAACGAGCGTCCATACCCACTGCGAGGCGTCGTCGGTGATCCGAACTACGATCTCCTTGTTCTTGTCCAAGAAACCGAGCCAGTCATTCGAGCCTGGAGGTTGCAACCATGTCATGTCTCGATAAACCACTTTTCACCCGATGCACTGCCCGGTCGTCCTAAGGAAATGTGCTGCGATTCGGAAGCCTCGAACTGTTGAAAAGTGATGGCCGATCACCGGGCGCCGGATCGCGTTCGCTTGCGGACATGCGTCAGTCTTGGCGGAACAGGGGGGCTGCCGATTCAATAAGATCGTTGCCTCTGATCGGAACCAAGCCGTCGATCGCTCGTTCACGCGGGATCGCTTCACGGGAGATACACCATGTCTTTAAAATTCGCCGCGACATTACTGACGGGTCTTGTAGTCGCAGGATCTTTGGCTGAGGCCAAGACGAGTTGGAACCTTTACGGGGCCGTGCCTGTGAACGGTGATCGGGTCCTTGAGCTTGCTTACAGCGACGCGCTCGCGCACTGCAGGTTCGAGAGCTATCATGCCGTTGATCAAAGCCGGCGTTTTGCCGTCGATTACGACGAACCGGCTATGGTCAGCTGCATGTCTCGCAGGGGGTTCGTACATCAGGGCGGGAAGCCACATGCCTATCCATTTCCAAAAGAATCGCACGAAGTTCGCGTTCGCGGGCAGTGATAGACCGAAGAAGACGACATCGACAAGATCACTATCCAAGCGCCCGGGATAGCTAACACCGGCTGAATCTAGATAAAGGCGGCAGCGGACAGGCTGTCGCCCATATTGTTGGCGAGTAGCGCGCGCGCTCTATTCACCCGGCTTTTAACAGTTCCGACCTTGCAACCCATCAGAACGGCGGCGTCTTCATAGCTCGCTCCCTCCAACAGTATGATCTGTGCCGCTGGACGGTAGCATTGAGGCAGGGCCTTGAAAGCTTCCTGGAGTTCGTGACCTCGAAGAACCCATTCCTGGGAAGGTTGCTGCAACGGCTCGATGCCAATCATGTCATCGAGACCATTGATGGTGCGTTTTCCAACCAGATACCTGGTTGCAAAGGTATTTCGCATGATCGTGAATAGCCAGGACTTGAGGCGAGTCCCTTCCTGAAATTTGTCGAGATTACCCAGCGCTTTTGTCACGGTGTCCTGAACCAGGTCATCGACATCGCTGTCCTGCTTGTAAAAGCGGTGCGCGAAATTTCGCAAGGCAGGGAGCAACTCAATTATTGCCGCTTGAACACGGATGGTTGTCGCACGTGTCATCTCGCAAGATCTCCAGTGGGTGAGATCGGTCAATCCGCGGTTGCGCACATCGTTCCTGCCGGTTCATTTGTATTCTGGTAAGGTACGGTGGCAGACAATGGCGCGGACAGGTCAACTCATGGCGCCTTTGACGGAGACACTGGAACCGAGGCCGCGCCTTCAGGGGCGGGGTCGGAGCCGAATGGAGTGACCGCGAGCCATGCGAAAAATAGTGCCAGGGTGACTACCGTCACCCCGACAGCAAGCTTTGTCCTGGAAGACCCTGCCGTTCCTCCAGGCTTTCCATCGCGTTCATATTCCGTTGTTGAACCGGCCGATCCGAAACGATCCTGTTCCTGATGTCGCATGTGCTCGTCCCGGTTGGTCCTCAACAACCTTTTTTGCGAACTGTAACCGCCACACCGCTGCACCTCGATCAAAGCATGCGACGTTTCGGGCCGGGATCGCTCCTGTAGATCATAGTATCGTTCCCGGGGACTAGAGTGAAAAGTTGCCGCGGCTCTAAGTCGAAGACGCGAATTCGTGTTTTTCGTCGTTCCAGTGACGCCGATAACCACATAGGGCCTCGGCTTCCGGTCGATATCAGTCACCGCGCGGTATGAGACAACAGCTTGGTATTGTGTGTACATTTATCCTTATGAGTCTCAATTTCGCTGCGTCCAGAGCTGTGCCGTGGACCGACTGCAGTGCTCTCGCTTTTCTTTTGCTGTCGCAACTATGCACGATCAAAGGACAGACGCTCTGAATTTTCGGCAAGCAGGTGCGCGACAGCATCGCGGTGCTGGAGCGGAGCGCTCCAGTCGGCGCACGGTTTGTCCGCGGTGCGGCATCCTGTGGTTTGACTCCTTACGTACGTTACCGATCACGGGCGGTCGATATCACCATCCCCAGAAGTTCTTCGATCGTCGTCCGCACGCGTCTCTTCCGCCGAATTCGGGTTTTGTGCATCCGAAATGCCGGCGGCAGCGGGCCAATCGTTGGATGGCTCAACGACCTGTTCCTCTTCCACCGACCCAGTGCTGGTTGGTGGCGAGACACTGTGGTGATGGTCGCCGGACCCACTTTGGGCAGTTCCTATCGCACTACCACCAATTTCCTCCTCGGCTTCACTCCAGTGCCGCTCATGCTGCCCGTCCGGTCGTCCTTCCGCTTCCCATTTGGAGTGAGCTGCGTCCCGGATTGCATCTTCGCTGTTCATGCGGTCCTCCTATTGCTCTGCCCGTCAGAACCCTCGACGGTACGGCAAGTTCCAGGCAGAGCAGCATGGATTCGATTTACGTATTTGGGTTTCCACGAGAGCGACGCATTGAAGCCCCTATCGCCAGGTGCGGGTCACTCCGCACCGCGATGGCCGAGAGGGCCCTGCATGAAGCGCATCGAGAATGCCTGATCGGGATCCGGCATGAACAGTCGGAGCCTACCTGGGAAATCTGCGGGCGTCGAACTGAGCCGCGTGCAGGACCCAGGCGTCGCGAGGATTGGGAGGTGGACGTGAAGGGCGTTGTTGGCGTTACGATGTCAGAGATTGGTTCAAGAACTTTCAGTCGTGCCGTGTCGGATATGACATAGACGACACGCGGCCAACTAAAAGCCTCTGCGGGCGTGTGCTATTGCTTGGACGACACCTTGATCGAAAAGGAAGCTATGCGATCGTATGCGAGACCGCGGTGTTTGTGCGGCCGAATGGGGGGGCTTTCCGGAAGCAAGAACTATTTGAGCAGGGTGACCGTACGGAGAGAGGAAATGTCTGTGAAGAAAACCGTAACAACGCTGCTCGCGATGACATTCGTTGCGACAGCCATGGCATCCTGTGGCAACACAATTCGCGGTATGGGCCAGGACACTGCAAACACCGTTGATGCAACTCAAAGTGCTGGCAATCGCGTCGGTCGGGCCGCGAGCCGCTAACCTCAAAGCGACAGCACATCGACAAGGGGCCGGGCGACATCGCGCCGGCCCTTTTTGTTGTTCTCGACAACACTCTTTTCTGACAACGCGCCTGGGAACATCCGATCCCGAAGAAGGTTTTGGTGCAAGGAGGAAAAAGCCATGGCTAGAACACCCCGAAACACTCATGATCTGGCATTTTATCTTGGTCTGAACGCGGCGCTCCTTTCTTTGATCTTTGTGTGCCTGATTGTAGCGGGCGTAATTTAGGGCGACGCGGCTTGTTCTGGCTATGGTGCTTGGTCACTGAGGAAAAGTCGACGCGCTAGCCATGGCGCGCCTGTTTTTAAAATTCATGCTTGAGGACCTCCAGCAGCCGTTCGTAGTCGGTTCAGCCCAAGCGGTGAGTTCTGACAAGTCCGGCAGCGAGAAATGCCGGATCGACTGCGTAACTGCAGTCGCCGCCGCCGCACATCGACCCCCAGAACCAAACGCTGAGTTTGGCCACTCTGTTCTCATAGCTCACAACCGAAGGGAAATATCATGGACTGGAACCGTGTCGAAGGAAACTGGAAACAAGCCAAGGGCATGGTCAAGGAACAGTGGGGAAAGCTAACTGACGACGACCTCGACGTCGTCGCCGGTAAGCGCGACCAGCTCGAGGGCAAGATTCAGGAACGTTACGGTTATGAAAAGGAGCAGACCAAGACGGATGTTGACGACTGGTATGGTCGTCAGACTTGGTAACAGTCGACCCCCGCTTCGCCGGGGTTCTCGTTGCCATCTTTGTTGCGGAACAAATTCTGCGGAACTCCGTTATTCTCGCTCACGAAAGATCGTGATACCAACAGCATGCAAGGAAATACTCATGAAGAAAATGATCGCCGCTGCCGTGACTTTCGCGTTGATGGGATCCGCCGCGTTTGCACAGCAGGCTGCTGCACCGACCGCTCCTGCTGCTGGAAAGCCGGCAGCATCCGGCGCTGACGCGACATTGGTCGGCCCAGGCATTTCAATGGGAACGGCGGCTACCGTGCCGCTCAAGTACGTTGAGATCAAGGACACAGACCTGGTCACTTCGAAGCTTGTTGGGATGAATATCTACAACAAGGAAAACAATGAGATCGGTGAAATTTCCGACGTTGTCATCGGTGATGGCAAGTCGGTCATCGGCGTGATCGCGAGTGTGGGTGGTTTTCTGGGCCTGGGCAACAGCTACGTCGTAATTGACCCGGCGTCGATGGCGATCGCAGAAGACAACGGCACTTGGAAGGCTTATGTCGACACCGACAAGGAAGCGCTGAAGGCCGCCCCAAAGTTCGATTATGATAAGATGAAGAAGTAGCTTTCAAATTCTCGTTTTCGTCCGCCACCACGGATGTACTGGAGTGGATGATTGCGAGCGTAGGGGCCGGACGGGAAATCGTCTCGGCCCTTTCCTTTACAGTTGCGAGCTTGATGGATGGTACAGGGAAATGACGAAATTCTTCTTCCAAGTGAGGTTGTCCGATGGCTCAGTTCGGGAAACGTTCGAGGCTGATTTTGCCTCCTCTGCCGAGGCGAGGTCGGAAGCCGTACGCGCAGCACGAGAAATGATTTCGGACGGCCTGTGGAATGGCAAGCCGCTAGCCAACGAGACGTTCGAAATCGTCTCTGAGGAAGGCGAGACCATCGAGGAAGTGGCGTTTCAATCCGTCGTCAACTTTGATTGACCCGCGGCGGCAATCAATGCGCCAACTTTCCTCGGGACGATGGCTTGCTAAACCATGTGTGGGTTGACAACAGCTCAGCGTGAAGTCCGCTTTCGAAAGTCGTGCCTGGATGGATTACTGTAGGAATGTCTAGGTGCTGAGCGACCGACGACGATCGTCGTACGACGCCTTGGGGAGCCAGATCCCGGCGCCTCGAAGCACGAAGACAGCCAAAGCCCTCCAAAAAAGCCGACCAACAAGCTTCTTCAACACATCAGACCGACACAACTGATCCGCAGCCTGAAAGATTCACAACTGTTTGCTAATGTAGGCGGTGGATCGATCCTGTCATCGTGCGATCCACACCCTCGAGCCTGTCGAGCGCGAGTGAAGCCCCGAACATAAGGATAGCAACAATGGGAATTGCGAGAAGGACGATAGATCCTGGCACGCGCATGTACCAACTCCGAACAAATGGCTGCAACCCGCTACCCATGCCAAGCTGCATTTAACGACAAGTTAACAGATCGCGTTTGCGCACAGTTAACCATCGCAGGGGTTGATGAAGTGACGAGGCTCGGATCGATCCGTGGTCCAGGTGGCCGGGTTGAGCGGACAACGACCCGTCGTGGACAGGCTGGTTGATCGTCTGGCTTCCTTTGATTTCAACACGTGCGCGGACGAACCTATGATGAAGTTTCCCAGGTCCGTAGCGTTCAGATGGCTACAGGCGCGATGCTTGGGATAAACGACGCGGAAATGGCGCCACGAGCGTACCAAGAAGGGTTCGCAACACTTGGCAGCAATCTATCAGTCCTGACGTTATCGGATCTCGCCACTGCCGCCATGATGGGGAAACCTATGCGGCTTAAGCACGAAACACATGTTGGCGCAAATGACTATGCCGCCATGCTTACTCAACGCGCATGTTTACAAAACTATTGGGGGTTACATGAAGGTCTGTGCGGGCGCTCGTAGCACTGTCCATCCAATCCCGGTGTGATGTAGAAAACAAGGAGAGGAACGAGCGTCGCTAGCGCAGCACAATTGCGCTACTGCAAGGCGGGACCGTAGAGTTAAGGTTTGGCCAGCAGGGATTATTTCCGGGGGGGGGACGGCACGTCCCAAATGATAGATACGAAAGGTCCGATTGAAGATCATGTAATCTCTGCCGTCAGTCGGTGCGAACACGTGCCAAGGGACAGCTGAATCCTGTGGTTCCGGCCAAAGCAACAAGTTGTTTTAATGCGCGTGTCCAGTTTTCCACCACGTGTATCGATCATGGGATTTACCAGCGTCGCCGTGTGCCCGCCCTTTGCGGGGCACACGGTGTTGCAACTATGGCCTAGCCCGAGACGCGCCGGGACGACTACCTGATCAGCGCAGGCCGAAAAAGCTGAGTATGGCGAGAACAATGACGACTGCGCCAACAAGCCAAACAATGCTGTTCATGAAAAAGATCCTCTTCAGATGTGAGCGTATGACACTTCACAATGCATCACGGAAGCGCGAGTTCCATTAGGCCTGCATCTTCCCGGATGTGGGCCTTACAGAGGACGCCCGGTGGAAGAATGATCATTGCTCTGCATAGGTTGCGTGCAGAAGCCCGCCTTGGCAAGCTGCACTCAAGAATGAAAGGGCGGCAGATCCCACAAGCTCCGTCGAAGAGTCTTCGGTCGCTTTTCCACCCTTACTCGATTTCATTCCGGCTCTACAGACATTGTCAGCTTCGTCGCCGACACCTCGTTCTTTTAGCCCGTTCCTCCGTATTCACCGATCGCGACACCACTCAAGGCTTGCTCGCCCACGCTGTGATTTCGCCTCGATAGGTTTTGCTGCTCCGCGTTTAGGACAGGCACTCGGCTACGGTCGCGCCTCCGCCGATCCCATTATGGTGACAGCGGCATGGGGCTAGGCACGGTTCATCCGGCAAACAGTTTCGTTTCAAGGCTATGTCAATGCTTTCTCGACATCCACTGTGCTACCCTTTGATTTGATGGGTACCGGCTTCATGAACTCGAGATTGCGCATGCAGGATGAGGCGAGGGCGTCGGTGTCCCTTGGAATTTTTGGAACAGTTCGGTGCCGTGCTAGCTGATCAATAGCGGAGCGCACCGGATTGCGCGCGTGCCTCGGCAGCGGCCGCTTCGAACGCTGCTCGCGCTTCTTCGACAGTCTTATGGCCGGCCAATGCACCTCGACACGCGCTGCGTGCTTTAACGAAGTAAAGCCCCTGTCGTGCAGGCCAGTTTTCACTTAGGTGAACCAGCGCTTCAAACGGGCCGGCAATCTTGTGCGATCCGTTCCCTATCGTGGTAAGCTCGACCGGTTTGCCCCATTGCGATTTTGGCCCTGACATATCAATTCTCCCGACAAGTATTGTGCCCGCAAACGGCAAGGCAAGACGAAAGTTCCCTGCGTCTTTTCAAAATACGTGTGTTGGTACGCGAGGGTACATATCAATTTACTCTGAAAGGATGAATGTGGCGCCAAAGGCGCTCATCGGCACGATCGCTAGACTACTGGCAACCGTTTGGCGGCAAAGATACGAACTGGAGACCATGTGAGCCAAGAATCGGGAAGAGCGGACGGTTTGGTGCAAGTTCAGGGGACTGCTGTCTAACATCAAAATCGTGGCGACAAATTTGCGGCACCACGTCACTGTCGCGGGAGACATTATCCGTCAATAGAGCTTCGCAAAGAGCTTTGACGCGACGAGATGTCATGAGCGCTTGCCCGAAGGACAAGCGACACCGCTGCGGCCTACCGGTCCCGCCCGATGTCTTCGACAAAAAGCTGTTCTGCCATGTTGGGCTTTCGATACACCTTCATAAAGATGTCCAGGTTTATACGTGACGGGCCCGACACGTTGAAGATGCGCTCGGCTTCGCGTTTTTCCATAGCATAAGTTTTTTGGAACTCATCCAATGTGTACTCAGGTCGTGCAACCATCCAGTCCTCCATCTGCCGGCGATGAATGCTATTAAGGAAATAAAGTTCCATCCTGGGCAAATGGCTTGCCTTCTCGCCAATCATGGTCGAAACCTCTGACAAAGCGCAGGTCGTCGACAATGATGGGCCGCAGGCAAACGAGCGGTCCCACTCCGACCGAGCGTACAGACTGTTTGATGCCGCTTCACCAATCATCTTTCGATCAGAATGACGCGATACGGTGTGGCACAAATCTCCGCGTGTTGGCTTGAGTAGGTTAAGTTTGGGTTAGGCGTGAACGAAAGGCCTTACCGCCTTTGCTGCTCCAACGTGCCGTCTTGCGGACGATGGAGCGTGCCGCTGCCAGGGTTTCCCGGCGTAAGGGTGAAGAAATAGAAGGCACCGATCCCGAATGAGGCGACCAAAATAACGCCGAGGAAAATGGCCATCCTCAACGAAGCGTGTTTTTCACTATTCACCTGTCGGATCCTCCTTCATGATGATCTGTACGCGCGACAAGCCTTGGCGGTCGGGTAATTGGTCCTGCTGGCAATCCTTCGCGGATCATATGAGCTTCGCCGACAAACTGCGATCCCTGCAGTAGAATTGCTTCACCATTACACCCCGAAAATTCATCATCGAAAACGGTCGCGATCACGAGTTGAATACCTCACACTCAAACTATAGATAATCGGACAATGTCTCGCCCGTATCGATGGGCATCACTCCTCACTTGCGCAACAGCCTCCAATATATCTCTAATTGGCTGCGCGACGGCGGGATGGGACGAAGCAGCGGTCGCGCGTTGATAGATAGGACGAAGAGAGTTACGGCTGCGCCTCGTGCTAGGTTCGCGATGGAGGCTCAAATTTCCGTCCCTCGATCGATGATCCCGATTCTAGGCCATGTGATATCCTCATCGTCTGCCAAGCCACCCTACAACTAGACCCGATGATATCAGTTCCCGGAATGCATCGGGACGGAGAACCCACAAGGTATGCTTGTCTTATGACTATCCTCGCTTCTTGTGAGAAAAAGAAGCGCCGGCTCGGGTAGCCGCCCGGCCGGCGATGGGGGATGGGTCGGAGACGTGCAGGCCACCATTCTGATGAATGCCGGGCCGTGCTAGAGTTTGATCGCCCCCATCTTTTCCAATCGTCCTGAACGGATACCCGAGCTTTTGGCTCGGATGACAAGCATGGGAGACGGAAAAGATGACTGAGATTACCATCGGTGCCGATATCTCGAAAGACCATATCGATCTGCATCGTCTGCCAAATGGCGACAGGCTGCGCGTCACCAACGACGCCAAGGGCTTTGCAGCCACCCTCGGATGGATCGGAGAAAGGCCGGTTGCGCGTATCGTCTATGAGCCGACCGGAGCCTATCACAAGGCTTTCGAACGCTTCATGCTCACCCGGGGGCTGCCCGTTTCCAAGGTCAATCCGCGTCAGGCGCGACGATTTGCCGAAGCGACTGGAAAGCTGGCAAAGACAGACCGCGCCGATGCCGAGATGCTGGCGCAATTCGGCATGCTGCTGAACCCGCGTCTCTTACGCCCGGACGCCGCTTCTTTCGCTGAACTCAAGGAGTTGCATGCCGCACGCCTGGCGCTGGTGAAGGACACGACGGCTGCGAAGAACCGAGGCAAGAACATCAGCCAGCCACTCCTCAAACGGCAAAACGCTGCCCGCCTGAAGCAGATCGAAACGCAGCTCGTTCAGGTCGAGCAGGCTATCGCCGACCAGATTGCGATCGACGAGAGCCTCACGACACGCTTCGAAATCCTGGTTTCCATACCGGGCCTGTCGAAGATCACAGCCTTTACCCTTCTCATCGAGATGCCCGAGCTGGGGGAACTCGATGAGAAGGCCGCAGGCAAGCTTGCGGGCCTTGCTCCAAGTGACAGGCAATCCGGGCGATGGACCGGACGCGCCTTCATCGTTGGCGGTCGGGCCATCGTCCGGCAGGCGCTCTACATGCCGGCTCTCGTCGCCGCGCGCTTCAATCCCGACCTCAAAGACAAATACGAAACGCTCATCAAAGCAGGAAAGCCGCCAAAAGTCGCAATCACCGCCGTCATGCGAAAGCTCGTGGTCCTCGCAAACGCACTCCTGCGTAAACAGCAAAAATGGACTCCAAAACCGGCTTGATCAAAACGGATACTCTAGTCCTTCGAAAACAGAAGCCAACTGCAAAACCCTCGTGGTATACCGATGGGACTTGGGCCAGCGGGTCGTGCTTACCCTTTCGGGTTGCTTTACGGGGATAGGGCCATAAGGACCGATCAATTTCTTACCAATGTATCGGTGCGGATTCGACCGAATTTTCGATTTTCTCAGCAACGCCCTTTGCCTGCATGCTTTGGACAGCGGTCCGTTTTTCGATATCGTTAAGACGGATAAGAACGAGTATTGCATCGTTCTAGCGGTCGCTGGGTTTGGGGAAAAGATCGGGATATCGTGAAGGAGCGCAACGTCTTGGTCATATGATCGAGTAAAGCGACAAATCGCCATCGCTGTTACGTAGCAGTGCGCGCCGAGTTTGGTGCCGGCGCTTCGCGGGAAGACGTGCGTTTGCTTTCATAGGGGTGCGAACCTACTTGGCGATGCTTGGCCTTCAATTTACTTGTAAACAGCATCTTGAAAGCCATAATTCTCCGATTGTTATCGGGTTCTGATTTCCTCTGACTTATTTCGTTCGGATTTGGGAACCATTGGGACCGCTATGCATTATTGGGCGCGCCCAAGAATTGGACCATGCGCATGTTAAGGGGCCGGGGTTGAATACGAATACCGAGACAAATCCGCTTACGCTCAGCGACGTAACCGTCATTGAGGATTCAAAACTGAAAAAGGCCATCACCGCCGCTGCACTCGGCAACGCGATGGAATGGTTTGATTTCGGCGTTTATGGCTTCGTTGCCGCGACCGTGGGAAAGGTGTTCTTTCCCGATGCGTCGCCGGCGGTCCAGACGATCGCGGCTTTGGCGACATTTTCTGTCCCGTTTCTCGTTCGTCCACTCGGCGGAGTGTTCTTTGGCGCGATGGGCGACAAATTCGGACGCCAGAAGGTTCTTTCGCTGACGATCATCATCATGGCCGCCAGCACTTTTTGTATCGGTCTTATCCCCGGCTACGCAACCATCGGCCTGTGGGCTCCGGTACTGCTTCTGCTGTGCAAGCTGGCCCAGGGTTTTTCAGTCGGTGGCGAATACACGGGCGCTGCGATCTTCGTCGCCGAATATTCGCCAGACCGCCGTCGCGGATTTCTAGGCAGTTGGCTCGATTTTGGCTCGATCGCCGGCTTCGTCCTCGGAGCTGGACTCGTTGTCATTCTAGGTGCAGCTATGAGTGAGGCCAGCTTCCTGTCGTGGGGTTGGCGTATTCCGTTCTTTCTGGCAGCGCCCCTTGGATTGATCGGCCTCTATCTTCGCCATGCAGCCGAGGAGACGCCGGCCTTCACCGAGCGTCTGAAGCGCACCGAGCAGGAAGACAAGGATGCACTGAAGGAGCGCCCCACTGTTCCGATCGTGGAAATTGTCCGGAAACATCCCCGTTCGCTGGCGATTTGCATTGGCATGGTTCTCGTAACCAACGTCACCTACTATATGCTGTTGACATATATGCCGACCTATCTGTCGAAGACGCTCGGTTATACCGAGGATCATGGTGCGCTGATTATCATCGCCGTGATGGTTGGCATGTTGTTCGTTCAACCCTTGGTCGGTTTCCTCAGTGACCGGGTTGGTCGACGCCCATTTCTCGCGATTGGCAGCGCGTTAGTCCTGTTCCTGTCATGGCCGGCTTTCCATCTGATCGCCGGCGGTCATACAGTCGGGATCTTTTTCGGACTTCTGATCCTCGCAATCGGTCTGAACTGCCTCGTGGGTATCATGGCTGCTACCCTGCCGGCGCTGTTTCCCACACGCATTCGCTACAGCGCCTTGGCGATCTCCTTCAATATCTCGGTGATCATTGCAGGCTTGACGCCGACGATCACTGCATGGCTGGTGGAGGCGACGGGCAACATCTATATGCCTGCCTACTATCTGATGATCGCGGCGATGGCCGGTCTTGTCACCACCGTGTTCCTCAAGGAGACCGCTAATCGCCCGCTCTACGGCGATACTCCCAATGCCTCGAACCGCAAGGAGGCAAAGGCATTGCTTGCCGAACACTACCTATACATTGAAGAAAGTGTCGAAAAAATCGACGAAGCCATGGCTGAACTGAAAGAGCAAATTGAGTTGCTTCAAGCCAAGCGGGGCAAGCTCGTAGATCAGCATCCGGAGCTCAGCTGACGTTTTACGCCCGGGCAGGAAAGCCCGCCGCATGGGCGATAGATCCCCATCGCTGCAGCGGCATTTGCAGCGATGCTTATCGCGTCAATCTTTATAGCCGGGCGAAATGCGCGAGCGGGGATGTCGAAAACGGTGATGGGAAAAAGTGTGACAACACCGGCTCCGGACAATAAACCTTGTGTAGCGTGGTATCCAGACCGGGATATCCTCACATAGAACACGTTCTGGCGAAATCCCGACAGACGTCACAAGGAATATTGTCAGGGGCGTGACGGCATGGCAACCGTAGTTGCAGAGGTGGCTGCTCACTTGAAACAGGTTGGCGATCACATTCGTTCTCTTGCATCGAAATGCCGGGTGAAGCGTTGAAATCCGTACAACAGCGATCGGCGCAGTTTGCCGAGCGCGATAAATCGGGTCTCCACGCCGCAATAGCTGCTTGACAGAAACTGTGCGGTATCAGACCGAATTGGCTGTTATTGCATGCACTGCTCGACATTCGCCGGGGAATGTTACAACTCCACCGTCAGATCGAAATGGCTTCGCGGGCTGGTACGAGAAGGAACCTTAGCCGCACTTTGACGTTTGCAGACGGGGCGAGGGAAAGAATGAACCAAAACATTCAAATCGTTGAATACCAGTCTCGGGTCGCTTTAAATGTCGAAGATGCCGTCCTCGCTTTTGAAAGCCGTGATACCGAAAATGCAATCCGCAGAGATTGCGTCGACCATGTAGGCGCCAGGACGGGCACCAAAATCGATGACGGTCGTCTGCTGGAGCGCCAGTCCGGTCCGCTCGCGCGTAAGCGATTGTTTGAAGAAGGGACCAGGTCGTCCTTATGACAGCCAGTCTCGTGGACGTCGGCACAATATCGGGTGGACCGAGTTGCAGTTCGAAGCTGGTAGGCCTTGTGGTTGAAGGCGCCGTGGCCTGTAGACCTTTTAGCGCCACACGCGTGCCAAGCACTTCCAAGGTATTTAAACCAAGTTTGATGGCGACGATCCCATCTACGGATAGAGCATGAGAAGTACGCGCATCCCACCTTGCTGGGTCAAGCTTCCTTTCGGCGTAATTTTAGAGAACATGTCGCCCTTTAAGGGCGCAGTCGGGATAGGATCGTGATGGACGGATCTCAAGCTCACATTTCGGGGATCTCGAAATCCTTGACGGGTATTGCCGGATTTGATGAGTTGACGCTGGGAGGGCTGCCAACAGGCAGGCCGACACTGGTTTGTGGAACTGCTGGCTGTGGCAAGACGCTTTTTGCGTCCACCTTTCTATTCAACGGCGCACGTGAATTCGACGAGCCCGGCGTGTTTGTGACCTTTGAAGAACGTCCAGTAGACATTGTCAGCAACGTGGCCTCGCTTGGGTTCGATGTCGATGATCTGGTGAACCAGAATAAGATATACCTCGAACATATTGCCATCAATCCTTCCGAGCTGGAAGAGATAGGCGATTTCGATCTCGAAGGACTTTTCCTTCGCCTGGAGCTTGCCATTGACCAGGTCGGCGCAAAACGCATCGTTCTTGACACTATCGAGAGCCTTTTTTCTGCGTTCACCAACCCGGCCATTTTGCGTGCGGAAATCCGTCGTTTGTTCGATTGGTTGAAGGACAAGGGCATGACGACGATCATCACCGGCGAGCGCGGTGATGGGTCTCTGACCCGACAGGGTTTGGAAGAGTACGTCTCGGATTGTGTGATCCTGCTCGATCATCGCGTCCAAAACCAGATTTCAACGCGGCGTATGCGTATCGTCAAATATCGTGGCACCGCGCATGGCACCAACGAGGTTCCCTTCCTGATCGATCAGGATGGCTTCAGCGTCTTGCCGGTCAGCAGCCTAGGGCTTAATCACAAGGTATCCGACGAGCGGATTTCGTCTGGAGTCGCCGATCTGGATAGCATGATATCCGGTCATGGCTTTCACCGCGGTACGAGTATTCTGCTGAGTGGGGTTGCCGGGTCGGGAAAAAGCTCGCTTGCAGCCTGCTTTGCAGCTGCCGCGTGTGTGCGGGGCGAACGAGCAGCTTATTTCTCTTTCGAAGAGTCTCGCGATCAAACGGTGCGCAATATGCTGTCGATCGGGACTGATTTGCAGCCGTACATCGACGGCGGTCGCTTGCTGCATTTCGCAGCCCGGCCAACCTTCTATAGCCTTGAAATGCACCTTGCGGTGATGATGCGGGAGATTGGTCGGTTCGACCCGTCGGTGGTTATTCTGGACCCGATATCCGCATTCAGCGGCAATGGAGATCGGCTGGAAGTGCAGTCGATGCTGTTACGCATGGTCGACTTCCTGAAGTCGCGCGCAATTACCGGTATATTCACCCACCTCATGCATTCCCAGGTGGGAAGCGACGAAACGGACGCTGGTCTTTCTTCGCTTATGGACGCTTGGATTTTGCTGCTAAATCGCGAAAATGGTGGAGAGTTCAATCGCGAGCTGTACCTTCTGAAAGCGCGTGGTCTGGCGCACTCCAACCAGGTCCGCGAATTTATGATGTCGCGCGATGGTATAAGGCTGATCGAACCTTATATCGGTGACGGTCGGGCGATGACTGGCTCCATGCGCCGTTCGGAGGAAGCCAGGAACCGTCGGCGCGAAGTGGAGCGGAAGGCGGATCTGACGCGCCGGACCAGAGAAATAGAGCAGCGCAAGCGGCAAGCGCTAGCGCAGATCGCGGCTCTCCGTGCTGAAATCGAAGCCGACGAAAGAGAAATCGAGACCGTACAGTCCGCTGAGGATGTCTATCTCGATCAGGCTGCATCCGATAAGCGTGAAATGGTACAAAGTCGTCGAGCAGATTGAGCTGTAGGAAGAATAGTAGATGGCTGATGCTTCGGGCCCGAAGAAATTGGTTCTGTACATTGCGGGAGAGACACCGAAGTCTCTTGCCGCAATTCGGAACCTCGAAAAAATCTGCGAGGTCAGCCTCCCGGGCAGATATACGGTCGAGGTTGTGGATTTAAAGAATAATCCACAACTGGCGCGCGAGCACAACATCGTCGCTATTCCCACGCTGGTTCGTGAGTTGCCGACGCCGATCCGCAAAATCATCGGTGATCTGTCTGACGCCGAAAAAGTGCTGGTTCACCTCAAGGTTGGCGACGATCAATGAGTACACGGCAGGAACTGTCGAGCGAAGAATTGCATCGCCGGCTTGAGGAGGCCGAAGACATCATTCGCGCGATCCGACAGGGCGAAATAGACGCTCTTGTCATCAAGAGCGGGGCCATCAGCGGTGAAGAGGTTTTTACCCTAGACGGCGATACTGAATCCTATCGGTCCTTCATGGAAGCAATGGATATAGGTGCAGCTGCATTCGACGATGATGGCAGTCTTTTGTATTGCAACGCTGCTCTATGCGATCTTGTGTCCGTCCAGCCGACACAACTTTCGACAAATGGTTTTCTAGCTATTTTTGATGAGACCAACCGCACTGTCCTGCGCGACGCCCTCAGACATGCAAAGGCTGACAAAGTCAGTGGCGAACTGCAATTCATCTGCAATGGTAAGATTAGGCGTCTACTCTTCAAGGCGAGCGCCTTGAAATTGGGCGTGAATTCCGCGGTTGCCGTGACGTTTACCGATATCACCGAGCGGATCCTTGCTGAGCAGGATCAGGAAGCGGAACGAACTGCGTTGTCGATCCTGGCATCTGCCGCGGAAGCGGTTGTAGTGACCGATGAAGTTGGCATCGTTTCACATGCGAATGCCGCGGCGGTTGCGCTCACTGCAAGTGATCCTGTCGGTATGCGATTTGGAGAGGCTTTCGCTCTCGATTTTAAAGCTGCTACGGGCCTCATGCAAGGCGATGATTTTCTCGCACTGGCTCTCGCGGGTCAGTCGATACAGGGAGTTGAGGCCGAAGCACCTAAAGGGCGTACGACCCAGAACGTTCTGGTGTCGGCGGCACCATTAAGGGTCGCCGAAAACCAGATGAAGGGCGCGGTTGTGACCCTCGTTGATCTCTCAGCGCGAAAACTTGCGGAAAAGCAGCAGAACCTTTTGATGCGCGAACTGGATCACCGCGTCAAAAATACGCTCGCACTCGTCGTTTCTATCTCCAATCGCACTGGAGCCAGTGAAGATTCCATCGATGGCTTTCGAAAAGCCTTTACCGGTCGTATTCATGCGCTCGCTGCAACCCATAACGTTCTTGCGGATCGGTCCTGGTCCTCGATCAGACTTCGTGAATTGATTACGACTGAACTGTCCCCGTTCGTTCAAAAGTATCGCAAGCGATTTCACATCGACGGTGACGATCTAGAAATATTGCCGCGTGCGGCCGTACCGCTGGGCCTCATCATTCACGAGCTGGCGACAAACGCGGCAAAATACGGGGCTCTTTCCGTAGAGGAAGGGAGCGTTACCGTCACAGTTGATGCGGAACCTGAAGCTGGCAGTCGGCGCATTACCTGGCGCGAAAATGGCGGTCCCGCAGTGGAAGAGCCGTCCAGACGCGGTTTTGGCCGAACGGTGATTGAAAGAAGCCTGAGTTATACTGCTCAAGGTGGAGCTCACCTCACCTTCGATCGCGCTGGCATCCAGTGCGAGATCCGCCTGCCGACCGAAGACATCAGCTCGACTGTCGGATGAGCGATCATAATTCGATGAGACAATCGTGTACGGTATCGGACATTTAACATTTGACGTTGCTGCTTTCGGCGATCTCGTCGTAGTGGTGCCTGCATGTTGCAAGGTAAAACTACGACGGCTTTGGTGCTGGAAGACGAGATGTTCATCGCCATGGACATCGAGGAAGTGCTGGCAGGAGCCGGGGTGACTAAAATCCTGTCGTTTCCGGCGTGCGGTCAAGCGATTGACTATTTACGGACAAATACGCCCGATGTGGCCGTCATTGATTTTCACCTCCATGGTGTAACTTGCTTGCCCGTGGCGGAGATACTGGCGGAACGTAAGGTTCCGACAGTCATACATTCGGGCAATCACTATGAAGAGGGATATCACGGCATCTTCTTCAAACGGTTCCCATGGGTGATGAAGCCTAGCAGCGCCACCGAACTGGCCGATGCTCTGGAACTCGCCCGTCTCGGAGTCGGTGAAACGAAGCTCGAAAATTAATGGGCCTCCTTGCCACGCTCCTTGCAGTCCGGCCTGGAAAATAATATCCATGGCCAGACACACGATAACAACTAGCTCAATCGTCCTAGAGCAGTCGTGCCTGTGAGGGGCAAATGCGACACAGGGGCCCGGTGCCGCTCCGAGACATAGGCAGTTCTGAAAAACGGCCTGACAGTGCGCCAGGGCGTCTCGGTATTCAACGCTACTACGCCGGTCCTGAGCGTCGGCAAGCGTGAGAGTCACTATGATGGTATAGGTATTGCGCCTCCTTCTTGGGGATCTACGGGACGCGGAGTGGACGCCGTCGCCCACTCCATCGGATCTTCGATCATGCGAAGCCTTCAAGCACGATTTTGCCGATCGTCGTGCCGCTCTCAAGCTGCGCATGCGCCTTCTTCAGGTTCTCGGCATTGATCGTCCCTAGACGGACCGTCGCCGTAGACTTGAGGCGGCCGTCGTCGGCAGCTGCGGCGACCTCGTTCAGGATGCTGCCCTGCTCGTCCATGTCCGGCGTCTGGTAGATCGCACGGGTGAACATCAGCTCATGGTGGATCGACACGGCCTTTCGCTTGAACAGCATGATGTCGAATCCTTTCGGATCGTCGATCAGGCCAAACCGACCCTGTGGCACGATCAGCTCGGCGATCTCCGTCACATGCTGTTCGGTCTGCGTGGTTGAGAACACGAAGGCCGGCGCGCCGATCCCGAGTTCTGCGATCTGCATTGCCAGAGGCTTGGAGTGGTCAATCACGTGATGGGCGCCCATCGCGGTCACGAAGTCTCGTGTTTCCGGACGCGAGGCAGTGGCGATGACCGTAAGGTCCGTGAACTGTCGTGCGATCTGGATGGCGATCGATGCGACACCGCCCGCCCCGCCGACGATCAGGATGGCGTTGGCCGCACCCGGTACCGGCCGTGCAACGTCCATCCGGTCAAAGAAGGCCTCCCAGGCGGTAAGCGATGTCAGGGGCAGGGCTGCGGCATCGGCCCACTCGAGCGTTGAAGGCTTGCGGCCGACGATGCGCTCATCGACCAGGTGGAATTCGGCGTTCGCACCCGGTCGCGTGATGGAGCCCGCGTACCACACCTCGTCGCCCGGCTTGAACTGCATGACATCGGGTCCGACGGCGGCAACGATGCCGGCGGCGTCCCAGCCGACAACCTTCCAGTCGATGCCCGCCGCAGGCGGCGTGCTGCGGCGGACCTTGTAGTCGACCGGGTTGACCGAGATCGCCTTAACCTCGACGAGGATGTCGCGGCCTTCCGGTGCTGGCTTTGCAATGTCAATGTCGACGAGCGAGTCCGTTGCTGCGATGGACGAGGGGGTCTTGTATCCGACTGCCTTCATTGTCTGATCTCCTTGCGTTGCTTTCACTGAGCGAAGTTGCGAAGGGCTTCTTCGCCCGCCTCCTGATCCTGTGCCCAGCTTCCTCCGGAGATGCCCAGCGCACCGATGACCGCGCCGTCATCGATAATCGGGAACCCGCCGGCGATGGCGGTGACGCGCGGCACGAGCTTCAGGTTGGCAGCACCACGATCGTCGACGAGATCGACCCACTGTGTGGTCGAGAGACCGAACGAAGCTGCCGTGTATGCCTTGTCGATGGCGATGTTGACGGCGAGGAACGAGCTGCGGTCACTGCGCTCGAACGCCTTGAGATTGCCAGAGGCGCCGACGATGGCGACGACAGGCTCGAAGCCGACGCGAGCGGATGCGGCGATGGTTTCCGCGATCAGGCGCGCCGCGGCCTCGCGGGTGATAAAGCTGAGCTCGGACATGGTGGTTCCTTCGAAACTGATATGCTGGCCACGAGCGTCTCCTCGATCGAGGTGTTCGCCGCTCCAGTCCCCTTCATTTAGCAGTGGCCGTTCGATGTTTGGATACGCACAACGTTTGCCTATAGTATCCAAAACGATACCGTGCCTGGCCGCGTTAAAAAACTTTGCTCAGTATTTTCAGTGATCCGATATGGCTTTCGATGGCGCTGACGGTTGTCGAAGCTGGCGCTGCCGGCAAAACGATGCCTTGCGCGACAAGGGGAGGGCCGGTATTAAATCACCGTACGCTCTCGTTTGCATCCAAGGATCAAAAGGATACCGTCATGGCCAAGGCTCGCCATTCCCGTTTCGACTGCAATCCGGGTTGCTCTGTCGAGGCAGCCATCAGCCTTATTGATGGAAAATGGAAGTGCGTCGTGCTCTTCCATCTCCTTGATGGCACGATGCGCTTCAACGAAATCCGGCGCGAGGTGGCAGGTGTCACACAGCGCACGCTGACGAACCAGTTGCGCGAACTCGAGGATGACGGCCTGATCACCAGAAAGGTCTATGCCCAGGTGCCACCGAAGGTCGAGTATACCATCTCGCCACTCGGCCGGAGCCTCGAACCCATCCTTGTCTCCTTGAAAGCCTGGGGCGACGGCAATATTGGTCGGTTCGGCAAACCTGTCGTGGAGAACGCCGCCTGACATCAAAAATTGGCGGTCGTCTGAGATCAAACGAGCAGCCCCAAGGTCCAGCGCTCTCGATTGTCCGATACAAGGGGGCTACCTGATGCTGCTTGTCGAGACCGATGGGTCTTCACAGGCTTAGGCCAGCACGTACGACATCGCCAACATCTGCAGTCACCGGCCGTTCAAGAGAACTCGAATCGATTGAAGATCATGCTGCCTGTGATGCCAGGTAGCATGACCTGCGGCACCGGTGGCTGGATCCCGATGAGTTGTGCAGCCGTATCAGCTTGGTCGAAAATGCGGAAGTCGGAGGATTCGCCGCATACGTGGCTAGGTCGCGCGCGCCGACTGCACCCTCCGGAGGGCAAAAAATATCGGCGGAGGTACTGCGGATCGCAATTTCGAAGACAACTTGGAGGAGCTGTACGTTGCGGCGCGGGGCTCAAACGCAAATAGAAGCGCCACAGGCGTGGGTGCAGCTACGGACAAATACACGAAAGCTTGCGGGCACTTATCACTCTCGTCTTTAGCCTGACGTCCATCAACAATTCCCATCTCGTCGCAAACCTCCCCAAAAGGGATAGAAGTCTCAACTGCACGTCACTTGTAATCTTCACCTGAAGCGCAAAAGCGGTAACGCTGAATACTTCTTCCGAATCACGGCCATTAGACAATGCCGGATTGGTATGTGAAGTCGTTTCATTCCTCATCTCATCCGAACGATAACGGCATTCTGCACGCAGTTCGTGCCAACTGGCTGCATGTACGTCAGCGTACAGAACGGATCGGTCATCTGCCCATCATCGCCGCAGTCGAAAGTTGTAATTCCCGTGAAGCGACGCTGGTCGACCGTTGCCGATGATCTAGCGGAGCGCGCTTTCTCCTCATCGAGCCTCCACCGTACCTCGCTGCTTGAGACTTCAACGATATTTAAGCAACCATAAGCAGAAGGTCTGCCAGCGTACGTAAAAACCTACCGTCAGGCACGGTGCTATAGAACCATCAACCGTTCGGGAAAGTTTCAGGGGCTCAGCGGCTGAGGGGATCACTCTCGCCCAACTACGAGAGCCATGCACATCCGATTCAGTCCGTATCACCGCAATCACCTTCTTGCACTTTTACCCGACAACGAGATCATTTGCGTGAAGCAGTTGATCGAACCGGTCCTGCTTGAGCGTGGCACAGTGCTCGTCGGTGCTGACCGACCGATTGAGCATGCCTATTTTCTCTGTAGCGGTATAGGTTCGGTCGTGACTGTCTCACCTGACGGGCAGCGTTCGGGAGCCGGAATGTTTGGACGTGAGGGCTTTTCCCCGACGTCGGCCGGGGTGGGCGGCACGGTCAGCATTCACGAAGTGCTGATCCAGGTTGAAGGTGATGGATACCGGATCGCGATTGACGATTTGACCGCCGCGCTTCCGCGAAATCCCGCCTTCGCTAACTTGCTTGCGCGTTTCATCCAGACATTTGCCTCTCAAACATCTTTCACCGCGCTCTCAAACGCGAATTATCAGATTGATGAGCGGCTCGCACGCTGGCTTCTGATGTGCCATGATCGTGTCGATGGAGACGAGATCACTCTTACACATGATTTCATATCATCGATGCTTGCCGTGCGCCGTCCAAGCGTAACCAACGCAATACATATTCTTGAAGGCAAAAAATTGATCCGTGCCGAACGGGGACGCATCACGATACGCGACCGAAGAGGTCTTGAGGCTTTTGCTGCCGATATCTATGGCAAGGCGGAGGAGGAATATCAGCGTTTGATTGGCGCTCTATGAGGCAGCTTGTCGACAGGGTTGGCGGCGACTGCGCCGGCCGACCCAATGATGTCGTGCGCGGCTTTTCGCGGGCCTATGCCAGTCTGCTGATGTGCAGCATTTTTTTTCCCTAAGGCTTTCCACCTCGTAGACCCGGCGCGCCATTGATCTTTCTGATGGATGCCTGCCGTGTAAGGGTGTGTCAGCCCCAGCCGAAGGGCCATAGCGTGACCCGATCGTTTGAACTTCCTGACATCCAAATCGCCCAAGGCAAATGTGCCCGGTGGATGACGGCAGGGAGGCGGGGAGGGATCTGCTCCGACATGAGTTGGGAGTCAGACATATGGCAGTGTCCATACTTACGACGCGGTTTGATCCAAGCGATATGCCGGCCGGGACGACATTTCCTTTGCCTGATGCCCCTTTTGCCCGGGGAACTTTAAGTGGCCAAGGAGCGGAAACCTGCATCAAAGATAATTTGGTCCGCGCTCGTTTCCAACTCGTAGCAGTTGCTCGCAACTGCCAGCGGTTGTCATGGTAGGCGAGGTTTTGGCGTCAGTCTAGAGACCGCAGCGTTCTCGCCACCGACGAACCCCCTGCGATCTTGTCGACAGACAACGCGCCTGTGCCAAGGCTGGACCCTTGACCTATATTGGGTGAGAGGACGCGCTGGTTTGCACCGCTCGCCATATTGCGTTCGTTTTTTGTTCCTATATGAAAATAAGGAAACAAAGCTTGGGAACGGTAAGTGATCGATATTGCCACAATGGATTTTTTATCGGAGGCTGCACGCAATTCAGGAAGCGAATGGCTGAAGGATAATCGTGGTCGCCTCGCAATCGCGCGCAGCAATTTGATCGACTTCGCAGCCCAGCTGCATTCACAGTTCGCCCTGGTCGATCGCCGCGTGCGCGATGTCAACCCAGATCCTAGAGATTGCCTCGCTAAAGCGGCTGTAGCCAAGGGAAGCGGGAAAATCACATTCCGCGCCACGCTCGACAAGAACGCTTCTGCATCATATTTTGTGCAGTTTCACGGCAGTCTTCGTTCAGCGGGGGCGGCGCACTGCTACCGCCGCCGAGGCTATCCCGCATCCTACGCCAAACGATCGCAAGCCAGACCGGAAAATGGAGAGGGATCGTAGAAGGAACGGTGTTCAGAACCTATTTTCCGAATGGACTGACAGGCGGTTTCGACGCGACAGCAAAGGGCTACATCAAAAATCATGACGCGCTCGATTTTTTCGATCTCAAACATTTCGGGGCGTGCCGACTTATCCCTGAAGATCTGCTCAATTCGTCACACCTTGTGGAACAGACTGTGACATCCTTCGTTGCAGCGCGTCCCCTGGTGGATTACATAAATCGTTCAACTATCAGGCTTGCGTAGATTTGTGACACACCTTCCCGGGTGTTCCTTAATCCGCGAGGTCACACCGATCACCTGCACCCGCACTTGCCCTGTCCTCAGCAGGCCTACATCAGCCTGACGTCGGGTGAAGATGCACTTAAACCAACACTTGCAGACCTAGTCCGCCAATTTGAAAATCGCTCCCGACGGTGTCCACCGTCACACGATGATGGTTTAGAACATGTGTCTGGCCCGCACGTTGCCTGTCCGTTACCACTGCACGGCGAGCGTCTTCGCCTTAAGTGTACGCATGCTTCTCCGGCTGCTGGCTGCTGGTGGCCGAAACGTGTCCATTCGGATCAGACTGGACGTCGCCTACCGGTTTCTGCTCATGGTGGTCGCACAGCCCTGCCAAGCGTAGCTGACGCGACCGGCGGGCGTGAGCCTGCCCGGCCTGCACATCAACACTCGAAAGCAGTCGACCTTAGAACAGAACCGCATATTTCAACGCCAGGAACGCCAGCGTGACAAGGCAAACCATTACGGCCACATAGGGATATGCATTGTTCATAGCCGCGAGTATAGCTCGATTTTGATGGAAATATGACAGTATCCTAATGAGCTTCGATCTGTCTGGAAACGTACATTTGCGGATCAGGCGGTTGGCACGCTAAATCGACAATCGATTGCCTACAAACGCCAGTGGACTGATGCGGCCGCGGTTGCGACAGATCATACGGCGCAGGGTGATCGTGATCGCCGAGCGAAAGGTGGGGGCGTCATAAAGTCTGCGATCAAAGGGAACCCTGCTTGAAGCCAACACGCTCGCTGAGAGCTCCCCAGATCAATTGATCGCTATCCTCTGACGGGCCTCGCAGCCGTTGTCGCCATCGATGCGGCGGTTTCGCGCTTTCAAGCAAATATAAATGTATTTCACAAATATCGCATGTACTTTGCGCGCCTGAGACTGTAATCGTCGGCGAGGGGCGGAGATCACAATGCCAAAATCAATCGGCTTGAAAATTCAAAATGGTCAACAGTGCGACTATCTCGTTGCCCATTTGAAGCGCGTTCGCGATCATCGAGACCCGTCGCCGAAAGAGCGCATGCCGGACTGGACGAAAACGAATACCAATGTCCAAGCTGTGCTCAAAGTGCTGGAAGATATTTATCTCAAGAAGTAGCCATTGACGGTGTTTTATCGCATCCTAATTCATCCCCTTAGGGGCAGAATGGGGAGGTGCCATGCGTTCGGTCGATGAAGGATTTTTTTCAAGCCAGTTGTTCGGTGGCGACACGCCAGACGCCGGCTTCTTCACATGGGACATCCCGGAAAACATTCTCTACGCCGATGGCGCTCTGGCCGACTTGTTCGGCGTGGATCCGGAAGAAGCGGAGCGCGGTCTCCCCATTGAGACCTACCTCGATCGCGTCCATCCCGATGACCGATCGCGACTGGCCCGGGTCATCAGCGATAGTATTACCGCGCATGTCAACCAGCAGGAGACCTATCGGGTTCTCGGCTCTCACGGTCGCTATGCGACAGTTGCCTCGTTCGGACGAGGCTTTCGTGACCGCGACGGCCTGCCGCGTCGTTATGTAGGTATCGTGGTCCCTGCCAGTGATGTCGAACCCGTGCCAGGACGACCGTTTTAAACAATCCAAATCCAGGCTTGTAGTCTCTGCGGAACCCAATGCGTGCTCCAGAATTATGTGCACAAGCACAGGAGCCGCTATGCCAAAGTACTATTTCAACTATCGCATCAAGGGCGTCCTCGAGAAGGATCCAGAAGGGACTGAGCTGCCGTCCGACGAGGCTGCGTTCGAGGAAGCGCAGACCGCCGCAAGAAAATTGCTGGCCGACAAAGATCTTGTCGGCAACCTCGTTGACGGTGATGAGTTCGATATCACGACAGGTGATGGCACTCTCGTGCAAACCCTGCCGCTGCGGTCCGTTCCGAGATTCGACGACCATGGCTAAAAGCCCTCCAACCGTCCCGCCTCGGCGTCATTGGAGAGCGATGGTTGTCATCATCGTATTTAGCGTCCTGCTCTGCGGCATCGTATTCGTAGGCCAGAGTTGGATGACTGCGCCATCTGGTGATGTCGATACCAAGTCAAGCATCACGGACCCGCCGCGATAGCACGAAGTCGGTGCAGCCGTTCATACCAACAGGCAACGGATGGAAGAAGCTGTCCGTCCTTTCAGCACAAATCCGTCGCCGAATTTGTGCCCTGCCGTATCTGTGCAGACACGAAGTCGATCAAATAGGATAAGTAATCCTAATAAAAAAACTCCACAAATACGGTTGACGCGGAACTATCATTCCATTGCACGGTTCCATGGCCAACCGTGGAGGGTGCTTTGATGAAAACCAACATTATTGGTGCGGCAGCTTTGCTTGCCGCAGTACTGACAGGTACGTCTGGATATAGCCAACAGGGTGACGGAACGGAAGTTCAGATAACGACAAATATTTTCAAGCCGAACAAGGTCTCGGCAACTGCAGATCGGATTGGGCAGCTCAAGCTCCCGGAAGGATTCACGGTCGCTCCTTTTGCACAAGGACTAGGGAATGCCCGCATTATTGCAGTGTCGGAGGCGGGCTTCATCTATGTCAGCCGTCGGGAAGAGGGCGACGTGCTCCTGCTGAAGGACAAGGACGGCGACGGCAAGGCTGATGGAGCTCCGGTACAAGTGGCAGCCAGAGCCCAGGCTCATGGCCTCGCGATCAAAGACAACAAGCTTTTTCTGGTTACTGTCAAAGAACTATTTGTCGCCGACATTAAGGCGGACGGCACGCTCGGCCCCCTTGAGATGCTGCTTGGGGACCTTCCGGATTCTGGCCAGCATCCCAACCGGGTGATGGCTTTCGGGCCCGACGGTATGCTCTACCTCAGCGTCGGTTCGACCTGTAACGCCTGCAATGAAAGTAACGCAGAAAACGCCACCGTGCTCCGCGTCACCCCCGATGGTAAATCGCGAACGATTTTTGCCTCGGGCCTGCGCAATACAATAGGTTTCGACTGGCACCCAGCGACCGGGGAGCTGTGGGGCTTGGACCACGGTATCGATCTTTTGGGCGACGAAGTCCAGGCAGAAGAACTCAACCGACTTGAACAGGGAAAGCAGTATGGCTGGCCCCATGTTTACGGTTCTGGCGACATATATCCCCAGTCTACCCCGGTTGGTGGGGTGACGAAGCAGCAGTGGCGCGATCAGAGCGCGCCCATGGTTGTCGGTTATACGGCGCATGCTGCGCCGATGCAGATGAAATTCTATAAGGGAACGGCTTTCCCAGCTGAGTTCGCGGGGGACGCATTTGCGACCATGCGAGGCTCTTGGAACCGAAATCCCGCCTCAGGATATGAAGTTGTTCGCGTACATTTTGAAAACGGGCAACCGAAATCCATCGAGCCCTTCCTGACAGGCTTTTTGACAGACGGCGGTAAGGCTCATTTTGCCCGGCCAGTAGGACTGGCGATGTTGAGGGACGGTTCGCTGCTCATGACCGACGACGCGAACGGGGTTATTTACCGGATCGCCTATACCGGTTCTGCACAGAAGACCTCCAACCAGTCCCCAACCCCTTCCAAGCCCATGGAAGACATGGCTGCAAAAGGAGTTGGACTCCTCATTGCTCTCGAACGGCAAGAGACAGACACCGAAGGGTCGATAAAGGTTTCTTCGAGCACCTTTGACAACGCGGCCGTGATCCCGAAAGCTCAAAGCGAATACGCTGACGGTGTATCTCCGGACTTGCGTTGGAACGCCATCAAAGGTGCCGCCTCCTACGCTGTCATAATGGAGGATCCGGACTCCAGGCCCATCAAGCCCTTCGTCCATTGGCTTGCTTGGGATATCCCGGCAACAGTGACCGAACTGCCGGCGGGGCTTCAGGAGCAACTACGGCTGACAGAACCAGAGGGTGTCCTGCAAGGCCGTAACAGTTCCGGAACTCATGGTTACTTTGGCCCGAAACCGCCGGTTGGCGATCCTGCCCACCATTATCACTTCCAGGTTCTCGCTCTCGACTCCATGCTCGATCTTCCGGCTACATCGGATCGCGACGCTGTCCTCGCGGCGGCGAAAGGGCACGTGATTGCGAAGGGCTCACTTGTCGGTCTGTACCAGCAGAAGATTGAGCCTCCAAAACAGTAATTTCCTCACATTGCTGAAATCTTCACAAGGAATTCCAATGGTCAATCACCCTACTATGCGAGCCGCCGCGCTTGCTTTAGCCCTCTCTTCCTGCGCTTCCATGGCTTACGCGCAGCAATCTGAGGCGGCGGCCCCGATGCAGACCCAGTCATCGCAAACGCAACCAGCCAAGCCGGATGGGCAAATGCAAGCTGTTCTGGACGCTCTCGAGGCGCTGGAAGCTAAGCCCTTTCACACATTGAACGTGCCTGAAGCACGCACCCAGGCCAGCGCGGCGGATGCGGCCCGCACAGTTCAGCGGGACAAAAAGATCTCGCCATTACCGGAAGCCAAGGTTGAGACCAAGGATATTGCCATCCCGACGGCAGCCGGCGCATTGCCCGCACGTGTTTACCTTCCCGAAGGCGAGGGTCCGTTCCCTGTCGTACTTTATTTTCATGGCGGAGGATGGGTCGTCGCTGACATCAACACCTATGACGCAACACCGCGTGCATTAGCCCTTGGTGCCAAGGCGATCGTGATATCCGCGGACTACCATCACGCGCCAGAAAGCAAATTCCCGGCCCAGCATGATGACGCTTGGGCCGCCTATATCTGGACAGTCGAAAACATTCACACCGTGAACGGTGATGCAAGCCGCATCGCAGTAGCCGGCGAAAGTGCCGGTGCCAACCTTGCCGCCAATGTCGCCCTCATGGCGAAAGAGAAGAAGACCAGGATGCCGGTCCATCAATTGCTGGTCTATCCGATCGCCGGCAACGATATGAACACCCCGTCTTATCAGGAAAATGCCAATGCGCAGCCATTGGGTAAGGCCGATATGGAGTGGTTTGTGTCCCATGTCTTTGCTTCGAAGGAGCAGACGGCCGATCCGCGCATCAACCTTGTCGGCAGGACGGACCTTGAAGGCCTACCCTCGGCGACAGTGGTCACCGCGCAGATCGATCCGCTGCGCTCGGAGGGGCAGGCCTATGCCGATAAGATGAAGGCGGCAGGCGTGGCTGTGAATTCGATCAACGTCGAAGGGGTCACACATGAGTTCTTTGGCATGTCAAAGGTCGTTGACAAAGCAAAGACCGCCGTCGACGAGGCTGTCGCCGATCTCGGCAAGGCCTTCACAAAAACAAAGTAAACTGCGGGAAGAGATCGATGAAAAACCTCACACTGATACTTGCAGCACTCTCCTTCGCAGTCGTGGCCCCGCCAATGGCGGCGCAAGAGCAAAAACCAAAGCCTGCTGGTAATGCTGCTGCGATCATGACCATGGACCGCGCTACATTCGTCGCCGTGGTGACGAGTTCAAACGCGTTCGAGATCCGGTCGAGCGAACTTGCAAAAGCAAACGCTCACAATGCGGATCTGAAAAAGGCAGCCGAGATGATTGTCGCAGATCACAAAAAAGCCGGCGATAAACTGACGGAGATTTTGAAATCGAAAAACGTAGCCGCAGGCGACCCGGTCAAACTCTCTCCAAAGCATCAGAAGATGCTGGACCAACTGCAGGTAGCGAAGGGAGAGGGGTTCGATGCGCTCTACGTCGATATGCAGGCACAGGCGCATATGGAAGCGATCGGCCTGTTTCGCAGCTACGCCGGTTCGGGAGACGATCAGGAGATCGTAGGCTTTGCCAAAGAAACCCTACCCAACCTGGAAACACATCTCGCACACGTTAAGATGCTAATTGCCGCCATGTAGTGCCCCACACATGCGCAAGGAGAAGGCCCGCTTCGTGCGGGTCTTTTCGCTAGCTGGGCCCAGTCATCGCCGACGCCGGTCCCACAAACTTCGATCACACGAGGTCGGGAACTACCAGCTCCGGCATACAGTTTTATGCCGTTGAAGGAGGGGAGCGATGTTCGAAAATTTTCAGCTAGAGATGGTCACTCTTCCAGAGACGACGCTGAGAGTGCGTCATGGCGGGTCCGGGCCACCTGTCCTTTTGCTTCATGGGCATCCAAGGACGCATACAACCTGGTATATGGTCGCTCCTATCCTGGCCCGGCATTTCACCGTCATATGTCCGGACCTGCGGGGCTTCGGGCAATCGGTAATGCTTGGCGACCCGCACGATTATGAAGCCTCCTCCAAACGAGCGAAAGCGCGTGACTGCGTTGAGCTCATGAAACATTTTGGTTTCAGCAACTTCTTTTTGGCGGGGCATGACCGGGGTAGCTATACAGCTTTCCGAACCGCGATGGATCACCCGGACAAGGTGAGGAAGCTCGCAATTCTGGACGGAGTTCCTATTCTAGAGGCTCTCGAACGTTGCGACGCCCGTTTCGCCACGAGATGGTGGCACTGGTTCTTTTTTGCGCAACCCGACAAACCAGAGCAGGCAATCCTGGCGGATCCTGTGGCGTGGTACCGCGGCTGCGAAGAATCGATGGGCACGGAAAACTATGCTGACTACCGTGCAGCAATTCAAAAACCCGAGACCGTCAGGGGAATGTTGGGGGACTATCGTGCCGGTATCCATATCGACCAATTTCATGACCTTGAGGACCGCGCCACGGGGAGGAAGCTGACATGCCCTGTCCATATCGTCTGGTCTCTTCGTGACGACCTTGAGGAATTGTATGGAGATGTTCCAGCCATGTGGCAGCCGTGGGCGGAACTCCGGGTATCCGGTTCGGGAATAGACTCCGGCCACCACATGGCGGAGGAGGCGCCCGTTGAGCTGGCACGCGAGCTTTCATCGTTTTTTGCGTCTTGAGGTCACTCAGACACCATTGTCATGCCGAAGATAGCGGCATGACCACCGGTGCCGGTCCTTCGCGCGCGGTCACGACAGACCTACCCTGGCTGAAGTCATTATGGCTCGTCCACTCGCCCCATGCCAGGATTGGGGAGGACGCACAATCGCGCTATTCTGGGGACCAAATGTACGTCGACCCGAGCCAATTTCAGCTCAGGCGCCAGCGCTCGACACCGACGCATCAGGTCTCTGGAAAATTTTGAGGAACAATCGGATTTCCCTCTTGTTCAGATGACTTCATCAACCGGACAAAACCTGGGAGAGGTCCATGAATGAGAACGAGCAAGCAGGACAGCCTTCGGCCGCTGAGCTGAAGACGAAGGTGGCGGAGGATATTCAGTCCGTCACTGATTTCGCCCGAAACGAAGCGACAGCTGCGACAGACAAGGCTAAGGATGCCGCGACTGATCAGAAGAATGTAATCGCACATAAGCTCGGTGACGTTGCCATGGCGATGGAAAAGGTGGCAGCGGAGCTCGAAGCAGGGCAGAACCGTAACATCGGTCGGCTTACCCGGAATCTTGGCAACAACCTGCGCAATGCCTCCGACAGTATTCAGGATCGCAGCCTGGGCGAGATTGCAGGCATGGCAGAAGATTTCGGCCGGAAGCAACCGCTTGCTTTTCTCAGTATCGCTGCGATCGCCGGTCTAGCGGCGAGCCGTTTTCTCACATCTTCCGCGCCCAAGGCCGATCAATCTGCAATTTCATCGACGGCTCCTGCCAATCGTCCGGTATCCGGCCTTCCTTCCACCACGGGCGCGTCCACCGGCGTAGTCCCCACGGAGGGCCGTTTCAATGACTAACTCAACAGAAAACCGATCGCTTCCAGAGCTCGTTACAGGTCTGGTTGGCGATATTTCCGGTCTCTTTCGCAAGGAAATCGAACTCGCCAAAACCGAGGCCTCGGAGAAGATGTCGCATGCCCTGACAGGTGTGGAGGCTTTCGCCGCAGGTATCGTCCTCGCGATATGCGCCGTTGGCGTACTACTCGCAGCACTGGTGAATGGTCTTGGGGCCTTCCTCGTCGCCCAAGGAATGACGGAACCAAATGCCGATGCACTTTCATCTGTAATAGTCGGGGTCGTGGTCGCATTCATCGCGTGGATGCTGGCATCACGCGGCCTCAAGGCTCTCAAGGGCGAGAATCTCAAGCTTGAACGTACGTCAGCTTCCTTGCAGCGCGACGCCCAGATCGTAAAGGACAGAACCTAATGGCCCACACTTCAGAGAATTCCCGGGCATCCGAGATCGAACGGGAAATCGCCCAGGATCGCCAGCGTATAGAGGAGAGGCTCGACGCTATTCAACAGCGAATGTCTCCTGGTCAACTCGTAGATGAAGCGCTGGCATACGTGAAAACAAGCGGAGGCGGCGAATATGCCTCCAACTTCGGCGCCGCCATTAAAAACAACCCTATTCCTCTTGCACTGATGGGAGTTAGTTTGGCGTGGCTGATGGCAGGTCCAAAAACAAACTTGTCGTCCTATGCCAAAAGCTCCAGCAACACCTACCCTTTGGCAACAGCAACAGGCAATCTTCGAAGGATCGGCCCGCCGGAAGCTGGCGAAGGGGGGCGATACAGCCACTTCACTGACGCGGCGGGAAGTCGGTTCAAAGCGCTTACAGACGAGACCGGGCGTCGCGCAGGGCATTTTGTTGATGCCAGCGGAAAAACTTTTCGTGGCTTCGCCGATACGTCAGGCCGCCAGATTAGCGACATCCGCGACGAAGCCGGCACACTGTTCGACGAGGCATCAGGGTGGGTATCGAACACTTGGGAGTCAATTTCGAATAGCGCTCATAAGGTCACCGAAAACGTTTCGAGCGCCGGTAGCAGCGCAGCGGACATGAGTTCGCAGCTCAATGACGCGGTCTTGAAACACTTCAAGGATCAGCCGTTGGTAGGAGGTGCCCTTGCATTCGCTCTTGGCGCCGCCATCGGTGCAGCGCTACCCCACACACAGGTCGAGGACGAGGCGCTGGGGGAAACCTCCGACAAGCTGAAGAGCTCTGTCTCTGCTGAAGTTGCAAAAACGCTCGACAAGGCCGGCGAAGTCGCCTCAGACGCTTATGCCACGGCCGTTTCCGTTGCCTCCGATGTCCATGACGCTGCGCGGGATCGGGTCGCCGAAGAGGCGAACGCCGCTGGATCTTTCGATAATTCAAGGAAGCTCTGACGACTTACCGCAGTATGCCTGTCAGTCATGGCGGGCATACTGTTCGCCGGCTCGATATGTCTCTTAGGCAACGGGTTCATTGGCATTTTCCAACTGCGAAAAGTAACCGCTCCCGCGTCAGTGCGAAATTGAATTGCGATCAATGGCGACCTCAAAGATCGACCCCATGCCATGTGTCTCAGCTGGCCGCGTTACCACAATGGCGCGTCCACGTTCCCAGTTATTCACCGCGCCGGCGTCTCGTTCCGTTTTGCCAAAACGGGCCTTACCGAACTCATCCGCAGAACCCACACAAATGAGATCGAGATCCTGCTTGGCTTAGGGTCGAGTTCACTGCCTTCAGTTGCTGAAGGAAGAGGTGACATTCTGCATCACGGATAATGCGTCTTCAAATCCGTTATGTGGTAGAGATTAATAGCCAATTGTCGACGTCCGATTGACGACGAAACGCGTCACCAGCTGAAAGTGCGAGACGGTCGACGGTTTTCGACTTCATCTGTGTCGTCTACTCGCTTCAGTCCATTCGTGGCAGATGGACGATCACTTGCGACTATGTGATCCTTCATCCTGCGGTAGTCGAATTCCGGATTGGCATCCGGCACTTCCTTGTTCGGTTTGAGTTAGGTTTTATACGTGTCTTCTAGGACGCGGACTCATTAG
>UCHV01000046.1 GCA_900472395.1 Hyphomicrobiales bacterium
GTCATAACGGTTTCCTTTCATATCAAGAAAACCTCTCCACTTTTCCGAAGCAAGTCCAAGCTGACACTCATCCGGCCCTATGGGATGAGCCGTGGCCGTCTAAGCTACACCACGTCTCGGGACACGATCCTCGCGTCTCGCCGGCCACCGTCAGCCGCGCGTCCTGCGGCGTGTGAAGCTGTCGCGGATCAAGGTCCGGATGTACCACTCCGATGAGCGCGCCGAAGCAAAGAGATCGGGCCCGCCATATAAGGGGCCAGATAGGCGCTTGAAATGCGAATTCATGAAACGCAAAGCGTCGCCGGGTTTAAGAATGCGTGCAGCATCCGCATGTGACACTACAACCGGTAATGTCTAAGGAGTGGAAAATGCGCTTGCGTTACGGATGGCGTGGCTTTCCGGCCTTGCGACAGAGACCACACGTTTACGCTGGCATCCGTCTCGTGGGACGAATGACTGTCCCTGAGTTGCATCAGCCTTGATCGCATGACCTGGACGAAGTGGCCCTCCGGTAACCTTGGCGCTGTTCAGTGCCGTGTTGGCCCTGAACTCGACCCGGGAGCTTTGTTAAGGATGCGGGCGAGTTCTTCAGCTGTGTCTTGCTCGAGGCCACTCCTTGCCAAGTTCAAGATACGGGCAGCTGCTTCGGTGAGGCTATCGAGAACCGACCATGAGTTGTCCGAATTTCTAGTTGCGCTGAAACGCTGCTGGTGCCTCTCACCCAAGCTGATCTTTCGCATACTGCTTCCGATTTTTTGCACTGCTCCTAGACTGAAAGAGCGCCAAACAGCCCGTTCGAGCCGATCAATGCGATCAATGTAGCGACCTTGTTCGAGAAACTGGTGTTGCTGGCGGAAGGCCGAACGACAGATGCCCCGTAAGTCTTGACGAAATTTCAACATCGCTCGGGATACATCGGTGTAGTGCTGTTGCCAGATCTGCTGGAGAACGCATTCCTGACTGAAACAATCGGATGATGAGAAGGGCGGAGACATTTCGTCTTCCGGTTTCTAGCGCTGCATCATCCAAGACACGGCGCATCATCTCGAGGTCGCTTTTTGTCAACTCTGAAGTTAGGGTAGCGGAAGACATCACGTCCTCCTTCGATTGGGGCCAAGCCTTGACTTGAGCAGCAGCGCCCTTGCAAAAGGCTGCCGAGAAACAAAGCATGCGCGCTTAGCGCGGGGCGGTCAACACCTCTCTCTCGATGTCAACCTGGGCTCTGCCTCAAGGCATCATGCCGCAATGACTCTGACCCGGGAGTTCGATCATAGGCCCATCAGCTTGACGCCCAGCTCAGTCCGCTCAGAACGCGGTAGAGCTAAGAAGCCGACCGCACAGATCTGATCGATCTGGTCTGGCTATATTTTGTAAAAATGCGAGCTTGCCTACTCCGCGCCCTTGTATTATCAGAAATTGTATCCATATTATGTTAATCGACCATTGCTTGTGATATTGGTTTGGAGCCTCGCTCTCATCGGATTTCCTCTCAAATAATCGACCTTACTCGCAAGGGATCGCGGGAATACCAACGATTGCTTTGAAAAGAAGTCATCATGACTACTGGTACCGTCAAATGGTTTGATAATACCAACGGCTTCGGATTTACTCAGCCTGACGATGATCGCGCGGATGTCTTTGTGCATGCGTCTGCCGTCTAGCGCGCCGGAATGCATTTGCTGTCGGACGGCCGGAAAATCTCGTGCAAGGTTGTCGAGGATCAGAAGTCCCGCAAGATTTCAGCCGGAAATCTTCAGGCAGCTTAAAGTTCTGATTCGCTCCGCTGTCCACGGATTTACTGGCAGCAAAGCGGGGTCACTTTGAAAGGTCGTGTTAGCGCCCGGCCTTCTGTTTCTACCAAAGGCTTCTCCTAGTGATAACAATTGGAGGGCGGAATTGGTCGACCATCATTTAAAGGAGGACAATCATGGCAGCCACAAAGGATGCATTCTTTAGGCCCGAAAAGATTTCTGTTCGTGATAGGGCCAAAACCACAACGGATGTCGCGCGGCAAATCACGGAAATGGAGACAGCTGCGCGGGTTAGCAAAACAGCGCGGCTGCGTCAGTTACGAGAAGCCCAGCCGATCGAGCCAAAAGCAATTCGCCCGGCTCGAGGCCGAAAGGCAGCACCAGCTGTCTGGTTGTGATCGCGCTCAGCCGTGCGTCACGCTGATCGGCTCATTCCAAGTCCGTCAACGTATTAATACAAGGAGGGGATATGATTTCTGCGCAACAAAAAATGCGGCAAAACTTGTTAAACGCAACTCCAGCAGTCGTCAGTTTGATTAGCTTTACCTTCGTCCTCTTCATGATTGCGGAGGGCTGGATATGGTGAACATAAACGACCTGAAGCAGTCTCTTCTTCGCAGGCTTCTCAAGCGCGCTGGCTATGCCACTCACGACCTAAAGCCAGAGACAGGTTCAAATCATTTAGTCGAGGTTGCTCTTATCGCGCAAATCCGGTCCGGTATGATTGCACCTGACGACTATCTCCAGCCCGCAGCGACGCGGGCGGCGCTCGACCGGGATTAAGACGGAGAATTTTACGCGAGTTCGAACGGGGATCGCTGGTCCCTTTGCGGGCATAAAAGGGTAGATCAAAATAGGGTAGATCAAAATTTCGTTCTGCACCGTAGCAATCCTGCCTCGGGTGGACATGAAACCCGGACGTTCGTTGGCTCCTTCCTCGCCATGGCATCTTAGATGCCCTCTCTGATTGGGGTCGTTGAAGTCAAGCTGCTCCAATCTTCATTTCGGATCATACCGCCCCGCGGGTCACTCGCTTCTCTTCGCGGTCGGCGCATGATGGGGTCAGGTAGGCAAGGTGTCTCAATCTGTTTCACGACCTTGAGGAATTGCCTCAGGTTCGGGACTCTAAACGAGATCACCTTGCCCATCGTCCCCACGGGAACGATCCGATTAGCCTTTTCAGGCAGAACCTGCTGTTTGTTGCTCGTATCCGGGCTGTGATGCTGAAGATGGAGCAGCATATCGACGTTCATCTGGATATGGCCGAACTTAGCAGTGGCGTTGGGCTTTCTCAACGTCAACTCGAACGACTTTTCCGCAAGACTATCGGGACATCCCCGGCAAGAGCGTTCGGCCGGATTCGTATGGAGCGGGCCAAGTTGCTTTTGTCACAATCGAGTGCGCCTCTTATCGAGATTGCGCTCGATGTCGGCTATCGTGACGCTGCGCATTTCGCGCGGGCCTTCAAGCGGGAATTCGGGCCTACGCCGTCCAGCTTGCGTTCTCAAAAGATCGCCGTGAACTGACCGATGATATCTGGCGCTCTCGATCGGGCCGTTGATACCTGATACGCGTTCCGCGAACCGTATCGACCAAGCATTGCGCGTACTATCGGTTTGACATACCGCCGGAATTGCTTTGCCTGACTGCGACTTGCTCCGCCCGCAGGCAGGCAATAAGGTTTTCATTCAGACAGGGGAGCGCACTGGAATCTCCTTTCACGTTAAGCCATTCAGTAATGGCGATGACAACGCTCCCGACCAAGATTAGCGAATTCAAGATGCTGGAAGGTTGTTTATTGGGGAGTTTGTGTTTGACGCGGACGCGATCTCAAGCGGTTCTTTGAGGATTTCGTGTGTTTCGTCGTGGAGTATTGACCCGTCTGATGGGGTGATCGGCGTCCAATTTTGGCTCTGTCTCAGAATTGCTGCTGTTGTGGGCGAGGTTTTTGCTGACTCATCGGAGGATCAGCACATGCAGCATCGATTTCCGGCGCGCAAAGCTTGCCCCTGACGGCCTTGCAGTAGATTCGGTCCAATCGTGATCTTAAATGAATAAACCTAACCGGGACCTTTTGTTTGTAGGGCGTTAGCCATTCCATCGACGTCATTGATCTACCTAGTTGTTACGTTTTCGCGAAAATGTTACAACGACCCTTGATCGCTCTATATAGAATGCGAAAAGGCTGACGAGGACGCACCTTGAAAACTCTCGATCTCATGTTTCAGACGATGCTTGCCGAACTGTCGCAACGCTCGCTCGATGCGGCTTTCACTACGGATTTTCCGCTCTCCGGACGGTTCGTCAAGAACGTAAGCAAGGGCCGCGAGTTCTGGTATTTTGCGGACGGCGATCAACGCCGATATGTGGGCAAAAAGGACGATTCCGAAATCAATAAGCGGGTCGAAGAATTTTCCGCTCTCAAGGATGATTTCAAAGCTCGCCGCAAGCTCGTTTCCACGCTTACACGGGAGGCTGGCTTGCAAACCCCTGACAGGATGACAGGCGATGTTGTCGAAGCTCTGGCCTTGGCTGGTATCTTCCGGCTCCGCGCTGTCGTCGTCGGAACCGTAGCCTACCAGACATATTCCGGTATCCTCGGGGTTCGTCTGCCTGCGACCTTTGCCATGACTGGCGACGTTGACCTCGCCCAAGACTTTGCAGTTTCCGCCGAAGTGAAAGACAGTCTGCCCCCCGTATTACCCTTACTGCAGACCGTCGACGAGACGTTTCGACCGATCCCAAACATTACGGACAAAGCCCGCGTGACGGCCTTTGAAGCGCGGTCAAAGTATCGGGTCGAATTTCTCACGACACATAGGGCGAGCGACGATCTGACGGGCCACCCGTCACCCATGCCCGCCCTCGGCGGTGCCAGTGCGGAACCGCTCCGCTATCTCGATTTCCTCATCCGAGATCCTGTGCGAACGGTCATGCTCCACAAGGCCGGGGTATCGATCACTGTTCCGGCTCCCGAACGGTATGCGGTTCATAAGTTGATTGTCGGCACAAAGCGCAGGACAGGGCAACAAGGCGCATTGAAGCGCGACAAGGACATCCGTCAGGCGGGGAGCCTGATCGAAGCCCTGACCGCCACACGGCGCCAAATGGAGCTATCCGAAGCGTGGCAGGAGGCATGGGAGCGGGGAGACGCATGGCGTGAAGCCCTAACGGCGGGGAGGGCGATGTTGAGCAAAGACGCAAACGATGCGCTCGCCTCGGCGCTCGGAGAGTGAGGAAATACGAGGCGGCGCGTTCTCGCGCTTTACAGGGTGCGAAAAGGCCCGCCATCATAGCGGGCCTTTCTGTTTGTCGAGGGCAGGGTATTCCAGGATCGCACTGTGTGGCGATGAGGAACTCGCGGATATCTATCTTCCCTAGTCGATGCTCACGGAATTTTCTCCGGAATGCTAAGTCCCACTAGGCAGTGTCCCCATAA
>UCHV01000016.1 GCA_900472395.1 Hyphomicrobiales bacterium
CCCTTGCCGGCTTCACCCGCACGCGCCGCTTCCACACCGGCGTTGAGCGCCAGCAGGTTGGTCTGGAAGGCGATATCGTCGATGACGCCGATGATGTTGCCGATCTCGCTCGACGACTTCTCGATCTTCTCCATGGCGATGACGGCACGGCGAACCACCTCGCCGGAGGTTTCAGCCTCTTGCCGGGTTTTGGCAACCAGCATACCGGCTTCCTGCGCACGCTTGGTGCTGTCCTTCACCGTCGTGGTGATCTCTTCCAGAGCGGCGGCGGTTTCCTCGACGGCGGCAGCCTGCTGTTCCGTGCGCTTTGCCAGATCGTCTGCGGCAGACTTGATCTCGTTGGCGCCGGCATCGATGCCACGGGCGTTTTGCGAAACCTGCACAAGCGCGGTCTGCAGCTTTTCGGCCGAGCGGTTGAAGTCGTCGCGGACGGTATCGAGGCTCTGCGTGAACGGCTGATGGATACGATAGGCAACGTCGCCATCGGAGAGTTTCGACAGACCGGCAGCAAGGTTGTCGACGGCGAACTGCACGTCGGCCGCATCCTGTGCCTTCTGCCTTTCACGCTCCACGCGCTCCTTTTCGGAAACCGAAAGGTTGGCTTCCGTTTCCTTCTCCAAACGGATGCGCTCCAGCGCATTGTCACGGAAAACGGCAACGGCTTTCGCCATCTCGCCCACTTCATCCTTGCGGCCCATGCCGTCGATTTCAGCGGACGTATCACCGGCGGCAAGCGACAGCATGCGTTCACGCAGGCGGATGATCGGCGTGGTGATGCCGGAAGACGTCACGAACAGCGCCACGCCGAGAACTGCCAGGAAAATGGCGACAACAGTCACCAGGGTCGTCGTGATCAGCGAGCTGTTGTCCGCAGTCAGGACCTGGCTTCTGGTTTCCACTTCGTTCATCCGCGCCAGCAGGAAAGACAGGATGTCGTCGCTGAGCGGATTGATCAGGTTATCGGCCTTTTCAAGCGCTATTCTGGCCTGCGTATCGTCGGAGCGCGCAGCAAACTCGACCGCCTGGTCGGTCTGCGCGATGACGGCGCGCATTCTGGTGATCAGGCCATCCAGTTCCGCACCATGCTGGGGAACCAGATCACGCGCCTTGGAAAGCTGGTTGAGCACATAACCCTTGGTCGAAACGTAGTCGTTCGCCGCAAACTTGTACATGTCGTGCTGCGGCGGATAAAAAGTCGTCTGATAGGCGGTCAACGCCAGCCCCACGAGATTGCGGTTGGCGCGCGCAACTTCCAGCGTCGCACGGTTATCCTGACTTATGAAGTCGAAATAGACCTTGTCGGAAGCCTTGAACTCCGACGACAGGTAGGCCACGGCACCGAGGCCGGCGGCACAGAGAAGAAGAATGATCGCAACGATCTTCGTTCGAATTCCGGTCTTTTCCAGGATTGTCATTTTCGTTCCAAAAGAGATGGACCGCTCCCTTCCCGTGCCGAAGGTCGTCGGTTTCAGATTTGGCAGAGCACGTCGTTACCCAATCATTGGGAAGCGGCGCATTCCGTCGGGACCAAGACCGACCTTGAACAGGCCGAACGATCACCATTGAACGAATGCAGAAACACCGCCCGGTTCGTATGATTTTAAGTCATAAAGAATGTCTTACAAAATAGTTGGATCACTGATTATTTTTCCCAACGCATTCAAATCAGTGATCAAATTCCGGTGAGTATCCTGTGATCGCGTTTTAGAGCGGTTCATTGCCGCTATCCACAAACGAGCTCGATTAACGACTGGATCGCAAAGATCGGCCGCCGCACCCATTTAGTATTACTTTTTTGTCAAGGCGTTGATTGTCGCGTCCATCTATCCTACGTCATGCCCGCAACCATTTCGCCGGCATCACCGCCGGCCCTCGCCTCTTTTCCCTTCGACGAACGAAAGTGGACCTCATGACTACCTATCCCGACGTCAAGCTTTATATTGCCGGCGAATGGCGCGATGCCATTGCTGGCGAGACAATCGACGTGTCCGACCCGGCTACGGAAGAGGTGATCGGCAAGATAGCGCATGCCCGCAAGGCCGATCTGGATCTGGCGCTGGAAGCCGCAGACAAGGGCTTCAAGATCTGGCGTGACACATCGCCGTTCGACCGCTCGAAAATGATGCGCAAGGCTGCCGATAACCTGCGCGAGCGCGCAGATGCGATCGCCTACATGATGACCCGCGAACAGGGCAAGCCGCTTGCCCAGTCCAAGATGGAAGTTCTGGGCGCCGCCGACACGATCGACTGGTTCGCGGAAGAAGCCCGCCGCACCTACGGCCAGATCATCCCGGCCCGCTTCACCGGCGTCTCGCAGATGGCGATCAAGCAGCCTGTCGGCCCGGTTGCCGCATTCACGCCGTGGAATTTCCCGATCAACCAGATCGTCCGCAAGCTTTCGGCAGCACTTGCCGCCGGCTGCTCGATCATCGTCAAGGCACCGGAAGAAACCCCGGCCTCGCCTGCCGAACTGATCCGCGCCTTCGCCGATGCCGGCGTTCCGGCCGGCGTCATCGGTCTGGTTTACGGTGTTCCGGCCGAAGTCTCGGAATACCTGATCCCGCATCCGGTCATCCGCAAGATCTCGTTCACGGGTTCCACACCGATCGGCAAGCACCTTGCAGCGCTCGCCGGCAAGCACATGAAGCGCGCCACGATGGAACTCGGCGGCCATGCACCTGTCATGATCTTCAACGACGCCGATCTCGACAAGGCGATCGAAGTCACGGCGGGTTCGAAATTCCGCAATGCGGGTCAGGTTTGCGTCGCGCCCACCCGTTTCCTCATCCAGGACGGTATCGCCGACAAGTTCCTCGACGGTTTCGTCAAGGCTGCCGAAGCGATCAAGGTCGGCAACGGCCTCGACGGCGACACCGGCATGGGTCCGCTTGCCAACGAGCGCCGTATCCCGGCCATGGAAGAGCTGATCCAGGATGCCGTCGCCAACGGCGCGGAACTGAAGACCGGCGGCAAGCGCATCGGCAACAAGGGCAATTTCTTCGAGCCGACCGTTCTTGCCAATGTGCCGACGTCGGCCAAGATCATGAACGACGAACCGTTTGGCCCGATCGCCATCGTCAACCGCTTCTCGACCTTCGAGGATGCCGTTGAAGAGGCAAATCGCCTGCCCTTCGGCCTTGCGTCCTACGCCTTCACCGGCTCGGTCAAGACCGCGCACGAACTCGGCCGCCAGGTCGAAGCCGGCATGCTGACCATCAACCACAACGGCCTTGCCCTGCCGGAAGTACCGTTTGGCGGTATCAAGGATTCGGGCTACGGCACGGAAGGCGGCTCGGAAGCCATTCAGGCCTATCTCGAGACCAAATACGTCAGCCAGATGAGCTGATCCACCAGCTTCATGTGAATGACGGGACGGCCGGAGTGAAAACTCCGGCCGTTTTGTTTTGGGGCTTGTCTGTTGGGGTGAAGCGGCATACGAAACAAATAGTGAACAGAATTATGATAGAGAGGGCGCACTCCTCACTCTCGACGTCACCCTCGGGCCTGTCCCGAGGGTCTGCTGAGCCCCATTGTTTGGCGTGGTTAGATCCTAGGGACAAGCCCTAGGATGACGTGGGAGAGGTTAGTGCCAGCACCTCAAACGGAGCACCCGGAAACACCATGACCGAAACCACGACTGAACCCGCTCCCCTCCTCAAGGAAATCTTCAACCGCGCCCGCCTTGAGCATTTCGCCCGCGAGACCGCTGCGATCCATCCCGGCTTCGATGGCGAGCGATTTCTGATACTGGCTTCGGAAGGGCTGGACGATCTCAGCATCATGCAACGACTGCGGCAGATCGCGGTGTCCTTCCACGCCACACTGCCCGGCCCGTATGAGAAGAATATCGAGATCCTCTGGGCACTTGCCCCGCGCATCAATCACGGTTTTGCATCCATAACCCTGCCCGAATACGTGGCACTTTACGGCCACGAGGATTTTGATCTCTCGATAAAGGCGCTGGCGTTCTTCACGCAATTCGGCTCGTCGGAATTCGCCATTCGGCACTTTCTGCAAAAGGATCAGGCTCGCACACTCACGGTCATGGAAAGCTGGTCACAAGATGACAACGAACATGTGCGCCGCCTCTCATCGGAAGGTTGCCGCCCGCGCCTGCCATGGTCGTTTCAGCTGAAACCGCTGATCGCCGATCCTTCGCCTGTCGCAATTATCCTTGAAAACCTGCGCAGCGATCCGGCGCTTTATGTACGCAAATCCGTCGCCAACCATCTGAACGACATCACCAAGGACCATCCGGACTGGGTGCTGCAAAAGATCGCCGGCTGGGATCAGGCCAACGCACACAGCGCCTGGATCATCCGGCAGGCCCTGCGCACGCTGATCAAGAAAGGCGATGCCCGTGCGCTGCATGTACTGGGCGCCGGTGACAAGGCCGAGGTGACGGTCGACAGCTTTTCAATGACGCCGGAAGCGCTGAAACTCGGCGGCGCGGTGAAGATTGCCGCACACATCACCTCGACGGCGACAGCATCCCAAAAACTCTTGGTCGATTACGCTGTGCATTACGTGAAGAAGGCTGGCGGCACATCGAAAAAGGTTTTCAAGTGGAAAGAGATAACGCTGGATGCCGGAGCCGGTATCGAACTCTCCATCAGCCGCGCCATCCGCGATTTTACCACGCGCGTGCATTATCCCGGCCGGCATGCGGTGGAACTGATCGTCAATGGTGAAGTGCTGGCGCAAGGCGCGTTCGAAATTTTGGTTTAATGCAGGAAACGCTGCGACCTAGAACAAGGTGGAAAGGTCACGCCGCCCATCCACGACACGCACGATTTCCACCGTATGAATCTCGCCTTCATCGGTATCCGGCCGGGTTTCGTAGAGAATGATATAGGGCGCTTCGACGAGCATCCTTGCCGTCCGAAAAATGACCGGATGGCGTGTGCCCAGCCGCGGATGCTCGGTCAACATCTGCGCCTTGCGGCGGAAACTGGCAAAATAACGCTCAGCGCTCTTTTGCTGGTGCCTGCCGATATCGACATAGATTTTCTTGACGTCGGCCCGCGCCTTTGGCGTCCAGACCAGCTTAGCGGTCATGAAGCGCCGCAGCCAATTCGTCGCGCGCTTCATCCAATACAGCGTCGAGATCCAGTTCGCTGGCCGGGCCGCTGCTCTTGCCTTCTTGCCACAGGGCCCGCAGTCGGTCGGCGGTCTCGCGCTTTTCGATCCATTTTTCCGACCAGTCGCGCATGGCTTCGCGCACGACTTCGCTTCCGCTCGCATATGCGCCGCTTTGCACGGCATCTCGCAAAAGTTCCGCATGTTGCGGCGTCATGGAAATGCTGACTTTCTCAACCTTGGACATAGCCTGCCTTTCTCACGCTGGTACGAATTATTACCACCGTTTTTGAAGCCGTCCAACGAGATTGAGAGCAGCGCGTATTAAACCGCAAACACCTTCGCACGCCTGAGCGTCACGAACCCCGCCTCGCCCGCCTTCACCACCCGCTCCGGCTCCACATCGAATTCCAGCGCCTCACCGGCCCCGGTCGTTGCCAGCACACGGCGGCCATCGGCGCGGTCGAGCACACGCGAAATCGTCGCAGCGATGCCCGGCCCTTCGGCCGACCAGTCGAGATCGCTCGGCCGCGCATAAAGCTCGGCCTTGCCGTCCGTCACACCCGTTGCCTCGACCGACACATCCCCGGCATAAGCGCGCCCATCGCGCACATCGGCCGCGATCACATTGGCATCGCCCAAAAACTTCATCACGAAGGCGGATTGGGGATCGCGGCACACCGCCTCCGGTGTGCCTTGCTGGATGATCTGTCCGTCCTTGAGGATCACCACCCGGTCGGCAAGGTCGAGTGCCTCTTCCTGATCGTGGGTGACAAAAAGCGTGGTGATGCCAAGCTCCGAATGGATTTCCCGCAGCCAGCGACGCAGGTCGCGACGCACATTGGCATCGAGCGCGCCAAAAGGTTCATCGAGCAGCAGCACCTTGGGATCGACGGCGAGCGCGCGTGCCAGCGCCACCCGTTGCCGCTGACCGCCGGAAATCTGCGCCGGAAAACGATCGCCGAGGCCTTCGAGGCGCACCAGTCGCAACAGTTCGGTGACGCGGATGTCTATCGCCGCCTTTTCGCGCTTCACCTTCGACACCTTCATGCCGAAGGCGATGTTCTGCGCCACTGTCATATGCGGGAAAAGCGCGTAATGCTGGAAAACGAAACCGACGCCACGGTCGCGCACCGGAATATCGGTGGCATCCTGATCGCCGAAATAGATATGGCCACCATCGGCAAATTCGAGCCCGGCCACCATGCGCAGGATCGTGGTCTTGCCGGAACCGGAAGGGCCGAGAAGCGCCACCAGTTCGCCGCTTTCGATATCGAGAGAGACGTCTTTGACGGCGCGGAAAGTCTCGAAGGTTTTGACGACGTTTTCGAGGCGGATCTTCATGATGTTTTCTCTGCGGGATTGGCGGTTTTGCGGACACGGCCCGCGCCCTGACGTTCCAGCGCCACCTTGGCGATGATGGTGAAGACGGCGATCAAGGCGAGGATCGAGGCGGCCGCGAAAGCTCCGGTCGTCTGATAATCGTGATAAAGCAGTTCGATATGCAAAGGCAGCGTATTGGTCTGGCCGCGGATATTGCCGGAAACGACGGACACCGCACCGAATTCACCCATGACACGCGCATTGCAAAGGATGACGCCGTAAAGCAGCGCCCATTTGACGTTGGGCAAGGTCACCGAAAGGAAGGTGCGAAACCCGGATGCACCGAGCGAGGTTGCCGCCTCCTCCAGATCGCGCCCTTGTGCCTGCATCAGCGGGATCAGTTCACGCGCAACGAAGGGTGCCGTCACGAACATCGAGGCGATGATGATACCGGGAATGGCAAACAGGATCTTGATGTCATACGCGTCGAGCAGCGGACCCAATATTCCCTGCAGGCCATAAACGAAGAGATAGGCCACACCCGCCACGATGGGCGATACGGAAAACGGGATTTCGATCACCACAAGCAGGAACCGCTTGAGCCGGAAATCGAATTTAGTGATCGCCCAGGCAGCGGCGATACCGAAGGCGGTGTTTATGGGCACCGCAATCAGCGCCGCAAGCACGGTCAGCATCACCGCATGAAGCGTATCCGGATGCACGATCGTGTCGCGATAAACGGCCCAGCCTTTGGCAAAGGCTTCGACGCCGATGATCACCAGCGGCGCAACGATGACGAGAGCGACCAGCAGGAGCACGACACCGATCAGCGCGCGCCGGAAGAGCGGGGCATCGCCGACGCGCGGCGGTTTGCGGCGGGGAGGAAAAGCGCTCATCGTCATCCCCTCGCCGTATAACGCAGCGCCCGCGCCTGCAGCCAGTTGGTGACGGCCAGCATGAGGAAGGCGGTGAGCAGCAGCACCGATGCGATGGCGGCCGCTGCCTGGTAATCATATTCCTCCAGCCGGATGAAGATCAGCAGCGCGGTGATTTCCGTCGACATCGGCAGGTTGCCGGCGATGAAAATGATCGCTCCGAATTCACCGAGGCAACGGGCAAAGGACAGCGACACGCCGGCCAGCAGCGCCGGCGCAAGCAGCGGCAGGATGACCTTGGTGAAGATCGCCCAGTCGGATCCGCCGAGCGATTGCGCCGCCTCTTCCAGCGCCGGATCGAGATCCTCGAGCACCGGCTGGACGGTGCGCACGATGAAGGGCAGAGACGTGAAGCACATGGCGATCATGATGCCGAGCGGCGTATAGGCCACCTTGATGCCGTAACTTTCGAGAACCGAGCCGAACCAGCCGTTATTGGCAAACAGCGCCGTAAGGGCGATACCGGCAACAGCCGTCGGCAGTGCAAAGGGCAGGTCCACGACGGCATCGACGATCCGCCTTCCGGGAAAGCGGTAACGGGTGATGACCCAGGCAAGCGACAGGCCGAAAAACAGGTTGAAGACGGTGGCGCCCAGCGCCGACAGCACCGTGACGCGATAACTGGCGACCGCACGCGGCGACGACACGATACGCCAGTAATCCTCCGGGCCGAGGCTGGCGGCCTTGAATACCAGCGCGGCCAGCGGCAGCACCACGATCAGGCCGACATAAAACAGGGTCACGCCCAGCGATAGCGGCAGGCCGGGCAGGACATTGCGACGTCTCACGCGGTCGGTTCCTTTAATTGGCAAAAGCCGGCGGAAGGAAATCCGCCGGTGGAGAATGACAGAGCCGCCGCCCCCTTTTGTCATCTTCGGCCTTGTGCCTGGGATCTGCTGTGCGCTCGATCCGGCGGTGGCAGATGCTCGGGACGAGCCCGAGCATGACGAAGGGTTGAGGCGTCTATATGGGAAAAGTTATCGGCTGCCGTAGAGCTTGTCGAGCGTACCGCCGGAAGCGAAATGCTCCTTCTGGATATTTTCCCAGCCGCCGAAAACATCATCGACCTTCACGAGACGGATTTCCGGAAAATCGCTCTTGAATTCGGCCGCTACCTTTTCGTTCTGCACACGGTGGCCGAACTGCGCGGCAATGCGCTGACCCTCTTCCGTGTAGAGGAAATCGAGATAGGTCTTTGCCAGTTCTTCGGTGCCATGCTTCTTGGCGACCTTTTCGACAACCGCGACCGGGAACTCGGCCAAAAGGCTGACCTGCGGGATGACGTTCTGAACCTTGTCCTTGCCATACTGCTTTTCGATGCCGCGTGTTTCCGCCTCGAAGGTGATCAGCACGTCACCCTGCCCGCGCTCGACAAAGGTGGTGGTGGCGGCACGACCGCCGGTATCGAAGACTGGAACATTGTCGAAGATCTTGGTGATGTAGGCGTCGATCTTTTCCTGATCGTCCTTGAACTCTTCCTTGGCCCAGGCGGTTGCTGCCAGATAGGTGTAACGCGCATTGCCTGAAGTCTTCGGGTTCGGGAAGACGGCGTGAACGTCGTCACGCGCCAGATCGGCCCAGCCCTTGATGTTCTTCGGGTTGCCGGCGCGCACAAGGAAGGCGGGGAAGGAATAGAAGGGCGAGGCATTGTTCGGGAATGCCTTGGTCCATTCCTTGGAAACGAAACCGTTCTTGGCGAGGAAATCGATATCGGTCGACTGGTTGAAAGTCACCACATCGGCTTCGAGGCCCTCGACGATCGAACGTGCCTGCTTGGACGTACCGGCATGCGACTGATCGACGGTGACACCCGGATGCGCCTTCACGAAGGCCTCGTTTTCGGCAACGAACAGTTCGCGGGCAACGTCATAGGAGGCATTGAGAAGCTTTTTCTCCTGCGCCATCGCGGGCTGGACAAGAAGGGCTGCAAGCGCGGTGCCGAGGATCAGGAGGCGGTTCATCAAAAGTCTCCGATGGGATTTGCTGTTGTCGCAAACATATGCGGCAGCACTCGCAGGCGCGAGAAATCCGCCACCACGTGGCGCGTCCCGGAGAGAATTTTCCACCAAAGGAGAGAGTGTTTTGCGAGGCCTGTTCCAACGTCCGCGAATTGGATCAGGAACAGGCCCCGGATTGCGTTATTCCGCCGCCATTGGCAGGTCGAGCTGCTGCGGCTCGTTCTGCTGGTCGGAAGGTGTCTGCTTTTCTTTCGGCTCGCGACCGAAGAACAGAGCGTAACCGGCCGGCAGCACGAAGATCGTCAGAATGGTGGCGACCAGAATGCCGCCCATCATCGCATAGGCAAGCGGTCCCCAGAACAGACCCCATGAGATCGGGATCAACGCCAGAACCGCCGTCATCGCCGTCAGCATGATCGGCCGGAAACGACGCACCGCGGCCCCGGTAATCGCATCCGCCTTCTGCATGCCGGCAGCGATATCCTGATCGATCTGGTCGATCAGGATGATCGAGTTGCGGATGATGATGCCGAGCAACGCGATGACGCCGAGGATCGCCACGAAACCGAAGGGCGCACCGCTGATCAGGAGCGCTGCCGCAGCACCGATGATGCCAAGCGGCCCGGTGGCCAGAACGAGCATCGACTTGCCGAAATGCTGCAGCTGGATCATCAGCAGACCGACGATGACGAGCAGCATGATCGGCGCCTTGGCGGCAATCGACTGCTGGCTTTCCGCCGCATCCTCGGCACCGCCCTGGATATCGATACGATAACCGGCAGGCAGTTCCGCCCTGATGTCGCCCAGCTGATTGTAAAGCTTCATCGACAGATCGGTCGGCTCGACGCTATCCGGCACGGTCGCCTTGACCGTGATGGTCGGCAGACGGTCGCGCCGCCATTCGATGCCGTTTTCGAGCACCGGTTCGACGCGGGCGATCTGCGATACCGGCACGAAGGCGCCGCTATCGGTTGGAATATAGATGCTTTCCACGGCCGACAGCAGCTTTCTGGTTTCCGCCGGTTCGCGGGCAACGATCGACACCGTCTCCTCGCCGTCACGGAAATCACCCAGCGGCGCACCTGTCGTTGCGGCGTAAAGCATCTGCCGCACACGTTGCGACGAGACACCCAGCGCGCGGGCGCGATCCTGGTCGATGACCAGTTTCATCGACGGCACCTTTTCCAGCCAGTCGTCATGGACCGCATCGAGAAGCGGGTTCTGATGGAAACGTTCCTTCACCTGATCGGCAATACGGCGCACCTCGTCGCGGTCGGGACCGACAACGCGCATCTGAACCGCCCAGCCGACCGGCGGGCCGAGGAAGAGACGATCGACCTTGCCGCGAACCGTCGGGAAATCGTCGGCCAGCGTCTTGCGCAGCTTTTCGATCAGCCGTTCGCGTGACGGCACATCCTTGGCCATCACGAGCAGCTGCGCATAGTTCGGGTTGCGAAGCTGCTGGTCGAGCGGCAGGAAGAAACGCGGAGCACCCTCGCCGATATAGGTGGCCACGAACGTCTTGTCCTGATCGGGCATGATGCGGGCTTCAAGCGCCTTGGCCTGGCGTTCGGTTTCCTCGATCGAGGTTCCTTCCGGCAACCACATGTCGACCAGGATTTCCGGGCGCGACGATTGCGGGAAGAAACTCTGCGGAATGAACTGGAACGACCACAGGCTGCCGGCGAACACGCCGAGCGTCAGCAGCAGAACGATGACGCGGTGACGCACCGACCATGCCACGCCCTTGTGGACGGCGCGGTAGAAACGCGTGTCATAGGCATCGTGATGGGTGCCGACGTGGGCGCGCTGCTTCAGCAACATGTAGCCAAGCCACGGGGTGAAATAGACCGCCACGAACCAGGACACCACAAGCGCGATGCCGACGACGTAGAACAGCGAGCGGACATATTCGCCGGCGGTGGAATCCGCAAAACCGACCGGAATGAAGCCGGCAACGGTGATCAGCGTTCCCGTCAGCATCGGGAAAGCGGTGGAACTGTAGGCGAAGGTCGCAGCTTCCAGACGGGGAAGCCCCTCCTCCAGTTTTCGCTCCATCATTTCGACGACGATCATCGCATCGTCCACCAGAAGGCCGAGCGCAATGATCAGCGCGCCGAGCGAGATACGCTGCAATTCGATGCCTAAAGTATACATGATGCCGAGCGTGGCGGCGAGAACCAGCGGAATGGCGATGGCGATGATGATGCCGGAGCGCCAGCCGATAGAGATCAGCGAAATGGCAAGCACAATGACAAGGGCTTCCATCAGCGCCTGGGTAAATTCCCCGACGGCCTCCGTCACCACTTCCGGCTGATTGGAAATCTGATCGACCGAGACACCGACCGGCATCGAGGCGATAAAGCGTTCATAGGTCGCTTCGACCGACTTGCCGACATCGGTAACCTTGAAGCCCGGCGCCATCACCACGCCGACCTGCACGCCGTCATGCCCGTTGAAGCGGTACTTGCGCTGGAACGGCTCCTCGAGGCCGGAGCTGACGGTGGCGATATCGCCGAGGCGGATGACCTGGGAACCGCTGCGCAGGCGCAGTTCGCGCACGTCTTCCGGTGTCGTTACGCCACCCTCCACCGCGATCCGGACGGAACGACTGGAGGTCTGAACGTTTCCGGCCGGATCGACGGTGTTCTGGCCCGCAAGGGCGCTCTGGAGGTCGTTGAAGGTCAGGTTGTGCTCTGCCAGCACCTTGGAGGAGACGTCGATATAGATCTTTTCCGGCTGGTCGCCGAGAATGACAGCCTTTTCGACGCCCGGCGTGGCGAGCAGCATGTCGCGCGCCTGGATCGCGTATTTCTTCAGCTCCGGATAACCGTAGCCCTCGCCGCTGATCGCATGCAGGGTGATGTAGGTATCGCCGAATTCATCGTTGAAATAGGGCCCGAGAAGGCCGCTCGGCAGGTCGGTAATGTCACCTACCTTCTTGCGCACCTGATAAAATGCGTCCGCAACCTCGCGGGCATTGGTATCGCCCTTGATCTGCAGCGTGATGATCGTGCTGCCGGCGCGCGAATAGGATTTCACCCAGTCGAGATGCGGGGTCTCCTGCAGCTTGCGCTCGATCTTGTTGGCGACCTGATCCTGCATTTCCTCCAGCGAGGCACCGGGCCAGACGGCCTGCACGACCATGACGCGGAAGGTGAAATCGGGATCTTCCTTCTGGCCCATGTTCGCGATGCCGAGCACACCGATAATGATGATCAGACCGAACAGGAAACGGCCGATGCTCGGATGGGCAATCGCCCAGCGCGACAGGTTGAAAGGCTGCTTCTCAGGCGTCTGGCCAGTGTTGGAACTGGCGCCGGAAGGTGTGTGATCGGAGGACGACATGATCTTATCCCTCTTCCGCAACCGGTTTAAGAATGATCGGCGCTATCGGGCGCCACTTTGACATTATGTTCGGCATCCGCGGTGGCGGCGCCGGGCAAACGCACCTTCATGTCCTCGGCCATGAACTGGGTTCCCGCCGCGACAACCGTTTCGCCGGGCTTGACGCCATCAGCGATCCGTACGCCGTCATCGGCAAATCCGGCGACCGTCACCGGCCGCGAATGCACGGTGCCCTTGGCCTTGTCGACGATCCAGACGATCTTCTTGCCTTCCTTTTCGGTAACGGCGGCAAGCGGCACCGAATAGGCGGCAACGGCACCCTCGGTGCGGGCGGTGATCATACCCGTCATGCCAAGGCGCAGCTGATCGTCATCGGGCAGGCTGACCCGGACGGCAAACGTGCGCGACTGGGTGTTGGCGCTACCGGAAACCTCGCGCACCTTGCCCTCGAGAGTCAGGTCACGATAGGACCAGAAGGTGGCCGAGACACTCTTGCCCGTACGGAACTGGGCGATGTCGTTTTCCGGCACCGCGATCTCGATTTCCTTTTCGCCATCGACTGCAACCGAAATCACCGGCGCACCCGAGGCAACCACCTGACCGGCCTCGGCACTAACGGCGGTCACGATGCCATTCACGTCGGACTTGAGTTCGGCATAGGCAACCTGATTGCGGGCCTGATCGAGCGCCGAGAGGGCGGATTGACGCGCGGAAATCGCCTGATCGCTGGCGAGCACGCTCTGTTCAAGCTGAGATTGCGGCGTGATGTTCTTTTCCGCCAGCGTTTCGGCGCGGCGGCGTGCCAGCGCGGCAATTTCCACCTGCTTTTCGGCAGAAGCGAGATCGGCTTCCGCACGGCGCACCGCCAATTGGTAATCGACGGCATCGAGGCGCGCGAGAACCGTGCCCGGCGTGACCCGTTCTCCGACATCGACCAGCCGCTCGGTTATCTTGCCGGCCACGCGAAAGCCGAGATCCATCTGCTGACGCGCGCGCACCGAACCGGAATAGACCAGCGTTCGCCCCTCGTCTGCCGCACCGATTTCAGCGACCTTGATCGGCCGCAAAACCTCGGCGGGTTCCGGCTTTTTCTCTTCCGAACAGCCTGCCAGCAGGGCAAGCGCAGAGACGAAGGCAAGACCGGTGGAGAATTTCGAAAACGACGACATGACCGCAATCCTCATGCGATTGGAAACTGGCGCGCTGTCCGTGACAGATTTAACGAAGCGCCCTGATAGCGAACTCAACGAGATCTTCCGGCGTCGCGCGCCGGCCCTCGGAAAGACAGTCTGCAATGATCTGAGGGTGGCACAGCGCCACCGTCGCCTGCATGAAACAATCCGATGCCACATCGGCATCCTGCTGCCGGAACTCCTTGGCGGCGATACCCTGCGCGATAACGTCCGCCACCAGCAGGCGAACGCGCTCGATATGCTCCTGGATAACGCCCCACTGCTGCGCGATGGCCAGAACGACCATTTCATGCACCTTGTTTTCGTGCAACATGGTTTCGAGCGTCAGGCGATGCTGGCCGAGGGCATACTGCCGAAGCCTTTCGGCCGCGGTATCGCCGGTTCCGACATTGGCCCGCGCATGTTCATAGCTGACACTCAGCATGCGGCTCGCAAGCGCCTGATGAATTTCCGCTTTGGAGGCAAAAAAACGGTAGATGTTGGCGGGTGACATGCCGAGATCCTTGGCGATGTCGGCCACATTGGTCTTGGTATACCCGTAATGCTTGAACAACCGCTCGGCTGCATCGAGAATGCGCTCGACGTTTTCCGAACGGACGTCGGCTGCAGAACTGGCTGCGGCGGACTGACTGGTCTGAATGTTATCGGCCATGAGTGATCCATTACGACTGACGAATTTTAATTTTCGTCAGTCGTAATTCGACAGGCACTTTTTGTCAATCGCCCGGCAACCCTTTGCGCAGGATTTTCGGACTTGGAAACGATTTCGTATTAGAGTCTTCTTGTGGGACTCTGAGGGAGCAACGGGACATCATGAACCTGGCCAAGGGCCATCCGGCAATGTTGACGAGCGAGAGGCTCTACCAGACGCTTCTCGATTCCATCACCGATTACGCAATCTACATGCTGGACGCCGACGGCCATGTTTCCACCTGGAACTCCGGCGCGGAGCGCATCAAGGGTTATCGTGCCGATGAAATCATCGGTCGGCACTTTTCGCTTTTTTATACCGATGAGGAACGCGAGCGCGGCGAACCGCAACGGGCGCTGGCCATTGCGCGCCAGGAAGGCCGTTTCGAAAAGGAAAACTGGCGGGTTCGCAAGGATGGCAGCCGCTTCTGGGCGCATGTGGTCATCGACGCCATTCATGACGATGCCGGGCGCGTCGTCGGTTTTGCCAAGATCACCCGAGACAATAGCGAGCGCATGGAAGCGCAGCAGGCACTGGCAAAAGCGCGGGAAGAACTGTTTCAGGCACAGAAAATGGAAGCGATCGGCCAGCTGACCGGCGGCGTCGCCCACGATTTCAACAATCTGCTGATGGCGATCATGGGCAGCCTGGAAATGTTGCGCAAGCGGGTTCCCGAAGACCCGTCGCTGCTGCCGCTGATCGACAATGCCATCCGTGGCGCCGAACGCGGGGCAGCGCTCACACAGCGAATGCTGGCCTTCTCACGTCGGCAGGAACTCAACGTCCTGCCGGTCGACGTGCCCAAGCTCGTTCATGGCATGCGCGATTTCCTGAAAAGCTCGCTCAGCCAGACGCTGACCATCGAAACGGATTTTGACGACACCCTGCCGCCGGTGCTGACGGATCCGAACCAGCTGGAAACCGCCCTCCTCAATCTCATCGTCAACGCGCGCGATGCCATGCCGCATGGCGGCACCATTACGATTTCCGCACTGCCGCAGGAAGTTCGTGAGGAAGATGGCCGCCTGAAGCCGGGCCGCTATCTGCGTCTCAGCGTCAGGGACAATGGCGAAGGCATGGACACCGAGACGCTGACCCATGCCACGACGCCATTTTTCACCACCAAGGGCGTGGGTCGCGGCACCGGCCTTGGCCTTTCCATGGTACAGGGCCTGATCGAACAATCCGGCGGCCAGTTGTCGATCGAAAGCAGGCGCGGCGAAGGCACGACGATCTTTCTCTGTCTGCCGGTCGCCGGCGACGACCGGGCAATCATCGAACCGGAATTGCCGCTGATCCTGCCGGAAGAAAACACCCGTCCCCTCACCATTCTGGCCGTCGATGACGATGCGCTGGTGCTGATGAACACGACGTTGATGCTGGAAGATCTCGGCCACAGCGTGATCGAGGCCTATAGCGCCGCCGACGCCCTTTCCGTCATCAAGAGCGGAGAGGCGCTGGACCTCGTCATTACCGATCATTCCATGCCGCGCATGACCGGCTCCGAACTGGCACAGGAAATCGCAAGGTTGCGCCCAGCCTTGCCGGTCGTCCTGGCAACGGGTTATGCCGAACTGCCGGCCGGCAGCGACCAGCAACTTCCCCGCCTGGCAAAACCGTTCACACAGGCACAGCTGAAGGAAATCGTCGGCACAGTGACCCGCTGACGGCGCATGCCCATTGAACCAATGACCGCTTATCCGCGTTGGACCCATGACACAACGAAGGAGGAACGGTCATGGTTTTCAAGCCGCCGATGTTTAACGACAAGGAACCGACGATCGAGGTGGAAAATCCGCCCGTCGCAGAACTCGAAACCCGCGTCGCGGATGCGCTTGCCACCAATTTCGGCGTCGATGCCACTGATGTGACGGTGGTGGCCAACGGTGCGGATATCACGCTGACAGGCACGGTCCTTAATGCGGGCGAAATCGAGCGTGCAACGGAGGTGGCAGCCGCGGTAACCGGTGTGAGCAGCGTACGCAATCTGATCCGCAGCGGCGGATTTCTTCACTAACTTCAAAATGACAAAAGCCGGGGAACCAGCCCCGGCTTTTTCTTGTGTGGCGCCGCGTATTATCGCGGCAACGCGTAGGCGATAACATAGTCCCCCGGCTTGGTGCCGACCGAGCCATGGCCACCCGCCACCATCACGACGAACTGGCGGCCGTCTTCCACCGCATAGCTCATCGGCGTCGCTTGGCCGCCAGCCGGCAGGCGGGCTTCCCACAGCTGCTGGCCGTTGGTCAGGTCGTAGGCGCGCAGGTAATTATCGACCGCCGCGCCGAGGAAGGCGATGCCGCCCTTGGTGATCATCGGGCCGCCGATGCCGGGTACACCGATCTTGAAGGGCAGCGGCAGCGGCGTCATGTCGTAGACCGTACCGTTCTTGTGCTTGTAGGCAATCTCGCCGGTGCGCAGATCGACGCCGGAGACATATCCCCATGGCGGTGCCTGGCAAGGAACCTGCAGCGGCCCGAGGAACGGTCCCATCTTTACCGCATAAGGTGCGCCGTCATTGCGGTTGAGGCCCTGTTCGCTGCCTTTTTCATCCTGTCCCTTCGGCGGCACCTGATCACGCGGCACAAGCTGGGAGGTGAAGGCGAGATAGGTCGGCATGCCGAACATCACCTGACGTTCCGGATCGACAGCCACGCCGCCCCAGTTGAACGTACCGAAATTGCCGGGATACACGATCGAGCCTTCGAGCGATGGCGGCGTATAACGACCTTCGTAACGCAGCGAATGATAACGGATGCGGCACACCATCTGGTCGAACATGGTGATTCCCCACATGTTGCGTTCTTCCAGCTTCGGCGGCTTGAAGCTCAAGCCTGACGTCGGCTGCGTCGTCGCGGTGAAATCACCGGCAATCGCACCCGAGGGAGCAGGCTCCTCGGTAATCGGAATGATCGGCTCGCCGGTGCGGCGGTCCAGAACATAGATATCGCCCTGCTTGGTGGGGCCAACGAGCGCCGGCACGGTGCTGTTATCCGCCTTTTTCAGGTCGATCAGCGTCGGCTGGGCGGGAACGTCCATATCCCACAGGTCGTGGTGCACGAACTGCTTTACCCAACGGTCGGCGCCGGAATTGATGTCGAGCGCCACGATCGACGACGAATATTTTTCGACATGTTCGCTGCGACCGATGCCGAGCTGATCGGGCACCTGGTTGCCAAGTGGAATATAGACCAGCCCCAGCGCCTCATCGACGCTGAAGACCGACCAGCTGTTGGGCGAGTTGACGGTGTACTTCTGGCCCTCCGGCAGCGGTGTGGTCTGGCTCGGATTACCACTGTCCCAGTTCCAGATCAGTTGCCCGGTATTCACATCGAAGGCGCGAATGACGCCCGACTGTTCCTGCGTCGAATAATTGTCGTTCACCGCGCCGCCGACGATGATCTTGTTGCCGGTGATGGCAGGCGGTGAGGTGGAATAATAATAGCCGGCCGGATTGAACGGCATTCCGGTTTCCAGATGCAGCGTGCCCTTGTCGGCAAAACTTTCGCAAATCTGACCCGTGCCGGCATCGAGCGCGATCAGGCGGGCATCGGAAGTGGGCAGATAGACCCGCGCGGCGCATTGAGTGCCGGCGCTCGCGGCCTGATCGGCATAATAGCTGACGCCGCGGCACGTCTGATGCTGGCGGTCGGGGTTGAGGCCGACATTCGGATCGAATTTCCAGAGCTGCTTGCCGGTTGTCGCATCGAGCGCGATCGCCCAGTTATGCGGCGTGCACAGAAACAGCGTATTGCCCACTTTCAGCGGCGTCACCTGATAGGTGGTTTCGCCGACATCGTCCGGCAGTTTCACGTCGCCGGTCTGGAATCGCCAGACTTCCGTCAGCGACGCGACGTTTTCCTTGTTGATCTGGTCAAGGGGCGAGTACCGCTGGCCAAATGGCGTGCGGCCATATTGGTGCCATTCACCCGGAGGCACGTTGCCGCCCATTTCGGGCGCGGCCGCAACCACATCCTCGGGCAGCTCACCCGATTGCGAATGCGGGTCGAACAACATGGAGACCAGTGCGACAAGCACTGCAACGCCGACCGACGCCGCCAGCGGACGAACATCCGCACCATAGCGGAAACCGGTCGTCGGGCTGCTGAAACCGAGTGGCCTGCGGATCCAGGGTGTCAGCAACCACATGCCGAGCACGATGATGACACCGCCGCGGGGGCCAAGCTGCCACCAGTCGAGCCCCACTTCCCAGACAGCCCAGACCAGCGATCCGATGACAATCACCGCATAAAGCGACAAGGCCAGAGAACGGCGCATGAACAACAGGATGGCGGTCAGCACGAAACCGATGCCGGTAATAAGATAATAGGCGCTGCCGCCGATCAGCAGCAGGTGACCGCCACCCGCCGCCAGCGCGATCCCGATCAGAGTGAATAGGATCGCTGTAATGGTGATCGCCATGTCGGCCCCCTGCTGTGTCGCAATATGTGGAACAACGGTATGCAGCGCAGGAGATTGCGCTTTTCCCTCGCGCGTCAACAGAACACCGGCAAAAAAGTTCCCTTGCCGCTTCGCTTCGACCGCACGGGAACCAGCGGTATGATCCGGTGTTGTTCCGGATATCCGAAACAATCGAAAAAAGGCCCAACGTGACCTACGAGCTATATTATTGGGACGGCATTCCCGGCCGTGGAGAGTTCGTGCGGCTGGTACTGGAAGAAGCAGCCGCTCCCTATCGTGAAATGGGCAAGGGCGAAGCCGGCACCAGGGAAATCATGAGCCACCTCGGCGATGACGCCGGACCCTACGCTCCATTTGCTCCGCCTTTCCTCAAGGACGGCCAAGTGATCATTTCCCATGTGGCCAACATTCTGGATTATCTTGGCACGAGACATGGCCTTGCCCCGGCAGGCGAACAGGACCGTCTCTTCGCCAGAGGACTGCAGCTGACGCTGACCGACTTCGTCACCGAGGCGCATGACACACACCACCCGCTGGGCATCGACGATTATTACGAGGATCAGAAACCGGAAGCGAAAAAGCGCTCGAAAGCATTCATCGAGCACCGCATCCTCAAATTCCTCGGCTATTTCGAGCGGGTAATCGTCGGCAACCCGTCCCGAAGCGGATATCTGGTGGGCGACGGCCTCACGACCGTGGATCTGTCGCTCTTTCACGTGGTGAACGGGCTGCGATATGCCTTTCCCAACGCCACCGCAGATTTCGATGATCGCTATCCGAAGATCATGGCGCTGCGCAAAAAGATCGGGTTGAGACCCAATATCGCCGCCTATCTCGCCTCGAGCCGCCGACTGGATTTCAACGAGGCAGATGTCTTCCGGCATTATCCGGAACTGGATCAGGACCCGGCCTGAGCCGGGTCCTCACCTTCAAAAAATCTATTCGATCACACCACAGGCCAACCGATCGCCGGCAGCGCCGGACGGCTGGGTCTTGTAGTCGTCCGGCTTGGCATGAACCATCAGCGCCCGGCCGACAATACCCGTCTCGCCCTTGTCGAGTGTCACGGCATCATTGATCACCTGCGCGCGTAGCACGCCGTCTGAACCGACATACTGGTTGGGCATGTCTCCGGCATGGGGACCGTTGGCCGCCTGATATCCGTGCTCCTTGCCATCCGGGTTGAAATGACCGCCGGCGGACTCGTGGTGCGAAGCCGCATCGCAGCTGCCGGTTTCATGCACATGGAAAGCCACCCATTGCGACGCTGGCAGGCCTTTGATCTCGACATTGATCAGAACGCCAGATGGCGTGGTGCTCAAATCCGCCTTGCCGACATCCTCACCTTTGGCGCCCACGAACTTCGCCGTACCGGTTCCCGTCACCGGCGCGACCTGATCGGCAGCCCCGGCGAAGGTGGCGCTTGCGGTCAGCGCAACGGCGGCGAGGAATGCGATGTTTGTCATGGTCTCTCTCCCGGTTTTATCGGTGGGTTGATGATTTGTCAGACGTGCGTCGCCTCGTTTTCGCTGTCCTCGCCAAGCTCCTGAAGGATCTGGTGGCGGGCGCGGTTGAGACGACTTTTCACCGTTCCGACTGCGCAATCGCAAATCTGTGCGGCGGATTCGTAGCTTTCACCCAGGATCGCCACCAGCGTCAGCACTTCGCGATAATGCGGTGGCAGCTTTTCCAGAGCCCGCTGCACTTCCTTGGCACGGGCCGCGACTTCCTGCGAGGCAGCGACCGGCGTATCGCCCGATACGTTTTCCTCCAGTCCAGGCGCCTCCCTGCCAAGCACCTTTGCACGGGTGTAAAATGTGTTGCGCATGATGGTGAACAGCCACGACTTCAGCTTTGTTCCCGGCTCGAACTTGTCGAGATTGCCAAGAGCCTTCATCAGCGTTTCCTGAACAAGGTCATCGGCATCGGCGGGATTGCGGCAGAATGTGCGAGCAAAGGCACGAAGCGCCGGAATGAGCCGGACAATGTCTGCGCGTGCAGGATCACGATTCGATTGTGATTCAGACACCGGGCGCACCTCTTGTAAAATCTCGCTGACGGGAGTGACGGGTGCAAACGTCCGCTTCCCGTGTTTGGTTCCGCAGCTCTTACAGGTCGGGGTGTTTCGTCATGTTTCGGACACGGAATGCAGCCGAGCGTTCGCCCTGACACCCTTGCGCTGTCGCATTCATGCTACATGCTTTCGCCGAATTCATTGCGGAACGCCCTGCACGGCAGCCTTGCAGCCGCGCGGCATTGACTTCATGGGCCATTCTGCGCTTTCCAATAGTCGGTAAGCATGTACCTGTTGATCGAACTCGTTGACGGAAGTCTCGAATGCGACGGAACGGGCGGCATGCGTCAGAGGTCAAGATGGCAACAAGCAGCAAGTTCATTGCGGAAGAACCGGCGAAACTCGGAAACCGGGTGACGCGGGAAGTTGCCGTTCTGTTGAGCGAGATAGAGAAGGAAGAGGTTCCCGACCGGCTGCTGAAGCTGGCGCAGGACCTGCAGAAAGCCCTTCATGAAAAGCTGGCCGACAAGGCCTGACCTTTCCTATTTCGACATCCTTCCGATCCGGCGCACCCGCGCCCCGTTCCACGATCATTTCGTTTCGTACGATTGCGGACAGTCCAGGAACAATTCGACAGACAGTCGGTTTAGGCCGGGTCGATCAGACATGAATTTTCCAAAATCATCCGCAAATCAGGAGGATGCCGGTCATGGCAACGAAGACGTTGGAAGATCTTTTCTACGAGACCCTCAAGGACATCTATTACGCCGAACGCCAGATCGTGAAGGCGTTGCCGAAAATGGCGCGCGGCGCACAGGATGAAAAGCTGAAACAGGCTTTCCTGACCCACAAGGAAGAAACCGAAGGCCAGATCGACCGCCTGAAGCAGGTTTTCGAACTCATCGGCAAACGCGCGCAGGGCAAGACCTGCGATGCGATCGAAGGCATTCTGTCCGAGGGCGAGGAAATCCTCGACGAATTCAAGGGCACTCCGGCGCTTGACGCTGGCCTGCTTGCCGCGGCCCAGGCCGTCGAACATTACGAAATCAGCCGTTACGGCACGCTTGTCGCCTGGGCAAAACAGCTCGGCATGAAGGAAGCCGCAGCGCTTCTTGCGGAAACGCTTGCGGAAGAAAGCAAGACCGACGACGCGTTGACCAAGCTTGCCACGACCGCTGTCAATTCGGCGGCGAAGAAGGCAGCGTAAAGGGACATAGACGACAACGTAAAGGCCCGCCGAGTGGCGGGCCTTCATGGTTTCGTTACGCGAGTATCAAGGGCGTATCTGCGGATATGGCCGGTTGATACACATGTCGATGGAAGCACTGACATCCAATGGAGCCATGACGCCATTCAGTTCCTGCCGGCGGAAAACGGGCTTGCGAAGCCGATGTTTATCCCGTTCTGCATGAGCATGCGCCGCCCTCAGCGCCAGCGCATAACTGGGAAAGGAAGCGGATGGCATTCCACCCATGACATAGATCCAACCCCGGGCGTGGGGCACGATATCGAAATAGTTTTCCATTGTTTGATTTCCTCCCGCACGCCCTAACTCAAAAGTGTAGATTAGGTTCCGATAAAAAACCTCGCATCGCACAAAAATTGTGTCATCATCCCGGAACCTTTCTGGCGTTTATCTGTTGTGACAACCGGGCGAACGGAGACGTATCATGGCGGAATCCGAACAAGAGTGGATTAGCAGACGAGCCTACGCATTGTGGGAAGAGGAAGGGTATCCGACAGGAAAGGATACCGAGCATTGGGAAAGAGCACGGCAGGAATATCATCTTTTCGCACCCCTGGGTGCGACCAAAGGCCTGCCGAAATCGAGGAATGGCAAGGCTAATGGCGCCGATACCGGCAAGGTTTCGGTAAAAAAGCCTGATAATGCGGGTAAGGCTGCAAAGGCCAGATCCGTCAAGACTTCAGACGCGAAAGCGTCGCCGGGCAAGACCACGCCCGCCAAGGCGGCCGATCAGAAATCGGCAGCCGGGACTGTACCGAAAGCGGCATCCGCCAAATCTACCCCCTCCAAGCCGTCATCCGCAAAGCCTGCAGCAATTGCTGCAGATGCGAAGCCGGCAGACAAAAAACGATCCAAAAAGCTCGCGACCGAATAAAACGGTTTCGGCTTCCAAGCATACGGCGTTGCCGCGGATCGTCTCCGCGGCAAACGCATTGTTTTGTCTGTATTCGATGAGTTTTGTTGTGAAGCAGTGGTTTCGTTTACCTTTTGCATGGAACCTTGAGGCAGCCGAGCGCGGCCTGTTCCATGCAGGCGTCAGGCAAGTCTGCGTGAACCCGCACGAGCGGGTCGATCAAAGGAGGCGAGCATGATGAATGCACCTTTCACCATCGAGCAGATCGGCATGCGCGATACGTCGCCTGCCGCCGTGATCGGGCGCAAGGCTGCAACCCGGAACCGCGGACCGGCATTTCGTAAGGGGGAAATTCATTCAATGCGCGCCTTGTCCGTAACATCAGAAGTCTTCCCGCTGATCAAGACGGGTGGCCTTGCCGATGTCACAGGCTCTTTGCCCAAGGCTCTTTTGCCATTCGGTATCGAGACAACCACGCTTGTTCCCGGTTATCCGGCCGTCATGAAGAAAATCGAGCGCGCCGGTGTGCCGCTTCTCGTTTTCGACCACTTGCTCGGCGAGCGGGCAACCCTCGTGCATGGCAAGGTCGATGACCTCGATCTTTTTGTCCTCGATATCCCGACCCTTTATGATCGTCCGGGCGGTCCGTATGTGGATTACGCCGGAAACGATCATCCCGACAACTGGAAACGGTTTGCCGCCCTTTCGCTTGCCGGCGCGGAAATCGCCGCCGGCATTCTTCCAGGCTGGGTGCCCGATATTGTTCACACCCATGACTGGCAGTCGGCGCTGACCTCCGTCTACATGCGTGAAAAGGGTTGCGCGACGCCGGTCGTGCTGACCATCCACAACCTCGCCTTCCAGGGCCAGTATGCCGCCAGCCTTCTGCCCTTCATGGGACTGCCTGAAAGCACGCTGTCGATGGATTGCCTCGAATATTTCGGCGACATCAGCACGCTGAAGGGCGGGCTGCAGACTGCGGATGCAATCACCACCGTCAGCCCCACCTATGCCCGCGAAATTCTCACGCCACGCTTTGGCATGGGGCTGGATGGCGTGCTCAACGAGCGCGTTACCGTCCTGCGCGGTATCGTCAACGGCATCGACATGGATATCTGGGATCCGGCAACCGACGCGCATATCCCGCAAAGATACGACAGCACCAGCCTGCGCCGCAAACGCGCCAACCGCTCTGCCCTGCTCGACCATTTCGGTCTCGATCAGGGCGACGGACCGATCTTTTCCGCCGTCAGTCGCCTGACCTGGCAAAAGGGCATGGACATGTTTGCCGACACGGCGGACGAGGTCATCTTCAAGGGCGGGCGTATCATCGTGTTCGGCCAGGGCGATCACGATATCGAACAACAGTTGCTGGATACCGCTGCGAGGTTTGCCGGCCGCATGGCCGTGAAGATCGGATACGCGGAACCGACTGCGCATCTCATTCACGCGGGTTCGGATGCCATCGTACAGCCCTCCCGCTTCGAGCCCTGCGGCCTTACGCAACTTTATGCGCTCCGTTACGGCTGCGTGCCGGTCGTTTCGCGCACCGGCGGCCTGTCGGAAACCATCATCGACGCCAACGATGCGGCAATTTCCGCACGTGTCGCGACCGGTTTTCAGTTCCACCCGGTCAACACGGACGGCCTGCGGCTGGCGTTGCGCCGCGCATTGGACGCCTATGGCGATCCGCGCAGCTGGGCGCGCCTGCAGAACCAGGGCATGAAGACCAAATTTTCATGGGAACGCAGCGCCGACCAATATGCCGGCGTTTATTCCAGCCTCGTGCGCGGCACGACGAACAGCGACAACAACGCCCGCCGTCAGGTTTACTGACGGCGAGCCCGGCGCCGGGCGCGCTTGTTGCGCATCTCGGTGATGGGAAGCGTTGCGGGCGGGCGGTTATCCAGGTGCTGGAAAAGCCTCAAAAGCAGAAATAGCGGCAGTGCCACAACGGCAAGAATGATACTGCCTTCATGGATAGACGCGTGGTCGGACCACGTTTCCACGCGGGCCGCACTGCCGAACATGCCGACCAGCAGCAGCGCAGCGCCCAGGACGGCAATGGCAACGGCGAAGATACCGCCGAGCCAACCGATAGACAGATTTCCGCTCCAGTCCAGAAGCACCGCGCCGACGCCGCCCGCGGTCAGGATCAAGCCAAGCGTGATGAGATAACTGCGGTAGAACAGCATCATCGCTGCTCACCCTCTTGTTGCGCCTTGCGTCGCGCCGAAAGTTCTTTTGCCGTGACATAGGCCATGCAAAGCCAGCAGACAAAAAAGCCGACGAAACCAAGTGCCATATAGGCAAACAGCCGCGCGGAAAGCGCATACCAGCCGAAAGACTGCGCCGCAGCCCCTGCCAGCATCGAAAGGGCGATCGCCAGCCAGACCAGCGCCGCTACTTTTAATGGCATCGGCAGTTTCCGAGCCAGATAACGCAGGAATGAGGTTTGTTGCTTGTCTTCGACGGGCGGTATGATGCGTCTCCTCAAAATGAACCAGAGGGTGATCGCAAAATAAGGCGGGTCAATCAACCCGCCTTGAAATTGAGGTTATGCGGGGCAACCCGACAAACGTCTTCCTCGGGCCTGTCCCGAGGATCTGATCACGCTGCCAAACATTTCAACGCAGCAGATGCTCGGGACGGAGCCCGAGCATGACGGAGGATAACAATCTCACGGCCGGCGGAAGAGCACGAGGCTGCGGCCTTCGAGCTCGAAATCCTTTTCCTTGGTGATGACCTGACCATGCTTGGTCACATCCGCCGTGGTCAGTTCCAGCACCCAGCCGCCCTCACCGAATTGCGGAATGCGGAAAGGCACCGTGCCTTCAAAAGGATTGAACAGCATCAGCACGTCGTGCCAGATGCCCTCTTCCTCCTTCAGGTCGCCACGACCGATATAAAGGCCGATAGTCGAGCCCTCTTCCCACTGTTCCGCCGTCTGGAAACCGCCGCCTGCATTGAACCATTTCACATCCAGCCCATCGCGCCAGTTTTCGCGGCGAAGAAGCGGCTGGGTCTGCCGGAGACGGATGAGCTGGCGCGTGAACTCGCGCAACTCCTCGCAGGTCTCCGGCAAGTCCTCCCAGTGGACCCATGAAATATCGCTGTCCTGGCAATAACCGTTATTGTTGCCCATCTGGCTGCGGCCGAACTCGTCACCGGCGAGCAGCATCGGCGTGCCGTGAGAAAACAGCAGTGTGGCGAGGAAATTGCGCTTCTGGCGCTCGCGCACCGCATTGATGCCCTCGTCCTCGGTCGGGCCTTCCTCGCCGTAATTGTAGGAACGGTTGTCGTTATGGCCGTCGTTATTGTCCTCGCCATTCGCCTCGTTGTGCTTCTCGTTGTAGGAAACGAGGTCGTTCAGCGTAAAACCGTCATGGGCGGTGACGAAATTGACGCTGGCCCACGGGCGGCGACCGCGCTGGTCATACAGATCGCCCGAACCGAGCAGGCGGGCGGCAAAATCGGTGGGCACGTTGTCGCCCTTCCAGTATTCGCGCACCGTGTCGCGATATTTGTCGTTCCATTCGGCCCAGCCCGGCGGGAAACCACCGACCTGATAACCGCCCGGCCCGATATCCCAGGGCTCGCCGATCAGCTTCGTTTTGGAGAGGATCGGATCCTGCGTCACGGCATCGAAGAAACCGCCGCGCTGGTCGAACCCTTCCGGTTCGCGGCCGAGGATGGTGCCGAGATCGAAGCGGAAACCGTCGACGTGCATGTGTTCTGTCCAGTAACGCAAGCTGTCCATCACCATCTGCAGCACGCGCGGATGCGAGGTGTTCACCGTGTTACCGGTGCCGGTATCGTTTATGTAATAACGGTGCTGATCCGGCAGGGTGCGGTAATAGGAAAAGTTGTCGATGCCCTTGAACGACAACGTCGGGCCAAGCTCGTTGCCTTCGGCCGTGTGGTTGTAGACCACGTCGAGAATGACCTCGATACCGGCATCATGGAACGCGCGCACCATGTCGCGGAAACCGGCAATGCCGTTCGGTCCGTAATAACGCGAGGCCGGCGCAAAAAAGCCGATGGAATTGTAGCCCCAGAAGTTGTTGAGCCCCTTGTCCAGCAGATGCTGGTCCTGCGGGAATTCATGGATCGGCATCAGTTCGACGGAGGTAATGCCAAGGCTCTTGATATAATCCACCGTCGCCTTGTGACCCATGCCCTCGAATGTGCCGCGCAGCTTTTCCGGGATCGCTTTGTTGAGTTGGGTAAAGCCCTTCACATGCGTTTCATAAACGATGGTCGCGGGCCAGGAAATGTTGGGCGAAGTATCCTTGCCCCAATCGAAACCATAGGGGTCGATGACCTTGCATTTCGGCGTGTAGGGCGCGCTGTCCAGTTCGTTGAAGGTCAGGTCCTTGTCTTCGGCCAGGAGATCATATGCGAAATGCGCCTCGTTCCACTTGAACTCGCCCACCAGTTCGCGCGCGTAAGGATCGATCAGCAGCTTGTTGGCATTAAAGCGATGGCCGCCTTCCGGATCGAACGGTCCATGCACACGATAGGCATAAAGTTGGCCCGGCTTCAGGCTCGGCACGTAACCATGCCAGATCTCGTTGGTATATTCCGGCAGTGTCAGCCGCGCGATTTCGGTCGAACCGCTGTCATCGAAGAGGCAAAGCTCTACGCGTTCGGCATGGGCGGAGAAGATCGCGAAATTGGTGCCCTCGCCATCGAAGTTGGCACCAAGCTGGGTCCATGATCCTGCCGTGATCTCGAAATGCTTCACTGTCATATCCCTGCCGCGCGATTGAGGATTAAGGTTCGGCCATTAATGATGCAGCGCGGCATTCGTTCCCTTCGCCGGATGGAAATATGGCAATCGGCGCTCGAGACTTCCCGATCCGCGCCTTCTCTCTATGTGCGGATGAGTAAGCATCACAGCCACGGAGGAGTTTTCCATGCCCGCACTCTCACCGGAAGAACTTGAAGGCCGTCTCAATGCGCATCGTGAACTGATGATCACCTGGCTTGCGGCAATGATGGGCGGAGAGGATACGACGAAAGCCTTGCTGCACAAGCTGACAGACGATTCCACATTCAAGGATCACGAGGAAGATCCGGGCATCGCCCCCGGCGAAGGTTTTGCAATCGAGACCGCTACGGCGCGCGAAAGCCGCTCTATCGTGGAAGCCGCGCGCGCCCGCATGAAAGCACAGCAGAAGCTCGGCGCGGGTCATTAACGGGCCGGTCACATATGTGGCGATTGTGTGGAACGTAAGTCTTCGATCTCCGTTCTTTACTCACCAGTCAGGGAGTAAGAACAATGACCAAAGAATGGTTCGAAGCCGCCAGTGTCGTTCTCGCAGTCGCCGTGTGCGCCTTGCTTGTCGTCCCGGTCTGACCTGATTTATCCGCCGGCGGTGAGCCGTCGGCGATCATGATCTCTCCGCCGTTTGGATGGAACGAATCTCGAATCCCACGGTTAGCTCCTCATGAAAAGGCAAGAGACCTTTTCGGGCGACGGGAGAAACAAGATGACCCAAATTCTGTGGAGACTGAGGCGTCTCTTCACCATCGCTCGGGTTCCGCAACCGGTCAAAACCGGTCTGGACCACGAGCCTCATGTGGTCGTGCCGGAAGCCGTTCAGCTTCCCTTGCCACGATCCCCGCGGGAAGAAATGAGCGTCCCCGCCTCGATCAACGGACGCGATCTTTCCACCGGCCGCCTGTGACATCACCTGCGATGGCCGCAACAGACAACAGAAGGAGAATTGCATGACGAAGATCGATTCCGCCCGCATCCTTATCCTCGCGACTGACGGCTACGAGCGCTCCGAACTGCGTGTTCCGCTTGATGAACTGAGGAACAAGGGCGCAGACGTGAAGATCGCGTCGATCAAGACCGGCGAGATCAAGAGCTGGGACAAGACCGACTGGGGCGATAGCGTCAAGGTCGATCTCGAAGCCGCCAACGTCAATGCGGCAGACTATGACGCCCTGGTCCTGCCGGGTGGCCAGATCAACCCGGACAAGCTGCGCGCAGATGCAAGCGCCATGAAGGTGGTGCGCGATTTCGTCAAAAGCGGCAAGCCGGTTGCAGCCATCTGCCACGCGCCGTGGCTGCTGATCGAAGCCGATGCACTGCGCGGCCGCAAGGCAACTTCCTACCCATCCATCCGCACCGACGTGAAAAATGCCGGCGCATCCTGGAAGGACGAGGAAGTGGTGGTCGACAACGGCATCATCACCTCGCGCTCGCCGGAAGATCTGCCCGCCTTCGTTGGCAAGATTGTCGAGGAAGTGCAGGAAGGTCTGCACAAGCGCGCGGCCTGACTGAGGCCAGCAGCCAAGGCATGATGAACAAAGCGCTCGCCGGTCAGGCGGGCGTTTTTTGTTTCGAGACATGCTCGGGCAGCAAGACGAAGAGGGAAAAGTGAATGCCCGCTATTCAGCTGCTCGCTACTCGCTTCCTCAACCCACCAGTTTCAAAAACGCCAGCAACCGCCGCTCATCGGCCTTGAGGCCACTTGTCTCTTTCTCCACCAGCTTTGGCGTCGCCATGATCTTCTGCAAGGGCGAGACATCCTCGGCAAGCGCCAGAATGCCGGGATGGATATAGCTCGAACGGCACACTGCCGGCGTATTCTGCAACTCCTGCGAGGCCGCAGCCGTCAGCAGCTTGATCTTCACCGCCTCCTCATCCGAAACCGCCTTCCACGCCGCCATGAACGACGCCAGACTGCCACCCCAGGTGCGAAAGGTCTTGGCCGAGATCGGCAGGTCCGAGGCCGCGGCGAGATAGGCGTTCAGCCGTCCGCTATCGATACCGCGCGGCACACCGTCTTCGTCCGGCCAGGAAAACAGCTGGCGGCCCGGCAGGTCGGCAATGGTCTCGAGAATGCGCTGCAGGCGCGGATGCCGTATCGTGTGGCTCACACGCTTGCCGCCCTTGGCGGTGAATTTCAGCACCATGCTGTCATCGGAAAGCACCATATGCCGCTTCAAAAGCGTCGTTGCGCCATAGGTCTTGTTTTCCTTGGCGTAGGCACGGTTGCCGACCCGCAGATGCGTCGCATCGAGCAGCGCCACCAGCGCCGCAATTACCGCCTGCGGGCCGATAAGCCCCTCGCCCAGATCGCGCTGCACCTTGCGGCGTATCCGCGGCAACGCCTCCGCAAACTCGATCATCTGATCGTATTTCAACTCGCTGCGAAACGATTGCCAGTCCGTGTGATAACGATACTGCTTTCGCCCCCGGCTATCGAAACCGGTCGCCTGCAAATGACCGCTCGGATCGAGACAAATCCAGACATTTTCATAGGCCGGCGGCAGGCCAAGCGCACCGATACGCAGCTTGTGCGCTTTTTCCGCCAGAATGGAACCGTCCGGCAGCTTGTAACAGAAGCCCTTGCCACGTCGCAGACGCCGGATACCCGGTTCGCTGTCACTGACATAGGTCAGCCCTATGGTGGAGAGGATGGCGAGCCCTTCGCCGGGCTCTGAAACGGAGGTGGATGAAAGCGCGTCCATGCCCGCAGAACGGCGATCCCGGCGGCTTGGTTCCGTCACGTTCCGGTTTGTACGATTGTCGCCGAAAATGACCGCTTTAACCCAGCCGGGCCACTTCCTGGCGACGATCCTCGGCAGTGCGTTCCAGCTGATCGCGCGGCGCGGTCAGCGTCCAGCGGAAACCCTCGACCGGATATTCGGTATCGGCGCGCCCGGCAAAGGCGGCGGCGGCATGGCGCTTGATGATCGTCGTGCCGAAACCGGTGGAAGCGGGCGCACGCACCGGCGGCCCACCACTTTCCTCCCAGACCAGTTTCATCGTGCGTTCGCCGCTTTCCGTCGCCACATCCGACCAGGAAATCCGCACCTGGCCGCTTTGGGTGGATAACGCTCCGTATTTCATCGAATTGGTCGTGAGTTCATGCAGAACCAGGCCGAGATTTTGCACCGCCTCCGCCTTCAGCACGAAATCCTCGCCACGCATTTCCACGCGGTCGAGCGTTTCGGAAAAGTTCGACAGATGGATTTCGATCACGCGGCGCATCGGTACGCCTGCCCATTGCTCGCGCGCCAGCGCCTCGATAGAGCGGCCAAGACCCTGCAGGCGTGTGCTGATGGCGCGCTGAAAGTCATCCATCGTCGTGTCCTGCCGCGCCAGCTGGCGCATCATCGCCTGGATCAGCGTCAGGATATTCTTCGTTCTGTGCACCAGTTCATGCAGGATCAGGTGAATGCGATCTTCCGCCTGGCTGCGGTCGAAGGACGCGTTGGACAAGGCTATCGCCACATGGTTGGCTTCGATGATCCTAGTTTCGACCGGCGAAACGATCTCGCCCTTGCCGATACGGTCTGCCATATCGGCAATCTGCCGGATCGGGATACGCAACTGCCGCCCGACCAGCCAGGCAAAACCGAAACCGATCAGCAACAGAAACAGGCTTCCCGCAATAAGGTAACGCCATGTGCTGAGAATGCTTGCCTGCGCGGATGCGATCGGCCCCCAGACGATAACCCGCCAGGACCATTCGGGATGAATGTAATAACCGTACATCTGCCGGGGAGAGCCGCCGACATCCTCGATCGTGCCGTTTTGCCCCTTCATCAGAAGCAGCATGTCGGCCGGAAATGCGCCTGCAACCGTCAGGTCGGTCGCGCCATCGACCGCCACGATCTTGCCGGTCTGATCGACGATTGCCGCCGACCAGTCCGGCGGCAGGCTTTCGGTCGAAAGCACATCCTTCAGATTGCTGACGTTCTGGGTGAGAATGAGAGCTGCCCCGTCGCCCGGCAATTCCTTCGGCAAGGGCAAGGTGACATTAAAGACCCAGTTGCCGCTGGTGGCGCCGCGAAATACTTCCGATACCTCGACCTTGCCGGAGCGCAGCGCAGAGGCCAGCGATGCCGGATTGCCCATCTTGCTCAGCGCGGCTTCGAACGGTACGCGCGTATTGAGAAGAAGCTGGCCATCCTCGGTCACAAGCAGTGCATAAAGAGAACTGCCGCGCAGGCTATCCTGAGTGCGGCGATGAAACGCTTCCAGTTCGCCGCGCTCGATCTCGGGCGAATTTCCGAGCAGCCGCAGCGTGGTTGCCATGTCGCGTAACTCTCGGTCGATGGCGCGGCCAAGAACCTGTGCGTCTTCCGCAGTCTCGCTGTTGAGCTTTTCCCTCTCGTTATGCTCCAGCTGGAACATAAGGAATATGACGAAGGCCAGAAGCGGAAGAGCGATGACGGCTGCAAAGGCTATCAGGTAGGCACCAATCGTCGCTTTGGGAAAAAGGTGCGAAAACCTACCCATGCAACACGCTCAACGTTTTCAAGCCCGGCGATATTTTCGCGGCCCCCGCCATTCGCATTCCGATAATCCTGCCCCTCGTCCCGTCCAAAGAGGTTAACGCCTTCTATCCGAATTCCGATGCGAAACCAAGTTGGATTGTGTGTGAGGCTCACGAAAACCGATTCTTGTGGCGAGATAAACCTATAATTTGAAAGGGTTTTTAGCGATTTCATCAGAAACTCGCCTGCAGAAACGCGAAAGGGAAGCCGCGTGAAACGGCTTCCCTCGGCAATTTTCGAGCGAAAGAAAACGTTACAGACGCAGGCCGCTTTTGGGATCGAATACCACTGCCTTGTCGAGGTTGAAGGCGAAGCGGAACCTGTCTCCCGGCTGGCAGGCGACTTCCGCACGGGTGCGGGCGGTAAAGTGTTTACCCCCGAGTTCGGCCGTGACGAACGTGTCGGAGCCGGTCGGTTCGGTCATGATCACAGGTGCCTCGATCTCTGCGATCGAGCGGGCTTGCGGGTCGAGCAAACTGGTATCGGTGATGGCTTCGGGCCGCAGACCGAGCAGCACGGCCTGCCCTTCCTTCAATGAACCGGCCGCCACAGTCGGCGGCACGGGCACGGTGATATTCTGATCACCGAACAGCGCGATACGCGCTTCGCTGCCGGACCCAGACACCTTGCCATCCAGCATGTTCATCGCCGGCGAGCCCATGAAATCGGCGACGAACAGGTTGGCCGGCAGATTGTAGATTTCCGCCGGTGTGCCGATCTGCTGCACCGTGCCTTCCTTCAACACGACGATCTTGGTCGCCAGCGTCATTGCCTCGATCTGGTCGTGGGTGACGTAAACGATGGTGGCATGGGTGTTCTGGTGCAGAGACTTGATTTCGGCACGCACTTCGACGCGCAGCTTTGCGTCGAGGTTGGACAGCGGTTCGTCGAACAGGAAGACGCGCGGTTTGCGCACCAGCGCGCGGCCCATGGCAACACGCTGACGCTGGCCGCCGGACAGCTGGCTCGGACGACGCGTCAAGAGATGTTCGATCTGCAGCGTTTTTGCCGCCACCTTCACCGCCGCAGCACGCTCGTCCTTCGGCACGCCGCGCATTTCCAGCGCGAATGCGATGTTTTCTTCCACCGTCATGTTCGGATAAAGCGCATAGGACTGGAACACCATGGCGATGTCGCGCTGCGACGGATGCAGGTCGTTGACCACCTGCCCGTCGATGACGATATCGCCCGAGGTCAGCGGCAACAGGCCGGCAATGGCGTTCAAAAGCGTGGACTTGCCACAGCCGGACGGGCCGACGAGAACGAGAAACCCGCCCTTTTCCAGCTCGATATCGATGCCCTTGAGGACTTCGACATTACCGATCTTCTTGCGCAGGTTCCTGATTTCAAGAAAGCTCATGAGTTTATCCCTTGACTGCGCCGGCCATCAGGCCACGCACGAAATAGCGTCCGGCGACGATGTAGACGAACAGGGTCGGCAGCGCCGCGAAGACCGCAGCAGCCATGTCGACATTGTATTCTTTCACGCCGGTGGAGGAGGCAACGAGGTTGTTGAGCGCCACCGTCATCGGCGATGAGCCGCCGGACGAGAAGGACACGCCGAACAGAAAGTCGTTCCAGATATTGGTGAACTGGTAGATGACGGTGACGACGATGATCGGCCCCGATGTGGGCAGAAGAATGCGCCAGAAGATGCGGAAGAACCCGGCACCATCCATCATCGCCGCCTTGATCAACTCGTCCGGAAACGCCTCGTAATAGTTGCGGAAGAACAGCGTCGTGAAACCGAGGCCGTAGATCACATGTACGAAGACGAGGCCCGTAGTGGTGTTGGCGATGCCCATCATGCCGAGCATGCGCGCCATCGGGATCAGCACCGCCTGAAACGGGATGAAGCAGGCAAACAGCATCATGCCGAAAACGATCTTGTGGCCCGGAAAACGCCACTTGGTCAGCACGTAGCCATTTAGTGCGCCGAGCAATGTGGAGATGATCACCGCCGAAACCACCATTTTTATGGAGTTCCAGAAATACCCCTTGATGCCGGTGCAGGTGACGCCGATGCAGGCCTCGCCCCACGCCTTGGTCCAGGCCGCGATCGACGGTGAAGACGGCAGCGACAGCATGTCGCCGCCACGGATCTCGTCGAGCGATTTCAGCGAGGTGGTGAGCATGACATAGAGCGGCAGAAGATAGATGGCAGCAAGCAGAATGAGCAGGCCGTAAATCACCACGCGGGCGGTTTTTGCCGAGCCGCCGCTGACGGTTTCGTGGACAGCGCCGCTCATCAGCGTTTCTCCCGCAGTTCGGAATAGAGATAAGGCACAATGATCGCCGTGATGCCCATCAACATCATTACCGCACTGGCCGAACCGACGGCCATCTGGCTGCGTGTGAACGTGTAGGAATACATGAAGGTGGACGGCAGTTCGGTGGCATTGCCCGGCCCGCCACCGGTGAGCGCGATCACCAGGTCATAGGACTTGATCGCCATATGCGCGAGCACGATGAAGGCCGACAGAAACACCGGGCGCAGCATGGGTATGATGATGCGGCGATAGATTTTTGTCAGCGGCGCGCCGTCGATCTGCGCGGCCTTGATGATCTCGCCATCGATGCCGCGAAGGCCCGCCAGAAACATCGCCATGACGAAGCCGGAGGCCTGCCAGACACCGGCGATCACGACGGTGTAGATCGCCATGTCCGGGTTCACCAGCCAGTCAAATTTGAAACTCTCCCAGCCGAGATTGTGCATCGTGTTCTCGATGCCGAGGCCGGGATTGAGAAACCATTTCCATGCCGTGCCGGTAACCACGAAAGACAGCGCCATCGGATAAAGGAAGATCGGCCGCAAGATGCCTTCGGCGCGGATGCGCTGGTCCATCAGGATGGCAAGGCCGAGACCGATGGAAATGCACACGCCGATATAAAGCACGCCGAAAATGGCAAGGTTCTTGATCGCCATATACCAGTTCGGCTGCGACCACAGGCGCACATAGGCATCGAAACCGACGAGCTTGTAGACCGGCAGGATGCGCGAATTGGTGAAGGACAGATAGACGGTCCACAGAATGAAACCGTAGACGAACAACAGGATCACCGCAAAGGACGGCGCCAGCACGAGCTTTGGCAAGAGGCCGCGCAGGCCATCTGCGAAAGAGCGGCGCGGCGGCGTTGCGGCGGCCGGTTCGATTGTGGTCATGATGATCTCCGGCAGAGAGAAATTTCGTGTTGGAGGGATGCAAAAGAGCCCCTCACCAACAAAATCTGGCACTTAGCTGAAGCTAAGATGCCGATTTTGTATCCTCTCCCACAAGGGGAGAGGTAAGTCGCGGATGGCGCAGCGCCCTTATCTCTCCCCTTGCGGGAGAGAAAGCGATTTCAGCATCTTAGCTTCAGCTAAGTGCTAGAAATCGCAAGTGAGGGGCTTTCCCCCTCACCTGCACACTCAAGCGCCGATCACTTCGCAGCGGCAACCGCTTCCGGCAGGCGCTTCAGGGCGGCGGCCGTATCGATCTGGCCGTTCAGATGCTGGGTGACGACGTCGAAGATGGCTTCCTTGACGGCGCCCGGCTGGGCATACCCGTGTGCCAGCGAACCGACCAGCGTACCGGCCTTTGCGGCATCGGCGACATCCTTGATGCCCTTCTTGCCGCAATCGTCGAACTTGTCGCCGGGCACGTCGGTACGGGCCGGAACCGAACCCTTGACGGTGTTGAAGGCGATCTGGAAAGCCGGATCCTCGACAGCAGACGCAAGCTTCATCTGCGCATCGCGCTTTTCCTCACCCACATCGAACATCACGAACTGGTCGGCGTTGAAGAGCACGTTGCCCTGCGTGCCGGGGAAGCGCATGCACACGAAATCGGTGCCCGGCTTCTTGTTGGCGCGCAGCCATTCGCCCTTCGACCAGTCACCCATCTGCTGGGCGCCGGCCTTGCCTTCGATGACGAGGGCGGTGGACAGGTTCCAGTCGCGACCGGAGAAGTTCGGGTCGAAATAGGTGCGAAGCTTGGTCATCGTGTCGAAGACCTTTTTCATCTGATCGCCCGAAAGAGCGGTCGGATCGAGGTCGATCACGGCCTTCTTGTAGAAATCGATACCGCCGGTCGAAAGAACGACGGATTCCCACAGCGTACCGTCCTGCCACGGCTGGCCGCCATGGGCGATCGGGGTCAGGCCCTGCTCCTTGAACTTGTCGAGCAGCGCGATCAGCTCATCGATGTTGGCAGGCTCTTTGCCACCGGCCTTGTCGAAGGCGGCCTTGTTCAGCCACAGCCAGTTGGTGGAGTGCACGTTGACGGGTGCGGCGATCCAGTGGCCGTCATACTTCGAAAACGCCTGCAGCGCTTCAGGGATGACCTTGCCCCAGCCCTGCTTTTCAGCGAGATCGTCGAGATTGCCGACAACGCCCTGTTCGGCCCAGTCGCGAATGTCGAAACCGAGCATCTGCACGGCAGTCGGCGAATCACCGGAGGTGACGCGGGCACGAAGCGCGGTCATGGCCTGAACGCCCGAACCACCTGCAACCGGCATGTCCTTCCAGGAAACGCCTTCCTTGGCGAGGTTTTCCTTCAGGACGTTGAGCGCTGCAGCTTCACCGCCGGCAGTCCACCAGTGCAGGACTTCAACTTCTTCCGCAGCTTTTGCCGAACCGGCAGCCAGCGCAATGAGTGCAGCACCAGCCGCAAGGCTGGCGAAGTTACGCATATTCATGATGTCTCTCCCTCAAATCCGGGCTCCTCTCCGGATATGCAAATTTATAACGATACAACTATGGTCGGTGTCAACCCGCCAATTGAAGATTGTCAATCAATGGCAAAATCTACCTAAATCACTGAATTTCATCGAAATACACGGATCGGCGAAAACAGAACTTGAAATATCAGTTGGCTTTTGCAACGTTTTCAAGAATGTCGTGCGGCCTCCAGCCGGTCGTGCGTCGCGGAGGAGGACTGCTTATGCCGCTGGACGATCTCACGGAGCGCCGTCCCGCACGACGCATAAAAGGCGCTGGGCGCGGCAGCGATGCTTCCCGGCAAACGCCGAAACCGACACTGCGAACCATTGCCGACCTGACCGGCCTTGCCGTCACCACCGTCTCGCGGGCGCTGGCCGGGGCGCCACAGATCGCGCTCGAAACCCGCCAGCGAGTGGCGCAGGTGGCAGCCGAAATCGGTTACCTGCCGGACCGCGCCGCCCAGCGTCTGCGCACCGGCCGCACCCATGTGATCAGCCTCATCCTCGATCCGCACGAGGAAATTCTCGGCTACGCCACCTCGATGATCAACGGCGTCACGGCAGCGCTTCGCGGCACCTCCTATCACCTTGTCATCTCACCGCATTTTTCCGACAGCCCGCAGATCGAGCCGGTCAGCCACATCATCCGCAACCGCCTGGCGGACGGCATCATCTTCACCCGCACCGAGCCTATGGATGATCGTGTCAAACTGCTGATGCAGAACGATTTTCCGTTCATCTGTCATGGCCGAACCGAGCTTGCGACACCGCACCCGTTCGTCGATTACGACAACTACGATTTTGCCTACCGGGCCGCCAAAAAATTGATCGCGTCGGGCTGCGGCAAACTCACAATCGTGCTGCCACCCGAAACATTCACCTTCGCCCATCACATGCGACACGGCTTCATGACGGCGGTGCGGGAGGAAGGCGTCGGTTTCGAAATCGCCACCGGCATCACGCTGGACAGCAAATCCGACGATATCCGCCGTTATTTCGACAAGCGACTGAGCCAGCCCTCGCCGCCGGATGGTTTTGTCTGTGGTGGTGAGGTGGTTGCGATGTCGATCATGGCTGCCTGTCACGACCACGGACTTCTGCCCGGCCGCGAGGTGGATTTTGTCGCCAAGCAGACGTCAGGCCTGTTCGACCAGATCCGCCCGCGCGTGGAAACGATCTATGAAGATCTGACCGAGGCAGGGCTGCTTATGGGTCAGATGCTGCTGCGACGGATTTCCGGTCCGGTGCCCGTGGGCGAATTGCAGCATTTGCAGCGATTGGCAGAAGAATGAACAAGCCGGATCGGAGACACCCCGATCCGGCTCGATTTGATGGCGCTGTAGGTCGATATTTCCGTCAACCTCGGCCTTGTGCCGAGGATCTAACCACGCCAATAACATCAGACCGTTGCAGATCCTCGGCACAAGCCCGAGGTTGACGACGGAGAGGTTTCCGGCCTTCCAGGCAGGGACGCTATTAATCCTCTTCCTGGAATACCACCTCGCGCTTCGCCTTGACGCTGGGCAGGAACACGATGATCAACACCGCCGCCGCAATAAACAGCAGGCCTGCACTGATCGGCCGCGTGACAAAAGTCGTCGCATCGCCACGCGACAGGATCATCGCGCGCCGCAGATTTTCCTCCAACAGCGGCCCGAGCACGAAGCCGAGCAGCAGCGGCGCCGGCTCGCAGCGCAGTTTCACCAGCACGTAACCGATGAAACCGAAGAAGGCGACGGCATAGAGGTCGTAGACATTGGACGAGACGCTGTAGACCCCGATAGAGCAGAACGCCATGATGATAGGGAACAGCACGTAATACGGGATGGTCAGGAGCTTCACCCACAGCCCGATCAGCGGCAGGTTGAGGATGACCAGCATCAGGTTGCCGATCCACATCGAGGCGATGATGCCCCAGAACAGAGCCGGCTGTTCGGATGCGACGTTCGGGCCAGGCACGATGCCCTGGATGATCATCGCGCCGATCATCAGCGCCATCACCGGGTTGGCCGGGATGCCGAGGGTGAGCAGCGGAATGAACGAGGTCTGCGCACCGGCATTGTTGGCGCTTTCAGGCCCCGCCACACCGGCGATGGCGCCATGGCCGAACTCTTCCGGATGCTTCGAGACCTTCTTTTCAATCGTGTAGGAGGCAAACGCCGCCAGAATGGCACCGCCGCCCGGCAGAATGCCGAGGATGGAACCGACCGCCGTACCGCGCAGGACGGGCGCGATCATCGCCCTGAAATCCTCGCGGCTTGGCAGCAGACCGCTGACCTTGGACATCAGCACCGTGCGGGTGCTTTCGTTTTCCAGATTGCGCAGGATTTCCGCAACGCCGAACACACCAACCGCAACGGCGACAAAGTTCAGGCCATCGGAGTATTCACGGATGCCGAGCGTGAAGCGCGGCGTGCCGGAATAGATGTCGGTACCGACAAGGCCGAGCAGCAGGCCAAGCGAAACCATGGCCAGCGCCTTGATGATCGAGCCATGTGCCAGCGCGATGGAGGAGACGAGACCGACCACCATCAGCGAGAAATATTCGGCGGCGCCGAATTGCAGCGCCACTTCGGTGAGCGGCGGCGCAAAAATGGCGACGAGGAAGGTCGACACCGTGCCCGCGAAAAACGAGCCGATGGCGGCGATGGCAAGCGCTGCGCCCGCCTTGCCCTTGCGGGCCATCTGGTAACCATCGATAGCGGTGACGGCGGAAGAGGATTCGCCCGGCATGTTGATGAGAATGGCGGTGGTGGAGCCGCCATATTGCGCACCGTAATAGATGCCGGCCAGCATGATCAGCGAGGAGACCGGCTCCAGCTGAAACGTGATCGGCAACAGCATGGCAATGGTGGCGGTGGCGCCGATCCCCGGCAAAACGCCGATCAACGTGCCGAGCAGCACGCCGATCAGGCAGAAGAACAGGTTGGCGAGCGAGGTTGCGGTCGAAAATCCGAGCGCGAGATTGTCAAAGAGTTCCATGTCGCGCTGATCCTAATAACCGAGCCAGGGGCCCAGGATACGGAACGGCAGGCCGAGACCGTAACTGAACACCAGAATGGAAAAGATTGTGACCGCCACCGACAGGCCGACTGCGGGAAGCGGCTTCATGCGGGTGGAGGCAAAGCAGGCCACGAAGGCGCAGATGAACAGCGAAGGGCCAAACCCGAGGCCACGCACCGTGATGCCGAACAGGATCGGCGCTGAAAGGATGAAGATCATGCCCCGCCAGGCGATGCCGCCGACCGGTTCGTGCACCACCCGCAGCGACTGCACCATTATGATGCCGCCGAACAGGATGAGGGCCAGCGCCAGGATGAAGGGGAAATAACCCGGCCCCATGCGGAAAGCGGTGCCGAGTTCGAGATCGAGCGATTGCAGGGCAAAAAAGATGCCGAGGCCGACAAAGATCAGCCCGCAGATGAGATTGGTTCTGTCGAATTTCAGGGAGTTCATGGTGTCTCCGATGCGTGTGGATCGGGTGGTTTTGTCGTCTGCCTCCAGAGGTTTCGTCCCCTCGTGACCAGAGCTGTCGCATGTTGATTTCGGCGGTGCCGTTCGGCCGATCTCCCCCCTTGAGGGGGAGATGCCCGGCAGGGCAGAGGGGGGTGGTTCCGGCGACATGCCATTTCCCACGTCTCCGCCGCACCGTTGCTTACCCCCCTCTGTCACCTTTCGGTGACATCTCCCCCTCAGGGGGGAGATCAAGGGGAGCACGCGGCTCCATCACAATTTCAAAGCGATTGCCTTCCACGTGCTGCAGGGTTGAAGACAGGCAACGGCCAGCAAAAACCTCAGTCGGCGTACTGGCCAGCCGCCTTGATGACCGGCTCCCAGCGGGCGATTTCGCTTTCCAGCTTGGCCTTCAGCGCGGCCGGCGTGCCATCCGTTTCCGGCGAAGGCAGAGTGCCGAGTTCGGCGAAACGGGCCGCGATGTTCGGATCCTTCAGAGCCACCTGCAACGCCTTCGACAGGCGGTCATTGGCCTCGGCCGGCGTGCCCTTCGGCGTGTAGATGCCGTGCCAGATGCCCACCTGCATGGCCGGCATGCCTTCTTCGGCAACCGTCGGCAAATCCTTGAAGATCGACAGGCGCTCCGGCGAGGTCACGGCATAAGCCTTGATCGTGCCGCCCTGGATCTGCTTGGTGGTGTTGGTCGTCTGGTCGCACATGATATCCACCTGGCCGCCCAAAAGGTCGGTCATCGCCGGGCCGGTACCCTTGTAGGGCACGGTGACGAGAGGCGTTTCGATGGCCGACATGAACAGCATGCCGCAGAGATGCGAGGCAGCACCGATGCCGGCATTCGCCACCGTCACCTTGTCGCTATTGGCCTTGGCATATTCCACCAGACCTTTGAAATCCTTGACGTCGAGATCCTTGCGGGCAACGACGGTCATCGGCACATCGGTGACGAGGCCGACATATTCGAAGGCGTTCAGCGTGTCATACGGCAGCTTGCGGTAAAGCGTGGCGCTGGTGGCCATGCCGATATGGTGCAGAAGCACGGTATAACCGTCGGCATCCGCATTGGCGACGCGACCGGCACCGAGCGTGCCGCCTGCGCCACCGACGTTTTCGACGATGATCTGCTGGCCGAGATCCTTCGACATGGATTCGGCAACGAGACGGGCCACCGTATCGGTCGGGCCACCGGCTGCGAACGGAACGACCATGGTGATCGAGCGTGTCGGATAGGTCTGCGCGAATGCGGCAGAAGCGATGACGCCAGCCGTTGCGAAGGCTGCGGCGCACAGTACAGTATTCAGGATTTTCATTGTTACCCTCCCAGATAAAACCGACCGGACGGCCACGGCTCCTCCCGCTCCGTCCGAGTGACCTATCTGTCCGCAGCTTGGGGATGGCGCGCAATCAGCCGCTTTGCACTTGCCAGTTTTTCAGGGGGTTCAGAGAGGGTAATGGGTGGAATTTCACCCATGACGGGCATCACATGGGTGGATTTCGACACATCGGGATTGGGTGATTGAGTACCGGCAAAGACTTAGGGGGGACTGAGTACGGTGCCGCGGCCTCCCATTGATCTCCCCCCCTTGTGGGAGAGATGTCACCGAAAGGTGACAGAGGGGGGTGAGCAACGGTGCGGCAGAGGAAACCAAAGAGGCATTTGCGCCAGAATTCCCCTCTCTGCCCTGCCGGGCATCTCCCTCACATGAGGGGGAGATCGGCTGGGCGCACCCTGGAACTTCCAAACTCACCCGTCTAAATCGCCCCCTATCCCCAACTCCGCACCCAGCAATTTCTTGTCCAGTCCATGCCGCTGCATCTTTTCGTAAAGCGTCTTGCGGGAAATGCCGAGTTGTTCATAGACGGGCCTCAGCGCGCCACCGTGGGCGGCGATGGCATCGGCGATGACCGTGCGCTCGAAGGCAGCCACCCGCTCCGCAAGTCGCCCGTCCGATGATTTCGCGCCGCCCGAAATGTCGGCCGGACTGAGGTCCAGTCCCAGAACCAGACGGTCGGCGGCATTGCGGAGTTCACGCACATTGCCCGGCCAATCTCGTTGCGCCACTGCGGAGAGCAGCTCATGCGAGATCGCCTGATCTTCGCGTCCGTAACGCACCGCTGCCTCGCGCACCAATTGCAGGAAGAGCAGCGGAATATCCGCTCGCCTCTCTCGCAGCGACGGCACGTGCACGGTCGCAACATTCAGCCGGTAAAGAAGGTCGGCGCGAAAACGCCCGGCCAGCACCTCCGCCTCCAGATCCACCTTGCTGGTGGCGATGAAACGCACGTCGAGTTCCACCGTTTCGTTGGAACCGAGGCGGTTGATCACCCGCTCCTGCAACACCCGCAGGAATTTCGCCTGCAGGTCGAACGGCATGGAGCCGATCTCGTCGAGCAGGATCGTCCCTCCCCGGCCATGTTCGAACTTGCCGTAACGCGAGCGAAGCGCGCCTGGAAAAGCCCCGGGCTCGTGGCCGAAAAGCTCACTTTCGATGAGGTTTTCCGGCAGGGCCGCGCAGTTGATGGCAACGAAAGGCCGGTTGGCGCGTGGGCTGACATCGTGCAGCGCGCGTGCCACCACTTCCTTGCCCACACCGGTTTCGCCGATGACCAGCGTATCGGCATCCGTCGCACCGATGGCGCGGATGGCGTAACGCAGATCGACCATGGCTTGCGTACGGCCCGGCAGCCGGGTTTCGAGATCGTCACGCTTGCCGGCAACCGCCTTCAGGCGACGGTTTTCCAGCACCAGCGCGCGGCGTTCGAGTGCTCGGCGGATAATGCCGGCCAGATGCTGGATGGTGAAAGGCTTTTCGAGAAAGTCATATGCACCCTCGCGCATCGCCTTCACCGCCAGCTGCACATCACCATGGCCGGTGACGAGAATGACCGGAATTTCCGCATCCAGTTCGCGGATGCGGTGCAAAAGCGTCATGCCATCCAGACCCGGCATGCGGATATCGCTGACCACGATGCCATCGAAACTGAACCCGGTCAGTTCCAGCACATGGTCGGCATTGGAAAAGGTCTGCACATGCAGGCCCGCCAGTTCCAGCGCCTGGCTGGTGGAACGCCGCAGCTCTTCCTCGTCATCGATCAGAAGCACGCGCTGCTCGCTCATTCGGCGGCCCTCCCGATGGCGGCATCGGCAGAGGTCAAGTCGATGACAAACATCGCGCCACCTTCGGGATGATCGGTCACGCTGAGGCTGCCGCCAAAATCCTTGACGATGTTGTAGGAGATGGAGAGGCCAAGCCCCAATCCCTTGCCGACGCCCTTGGTGGTATAGAAGGGATCGAAAATGCGCTCGCGGATGGCGGCCGGCACACCCGGGCCATGATCGCGCACGGTGATTGCCACCCGCCCATCATCGCTGCGCGCGGCGGAAACGATGATGCGCCGATCCTCCAGCCCCTCGATGGCATCGGCAGCATTGGTGATGATGTTGACCAGAACCTGCTGCAGACGCACGGCACCGGCCAGCACCACCGGCGGCGGGCTGTCCATCTCGATGGTCAACGTCGCATCGGCGGCGCGAAGGCGCGCATCGACGATTTCAAGCGTGTCGCGCATCACGTCGTCGAACGACACGACCGAGAGTTTTTCCTCCGGTTTGCGGGCAAAATTGCGCAGGTGGCGGCTGATCGAGGCCATGCGATCGATCAACGCCGAAATGCGCCGCAGATTGTCGCTCGCCTCACCTGTGCGGCCGCGCTCGATCAACAGCGCCGCACTGTCCGCATAGGTTTTGGTTGCCGCCAGGGGCTGGTTGAATTCATGGCTCAGCGCCGCCGACATCTGTCCCAGACCCGCCAGTTTTCCGGCCTGAATGAGATCCGCCTGGGTGCGCCGCAAGCGCCGCTCGGTCAGCCGGCGTTCGGCGATTTCCTGCTTGATCTGCCCGTTGACGCGGGCAAGATCGGCGGTGCGCTCCGCCACCCGGCGCTCGAGATTTTCCTGCGCCTCGGCCTGCAATTTGATGCGCTCCGCCAACCGCATGCGCCGCTGCACCAGAATGGCGCCACCGAGAAAGGCAAGGCAGACGAGCAGAACCGCAACGATGGTGGCGATCTGCGCCTGCGCCCGCACAGACGCCGTGTCCATCAGCACCGCCACCGTCCAGCCCGCCTCCGGCATCGGCTGCGACAGAACCAGAAACTCCTTGTCCGCTCCCTCTTCCGAGATCGACAGCATGGCATGCTCGCCGTCATGACGTCGTTGCACCGGCAGTTCGCGCAATACCGCATCGGAATAACGCCGCGAGGCCTTCGTGTTGGCCAGCCGCTCCGGCGTCAGCGGCAACAGGCTTTTGTAAAGCCAGCGCGGCGTGCCGGTCATGAAGATGATGCCTTCGGGATCGGATACAACGATGCGGCTGTCGCCATCGCCCCATGAAGCCTCGATACCGTCGATATCGACCTTGAAGACGATCACGCCGTAAATGACCCCACCGATCTCGATGGGCGAGGAGAAATAATAGCCGCGTTTGGCCGACGTCGTGCCGAGGGCATAAAACCGCGACTGCTGTCCCGCCGCGGCCTCCTGAAAGTACGGCCGGTAGCTGAAGTTTTCGCCGACGAAACTCGTATCGCTGTCGAAATTGCTGGCGGCAATCGTCATGCCGTCCATGGTCATCACATAGATGTCCGAGGATTTCAGCAGTGCATTGATTTCTTTCAGATAAAGGTTGGTGGCCTGGCGCAGGACAGCGTTGGATGGATCGACGATCAGCGCCTCGACATCGTCATGATCGGCGATCAGCGCCGGCAATGCCTCGTAACGGCGCAAATGCCCGTCGAGCGCGGACACGGCAAGGCGCAGGGTCGTACCGGCCTGTTGGGAAGCCTCGCGCATGTAGCTGCGGCCGGCAACATGACTGCCGTGCACGATCAGCGCCAGCACCACGGCCGCCACACCGCCTGCGATCAGGACAAAACGTATCTTCAAGAAAGCCCGGGCTCCTCCTCCCGCACTTAACGAAAATGCCATTGTAATGAAGACGTAAGGATTGTCACCACGCCGCAGGACAACCCACCGATTTGGCAGTTGAAAAATGCGGCTTTCCCGGGAAGCTGAACAATGCTTATCTCTATGACGGATGCGAATGCCTTGCGATGCCGCAAGGCCGCAGCCTTCGGGAGGGAGTGGGGTCCATGACGTATCTGCTTGCGCTTCTCATCGGTGTGGTGGCGGGCCTCAGGGCCATGACCGCACCCGCCGCCATCAGTTGGGCCGCCTATCTCGGCTGGCTCAATCTGTCCGCCACCTGGTTATCCTTCATGGGCTCTTTCTGGGCCGTCGCGATCTTTTCCGTGTTGGCAGTCATCGAACTCGTCACCGACCAGCTGCCGTCGACGCCGAGCCGCAAGGTGCCGCAGCAGTTTGGCGCGCGCCTGATCATGGGCGCGCTTTGCGGCGCGGCAATCGGTGCGGGCAGCGGCATGTGGATCGCCGGCCTGATTGCCGGCATCATCGGTGCCGTCATCGGCACTTACGGCGGCGCCGCGGCACGGGCAAAACTTGCCGCCGCGTTCAAAAAAGACCTGCCGGCAGCGCTGATCGAGGATGGCATTGCGATCATCGCTGCCTATCTGATCATCTCGTCGATCCCAGCGACGCTGGTTGCCACATGAGCCAAAAATTCGACGCCATCATCATCGGCACCGGTCAGGCCGGGCCTTCACTGGCCGGCCGTCTGACCGAAGCTGGACAAACGGTCGCCATCGTCGAGCGCAAATTTGTCGGCGGCACCTGCGTCAACACCGGCTGCATGCCCACCAAGGCACTCGTGGCCAGCGCCTATGCCGCGCATCTTGCCCGTCGGGGAGATGATTACGGCGTGACGATCGGCGGCGAGATCGGCATCGACATGAAGCGGGTGAAACAGCGCTCGCATCAGGTGACGCTGAATGCTCGCCACAACAACGAGACATGGCTGCGTGGCATGGAGCGTTGCACCTTCATCGAAGGCCATGCCCGGCTGGAAAGCACAAACACGGTGCGCATCGGCGACGAGATCATCACCGCGCCAAAAATCTTCCTGAACGTCGGCGGTCGTGCCGCCATCCCGGATTTTCCCGGTATCGATGAAGTACCTTATCTCACCAACACCTCCATCGTGATGCTGGAGCGGGTGCCGAAACATCTGGTCGTGGTGGGCGGCAGTTATATCGGGCTGGAATTTGCGCAAATCTATCGCCGTTTCGGCGCAGAGGTGACGGTCGTCGAGAAGGGTCCCCGCCTCGTCGCCCGGGAGGATGAGGACGTCTCTGACACCATCCGCAAAATCCTGGAAGCCGAGGGGATCACCGTGCGCACCGGTGCGGAATGTATCCGTTTTCGCCCGCATGAAAGCGGCGTGTCCGTCGGTGTCAGCTGCCGCGAAGGCGAACCGGAGGTGATCGGCTCGGATGTATTGCTGGCCGTCGGACGCCGCCCGAATACCGGCGACCTCGGTCTCGACAAGGCCGGCGTCGAAACGGACGAGCGCGGTTACATCAAGGTCGGCGACGATCTCTCCACCAATGTCGAAGGCATCTGGGCGCTGGGAGATTGCAACGGCCGGGGCGCCTTCACGCATACAGCCTACAACGATTTCGAGATCGTCGCCGCCAATCTTCTCGATGGCGAAAACCGCAAACTTTCCGACCGCATCCTCGGTTATGCGCTTTACATCGACCCGCCGCTCGGTCGTGTCGGGATGTCGGAAAAGCAGGCGCGGGATAGCGGCAGGAACATTCTCGTCGGCACACGGCCGATGAACCGCGTTGGCCGTGCCATCGAAAAGGGCGAAACGCAGGGTTTCATGAAGATCATTGCCGATGCCGACAGCCGACAAATTCTCGGCGCGTCCATTCTCGGCACCGGTGGCGATGAAGCGATCCACGGCGTGCTCGACATGATGAATGCCGGCGTGCCTTACGACACCTTGCGCTGGGCCGTTCCGATCCACCCGACAGTCTCCGAACTCTGGCCGACCTTGATACTGTCGATGCGCAGCCTTTAACGGCGCGTTCACCGCGTTTTACATCTGCGCCGGAGAAATGCCTCTCATTAACCGGCCTTGCAGCCGGGTTTGCTTAGGTGAGCTCTGGTGCTGAGGGTTTCTTATGTGTGGTTTTGCGGGCTTTCTGGGTGATGGCGTGCCGATGGAGCAGTCGCATGGACTGCTGGCGGCGATGGCGCAGGCAATTGCCCATCGGGGCCCGGATGAACGCGGCATCCACGCCATTCCCGGCCTCGGCCTGGCGCATGTGCGCCTGTCGATTGTCGGCCTGGGCGATGGCCAGCAGCCGATGCGTCTTGAGGAAGGCGACGAAGACCTTACCATCGTCTTCAACGGCGAGATCTACAATTATGTCGAACTGCGCGACGAACTGAAGGCCGCCGGCCATCGTTTCCGCACCGGCAGCGATACCGAAGTCATCCTGCATCTTTACCAGGTTTATGGCGATGATTGCCTGCAGCGCCTCAACGGCGATTTTGCCTTCGCCATCTGGGACGGCCGCCGCCACCGCATGCTTCTGGCGCGCGATCGGATGGGTGTCCGCCCGTTGTTTTATGCGCAAGCGAACGGCACATTCTATTTCGCATCCGAAGTGAAGGCGCTGCTGCAGGTGCCAGGCATCGTCGCCGAGCTCGATCCTTTTGCGCTCGATCAGATCTTTACGCTGTGGGCGCCGATTGCGCCGCGCACCGCATTCCGAGACATTTTTGAACTGGAGCCGGCGGGCCGCATCACCATCGAGACCGGCCGTATCGATATCGGCTCCTATTGGCAGCCGCAATTTGCCGATGCCGGCGATCACATCGCCATGGATGAAGACGACGCCGTGGAAGAGCTGCGCGCGCTTCTGACCGACGCAACGGCGCTTCGCATACGCGCCGATGTGCCGGTCGGCGCCTATCTTTCCGGCGGTCTGGACAGTTCGCTGATCACCGCACTCGCCGCCCCGATGGCGCCGTCCGGCCTCAGCACCTTCTCCGTCACCTTCGACAGCCCGGAACATGACGAAAGCCTGCACCAGATGGCTGTCGCCATGGCGCTTGGCACATTGCACAATGCCATTACCTGCGGCCCGGCCGAAATTGCCGGCAGCTTCCCCGATGTCATTCGTTACACCGAACGGCCGATCATCCGCACCGCGCCTGCGCCGCTCTTCCAGCTTTCCGGCCTCGTGCGTGAAAACGGCATGAAGGTCGTCTTGACCGGCGAAGGCGCCGACGAAGTGTTTGCCGGATACGATATCTTCAAGGAAGCAAAAGTCCGCCGTTTCTGCGCCCGCCAGCCGGGTTCGAAAATCCGCCCGCACCTGTTCAAGAAACTTTATCCCTACCTGCCCGGCCTGAAGCAGCAATCGGCGGATTATCTTTCCGCCTTTTTCGGCACGACCAGAGATAGCGCGCAGGATCCGCTGTTTCCCTTGCGTCCGCGCCTTCGCAACACCGGTTCGGCCAAGATCTTTTTCTCCGATGGCCTGAAGCAACAACTGGCCGGTTACGATGCGGCAGACGAACTGGCATCTCGCCTTCCTGCCGATTTTTCGCGCTGGCACGTGCTCAATCAGGCGCAATATCTGGAAATGCGTTTCCTCTTGCCGGGATACATACTCTCCAGCCAAGGCGACCGCATGGCCATGGCACATGGCATCGAAGGACGTTTCCCGTTCCTCGACCACCGCATCGTGGAATTCGCCAACCGTCTGCCGCCCGGCCTGAAGCTCAAGGGCTTGGAAGAGAAACATATCCTGCGCCGCGTCGCCCGAGATCTCCTGCCGCCCGTTGTCGCCAATCGTCCGAAACAGCCTTATCGCGCGCCCGACAGCGCCTCCTTCATATCCGCAAGCGGTCAGGCCTACGTACCCGCGCTTCTGAACGAGGCAGCGATTGCCGAAGCCGGTTTGTTCGACCCCAAGGCCGTCGCCATGCTGGCGCGTAAATGCGAGGCAAAACCCGCCACAGGTTTCCGTGATAACGCGGCTTTTATCGGAATACTTTCCACGCAGTTATGGCGCCAAGCCTTCATGACACCGGCGGTCGACGCCTCTCGCGCGGCCTGAGCGAAATACATGAAATAATGTCGCAATCGCTAAATTAACCCGATTTTCACGCGATTGTCTCAAGCTGGCAAGGATGTGAAGTCGTCCCTCGGCCAAGTCGTATGGGATGGAGGATGAATATGTTCCGGCCCAACGAGTCCGAAGACAATCGACGACCGATACGGGCAAAGGCCCAGCCCGCTCGCGCGCGCTCCAGCGGCTCTCTTCTGGATCAGGCCGGGCCGGACACGCATCACAACAACGAAACACAGCCGGTTTACCGCGCCTATCGTGGCGAAGACCGGGCAAAGGCAGAGACGCCCGCACAACCGACCGCCACCACATGGCAAGGCGAAGACGATCCTTCGGCGCTGGATGCCAAACTGCATGCGCAGTGGGAGAGCGTGAAGCAGATCGGCATCGGTCATGTCCTGCGCTGGCTGCAACGCGGTGTGCTCGTCATTCTGGCGATGGCGATCATCGGCGTTATCGTCGCTTTCGGTTACGCCACGACCACCGAACCGCGTTATACGGTCTATACGGACCTGATCGTCGATCCGTCGAACTTCAACGTCACACCGGACGACCTGACCGCCGTCAATCCGCAGCGGGATTCGCAATTGCTCGAGGTCGGCAGCAAGGTGCGCGTCATGACGTCCGGCAACGTGTTGCGCCAGGTCATCCGCGATCAGAAACTGACCGAGGACCCCGAATTCTTCAAACCGAGCCTTCTGTCTTCCCTTTTTGGCGGCAGCGGCAAGACACTCTCGCAGGATGAGCGTGAACTCTCGGTTCAGCGTGCGCTGGAAGAACGTGTCACCGCAACGCGCGAGGAACGCTCCTTCGTTGTCATGCTGGCCGTCTGGACCGCCGACCCGGAGAAATCCATCCGCCTGTCCAACGCCATCGTCGAAGCGTTTCAGGCACAGCTTTTCCAGTCGTCCTCGGAAAGCGCCGGTCGCATCGCCGCCAGCATCAATGCCCGTCTCGATGAATTGCGCACGTCCGTGACCCATGCGGAAGAAAAGGTCGAGCAGTTCAAGCGCGACAACAAGCTGCAATCCAGCGCCGGCGAACTGACCAGCAGCCGCATTTCCAGCGCGCTCGATACGCAGGTTCTCGATGCCCAACAGCGGCTGATCCAGGCCGAGACGCGCTATAACCAGATGCGCTCAGCCGTTGCCGACCGCCAGACCGCCAGCGCCACCATCTTCGATTCCGCCGCCATGACCACGATGCGGGGCAATTATACCGCGCTGGAACAGCAGATCGGCGCCATGACCCGCACCTATGGCAGCCGCCATCCGCGCCTTGTCGCCATGCAGTCGGAACGCGCCACGCTGGAGCGCGCCATTGCCGAGGAGGCGGATCGCATTCTGCAGCAGGCGCGACAGGATAGCGATCAGGCGAGAGCAACGCTGACGCAATTGCGCAGCCGGTCCGATACCGAACGTGCAACCGTCTTCACCAACAACGATGCGCAGGTGCAATTGCGGGAACTGGAACGTGACGCCCGCGCAAAGGCCGCCGTTTACGAAACCTATCTCGCCCGCACCAACCAGATCAGTGAACGCCAGGAAATCGATACCAGCAACGTGCGGGTGATTTCCAATCCCGTTGCGCCGAAAAAGAAAAGCTGGCCGCCAAGCACAGCGGTGCTGATGGCTGGCGGCGCCGTTGCCGGGGCAATCATCGGCACCGGTCTTGCCCTCCTCTTCGGCCTTGCGGGCTACCTGAGAAATGCCCGCCCGCGCTACATTTCCGCCTGAATTGACACCGTTTGCGGTGCTGTGGAACCGCATATCGCAAACTTGTGAAGCGGCGGTCATCTGTGGCCGTAATTTCGCAACCACCGCGACAGGCCTCGACCATGGTCAAGTTCCTTCAACGTTCTGAATGGCTTGGCGTCGAAAGCGCGTGACCGCCGGTCACGGATAGGTGATTGCCGTCTCCAGAACCGCTGCGAGGCAATGTCCGATACCGTACCGCAGCATGCAATTGCCTTGCAAAGCCCCCTTAAAGGCGTAGGTTTTTCGTCATCGACGGCCAGGACGAAAAAAGGGCGGCCGCGACTGGAAGAGCAGGCCGACGATTGGCCTGGACGGCTTTCGCCCCCCAATGTGGAGGCAGAAACATGTATTCATCCATAGCTTACCCGACGCTTGACCCGAAAGAGCTGGCATTTCTGAAGAAATTTTATGACGAAGCCTGCGCCGAGCACGGTTTCAAGGCAGATAGCCTGGCAGCCGAGGACCTCGCAGCCCGGATCATCGTCTCCTACCAGAAGGGCGCACGTACCGAGAGCGACCTGACGCGTCACGTCAACACCTGACCCTTCGCAAGACGTCGAAAACGCGGCCGCCAGCCTTTCAACTGGCGGCTTTTGTTTTTCCGCAAAGCAGTCAACGTTTGGCCTGGAGGTCACGCTCGTCGCGCATCAGGTAGATGCGGGTCAGCACATCCAGATGATCGTACAGCCAGCCGGCCATCGCCAATTCCTGCTCCATGATGCGGGAAAGGACGTCCTGCGCCTCTGCATCCCCGAGTTCATCGGCAGCAGCCAGCAGAACCCGGTAGCTGGCGATCTCGCCCTGCTCGAAAATGTAGGTCGCCATGGCGCCCTTGACGATTTCATCGCCAGCCAGCATGCCGCTTATGCCTTGAGCCGCCGTGCTGAGCTTGCCAGCAACCGTGCGGATCAGCGGTGGGCCGGCATTGCGCTCCAGCAATCCACGCAAAAGCTCCTGCTGGTTTTCGGTTTCGACCAGATGTTCCTCCACACGGCCCTTGATGTCCGGATAGTTCTGGATCCTCTTTGCCTGGCTGGTCAGCATGGTGATCGACTGGCCTTCGGCCGCAAACGCGTCACGAAGCCAGATATTGAAATGATCTTGAACATGGGTCATCGCTCAACCTCTCCTCTCCAATGCGCATGCGTTTCAATCAGGCCGATAACGTCGGCAGCATTGAGGCGGTTCCGAAAAACGGACACCTGATCACGGAACCTTCCTTTCCCTCGCCTGTTTTCGAAATAGGCTCCGCAAAGAAAACCAAGGAATATCTCATGCCCGATCCTCGCGAACCGAGCGAACAGCCGCCCATGCCAGCGCCCGACTGGAAGCCTGAACCGCCGATCGAGGAACCCGAACCCGACAGGTTGCCCGATGAAGTGCCGCTTCCCAACCCTGACGAAACGGACGCACCTCCGCTTCACGCGGCAAGGCTCTAGGAAAAACAGCGAGTAATCGAAAATCCGCAATGGACGCGCGGTTCCCCGAAAGAGGGAACCAGCCACGCGCCCGCGCGTTATCGGCCACGACGGATGATCGAGATCTAACCACGTGTACCCGATGAGCGAAAAGAGCCGTATTTCCTCAAGTGAAATGCCGGAAACCATTATCAAGCATGGCCGGAATGCCTGGCGCACCGCCATGGCGGACAAGACGGCGTTCCTCATCGATGGCGCGGATTATTATCGCCGCCTCGAACAGGTTATCCGGCGCGCCAGAAAATCGATTTTCATTATCGGCTGGGACTTCAATCCCGATATTCTGCTGCGGCCCGGCGAGGCAGACAGCCCCACCATCGGCACGCTGTTGCGCGCCCAAGTCGAGGCAGAGCCGAACCTTGAAGTACGCATTCTCGTCTGGGGCATGGGTCCGGTCTATTCGGGCAAAAGCTTTCGCATGTTCGGCGAAATGGACTGGAACGCCCACGAGCGCATGTCGCTGCGCTTCGATTTCCGCCACCCGTTGCGCGCCAGCCATCACCAGAAGATCGTCTGCATCGACGATGCCGTTGCCTTTCTCGGCGGCATAGACCTGACGGCCCGCCGCTGGGACACGCGTGACCACACTGTCGAAGAGCCTTTACGCATTTCGCCGGACGGCAAGCCTTATGGCCCGGTGCATGACATGCAGGCGATGGTTTCGGGAGAGGCCGCCGGTATTGTCGGCGAAGTGGCGCGCAAACGCTGGAAGCGGGCGACACGCGAGGTGGTGCCGCTCGATCCGCAGACAGACTGCCGACATGCCGAAACGTTATGGCCTGACGACCTTGAGCCTGCGCTTCGAGATTGTCCGACCGGGCTGGCGCTCACCATGCCCTGGCGCTGGCACGGCAAACGCGGCCACCGCGAATCCATCCGCCTCACGCATGATGCGCTGCGCGCAGCAACACGCCATATCTATCTCGAGTCCCAATATCTTGCCTCATTCGGCGTTGCGCGCACCATTGCAGCGCGGCTGCAGGAGGAGAACGGGCCGGAAATCGTCATCCTCGTTACCCGCGAATCCCATGGTTTCCTTGAGAAGGTGATGATGGGCAACAACCGCAACCGGTTGATCCGAAAGCTGAAGCGCGCCGACCGGTTCAACCGCCTGCGCGTCTATTTTGCCGTGACATCGGACGCCGCAGGCCTCGAGCGGGAAATCATCATTCATTCCAAGCTCATCGTCATCGACGACCGGTTGCTGCGCATCGGCTCCTCCAACCTGAACTACCGGTCGGAGGGACTGGATACGGAATCCGATCTTGCCTTTGAACCGGTCACTGCGGAAGGCCGCGAGGCGATCACCGCCATGCGCGACGATCTGCTTGCCGAACATCTGGGTGTGACACCGGCCGAAATCACTGCCTCGTTGGAGGAGACGGGTTCGATGCTGGTGACGATCGATCGTTACAACGCCGGCACAAGGGGCCTGCGTCCCTTTAATGTCGATATCACCAAGGGCGAGACGGATTCGGTGATCGGCACCAGTATCGCAGACCCGAAACGCCCCTTCTGGCCATACCAGCAGGTGCGCTCGCTGTTTCGCCTAAGCCTCTCGCGCCTGACCCTGGGCCTGCTGCGCTGAGCGCACCGGCCGCCGGCGAAAATACGCTTCGCTGGCAATCAAAAGCGGAACGCCGATCAAAAGCGGCACGAAATAATAAAGCGCCCTGAATACCACCAGCGCACCGATGGAGGCGCTTGCGGGCATGAGGCTGATCATCGCCGCTTCCAGCACACCGAGACCACCTGGCACATGGCTGAGGATTGCGGCCAGCATGGCAGTAACATAAGCCGCGGCCACCTCAAGATAACCGGCATCGGTGAACGTCGTCATCAGCTGGTAAAGCGCTGCCGCCACGCAGGCAAAATTGGCGGTGCCTATGGCCACCTGAGCGATGGCGATATCGGCGCGCGGCGGCTCCAGTTTCCACGAGCGCAAGCGCAAGGTCCGCCGCACCCTGGCGCAAAAGACGATATAAAGCACCGGCCCCGCCAGAAGCACGAAACCGAGCGTCCGCTTGGCCGCGGTATCCAGATCCAGCAGGTCCAGACCATCCCCCGGCTGCAGAACCAGCGCCAGACCTGCCAGCGTCATCAAACCCAGTGCGACAGTGACACCGCAAAACAGGATGATCTTCGCCACCTGCTCGCCGGAAAGTCCCCAGCGCGAATAAAAGCGATAACGCACCGTGCCGCTGGAAAGCGCCGCAACTCCAATATTGTGGCCGATGGAGAGCGCCGTAAACGATGTCAAAGCCGCCTTTCGATATGGCAGCGGCCGTCCGACATATCTGAGCGCCAGCATATCGAACCAGCTGAGGCAAACGTAAGACGCAATGACAAAACCAAAACCGCTGGCAATGCGCCAGGCCGGGATTTCGCGCATCGACGCACGGATATCGGCAATGCTGTATCGTCCCAGCGCACGGTAGACGAGATAAGCGGCGATGCAGACGGCAAGCGCGATGACGATCCTGATAAACTGCCGCTTCACCCTGCCTTGCTCCTTCGATCCTGCCATGGAGAAAATACGTCCTCGAAGCGGAACGAAAAGACGGCCAAACGTGTTCCCTGCGTCATGAACGACCGTCCGACAATTTTGGCGCCAACCGCGCCTGCCGCGGCCACCCGGCGCCTGAAAATCCTCAGTTACAACGTGCATTCCTGCATCGGCACCGACAAACGGCTGGATCCTGCCCGCATCGCCGACGTCATTGCCGGGCTGGAACCGGACATTATCGGCCTGCAGGAACTGGATGTCGGCCGCAGGCGCAGCGGCAGTATCGATCAGGCGCATGTGATTGCCTCGCTCCTGAAGATGCACTTTCACTTTCACCCCGCGCTGAAAGTGGAGGACGAACATTACGGCGACGCCATCCTGACCGCCTTCCCGCTTCGCCTCGTCAAGGCGGCCGGCCTGCCGTCCTATGGCGAGCCGCGTGGAGCACTGTGGGCGGAAATCGATATCGGTGGGCGGCCGCTGCAGATATTCAACACGCATCTCGGCCTGTTGCGCCGCGAACGCGTGCGCCAGTCGGCAATCATCACCGGCCCGGAATGGGTCAATCATCCCGATGCTATCGGAAAACCGCGTCTGCTGATGGGGGATTTCAACTCCGTTCCCTCATCGCCGGCCTACCGCCAGCTTTCGGGGTCCATGCGGGATATCGGCGTCGAGACCGGCAGGGTGGCGAGCCGCACCTTTCCATCCCGTTTTCCGTTGCTGCGGCTGGATCATGTCTTTGTCGCCGACGGGCCGAAGATCGTCGAAACCGAAGCGGTGTCGACACCCCTGACACGGCTTGCCTCCGATCACCTGCCATTGCTCGCACAGATTGATTTTTAAGACACGGAACCAAATTGCGCGAACGATGTTGAAGCTGCGTGTCGGTGCTGCAACCGCAGCGACGGCGCGTCATGGATACCTCCCCCTCTGGCGCTTCCCTTGATCGAAGGGAAGCGCCTTTCTTTTGGGGAACGATCAGCCGCCTCGGTTCGGGATCCGGTTTTCAAGAAAGCGGAAAGCGACAACGAGAATTCCGGTCAGGACCAGATAGATGAGAGCCAGCAGAAGGAGCGGCTCGTATGTCAGGAACGTATCCTGCCGCACTTTCGAGATAACCGAATAGGTATCGACGACGGTGATCGTCGCAACGAGCGGCGTCGACTTGAGCTGCAAGATGGTTTCACCGTTCAGTGTCGGCAGCGAGCGCTGGATGGCGCGCGGCAGCCAGATGCGGCGAAACAGGGTGAAACGCCCCATGCCGAAAGCACGCGCCGCCTCCAGCTCTCCCTTCGGCACCCCGGCAAAGGCTCCGCGCATGACTTCGCCTTCATAGGCCGCGAAAGACAGAAGCAGCGCCGTAAAGCCATAAGGCCAGGCCTGACGCAGGTAAGGCCACATGAAGGACTGGCGGATTTCCGGGAACTGCGCAAACACCGAACCGAGACCGTAATAAAGCAGCCAAAGCTGCAGGAGCAGCGGCGTGCCACGGATGATGGTGCAGAAACCGTTGGCCAGCCATGCCAGCGGCCGTGGCCCCGTCACCTGTGCCAAACCGAGCGGCACGGCCAGCAAAAAGCCGAAAAACGATGTCGTGGCCAGAAGCACCAGCGTTTGCCAGATGCCGGCAATCAGCCGGTCCTGATACTTCGGCACCCAATCCCAACGCATGAACACGACGGCACAGACGAAAATGCCGAGGAAAATCGCCATCAGAAACAGGCGGTGCGGTTCCATGAGGCTGCGGGCCTTCGGCGGCTTGTAGGCGGGCAGAAGAGTTGCTTCATCCTTGATCATCTCACGCCTCCCGCGCCATGCCGCGGCGCGACCGTTTTTCGATCATGCCGATAATGACGTTGGAGATCAGCGTTACCGCGAGATAGAGCGCACCGGCCGCCAGGAAGAAGGTCATGTAATGTTTGGTGGAACCAGCGGCCTGTCGGGTGACCAGCGTCAGTTCGGAGAAGCCGACGACGGCGAGAAGCGCGGTATCCTTGGTGGCGATCAGCCAGAGATTGGACAGGCCCGGCACGGCATAAGGCAGCATGGCCGGCAGGGTGATGCGGCGAAGCGTCATCAGCGGCGACATGCCGTAAGCGCGCGCCGCCTCGATCTGACCCGGCGGAATGGCCTTGATGGCGCCGCGCAGCACTTCGGTGGAATAGGCTCCCTGCACCACGCCGATGACGAATATGCCGGCGGCAAGCCCGCTGATATCCACGGATGGCAGGCCAAGCAGGTGCATCAGCTGGTTCACGAGGTCCGTGCCCGCATAATAAAGCAGGAGGATCAGAACCAGCTCGGGAATGGCGCGCACCAGTGTCGTATAGACTTCCAGCAGGTCGCGAACGATTGGCCCGCCATAAAGCTTGCCGGATGCACCGCCGATGCCGATGACGAGACCGAGCAGATAACCGCCGACGGCAAGCTGCAGCGAACTGAAAAGACCGGCCAGCAGGACGCCGCCCCACCCCGGGGGAGAAAGAGCAAGCAGGCTCAGGTCCATGGATTTACCGCCATACTAGGATCGGCTCCGTCAGGAGGGATCAAAACAGAACGGCTCCGACGGGCAAGCCGCCGGAACCGCTAAAATCAGGCAATCACTTGCCGTAAACGTCGAAGTCGAAATAGTTCTTGGTGAACTTCTCATAGGTGCCGTTGGCGCGGATCGCCTTGATGGCGGCGTTGAGCTTGCCCTTCAGCGCGTCATCGCCCTTGCGTACGCCGAAACCGATACCGGGGCCGAGAACCACCGGATCATCGGCAACATCGCCCTTTTTGTCGCAGCAAGCCTTGCCCTGCTCCGAGTTGAGGAAGGCATCGAGCGTGATCGCATCGGCGAAAACGGCATCGAGACGACCGGCGGCCAGATCGTTATTGGCTTCGTCCAGCGTCTGGTATTCCTTCAGTTCGCTGACAGCATCCTTGAAATGCTTCTGCGCATATTCCGCATGGATGGTCGACACCTGCACACCGACGATCTTGCCCTTCAGGCCGGCAGCATCAGGCGTGAACGTCGCTTCCTTCGGACCCGCAAGCGATGCGGGCGTGTTATAATACTTGTCGGAAAAATCGATCGTCTTCAGCCGTTCCTCGGTGATCGACATGGACGACAGGATGGCATCGATCTTCTTGCTGGTCAGCGCCGGGATGAGGCCGTCCCAGGAGATCGGTGTGAGCTCGCATTCCAGCTTGGCTTCCGCACAGACGGCGTTCATCAGATCGATTTCCCAACCGACCCACTTGCCGCTGGCATCGGGCGATGTGAACGGCGGATAGGGCTCGGCCGAAACGCCCATCTTGACCGTTTCGGCAGATGCTGCGCCAACAGCGGCAACGCCAACCAGCGCTGCGAGAGCCACGGTCTTCAAAATGCTCTTCATGGTTTGTCCCCTTGATGTTTGCAGGATTTTTCTGGTTCTTCAGTGAATGGAGCTGATGAATTTCTTCAGCCGCTCCGATTTCGGATCTTCGAAAATCGCCTGTGGCGGCCCCTGTTCCTCGATGACGCCGCCATGCAGGAAAACCACATGGCTCGCCACCTGTCGGGCAAATTTCATCTCGTGCGTGACGAGGATCATCGTGCGCTTTTCCTGCGCCAGATCGCCGATGACCGAAAGAACCTCGCCCACCAGTTCCGGATCGAGCGCGGACGTCGGCTCGTCGAACAACATGACCAGCGGCTGGATCGCAAGCGCACGGGCAATAGCGGCGCGCTGCTGTTGTCCACCGGACATGAAGGCCGGATAGACATCGCGCTTTTCGTAAAGCCCGACGCGCTTGAGAAGCGTTTCGGCCACGGCGATTGCCTGATCGCGCGGCTGCTTGAGCACGTTCACCGGCACTTCGATAACGTTTTGAAGAACGGTCATGTGCTGCCAGAGATTGAAACTCTGAAACACCATGCCGAGCTGGGTGCGGATGCGCTGCACCTGACGACGGTTGGCCGGCGTCAATCCGCCCTGGCCGTCCGCTTTCATTTCGATCTCTTCGCCATGGACCGTAACCGATCCGGCACTCGGCAGTTCAAGCATGTTGATGCAACGCAGGAGCGTCGATTTGCCGGAACCCGAGCCGCCTATGATGGCAATCACATCACCCTGTTTGGCCGTCAGGGACACACCCTTCAGGACCTCAAGCGGGCCAAACCGCTTGTGGAGGTTTTTCACCTCGATGGCTTGCGCCGTATCGTTCATTAACACCGTCACCGCCAGGCGTTCGCCGCCCGATCTACTGTTTTGACTTGTTCCCCCAGCGCATATCCTGGAGACGCCCCGCTGGTATTGCAGCCCTATTTTTCGGCAACTTTTGCACTTGTCCTAAAATTACTCAAGCGTATAATAAGCTTTGAGCAAGGGCCTGCAGGGCTTTTGCGCCATCCACATATGATCCACCCACATATTTCTAGGGGTTTTACATGAGCGATTACGGCTGCCACGCCATGTCCGAACGGCTTTTGCGTGTTGTCATGCGCCGGCCGGGAAAAAGCCTTCTCGCTGCTGATGCGTCAAAGTGGCACTATGGCCCGACATTCGATGCGTCCAAGGCCATGAAACAGCACGAGGCATTCACGGCGCTTGTGGAAAAATCCGGCGCCGAAGTTCTGTGGATCGAGGATGACGGCGACGATCTGGCCGATGCCATGTTCACCCACGATCCGTCGCTGATGACCGACAAGGGTGCCGTGATCCTGCGCATGGGCAAGCCGCTGCGATCAGCAGAACCGGACCTACACGAAAAGACCTATCGCGATGCCGGCATCCCGATCCTCGGCCGCATCGAAGCGCCGGGCACGGTGGAAGGCGGCGATTGCATCTGGGTCGATCACGAAACGCTGGCGATCGGCCGCGGCGTGCGCTCCAACCAGGCCGGCATCGAGCAGATGCAGAAGATTCTGGCGCCGCTCGGCGTCACCGTTCTCGGTTTCGACCTGCCGCTCTGGCTGGGCGAGGAAGCCTGCCTGCACCTGATGTCGGTCATGAGCCCGCTCGCTCCGAAACTGGCCCTCGTGCATGCGCCGCTGATGCCGGCCACGTTCTACATGCTGTTGCGTGACCGCGGTTACACGCTCATCCATGCACCGGAAGCGGATTTCGCAAACAGCAACGGCCTTAACCTCAACGTTTTGCCGGTCGCGCCGAACCATGTCATCATGGTCAGCGGTTTCCTCGCCACCAAGGCGGCAATGGAAGCACATGGTTGCACTGTCGAGACCTTTGAGGCAGATGCTTTGTGCATTGCCTGCGAAGGCGGGCCGACATGCCTGACCCGCCCCATATTGAGGGAGAAAACTCCCGCTTAAGGAGACCCATTGAGCCGACGGACCTTTCACCGGGCAAGCGAAGCAGAGCGGCGTGAAGATCTCATCGCCGCGACGCTCGATTGTATCGCCGAATTCGGCATACAGGGCGCGACCGTTCGACAGATCGCCACCCGCGCCGGTGTCACCGGCGGCCTCATCCGGCATTATTTCGAGAGCAAGGACCAGATGATGCAGGCCGCCTATCGCGAGATGATGGCGTCGATGACATCCGGCTCCATCGAAGCGGCGAACAGTGCCGGCACGGCAAAACAGCGGCTCGGGCGTTTTATCGATGCCAACCATTCCGCGACGGTGACCGACCCGCGCATGCTGTCCTTGTGGGCGGCGTTTATCGGCCACATCCCGCACGACCCGGTGTTTGCAGCCATTCACCGCGAACATTACACGGCCATTCTGAGCGCGCTCGAAAATCTGCTGCGCGATTTCTTCGCCGAAAACGACCGGCCGGAGGAAATCCCACGCTGCCGGCACCACACCGTTGCCATCACCGGATTGCTTGACGGCCTGTGGCTCGAGGCGACCCTGGCAAACGACCTGTTTGCCGATGGAGAATTGTCCACCCTCGCCTTCCGCTCCGTCGAAGCGCTGCTTGGCTTGAAATCCGGCGACCTTTCAGTGCAGACAGACGCCGCGTCCGCCACGATACCCGGCGCCGCCCCAATTGTGAAAGATATCTGATGCGTTACGCTTCCATTACCGACCGCCTCGCTCATCTCGGCTCGGGTCGCTGGGCTCTCCACACCAATGCGCGGCGCATGAAGGCATCAGGCGAAGACGTGATCGAACTGACGATCGGCGAACCCGACATCGCGCCTGATACTGCACTTCTGGATGAGGCCTCACGCGCCATGTATGCGGGCCGTACCCGTTATTCCAACGGCCGTGGCGAACCGGCCGTGCTGAAGGCGCTGGTCGAGAAATATTCGAAACGTCGCGCCGGCATCACCGAGCGCAACTTCCTGTGTTTCCCCGGCACCCAGACGGCCCTTTACGGCGTCATGACCGGCCTCGTGGAACGTGGTGACGGCGTACTGGTCGGCGATCCGCTTTATGCGACCTATGAGGGCGTGATTGCCTCCACCGGCGCCCACATGATCCCGGTGCCGCTGCGCCCGGAGAAGAAATTCCACCTGCAGGCAGCCGATCTGGAACGTGCGATCACCCCGGAAGCGCGCGTGCTTTTGCTCAACACACCGCACAACCCGACCGGCGCCGTGCTGACCGCCGCCGAAATTGCCGCCATCGGCGAAGTCTGCCGCAAGCACGACCTCTGGATCGTTTCGGACGAAGTTTATGAGGAACTGATCTTCGACGGCGTGAAATTCGCCTCGCCCTTCGATATCCCGGAACTTGCCGACCGCACCATCGCCGTCTCGTCCATCTCCAAGTCACACGCCGCACCGGGCTTTCGCAGCGGCTGGGCAGCCGGCCCGGAAGAATTTTGCGAAAAGGTTCTGCCGGTTTCCGAAACCATGCTTTTTGGCGTGCAGCCTTTCATTTCCGACATGACTGCCCTGGCGCTCTCGAAACGTTTTGAAACGGCGGGTGTCATGCGCGAAAACTATGCGCGCCGCGCCGAGATCGTCGCAAAGAGTTTTGCAGGCAGCAATCTGATCAAGCCGATGCTGCCGGAAGGCGGCATGTTCATCCTGCTGGACGTGACCGCAACTGGCCTCGGCGGCGAGGAATTCGCGTGGGAATTGTTGCGCGAGGAGAAGGTGGCAGTGATGCCTGGCACGTCCTTCGGTGATCAGGCCGCGGGTTTTGTTCGCATCTCGCTGACCGTTCCGGAAGATGTGCTGGCAACCGCGATGGAACGTGTTGCGGCACTGGCGGGCCGCCTGGCTGCGAAGAAGGCTTGAGGCCGAGCATCTCGACAAATTCAAGGGGTGGCGGGATAGCCCCCACCTCCGTCTGGCCTGTGCTCGTCACAGAAATCCAGCCAGCCCAAGTCCTTGGGCTGAAAGGACACTTTTGTCACGCAGACGCGCGATTGCCGGATCAGGGTTAACCCGAGGACGGATGGCGGAGTTGGGCCCTACTCCGCCTCATGGCTCCGGCGTCGCGCCTCGCGTTCAGCCGGATCATCGTCCATGTCGACCTCGTAGGGCGTGACGTAACCGCCGGAATCTCCGGCATCGACAATATGGCTGACATAGCCCGGCGGCCTGTCGCCCTCGAATTCCTTCTTGGCGCGACGCAGATCGGCTGTTGCCGGATGGGAAGCATGGTGCGGCTCCTCACCCGTGCCGCAACTGCGGGCGATATTGGGCTGGCTGCTGCCGAATTTTCGCGCTTCATGATTGCCGTTGTCACGACGGTCCTGCATGACGGATCCTCCTGCCGTTTGCAGCAGGATAACACCATCTCGAATTCCCGGTTCCGAAAAAGATCAAATACCGAGATAACGATCCTGTAGATCAGATGTCAGGGCTTCCGGCTGACCGGCCCAGACGCTGCGGCCGTTTTCGATAATGACGCAGCGATCCGCCACCGGCAGCAGTTCCGACAGCGTCTTGTCGACCACCAGGATCGACAGGCCATCCCCTTTGAGCGCGCGGATCGCCCGCCAGATATCCTGACGGATGACCGGCGCCAGCCCCTCCGTTGCCTCGTCCAATATCAACAGGCGGGGATTGGTCATCAATGCCCGGCCGATCGCCAGCATCTGCTGTTCGCCGCCCGAGAGCGATTTCGCCATCTGCGCATGCCGTTCCTCAAGCCGCGGAAACAGCGCGTTGACACGATCAAGCGTCCAGGCACCAGGCCGCGCCGCCGCCACGAGGTTTTCGTGCACGGTGAGGTTCGGGAAACACCGCCGCCCTTCCGGCACAAGCCCGATGCCGAGCCGCGCCACCTTATGCGGCGGCATTTTTTCGGTCGGGCGACCGCCAAAGGCGATGCGACCGGATTTCGGCGGCATGAGGTTGCAGATGGACTTGATCGTCGTCGATTTGCCCATGCCGTTGCGGCCCATCAGCGCCACGACCTCACCCTCGGCAACGGTCAGATCGACACCGAACAGCGCCTGACTGCTGCCATAGGAGGCGGTGATATCCTGAACGTCCAAGAGCATCAGGCGTGATCTCCGAGATAGGCGGTTCGCACGGCCGGATCACGACGGATCTCATCCACCGTGCCGGTGGCAATGACGCGGCCATAGACCAGAACCGAAATGCGATCGGCGAGCGCAAAAACCGCGTCCATGTCGTGCTCGACCAGCAGGATCGGCGCTTGATGGCGCAGACCGTCGAGAAACCCGGTCAGCCGCTTCGAACCTTCCGGCCCCATGCCGGCCATCGGCTCATCGAGCAGGAACGCCTTCGACCCGAGCGCCAATGCGATGGCGATCTCGAGCTGGCGACGCTCGCCATGCGACAGTTCCGCCGCCGCAATGTCGGCGCGACCGGCGAGACCGACCCGCTCCAGCATGGCCATTGCCGTATCGAGCAAGCTGCGGTCGCGCATCACCGGCTTGAAAAATCGAAAGCTCGAACCGGCCTTCGCCTGCACCGCCAGCATGACATTGCGCAGGGCAGAAAACTCGGGCGCCAGCGACGACACCTGAAACGTCCGCCCCAAACCCAGTCTTGCCCGTTCGGCAACGCCGGTGCGGCTGATATCCTGTCCGGCAAACCGGATCGTACCGCCATCCTGCCGCAGCGTGCCGCAGATCTGGTGGATCAACGTCGATTTGCCGGCACCGTTCGGACCGATCAGCGCATGGATTTCACCGGGGCGCAGGTCGAGCGTGACACCGTCTGTCGCCCGCAAGGCCCCGAAGGTTTTGACGAGGCCGGTGATTTCGAGAACGGGTTCAGCCGCAAGGTCAACCATGACGCGCCTTTCCGGCCAGAAGCCCGATCAGCCCGCCTCGGGCAAACAGCACCACGCCGAGCAGGATCAACCCGAGAAAGAACTGCCAGCGTTCGGTGATGCCGCCGAGCGCAAACTCGAAGATGACATAAAGCATCGCCCCCGCCACCGGCCCGAACAGCCGGCCGGTACCGCCCAGAATGATCAGCACGATCAACTCGCCCGACATGTGCCAGGACAGCATGGACGGACTGACGAACTTGTTCAGATCCGCATAAAGCGCACCGGCAAGGCCCGTCATCATGGCCGAGATGGCGAAGGCCGTCAGCCTTATGCCGTAGGGCGAGATACCGACCGAGGCGACACGCACCTCATTCTGCCGCGCCGCCTGCAGCGCCGTTCCGAAACGGGAGTTGCGCAGCAGGGCGAACAGGCCGATGCAGACGATGAGCACACCATAACAAAGCAGGAAAAAGCTCAGCGGCACCATGGTGTTGATGCCCGGAAACTGATTGCGCACCAGAATGGAAAGCCCATCCTCGCCGCCATAGGCCGGCCAGGAAATCGCGAAATAATAGACCATCTGCGCAAAGGCGAGCGTGATCATGATGAAATAGACACCTGACGTGCGCAGGCTGATCGCGCCGATCGCCAGCCCCGCGAGGCCGCAGGCGATCACGGCAAAGATCCAGATCAACGCCATCTGGTTGCTGCCTTCGAAACCGAAGGCCATCGGTTCGCCGGAAAACACGTGGGATGCCAGAATGCCCGCTGCATATCCGCCGATGCCGAAAAACACCGCATGGCCGAAGGAAACGAGGCCGCCTAACCCCAGCGCGATATTGAGGCCGGTGGCGGCCAGCGCCAACACGGCGATACGTGTGGCGAGCGTGACGGTGAACGGCTGGCCCATCTGGCTGGCCGCCAGCGGCACGACCAGCAGCAGAAGCGCCAGCACAAGATTGATGATGTTTTCGCGTGTCATGTCCATCCGGTCATGCCTTTGCCGGAAAGAGGCCGCGCGGCCGAAAGGCCAGCACCAGCGCCATGACGATATAGATCAGCATGGCCGCAAGCGACGCGCCAACCGTGCCCGCAGTCGATGCCGGCAAAACCAGACCCAGGAGCGGCGGCAACAGAAAACGCCCGAGCGTATCGGTAAGACCGACGATCAGCGCACCAACCAGCGCCCCCTTGATGGAGCCGATGCCGCCGATGACGATGACCACGAAGGCGAGGATCAGCACGGGCTCGCCCATGCCCACCTGCACCGATTGCAGAGCGCCGACCAGCGCACCGGCAAGACCGGCAAGAGCCGAGCCGAGCGCGAAGACGACCGTATAAAGCGTGCGGATATCGACACCCAGGGCGGCAATCATTTCACGATCGCTTTCACCGGCACGGATGCGCATGCCGAGCCGCGTCTTGGAGATCAGCAGGTAAAGGCCAAACGCCACCAGCGCACCGACACCGATAATGGCGAGGCGATAAAGCGGATAGGCTTCGATACCCGGCAGCGGCACGGCGCCCGCCAGAAGCGGCGGAATATCGAGATAAAGCGGGAACGAGCCGAACACCCAGCGCGCGCCCTCCGAAAAGATCAGGATGAGCGCGAACGTGGCAAGCACCTGATCGAGATGGTCACGGTCATACAGTTTGCGGATGACGAGAAACTCGACGATGGCCCCGGCCGCCGCCGCACAGACGAGGCTGGCCGCCAGACCGATCCAGAACGAACCGGTGGCAGCAGCGACAACCGCACAGGCAAACGCGCCGACCATGTAAAGCGAGCCATGGGCGAGATTGATAAGACCCATGACACCGAAGATCAGCGTCAGCCCGGCCGCCATGAGAAAAAGCATGACGCCGAGCTGGAGGCCGTTGAGCAACTGCTCCAGGGCAAGAGAAAGGATCACGAAATGCCCTTACATCTTGCAGTCTTTGGCATAGGCATCGCCGTGATCGGTAAAGATCTTCGACACCGTCTTGTTGGTCAGAACGCCGTCTTCCTTCACCACTTCCGTCACATAGATATCCTGGATCGGGTGCAGGTTGTTGTTGAACTTGAACTTGCCACGCGGCGACTGGATGTCGGCTTGCTTCAGCGCTGCGGCGAAGGCCTTGGAATCCTTGACGCTGGCCTTGGATGCAGCCGACAGGATCAGCTGCGCGGCATCATAAGCCTGAACCGCATAAAGCGACGGCAGGCGGTTATATTCCTTCTGGAAGGCCGGCACGAACTTCTTGTTGGCCTCGTTGTCGAGATCCTTCACCCACTGGCCGGAATTCTTGACGCCGAGGGCGGCATCGCCGATGGCCGGCAGAACATCCTGGCTGAACGAGAAGCCCGGCCCCATGATCGGAGTTTTCACGCCCGACTGCGCATATTGCTTCATGAACGCGATGCCCATGCCGCCGGGCAGGAAGGCAAAAACGGCATCGGCACCCGACGCACGGATCTGCGCGATTTCGGCAGCATAATCGGTCTGGCCGACCTTGGTATAAACTTCGGCTGCGACATCACCCTTGTAATAACGCTTGAAGCCGGTCAGCGAATCTTTGCCCGCCGGGTAGTTCGGCGCCATGATGAAGATCTTCTTGTAGTCCTTGTTGGCATATTCGCCCATGGCTTCATGAAGATTGTCGTTCTGGTAGGCAGCGTTGAAATAGAGCGGGTTGCACTTTTCGCCGGCCAGCGCCGCCGGTGCGGCATTGGTGGACACGTAGATCTTGCCCTGCGCCACGGCACCCGGTGCCACGGCCATCAGCAGGTTCGACCAGACGATGCCGGTCAGGATATCGACCTGATCGCTCTGGATCATCTTGTCGGCGATCTGCACCGCCAGTTCCGGCTTTTGCGCGTCATCCTCGGTGATGACGGTAATATCCTTGTTGCCGGACTGCTTGATGGCCAGCATGAAACCGTCGCGCGTATCGACACCGAGGCCGGCGCCACCGCCAGAAAGCGTGGTGATCAGGCCGATCTTGATCGGTTCGGCAACCGCAAATGAGGATACGCTGAGGCCGAGCGCCAGCGTGGTGGCGGAAAGAAACTTCTTCATGGCATGCTCCCGTTGGTTCGACTGTTCCTTGGTCGTTACCGGCCCCGCCCCCCTTGCGAGCGATGCCTTGTCAAGCCGCCCGGCATTCTTCGTCCGGTGCGGCGTCCCTTTCCTTCCCACGTTTGCGGGAAAACTTCCACATGCCATCCGCGGCGCGGGCAATTTCCACACCCAGCGGTTAATTCGCTCAGGCAGCGACGCCCGCACCGGCATTGCCCTGCTTGAGACGGAACCGCTGAATTTTTCCCGATTCCGTCTTCGGCAACGTCTCGGTGAAAATGATCGAGCGGGGATATTTGTAGGGTGCGATCAGCGCCTTCACATGCTCCTGCAACAGCTTTGCGGTCGCCTCGCAGGCATGCGCGCCCGGTTTCAGAACCACATGCGCCTGCACGATGGTGCCGCGCACCTCGTCGGCCACGCCGATCACCGCGCATTCCGCCACGGATTCGTGTTTCAGAAGCGCCGCCTCCACCTCCGGCCCGGCAATATTGTAACCGGCCGAAACGATCATGTCGTCGGAACGGGCGGCGAAATGGAAATAGCCATCCTCATCCTGCGAAAAACTGTCGCCGGTCAGGTTCCAGCCGTCGCGCACATAGTCCTTCTGGCGTTCGTCGGCGAGATAACGGCAGCCGATAGGCCCCTTGATGGCCAGCCGGCCGACCGTGCCGCGAGGCACCTCGTTCATGTCGTCATCGACGATGATCGCCTGATAACCGGCCAGCGGCTTGCCCGTGCAGCCGGGTTTGCAATCGGCCAGATGGTTGGAGATGAAGATATGCAGCATTTCGGTGGAGCCGATGCCATCGATGATCGGTTTGCCGGTCTTGGCAACCCATTCCTCGAACACAGGCCCCGGCAGGGTCTCGCCAGCGGAAACGGCAAGACGCAGCGAAGAAAGATCCGCACCGCCATCCATCGCGGCAAGCATGGCGCGATAGGCGGTCGGCGCGGTAAAACTGATGGTCGCCTTATAGGTCTCGATGATCTCGATCATCTTCGGCGGCGTGGCACTTTCCAGAAGCGTCGCGGCGGCGCCGAACCGCAGTGGAAAGATCGCCAGCCCGCCAAGGCCGAAGGTGAAGGCAAGCGGCGGCGAACCCACGAACACGTCATCCGGTGTCACCGCCAGAACTTCCCTGGCGAAACCGTCGGCGATGATCAGCAGGTCGCGGTGAAAGTGCATGGTCGCCTTCGGCACGCCGGTCGAACCGGAGGTGAAGCCCAACAGCGCCACATCGTCCCGCCCCGTCTTCACCGCTTCGTAACGCACCGGCTTGTTGAGGGCCGCACGGTCAAGCTCGGCATCGTGATTGGCGGTGCCGTCGAAACCGACGACGAGGGTCGGGAATTTGCTGTCCTTGGCGGCCGCCACCATGTCGTCCATCAGGCGGGTATCGCACAGGCAAAGCTGCACCTGCGCCTTTTCGATCGCCTTGATCAACTCGCCGGCCCGCAACATCGGCATGGTGTTGACCACCACCAGTCCCGCCTTGGTCGCCGCCAGCCAGCAGGCCACCATGGCCGGGTTGTTGGCAGAGCGGATCAGCACGCGATTGCCGGGCTTGAGACCGTAATCCTCTGTCAATGCCAGCGCGATGCGGTTGGTCCAGTCGGTCAGTTCCTTGTAGGTGCGGCGGCGGCCGTTGCCGATCAGCGCCGTGTGATCGCCAAAGCCGCGCTCGACCATGCGGTCGGTCAGCTCGACACCGGCATTCAGCCATTCAGGATAGTCGAAACCATCGAGCAGAAGCTCGGGCCACTGATCAAACGGCGGTAGGTTGTCGCGCGTGAACGTATCCACGTGCCCCGTAGGTCCCAGCATCGTCATGTTCCCAGTTCTTCGAACCTGGACCTGCCGATGTATTCATCGTGCAGGCCTGTCCCTCGGGCATTTTTACGCCTCTGAGTGACAGACTACATGCGCTTTTATCCGTTGCAAGGAGAAATTTTAAGTTTGTAATAATTTTGGTGCGGAGGCTTCCGAACGGGGCGACTTGCACTTTTCCGAAGCAACCCGTTTAACTTTTCAGGTTATAAAGATAGCAAATGCCCGCTTCCTGTTTGTAATGGAATGATTGCATGGCGCAGATGACCGAAAGCGACGACCTGGTCGCGAAACTCGATATCGATTCCGCGAATTTCGGTTTCCTCGCACAATTGCGCATGATGCTCGGGGCCTTCTGGGGCACAAAGATCAAGGGCCGGATCATCGCGCTTGCCATCGCGCTGCTCGTCATCATTCTTGCTACGACTTACGCCCAGTACCGTCTCAACAGCTGGAACGCGCCGTTCTACGACAGCCTGCAGCGACGCGATCTCGATGCCTTCCTCGTGCAACTCGAAGTGTTTGCGGTCATTGCCGGCGTCCTTCTGGTGCTGAACGTCATCCAGGCCTTTCTCAACCAGATGATGGCGCTCTACATGCGCGAAGGGGTCACCCGCGATCTCATCGACCAGTGGATGAAAGCCGGACGGGCGATAAAGCTGACCAATTTCGGTGCCATCGGCATCAATCCGGATCAGCGCCTGCACGAAGACGCGCGCAATCTGGCGGAAATCACCACGGCGCTCTCCATCGGTCTCGTCAGCTCCTCGATCCTGCTTGTCAGTTTCATCGGCGTGTTATGGGAAATTTCGGCGGACTTCGCCTTCGACCTTTACGGCCACCACATCGCCATTCCCGGCTACATGGTCTGGGCCGCCCTCATCTATGCCGGTTCCGCTTCACTGCTCAGCAGCTTTGTCGGCCGCAATCTGCCCACCATCAATGCCGACCGTTATTCCAAGGAAGCCGAACTGCGCTTCTCGCTGATGCACGCCAACGAGAACCTTGCCTCGATCACCCTTGCGCGCGGTGAAGAAAGCGAACGTGGCCAGATCCAGAATGCGGTCACCACGGTTCTCGCCGTCATCAAACGGCAGGCGCTGGCCATCACCAACCTGACCTGGGTTTCCTCCGGTTTCGGATGGCTGACGCTGGTGGCGCCGATCCTGATCGCCTCGCCGGTCTATTTCAACGGCATGTTGTCCTTCGGCTGGCTGATGGTGGCGGTCGGCGCGTTCACGCAGGTCAATGCGGCGCTTCGCTGGTATATCGACAACTTCCGCCAGATCGCCGACTGGAAGGCGGCACTTTATCGCGTCTCCACCTTCCGCAAGGCGTTGCTGGAAATGGATTCATCCGATGCCACGCAATCGGACCTGAAACACACCTACGGTCAGGACCAGAAGATCGTCCTGAGCAAGCTCTGCATCCTGCCAGGCCCTCCCGGCACGCCGACCGACCGTGGCCTGAAAATCCCCGAAAGCGAGATCGTCATCGAACCCGGCGAACGGGTGATGGTCAATGGCGATGCCAGCGTGAACCGCCATCTCCTGTTCCAGGCACTGGCGGGCCTTTGGAACTGGGGCAAGGGCGAGATAACGCTGCCGCCGCAGGCCGATATCCTGTTCATGCCGCAGAAACGTTATTTCCCCGACACCCCGATGCGCGCCGCCGTCGCCTATCCCCGCGATCCGGCAAGTTTCGACGATGCAACGATCCGGGATGCCCTGACACGCGCCGGGTTGGAAAGGCTGGCATCGGATCTCGACCGGCACGAGCGCTGGGACCGCGTTCTCGAAGAAGACGACCAGGCACGACTGCGTCTCGCCAACGTGCTTCTGACGGCACCGAAATGGCTGATCCTCGACGATGCTATGGAAGGGCTGGAGCCGGAAACACAGGAGGAAATCCTGAAGGTGATGGCCGAAATGAAGGATACCGCCATCATCTATATCGGCCGCCAGGAACTTTTCCAGGAAATCATGAACGCGCGCGCCATCCACCTGCAGCCGTTGTAACGGCCGCAGGGGCGGCGGCAAATACTCAGTCCAGCAAGGCGCGCATCTGGGTCGCCAGTTCACGCGCGGTATAGGGTTTTTTCAGCCAGGCCGAATGTTCGGCAAACTGGCGCAGCGCCACATCGGGCTCCGCAAAACCCGAGGTGAACAGCACCTTGATATCCGGGCGGCGTGTACGCACTTCCTGCGCCAGCTTATCGCCCGACATGCCGGGCATGGCGACATCGGTGAACAGAAGCACGATTTCCGGGTGGTCGCCCAGGATTTCCAGCGCCTCCACGCCACCGCCAGCTTCATGAACGGTGTAGCCCGCAGCTTCCAGCCTTGCCACGGCGATACGCCGCACGCGCGCATCATCCTCCACCACAAGCACCGGCTCGTGACCGGCGGCGATGGCCGGCTGTTCCGATGCGGCCACGGAATCGTCCGGTGCCAATGAGTGCCGTGTGACGGAAGGCAGGAAAAGCCGCAGGCTTGTACCCTGCCCGAGCTCGCTTTCCAGCTGGATATGACCGCCCGACTGGCGCACGAAACCATAGACCATGCTCAGGCCCAGCCCGGTTCCGCCGCCGCCATGCTTGGTGGTGAAGAACGGTTCGAAGGCCCGCACCTTCACATCCTCGCTCATGCCCATGCCGGTATCGGTGACGGCGATCAGCACATATTCGCCGGCCCGCATTTCCGGGTACATCTGCGCATAATCCTGATCGAGATAAACGCGACTGACCTCGATCGACAGCTCGCCGCCTTCCGGCATGGCGTCACGGGCGTTGAGGGTCAGGTTCAAGAGCACGTTCTGCAACTGCGGCCCATCGACCAGCGCTTCGTTGGCGCCCCCGGTCACGACCGTTCGCAGCTCGATGCGATCTCCGATCGTGCGCCGGACAAGCTCGGAGAAACTGGCGATCATCTGGCCGAGATCGGTCAGTTTCGGGTTGAGCGGCTGCTTGCGACCGAAGGCCAGCAACTGGCCGGTCAGCTTGGCGCCGTCATCGGTCGCGCCCTGTGCCTCGCGCAGGAGAACCTGAACCTTCGGATCGGTCACCTTTGCCTCGGCGATTTCGAGATTGCCGCTGATGATGGTGAGAAGATTGTTGAAATCGTGCGCAAGGCCGCCGGTCAGCTGGCCGATCGCTTCCATCTTCTGCGCCTGGCGCAGTTCTTCCTCGATCTTGTGGCGGCTGGTGAGATCGCGCACGAAACCGGTGAATACACGCTTGCCGTTCGACAAGGCCTCACCGACCGCCAGTTCCATCGGGAACGTGGTGCCATCCTTGCGCTGCCCCTTCACCACGCGGCCGATGCCGATGATCCGGCGATGGCCGGTGGAGAGATATTTGCTGATATAACGGTCGTGATTGTCACGATCCGGATTGGGCATCAGCATGGAAACGTTACGGCCCTCGACCTCGCTTGCCTGATAACCGAACAGGTCTTCGGCGGCCGAGCTGAAAGAGGTGATGATACCGACCTCATCGATGACGACCATGGCTTCCGGCACGGTCTGCAGGATGGAGCGGAAATGCGCCTCGCGCGCGGCGAGATCCTCACGGATGGTCGCGGCAGCTTCGAAATCCTCGTTGACCTGCATGATCAGCGGCGGCTGGTCATCGACCTGCGGCAGGTGCAGCCAGCGGCTGAGAACGGAAATCGGATGGCCGTCCCGGTGACGATAGACAAGATTACCCTTCCAGCGCCCGGACATGCGAATGACGGCATCGATCTCGGGAATGGACAAGGCCTCTTCCGGCGCCAGTATATCGGTGAAATTTTTGCCCACCGCTTCCGATGCCGACCAACCGAACAGCCTGCCGCTGCCGGTGCTCCAGTTGCGGATCACGCCATCGGCATCGTGCACGACGATATGCAGCGGGTCGAGAGCGGAAAGCCTGAGGGCGAGGTCGCCCTCGCCCTGTCCGATGATTTGGTCGTCCATGCCGTATTCCAATCCTGGCCCTTTCAGTGCGGCCAGATCGCCTGCCGCATCTTCGGCTCGCGGTCGATCGCTTCTTCGTAACTATCGCCATCGCCACAGAGCGCAAGCAGTTTTCCCGGCTTGCAGATTGCAAAATCGTGACGGCCTTCCGGGCTGATCACACCGCGCGAGACGAGCTTGGTGATGGTGCGCGATACCGTTTCAATGGTGAGGCCGAGATAATCGGCCATGTCGAGACGGCTCATCGGCAGATGAATGCGGCGGCCGATAGGATGGCAGCCATGCAGGCGGCGGGCAAGCAGCATCAGGAAGGTGGAGACACGTTCCTCGGCGCTCTTGCGCGACAGAAGCACCATCTGATCCTGTGCGGTTGCCATCTCGTCACAGACGCGGGCAAAAAACTGCGGGCGCAGGTCCGGCCATTTTTCCAGCGCTTCCTGGAAAGGCTTGCGCGCCAGACGACGCAGGCGAACCGGGGTAACGGCCTCGGCGCTGTAGAGATAACGATCCTTCAGCGACAGACCGACGAGATCGCCGGCATAAAGAAAGCCGGTGATGACGCGGCGGCCATCGGCAATAATCTTGAAGACGCGAAGAACACCTTCCGAGACCTTGAAAACGTGGTCGGCCTGATCGCCTTCCCAGAAAACGCCTTCACCGGCTTCAAAAGATTCGCGCGGTACTGAACAAAAAAGCTCTTCCAGCCGTTCCGGCTGCGGAGCAAGCCTTGCGGCAGCTACTTGTTTTGCTTCAGCACTATATGCAACCGACAGCATCACGTAATCCCCTGAAACCCAATGGCATTTGACAGGTTCCGTTTTGCTGCGTCGCGGTGACACGTTGATGCCGTACATGTAACCGTGCGTTAAATTGTGTAACAGGGTGTAACAGAGACTTTGGACGGGTTGCGAATGGCGAAGATCGAAAAACGGGCAGACCACATCCTCATCGTTGATGACGAGGCAAGAATTCGCCAGATGGTGGCTCGTTACTTCGAGGACGAAGGTTTCGTGGTTCATGGCGCCGCCGATGGTGCGGGCATGCGCAAGATGCTGGCCGAACACACGATCGACCTGATCCTGCTCGATCTCGTGCTGCCGCAAAGCGAGGACGGTTTGACGCTGGCACGCGAAATCCGCACCAATTCCGATATCCCGATCATCATGCTGACCGGCCGCGACGATGTGCTCGATCGTATCGTCGGGCTCGAAGTCGGTGCCGACGATTACATGGCGAAACCCTTCCATCTGCGCGAGGTTCTGGCACGTGTGCGCAGTATTCTGCGCCGCCGCCGTCCGGTGGAAGCCCACGCCGCGGAACCGTCGGACACGATAGAATTCGACGGCTGGAAACTCGAGCAATCGCGCCGCCGCCTGCTCGATCCGAGCGGGCAGGAGATCGAACTGACCACCGGCGAGTTCGACATGCTCACCGTGCTTGCCCGCAATGCCGGCCGGGTTCTCACCCGCGAAGTGCTGATGAACCAGACGCGAGGGCGCGATCTGGACGTATTCGACCGCTCGATCGATGCCCAGGTGGCACGTCTGCGCAAAAAGATCGAGGCCGATCCGGCCAAGCCGCATCTTATCCGCTCGGTGCGCGGTGTCGGTTACATGTTTGCGGGTGCAATGTCGCCGGAGACGAGATCCTGAATCTTGCCTCCGGCGATAGGCATCAGCGCAACGTCTCGATGACGGGTGTTTCCAGAAGCTTGCCGGTGATGACGTCTGCGACGCCCCGGTCAGTCTGGTGAGGCCCGGCATTACAGGCGAGCGTTGCGCCGAAGCATGCCTTGAAAACGAGATAAGGCGGCTGCCATTCGACAATGGTGTCCATGGCCGAACGAACGGCCGCGAAACCGTCTGCGATTTTGCCCAATGGGGCATCGGAAACCAGCCCCGAAAGAGGCAATGGCAGGATGGCGATGACCTTGCCTTCCGAAGCGACGGCCAAACCGCCACCCGCTTCGATCACGGCATTGGCGGCGACGGCCATATCTGCCGCATTGCCGCCGAACACGGTGAGGTTATGGCTGTCATGCGCAACCGTGGTCGCGAACGCGCCGCGCCAATTGCCCCAGTTACCGAGGAAACCGACCTTGGTCGAGGTTTCCGCAACGCCGTGACGATGTGTGACGGCAATCATCGTGGTGCCTTCAGGCGGCACGACATAACCATCCACGACGTCGGCCTCGGCCTCGGCCCATTGCGTGAAGCGCGGACGGTCGATGACCGCAAGTTTCACCCGCGAACCGTTCGACGCGACACGGAAGTCGTTTTCGGTGAGCGACGACAGCTTGACGGAATCCGCCAGCGGCCCCGTGTCGATCAACGGTGTCGCCACCGTCATCCGGCCCGCCTTCGCAACCTCGGTTCCGCTTGCAAAAACATGGCGGGCGCGAAAATCTGCCAGATCCTCGAAGATGACGATATCGGCACGGCGACCGGCGGCGATCAGGCCGAGATCGGCGCGGTCGAGACGGTTCGAGGCATTGATCGTGGCGGCCTTCAGCGCCCATTCCGGCTTCATGCCGTAACGCACCAGCCGGCGCACGACGTCATCGAGACCGCCGCCCTTCACCAGATCGTCGGGGAAGACATCGTCGGTGCATAATGTCAGCGAAGACGGAAGGTGGCCGAGCGCGTTCAGCGCCTCGACGAATTCCGGCAGGAGATGATCGTGCGAGCCGCGCAATTCGATGGTGAGGCCAGCGCGCAGCTTTTCCATCAGGTCGGCAGCGGAGGTCAGTTCGTGATCGGAGGTGACACCGGCCACCATGAAGGCAGAGAGATCGCCACCGGTCAGGCCGCGCGCATGGCCGCAGACCAGCTTTTCGGACGTCAGGGCGGCCTGCATGATGGCGGCCATGCGCGGTTCGCGGCTCACAACATCGCGCATGTTCATGACCTCGGCGAGACCGCCGATCTTAGGCCAGAGAAGCAGCTCCTCGATGACGGCGGCATCGAAATCGGCACCGGCCGTCTCGAAGCCCGGAGCCGACGGCACGCAGGACGGCGCCAGCACGACGGAACGCAGCGGCAGTTCCTTGACCGCCTCGACCGCCCAGCGGACGCCATCGACGCCGTGAACATTGCCGAATTCATGTGGATCCCAGACGATGGTGGTGACACCGCGCGGCATGACGGATGCGGCGTAGGTTGCAGGCGTCACCATCGAGCTCTCGATGTGCATATGCGTATCGATCAGCCCCGGCGTGATGAATGCGCCCTTGGCGTCGATGATTTCATCTGCATCCGAGCGGCTGCCCGGCGCATGAACGCTGGCGATGATCGGGCCGATCAGGCCGATATCGGCCGGGCGGCGCTCTTCGGTCATGACATCGACCAGCGTGCCGCCGGTAATAAGGATATCGAAGGGAATATCGCCGCGGGCAGCGGCAATGGCGCGGCTGCGCAGGTCGGGATCGGTAAATTTATGGACGTTGACAATGATCTCGTTCAACGGCTTCCCTCCAGTCGCAATGTTTCAAGAATGATCGACCGCGCACGGTCGACCTCGATTGTCGCAGCATAAATGGCGTTAAATTCAGCTTTTTCGGCCCGCGCTTCGACCACCGTGCGGCCGCGCGTGACGGTGCCGGCAAGTTCGATATCGATGCGGGCCGGCCGCCACTCGACAAGGCTGTTTTCGACGAAGGCGACGGCAGCAACGGCATCGTAAAGCGACATGGCCGAGCGGCCGCGGTTGGTGGCGATAGCGATGAAACCATCCAGCAGATCGGCAATGAGGACCGCATTGCTACCGCCGGCAGCGCGCACCGGCTCGACATCGGCATGTGTTGCCAGAACCTTGCGGCAGAGGTCGAGATCGACCATCCTGAACGGAATGCCGTGCGCCAGAACGATGGCGACGGCTTCGGGATCGGCGTAAGCGTTGAATTCGGCGGAGGCCGTATGATTGCCCGCTGTGACACCGCCGCCCATCCACACCAGATCGGTGATGCGGGCGGCAAGATCCGGCCGCGCCAGTGTGACGGCGGCAATATTGGTGAGCGGGCCGAGCGCCAGTATGCGGTGCGGGCCTTCACCCTCCAGCCAGCGGCACAGGGCTTCGAACGCATCGCCCATGGCGGGCACCGGCACGTCCGGCAGGCGCTGGCCTGCAGTGGGCATGCCGTGATCGCTGAGGATGGAAGTTGCCGTTTCGAGCCTGCCGAGGACCGGCAACGCACGACCCGTATAGACCGGGAATTGCCAGCCGAAGGCGCTGACAGCCGCGGCGGCATTACGCTTCACCTGATCGAGCGGCGCGTTGCCGAGCACCAGCGATACGCCGTCGATGGCTCGTTGCGGGTGCGATCGGGCTGCGGCATCCACCACCATGATGGCGGCGATGTCGTCAAAGCCCATATCGGTGTCGATCCACACGCCCATGCCGCTACCCGCCCTTAACCGAATGTCCGAAGCGCTGCTGCGGCAGCAATCGGCAGGTCGAAAGCCAGTTCCGCGCCCAGTTCATGTGGGGGCAAAGCCGCATCCACTTCGGCCTTGATAGGGCCAAGCGACGTATCGAGCAGGTATTCGCGGCTATTGCCGGCAAAGGATGCGCCGCGCACCGTTCCCTGGAAAGGACCTGAGCCCAGGGTGACCATGCGCGGCCGCCAGGCCAGCCCCGCCGCTATCGGGACTGGTCCGGAAAGTTCGACCGGACCCTTCGGGGTCTTCAGTCGTCCGTCGGAAAGTTCGAAGATATTCTCAAAGCCAACGAAGTCCGCAACGAAGGCGGAAGTGGGGCGGTTATAGATATCTTCAGGGGATCCTATCTGCTCAATCGCTCCACGCTTCATCACAACTATGCGATCAGCAAGAGAAAGTGCCTCGCCCTGGTCGTGCGTGACGAAAATCATCGTCACGCCGGTTTCCTTCTGCACGCGCTGCAACTCGGAGCGCATGTCGAGGCGCAGACGCGCATCGAGGTTGGAAAGCGGCTCATCGAGCAGCAGAACCTTCGGTTCCATCACCATCGAGCGGGCAAGGGCCACACGCTGCTGCTGGCCACCGGAAAGTTCCCCCGGCTTGCGGTCCGCATAATCGGAGAGGCCGACAGAGGTAATGCCTGCCTTGACACGCCTGTCGAGTTCGGCCGCCGGTGTCTTTTTCAGACGCAGACCGAAAGCGACGTTTTCATACACCGACAGATGCGGGAACAGCGCATAGGACTGGAACATCAGGCCGACATTGCGCTTGTTGGCCGAAACGCGGGTTATGTCGGCACCGTCCAGCTTCACATGGCCGGAAGCAGGCGACAGCAGGCCGGCGATGGCGCGCATGGTCGTGGTCTTGCCGCAGCCCGAGGGCCCAAGAAATGCGACGAGTTCGCCCTTGCCGATTGTGAGGTTCAGGTCCTTGACGGCGACGGTATCGCCATAAGCGAGCGTCAGGTTTTCGAGGGTGAGGAATTTTGGATCAGACATAACGGGAGAACCCCAGAAAACGTTCGGCAAGGAAAACGATACCGATGGACATGAAGGCGAGCAGCGCGGAGAGCGCGGCGACGGAGGGGTCGAAGACGATTTCCATATAGGCGATCATATCGACCGGCAGCGTGCGCACACCGGGCCCCGAGAGAAACAGAGAGACCGGCACCTGATTGAACGAGGTGACGAAGCCGAGAATGAAGGCGGACATGATGCCGCCGCGAATATTGGGAAGCACGACGCGGAAGAAGGCACCGAGCCGCGACGAGCCGAGCAGCACGGCAGCCTCCTCGATATCGGAGCGCAGGTTGCCGAGGCTGGCGGAGACGACGCGCACCGCATAGGGCAGGATCAGCGCCGTATGCGCCAGAAACAGCGCCAGCGTGATACCCACCTGGAACGGCACGACGATGTAACGCAAGAGCGACAGGCCGACGATGATGCCCGGCACGATGATCGGGGCCGACACGATGGTGCGGATGGTTTCAGCACCCGGCAGCTTGTAGCGCGACAAGGCGTAAGAGGCCGGAATGCCCAGTATGAGTGCGACCAGCGTGCCGCCGACGGCCAGAAACAGCGACATGAAGAAGCTGTCTCTGAAACTTTCGACGGTGAACACCTTTGCGATCCAGCGCAGCGAAAAACCCTGCGGCGGGAAGGCCAGCGTTTCACCGCCCGAAAACGAGGCGGCGACGATGATCAGGAACGGGCCGATCAGGAAGGCGATGACCAGGCCGAGCGTGATCGGAATGAACAGGTTACGGGCCATCATCACGCGCTCCTTGTTTTATTGCGCGCAGTGGCGACACGTTTCAAAAGAATGTTGGCGGCAAAGCTCATGACGATGAGGATCAGCGCGATGACGCTGGCAGCCACGAAATTGTTGGAGACCGTCACCTGCTGGTAAAGCAGCGTTTCCAGCATCAGCACCTTGGAACCGCCGAGAATGGCGGGTGTGATATAGGCGGTCAGGCAACCGGTGAAGACCAGCGTGCCGCCGATGACGACACCTTCCTTGGTGAGCGGCAGGATGACCTTCCAGAACACCTGGAACCAGTTGGCGCCGAGCACGCGGGCGGCCGGAATGGCGTCCTTCGGCATGTTTTCGAGCGCAGAGATCAGCGAGATGATCATCAACGGCAGGAAAAGCTGGAGGAGACCGATGAAGATGGCGGTTTCCGAAAACAGGATCCGCAGCGGCGCTTCGCTTAATCCCAGCGCCTGAAACGCCTGGTTGACGATGCCGGTACGGCCGAGAATGACGATCCAGGCATAGGTACGCGCGACGGGAGAAATCATCAGCGGCAGCACGATGAGGCCGGTGACCTTGCCCTTCTTGCCCGGTTCAAGGCTGACAATGGCAAATGCCGCCGCATAACCGATGACTGCCGCCACGATGGTGACCAGCGCGCCAAGCTTCAGCGTGCGCAAGAAGACCGCCTGATTGAGCGAGCTGGAGAAGAATTCGGTATAGGCCGAAATCGTCCAGCCGCCGCCGGGCGCCCTGAAACCATCGGAGAGGAGGATCACCACTGGCGCAATGAAAACCGCTGCTGCGAACAGCGCGGCCGGCAATGCCAGTGCGAGGGCCTCGGCCCTGTTTTGGAACATAGTTTGTCAGTCTCCAACGTCGTCATTCATTGCCCCTCACTTGCGATTTCTCTCCCGCAAGGGGAGAGATAAGGAGGCGGCATTTCTGCGGGCCTGCCTCTCCCCTTGCGGGAGAGGTTACAAAATCAGCATCCTGGCAAAGCCAGGCGCTGATTTTGTTGGCGAGGGGCTCCACCTCAATAGCAGAGCCCGGTTATTACTGGCCGACCTTCTCGTTCCAGCTTTTCAGCCAGCCCGCACGGTTATCGAGCGACACGGCCGAAGGGATGAGCTTCAGGCTCTTGGCCGTCTCGTCACCATAGGTAAGGTTCTTGGCAGCAGCTTCGGAAACCTTGGCTTGGCTGTTGGAAGGGCTGTCGATCAGCGCTTCCGCCAGCTTCGACTGAACGTCGGCCGACAGCCAGAAATCCATGAACTGCAGCGCCAGGTCGCGGTTCTTGGAGTTCTTGGTGACGATCATGACGTTCATGCCGCCGGTCTGGCCTTCCTTCGGGGTGGCCCAGGCGATCGGCATGTCGAGCTTGGAAAAGGGTGCCCAGGTGAAACGGCCGATCGGCGCCGCCCAGATTTCTTCCTGCTGCATCAGCTGTACGAGCTGCGAGGACTTCTCGTAGAAAGTGACGATATCGTCCTTGGCGGCACCGACGGCTTCGATCGGCGCTGCCAGATCCGGCGTATCCTTGCCGAGAGCCTGGCCCAGCATATAAAGCGACGGCGGCCCCTGGTTGGTGGTGACGTTCGGCCATGCGATATGCGCCGCATATTCAGGCTTCAAGAGATCGGCCCAGCTTTCGATCTTCATCTTGTCGGAACGGTAGGCGATCGAGGTGGCATAAAACGTGTAGCCGATGCTCATGCCATCGCCATTCGGGTCCTTGGCGATATCGTAGAGCTTGTCGTAGCTGGTGATCTTCGAGGTATCGATCTTGTCGATCAGGCCGGCGCGGGCAGCAGACAAGGCATCCGCCATCGAAACCACCGCCATGTCGACCACGGGATTGGCCTTGTTGGCATCCATCTTGGCGATGCGCTCGACACTGTTGCCGGTCTCGACCACCAGCTTGCAGCCGCACTTTTCTTCAAACGGGGCATAGACGATCTTCTTGTATTCGTCCTGCGCCAGCGCATAGACGGAAATCGTCAGGATCTTTTCCTGTGCCAGAGCAGTGTGGGCGGCGCCCATGGAAAGCATCAGAGCGACGCCCGATGCCAGCATGACCTTGTTCATTGGATCCGTTCTCCTACCGTGAGATTTGTGGATTTGCTGTCTTTACGAAATACAGAAGTTTTGGCGGGCCCGGTGGACTGGCGAAGCACCAGCTCCATCGGCACCTTCGGCTGACTTGCAATAACCGTATCGCCATCGCCGCGCCGGGTCTCGGCGGAGGGCGGACGGGCAATCGCCTCCAGCACGGCGGCAATGGCGATATCGGCGATTGTCACGACATCCATGCGCATGGTCGTCAGGCCCGGCGTGACGACCGACGACCAGATCAGGTCATCGAAGCCGGTAACGCTGACATCCTCCGGCACGGCAATGCCGGCGCGCTGCAATTCGGTCAGCGCCCGCAGGGCAACGAGATCGGAAATTGCCGCGATGGCCGTAACGCCGCGTGCAACCGCCGCCTCCAGCCCCAGCGAGCACCCCTGCCCCGCCTTCGCTTCCAGCTTTTCGATCCAGACCGCCTCGACCTTGGCATTGCCAAGCCCGGCCCGGACACCACCAAGCCGGTCGTTCTGCACGTTGGATGCGGTACTGTTTCCAAGCAGGAGCACATGCTTGTGGCCAAGCGAGGCCAGATGAAGCCCAAGCCCCTGCCCGCCCGACCAGTGATCGGCGGCAACCGTATTGCCCGGCGTGGAAGGGCTATCGATGACCGCGACGGGACAGCTGGCGCCGGTGACCCATGTGCCGCGCCGCGGAACCACGATCATGCCGTCGACACCACGCTCGATCAGCCGCTCGATAGCCTGCGTCTGCGCCGCCACATCGCCGTGACTGTCGGCGATCAGGATGCCGTAACCAGCCTTGGCGGCGGAATTCTCAATGGCTTGCGCCAGCTTCGGAAAGAGCGGATTGCTGATATCGGCCAGCACCAGACCGAGGACGCCGCTACGCCCGGTGCGCAATGCGCGACCGGCCACGCTCGGCACATAACCCAACTCGGCAGCCGTCGCGCGAATACGTTCCGCAAGCTCAGGCGAAACCCTGCCCTTACCGGACAGCGCATTGGAAACCGTGGCGGTCGAAACGCCAAGGCTGTCTGCGATCCTTGCAAGCTTAGGTTTCTGACGTGACATGGAAGCAACGTTCGCCGGGTGGACAGTAATGCAGATGATTAATCGTTTAACCGGTAACGAATGTCGGAGTTTTTGTCGAATCGAAAATGAAGGCTACTCGCGTTTTGCGACAGTTGCCTGGGGACGAGCCTCATTCGGGACCAACCATATGAAACGGGAACCTCTGGCGTCGGAGCTTGTTGTCTTTGTGAAAACCGGAACAAGGAGACAGGACATGCCCAATCGCGATCCGATCCCGACACCTGCGACGGAGACACCGCGCGGCCCGACACCGACCCCCGGCATTCCAGACCGCGTACAGGAAAAACCACCGGTTCCGCCGGTCAAGGATCCGGGCGACAGCAAGAACCCCAACGATCCGCCGCTCGATCCGGCATTGCTGCCGGTTGGAGATCCGGCTGGCGCAGCGTGACGGACACGCAATCCATCAAACGAAAAAGCCGCCGGCTGCTTTCGCAACCGGCGGCTTTTTTACCGAACCCTTGGGAGGCTTAAGCGGCTGCCGACTTCGCCAGCGGCACTTCCGAAATCGTCTTCAGAACCTGCGAAGCGATCTGATAAGGGCAACCCTGGCTGTTGGGACGACGGTCTTCCAGGTAACCCTTGTAACCGTTGTTGACGAAGGAATGCGGAACACGGATCGAGGCGCCACGGTCGGCAACGCCGTAGGAGAACTTGTTCCACGGAGCCGTTTCGTGCTTGCCGGTCAGGCGCAGGTGATTGTCCGGACCGTAGACGGCGATATGGGCGTCAAGGTTCTTTTCGAACTGCGCCATCAGGGCTTCGAAATATTCCTTGCCGCCAACTTCGCGCATGTACTTGGTCGAGAAGTTGCAGTGCATGCCCGAACCGTTCCAGTCGGTGTCACCGAGCGGCTTGCAGTGATATTCGATATCGATGCCGTACTGTTCCGTCAGGCGCTGCAGCAGGTAACGGGCCATCCAGATCTGGTCGGCGGCGCGCTTGGAGCCCTTGCCGAAAATCTGGAATTCCCACTGACCCTTGGCCACTTCGGCATTGATGCCTTCATGGTTGATGCCGGCAGCAAGGCACTGGTCCAGATGCTCTTCGACGATTTCGCGAGCGACCGGGCCGACATTGCTTGCGCCGACGCCGCAATAATACGGACCCTGCGGTGCCGGGAAACCCTGCTCCGGGAAGCCGAGCGGACGGCCGTTTTCGTAGAAGAAATATTCCTGCTCGAAACCGAACCACGCATCTTCGTCATCGAGAATGGTCGCACGGCTGTTGGAAGCGTGCGGCGTGACGCCATCCGGCATCATGACTTCGCACATGACCAGAACGCCGTTGGTGCGGGCCGGATCGGGATAGATGGCGACCGGCTTGAGAACGCAGTCAGACGAACGGCCTTCGGCCTGCATCGTGGAGGAACCGTCGAAGCCCCAGAGCGGCAGCTGTTCCAGCGTCGGGAAGGCATCGAATTCCTTGACCTGCGTCTTGCCGCGCAGGTTTGCAGGGGAGTAGCCGTCCAGCCAAATGTACTCGAGCTTAAATTTCGTCATCGGTTCTCTCTACTGATGCTGTCTGAATGAGCGCAACACCAAACGGCCGCCCACTGTTCGGGACTGGTCCATCATGGATGCCAAATAGAATGCACGTGCCGTGCCAGATTCGATACGACAGAAAAAAATCGATTCCGCACTGCACAAAATTCCGTCGTGCACGCCCGCAGAAAGCGATGAAAATTTGATCCTGGCGAATTTTACGGCAAAAATGCCTTCGGAACCGATCCCGACCATAGACGTTGAGATGAAACGACCACGCTTTATGCCCCAGCAATGATCAAACACAACCAAATGATCAAAATATAGGCATAATGCACATTTATTCAGCCGATTCTTGACTTATTTTAGAGCTCATGGAATAAATCATAGGCAAATACGGCCGTGCGGACGTAACCACACGACATCGGACAAAAAACAATGGCTACGAGTTTCGAAAGACCAAAAGGAACCGTTTTGCAATTTCCGGTCGGCGGTCGCGCGGGTTGGCAGGGCAAAATTGCCTCTCGCACACAGGCCACCCCAATCGTCCAGATAACGCCGAGCACCGAGCTGTCCGACCTCGCTTTTGGCGGCTCATGGTATCACGAAGTGGCGTTGCACGAAGACGACACGAAACCGACCCGCACCAACTGAGGCACTTCACTGCCGGTTTTTTGTGCAGAACGTCAAATAATGGGCGTTTCCGCTCAAAACATGGTCGGCGCCTTTTCCAGCGCCGCCCAACTGATGTGCAGTTGCTGGCCCGGACCTATCGCCCGATAGCCCTAGACACCTGATCGTCGATATAGACCTCACGCAATTTGAGTGTCCGCTCTCCCGGTTTGCCGTTGCCGATTGCTTTGCCGTCAATCGAAACGACCGGCAGCACGAAGGCCCCGGCCGAGGTGATGAACGCTTCGTCGGCATCAAGCGCTTCCTCCACCGAAAACGCCCGCTCCTCGAATGCAAGACCGACCTTTTCCGCAAGGCCCAGCACCGAGCCGCGGGTGATGCCGTGCAGCAGCGCATTGGAAAGCTGGCGCGTCACCAACACACCGGCCTTTGTGATGATATGGAAGTTGGCGGAACTTGCCTCGGTAATCAGGCCATCCTCGACGAAGATCACATCATCCGCGCCCTGCTTTTTCGCCTCCATCTTGGCAAGCGAGGAAAACAGCAGCTGGACCGTCTTGATCTGCCGGTTGGCCCAGCGACCGTCCGGCACGGAAAGCACGGCGATACCGGTCTGCGCCTTCGGATTGGCAAGCAGCGGAACGACCTGCGTGAACATGGAGAAGGTCGGCGTCAGGCTGTCGGAAAAAAGAAAATTGCGATCTTCGGCACCGCGCGAAATCTGCAGATAGACCAGTCCCTGATCGAGGCCGTTTCTCGCGACGATCTCGTGATGCAGCTCCAGAAGCTCGTCCTCGCCGACCGGCATGGCAATGCCCAACGCTTCCAGCGAGCGTTTCAGGCGAGCGGTGTGGCCGGGAAAGTCCAGGAGCTTGCCGCCGATCACCGCCGTCACTTCGTAAATCGCATCGGCAAATGTGTAACCGCGGTCGAAGATCGAAACCTTGGCCTGGTCTTCAGGCAGAAACTGGCCGTTGAGATAGACGGTTCGGGTCATGAGAAACATTCCTGACTGGTGATTTGCGGCAAAGCGTAGGGGTCGAATCGATAACACCGCACATTGTTTCGCGCCACATCTTCATCAAGCCACGATTGACGTCGCAATGATTGGATGCCCGCCATGCCCATGCTAGAAGGCACACACGCAATCCCGCCAGCCTGATTTTCTGGAAAGACGCCGTCATGCCAAAACCGCTTGCCCTCGTCACACGCATGGATGCAGCAACCGAGGCACTCTGGCGGGAAACACTGGCCGATGCCCTGCCGGAAGAAACGATTATTGCCTTTCGTGACATGAGCGCCGAACAGCGGCTGCAGGCGGAAGTCGCGATCGTTGCCAATCCCGATCCGGCAGATGTTGCGCAACTGCCCAATATTGGATGGATCCACAGCCTGTGGGCCGGCGTCGAACGGCTGGTGGCCGAACTCGGCCCCGAAGCTGCCCCGATCGTGCGCCTTGTCGATCCCGAACTTGCGCGCGTGATGGCCGAAGCCGTGCTTGCATGGACCTATTACCTGCACCGGGACATGCCGGCCTACCGTGCGGCCCAGGAGAAGGCGGACTGGGCTCCGCGCGATTATCGCCACCCGCGCGATGTCACCGTCGGCCTTCTCGGGTTGGGCGAACTGGGCAAGGCCGCAGCCGACCGCCTCAAGGGCGCCGGTTTCAACGTGATGGGCTGGAGCCGCAGCCCGAAAGTTTTCGGTACGATCGAGACGGTTTCCGGTGAAGGCGGGTTTGACCGCATCCTTGGCGTGGCAGATATCCTCGTCTGCCTGATGCCGCTGACCGCGGAAACCCGCGGCATGCTGGATGCCCGACGTTTCGCCGCAATGAAACCGGGCGCCGCCATCATCAACTTCGCCCGCGGGCCGATCATCGTCGATGCCGACCTGATTGCAGCCCTCGATGCCGGGCACCTGTCGCACGCGGTGCTCGACGTGTTTGCGCAAGAACCGCTGCCTGCACCCTCGCCGTTCTGGGCGCACCCCGCCATCACCGTACTGCCGCACATTTCGGGCCCGACCGACCGCTTTACCGCTGCCGGCATCGTTGCCGCCAATATCCGCCAATGGCGACAGACCGGTCAATTGCCGAAAACCATCGATATCAAGGCCGGATATTGATATCTGCCGGCCAAAACCGTTGCCCGACGCTGCCATCCACGGCTTGTCGACTGCCTGATCGTTTCCGGTGCCTTCCGAACCAATAGAACCGATTCCATTTGGCGGTGAATGGCTCTAGGATGGCCGCAACAAAAATGCCGGGGAACACAGGCAATCGAATGACCGAAACAAATGCGAATGAACTGAAGGTTATCCTGCGCATCGATTTTCCGGGCGACACACGGCTTGGGCGCGGCAAGGTTCAACTGATGGAGCACATTCGCACGACCGGTTCCATTTCGGCAGCCGGTCGCGCCATGGACATGTCCTATCGCCGGGCCTGGCTTCTGGTGGATGAAATGAACCGCATGTTCCGCATGCCGGTGGTGGAAAGCCAGCGTGGCGGCAAACAGGGCGGCGGCGCTGCCCTCACTGCCTTCGGCATGGACCTGCTTGCCCGCATGAACGCCGTTCAAGAGACCGTGGTAAAGGCCATGGATGCGGACCTGACCTGGCTGGAAGAGCACCGTGCACCGGTGATCGTCGGCGAAATTCCAAAGGACTGAGTATCAGCGCCGCTCAAGCGCCGCCGTCTTGATGGCCGCAAACACAGCCTGCCCGGGAGCCAGCCCCAGCACCCCGCCGGAAAAGGCCGTGATCCGCGCCAGAACGGTTTCACTGCCGCAAATGATCCGCACACCGATCATGCCTTCGCCATCCGCATCGATACGTTCGACAGTGCCGGACAATATATTGAGCGCACTCAAGCCCTCCGGCTTGACCGTGGCGATCATCACATCGCGCGCCGGCACCAGCACACGCACGGTCTTACCCACCTGCGCCTGCTCCGCCGGAACCAGCAATGCGCCGGCGCCGGTCTGCACCCGCGCTAGACGGTGCACCTGATCCACCTCTTCCACGGTGCCGGAAAGAACGCTTGCAGCTTCGCGCATTTCACCACCCAGACCGCGCAGCACTTCCGAAGCCGTACCGGTCGCTTCGATCCGCCCGTCCTTCATCAGGACGACACGATCCGCCAGCCGCGCCACTTCCGCCACCGAATGGCTGACGTAAACGATGGGCAGTCCCAATTCGTCACGCAACCTTTCCAGATAAGGCAGCACTTCGCTCTTGCGGCTTTCATCCAGGGCCGCCAGCGGTTCATCCATCAGCAACAGACGCGGCGAAGAAAGCAGTGCCCGCCCGATTGCCACCCGCTGCTGCTCGCCACCCGACAGCCGCCCCGGCCGACGGTCAAGCAGCCCACCGATGCCGAGCAGCTCGACAATCTGATCGAAATTGTCCGGCCGCGCATTTTTCGGCGCAAACCAGCGCCCGTAATTGAGGTTCTTTCGAACATCGAGATGCGGAAACAGCCGCGCTTCCTGAAACACATAACCGAAACGGCGCCGGTGCGGCGGCTGATGGATGCCGCGCGCCGTATCCACAATCACGTCGCCATCAAGCGCGATGCGCCCCTGATCCAGCCGCGACAAGCCCGATATCATGCGGATAACGGAGGTTTTTCCAGAACCGGAACGACCGAACAGCGCCGTGACGCCCTGTTCCGAGGTGAAGGAAACATCCAGGGAAAAATTTCCGAGCCGGGTCTTGGCTTCAACGGTCAGCGTCATTCGAGCCTCGTCCGCTTGCCCACCATATAGGCCATGAATTCCGAAGCGAGCAGCGCCGCCATGGAGATAATGATCGCCACGATGGTGAGCCTGAGGGCTCCGGCATCGCCGCCCGGCACCTGCGTAAAGGTGTAGATTGCGGCGGAAAGGGTCTGGGTTTCGCCGGGGATATTGGAAACGAAGGTGATGGTGGCGCCGAATTCTCCCATCGCCTTGGCAAAGGAAAGGATCGCTCCGGCAATGATGCCGGGCAGGATGAGCGGCAATGTGACGGTCATAAACACAAAGGCGGGGCTTGCTCCCAGCGTGCCGGCCGCCTCTTCCAGCTTGGCATCGACAGCCTCGATCGACAGGCGGATGGACCGCACCATCAGCGGGAACCCCATGACCCCGCAGGCCAGCGCCGCCCCTGTCCAGCGGAAGGACAAGACGATGCCGAGATACTGATCGAGAAAGGCGCCGATCACGCCACGGCGGCCAAACAGCACGAGCAGTATGAAACCGGTAACAACGGGCGGCAGGATCAGCGGCAGATGCACGATGCCGTTGAGGATCGATTTGCCCCAGAACTTTCCACGCGCAAGCGCAAGCGCGACGAGAATGCCGAACGGCAGACTGACGAGCATGGCAATTCCGGAAATCCGCAGACTGAGGTGGATTGCCGTCCATTCCTCATCGCTGAGCGCCAACCAGTCCAAAACAAACAACCCGTATCAAAAACAAGGCTCCCACCTCTCGGCGGGAGCCGCGATTTATCATGAAACCTATAAGGGGATTACTTCTTCAGAACCGTAAAGCCCTGCGCTTCGAAGAAAGGCGCTGCCTTGTCCGACTTCAGGAAGTCGAGATAGGCGGCCGCATCGGCGCTTTTGGATTCCGACAGGAGCGCGATCGGATAAATGATGGCGGGGTGCGAATCTTCCGGGAAAGTGCCGACGACTTCGACACCCTTATCGGCTGCGGCATCCGTCTGGTAAACGATGCCATAAGCGGCTTCGCCGCGCGAAACGAGCGCCAGAGCGGCGCGGACACTTTCCGCACCCGCAACCTTCTTCTCGACAGCCGACCAGGCGCCGAGCTTTTCAAGAGCCGCCTTGCCGTATTTGCCGGCCGGAACGCTATCGACAGCGCCCATGGCAAGCTTGCTGTCGCCGACCAGCGTTGAAAGGTCGAAACCGCTCTTGATGTCGACCTTCTGCGCCTTGCCCTTCTCAGCAACGAGCACGATGCGGTTGCCGAGCAGGTTGGAACGGGTATCGGCCTTGATCAGAGACTTCTTGGCGACATAGTCCATCCAGTCGAGGTCGGCGGAGATGAAGACATCGGCCGGTGCGCCGGCTTCGATCTGCTTGGCAAGCGCCGAGCTTGCGGCATAGGAGACCGTGACCTGCTTGCCGCTTTCCTTGGACCATGCGGCATCGGCTGCATCCAGTGCATTCTTCATGCTGGCGGCGGCAAATACCGTCACCTTTTCCTGCGCCGCCGCAGGGGTAGCGATTGCGGCAAGGCCGAGCCAGAACGCGGTAGCCGTTGCTGCTGCGGCCTTCAACCAATGACGACGATGGGTTTGCATGGGTGCACTCTCCTGATGCGAAATATTTTCGCATATATATCGAAGGGCAATCGCTTTTGAAAAGCTTTATATTGCCCGAAACACAACGATTAAGGTGATGCGGGTGCTGTCGATTGCCACAGCCCGGCCGGCATTTGCGGTATGCCAACCCAAACTTCCTGCAAATCAGCAAGGCAGCCTCCTCAAAGCCCCATCAAACCGACCTTGTGCTCATCTGCCGCTGCCCGGCTGATGCGTTCCAGCTCCTCTGCTGCGCGGCCGCGATGACGCTCCTTGTGGCGCAGGATGGCAAAGTTGCGGGCCGGAAGCTCGATGCCCGCTCGCACCAGCAGACCCTGCCGCAGGAAGGGGGCCGCCACCATGCCCGAGACTGCCGTGGCACAATCGCCGGAACGCACGGCTGAAACCACCGCTTCGTTCGAAGGCAATTCCAGCACCACCGAGATATCGTCCGTTGCGATCCCGATGGCGCCAAGCGCCTCTTCGAAGGCGGAGCGCGTGCCGGACCCTTTTTCGCGCAGTACCCAGGAAGTGACCGAGGTAATGTCGGCGCGGCTGATCGCACGGCCATCCGCAAATGGGTGCACGGGGCTTGCGACCACCACCAGCCTGTCCGCCACAATGGGCAGGACAGACAGCGCCGGTTCATCGATCAATCCCTCGATAAACCCGACTTCTCCCAGGCCATCGCGAATGGCATCGGCCACCATGCGGGTATTGCCGATCGTCAGCTTCAGTTCAACGCCGGGATAAAGCCGCTTGAAACGCAAGAGGATCGGCGGAAGCCAGTAGCTGGCGATGGTCTGGCTTGCGTAAACGCTGATTTCCCCACGCGCCAGACCGCTTATTTCGGACAGCATCAGTTCCGCGCTTTTGGCACGCGCCAATGTCGCCTTGGCTTCCCCGAGAAACATCCGCCCCGCTTCGGTCAGTTCGATGCGCCGCCCCACCCGGTGAAACAGTTCGACACCGTAAAACCGTTCGAGGTTGCGAATGGCCGAACTTGCCGCCGAGGGGGTCAAGCCAACCGCTTCCGCACCGCGCGTGAGGTGCTCCCGCTCCGCAACAGCGGCGAATATGGCAAGCTGCTCGAAAGTCATTGTTCGATTTTACCGCATGAAACGTCGCAAACTATACGATGGAATTGCAAACAGGGAAAGCGCATCCTTTTGTTGAAGATTGGATGTTCGCCATGGCCCTTGCCACCCACACCGACCACAGTTCGTCGCACACTCTCACCCGTCTCCTGCCGGGTGTGCTGGCGACGCTTGCGGTTACGGCGGTGGCGATCGGTCTTGAACATGCGGAGGTTCATCTGCTGCACGGCCGCTGGATAGAAAGCCTCGTTCTTGCAATCCTGGTCGGCATCGTCGTGCGCTCATGTTTCGATCTGCCGGAGACGCTGGAAGCCGGCATCCAGTTTTGCGCCAAGACGGTGCTGGAAGTGGCTGTCGTGCTACTTGGCGCATCGATCAGCATTTCGGCCATTGAAGATGCGGGGCCTCTTCTGGTTGCCGCCATCGTCGTTATCGTGGCGCTGTCGCTTGCCGGCAGCTATTTTATCGGCCGCCTTGCCGGCCTGCCTCCGAGAATTGCGACACTGGTCGCCTGTGGCAATTCCATCTGCGGAAATTCTGCCATCGCCGCCGCCGCCCCGGTCATTCGCGCAAGACCGGAAGAAATCGCCTCGTCGATCGCCTTCACCGCCGTGCTCGGCGTCGCTCTCGTCTTGGCACTGCCGCTCTTCCAGGCACCGCTGCAACTCGGCGCGGCCGATTACGGCGTGTTTGCGGGTCTCACCGTTTATGCCGTGCCGCAGGTTTTGGCCGCCACCGCGCCGGCCGGCCTCGTCAGCGTACAGACGGGCACGCTGGTCAAGCTCATCCGCGTATTGATGCTCGGCCCCGTCATCGCCACGCTTTCCGTTCTTCACGGCCGCAGCGAAGGGGGAAAACTGAGCTGGAGCAAGATGGTGCCGTGGTTCATCATCGGTTTTGCCGCACTGATGGCCTTGCGCTCCGTCGACATGATCCCCGAACCGGCGCTTGCTCCGATCTCCAAAGCATCCGGCCTTCTTACCATCGTCTCCATGGCAGCGCTCGGCCTGTCGGTCGATATCCGCACCATCCGCAAGTCCGGCATGCGCGTCATCGGCGCGGCGACGCTGTCGCTCGCACTTCTGTCCGGCCTTGCACTTCTCTTCCTGAAAGTGTTCGCAGCCGGTTGATCTCAGCTTTCAGCCACCAGGTGGCCGGGCGAGACTTCGCGATATTGCATCGGTACGATCTTGTAATCGACAGGACGGATCGGGCTTTTCAGTTCCTCGCCGGCGGCAGCGCTTTTCACGCGACGTCGCTCTGGGTCCGGCACCGGTACGGCAGCCATCAACTTTCTGGTATAGGAATGCTGCGGATTGCCGAATACGTCGGCGCGTGATCCGATCTCGACGATTTCGCCGAGATACATGACGGCGACGCGGTGGCTCACCCGTTCCACCACCGCCATGTCATGGCTGATGAACAGGAAGGCAAGATCGAGTTCCTGCTGCAGGTCGAGCATCAGGTTGATGACCTGCGCCTTGATCGACACGTCGAGCGCTGACACGCTTTCATCCGCAACGATGACCTTCGGTTTAAGTGCCAGCGCGCGGGCGATGCAGACACGCTGGCGCTGGCCGCCCGAAAACTCGTGCGGATAACGGGTCGCCATGTCCGGCGTCAGGCCGACCTTTACCAGCATGTCCGCAACAACGGCCTTCGCCTGTCTGGCGTCGCCCATGCCGTGTTCGAGATAAGGTTCGGCAATCGCCGCCCCTACCGTCATGCGCGGGTTGAGCGAGGCGAACGGATCCTGAAAGATCATTTGCACCGACTTGCGCATCTCGCGCATGTCTCGTTTGTCGAGCGCCAGGATTTCGCGACCCTCCACCTTCACCGAACCGCTTTCCGGCTGGATCAGCCGCATGATAGCGCGGCCGGTGGTGGATTTTCCGCAGCCGCTTTCACCGACCAGAGACAGGGTTTCGCCGGCGCGCAGATCGAAGGTGACGTTTTCGACGGCGTGGACGCGGCCCGTCAGTTTTCCGAAAAGGCCGGAATGGATATCGAACCGTTTGGTGAGGTTTTTCACCTGCAGGATGGGTTCGCCCGCAGCGACCGTATCGGCCACCTCGACCGGAACATCGCTTTCACCTGTCTCGGCATTGACGACCGGAAACCGCAGCGGCCGCTGATAGGCCTGCATGGCGCCAAGTACCGGCACGGCCGAAAGCAGCGCTCGCGTATAAGGATGCTGACCGCGATGAAAGATATCGGCGGTATCGCCGGTCTCCACCTGCTCGCCGCGATACATGACCACGGTCCTGTCAGCGATTTCCGCGACGACACCCATGTCGTGGGTGATGAAGAGGACAGAGGTGCCCTCCTCTTCCTGCAGCATTTTTATGAGATCGAGGATCTGCCCCTGAATGGTGACGTCGAGCGCGGTTGTCGGTTCATCCGCGATCAGCAGTTTCGGTCTGGTGGCGAGCGCCATGGCGATCATCACGCGCTGGCGCATGCCACCGGAAAAGCGGTGCGGATATTCATCGAAACGCGATGCGGCGGAAGGAATGCGCACCTTTTCCAGAAGCCGGATCGTTTCCGCTCTCGCCTCCGCCTTGCTCATCGGCTGGTGACACAGAAGCGCTTCGGAAATCTGGTCGCCGATGGTGAATAGCGGGTTGAGGCTCGTCATCGGCTCCTGAAAGATCATCGAAACGTCATTGCCGCGCACCTTGCGCATCTGGCTTTCCAGCAAGGACAGAAGTTCGCGGCCGCCGAGGAAAACCTTGCCTTCGATGCGGCTCATATCCGGCTGCAGCAGCCGCATGATCGACAGCGAGGTGACAGATTTGCCGGAACCCGATTCCCCGACGATCGCCACAGTTTCCGCCGGCGCGACGGTGAAGGAGATATCGCGAACGACCTGTTTCCACTCACCATCCACCAGAAACGACGTCCGCAAGTTTTCGACGGACAGAACCGGTTCGGTGGAGGGCGTGATCTTGGCTGCGGTGTTCATCGGCGTTCCCTTGTTGTTTTCACTCGGCATTCAGCGATGTGCCGTGTAGCTGCCGCTTGCTCCCCATGCTCTCCCCCCATGTGGGGGAGATGTCACCGAAAGGTGACAGAGGGGGGTGAGCACGGTGCGGCAGGCAGATCAAAAGCGGCAGTGCGCCAGCCCCCATCTGCCCTGCCGATCAATCAATCCGGCCACTTCAGCGCACCGGCAAACCGATGACGCGAAAGATCCTCAAACGGCGTGGCAATGATCTCGTTGGACGCCCGCGCCTTGTCGAGTTCTTCCGCCAGACGTGATGCCACCACCGTTTCCTGGCCCGGATGCAGGTTGCACGGGTCGAGATAGAAGTAATTATGCTCCACCTCATGGTCGCGCACGATGATCGGCGTGGCACCATTGCGAAGGGCGGCGGCCAGATCCCAGGCGGTGATATGCGCTTCCTCGGCCTTGATGATCACCCGCATGCGGTCGAGCGGGTTGTTGGTCGGGTCCGGCTCGATCAGCGCGGTCACGCCCGGACGGTTGTCCAGCGTCTGTTTCCAGAGATTGAGGTAACCTGTCTCGCGTTCGCGGATACCGGCGTGGTCACGTTTTTCCCAGGCTTCCAGCGCTGCCATGACGCCAAAAATGCTTTCCTTGCCAACCTTCATGCCGCGGCCGATGCCCATATTCTGCAGGAAGGCATTGCGCACCAGTTCCTTCTTGCCGGCAACGATGCCCGAGGTCGGGCCGCCCAGAAACTTGTGGCCCGAATAGAGCGCGATATCCGCCCCCTGCTCAAGGAAGATTTTGAGGTCGTATTCGGAGGCCGCATCGACGATGACCGGCACGCCCCTGGCATGGGCGATCTCGACGAATTCCTTGAGGTTTAGCAGGCCGTAATCGACGACATGGTGCGACACGACGTAAACGGCGGCCGCCGTCTTTTCCGTGATGGCATTTTCCATGTGGTAGCGGTGCGTGGAGGTCGCCTGACCGATCATCACCACCTTGCCGCCGGCCAGACGAATGGCCTGATCGACCGGCGCGCCATAGGAAACGACATGGCCCATCTGCACCAGAACCTCGTTCCGGTCGGTCGTGGCTTCCGGCAGCTTTTCGATGGCCAGCAGGTCCGGCCCGGTAATGGCGCCCGCCACCGCAAGGCTGATACCGGCAGAGCAGGATGCGGTGACGAAACCGGCCTCACCGCCAGTCAGCCGCGCGATGATGTCGCTTGCCTTGCGCTGCAGGTCGTTGATCTCCACGAATTGCGGCAGGATCTGTGTCATCGCCGTGATCGCTTCCGGCACTACGATCGAAGCGCCGAGGCTGGTCATCGTTCCGGATACGTTGATGACCGGGCGAAGGCCGATCTGCTGGCGGATATCATCGGACATTGTCATTCTCCAGGTTGTATTCTGCGCATGAGGATGCGGATTTCGGTTGCTCTCTGCGCGTCTATGCCATAGTAATGCAATATATTCTTTAAGTCGCAGGAGCGTGGTTTTGGATATGAAGACATCAGCGGACATTCTTTCCGACGCGACGCCTGGCGACGGTGAAGCCAAGGCCAAGCGTTCGCGCGTCAGCGGCATCGACCGAGCGCTGCAGGTGATCGATTATCTTTACGACACGGGCTCTCCGGCTGGAGCTTACGCGATTGCCAAGGCGGTGAAGGCACCCCTTTCGACGGTCTACGTGATCATCGACGATCTGGTGGACAAGAACATGCTGGCCCGCAATGCCGACGGCACGATCTGGCTCGGCGCGCGGCTTTACCATTACGGTCTGGCCTACGCCCGCTCGCTGGATTTCATGAGCGTCGCCACCCATGAAATGCACGATCTCTGCCGTGAGGCCGGTGAAACCGTGCAGGTCTGCGGCCGCGATGCCGAACACATGCTGGTTCTCGCCATGGCGGATGGCCCGAGCCATTTTCAGGTGGCGTCCCGTGTCGGCACCCGCGTGCCGCTCAACTGGACCGCCTCCGGTCGCCTTCTCGTCGGCCACATGGCGGAAGCCGAACGTGTGGACCTTTTCAAGCGCGGTGCGCGCATCTCGCCGACTGGCCGCGCCACCATCGACCCGACCGAACTGGCGCGTGCCGCCAAGGTGGCATTCGAGGAACGCCTGTCGATCCAGGCCGGTGAGTCCGACTACTCGGTTGCCTGCATCGCATCGCCCATCGTCGACAGCCATGGCGATTGCGTGGCGACGATCTCCATCGTTCTGCCGGAGCAGAAGGTGCTTGCCGACAAGTCCGGTTACGCCGACCGCGTGAAGGCGTCGGCAGCGCGGATCGAAAAGCTGATGGGCTGGCGCAACCACTGACCGTTTTCCTCCGACCTTAATCGTGCAAGGCCACGATGGCTTCGATCTCGACCGTGATATTGCCCGGCAGCGAGCCGAAACCGACGGCGGAACGGGCATGTGCTCCCGCCTCGCCGAACACGTCGTTGAAAAGGTCGGAGCAACCGTTGATGACCTGCGGGTGATCGCCGAATTCCGGTGACGCATTGACCATGCCGAGCAGCTTCACCACCCGGCGCACACGCGACAGATCGCCCAGCGCGTCGTGCATGACGGCCAGCAGATTGACGCCGGTCAGGCGGGCATCGGCATAAGCCTTTTCCGCCGTCACTTCGGTGCCGACCTTGCCCGTATGCAGAAATCCATCCGCCTCCCGGGGGCCCTGCCCCGAGAGATAGAGAATATTGCCTTCGATCACATGCGTTACGAAATTGGCGACCGGCGGCGGTGCGGGCGGCAGCTCGATGCCGAGGGAAGCCAGACGCTGATAGGGCGCGCTCTGCTGTGCTTCGGCCTTGATCGGGGACTGTGTCACGCAAACTCCTGTGTCATGCGGATTGTCTCAAGGTGAATTCCCACCGCCTCAGCGGTAGGAATAACCATGGCTGTGGCGAACCAGTTTGCGCGCCCGAGGAATGTAGCGGCTGGCAGTAACCGCTTCCGATCCGATGACCGCGTAACGCGGCTCGAACAACTGCTTGAGCTGCGAAACGTCACCGTTGGAATCAGTGGCTTCCAGATCGGAATCGACCAGATCGAACACGGTGAAATCGGCGCGCTGGCCAACCGACAGGCGGTTTTCCATATCGAGCTTGATCACCTCGGCCGGCGCGTGGGTGACGGCGTTGACGACCTTGTCGAACGGCATGCCGACAGACAGCAGCTTCGACATCGTCGTTGCCAGATCCCAGACCGGGAAGTTCATGGAGTGGCCGTGCAGGTCGGTGGAAATCGAATGCGGCAGAAGGCCACGCGCGATCGCCGCTTCCGCGACCTTGAACGAGAAGGACGCACCGCCATGGCCGATATCGAGACGCACGCCTTCCGAGGCGCAGCGCTCAGCCAGGTTGAACAGGTCCTCGTCTTCCAGGATCGACGAACCGGCCTTACCGTTGAAGCAATGGGTAACGACGTCGCCGGGGCCGAGGATTTCGAGAACCTCGTCATAAAGCGCCGGCGGTTCACCGACATGCACCATCATCGGGATTTTCAGGATCTTGGCGATCTTCTTGCCAAGCTTGACCGGCGTCACGCCCCAGGAACCGGTGATGACGTGGCTGGCGCGCACTTTGAGGCCAACGATATGCTCGCTGTTTTCAGCGTAACATTCGATGATACGGTCGAGATCGATATCACGGATATCGCGCAGTTCGGCAACGCGATTGCAGGCCACGAGACCGATCGAACCGAGATTGAGGAAGGCTTTGACACGTTCCTTCGACGGCTCGATGATATACTCGCGGAAACCGTGGAAATTGGCTTCACCGGCGGAACCGGCATCGACCAGCGTGGTGACGCCGCGCTCTGCGCCGCATTCGGACGGACGGATCGAGATATCGGTGCCGCCATGCCAGATATGCACGTGCAGATCGACCCAACCGGGCGAAATCCAGGCGCCCTTGCCATCGACACGGCGGGCATCGGCAGGGGCAGCGATCGACTGGCCGATGGCGGCAATCTTGCCGTCACCGCCGACGAGAATGTCGGTCGTGCCAGTCTGTGCGGTCGCGCCAAAAGCCATCGGCTTGACGTTGGTGAGGAGGAGCGGTGTGTTGTTTTCACCAGTCATATCAAAGGTCCCTTCGCAGTCTTGGATCGAGCATGTCCCGCAACCCGTCGCCGACCATCTGCAGCGAGAGCACGGAAAGAATGATGGCAAAGCCGGGGAAATAGGTCATCCAGTCGGCCTGCCCGATATATTGGCGGCCGGCGGCAATCATGGTTCCCCAGGTCGGAATTTCGGGGCTGACGCCAAGCCCCAGGAAGGACAGGCCGGCCTCTGCCAGCATGGCGCTGGCAAACAGGAAGGTGGCCTGCACGAGAATGGGCGACAGCAGGTTGCGCAGCACATGCCGCGTCATGATGTGGAAGGTGGAAATGCCGAGCGCTTGGGCTGCTTCCACATAAGGCAGCTCGCGGATCACCAGTGTCGAGGCGCGCACGATGCGGGCAAGACGCGGCGAATAGACGATCGACAGCGCCACGATGACCGTTGTCAGCGACGGGCCGAGAGCCGCCACCAGCGCGATGGCAAGCAGGATGTCCGGGAAGGCCATCATCGCATCGATCAGGCGGGCAATCGGCGTGTCGAGTTTCTGGAAGAAACCGGCAAGCAGCCCGAGCGTGACACCGATTGCAGCCGACAGAACCACGACGGCTGCACCGATCAGCAACGACAGTCGCGCGGAATAGATGGTGCGTGAAAACACGTCGCGGCCGAATTCGTCGGTGCCGAACCAGAACATTTCGCCCGGCGGTTTCAAGCGGTTGACGATGGAGAGTTTCGACGGCGAATAAGGCGCAATCCACGGTGCCAGCACGGCCAGCGTCACGAAGATGATGAGAACGATGAGGCCGAAGGCGACCGTCTTGCGCTTCAGGAACCGGCGCAGGAATTTTGCATTCTCGCTGACAGCAGGTTTGGTTTCGGTAACAACAATATCCGTCATCCGTCGCCCCCTTAATAACGTACGCGGGGATCGATCAGCAAATAAAGCATGTCGATCGCGAAGTTGATGAGAACGTAGAGCGCGGCAATCACCAGCAGCGCGCCCTGAATGACCGGATAATCCCGCCGCAACACAGCCGAGACGACAAGGCTGCCGACACCCGGAAGACCGAACACGGTTTCTGTCACGACCGCACCCGAGATCAGCACGGCAGCGGTGAGGCCGATGACGGTGAGGATCGGGATCAGCGCGTTTTTCAACGCGTGTTTCATTACCACACGGCGTTCGACCAACCCCTTGGCGCGGGCGGTGCGAATATAATCGTCACCCAGCACGTCAAGCATGGAGGCGCGGGTAAAACGCAGGATCAGCGCCGAGGAGACGATGCCGAGCGCAAAGGCCGGCAATGTCAGGTGATACATGCGGTCCATGAAGCTGGAACCCGGCCCGCCGTAACCCGAGACCGGAAACAGGTTCAGCCGCACGGCAAAAATCTGCATCAGGATGAGGCCAAGCCAGAAGCTGGGAATGCTGGCGGCCAGCATGGCGACTGTCGTTGCAGCCTGATCCACAAACGAGCCGCGGCGATAGGCGGCATAGATGCCGATCGGCAGGGCGATGATCGTGGCAATCGCCAGAGAGAAGATGGTGAGGAAGAAGGTCGGTTCGGCGCGATCAAGCAAAGCCGACGTGACCGGCATGTTGAGGAAGATCGACTGGCCGAGATCGCCCTTCAACATCTGGCCGATATAATAAAAGTATTGAACCGCCAGAGACTGATCGAGGCCCAATCGGGTGCGCAGGTCAGCAATATCGGCGGCGGACGCATCCGGCCCGAGCATGACGGCCGCCGGATCACCCGGCGTGACGCGCACGATGACGAAGACGATGGTCACGACGAGAAACATCACGACGATCATGCCGGCCAGGCGCTGGAGAATATAACGGATCATAGAGCTTTCTTCCCATGCCCCTCATGAGGCACATTTTCGAACCCGGAGCCGCCACCAGGGCAGCGGCCACCGGGCTCCTCGAAAAGGATCACTTATTGATCGAAGCATTCCAGAAGTAAGGCCACGGGGCAGCCTCGACGCCTTCAATCGTCTTCTTCTTGGCGGCGACGGCGTTGAAATCGCCGATCTTCATGTAGGGAAGTTCCTCATACATGGCCTTCTGCACATCGGCCCAAAGCGCAAGACGCTTGTCCGGGTCGGATTCGGCGGAAAAAGCCTCGACCGTCTGCTTGCGCAAAGGCGTATCCCACCAGCCCGGCGAGCTTGGCGCCAAGGAACCGATCAAAGCCGGTTCCGGCAGGAACGGGCTGTGGGTGATGTAGATATCCCAAAGACCCTTGTCGGCGCGGCGCTGGGTGAGCGTTGCCCAGTCCACCACCTGCATGTCGACCTTGAAGCCGGCGAGCTTCAGATATTCGGCCGCCACCTGCGCCATCTTGTAATGGAACTCGTACTGGCGGCTGGTGAGGATGCGGATCGGCTTTTCGCCGTCGTAACCGGCGGCCTTCGCGGCTTCCGCCGCGCCTTCCGGATCGGCGACATTGTAATTGCCCTCGACACCGGCATCGGTGCTCCAGACAAAGTTCTTCGGATAGATATTGCCGTCCAGCGCATAGAAATCGGTGCTGCCGAAAGCGGCTGCCAGCATGTCTTCCATGCTCAGCGCCTGACGGATTGCCTTGCGCATCGCCACATCCTTGGCAACGCCTTCCGCCGTGTTGAACACGAAGACCGGATAACCGAACGGCTTCAGCACCACAGGCTCGGTGGTCGAGGAAGCCTCTACCTTGGCAAAGGATTCGACCGGCAGCTGGTCGATATAATCATACTGGCCGGAGACGGCAGCCTCGACACGGGTATTGGCATCCGGCACCGGCACGAAACGGATCTCGTCGAGATACTGGTGGCGTGCACCGCCGTAACCATCAGCCTCACCGCCGCGCGACTTGTAACCGTCGAAACGGGCGAGCTGGATATACTGGTCGGCCTTGCGTTCCTTCAGCATGTAGGGACCGGTGCCGATATATTCCTTCATCGGCTCGTCCTGCTTTTCGGAAGGCAGGATGATTGCCGCCGAATTGTTGAAGGCGAGCAGCGACACGAGCGGCGCATAAGGCTGTTTCAGCGTGATAGTCACCGTCGAAGCGTCGGTCGCCTCGATCTTATCGAAGAAGGCGGCGGCCTGCTTGCCGCGCGATGCAACCTTCACCCAGCGGTTCAGCGAGGCGACCACGTCGTCCGAGGCCATGTCGGAACCGTCATGGAACTTGATGCCGGAACGCAGCTTGATCGTGTAGGTTTTGCCATCGGCGCTGATTTCAGGCAAGCTTTCCGCCAGAAGCGGCACGGTCTTCCAGCCCTTGTCGAACGTATAGAGCGTCTCGAATATGTGCTGAGTGACGATGCCGACGAGATCGGCGGTGGAGGCCATCGGGTCGAGGGTCGGCGGCTCGCCGATCGTCGCAACATTGATGACGCCGCCCTTTTCCTGGGCGAATGTGAGGGAAGGCGCGGCGATGAGCGCGGTAGCAACAAGGAATGCGAGCTTGAGTTTCATGCTGAAGGCTCCCGTTTGTCGTTGTTCCATTATTATGTTATGTGCATTTTTATAACAGAATAACCCAAGCGACCGGGCTGTCAATCACCTAATCGGTATCAAAGGCGTCATCGGCAGGGCCCGGCATTTGCGATGAGAATGGTCGGTATGGCGAGATCGCTGATCTTTCGCCGCATTTGGCTGCTTTGAGGGACTGTAACGGGCTTGAAAATGGCGCATAGCGCCTAAGTCCTGCCTTACCCGCCGCATCCTTGCATCAGCATCCAATGGGCATTGCCCCAGGTTACCGTAATGACGCCGCCTTCTCAGCAGCTACAGGTACAATCTGAAGTTCAGGAAGAGGTTCTTCCGCGAAACACAGGCATTTCGGACAGGGCGTCGGTGCGGTTGCGAATATTGTGGAGATATCTCGCCGGCCTCGACCTGCGCATTCTCGTGCGCCGGAACGAATGGGGCATCATCCTCATCGCCGCCGTGATCGGCGTGATTGCCGGCCTCGTGGTTACCGCCATGAACCTTGCCGCCGCCGCCATGCACCAGAGCATTTTCGGCATAGGCAGCGATGCGCGACTAAGCTCTTCCGACATCGGCAACACGACCCTGCTTCTTCTCGCCCCGGTCGTCGGCGGCGTCATTCTCGGCATCACGATGCTGGTGCTGGCCCGTTTCCGAAAGCGCCCGATGGTCGACCCGATCGAGGCCAATGCGCTACACGGCGGCAAGCTTTCGCTCACCGACAGTTTTATCATCGTCTACCAGAACCTCGTGTCCAACGGCTTTGGCGCATCGGTCGGGCTTGAAGCCGGTTACACGCAGCTGGCGGCCGGTTTTGCCTCCAAGATCGGCAACAAGCTTTCGCTTCGCCGCGCCGACATGCGCATTCTTGTCGGCTGCGGCGCGGCCGGCGCCATTTCGGCTGCATTCAACGCGCCGCTCACCGGCGCCTTTTATGCGTTCGAACTGGTCATCGGCTCATATACCACCGCCTCGCTTGCTCCGGTCGTCGTCGCCGCCCTAGTGGCAACCCTTGTCGCACGCCAGTTCATCGACATCAGCTTCATCGTCGAGATGGGCATGCTGCAAAGCGTTTCCGCCACGGATTTCGTGCCCGCGATCATTCTTGGCGCTTGCTGTGCCGGCGTCGGCATCATCCTCATGAAGGGCGTCGCCACCATCGAGGAACTGTCTCGCAAAAGCTCCATCCCCGCCTGGATACGACCAACGCTTGGCGGCATCGTCGTCGGCCTGTTCGCGATGATCAGCCCACAGGTCATGTCCGGCGGCCACGGCGCGCTGCATCTCAACCTCTCCCATGACGTCGCCCTGCCCGTTCTCATCAGCATCTTTCTGATGAAGGCGGCAACATCAGCCGTTTCCATCGGCGCCGGTTTCCGTGGTGGCCTGTTTTTCGCCTCGCTGTTTCTGGGCGCGCTTCTGGGAAAGATCTTCGCCTTTTCGACCGCAACCCTTGGCCTCGTGCTGCTGGCGCCCGTCGTGCTTGCCATCGTCGGCATGAGTGCGCTCGCCGTCGCCATCATCGGCGGACCGCTGACCATGACCTTCCTGGCGCTGGAACTGACCGGCGACTTTCCGATCACCGCCCTTGTGCTTGCCGCCGTCATCACCTCGTCGCTGATCGTGCGCACCACGTTCGGTTATTCGTTTGCCACATGGCGTTTCCACCTGCGTGGCGAAAGCATTCGCAGCGCTCACGATGTCGGCTGGATCCGCAATCTCACCGTCAGCCGCATGATGCGCTCCGACGTCAAGACGGCACAGGCCGACATGTCACTTGGCGATTTCCGCAAGGATTTCCCGCTCGGCGCCACCCAGCGTGTCATCATCACCGACGATACCGGAAAATATGCCGGCATGGTTCTGGTGCCGGAAGTGCATGGGGCGCTGACCGATGCCGACGACCAGAACGACAGCCTGGAAAAATACATCCGCTACAAGAACGACGTGCTGCAGACCCAGATGAATGCCAAACAGGCTGCGGCCATTTTCGAAAAGACCCAGAGCGAAGCGCTGGCTGTGATCGACAACATGATCGAACGAAAGGTCGTCGGTCTTCTGACCGAAAGCCACACATTGCGCCGTTATTCGGAAGAGCTGGAACTGCGCCGCAGGGAAATGGTGGGCGATAGCATCTGAGCCCAAGCCGACCCTTGCCGCGACAATTGCCATTCCCGCCAATACTTGATAATTACATGAAGGATTAATTGACGGCCTACCGCGGGGTGCCATGACATTTCAGCCGAGGATGCAAAACAGGATCGAGGGCTTTGCCGTCGGCAGCCTGCATCGTCGTGCCTGGAACGGCATCGTCGCCGACCTCTGGGATGTCGAATGCGGGGCCTATGCCGGCGGCCATTATGTTGCCCGCGATCCGCGCCTGTTCATTCTCCTCGATCAAAGCGGCAGCGGACGCCCGGTGATCAAGCGTTCGCCCACCGAAAACGGCGGCAGGCAGGACAGCCGCATCAGCCCGATTTCCTATGTGCCGGCCGAAATGGAATTGTGGGTCGACATCAAGGGCGTGCAGACCCTTCGCCATCTCGACCTGCATTTCGACGCGACCGGCATCGGCCGACGACTGATGGAAGAGATCGATCCGGATCGCCTCAACCATCCGAACCTGCTGTTTGCCGATCCGAGCATCATGTCGCTGGCCGAACTGATCGCCAAGGAAATCGCCAACCCGGCTCCACTGAACGATCTTTACGGCGACAGCCTGTGCCTTGCGCTGATCATTTCCGCACTGAAGATCGAAAAGGCCAGCCAGCGCAAGCGCAGCGCCCTTGCGCCATGGCAGTTGCGGCGGGCGACGGAATTCATCGACGCCAACTGCCTGCGCAATATCCGGCTGGAGGAACTGGCCGAGCTGACGGGACTGTCGCAATCGCATTTCAGCCATTCCTTCAAGGTTTCAACCGGTATGGCGCCGCATCAGTGGCAGATGAAGGCGCGGCTGGACAAGGCAAAGACCCTGTTGATCGGCTCCGGCCATCCGCTGACGACCATCGCAGCCGAGACCGGGTTTTCCGATCAGGCTCATTTCACCCGCGTGTTCCGCCAGCATGTGGGCACCACACCGGCGCGCTGGAAACGAACTCAGACGGTATGAAAACCGCACCAAGTTGCCTTTTTGGCAACAGTTTGACGACATTTGCCAGACGCATCCAATTTTGCCCAAAAAGCTTCAATTTTCGCAGATCGCAGCAATCCGCAGGATTTAATTTGAGTTAACTGCTCAACTTAATGACATTGCCCGAGGGGGCATTAAGGGGTGCAAATGCGCAAGCATCGTAAGTTTCTGAACATGGGGCTGAACGCTTCGGCCACCGCCATCGCCATTCTCGCGGCCTTGCCGGCATCCGCACAGGATTCGACCCAGCTTCAGACGATCGTGGTCGAAGGTCAGGGCAATGGCACGGGCACGGGTCCGGTCAAGGGTTATGTCGCCAAGCAGACCACGGCCGGCTCGAAGACGGATACGCCGCTGAATGAGGTTCCGCAGGCCGTGTCTGTCGTTGGCCGCGAAGAGCTGGAAGACCGCGCCGTCGTCAACAAGGTCGATGAAGCACTGCGTTACACGGCCGGCGTCGCAACTCAGAACTTCGGCACCGACCCTGATACCGACTGGTATTATATCCGCGGCTTCGATGCGAGCCAGACCGGCGTTTATCTCGACGGCCTGAACCTGTTCGCCTACGGTTTCGGCAATTTCCAGGTCGATCCTTTCATGCTGGAACGTGTCGATATCCTGAAGGGCCCCGCCTCCGTGCTTTACGGCGGTGCCAATGCCGGTGGCATTGTCGACATGGTCCGCAAGCGACCGACCGACGAGCCTTATTATTACACCGAGGCCGGCATCAACACGAACGGCAACGCCTTCACGGGCTTCGATATCTCCGACAAGGTCGGCGCGAGCGAAACGATGACGTATCGCCTGACCGGCAAGGTTGCCGGCGGCAACGGTTACACCGATTTCACCCATGACCTGCGCGGTTTCGTCATGCCGCAACTGACGATCGCGCCGGACGAAGCCACCAAGTTCACCATCTGGGCTTATGCCGGTGGTCTCGATCAGCTTCACACGGGCAACGGCTTCCTGCCTTACGAAGGCACGGTGGTCGACCGTCCCGGCGTCGGCAAGATTTCCCGCAAGTTCTTCCCCGGCGAACCGGATATCGACACCGGTCGTTACGACCAGCAGATGATCGGCTATGAATTCGAGCATGAATTCGAAGGTGGCTGGAAGTTCTCTTCGAACGGGCGTTACGGCCATCTCGATAAGTACGAGCATATCGTCTACCCGTTCCTGTGGGCCAGCCCGACCGAGTTGCAGCGCATCGGCTTCACCGGCGACACTTCGGTCAACACCCTTGCCTGGGACAATCGTATCCAGAACGAATTCGACCTCGGCGGCGCCACGCACAAGGTCATGGCCGGCGTCGATTATCGCCTTTATGACATCGACAACGTTCAGAACTCGGTCTTCGGCGCCGGTTTTCCGGCCCAGCCATACAACGGCAACCTTGATGTCCTGAACCCGAATTACGGCCAGACGCAGCCAACACCGGGCGCGCTCTATAACGAAAACGTCAGGATGAACCAGCTGGGCTTCTACGCCCAGGACCAGATCCGGTTCGGCGGCGGCTGGCTGGTCACCCTCAATGGCCGATATGACTATGTTCATACCGATTTCAACAACAAGCTCTCGCCCGCCGGAAGCTTCAAGGATTCCGACAGCGCCTGGAGCGGCCGTGCAGGTCTCGCCTATGAATTCGAAAATGGCCTGACGCCTTATGTCAGCGCCGCCACGTTCTTCAACCCGCTGGTTGGCCGCGGTGCCCAGGGGCCGCTCAAGCCGGAGGAAGGCGAACAGTACGAAGCCGGCATCAAGTACGATCCGACCTTCATGGATGCGTCGTTCACCGCTTCCGTCTTCCACATCAACAAAAAGAACAATTCGGTATCGATCCCTGCTCCTCCGTTCACCGACCAGCTCGGCGAAGTGGAATCGAAGGGCTTCGAACTTGAAGGCAAGGTCAACATCACCGAAAACTGGAAGCTTCTCGGCTCCTTCAGCTACAATGATGTCGAAGTCACCAGAAACGACCCGAATCCGAGCCTGATCGGCAAGACGCCATACATCGTCCCGAACTACATGGCCTCCATGTGGGTAGATTACACCGTGACCGAAGGCGCTCTCGAAGGCCTCAGCCTTGGTGCAGGTCTGCGCCACAAGGGAGAGTCCTGGGCTGACGAACTCAACACTCTCCAGGTCCCGGATTCGACCGTTTTCGATGCTGCGATCCGTTACAAGAAGGAAGGCTGGGCAGCATCGCTCAACGTCACCAACCTGTTTGACAAGACCTATGTGGAATCGTGCCGCACCAACGGCGCGTGCGGTTACGGCGACGCACGCACCATCACTTTCAAGCTGAGCAAGACTTGGTAAGTTGACATTCCAGGAAAGGTTTTGCAGGTAACCGGGGCGGAAGGTAAATCACCTTCCGCCCTTTTCCGTTCCGATCGGAGTTTTGCGTGACACAGACGTTCCTTTCCCTTTCCGGCATCCATTATTCGGCCACCGGCAAGGATATCCTGCACGATATCGACCTGTCGCTGGAACCGGGCCATGTCTATGGCCTTGTCGGGCCGAACGGATCGGGCAAAAGCACGCTTCTGAAGATCATCGCCCGGCAGATCGGCGCCACCGGCGGCAATATCGTCTGGGATGGCAAGGCTTCGGCCGACTGGGGCAATCGCGAATTTGCCCGTCACCTCGCCTACATGCCGCAGTTCACGCCGCAGACAGACGGCATGACGGTGCGCGAACTGGTGGCGCTCGGCCGGTTTCCCTGGCACGGCGCACTCGGCCGGTTTTCCGATGCCGACCGCGCCAAGGTGGACGAGGCGCTGGAGCGCACCGATCTCACCCGTTTCGAAGACCGGCTGGTGGACAGCATGTCTGGCGGAGAACGCCAGCGCGCCTGGATCGCCATGATGCTGGCGCAGGATGCCCGCTGCATCCTGCTCGACGAGCCTACCTCGGCACTCGACCTGTCCCATCAGGCCAGCGTCCTGTCGCTGGTGCACGAACTCTGCCACGAACGTAACCTTACCGTCATAGTCGTGCTGCACGACATCAACCTTGCCGCCCGGTATTGCGACCGCATGGTGGCGCTGGGGAATGGCCGCATCGTCGCGCGCGGAACGCCCTCCGAGATCGTTCGCTCCGACATGCTGCAGGAAATCTTCGGCATCGACATGGGCGTGTTCATACATCCGGTTCGCCAGGAACCGGTCAGCTATCTGCTGTAAGGCGTCGGCCATGCCCGCCTGTCTCGTTACAAACTCGAAGGATGCGCGCCCATGATGATGGCTGAACGCTTTACCCTCTCCGGAACTGCCACGCCTGTCGATCCGCAGCGTATGCTGGAAGAAATCTGCGAGCATTTTGTCGAGCATGCGGATGTGCTTCGCCGCGAAAACGGGGCAAAGCTGATCACCATCATCGGCAATGCCGATATCGACATCGTCGACAACAAGCTGGCCATCGAGATCGATTGCCCGGCCCAGAAGTTCATCGTCTCGGCGCGCAGCATGATCGCCGAACACCTCTTCGAATTTGCCGGCGACGAACCGCTGGAAATCGTCTGGGCAGAAGAGCCCAATCCGGATGCGCTGCCGAGCTTTCGCGAGGCGACCGTGGTGTCCACCGCCGACATCACTCCGCATATGCGACGGGTCACCGTTTCCTGCCGCAATGTCGAGCAGTTCATCGGCGTTGGCCTGCACGTGCGCCTGCTGATCCCGCAGCGCAATGGTCCTGTCGTGTGGCCAAGCATGCGCCCGGACGGTCGCGTGGCGTGGCCGGACGAAAAGGACATCGCGGTGCGCATCTACACGATCCGCGCCGTGGACCGCGAACGTGGTCAACTGGATATCGATTTCGTATTGCACGAGGGCGATGGCGAACCGATGCCCGGCGCGGAATTCGCCGTCTCGGCCAAGCCGGGTGATGTGATCGGCATCATGGGCCCGGGTGGCGATGGCGTGGCGCATGCGCGCTCGATCATCCTTGCAGGCGATGAAGCCGCCCTGCCCGCGATTGCCCGCATGGTCGCCGAAGCGCCGAAAACATCGACGATCCGCGCTTTTATAGAAATCGACAATCCGGCCGAGGAACAGCAACTGGTCTCCCCTGCCACGCTTGAAATCACCTGGCTGCACCGCAATGGCGGCAAGGCCGGCACGATGCGCCTGCTGGAAACCCGCGTGAAGGAAGCCGCAGAAGCGGCACCGGAAAACACCTATATCTGGGGCGGCTGCGAAAAGACCGAGGCGCGCGCCATCCGTGATTTTCTCAAAAGTCGCGGCCATGACCGCAAGCTGATGAGCATCAGCGCCTATTGGCAAAAGCCGAAGGTGAAGGCCTGACGATAGTCAGGGCAGGACAAACACCCCTGCCCTGCCACCTGCGCCCGATCCGAAATCCGGCACCTCGTAATCCGCGACGAGTTTCAGGCGGTCTTGCGGCAGATGCGCACGAAAAGGATCACCGATGAGAACGGAGATACCGGCAGCGGCACAGGCCTCCAACCAGGGCAGAACCCTCGCTGCAGTGTCCCGATCGTAAAACAGGTCGCCGACAAGAACGATGTCGACCTCCGGCAGGGGGCCACCCACCAGATCGCCCTCAGCAATTTCGGTTTCGACGTCGTTCAGCACGGCATTGAGCCGGGTCGCGGCCAGAGCATGACGATCGATATCCGATGCAATCACATGCGCGGCCCCGGCTTTCATGGCCGCGATGCCGACCACGCCCGAGCCGCAGCCGAGATCGAGTACGCGTTTGCCCTGCACCGTGTCCGGATGATCGAGAACATGCCGTGCCAGCACCGTGCCGCCTGCCCATCCATAAGCCCAGTAAGGCGGCGTATCCGTACAGCCCGGAAGCTGGCTGAGGCGGCTGCCGGGATGGGCCGTGTAGAGACGGATTTCGGATAAAAACCGCGCCGGCTCGATACGCAGATTGTCGCGAATGAACGCTTCGGTCGAGACGTTCATGTCAACGCCGGCCTGACCTCGCTCTCGAAGGATTTCAGCGCCGCCGCAATCGCCTGGTGCATGTCGAGATAACGATAGGTGCCGAGCCGCCCGCCGAAGATGACGTTCTTTTCCTGCTCGGCAAGTGCCTTGTAGGCAAGGTAGGTGCGTTTGTCCTCGGCGGTATCGATGGGGTAATAGGGCTCATCGTTGCGCGTCGCGAAACGGGAATATTCCTTCACGATGACGGTCTTTTCCGTCTGGTAATTCCGTTCCGGGTTGAAATGACGGAATTCGAGAATGCGCGTATAGGGCACGTCCTCATCGGCATAATTCATCACGGCGGTGCCCTGGAAATCGCCGACGGCTAAAACTTCCTGCGCAAAATCGACCGTGCGCCATTTCAACGCGCCGGCACGATAATCGAAATAGCGGTCGATAGGCCCTGTGTAGATCACCGGAATACCCTCGGGTATCTGCGATTTGACGTCGAAATAATCGACACCGAGCCGGGTATCGATCAGCGGATTGCCGAGCATGCGCTCGAAGATCGCCGTATAACCATCGACCGGCAGGCCCTCGTATGGATCGTTGAAATAACGGTTGTCGAACGTATAACGCACCGGCAGGCGGGTGATGATGCTTTCCGGCAGCTCGCGCGGATCGGTCTGCCACTGCTTGGCGGTATAACCGCGGATAAAGGCCTCGTAGAGCGGACGGCCGATCAGCGAGATCGCCTTTTCCTCGAGGTTTTGCGGCTCATGTCCGTTGAGTTCGGCCGCCTGTTGCGCCACCAGCGCCCGCGCTTGGTCAGGGCTGAGGTGTTTGCCAAAAAACTGGCAGATCGTGCCGAGATTGATCGGCATTGCATAGACCTGCCCCTTATGGGTGGAAAACACCCGGTGGCGATAGTCGGTGAATTGGGTGAAGCGATTGAGATAATCCCACACCGTGCGGTTCGGCGTATGAAACAGGTGCGCACCGTATTTGTGCACCTCGATGCCGGTCTCGGCGTCGTTTTCGCTATAGGCATTGCCGCCGATATGGCGGCGGCGGTCGATCAACAACACACGCTTGCCAAGCTCGTTCGCCACGCGCTCGGCAATGGTCGCGCCGAAAAAACCGGCACCGATGATGATGATGTCGTGGTTCGAAAAACTCATGGGTCACCCGCCTTGATCCGGCTGCGACCATAAGGGTGGACATGCCGATGGCAAAGCCAGTCTTGCCATTCACGCAGATCATGAACAGAAAACCCGCCGCCATGAATGATGGCGACGGGCAATATCGATCTTCGGTTCCGGCGACGATCAGCTGAAGACGAAATAATCGTGATGCTGCTGCAGGGTGGCGATGGTCGATTGCTTGATCAGGATCGAATTCTGGTCGTTGAATTCGATCAGCACATCATTTCCCTGCTGACTCATGTTGAGAGCGTCGAAATTCGCCGCCCAGCTGCTGTCGATGTTGATATAATCGGGTCCGCTGGCATCGTTGTTGAAGCTGAACACCGTGTCCTTGCCACCTTCGTAGATCATCTTTCCGTCACCGGTGGTGCGGAAATAGAAGGTATCGTTACCCGCACCGCCATCCAGCGTCTGACCGTTGGCATAGGCATAGAGGTCGTGGCGGCCGTCCGTGTGGCTGATGTCGCGCGACAGGATATTGCCGCTCGCACTCATGTGATCGCTCCAGATCTGGCCGCTACCATCCTGCTTGTGGGCATGGACGACACGCGAGCCATCGGCCTCGATCTCCGAATTATAGAGAAGCGTGCCCTTGGCGTCGTAGGTGCTGACATCCTTGGAACCATCGGCAAAGCGCTGTTCCTTGTAGTCGTAGGAGCCATCCTCGTGGAACCGGGCGATCAGCAGAACCTTGCCGCTCGCATCGGTGGACTGGTGTTCGGTGACATAGGATTTGCCGGTAACGTTATAGGCCCAGTTATCCATGGTGCCGTCGGCATTCTTGATGTTCTGCTTCATCAACTCGCCGCCGGCATAGGTCTTGTTGGTGGCGCTGCCGTCGGTATTGAGCACGTAGTCGGTCAACATCACGCCGGCCTTGTCATAGGTCGTCGTCTGTTTGTCGCCGAGGTGGCCGACATAGGTATAACCAGTGCGAATGCCGTCCGTGTAGTTCGTGGTGAACAGATCGCCGTCCGGCTCCTTCACCATTTTGGAGACCATGTCGCCGCTTGCCACATCGTATTTCAGCGTCGTGTTGGTGCCATCGGGCGCCACCGTCACATCGTTCTGCAAACGGCCGACGGCATCGTAATACATGTATTCGCGCGTGCCGTCGGTGGAGCGAACCTCGCGGTAATCATAGGTGCCGTCCGTGTGCAGACGTTCGATCAGCAGGATATTCCCGGCCGCGTCGTTTTTCTGGTGAATGGTGGCATAGGCCTCACCCTTGATATTGTAAGTCCAGTTGTCCAGCGTGCCATCGGCATTCTGATTGTTCACCTTGGTCAGAACGCCGCCCACATAGGTCTTGTTGGAGGCGCTGCCATCGGCATTGGCCAGGTGATCGGTCAGCATGACGCCCGTCTTGGCATCGTAGTTGATCGTCTGCTTCCAGCCTTCATGGCTGGTGGCCACATAAAGCGTGCGAACGCCGTTGACATAGGTGCTGGTAAACAGGTCGCCATCCGGCTCCTTCACCATCTTGGAAATCACGCTGCCGCTGGCAGGATCGTATTTGAAGGTCGTGTTGGTGCCGTCTGCCGCCACCTGCACATCGTTCAGCACCCGACCGGCTGCATCGTAATAGAGATATTGCTTGGAACCGTCGCCGGCACGCACCTCTCGGTAATCGTAGGTGCCATCCGCGTGAAGCCGCTCGATGAGCGTAACATTTCCGTCGGCATCGCTTTTCTGGTGAATGCTCACATAGGACTGGCCGGAAATATTGTAGTTCCAGCTGTCGAAGCTGCCATCGGCATTCTGAGTGTTTTCCTTGGTCAGCACACCGCCGACATAGGATTTGTTGGTGGCGCTGCCATCGGCATTGAGCTTGTAATCCACCAGAATGACGCCGGTCTTGGCGTCATAGGTGATCTGCTGCTTCCACCCTTCGTGGCTGGTGACGGCATAAAGGGTGCGCACGCCATTGGCATATTGCGAGGTGAAGACGTCGCCATCGGTTTCCTTGACGACCTTGGAAATCACCTGTTCGGTGGCCGGATCATGCGTGAAGGTCGTGCTGGTGCCATCGGCGGCCACCTGCACATCGGTCACCAGCTTGCCGGCCGCGTTGTAATAGAAGAACTCCTTGGAACCGTCGGCTGCACGAACCTCGCGGTAATCATAGGTTCCGTCCTGATGCAGCCGCTCGATCAGCGTGATATTGCCGTTGGCGTCGTTCTTCTGATGGATCGTCTCGTAAGACTGACCCTTGATGTTATAGGTCCAGTTATCGAGGCTGCCATCGGCATTCCTGGCGTTGAGCTTGGTCAGAACCCCGCCGACATAGGTCTTGTTGGTGGCGCTGCCATCCGACTGCACCACGTAGTCGGACAACATCTGGCCAGTTGCCGCATCATAGGTGATCTGCTGTTTCCAGCCCTCATGGCTCGTCACCGCGTAAACCGTGCGAACGCCATTGGTATATTGCGTGGTGAAGATATCGCCATCGGTCTCCTTCACCATCTTGGTGACGAGATTACCGGTTGCAGGGTCATAGGTCAGCGTCGTGTTGGTGCCGTCCGTCGTGACCGTCACGTCATTCAGAAGCTTGCCGGCTGCGTTGTAATAAAGATATTCCCTGGTGCCATCAGCCGAACGGATTTCCCGGTAATTGAACGATCCGTCGGCATGCAGGCGCTCCAGCAGCGTCATATTGCCATTGGTATCGAATTTCTGGTGGATCGTCGCGTAGTCCTGCCCCTTGATATGATAGTTCCAGGTCTCGTGCGAGCCGTCGACGGAATAGACGATCTTGCTTACCGGGATACCGCCATCGATGCCGTAATCGGTTGTAAGCGTCAGTTTTCCGGTGGCATCGAACTCCTGAACCTTCGTCCATTCGGCCTCGCCATACGTGACCGAGAAGCTGAAACCACCCTGAACCTTCGCCAGCAGCGGGCCGTAATTGGCTATCATGTAAGCCATGGTCTCGACCGAGGAGACCGCCAGCACATGGCTGTCCGTCAGTGTCACGGTCTGCAGGCCCTGCGCATCGTCGAGCTTGTGCATCTGCGACACGAAATCGGCAGCCGTCATCGTCAGATTGGCATCGACCGTGGTGACCGGCTCATGCACCGCTTCGGGAGCGCCAACCTCGATGATGAGGGGGCTGTCACTGAGGGGAATGGTGAACTCGCTGACATTGCGATAAACCGCAATCGGTGTGAGTCCCTGCATCGGATCGTAGATACGGATGACATCTTCGGTGCGGCCTAGATTGATCGTCACCGTCTGCGGCGGGTTGACGATATCCGTATCGGTAATGTCGTTGAAGACGAGCGCATCGCGCCAGACGACGAGATCGTAAACGCCGCCGGATTTTTCCATCAGCATCGAGTGCGTGTCGTCCGGAGCACCCGTCAGTGTGTAATCCACATCGATGATGCCATCGGCAGTACCATCGTCACCAAAACCCAGGATGGTGTTGAGGTTGTGCAGCGCAGTGGCCGCCTGCTTCGGTGTGCCATCCTGCTCGAAAAGGCCGAAATAGACCTCCTTTTCGCCACGAGGCCGGCTCGCTTCGTTGTCGAACAGTTCGTAAATATAGGTTTCGGAAGCGCCGTTTTCATAGGAGAGCAGCAAGTCCGAGAGCAGGAGCTTGGCCTGCGCCGTTTCGCTCGTGCCGATACCGGGTTCGGTCTTCAGCGTCGTGTGCCCGGTTTCAGTAACGATCAATCGGTCGCCGACGGAAGCGCCCTTGGCGAGATCGAGCGTATATTCCACCTGCCCATCGGCGGCCTTGCCGGTATGCGTATAGGTATGGGCGTTGGCTGCATCGGAATAGTTTCCGAGATCGCCGATCTTGGCGTAATCGGACAGATTGTCATACGCCAGGCTGAGGTTGATGACGGTGACGCCGGCAAGTTCCGGCTCTGCCTTGACCGCCGTATAAAGCGCCTTCTGGAAGGCGATGGCCGCATCGAGCCCGACCATTCCGTTGAAGCTGACACTGTTGACATTGGCTTCGTTGACACCTTCGATGGCGATCACCGAACCGGGATGTTTGGCCATGAACGCCTTGAGGCCGGCAATATGCCCGTCGATGCCCGCATCACCCTTGGCCGGCAGCGTATAGGTCACGCGGAAATCGAACTGGATGCCCGCATCGGCCATCGCGTCGACGATCGGCGAAGCCTTGCCGTGCTCGGCGAAGGAGTCGCGAACCTTGCCGATCCCGAGATATTCCAGGCTCTCCAGGATCAGGCTCGAGTTCTTGTAGCCGTCGCTATAGGTGGATCCCTTGGTGTTGATTCCAATGGAATCCAGAAATTTCGATGCACTTACCGTTGTTCGATTATCGGACATAATTCATCCCCGTTCGATAAATTAGGAAAACATGAAGTTGTAAATCGCCCCTTTTGCGATTGGATTGCTGTTGAGCGACCGGACACGGTCGCTTTCCGGGCACTCTCGCGCCTCGAAACCGGGAATCGTGCCGCAGTAGCACGGGGGGCGTCGGCCGGGGACACATCAGGCGGTCCCGCACGGCGCTTAGCCAAATCTGCCGGCCCAAAGCCGGGACGCGAGGCTCCCTTGGGTGCCGATCGCGGTATTCCTCCCCCGGTAAATGTCGCCGGCTGCGCGGAACTCTTTAGCGGTCCGCCTTGTCATGCCCCGGCTCGGTCGGCCTTGCGCCACCGAAAATCTTCACCACCCGATTTGAAGCCGGATGTAAAAAGTCTTACTTGATTGAAATATCTACTGAAAAATCGTTATTGGTATTCGGCTTGAGCTCCACCAACAAAGGTGTCGCTCCAATCTCCAAATTCGTATTTGCGGCAAGCGGCTCTGCCGCGCACAAGGCTTGCGCCTTTGCGGCAATACCATCCGGCATAGACATCTGCGCCTTGATTTGCGAACGCGTCGTCCATGCAGCCAGCTTTGTCGCCTTGCCGTCATCGATTGCCAGCACAAACACGTCCGGCATCGGGCGGCTCAGATGAAAGGCCTTCGCCTCCTTCACCAGCCGGATGACTTCACGCACAGCGCAGGCTGCCGGCTTCGGTTTGTAATCATAGTCGAAGAGACCGAAATTGGCCTCCAGATCGTTTTCATCGCGGCCCTGATCCTTCAACTGATAGACCCAGGCCCCCTTCATCCAGGGCGTTGCCGCGGACCACAACAGGAACTGCGCAATATTGTCGGCCTGGGCCTGCTGATCGATCACGCAAGGCTTTTTGGCCGTCGGCCATCCGAATTCCGTCACCGAGACCGGAACCTGTTTTCCGTCCTTTTCAGACAGCATTTTCTGCAGGTCTTCCAGCCGGTCGACCAGTTCGGTCGCATTGCGTTTGGTCTCGTCCGGCTCGCAATGGTTATACATGTGAACCGAGAGGCCCGCCGGGGCCATCACGGCACCATCATCAACCACGGCCTTGGTCCACTGCCAACCGCTGTCCACGCCCACCGCGCCGACCAGAATAGGTGCACCGGGTGCCGCCTCCGCAACAGCGGGAACAGCCGCCTTCGCCAGTGCAGAATAGAACTGTGCTGCCCGCGGATCGTCCGGTTTTCCCGGTCCGACAAGGAACGGCAACGAAAAACGCGCCGTCAGGTTCCACTCATTCCAGATTTCGTAGATCGGATCGAACGGTTTGGCCGCGGCGGCCGCCCGCGCGGCATAATCTGCAAATGCCTTACGCCCCGCTTCGGTAATCGGCGGATCGCCCTCCTTCACCATGGGATTGCCATGACCAAGGATCAGAAGCGGCCGTGCCGGCTTCAATTTCATGAAATCGAAAAGCTGTTTTGGTTCCGGCCGGCCCTGTTTCGCACCCGGCTGATCGAATGCCGGCCATGCCAGATCATCGCGATAGGAGCCGAAACCCATATCCTTGATGAGCGCGGCGGATTTCCCCGCCACGTAATTGTATTCGCCACCAATACCGAAATGCACACCGACGCCGATAACCAGAGGCTCCGGCCGGGCAGTTAGATCCGCCCGGTCGAAAGAGACAGAAGCGCGCTCGGCCGATAATGCGGTACCAGACTGAAGCATCAGCATGGCTGTTACCGCTATGCAGGCTTTCGCCACTGTCTTCCGCATCCAGCGCTCCTCAAAGCCGTCAGATCAGCGTCAGGCGAATGCCTGATAAACTTATCATCTGGCAAAAGTGTGACGTTGTCACGAATTTTAGCTGTAAAATTCCTTATACCATTCCGCGAACCGGCGTACGCCGTAATCGAGGTCCAGTTCAGGCTTGAATTTCGTCAGCGCCACAAGCAGATCCGGCGAAGCAAAAGTGCGCGGCACATCGCCCTTCTGCATCGGCAGCATGTTGCGGATGGCCGGCTTGCCCATGGCTTCTTCGATGGTCTCCACAAAACGCATCAGCTCGACCGGCTGGCCACCACCGATGTTGACGACGCGGAACGGCGCATGCGCAGACAGCGTATCGACAACGCCGTCTGCGACCACACGGTTTTCCTCGGACGGCGGCACGGCCATAAGCCGGACGATGCCTTCGACGAGGTCATCGATATAGGTGAAGTCACGGCTCATCTTGCCTTCACCGTAGATATCGATCGGACGGTCATTGCGGATGGCATCGACGAACTTGAACAGCGCCATGTCCGGACGACCCCACGGACCATACACCGTGAAGAAGCGGAAGGCCGTGGTCGGCACCTTGAACAGATGCGCATAGCTGTGGGCCATCAATTCCATCGACTTCTTGGTCGCGGCATAGATGGTCATCTGCTCGTCGGCCTTGTCGCTTTCGGCAAACGGGATCTTTTCGTTGGCGCCGTAAACGGAAGACGTGGACGCCAGCAACAGATGTTTCGGCTGGATCTGGCGGGCAAGCTCGATGATGTTGAAAGAGCCGACGAGATTGGAATCCACGTAGGAGCGCGGGTTTTCAAGGCTGTAACGCACGCCGGCCTGGGCGGCGAGGTGAACGATCACATCCGGCTCTGCCAGTTCGGCGGCCTTGTCCAGGGCGTCCTTGTCTTCCAGCTGCGCGATGACAGCCTTGAAGCCGTTGGAGCGCGCCAGGATCTCGTGGCGCTTTTCCTTGAGCTTCGTATCGTAATATTGCGTCATGCCATCGAAGCCGACGACAAAATGGCCCTCGTCAAGCAGCCGCTTGGCCAGATGGAAACCGATAAAGCCCGCAGTGCCGGTAATGAGATAGCGCATTTTCACCCTTTCGCGCGATGCGGGGTCAGGACGACCCCCACCAGGTTGATCTGGCTGCCGCCGCAATGGGTCGTTTGACGGACAGCTAAAACGTACATCAATGATTCAAGCCCTGTCTACCGCAACGCAGCATAAATCTGCGCAACTGTCATTTTTCGAGATGTCGATCACGTCGTCACCCCGATGGTTTTCGAGAACTTGAAGAGGAAAATGGCACGGGCCGCGGCGACCAATATCGCCGTCGCCAGTGCTGCAATGCCGGTGCCGGCAAAGGCGAAAATCTCGATCATGGCAAAGGCCATCGCCACCGACAGGATCACACCGAGAAGGTTGATCGTGGCGTAATGATTGTCCTTCTTCATGCTGGTGAGCCCCACATTCAAAAGATCCGAGCAGGAGCGGATGACGGCGGCGAGCAGCAGCATGATGAAGATCGACCGGTATTCGGTGACATCCTTCATGTCGAGGAAATGGATGAGGATTTCGCTGGCGACGAAGACGCCAGCCCCCAGCACGACCGAAAGTGCCGCCACCTTGACGAACTGGTTTTTCATGATGCGCTTCCAGTCGGAAGCCGAACCGGCATTATAGGCCTTGAACAGAACCGGCAGCGCCAGTTGCACCACGGCCGTGGTCATCAGCGTCTGTAGTGCATTGGTGAGCGACCAGTAGAATGTGTAAACACCGGTCAGCGTCAGGCCGAGCATGAACGACACGATATAACGGTCGGCATAAACCAGACCGACAAGGCCGAGATCGCTGAAATAGATGAACCAGGATTTTTTCAGACGCCCCTTGATCCATTCGCCTTCAAACGGTGCCTTGGCAATCTCGCCCAGCGGCCACTTGCGGATCAGCCAGTAGAGCACGGCGAACACCACGACGTAGCTGAGGATCCAGCTGGCAAACACAGCTTCTAGGCTGCGCAGTTCCGGTAACCACAGACCAAGCCCGACAATGACCGGCACCCAGAGCGCCGAGCGGATGAAAACGAGAATATTGGCCTGCAACGCCATTTCCATGGCGATCATCGGCACATGCAGGTCGAGCGCATAGGTTTCCAGCCACACCAGCGCAATGATGAGGATATAGATGGCGGTGAGCGGATACCCGGTGGCAAGCGCCAGCCCGATGGCCAGCAGCGTCGCGAGCGTCAGCGATATGGTCGTCACAACCAGCCGTGTCTTGATCTTGGCTGCCGCCGTGACGACCGGCACGCCGACCGCATCGCGGGCAACGAAATAGTTCAGCCCCCAGCCGATCAAGGCCGGCATGATGCCGACCGCGCCGAGTGTCAGGCCGTAGATACCGGCCGCTTCATAGCCCAGATATTTGACGATGTAGAAGGTAAGCAGAAAGCGAAAAACCAGCGTCGAGGCCCGCAGGCCCAGATTCGCAAAACTGTTCAGCTTCTTCAGAATTCGCATATTTCGGCATTCCCAAAGCGCGGCAGGACTGCCGCTGGTTCTTGTCGGCCATGGTTCTCAAGGGTGAGAACCGGCATAGGTTCGATCTGAAATCCGGTTGTCGCGATCGACGTCGCCAACCATCACCAGCAAGCGCCCGGCACTGTTTTTCCACGAAAAATCACGCGTGCGCGCCAATCCCCTTTCACGCACGGCGCTGATGTCGATGGTGCCATCGACCACATCGCGCATGGCAGAGGTGATCGACGCCACATGAAAGGGGTCGAAATAGATGACGGCATCGCGGCAGACTTCGCGCACCGGCGGAATGTCGCTGGCAATGACCGGACAACCCACCGCCATCGCTTCCAGCGGCGGTATGCCAAACCCCTCGTAGATGCTCGGAAACACCAGCGCCGCAGCCTTGGCGTAAAGCGCCCGGATTTCCTCGTCGGTCAGGCGGCCGGTGCTGACGACGTTGGACGGCAGATCGCCCAGCAGCGATTTCGCAAACGTGCTGGCCGCCCCGCCGACCATGACAAAAGCCACATCAGGCCGGTCGAGCGCGATGAAAGCCCGGATGGCACCGGAGAGGTTCTTGTTGTTGGCAGGGGAGCCGACGAACAGGAAAAACGGCCGCGTTTCGAGATCGAATTTCGACAAAACCGAAAGATCCGGCGCGACGCCGAGCACATGATCGACGGCATTCGGCACGAGCCCGATCCCATCCGCCGCCACTCCCAGCAGTTTCGACAATTCCTGCCGCGAAAAATCCGAAACGGTCGCCAGATTGGCGCGTTTCGCCAGCATCCGCCCAAGCATCCGGTGAAACGTGCCATAGGCGCGGGAAAAGTTTTCGGGATGGCGATAGACCAGCGCATCATGCAGCACGGTCAGCTGCCGCCCATGCAGGATGGGACCGGAATTGCACAGATTGACCAGTACGCCGTGTCGCGATGCCCGCCACAGATCCGTCTGTTCCCAGGCATGACCGGAACGGCTGCCGACATTTTTAAAGTCGGCATTTTTCAGCCAGTCCGGCCGCGCAACACCTTGTGGTGCCAGCACCGTGAAACCTGCGGCATTTGCCGGTGTCAGCGCCGCATCGATTTCACCAAGGATGGCACCGGCGAACCGTTCGACGCCCGTCACCGGGCGGCCGAGAAAGCGCCCGTTGAGGAAGACCGGGCGCGAAGGTGCGGACTGCAATTCAACGGGCATTGGCACCCTGCCCGATAGGGGCGCGGACGCCATTCATGCGGTTCGAAAGCCTGTTGAAGAACTTTCGGCCCGGCTCCTCGACGAAATGATAGGTAAAGCAGGCGCAGATGATGATTACGGCCAGATAGGCCAGTGCCATCAGATCCATCAGCCCGGCCGGGCCGAAGGAAAGCCGTTCATGCACCCCATCCGACGCGATCAGCGTCATGCCGATCTTGCCCTCGAGAACCTTGGCACCGGCGAAAATGACGGCGAAAACGATGAAATGGACGAGATAGATCGAATAGGAGAGCTTTCCGAGAAACAGCAGCGGCCGGACACGCAAAAGCTTGGCAACAGTGCCGCGCTCATAGGAAAACAGCAGGATAGCGGCTGAAAACCCGATGATGTTGAAGGTGGTGTAATGCGGCTTGAACCAGAACAGCAGCAGCATGATCGCTGTCGCGACAAGTTCCGGCGCGGTGCCCTGCACGGCATTGCTCTCCCGCAGCTTCAGATAAAGCTCATAGGTCAGGTTGCCGGCAAAAAAGCCGAAGACGCATTGGACGAGACCGAGGCCGGAGGCAAGGTTGAGGTCTGGATGATAGGTATCGAGCCAGACCAGCAGGAGGCCGGACAAGACAAACACCGCGACCGAACCCCACATGCGATAACGCCCCAGCGACAGGAACACCGCCACAAAAATCAGGTAGGTGTAAAACTCCGTGCTGATCGACCAACTCGAGGCATTCCAGGTGAGTTCCGGAAAAGGAATGACCGCCTGCAGCAGGAAAACGTTCGCGATCAGTGACGGAATATCGTTGGTGCCCGCAAACGCACCTTCGCTGCTGTGAAGTCCGGCGCGCGCCGCCATGAACAGCTTTGCCAGTTCCAGCAGAACGAAAACACCGAGCGTGAAAATATGCAGCGGATAAAGCCGGCCAAAACGTCGGATGACGAAACGCCAGCCATCGCTGCCGCTGGAAATCGACGTCCGATAGGCATGCGTGATGACGAAACCGCTCAGCACGAAAAAGAACGGAACGGCCAGATTGCCATTTCTAACCAACGGAAATTCATAGAAAAATCCGGCCGCCTGGAAATGAAACAGCGCCACCAGAAGGGCGGCAATACCCCTCCAGGAATCGAGGGCGTCGAACCTGATCTGCCCTTCTCTCATGCGCCATACTCCCCGGATCCGGTGTATTTGCAGCGCCAGTCTTGGTTCATGAGAACGAACCCGTCAAGCGGAATGCTGCGTTGCATATAATTCTCGATCAGATATCGTCCAGACCAATCGGCGACCTATATCGAAACAAAATTCGATCGACACATTTCAGTGTTAACCAATGTTGTTAGCCATCAGACGGGGCGAAAATGCGGTCTGGTGCACAAGTTTGCGGAGACAGGATGGATATGACGGAAACGCCGTTCCAGAAGGTGAAGGCCGATCTCAGGCGTTATGCCCTGCGTGAAAACAGGACATCGGCCAGCCTCGGCTTCACGCTGCGCATGTTCCTGCTGACCCCCGGTTTCCAGTTCGTGTTTTCCCGCCGTCTTCAGGAAATGGTGGTCAAAGTCCCGCTGATCGGCCGTCTTCTGCGCCGTATTCTCTGGTGGTGGAGCTGCGTGTTTTTTGGCTCCGAACTGGCCATGGCGGCAAAAATCGGCGGCGGCTTTTATGTGCCCCACCCGTTCGGCATTGTCGTTGGCGCTGCCACGCTCGGCCGCAATGTTTCCATTCTCCAGAACGTCACCATCGGCCGCAAGGCGGCGGAAGATCCGCGTGATCCTGTCATCGAGGATGGCGTGTCGATCTCAGCCGGCGCGGTCGTGGTCGGCGCGATCACCATCGGCGAAGGTGCCACGATCGGCGCCAATGCCGTCGTCACCAAGGACGTGCCGCCCCATTCGGTCGCCATGGGCATTCCGGCAAAAATCATCGGACCCAAACCCGCCACCGAAAAACCGGCTGTTGACGATGCCGTCACGGCCAACCCGGCCGCATAAGGAAACCGCGCCGATGCGGATCGCCCTGTTCAGCGCCCTTTACCCGACGCCCAAACACCCGAAAATCGTCGGGGGCGCGGAAGTGTTTGCCCGCCAGTTCGCCGAGGCGCTTGTCGCAGGCGGTGACGAGGTCATGGTTCTCTGCAATTCGCTGGAGGGCAGACGCGAGAGCGAATTCGTCAACGGCGTGCGCATCGAATTCATTCCGGTGCGTAATCTATTTCCGCCCTTTCAGGAGAAACAGAACCCGGCGGCGCGCGTGCTCTGGCACGTCATCGACGATTGGGGCCGTGCGCATTCCGATGTCACAAAACTGCTCGACGATTTTCGCCCGGACGTCGTTAATTCCAACACGATCAACGGGCTGACCGCCGACATCTGGCGGGTCGCGAAATCGAAGAAAATCCCCACCGTGCATACGCTGCACGATTATTACCTCACCTGCCCGCGCTGTTCGCGCTTCCACGGTGAAAACTCATGCGGAATGGCCTGCACCGCGCTCACCGTCGGTCGCCGGCGCCGTGCAAAAATGGTCGATGCGGTGGTCAGCGTCAGCCAGCGTACGCTTGATCTTCATCTGGAAGATGGGCTGTTTGCCGGTGCGGCACACCATGTGGTGCGCAATGTGCCCAACCCCGCCATTGCGTTTTCGCAGAGACCTCTGCCGGAAATGCCGCTGCGCATCGGTTATCTCGGGCGTTTCTCACCGGAAAAGGGCGTCGGCCTGCTGGTCGAAGCCGTGGCGCGGCAAAAACCGGGCACCGTAACTCTGGCGCTGGCCGGCAATGTGCCGGAGGATGAGAAGGCCCGTCTGCGGGCGCTCGCCCCCAATGCCGATCTCGATTTTGTCGGGTTTGTCTCGCCGTCGGAATTTTACGCAACCGTCGATGTCGTCGCCATTCCATCGATCTGGGAAGAGCCCGGTGCGCTGGCGCTGGTGGATGCGCTGGCGGCCGGCCGCCCTGTTCTCGGCAGCCGATTCGGTGGCATTCCGGAAGTCATCGAACACGGCGTGACGGGCTGGGTCGTGCCACCGGGTGCCGATGGTTTTGCCAAGGCCATCGGGGCTCTGGTCGAGGATCCGGCGCGTGTTCTCACCGCTCACGAAAACCTGCGCGACCGTCCGGGCCGGGTATTTGCCGATGTCGTTCGCGAATATCGCGCGATCTATCGATCCGTCATGCCGCTGGCAGTGGAAGCCACCTGAGCCGATGCTTTCGGCTTCGTCAGTTTCGAGAGCCATGCGCCCATCGGTTTTTCCAGATAGAGATGCACGACAATCGATCCGATGATCGAAACAACCAGCCCGCCGATAAAAATGCCGATCAGCGGCAGGCCGAGCATCGCACCCGCGACACCGAAAACCTTCAGCGCGAAGGGATGCGACAGATAAAGCGCATAGGAGGCATCGCCGCCCAGCGCAAAGGCCCGCGTCAAACCACTATCCGGTGCAGATGGTCCAAGCACGACTGCGGCGGTTATCAGGATGGCCGGAATGCCGCCGGTGATCAGCCGCGTGACATGTTCATAGGCCGAAATCTGGTAGAGCCAGATCGCCAGAACCAGACCGGCAACGATCATCGCCACCATTACGCTGAACGGCAATCGAAAACCCTTGAGGTAAAGCGCCGCCAGACCGATGCCGAGCAGGAACTCGCCGATAATGCCATTGCCCCAGAATTTTATCAGCCAGACCTGATCGGGCACCAACACCGCCGCCCCACAGAGGATGGCGAACACAGCCAGCATCACCACTATGCCGACCGACCGCCGCAGACACAGCGCCAGCGCAAAAACGGCATAAAACAGCATCTCGTAATTCAGCGTCCAGCCGAGGGACAGGAGCGGAAACAGTTCGCCATCGGTGCGCGGCCAGGGAATGAAGGCGTAGGAGGCGATGATGTGGCGGAAATCCAGCCCGTTATTGTTGATCAGGCTACCGGCAGCGAGGATAGACACCAGCATCAGCGTCGTAAAAATCCAGTAGAGCGGTACGATGCGCACCAGACGCCTGCGCAGAAAATCGACCGGCGCGCCAACCCGGCCAAAGCGGTCGTGCATCATGTAATACATGATGAAACCGCTGATCACGAAGAAGATGTCGACGCCCAGGCCCCAGTCGAGAAGACCGATGCCTGCGAACGTGCCGCCATTGCGCGCCGCGACATTCAGCACTTCCACATGCGCATGCGCGAAAACCACGAGGAAGGCCGCGAAGAACCGCAGGATCTGCACGTTGACCACATAGTTTCCGTTTGCACGGACTTCCGCCTGCGACATGGTTTTTCCCATTCATCGCGCTATCTCAGAGCGCGGTCGACCAAAATCTTTTCGCAATGCAAAGCTAACATGACGATGACATATATTCGAGCGAATATGCCTTTCACCAGCCGATAAGATCCAAAAGTAGGAAATTTATCGAGCTGAATCAATAATTTCGCAAGCTTATGCGATCTTCGCCCCCTGTCCCGAAATGGTTCAAACCGTTGACATTCCCGGCCGGCAGGCTACGAAACATAATAGTCCTTCGCAATTGCGAGATGAAACAGACGAACAGGAAACCTCATGAAATTCTGGGATGTCGTCAAAGCGGACCTGCATATCAATGCCGGTCACCGCAGCATGAAGAAGATGCCTTTCACGTTCCTCTTCAATCCCGGTTTCGCCACCGTTTTCCTGCACCGTGTCGCCACGCATTTTTACAAGGGTCGCCTGAAGCGGCTCGGCATCATCGTGTGGCGCTGGAACGTGACGCGCAGCGGCTGCCATATCAATCTCGGCAGCCATATCGCGCCCGGCCTTTTCCTGCCGCATCCGGTCGGTATCGTCATCGGTGAAGGCGTAGAGATCGGCGAAGGGGCGGCGATCTACCAGACGGTGACCATCGGCAAGACCGCTTCGCCAAAGTATCCGGTGATCGGCGAAGGCGCGACGCTTTATCCGAACGCCATCGTCATCGGCCCGATCACCGTGGGTGAAAAGGCCGTGGTCGGTGCCGGCTCGGTGGTGGTGAAGGATGTGCCGCCCCACGGCATCGTCGCCGGCAATCCTGCAAAGCTTATCCGCGTCGGCGCTGGAGAATAAACGGGGCTTCACCAAGCCCCACCTCATGAAGCCTCGAGCTTCCACGCGAACAACCAATCACGGGGGTGTTTTTGGCCATGGATCAGATGAAGTCGCGCAGCCAGCTCTACCAGTTGAACTGGGTCCGTGCCGTCGCCGCGCTCATGGTCGTCGGCTACCACCTGGAAATCACCATGGCGCTGTCGAAATATTTCGATCGTGCCGTGTTTCCCATCTTCAAGGCCGGGTCGGCGGGTGTCGAGCTGTTCTTCGTTCTCAGCGGTTTCGTCATCTATTACGCCCATCACCGGGACAGGGAAGGCGATACGGAGGCGCTCAAGAAATTCGTCTTCAAGCGCTTTCGCCGCCTTTATCCGCCGCTGTGGATCGTGCTGATCGCGACAACGGCCATGGCGTTGGCCGCGGGCGCGGAGTTCGGCGCATGGGATGTGATCGCCGCATACTTGATCCTGCCGGTGGAAAAGGAAGTGCTGCTCGGTGTCGAATGGACGCTGCGCCACGAGATGCTGTTTTACGCGACCTTCCTTGTCTACCTCTGGAACAGGAGGATCGGCCTTGCGCTTCTGATCGGCTGGGGCGTGATCGGCTCCATCGCCGGCGTGTTTTTCGACGAGCCATGGCTGTTGAAATTCCTGCTCAGCCCATACCACCTTCTTTTCATGACCGGTATGGGCATCGGTTGGCTGTTTGTCCGCGAGGATATGACCTACGGTCTGCCGACTTTCATTGCCGGCACCATCGTTTTCGCCGGCACATGGTGGCAGGTCAGTTACGGTGGTGGGGCGGACCCGGATTACCTCATCCTGCTCTTCGGCCTCGGCGCCACCGGCATCATCTACGGCCTCTGCGCGCTTCCCTCATGGAACCGCCCGTTCAAGCCGTTGGACATGATGGGCGCGGCCTCCTACAGCCTCTATCTCATCCACTATCCGCTTCTGTCGCTGCTGTTGAAGATCGCCATGATCGTGCATGCGAAAATTCCGCTGCCGCTGGAGCTTTATTTCATCGGCATCGTCATCGCCTGCCAGGTGGCCGGCCTGCTGTTTCATTATTATGTCGAGAAGCCGGTGCTGAGCCTCACCGGGCGCCTCATGCAGAGGCGTCAGGTTCAGCCGGCGGAGTGAGGCTGAAAAGGCTTTAAGGATTTGCGAAGAACGCCCAGCCGATCTGCCCCTTGAGGGCAAGGGCTATCACATATGGAATTAAGATGCTGCCGCTTGCTCCCTTCGATCTCCACCCTTGTGGGCGAGATGTCACCGGAAGGTGGCAGAGGGGGGTGAGCAACGGTGCTGCGAGTGGATCGAAAGCGGCATTTGCGCCAGAATTACCCCCCTCTGCCCTGCCGGGCATCTCCCCCACAAGGTGGGAGATCGGCTGAACGGCACCGTCCAAATTCGATCGAAAACAAGCCTACCTCTGAGGCCGCGGCACCATGTCCGCCTGCCCGTTGGCCAGACCCGGTTCCGCCCCACCCTGCCCAATAGGCTTCAGCTTCGGCTGCTTCGGCACGCGTGACTTGTTGCGCACGTGATAACCGAACATTTCGGAAAAGATGTAGCCGAACATCAGCGTCGCATAGGATGGGCCGTAACACTGGATGGTGACGCTGTAGAAATTGAACATCGTCATCAGCGTCAGCTTCACCGGGTCGCGGGCATGCCGCACCATCAGAAACTGCATGACGACGAACAGCACAAACGGCATGCCCATCATGATCAGCGTCGACATGTAGAAATTGTCGAGCGGCAGGTTGTAATCGGCAAGCGCCGTGTAATCCATCGGGTAACTGAAACAGCCGAGCCCGCAGCCGAACACCACACCGGCCGGAAAGATCTCGGCAACGGTTCGGAACGGACCCGGCCAGGTGTTGTCGATGCGGTCCTGCAGACTGAAAAGGGTCGACGAAACCTTGCCGAGATCCGCGCCGTAAAACATCACCATCAACAGCGGCGGGATCAACAGGCAGACAAACGACCATTTGGCGACCAGCCGCAAAAGCGCGATATTGATGGCCCGGTCGCGCACGAAATAGACCGTGAAATAGATGGCGATGTAAATGAAATACACGCCCAGCGCCGTCTTGCTGGTCGAGACCTGAATCGCCCAGAGAATGATTGGCAGCGCGATGATGTGGGTCAGGAAATTGTAGTGCGGCGACAGAAGAATGAAGATGAAGATGACCATGTAGGCGGCCATCGTGCTGTCGCCGGCAAGACCGCCGTAACGAATGCCGCCCTCCTGCCACCACAGCTTGGTCGCCTCGCGTTCCATGCCGAAGCTGCTGATCGTCTGGCCGACCCAGGGGTATTCGACATACGGATTTGCCAGAAGACCGACGACGGACGCCCCGCAGATGACGATCAACACCACCCGCACCCATTGCCGCTCGGTTACCGAACGACCGTAGAAACAGAAGCCCACGAACATCGGGATGAACATCTTGATCGACGAGAACAGCGAGAAAGCCGAACTGTTCATGAAGAAGATGCTGGTAATCGTCGAGAGGATGAAGATGTAGCAGAGATACATCCCGATAGCGTTCTTCTTGACGAAAAACTGCTGGTAGAAAAACAGGCCCATGGCCACGAAGGACATAAGGTCCGGGATGAACCACAGGAAGGACACGTGCAGCAGCTGGAACAGATAGCGGATACTGCCGGTCAGACCGTCGCGGATGGCGAACAGGATGAAGGTGACGACGAGGAAGAGATAGATAACCTCATCCCAGTCGATTTTCGGCGTATCGCTCTGGTAGCGTCTGGCAATCATACGGTCTGCGGCTCCGCTGCTCGCGTGGCGGCAATCGAAACGTAGACGTCGTCGATCTGTCGCACCATGCGATCGGATGTATAGGAAGCGAGGAAGCGTTTTCGGCCGACCTCACCGAATTCCGTCAGCGTTTCGCGGGTCAGGCCGGCAAGGCAGTCACGCAGAGCATCCGGGTCTTCCGGCGGCACCAGCATTCCATATTTTCCATCGCCCAGAATTTCCACAAGACCACCGACGGCAGCCGCCACGACCGGCTTCTGCATGCGCATGGCCTCGATGGCGACAAGGCCGAAACCTTCCCAGCGCGATGGCACGACAAGCACGTCGCACGCCTTCATCTGCGCGTAAACGCCATCACGATCCATCCAGCCAAGCTGGGCGATATGCGACGGCAGTATTTCCGGCATGTTTTCCTCGCTGACGGCAAAACCGCCGACCAGGCGAACGCTGAAACGATCTCCCAGCCCTTCGACGGCCTTGAGAAGAATATCGACACCTTTCTGGTAGTCGAAGCGTCCGGCATAAAGAAGGCGGATACGGTCATCCTGCCATTCGGCAGCAGGCACCGGCGGCACATCGCGGTCGATACCGCTTTCCACCAGCGTCACCTTGGTGGGCGAAAGGCCCAGCTCCATGGCGCGCCTGTATTCGTGTTTCGAAATGACGATGATGCTGTCGGCGGCACTCCCGAGCCGACGCTCCATCATTTCGGCAAAACCGCGCACATAACGCGCGCCCTGCATGTCCACCGACCAGCCATGCGGGCAAAACACGATGTGATATTGTCGGCGCAGCCCGAGCACACGCACGATGATGCCGGCAACGGAGGAATGCGCGTGAACCACATCGGGGGCGAATTCACGCACCGCCTGCAGGTAACGCTGAACCAGAAGGAATGAACCGAACAGTCGTGTCGGCCGCTTGAAGGTAACGATCTGCGCACCGCATTCGCGAATGGCCGGGTCGATGAAATCGAAATGCGTTTCGGGAACGAGAAGCTGCACGTTCTCACGCCCATAAGCCTTCACCTGATGCGGGATCAGTTCGGCAAGATAGGAGCCGGTACCACCGATAATGCTTTCGCAGACGTGCAGTATCTTCATCTTTTTTACGCGCCCCACGGGACGAACGGGCTCGATTGAATTCTCCACCGGCTCCCGACGTTCGACTGGGCGTGCCTGCCGGAGCACCGTGACGCTGTCGACTGCGCTGATGTGATCCGACAAACGAAATCCCCCCAAGTTAACTTCCAATCTCAGGAACGCATGATCTTTTTAAGGCCGGGCGACCGAACCAGCGGCAACGAGAAGCGGCGGCCGAACATCACCAGGCTGCGCAGATGCGCACGGCCCGCAAAACTGAAGGGGCTTGCGGCGCTCGATCGCTGGTGATCGTGCACAAGCTGCGCGCCCGGATAGCAGATGACTTTCTGGCCGGCCCGCCATACCCGCGCGCACAGATCGACATCTTCCATATAAAGGAAATAGGCCTCGTCCATGCCGTTCAGGCGCGCATAAAGCTCGCTGCGGATGACAAAGCCTGTGCCCATCACCCATTCGGCCTCGAACGGTTTTCCATCACGCCATGCTTCGCGCATCAGGTGACGGTCGATACGGCCGGCAAACATCTTTCCAAGCATGTTCACACGCCGGGCGCCGATATCGAGGATGGAGTAAAAGCGGCGCGCCGAATACTGGCGGCTGCGATCCGGGTTGACGAGATCGAGACCGACAAGGCCGACGCTCTGATCGCGGTTCATCAGGTCCATCACCCGCGCAACGCTGTCAAACTCGAAATAGGTATCCGGGTTCAGCACGAGCAGATAATCCGCGTTGGTATGTTTGTAACCTTCGTTGATACCGGCACCGAAGCCGGCATTGCGGTCGGAGGCGATCAGTCTCACCCCGACCGGCAGCTTCGCGCGCAGCACCGGCACGCTGTCATCGCCGGACAGATTGTCGACGACGACGATCTCCTCCGGTTTTGCGACGGATTGTTCTATCATCGATTCCACGCAGCGAATGGTGAGGCCGGCGGTGCGGAAATTGACGACAATGACGTTGAGAGGCGATTTGTTTGTCATCTTTGACCCATGTGTTCGTGATGGGATGAAGTGCGCTGCACCAACGTTTGCAGGGTTGGCAGCTGAAGCATTCGGCGAAGATTTTTTGGTTTGAAAGTCATGATAAAGCCTTCCCCGGCGTTCCCGGCAAAAAGCCGGTTCCGGTGTCGAAGACAGCGTCGGCATCGGCAGGTGTGTCGATATCCAGCGCTCCGAAGAAGATGTTGGCCTGCGCCACCGAGCGGCGATACATGGCTGCGATATGCGCACGTCCTGCATCGGCAGTTTCCTGCCGGTTGGCGGCGAGATCGGTGATGGCGCGGTCGAGAAGATCCGTATCCCTGTCGAGATCGAAGGACATGATGCGGTCGCCGCTGCGCAGGCGCTCGGGGATGCAGCCCGTCGACGACGCGAGGATGTCGCAGCCATAACCATAGGCTTCCAGGATCACCAGCGGATCGGCCTCGTCGATCAGACGCGAAGGCAACGCGAACATGTCGAGCCGCTGGTAAAAGGCATCCTTGGCATCGTCATAAACGGGGCCGAGATATTCGGCGCGGTCGGGATACTTTTGGCAGAACGCCAGAATTTCCTGTTTCAGGCTTTCGTCGCGCACCGGGCCGGCCAGCACGAAGCGGAAATCGTCTCGCTTGGCAAAGATGCGCTCAGCCAGCGCGATCAGATAATCCACGCCCTTTTCGCGGGTGAGAACGCTCAGGTGCCCCATCGTGATCGGACCGCTGCGAACGGCCCCAGCCGGTTTTTCCTCGAAAAACAGGTAGGCATTGGGCAGCACGAAACTGCGCGCCTTGAGGGCCGGCGTCAGATAGAGCTCCGCATATCGGTCCCGCATTTTTTCCGACAGAAAGACGTGGCGCTGATAGGGACCACTCACCGCAACCAGCGTCCGTGCCGAACGGGTCGGTCCCAGATTGATCGGCCGGAAGGAATGGTGGTGGATGAAATGATCCAGCCGCTTGAGACGCAGCGCCGCAAGGCTGGCCATGAACAGCCAAAGACCGTTTTGCCCAGGCGGCGAGGTATAAACGTGGTCGGTGCGCGGAATGGAAAACAGGATGATCAGCGGCAGCACGATGGCGGCGGCGATCTTTTCCGCGCCGGAGCCGCCGGTCGGCAGCACCGTTACCGGCGCATGTTTTTCGAACTCGGCAACGATGTGGCGATTGTAGTTGGTCTGGCCGTTGAGCGGCTGCGGCATCGGGCCGATCACCCAGATACGGCTGCGCACGCCGGATGTGGTTTTGGCGGCACCGGCTGCAGAAAACAGGGATCGAACGAAGGAAAGAACCGACATTATTGCTTTACCTCGCCCAACGTAATCGTAACCGGATCCTGCGTGGAAAAATCGAGAACAACAGGCGCCGGGGCAATGCGGCCGGGATCGGCCTTTGCAAGGCCTTGCTGTTCGCACATGGCTTCGGTTTTCACCGGCTGCGACGAAGACGTGTATCCCGCCTTCACCCAGTCACCTTTCGTCCACAAAACGATCTTCTGTCCTTCGCCGGAGGCAAACCGCGCAACAAACACATCTGGTCTGGGTTCGCGAATTTCGACGCTTTCAGCCGACTTCACCAGTTCGGCAGCGGCTCCCATGAAGCAGGCAGCCGGCTTGGCTTGATCCTCATAGGAAAAGAGGCCGTAATTGCTTTCACGCTCCGCCGGGTCCGGCGAAATGTTCTTCAATTCGTGCATCCACACACCCTTGATGTAAGGGATTGCGGAGGAATGCAGGATGAACTGGGCGAAATTATAGGCCGAGGTATCGAGCGGCATGCCGCAATTGCCCTTCGAGGTCGGCCAGCCGAACTCGGTGATATAAAGAGGCGTCTCGGCTCCGCCGCGAACCTGTTTCAGATCCGCCTGCAGTGTCTCAACCCGCTCGATCATTTCTTCCGCCGTGCGGTCATGCGGATTGGCAGAGCATTGATTGTAAAGATGCACGGAAAGCCCATCGGCGCCTTCCATCACGCCATCGCGCACGATCGCCTTGGCCCAGCCCCAATCCTCGTCGTCACCAACGGCACCGACAACGATCTTCGCCTTTGGGTTCACCTGCCGGATTTTTTCGACCGCCACCTTGGCGACGCGCACATAATGGCTGGCCGAACGCGGATCGTCCTTCGGACCTTCGCCCATGATGCGCGCCTGCGGCTTGCCGGTGCCGATATACATGTTCCATTCGTTCCAGATCTCGTAGATCGGATCGTAGTCTTGCGTCAGCTCCACGGCCTTGCCGACATAATCCTCGAACAGTTCGAGCGCTGAATCGCTCACCGGCGGCACACCGCCTTTGACACCGGAATTGGCAAGACCGAGATTGATCATCGGCGTGATGCCGGCCTGCGGCAGAAAGTTCATCAACCGACCGGACTTGGCCAGAACCGGACCTGAGGGCGGGAAGTTGAACGACTGCCACGGCATGTAATCGCGATAGGAGGTCGCGCCTATCTGGGAAAGCTGATCGCGAACCTTGTGGGCATCCTTGTAGCCGAGAACCCGCACCGTACCGAAATGCGTGTTGGCGCCGATGATCGGAGCGACAAAGTCCTTGTTCGCAGGCTTTTCGAACGTCACCGACTGCGCCAAGGCCGACGAAGCGCAGGCAAGCACAGTGAAGCAGGCGCTGAAAAGCGCCGTGCGAAAAGCCTTCGTTTCTACAGTCTTCATGTCGTTTTTCCTGCTTTTGCGCATGTCGTTCGGCTTGAGAGCCGAAATCGCTTGCGACGCATGGAATTCGACGAGTGGCCTCAAACGGCCACCCGCCCGTCGAAATTCTGGATCTGGTCGATGAATTCGAGATATCGCCCGCCAAGATAGTCCTGGTCGAACTCCCCCGCCTTCGATGCAGCATTGGCCTTGTAACGTTCCAGCTTTTCCCGGTCGGCCAGCACCTCTTCCAGCGCGTCACGCCAGGCATTTTTATCGCCCGGCGGCACCAGAATGCCGTTCTCGTCATGCTGCACCAGTTCCGGAATGCCGCCGACGCGGCTGCCGATGACCGGCACGCTCATGCCCAGCGCCTGGATGACGACACCCGGCGAGTTTTCCATCCAGATCGATGGGATGCAGAGCACGTCACTGCCGCCGATATTGTCGATGGCCGTCTGCAGCGGCACGTGGCCGGTGAATTCGAGCCATTTGTGATGGCCGAACCGGGCTTGCAGCGCATCCGCATCCTGACCGGAGCCGACCACCTTGAAAGTGAACGGCCATTTTTCGGCCAGTTCCTCGGCAGCTTCCAAGAGGACATCGACACCCTTGGCAGATTCCAGACGACCGGCATAAACGAAACGCACGATATCGCTCGGCTCGCGCGCCTTTGTCGGCGGCGGATATTTGTTGGCGTTCAGGATATGCGCCATCGGATAATCGGCCAGCGGTTGAAACATCGCATTGCGCTCCAGGTTCGCCCGCGAGGGGGAACAGAAGCCGATGCGGCGCATGGCGCGAATGCCGCGGCGCTTGTAACCGGCCGACATCTTGCACGGCCCGCACTGCGTCTCGCAGGTCTTGCCGTCCACGAACATCGTCAGCTTGACGCAGGAAAGCGCCATGTCCGGCATCACATACATGACCGGGATATCGCGTTTGCCCAGCTCCGGCAGCACATTGTGGCCGATACCGGTAATGTAATGCACGTTGCAGAAATCCGGCTTGAACTCGTCCAGAACCTTGGCCACCATCTTCGGGTTGCGCGGATCGAGGTGATCCTGAAGGTGCCAGAGCGGTTTCTTGAATTTCGAGACGCCACGGCCCTGCTTGAAGATCGGGTAAGGCCTCGGCATGTAGAGCGCCCAGATCTTCATCCCGTCGACCATCTCGCCGTACTTGACCTCGTCCGGAGACTTTGCAGCCGTCAGCACGCCGATCTCGTGGCCCTGTTTCTGCAGCCAGGTCGTGAGGTTGAACGCCGAAATTTCCGCGCCGCCAAGAATGTTGGGCGGAAACATCGCCGAGATCACCAGAATACGCATTCACACCTCAAATTGTTGCCGGATTGCTTTGTGCCGGTCGTGCCGCCCTCCTCCCAAAGGGCGTAATTCTCAACGCTTCGGGCCTCAGAAACCCAGGTCGTATTTGGTCTTGGAAAGCTTCATCAGATACTGGCCGTAATTGCTCTTGCCGAGCTTGACGGCGAGCTTTTCCAGCTGTGCGTCATCGATATGGCCCATGCGGTAAGCGACTTCTTCCGGGCAGGCGATCTTGAAGCCCTGGCGCTTTTCCAACGTGCCGACGAAATCGGCAGCATCGAGCAGGCTGTCCGGCGTGCCCGTATCGAGCCAGGCATAACCGCGGCCCATCAGTTCGACCGAAAGCTGGCCCCGCTCGAGATAGATGCGGTTGACGTCGGTGATTTCGAGCTCGCCGCGCGGCGAAGGCTTCAGGTTGGCGGCGATGTCGATGACCTGTTCGTCGTAGAAATAAAGACCGGTGACCGCCCAGTTGCTCTTCGGGTGTTCCGGCTTTTCCTCGATCGACAAGGCCTTCATCGAGGCGTCGAACTCGACCACGCCGTAACGCTCGGGATCGGTGACGTGATAGGCAAATACCCGTGCGCCCTTTTCCGTGCCGTCTTTCGGGCGCATCAACTGCGGCAGGCCGTGGCCGTAATAGATGTTGTCGCCAAGGATCAATGCCGAAGGGTTGGATCCGACAAAATCAGCACCGATGATGAAGGCTTGCGCAAGACCGTCCGGGCTTGGCTGCACCGCATATTCGATGGAAATGCCCCACTGGCTGCCGTCGCCGAGCAGCCGCTTGAACGCCTCGTTGTCATGCGGCGTGGTGATGATCAGGATTTCCTTGATCCCGGCCAGCATCAGCGTGGTCAGCGGATAATAGATCATCGGCTTGTCATAAACCGGCATCAGCTGCTTGGAGACGGCCATGGTGATGGGGTAAAGCCGCGTGCCGGAGCCGCCGGCGAGAATGATACCCTTCATGCTTTTTCCTTCGTGTAAGGGCGGATGTTTCTGGTCCGCACTGATCGCTGGAATGCCTTGGCGCCAAGAGGCGCACAGGCCTGATACTTAGCTGTTCGCCTCAGCCAGAAGCCGGTCGAGCACCACCGTCGTCGACTGTTTCCAGTCCGGCAGCACGATACCGTAGGTTTTGGCGAGCTTGTCGTTCGACAGCCGCGAATTGGCAGGCCGCTTGGCTGGCGTCGGATATTCATCCGTGGTGATGCGGCCGACCGAGACAGCCTTGCCGTTCTTTTCCTTCAGGCCGGCAAAGATTTCCTCGGCAAACTCCGCCCAGGTCGCTTCACCGCTGCCGGTCAGATGAAAGACACCGCGCAGTTTTGCATCGGGATCGGTTGCAAGACGTTTGGCAATCGCAATCACCGCATCTGCGATATCGAGCGCGCTGGTCGGCGTACCATGCTGGTCGGCCACGACATTCAGGGCATCGCGGGTTTCCGCCAGCCGCAACATCGTCTTCACGAAGTTGCCGCCATAAGGTGAATAGACCCATGCCGTGCGCAGGATGGCGTGGTTGGGCGTGGCCGCAGCAACGGCTTCTTCGCCCGCCAACTTCGACTGCCCATAGACCGAGACCGGACCGGTCGTATCGGTTTCCAGATAGATGCCGTCCTTGTCGCCCGGAAACACATAATCGGTAGACAGGTGCACGACCGGAATATTCAAGTCGTTTGCCACTTCGGCCAGTGCCTGCGGGCCTTTTGCATTGACGGCAAAGGCCAGTTCCGGCTCACTTTCGGCCTTGTCGACGGCCGTATAGGCAGCCGCCGAGACGATCGCATCCGGCTTCAGTTCGGCAAGAGTTTTGCGGACCGAGGCCGGATCGGCAAGATCCAGCTCAGGTCGGCCGACGGCAACGATTTCCACGCCTGCCTGTGGTCCGCGCTCGATCAGCGCGGTCACCACCTGACCCTGTTTTCCCGTGACGGCTATGCGCATCATTCAGCCCTTCTTCAGAACGCCGAGACGTTCGCCGGAATAGACGCCCTCACGCAGCGGCTGCCACCACCATTCATTGTCGAGATACCAGCGCACGGTGCGTTCGATGCCGCTGTCAAAGTTCTCCTGCGCCTTCCAGCCCAGCTCCGTCTCAAGCTTGGTGGCATCGATGGCATACCGCGCATCGTGACCCGGCCGGTCGGTGACGTAGGTGATCAGATCCGCATGCGGCGTCGCCTTGGGACGCAACTCGTCCATCAGCGAGCAGATGCGCTTGACGACATCGATATTGCGGCGCTCGTTGCGGCCGCCGACATTATATTTTTCACCCAGACGACCACGCGAGGCGATCAGGTCGAGCGCGCGTGCGTGATCCTCGACATAAAGCCAATCGCGGATGTTCACACCCTCGCCGTAAACCGGCAGCGGCTTGCCATCCATGGCGTTCAGGATGATCAGCGGGATCAGCTTTTCCGGGAAATGGTAAGGGCCGTAATTGTTGGAGCAGTTCGATACGACGACCGGCAGGCCATAGGTGCGGTGCCAGGCGATGGCCAGATGGTCACTCGCGGCTTTCGAAGCGGAGTATGGCGAGGACGGATCGTAAGGCGTGACTTCCTCAAACAGGCCTTCATCGCCGAGCGAACCGTAAACTTCATCGGTCGAAACATGCAGGAAACGAAACGCTTCTTTCCGTGCCGGCGACAGGTCGTTCCAGTAATGACGGGCGGCCTCCAGCAGCGAGAACGTGCCCATGACATTGGTCTGAACGAAATCGGCAGCGCCGCTGATCGAGCGGTCGACATGGCTTTCCGCGGCCAAGTGCATGATGCGGTCCGGCTTGAACGAGGTCATCGCCTCCGACATCTTCTGCAGATCGCAGATATCGGCCTGCAGGAACTGGTAGTTCGCGGCGCCCTCGATTTCCTTCAAGGAGGCCAGATTGCCGGCATAGGTCAGCTTGTCGACATTGAGCACTTCGGCGCCAACGTTTTTGACGAGATGGCGCACGAGCGCCGAACCGATAAAACCCGCTCCGCCGGTCACGAGAATACGCATATGTCTACTCCGTTATTCGTCAGCTCTGGGCGATAATCAGTAGGTGAAGGAAGGCGGCAGATCCGCCAGCTTCGGCTGTTTCGTGTCCTTGTCGGACAGGATTGCATTTTCGAGCGGCAACGGCCATTCGATGCCGATCGCCGGGTCGTTCCAATAAAGGCCGCGGTCGTTCTCGGCACTGTAAGGCGCGGTCACCTTGTAATAGATGATGCTGTCGGGCTCGAGCGTCGCAAAACCGTGCGCAAAACCGGCCGGCACCCACAGCTGCTCGCCGTTTTCCTTGGAAAGCTCGGCGCCACACCACTGACCATAGGTCGGCGAACCGACACGAATGTCCACGACGACGTCGAAAATCCTGCCCGCCAGGCAACGCACCAGCTTGCCCTGCGCAAACGGCTCCAGCTGGAAATGCAGGCCGCGCACCGTGCCGACCGCGGCCGAAAGAGACTCGTTTTCCTGTACGAAATCAACGTCTGCAACGTTTTCGCGGAACCAGCCATCCTTGAAAACTTCGGAAAAATATCCCCGGTGATCGCCCAATCGCGTCGGTGTAATCTTGGCCAAGCCAGCCAGCGGCAATCGTTCGATTTTCATAACGCACCCGTCAGTTTCATGAGAGCCCTTTTCGGTCAAAAAAGGTATTCTGGACAGAGGCATTCGATACGCAGTCCGTTTGCCTCTTCAGAAATTCAGATCGACAGCCCTCGAAGGGTCTGCCGGCGACTTGAATTCCTTGCATTCAGCAATGGCCGTAGCCGCAGGTTTGCACTTTTGATGCTGCAAAGCAACATTTTCTGTCTGCCTGTCAACTTTGCCCTTTCACTCTTTCTTCACCAACCCGCCGGCCGGAATTAGGCGCTGGAATGCGTATGACAAGGGTCACTCAGATATTTAAAAAGTGACCATATTTGGAAACAAAGGTGAATTTCTGTTCATCGCTCAAGATTGCTCACGGCGGTGGCATTGAGCCCTGTCTGGATCATACGACGCAAATAAAACATATTTGTATCAAAGACATAAAAGCCGCCATAAATATGATGGATCATCAACTTGTGCGCCCTGCGGCAGAAAAGTCACGATTGAAGGGTTAATTTGGCCTGACCGGTAAACTCGGTTAAGAATGTGGATTGAAAGAACCGGCTTACGCCCCAGCTAAGGTGGCGCCCACAATCGAATTCTCTGTCAGAAAGTGGCTTTTGTCGTTGTCCTGAAACAGAATTTGACACAATAATGCCGCGCTGCAGCATCAACCTAGTCCTAACACGCGAGGGAATATGCGTATCACCATGATCGGTTCCGGTTACGTCGGTCTCGTCTCCGGCGTCTGCTTTGCGGACTTCGGCCATGACGTCATCTGCGTCGACAAAGACAAGTCCAAGATCGACGCTCTCGAAAAGGGCGTCATGCCGATTTACGAGCCGGGTCTCGACCAGATCGTCGCCGAAAACGTGAAGTCCGGCCGCCTGACCTTTTCCACCGATGTCGCCGGCAGCGTCAAGGATGCGGATGTCGTGTTCATCGCCGTTGGAACGCCGTCGCGTCGCGGTGACGGCCATGCGGATCTCTCCTATGTCTATGCCGCCGCGAAGGAAATCGCCGAGCATTGCACCGGCTTCACCGTCGTCGTCACCAAGTCCACCGTACCGGTCGGCACCGGCGACGAGGTTGAGCGCATCGTCAAGCAGGCCAATCCCGATGCCGATATCGCCGTGGTTTCCAACCCGGAATTCCTGCGTGAAGGCGCCGCTATCGAGGACTTCAAGCGTCCTGACCGTATCGTCATCGGCCTAGACGACGACCGCGCCCGTGGCGTCATGACCGAAGTCTACCGCCCGCTCTATCTCAACCAGGCACCGTTGCTGTTTACCGCGCGCCGCACGTCCGAGCTGATCAAATACGCCGCCAACGGTTTCCTCGCCATGAAGATCACCTTCATCAACGAGATTGCCGACCTGTGCGAAAAAGTCGGCGCCAATGTGCAGGACGTGTCCCGCGGCATCGGCCTCGACGGCCGTATCGGCGCAAAGTTCCTGCATGCCGGCCCGGGTTACGGCGGTTCCTGCTTCCCGAAGGATACGCTGGCACTCGCCAAGACCGCGCAGGACCATGAAAGCCCGGTGCGCCTGATCGAGACCACGATTTCGATCAACGACAACCGCAAGCGCGCCATGGGCCGCAAGGTCATCTCGGCGCTTGAAGGCGATGTTCGCGGCAAGAAGATCGCCGTGCTCGGCCTCACCTTCAAGCCCAACACCGACGACATGCGCGACAGCCCGGCGATTGCGGTCATCCAGACCCTGCAGGACGGCGGCGCAACCGTTGCCGCCTACGATCCGGAAGGCATGGAAAACGCCAAAAAGCTGATCGAAGGCATCGAATACGTCGCTGGTCCCTATGAAGCGATCGCCGATGCCGATGCCATCGTCATCGTGACGGAGTGGAACCAGTTCCGCGCCCTCGATCTGCCGCGCGCCAAGGGCATGATGAAGAGCCCTATCCTGGTCGACCTGCGCAACATCTACCGCCCGGCGGAAGTTGCAAAGCACGGTTTTGCCTATCACGGCATCGGCCTGCACTAAGCCGCTCATGACCGGGCGGCGACCATCAGGACGCCGCTCGGCTGATCGATTGATACCGTAGTCAATTGATGCAGTAGTCAGGGGCCCCGGCATGTTGCCTTTGGCAGCGCCGGGCCATTTCCTTAATTTCGTCGGAGATGACGTGATGATGTCTTCTTCGAAGTGGCGGCAAGGCTGTCCTTGACGCAACAACTCTCGCAGCCGTTACTGCGGCTGCCTCGGAAACCCAGATCCTTGCCCGGAGGCCGACCATGGCAACCGGTTTAATGCGATAGCCATTCAGGGACCATGAGGAGCACTTGATGAGGATTCCAGACCAGCTCTCCTTTCAGCAAGGCCAGGGACAAATTGGCCAGGGAGCAAGCGATCCGGAAATTACTCTGATCGATTTCGACGCCATTCTCGCGATGATCCGCCGGCAATGGATGATCATGGCCGCCATGATCATCGTCTTCGCAGCCATCGGTTTTGCCTATCTTTCGACGACGGTGCCGCAATTCACCGCCTATACCAGCCTCATCATGGATCGCGGCAATAGCGGTGTCGTCACCGAAATGACGGAAACCCAGTCGCGCGTGACGGTGGATGACGAAGCCACCATTCTGAGCCAGCTGGAAATCATCAAATCCGACAGCGTTGCCAACGCCGTCATCGACAAGCTGAACCTGACGCAAAACGAAGCCTTCATGGGCACGGCGGGCTTCTCGATTGGAAAACTTCTCGGACCGCTCAACATCATGCGGTGGTTCCGCTCCGAGGCCGAGCAGCAGGAAAGCATCAGGACCATCGCGCGGACTGTCCTGCAGAAGAACATGGCGGTTGCCCGCAGCGGACAGTCCTACGTCATCAATCTCGGTTATACGTCGGCCTCAGCACAGCTGTCCTCGGATATCGCCAACGCCTATGCCAGCACATATCTGCTGGACAAGTTCAACGCCCGTTTCGAATCCACCCGCCGCGCCAGCGAGTGGCTGGAACAGCGGCTGGCGGAACTCAAGCAACAGGTGATGGATTCCGATCTCGCGGTGCAGAAATTCCGCCGTGACAACGGCCTGATCGCGGCGAAGGACGGCCTGCTGATCAACGAACAGCAGCTGTCGGAACTCAACAGTTCGCTGATCGTGGCACAAGCCGATACCGCGCGTGCCCAGGCGAAATACAATCGCATCCAGACCATCGTCAACGACCGCCGTTCCGACGCTCTCGTCACCGATGCGCTGGTCAATTCGATCTCTGCCAACCTGCGCGACAAATATCTGACCGCATCGCGCAAGGAAGCCGAAATCTCGCAGAAATTCGGCGAGAACCATGTGCAGGCCACCCGTCTGCGCGGTGAAATGGCGCAATATGAACAACAGATGTTCGAAGAGCTCGGCCGCATTGCCGAAAGCTACCAGAGCGAACTCGACGTCGCCAAGGCCAAGCAGAAATCGCTGGAGGAGAATGTCACGAGCCTCACCTCCGTTTCCGCCATGGCCGGCGAGACGCAGGTACAGTTGCGTGAACTCGAACGCTCGGCAGAAAGCTACAAGAACCTCTACCAGACTTTTCTGGCGCGTTATCAGGAAGCCATGCAGCAGCAGTCCTTCCCGGTTACCGAAGCGCGCGTGATCACCGAAGCCACCCCGCCCATCAAGCCGAGCAAGCCCAACAAGCCGATGCTGATGGTGCTTTTCGCCTTTTTCGGCCTGATGGTCGGCGCGTCGATCGGTGGTTTCCGCGAGTTCCGTGACCGCTTCTTCCGCACAGGCGATCAGGTGCGCGATCAGCTCGGCCTCGAATATCTCGGCCTTGCGCCTCTCCTGACCGACATCAAGGCACCGGCCAACAGTGCCGAGCCGGCACGCCCCGGCATCATCCGCCCGCTGAACAACGCTTATCGCTACAGCATAGACCACCCGCTCTCACAGTTCTCCGAAACGCTGCGCAGCGCCAAGATCGCTGCCGATCTCTCCTTCTCTGGCGAAGGCGCGAAGGTTATCGGCGTTGTTTCTGCGCTGCCGGGCGAAGGCAAGACCACGATTTCCGCCAACCTTGCCGGCCTTCTCGCCATGCAGGGTTCGCGCACGCTGCTGCTCGATGCCGACCTGCGCAATCCGGGCGCCACGCGCGCACTCGCCATGCACGCCGAACGCGGCATCCTGGAAGCGCTCACCACCAATGAGCCGCTCGACCAGACGCTGATGTTCGACCCGCAGACACGCCTCGCCTTCCTGCCGGCGGTGGTGCGTCGCCGCGTACCGCATTCGTCCGATCTCCTGGCCTCGCCGGTCATGGGCCGGATCATGGAAACGCTGCGCCGCAATTTCGATTACATCATCGTCGATCTGCCACCGCTCGGCGCGGTCGTCGATGCGCGTGCCGTCGCACCGATGCTGGATTCCATCGTGATGGTGGTCAAATGGGGTGAAACCTCACCGGCCGTGGTGCGCAACACCCTGTTCGCCGATGCGGAACTGCACGCCAAATGTATCGGCGTCGTTCTCAACAAGGTCGATATGGAAAAGATGAAGCTCTACGGCCAGCATGGCTCTAACGAGTATTATCACAGCCAGTTTTCCAGCTATTACCACGAGAAATAACCCCCGCGCGAGGCTCTTCCTGCTTTCCAGATTGCCGCTGGGAAGCAGGGGGCGGCCGCAGAAATGACGATTGCCAGTTCTGCCAAGCCTTTGGGCTTGTTGAGAAATCCTGCATACGTCAAGACTTCCGGGCAATCTCGGCTGCGACGGAAATCCTGTCACAAAAAATACGAAAATTATTCGCTTTACCGCTTGTGCGCGGAAAGCGGCTCGATTATAGAAACCCCCGCTGGATACGGAGTGTAGCGCAGTCTGGTAGCGCACCACGTTCGGGACGTGGGGGTCGCAAGTTCGAATCTTGCCACTCCGACCAGCCAGAACAACCCCGCTTTTGCGGGGTTTTTTCGTTTCTGGAGCCATAAACTCGCGTAGTGACGTGGGGGCAGTGTCAAGCGCAACCGCTTCCCAAAATGGCCCGATATCGGCCACCAAAGGATCACTTTTCGTTCATCCACGGTTCACTGGCCAAAGTGCCAAATCCCTCCATCCCAAAAGGAGGGAATATGACCATGCGCGGATTGATCTTGAGCGCCGGACTAATCTTCGGAACGCTGCTCGGTAGCGGCGCCAACGCGATGCCGATCGGGGCGCCTGCCGCGCCCGCGGCCTCGATAGTGCAAAACGTCGATTATTATTGCGGCCCCGGCTTTCACCTGTCCCCCCGCGGCTTTTGCCGCCCCAACAGGCCGCCACCGCGTTATGAGCGTCGCTGGGATCGCCACGATCACTGGCGGGACCGCCGGGAATGGCGCGATCGGCGGGAGTGGCGAGATCGCCGCGAACGCAGGGAATGGCGGGATCGCCGAGACTATCGTGACTACCGCGAATATCGCGACTGGTAGTTCTCATGAGCCCTTCCGGAAACGGGAGGGCTCTTGGCTTTTGGTCTTGCCGGAGATAGCCACACATTCGCAATGGTGAACGGGAGAGAGGCCGAACCTCTTATGATTGTGATGGGTGCACCATTTGCAATCCCGCGACTTTTTATCGATATTGTCGTCGTTGCCGGAGGTGACGGAGAACGATCGTGAAGCCTTGGATTGTCATGGCGGTACTTGTCGGGGTAATTCTGGCCGCGCGCTGGTTCCTTTGGGCCTATCCGGGAATTGTGGAAGCCTCGGCACATATCGGCAGATTACTTCCCGGTTTTTCCGTAAGCTGATCGACGGGCGGCGCAGATTGTAACACCCTGTTGCGTTAAGTGATTAACGCCTGACATGATCGGGCGCTATATGCTGTCTCCTCAGAGGAAGCAGCCATGAACGACAAACTACGCCTTGAAGTTTTCGGATGGATCGTCGGCACCGCCATTATCGTGGCCTGGGTCTCCATGCCCTTCTGGCTGAATACCTGATCCTGGCCTTGCAGGCCGCCTTTCTCGCTGAATCCGTGCCGCCTCCACGCGCCACCTGATACGACGCAGTATTGCCGAACTCCCGTCAAGAAACGGAACTTCTCCGCTGCCAAGGGGTTGACGCTTCAAGCCCGCTTTCGGGCTTGTCCGTCAGTTATACGAGGAGCAGCTTCATGCAGAATAGCCAACCCGAAGCCCGCCGCGGCATGGTCAAATTCGTCATCACGATTTTTCTTATCGCCATCGTGATTGCCGGCATCTACCTGCTGGGCTTCACGCCCGGCGAAGCCTGACGCGACAGGCCGCAGACGCCATATAAAAAGCCCCGGCGGTTATCCCGCCGGGGCTTTTTTCGTATCGGCAGCATTGCGGCAAAACCGTTACACCGTGCCGGCACTATCCGAACTGTTATCCAGCGCGCGGCTGAGACCGAGCGCAACCAGCGTACAGATCGCGCCGGAGATCAGATAACCACCGATGAAGATGATGCCGAAATTGCTGGCAAGACCAAGTGCGACGAGCGGCGCGAAACCGGCGCCCACCAGCCATGCAAGGTCCGACGTGAAGGCCGCACCGGTATAACGATATCCCTGGCTGAAGCGGAACGACACCGAACCGGATGCCTGGCCGAACGACAGGCCGAGAATGCCGAACCCGATGATGATGAACGCATCCTGCCCGGCCGGACCGGCATCGAGCAGGAACGGTGCGGTGAAGCTGAAGATGGCGATGATGATCGCGCCGATCATCAGCTGCCCGCGACGGCCGATACGGTCTGCCAGCATGCCCGACAGGATGATCGTCATGATACCGACGACGGCACCGGCGATCTGCACGAACAGAAAGCCTGCCGCCGGCTGGCCGCCGTAAAGCGTTACCCAGCTCAAGGGGAAGATCGTCACCAGATGGAACATGGCAAAGCTTGCCAGCGGCACGAAGGCACCCAGCAGAATGTCACGCCCGTGTTTGCTGATGGTTTCCAGGATCGGACGGGCTTCCAGTTCGTGGTTTTCCAGCTGCGTGCCGAATTCCTTGCTGGCAACGATGCGAAGCCGTGCGAAAAGCGCTACGACGTTGATGGCAAACGCCACGAAGAACGGAAAACGCCAGCCCCAGCTGAGGAAGTCGGTATCCGACAGATTGGCGACGAAATAACCGAACAGCATGCTGGCAATGGCAAAACCGATCGGCGCGCCAAGCTGCGGGATCATCGCATACCAGCCGCGGCGGTTCTTCGGGGCGTTCAGCGACAGAAGCGAAGCCAGACCATCCCATGCGCCTCCCAACGCAAAACCCTGGCCCATGCGGAATATCGCCAGAAGGATCACCGACCACATTCCCACCGTCTCGTAACCGGGCAGGAATGCAATCGAGGCGGTTGAGCCGCCCAGAATGAGAAGTGCCGCCGTCAGCTTGGTTCCGCGGCCATAAACGCGGTCGATCCACATGAAAACGACGGAGCCGACCGGGCGGGCAAGAAACGCCAGCGAAAAGACGGCAAACGAATAAAGCGTTGCGGTGACCGGATCGGGCGCGAACGAAAACACCAGACGCGGAAACACCAGAACGGATGCGAGACCGTAAACGAAGAAATCGAAGAATTCGGACATGCGGCCGATGACAACGCCGATGGCGATATTGCCAGGCGAGACCGGCTTGTCTTCGTGCATGTGCCTGACGTCATTTTCGGCAGACGTCGACGAGGGTATTGCGACAACGGTCATGAATTGCGTCCTCCTTCGCTTCCAATTCCGGTACCAACATCATGATGATGTCGGTGAATGGGGGCAGCAATCAAGAACATTCTGAAACAACGGGGTAAAATTAGATTATTTGACTAATCCCAAATGCTGTACTGCCACGGCTTTGCCCCATTCCTGCCTTATTCGGAAAATCGCTTCCGGTGTGGGGCTTCTGCGTCACGAAATGATTTTCGGCAGGGTTCGTTCCCTTGCGCAATCGCATTTTTTGTTGCGATGCGACGAAACACCTCATAGAGGCTACGGCGATGCTGCATTAGTCCAAAATGAACAAATGCGAATTTCGAACAGAAAGATGCCTAGGTTGTTGAAGCTTGTTTCTCGCCTCTGTGCGCTCGCCATCCCCCTCGCACTTGCCGGCTGTGACATGGTCGTCATGTCACCCTCGGGGGATATTGCGGCGCAGCAGAGGGATCTCATCGTCGTATCCGTACTCCTGATGCTCCTGATCATTGTACCGGTACTATTCCTGACCCTGTATTTCGCATGGCATTACCGCCATTCGAACACCAAGGCGCGGTATGAGCCCAACTGGCATCATTCGACGCGTCTCGAAGTCGTGATCTGGTCGGCACCGCTGGCCATCATCATCGTGCTTGGCGCCATCACCTGGATCAGCACCCACAAGCTCGATCCGTACCGTCCGCTGGACCGGCTCGATGCAGAGCGCCCGATCCCGGCCGACGCACGTCCGCTTGAAGTCGAAGTCGTTGCGCTCGACTGGAAGTGGCTGTTCTTCTATCCGGAATACGGCGTTGCGACAGTGAACGAGATGGCGGCACCGGTCGACCGTCCGATCACCTTCAAGATCACAGCGTCGTCGGTCATGAACTCCTTCTACGTTCCGGCGCTGGCAGGCATGATCTACGCCATGCCGGGCATGGAAACAAAGCTTCACGCCGTCATCAACAAGGAAGGCGTGTTCGACGGTCTTTCGGCCAACTACTCGGGCGCAGGTTTCTCCCACATGCGCTTCAAGTTCCACGGCGTGACCAATGAAGGTTTCGACAGCTGGATCGCACGCGTCAAGCAGACCGGTACCGCGCTCAGCCGCGACGCCTATCTGAAGCTTGAAAAGCCGTCAGAACGCGAGCCGGTGCGTTATTTCGCAACCGTCGAGGATGGCCTTTACAGCCGCGTTCTCAACATGTGCGCCACACCCGGCAAGATGTGCATGAACGAAATGATGCACATCGACATGATGGGCGGCGCAGGCGTCGAAAGCCACGAGAACCGCGAAAAGCTGAAGTATGACAACCGTCATGCCGGCGAAGTCGGCCACGGCACCGGTTCCGGCATGGGTGACACCGTTCCGGCCACGGGTGAACCGGCTCGCAGCGAAGCTGCCCCGCACGAAGGTCATTCGGCACCAGCCGAAAACAACAATGAGGCGCCGGCGCCGGCTCAGCTCAACAGCAATTGAATCTGGCGCGTCGCGTCCTTTAAGAAATCAATGAACGGGTTACTCCATGTTCTCCAATCCTGATCTTGCCAAATGGATCTTTGGGCGGCTCACACTCGATGCCATCCCCCATGAACCAATTGTCATCGTGACTTTTTTTGCCGTCATGCTCGGGGGCATCGCTGCCCTCGGCCTGATCACCTACATGAAATGGTGGGTTCCGCTGTGGCGGGACTGGGTCACCAGCGTCGATCACAAGAAGATCGGCATCATGTATATCATCCTCGCCATCATCATGCTGTTCCGCGGCTTTGCCGACGCCATCATGATGCGTATCCAGCAGGCGATTGCCTTCAACGGCAACGAGGGCTACCTCAACTCGCACCACTACGACCAGATCTTCACCGCCCACGGCGTGATCATGATCTTCTTCGTGGCGATGCCGTTCGTCACCGGTTTCATGAACTATGTCGTGCCGCTGCAGATCGGCGCACGCGACGTGTCCTTCCCCTTCCTGAACAACTTTTCGTTCTGGATGACGACCGCCGGTGCGATCATCATCATGATCTCGCTGTTCGTTGGTGAATTCGCACGCACCGGCTGGCTGGCCTACCCGCCGCTGTCGGGCGCTGATTACAGCCCCGGCGTCGGTGTCGATTATTACATCTGGGGCCTTCAGGTCGCCGGTGTGGGAACGACGCTTTCCGGCATCAACCTGATCGCCACCATTGTCAAGATGCGCGCTCCGGGCATGGGCTTCATGAAGATGCCCGTCTTCACCTGGACCTCGCTCTGCACCAACATCCTGATCGTCGCCACCTTCCCGATCCTGACCGCAACGCTCGTGCTTCTGTCGCTCGACCGTTACGTCGGCACCAACTTCTTCACGAACGACCTCGGCGGTAACCCGATGATGTACGTGAACCTGATCTGGATCTGGGGTCACCCGGAAGTCTACATTCTCGTCCTGCCTGCCTTCGGTATCTTCTCCGAAGTCGTTGCGACCTTCTCCGGCAAGCGCCTGTTCGGTTATGCCTCGATGGTCTACGCAACCTGTGTGATCATGGTTCTGTCCTACCTCGTATGGCTGCACCACTTCTTCACCATGGGTTCGGGCGCATCGGTCAACGCCTTCTTCGGCATCACCACGATGATCATCTCGATCCCGACGGGCGCGAAGATGTTCAACTGGCTGTTCACGATGTATCGCGGCCGCATTCGCTACGAAGTTCCGATGTACTGGACGGTCGGCTTCATGGTCACCTTCGTCATCGGCGGCATGACCGGCGTCATGCTGGCAATTCCGCCGGCCGACTTCGTGCTCCACAACTCGCTCTTCCTCATCGCCCACTTCCACAACGTCATCATCGGCGGCGTGCTGTTCGGTCTGATGGCAGGCGTCACCTACTGGTTCCCGAAGGCTTTTGGCTACAAGCTGGATCCTTTCTGGGGCAAGATGTCCTTCTGGTTCTGGCAGATCGGCTTCTTCTTCGCCTTCATGCCGCTCTACGTTCTCGGCCTGATGGGTATCACCCGTCGTGTTTCGCAGTTCGAAGATCCGTCCCTGCAGATCTGGTTCATCATCGCTGCCTGTGGCGCCGGTATGATCGCGATCGGCATCGGCTCCTTCGTCATCCAGCTCGTCGTCAGCTACTTCAAGCGCGAACAGCTGAAGGACGTCACCGGCGATCCGTGGAACGGCCGTACGCTCGAATGGGCAACGTCTTCGCCGCCGCCGGATTACAACTTCGCGCTCACCCCTGTCGTCTACGACCATGACAGCTGGGATGACATGAAGGCGCGCGGTTACGTTCGCCCGACCGAAGGCTTCCGCAAGATCCACATGCCGAAGAACACCGGCACGGGTGCCATCCTCAGCGGTCTCAGCGTCGTCCTGGCGTTCGCCCTGATCTGGTACATCTGGTGGCTCGCGATCGTCGCTTTTGTCGGCATCATCGCAGTCTCCATCGCCCATACCTTCAACTACGATCGTGATTTCTACATTCCGGTGGAAGAAGTCATCGCGACCGAAGGCAAGCGCACTGAACTGCTTGCAAAGCAGGTGTCATAACCATGAGTGAGATCAACACACAGACGTCCGAGAAGGTAGAATTCTACCTCAAGGACGATCATCACCCGGAAAACTCCACCAATCTGGGTTTCTGGCTCTACCTGATGAGCGACTGCCTGATCTTCGCAGTGCTGTTCGCCACCTACGCCGTCGTCGGCCGCAACTATGCGGCCGGCCCTTCGCCGGCCGATCTGTTCGACCTGAAGCTCGTCGCCATCAACACCGCGATGCTGTTGTTCTCGTCGATCACCTACGGTTTCGCGATGCTGCAGATGGAGCGCGGCGCCAAGGCGGAAACGCTGTTCTGGCTCGGCATTACCGGCCTGTTCGGCCTCGCGTTTCTTGGTCTCGAACTCTATGAGTTCTACCACCTGATCCACGAGGGTGCGACGCCGCAGCGTTCGGCATTCCTGTCGGCCTTCTTCACGCTGGTCGGTACCCACGGTCTGCACGTCACCTTCGGCATCATCTGGCTGATCACGCTGATGGTGCAGGTCTCCAAGCGCGGCCTGATCCCGGAAAACCGTCGTCGCCTGATGTGCCTGTCGATGTTCTGGCACTTCCTCGACGTCGTCTGGATCGGCGTGTTCTCTGTTGTCTATCTCATGGGAGTAGTCGGATGAGCTCTAACGCCCCTTCGCACGAAGATGTACACGATGCGCATCACGCCCACAGCCACGGTCATGAGGCCAGCCACGGTTCGCTGAAAAGCTACGTGATCGGTTTCGTCCTCTCGGTCATCCTGACGGCGATCCCGTTCTGGCTGGTCATGGGTGAGGTCATCGAAAGCAAGGCCGCTCTGGTCGCTGCGATCATGATCCTCGGCGCCATCCAGATCGTTGTTCACATGGTGTATTTCCTGCACATGAACACCAAATCTGAAGGCGGCTGGACGATGATGGCCCTGATCTTCACGATCGTCATCGTCGCCATCGCGCTGGCCGGTTCCCTGTGGGTCATGTACCACCTGAACACCAACATGATGCCGCAGATGTCGCCTGAGATGATGCGAAACCTGCCCTGATCGGGCCAAGGTCTTCAAAGGGCGGCTTCGGCCGCCCTTTTCTTTTGATGCTGCGGCACATGCCGCCCACAGTTTACGGCACCCCGTCCATGTCTTCCGAAAATGCAAAACCGGCCGGCAAGGGCCGCATCATTCTGTTCCTCGCGATGCTGGTCGTCACCGCCGCAACCACTGCGCTCGGCGCATGGCAGGTGCAGCGATTGCTCTGGAAGCAGGATCTCATCGCCCGCGTCGATGCCCGCGTCCACGCGCAGCCGGTATCCCCTCCCCCGGCGTCGGCCGCCGTCAATGCCGCGGATGACGAATACAAACACGTCCGCGTCTCGGGCACCTACCTCAACGACAAGGAAACTTTCGTTCAGGCCGTAACGTCGCATGGTCCTGGTTTCTGGGTCATCACCCCGCTCGTCACCGCCGATGGATCGCATATCCTGATCAATCGCGGCTTCGTGGCCCCCGACCGTCGTGATCCGGCAAAACGGGCCGAAGGTCAGGTGCAAGGTGAAACGGTAGTAACCGGCCTTTTGCGGATGACGGAGCCAGGTGGTGGTTTCCTGCGTGAAAACGATGCCGCCAACGACCGCTGGTATTCCCGCGATGTGGCAGCCATCTCTGCCGCCCGCGGCACTGCGCCGGCAGCGCCCTATTTCATCGATGCCGAGGCCAACCCCGCCTTGCCGGCCGCCCCCGTCGGTGGCCTGACCGTTATAAAATTCCCCAACAACCACGCATCCTACATCTTCACGTGGTTCTCGCTTGCCCTCATGTCAGCCGCCGCCGCCTTTTACGTGCTGCGCGGTCGCTGGCCGTTCATGCGCGCGAAAAACCGCAACGAAACGGAAGCCTGAAACGACGAAGGGCGCTCACCCTTTCGGGGAGCGCCCTTGGCCCTTACCCGGACAGCTTCGAAAACGATCGCTGCAACGCATGACGCGCGGGCGGTATCGCAGAAAGCCATCGGAACGGGTGGTAGGCCTTAGATGCGCATAGTCCGCATCGTTTTCAAGAGGTCGCTGATAAATCCCCGACCGGCAGCCATAACTGCGCCGAACTTCTATTGAAGCCGGTAATTGCGCCAGGCGCCGGGTGTCATCCCAGTCTGGCGCGTAAAGGCATGCGAAAGGTGGCTCTGATCGGTAAAGCCGCAGCGGTGCGCAACCGTCTGCAAACTGAGCGAACGTTGCGCCAGCAGCTCCTTTGCAAGATCGATGCGCAGTTGCAGCACCCACTGGTATGGCGTGTAACCCGTTGCCTCGCGAAACCCGACGGATAGCTGCCGTGCCGAAACGCCCGCAGCCTTCGCGATCTGGGTTACCGACAGGTTCTCGTGCAGATTTTCGAGAACGAAATCCTTTGCTGCCTGCACCTGAACTTTCGACAGAAGTGTCGGTGGGGGCCTCAGGGCTTCCGCCATGCCCGGCAGGTAGCCGTAGTCCTGCAGGAGATGCGTGCAGAGCGCGATGGCCATATGCCGGAGCGTCGCGGTCGACGCAAGATCCGCACGTTCGAACAGCGGCAAAAGCGCCTGCCCCATATGACCGATGACCGCATCCGCCTCGCCACGCCGGCAATGAAGGCCACATGCAGTCAGGTCGCTCGACAGGTCGCCAAGCTCGTCGATCAATTCGTAGGGAATAACGAAGGCGAGCGAATCCAGCCTCGAAAGCAGCATGATCGACACACCGTCCTTCAGATCGACAAGGCAGATGGAACCGCGCGGATAGAGGCGCATCCGCGTGAGCGATCCATCGGCGCGAATATCGCAATGGCTGACGTCGTTCAGATAAAGCATCAGGAAATAGGCGTTTTCGGCAGGCAGACGTGCGGGCACAGGCACACCGCCCATCACATCCTTCGTCAACCGCGTTACGGAAAAGCCTGCACTTTTTACGGGAACAGCCGTTAGACACGGAGCACCTGCCACACCGAAACTGCGGCCGACCTGCTCATTATCGTAAACGAGTGATTCCAATGACTTCACGAAAAATCCCTTGAGCATGCGCCAACCGGATGGGCGGAACTGTCAAAACATAAAGCAGGGCCGCCCTGCGCGCAACTGTCTAAAAAACACTCAATAATTGTGCAAATGAATAATAAATGGGACTATAATTTAGCGTTTCTCAAATGCGCGCCGTCCGCGCACAGTCCGGATGACTGGAAACCTCGTCACCATGACATGTTTGTACGCCCCGCCTCCATGCGCATCCGCTGCGGGCGATAAAAAATGACTATATTTCGGGCAGCGGAGCGCGGTCACCCGAACATAAAAAAGGGAGGGCCACATCGCGGCCCTCCCCCATCTTGTTCATTCGCGCCGGCCGACCTTTGGCAGGCCTGCATGAAAATCAGAATTCCGTCCAGTTCTGCTCCACTGCAACGGCGGCGTTGCCGTTGAAGGCGCCCGTCAACTTGCGCACCATCGTGCGAGCGGGTGAGGCAACCGGTGCATCTTCCCTGCGGGCAACGCGAGCAAGCTGCGCCTCGCCCAGCCTGAACTGCGCCAGAAGCTCGTTCAGCGAAGCCACTTCACGGGCAAGACCGTGGCTGGCGGCGGTTTGTTCTTCCACCATGGCCGCGTTCTTCTGCGTTTCCTGGTCCATCGAGTTGACGGCAGTGTTGATCTGCTGGAGACCGGTGGACTGTTCCTGCGCGCTTTCGACGATCGCCGCTACGTGACGATTGATCTCCTGCACCTCGACCACGATCTTTTCCAGCGCCTTGCCGGTCGCGCCGACGAGATCGACACCTTCCTGCACCTGCTCGTTGGAGGTGGTGATCAGGGTCTTGATCTCCTTGGCCGCATTGGCGGAGCGCTGCGCCAGTTCACGCACTTCCTGGGCAACAACCGCAAAGCCCTTGCCGGCTTCACCCGCACGCGCCGCTTCCACACCGGCGTTGAGCGCCAGCAGGTTGGTCTGGAAGGCGATATCGTCGATGACGCCGATGATATTGCCGATCTCGCCCGAGGACTGCTCGATCTTCTCCATGGCGATGACGGCGCGGCGCACCACTTCTCCGGATTGCTCGGCTTCCTGGCGGGTGCGCGAAACCAGCGCCCCTGCTTCCTGCGCACGCTTGGTGCTGTCCTTCACCGTGGTGGTGATCTCTTCCAGAGCGGCGGCGGTTTCCTCGACGGCGGCAGCCTGCTGTTCCGTGCGCTTTGCAAGATCGTCTGCGGCAGACTTGATCTCGTTGGCGCCGGCATCGATGCCACGGGCATTGTTGGCAACGCTCTTCAAGGCATCCTGCAACTTCGCGGCGGACGCGTTGAAGTCGTTGCGAACGCCATCCAGCGACGCAGCAAAACCATGGTCGATGCGATAGGCGACATTACCATCCGACAACTGCGACAGACCGGTGGCGAGATTGTCGACCGCAAACTTGACGTCGGCGGCTTCCTTGGCCTTGGCGGCTTCACGCTCGAGGCGTTCGCTTTCCGACAGGCTGCGGTTGGCGGCGGCTTCCTTTTCGAGATTGATGCGCTCGATGGCATTGTCGCGGAAGACGGCAACGGCTTCGGCCATCTGGCCGACTTCATCCTTGCGTTCCATGCCCGGAACCGCACTGGCGGTCTCACCCGATGCAAGCGAGATCATCCGTGCCCGCAGATGGTCGATGGGGCCGGAAATACCGCGCGAGGCCACGAAAAGCGAAGCGGCAATGGCGGCGGCGAAGATGACGCCGAGACCGGCAAGCAGAGTCGTGATGGTATTGCTGACCGAACCGGTAATCGCATCGGCCTCGGCGATGACCGCCTTGGTATTGGCAATGTTCCAGTCGCGCAGGTCGTCACGCAGCTTGCCGATTTCCGGGTCGATGCCGGCGAGGACGCCCTTGGCATCGCCAAGCTTGCCGTCGTTGATCAAAGCAACGGCCTTGTCGGTCTCCACGGTGATTGCCCTGGCGCGATTCTCGAAAACGCTCAGCACATCCGCCTGTTCGGGAATGAGTTTCTTGGCACTGGCAAATCGCGCGAATACGGCACCCTTGCCGCTCTCGTAATTCTTGGCGACATAGGCGCGGAAATCGGCGCTCTGGTCGTATGTCATCAGCTGATAGGCGCTGTAAGCGACCGAATTCACGGAAGTTGCAGCACGGGAAACATCGGTCGCTGCGACGTTATCCCTTGAAATAAATGAATGATATCGATCGTCGGAACTGCTGTAGCTGACCGCGAGAACGCCCACGCCCGCGATGCCGAGGACACAGATGGGCAGGATCAGGGACAGTATTTTCGTGCGTATTTTTGCATTGGCAAGAAATGTCATTGGACACCATGATGCGGGCAAGCCCCGCGACGCCGCACGGAAACTCACAAGGTCAAAAGATTTTTGGGCAGAACATCGCGCTGAAACAAGCCGATCATCGGCTCGCCGCAGAAGCTATAAGCAAGATGATTAATCGGTGTTTAAATCAGATTCAAAACAACTCAATTTTGTTGAATCACTGATGATTTTTCCTGCAAAAAGCACTTAATGCGATAATGAAACAATTGAAAAGCATCAATAAGGTGTATTTTTACCACCTGACGTCGGGAAATGCGTTCAACGGCAGCTTGAGATAGCACCGGCCATCGTCCTCCGGCGCGGGCAGTGCCCCGGCGTTGAGGTTAACCTGCAGGGCATGCAGCAGCAGTTTCGGAAAAGGCAAAGTGGCATCCCGCTCCTTGCGAGAGGCGATGAAATCGGTGCCCGTTCCCTGCAGATGGATATTTTTCGTCTTCTGCTCGGCCACCGTGCTTTCCCAAAGCGGCTGGCGGCCGTCGGGACAGTAGTCATGGCCCGTAAACAGCCGCGTGTCGTCCGGCAGGGAAACGATTTTTTCGATCGACGCCCAAAGCGCCTCGGCGCTGCCACCAGGAAAATCGGCGCGGGCCGATCCGCTGTCCGGCATGAAAAGCGTATCGTGGATGAAGGCGGCATCGCCGACAAGATAGGTGATCGAGGCAAGCGTATGGCCCGGAGAATGGATGACCTCGGCCTGCATTTCGCCGATGGTGAACCGGTCGCCATCGTTAAACAACCGGTCCCATTGCGATCCGTCGCAGGCGAGGTCGGGCATGTTGTAGAGCTTGCGCCAGAGCGCCTGCACCTTGACCACGTCCGCACCGATAGCGGTCGGCGCACCCGTCCTGGCTTTCAGATAGGTTGCAGCGGAAAAATGGTCGGCATGCGGATGCGTGTCGAGGATCCATTCAAGCGACAGGTTTTCCTGATCGATATAGGCAAGGATGGCATCGGCATGGCGTGTGGCGGTAGAGCCGGATTTTTCGTCATAATCGAGAACGGGGTCGATGATGGCGCAGGCTCGCGTTTTCGGATCGGCAACCACATACTGGATGCTGCCGGTACGCTCGTCGTAAAACCCTTTGACCAGCGGGTGTGCCGGAACCGTCATGCGCATGCCTTTCATTCTTTTCGCAATATCCCTAGCCGATTGGCCGGAAAACCGGAACCAGACTCTGCGCAAACGCAAAAAAGGCCCCGACAAGCAGGGCCTTTCGCATTCATTCGTGACAACAATTAGAGGGCGAGGCCCGGAGCCATCTTGACCTCTCCGGCGGGTGCGGCCGATTTGCCGTAGGCTGCCGGATCCATGGCCGGCGACGCGATGGCGAGCTGCAGGCGCTCTTCGGTTGCCGCCCATTCCTTGGCCAGCATTTCGGCCTGCTCGTTGAGCTTCAGGCCGTAGCTCGGCACGATGGCATGAACGCGCTCCTGCCATTCCGGCGTCTTGAGCTTTTCGCCAAACACCTTCTTCAGAACGTCGAGCATGATCGGGGCGGCGGTGGAAGCACCCGGCGAAGCGCCGAGCAGAGCCGCGATCGTGCCATCCTTGGCTGCCACGATTTCCGTGCCAAGCTTCAGCACGCCACCCTTTTCAGCGTCGCGCTTGATGATCTGCACACGCTGGCCGGCCTGCCAGAAGCGCCAGTCTTCGGCCTTGGCGTTCGGGAAATATTTCTGCAGCTCGGCCAGACGATCGTCATCCGACATCATCAGCTGGCCAGCGAGATACTGGACGAGACCGAACTCGTCGGCACCGACCTTCAGCATCGGCCAGATATTGTCGAGCGTGACGGTGGAAGGCAGGTCGAACAGCGAGCCGTCCTTCAGGAACTTGGTCGAGAAGGTGGCAAACGGTCCGAACAGGATGACGCGCTTGCCATCGAGAACGCGGGTATCGAGATGCGGAACCGACATCGGCGGTGCGCCGACTTCCGCCTGACCATAAGCCTTGGCAAGATGCAGATCGGCAATCGACGGGTTTTCGCAGACGAGGAAGGAGCCGCCGACCGGGAAGCCGGCATAATCGTCACCTTCCGGAATACCGGACATCTGCAACAGCGGCAGGGCGCCACCGCCGGCACCGAGGAAGACGAACTTGGCCTTCACGGTGGTGGAGGAACCGTCCTTGGTGTTGCTGTAGCTGACGCTCCACGTGCCGTCTTCGTTCTTGACGATATCTTCGACCTCGGAGGAGGTGCGCAGCGTGAAGGTCTGCTGGCTCTTCAGGTAGGCAACGTACTGGCGGGTGATCTCACCGAAATTGACGTCGGTGCCGAGCGGGCTCCATGTCGCGGCCAGCTTCTGGTTCGGATCGCGTCCTTCCATCATGATCGGCACCCATTTGGCGATCTGTGCATGGTCGGTGGAGAACTGCATGCCGGCAAACAGCGGGCTTGCCTTCAGTGCTTCATAACGCTTGGCAAGGAATTCAGTGTTCTTGTCACCCCAGACGAAGCTCATGTGCGGGGTCGAGTTGATGAACGAACGCGGGTTCTTCAGAACGCCCATATCGATCTGATGCGCCAGAAACTGGCGGGTGATCTGGAAGGCTTCGTTGATCTCGATTGCCTTCGTGATGTTGACGTTGCCCTTGGCGTCCATCGGCGAATAGTTGAGTTCGGCGAGTGCCGAGTGGCCGGTGCCGGCATTGTTCCAGCCGTTGGAACTTTCCATCGCCACGTCGTCGAGACGCTCGATCATTTCGATCTTCCAGGTCGGCTCAAGCTGCGACAACAGAACGCCGAGCGTCGCGCTCATGATGCCGCCGCCGATCAGAAGCACATCCACCGTGCCGTCGGAACTCTGGCTCTGTGCCCAGGAAGGCATGGCGCTGACACCGATTGCTGCGGCGCCGGTTGCGGCCGAGCCCAGCAACTGGCGGCGGCTCAGGTTGAGGCTACCGGTGGAGGTTTCGATCTTGTTGTTCTTGGAAGGCATATGCACCTCGGTCTTGTTACACCGCCCGGCTGAACCTTTTGGCAGGATGCTGAAGCGGCATGTGGGCGCGCGACGTCTTGTCGCGCAGTGGTTGGCGCGGTTTGCGCCTTCAAATTGACAAACGCCATTAAATTGGAATTTAAGAAACACTGCAGAAGCCGGCACCGGAATGGATTCCAATTGCCGCAGATCGGGAGTAAACACCCGCACCTGCGCCCTTTGCCGGCAGGCGATGGACAAACCGCCGGGCGATCAAGGGCGCGCTGACGACGGAACTGGACGGCACGGATGGCGTCACAAACGGAAGCCGGGAAAATGCCATGACAAAGGTCGTTCTGATCGAAGACGATGAAGACACCGCACAGGATATCTGCGCCGAGTTGCGTGAGTCCGGTTACATCGTCGATTGGGCCTCGGATGGCCTGACCGGACTTGAGCGCGCCTGCGCCGCCGACGCCGATGTGGTGATCGTCGATCGTATGTTGCCCGGCATGGATGGCCTCGCCGTCATCGATACGCTGCGCCGGGAAAAGATCCGCACGCCCGTTCTCGTGTTGAGCGCGCTCGGCGCCGTCAACGATCGCGTCAAAGGCCTTCGCGCCGGCGGCGACGATTATCTGACGAAACCTTTTGCGGTTCTCGAACTTGTCGCCCGCATCGAAGCGCTGCTGCGCCGTCCGGCAGACACATCGGCGAAAACCCTGCGGATCGGCCCACTCGAAATCGACCTCATCGAACGCAGGGCCAATCGTGCCGGACGCGAAATCGAACTTCTGCCGCGCGAATACAAGCTGCTCGAATACATGATGCGCCACTGCGAGCAGCTGCTGACCCGGGCCATGCTGTTCGAGGAAGTCTGGAAATACAAGTTCGTGCCGGATTCCAACCTCGTGGATGTCCATATGGGCCGTCTGCGCCGCAAGGTCGACGGTTCGGGCGAGGCACCGATGATTTCCAATATCCGTGGAGAAGGTTTTGTTCTTCGCGCGCCTGATTGATTGGGTCTGGAACTCGACATTTCGTTACACGGTTGCGCTGTTCATCGCGATCGGTGCAACGATCATGCTCAGCCTCACCTTCGCCTATGTCACCACCAGCCAGGAACTCGTGTCCTTTCTCGATAGCCTCATCCTCCAGGAATCGGATGGCATGGTTGCGCAATCGAAAGAGGGACTGCTGACGCAGTATGAGGAAAGGCTGAGACAGGATCCGCGCCGTTACAAGCCTGCCGGATTGTTTACGGCCAAAGGCGAACGGATTTCCGGCAGCGTCAGCAAGTGGCCGGCCGGCCTGGAAGTCGATCAGGCGCCGATACAGGTGGATATCGACCGCTCCGACCAATATGGCGAGATGATCCAGCCCTCACGCGCCGTCGCCCGAAGGCTGGCCGATGGCACTATCGTCGTTGTCGGCTGGAGCACCAAGGATAACGAGCAGACCGCATCGGTGGTTCGGCGCGGGCTGATATTCGGCCTTTTGCCGGCCTTCCTTCTCGGGCTTGCCGCCTCGCTTCTCATCGCCATGCGATACCAGCGGCGTATTCGCGAAATGCAGTTGCGCGCCGCCGAAATCGTTGCCGGCGATTTTGCCAGACGGCTTCCAACCCACAATAGCGAAGACCCGCTCGACAAGCTGGCGCAGATCGTCAACGGCATGCTGGACGAAATCCAGACACTGGTCGAAAACCTGGCAGGCATCGGCGACGACATCGCACACGATCTCAGAACGCCGCTTGCACGAGTGCGCATAGGTTTGGAACGCGCGCGGCACAGCGCAACCTCCAGGGAAGAGTTTCAGGCTGCGGCAGATCGTGCCATTTCCGGTGTCGATCATGCCATTTCGATCATCACCGCGCTGCTGCGCATTCGCGAGATAGAACAGACCCGCCGCTTCCAGGCCTTTGGCAGCGTTGACCTGAACGAGCTGATTACGGAGGTCGGTGAGCTCTACGAGCCATTCGCGGAAGAAAAGCAGCTAACGATGACGGTTCACGCCGATATCGATGCAACCGTGCAGGGTGACCGTGATCTGTTGTTCGAGGCCGTTGCCAACCTCGCCGACAATGCCGTGAAATACACACCCGAAGGCGGCAGGATCGAGGTGGCGCTGGTATCGGAAGACAGTCGCGTCCTGATCCGCATCAAGGATACCGGGCCGGGCATTGCCGAAAACGAACGGGAACTGCTGGCCCAGCGTTTCTACCGATCCGACCGCAGCCGCCACACCAAGGGGCTTGGTCTCGGCCTGACGCTGGTATCGGCCATCGTGAAACTTCACGGTTTTCGGTTCGAGATCAAATCAGGTGACGGATTTACAGCGGAGATCGTGCTGCCATCCGCCCTTTCGATCTCCTCCCTTGTGGGGGAGATGTCACCGAAAGGTGACTGGGGGAGGTGAGCAACGGTGCAGCAGGTGGGACGACCAAGGCATTTGCGCCAGCATTACCCCCCTCTGACCTGCCGGGCATCTCCCCACAAGGAGGGAGATCGGCTGGGCTCACCATCCGAATTTCACATGCGGGTGCCCGATTTTAACAATGATAAGGCTCAAACCGCACCACTTTAATTCGATTGCGGCAATTCCATCACCATCTCGTGCCAGGCAATGCCGCCGTGATCGGACGCAGACGGTTTCACATAACGATAACCGAACTTCTCGTAGAGCCCGATATGGTTCTCCTTGCACATCAGGTGAATGGTCTTTTTGCCCATTCCCTCCATGCGCGCGATGAACTCCCGCATCAGTGACGACGAATAGCCCCGCCCCTGAAAGGCCGGATCGACAACAACCGACATGATGACGACATTTGCGGCATCGGGATCATGCCCGATCAGCTGCTTGAAATCCTCGTCGGACATCACGACGTTTTGTGCACAGCCGCTGTTGATGAAACCGACGATCTCGCCACCAGCTTCCAGCACCAGAAAGCCTTGAGGATATTCACCGATCCGCAGGGCAATTTTTTCGAGCGTTGCCGCCTCGTCGCCCTCGTAGGCCGAAGTCTCGATTTCAAAACAACGCGCCGCATCCGCGGGCACGGCATCGCGAAAAAGTGGCTCACCCATCACTTGCTGACCAGAATGCCGGCCTCGACGGCGGCGGCCACAAAGGCCTGACGCGCATCCTCATCCGGGCGCTTGCCCTTGGAGACATCGGCAAAGATCAGCAGCGCCTTATCGCACGCCGGTTCATCCTCGATCGGCCAATCCTCGATCATCGCCCAGGAGGCGGCCTGTGTCGTCTCGATTGAAGTTTCGACCGGCGGTTCGCCGATCATCACGACAACCGGCTTGCTCCAGGGTTTCTGCATCATCTCAAGTCCCGTTCAAAAAGTCGCCCCTCATAGAACGGTTCAGCGGCGAATGTAATCGGGAAACTCGGCGCTGATCACATCGATGATGGAAAGCGTTCCGGAAAGATGTTTGCGAAGCGCCGTGCTTGCCGCCTCCACCTTGCCGGAGCGGATACCTTCAACGATGGCCTCATGCTCGGAAAGCACCGTCTGCATCTTGCCGGGCATGGGCAGGTTCAGTCGGCGAAGCCTGTCGAGATGCACGCTTTGGCGGCGCACATTCGTCCATAATTGCTCGATACCCATGCGCTCATAAAGATGCCGGTGGAACTCCCGGTCGATCTCATCGAACCGGTCATAGGTTTCAGGCGTTGCGACCGCGCGCTGCCGCAACAGGATTTCCGTCAGCTCAGTTGCCGTCGCGGCAGGGCGATCCTGCGTCAGGCGGCGCACGGCTTCAAGCTCTATGGACAAGCGCAGGAACTGCGCCTGCCGCGCATGGTTGATATCGATCTTCGCGACCACGGTGGCATATTGCGGATAAACATCCACCATCCCCTCTTCCTGCAGCCGCATCAGCGCATCACGCACAGGCGTCTGGCTGACCCCGAATTCCATCTGCAGGCTGGAGCGAGACAGGACCGTGCCCGGCACCAGTTCCACTTTCAGAATGCGCTCCCGCAAAATTTCATGCACCTGCAAGGCCACCTGCCGTGAGCGATCCAGTTGCCCACCCTTGATCATTCCGCTCACCCTGACCGTTTCTTCCATCGACTTCGCCACCCGTTTAACAAGCGCCTCCACTAAAGCACAGTTTTTATGTTGATGCACTGATGTTTTAGTGCTTCAATGCCGTTATCCGCTTTGGGAGAGGCGATAACCGGGCCAGTTCATCCCGCCCGGAGCATGGAGGAAAGATCATGGCACTGTTGATCTGCAGCGCGAGGGGCATCACCGATAACAGGGCAGCGATTGGTCACTCATCGCTTCTTTCGACCTTGTCGCCCGCTCTTTCCTCCGCTGAAAGAACCGACCTTCCCGTCACACCCGAAAATTGTCCGTATAAAGGTTGATTGCCATGTCCAGCAGCTCCCTGCCAAAAACGAAAAAGCCTGAAGACCTGCGCAGCGCCCGCTGGTTTGCACCCGATGACCTTCGCTCCTTCGGCCACCGTTCGCGCATGATGCAGCTCGGTTATTCGGAAGAGGAGTTTCGCGACAAACCGGTGATCGGCGTGCTGGACACATGGTCCGAACTCAACACCTGCCATGCCCATTTCAAGGAACGCGTTCAGGACGTGAAACGCGGCATCTTCCAGGCCGGCGGTTTTGCCGTGCAGATGCCGTCGCTGTCGCTGGATGAAAGCTCGCTGAAACCGACCTCCATGCTCTACCGCAACATGCTGGCCATGGAGACGGAGGAGATGATCCGCGCCCATCCGCTCGATGGCGTGGTGCTGATGGGCGGTTGCGACAAGACCACGCCCGGCCTCGTGATGGGCGCGATCTCGGCCGGCGTGCCGATGATCTACCTGCCCGCCGGTCCGATGCTGCGCGGCAATTATGCCGGCAAAATTCTGGGTTCCGGTTCGGATGGCTGGAAATACTGGGACGAACGCCGTGCCGGCAATATTTCCGATGAGGAATGGCTGGGCGTACAGGGCGGCATTGCCCGCTCGGCCGGCACCTGCATGACAATGGGCACCGCTTCGACCATGACGGCAATCGCCGATGCCATGGGCCTGACACTGCCCGGCGCATCCTCCATTCCGGCCGTCGACAGCAACCACCAGCGCATGGGATCCGATTGCGGCCGCCGCATCGTCGATATGGTCTGGGAGGATCTGACGCCCGATAAAATCGTCACCGATGCCGCCTGCCGCAATGCCGCCATCGTCGCCATGGCGACAGGCTGTTCCACCAATGCCGTCGTGCATCTTATCGCCATGGCGCGCCGCGCCGGTGTCGATCTGACGCTCGACGATCTCGATGCGCTTGGCCGTGTCACGCCTCTGATCGCCAATGTACGTCCTTCAGGAAAAGACTATCTGATGGAGGACTTTTTCTATGCCGGTGGTCTACGCGCACTGATGAAGCAGATGGAAGACCGGCTCGACCTGTCGGTCATGACCGTCACCGGCCGCACCATGGGCGAAAATCTGGAAGGCGCGAAAGTCTATAACGACGACGTTATCCGCCCGCTCTCCAACCCGGTCTATCACGAAGGGTCGCTGGCCGTGGTGCGCGGCAATCTCTGCCCGAACGGCGGCGTCATCAAGCCTGCGGCGTGCGACCCGAAATATCATGTGCACGAAGGTCCGGCCATGGTGTTCGACAGCTACCCGGAGATGAAGAAGGCCATCGACGACGAAAACCTCGATGTCACGCCCGACCATGTTCTGGTTCTGCGCAATGCAGGCCCGCTCGGCGGCCCCGGTTTTCCCGAATGGGGCATGCTGCCGATCCCCAAGGCGCTGATCAAGAAGGGCCACCGCGACATGCTGCGTATTTCCGACGCCCGCATGTCCGGCACTTCCTACGGCGCCTGCGTGCTGCATGTCTCGCCGGAAAGTTTTATCGGCGGTCCGCTGGCGCTCCTGAAAAACGGCGACATCATCCGCCTCGATCTCCCCAACCGCTCGCTCGACATGCTGGTGAGCGAGGAAGAACTGGCGCGCCGAAAGGCCGAATGGAAAGCGCCGGAGCCGCGCTTCCAGCGTGGGTATGGCTGGATGTTTTCCAAACACGTCACCCAGGCCGATCAGGGCTGCGATTTCGATTTTCTGGAAACCGGGTTCGGCCAAAAGGCCGGCGAACCGGACATCTATTGAGGAGGATAACGCCGATGAACGACTACGTACTCAGCGACGCCACGCGCGCAAAATTCAAGAAGATTTCCACCGCCTCTCTGGCCACCGCCATGTTCAAGCGCGGGTTGCGCAACCAGTTCATCCAGGGCGTCGTGCCGGTCTCGCCCAAGACCGAAACCATGGTGGGCCAAGCCTTCACGCTGCGCTATATCGTGGCGCGCGAGGACCGCAATCCGATCACCGTGTTCCGCAATGCCGATCATCCGCAGCGCGTTGCCATCGAAACCTGCCCGGCCGGCCATGTGCTGGTGATGGACAGTCGCAAGGATGCCCGCGCCGCCACCGCCGGTTCGATCCTGATCACGCGGCTTGCGCTGCGCGGTGCCGCAGGCGTCGTCACCGATGGCGGCTTTCGCGATGCGGCGGGCATCGGCGCGCTCCACATGCCCTCCTACCACGCACGCCCGTCCGCGCCGACCAACCTCACCCTGCACGAGGCGATCGACATCAACGTGCCGATCTCCTGCGGCGATGTCGCGGTGTTTCCCGGCGACGTTCTGGTCGGCGACAATGACGGCGTGATGGTCATTCCCGCCCACCTGGCCGAGGAACTGGCGGATGAATGTACGGCCATGGAAAGCTACGAGGATTTCGTGCTCGAGCAGGTGAAAGCGGGCACACCGATCATCGGTCTTTACCCGCAGACCAAGGACGAGTTCCGCGACAAATACGAGGCATGGCGCAAGACGAACGGCCGTTGACCGCCTGATATTCACAACGAGCCCAAAAGAAGCGCATGGCCCAACCCGGCCATGCGCTTTTTCTTTTTCGACCTGGATTGCTTATCAAGTTTCCCGAAAATTCTGCAATTCCAGGCGCTCACATGTCGGCCAGAATTTGCGCATATGCAAACCAAAATTTGTCATACTAATCGGCATGAAATATTGACAATCAAGCATTTTTCAGTGGTATAAAGATTACAACATAAACGTGGTACCACTTCCATGCTCGCCATTCTCGCGGATGATCTGACAGGCGCACTCGATTCAGCTGCCCCCTTTGCCGGGCGCGGTCTTCGCACCGAAGTTGCGCTCGCCCGCGAAGCCATTGCAGACATTGTTGCCGAGCAACCGGACGTCATCTCCATCAACCTCAACACCCGTGAGATTGGCGCAGCTGAAGCGCGCGCTGCGACGGCCGAAGTGATGGCCTTGCTGCCATCGGGCACGCTCCTGTTCAAAAAGGTCGACTCCCGCCTCAAGGGCAATATCGTCGCCGAACTCGATGCCATGGCGTTCTCTCGCGCCCTCGTCGCCCCGGCTATCCCGGAATTCGACCGCATTGTCGAAAATGGTGCCGTTCGCGGTTTCGGCATCGACACGCCGATCATCATTGCCGACAAACTCGGATCCCACGCTGCCCGCGCCCACACACCGGACACTCTTTCGCCGACCGACATGGATGCCGTGCTCGACACCGCGCAGACAGATGGCACCGATCTCCTGATCGGCGCACGGGGCTTGGCCGAAGCACTTGCCCGCCGCATGACCGCAGGACGTGACGCGCAACCGGCAAAAATCCCGACAGGACGAGCCACTTTCGTCATCGGCTCGCGCGATCCGATCACGCTTACGCAGATCGACGCCTTGCGCGCCGGCCATGACCTCGATTATCTGGCCGCACCGAATGGCGAACTGACAGACACACCGGATAGCAACGCCGCACTGACGCTGGTTCAGGCCACACCGGGGACAAGCGAAATCAATCCGATGCTCGTATCCGAGGCACTGGCAGAAGGCCTCAAGCATAGCCTGTCGGACGACAACGGAACGCTGCTTCTGTCCGGCGGCGCCACTGCCGAAGCGGTGATGCGCGCACTTGGCGTTACGCATTTTACTCTGCATGGCGAATGTTTGCCGGGCCTCGGACTTGCATCGACCGGAGAGCGCTGCATCATCGCCAAGTCGGGCGGGTTTGGTCAGCCGGACACGTTGAAGACAATTGCCGACATGGTCCTGGGGAGGGCAATTTGAAGATGGGACTGGAGACCGGAACCGCCCGCAAGGGCCTCGCCGACATCGTGTTCGAACGCATGTTGCGCGCCATCAAATCCGGCGCCTACAAGCCGGACGAACGCCTGCCGACCGAACATGATCTCGCCGCCGAATTCGAGGTATCCCGACCGGTCATCCGCGAGGCCTTAAAACGTCTGCGCGACCAGAGCCTGATCTATTCCCGACGCGGCGCCGGCAGCTTTGTCCGCTCCACCGGCCTCAGAAACCCACTCGGTTTCGGCCAGCTGGAAAACGTCGCCGACCTATTGAACTGTTACGAGTTCCGCCTGACGCTGGAACCGGCCGCAGCAGCTGCCGCCGCCTCCCGTCACGATGCCGACAGTTTGAAGGCGATCCGGCAGGCGCTGGAACTGCTGCGTGACGCCACCAACCGCCAGTCACACCGCGAAGACGCCGATTTCCAGTTTCACCTGGCCATCGCCCGCGCCGCCCAGAACAACTATTTCTCCACCGCCATGGAAGCGCTGAAAGACCACATCGCGGTCGGCATGAAGTTTCATGGTGCCTCGATCAAGCGGGAAGCGTCAGGCCTCACCCGCGTATTCGGCGAGCACGAAGCGATTGCCTCGGCCATCGCCAACCGCGATGAGGACGAGGCGCGACGCCTGATGCTGGAGCATTTGAAGGGGTCGCGCGAACGGCTGTTTCAGTCGTCGCATCAGTAGAATTGAGCAGCGGACAAGGATCGTTCAAGCCCCTCCTCCGTCATCCCAGGGCTTGTCCCGGGGATCTAACCACAGCGCAACAAATTCAGCTCAGCAGATGCTCGGGACAGGCCCGAGCATGACGACCGCGGGTGGGTGGGTGCCTCTTTTTTCCCTCTCCCCAAAACGCAAAAAGGCGGCACGATCGCTCGCACCGCCTCCCTCCTCCAAACCAGCTTCTTCAGAAGCTGGCCCGGTAAATCGAAAGCACATCCTCGACACTCATGTCGGCCGGATTGTGATCCATCAGCCGGCGAATGGCATGCGCATCGGTGGCAAAGCGTGACAGGTCCGCTTCCTTGGCACCATGCTTGGCAAGCGACATCTCAATGCCGAGATCGGCACAGAAACGATGCGCGGCACCACTGAGATCGGCCTGCGACAAACCTTTGCCGAGACCGAGCGCTTCCGCGACTTCCGCCGTCTTGGTCGACACGACCGGCTGGTTGAAGGCCAGAACATGCGGAAACACGATGGCGTTGGCCAATCCATGCGGCAGATGCAGAAGCGTGCCGAGCGGATAGGCAATGGCATGGCCCGCCGCTGTATTCACCGGCCCGAGGCAGATGCCGCCGTAATAGGAGGCAAGCATCATGCCCTGGCGGGCTTCCCGGTCCGATCCATCCTTGACGGCGCGCGCCAAATATTTGCCGACGAGATGAAAGCCCATGCGGGCAAACCCGTCGATCATCGGATGCGCACGTTTGCTGGTAAACGCCTCGACGCAATGCGCCATGGCATCCACGCCGGTCGCGGCCGTTACCGCTGACGGCACCGAATAGGTCAGCTCCGGGTCGAGCACGGCGAGGTCGGCGATCAGATGCGGGCTTTCGACGGCGATCTTCGCTCCGGAACCCGGATCGGTGATCAGCGAGCGGATACCAGCTTCAGAACCGGTACCGGCTGTCGTCGCCACCTGCGCCAGTCGGGTCTTGCGACCGGCCACCTTGTTGGGACCGGCCACATCGGCAAGCACCTGCTCGCCATCCCAAAGGGCGGCCACCAGCTTGGCGACATCCATCACCGAGCCGCCACCGAGACCGACGACGAGATCGGGTTTCGCTGAGCGGGCAGCAGCCAAGGCCGCGTCGAGCGTGGCGATTTCCGGCTCGCCGGGAATGGCATCGAACAGGGTAACCTTGCCCGGCAATTTCAGGCGATCGACAAAACCGGCGGTGATCGGGGTCGCGATGACCAGAGTCGAGGAAACCTCACCGGCCCAGTTGCCGACTTCACCGACCGTACCGGCGCCAACGATCAACCTTTTCGGCTGATGCAGGATGATGACGGGAGCGCTGCTCATGCCTTGCCCCCCTTTGAAGATTCGGCCTTTCCACCGGTCACCAGCTTGCGGGCATAGGCAATGGCTTCCAGCATGTTGCCGTGGTTGGCGATGCCCTTGCCGGCAATGTCGAAGGCGGTGCCGTGGTCGACCGATGTGCGGTCGATCGGCAGATCGACGGAAACGTTCACCGCCGTATCGAAGGCGACGAGCTTGATCGGGATATGGCCCTGATCGTGATACTGCGCGACAACCAGATCAAATGCGCCGGAATAGGCGCGGTGGAACACCGTGTCGGCCGAGATCGGGCCATAGGCATCGATGCCTTCGGCACGCGCTGCAGCAACGGCCGGGGCGATCTGATCATCGTCTTCGGTGCCGAAAAGGCCGTTTTCGCCGCAATGCGGATTGATGCCGGCAACCGCGATGCGCGGTGCGGCATAACCGGTGCGCTTCAAGTGATCGTTGCCTGCCTTGATCGTTGCCAGAACCCGCTCAGTGGTGGCGCGGCGGATCGCCTCCTGCAAGGACACGTGGGTGGAAACGTGGATGACCTTCAGCTTTTCCGATGCCAGCAGCATATAGGCGGCCGCAGATTTCGTCAGGCTGCGCAGCATGCCGGTATGACCATCGTAATGATGGCCGGCAAGGTTGAGCGCTTCCTTGTTGATCGGTGCGGTGACAACGCAGCCGATGACGCCTGCTTCGGCATCGCGCACCGCCTTTTCGATAAACCGAAAGGCCGCATCACCGGCGACAGGCGACAGCGTGCCCCATGGCAGCGGCGCGCCTTCGATCGGCAGATCGACGACGTAAGGCGTCAGATCGATGTCAACGTTGAGCGCCTTGCGCGCCGCTTCCAGCGTCGGCAGGTTGCCGTAGATGCGCGTATTGGCGCGGTCCGCGTCGCCCATTTCGGCCAGCGCCCGAACCGTGATTTCCGGTCCGACGCCGCAGGGGTCACCCATGGTGATGCCGATGATATTGCTCATGATTATTCTCCCACTGCGGTGCTGGCCCAGCCCGGAGCCAGACGAACATATTTGATGGCGCGCCTGTAATAGGTGTAGGCGATGTGAAGACTGCCGTCGGTGCCTTCCAGCAGCCACGGATAGGACATTTCCTTGTTGTGGCCGTCGATGGAGTTGTTCGACAGGCAGGTGCCCGGACCATCCTCGATGACGATCCGCTGCGAAAAACTCTTTGCCCCATCATCGGAAATGCAGACGGCAACAGGCGCACGCGACACACCCCAGATCGGCACGCAACCGCCATCCGGGTTTGCATCCGGCCGGTCGTCATCCTCACCGAGTTCGTCGTAAAGCGAAGCGCGGCGATCCGAGGACATCTCGGCATTCACCGGGTTGCAGATCATCGCGATACGGCCGTCTTTAAGCGTGATCGCGGCAATCGACGAATTGTTATTGGGTACATCGGTCGCCTGCGGCACGGACCATGTGCGGCCACCATCGGCACTTTCCGTGCGATAGACGAAATCGGCCTGACGACGGCGGAACACCGCCGCCAGCTTGTCGTCGCCAAGCGAGACGGGGCTCATGTGTACGCAGCCGGTAGACTGGTCGAGATCTTCGAGAGCCCAAGTCTTGCCGCCATCCTGCGAGATGCCGACCGCGGCGCGGTCGTGGGCGCCGTTCCATTTCTGGCCCGGACGCTGGATGCAGCGGAAAATCGGCAGAAGCCATGCGCCATCTTCCCGCACCGTGAGCGGCGCACGAACGAAACAGCCGCGCGGCAGATCGAGATAGTCTCCTTCGCTCGCCGTCAGCTTCGTCGGATCGGCAGCGTCGCGCGAAATTTCCGCCATGCGGATGCGGCATTCGTCCTGATTGCCGGATGGCTGCGAGGTGTGAAACAGGATCAGCTTGCCGCCCGGAGCCGCGAACAGAACCGGGTTCTGTTCGGAATGTTTCGGGTCGAAACTTAGCCGCTGCGGCTCACCCCACTGGTCGGACCCGTCGGCGAGAACAGACGCGAAGACGGAAATATCCGACTTTCCTTCCAGCGTGCCGCCGAACCAAGCGCAGATCAGCGCACCGTCATCGGCCAGATGCAGGAAGGATGCGTGGTTCTGGATCATCGGCGAGGCAAGCATCGCCTCATGTCGTGCGGTGCCGACGGCTTTCACCGCGCCGTTCATGACGGTTGCAATCTGTTCAGGCGTCATCGGGGTCTCCTCTTATCCCCATGAAAATCGCCAAAATAACAAAGTTGTCAAGTTTGAAAAATTTGGCAATTTGCCATTGACGATCACATTAATTGAAACATGTTATTGAAATTAAATCGTTTTATGAAAGGTAATTTTGTACAAATCGGCGTCTTGTAATATTTAATTTGACAAACTTGCAAAGAAATCCGATGGTCTCCGCCAGCCCAGCAGGCAGCGATCAGGGACGGAGGCATCCCAATCGAGGCACGGGCCAAGGAGGAATGCCTTCAGATCGCGCAAGACACGAACAGCCGGCGCGCCATGAACAGCAAGCGGTGCGTTTATCCGCACCCAGAGGGAGGAGAATGACATGAAGACTTCGCAATTGCTTGGAGCCTTGCTCGGTTCCGTTCTCGCATTCGGCACCGGCATCGCGCCGGTTCACGCCGCATCGACGGATATCAAGATCGTCCTGCCGGAAGAGGCCGACCTGCTCGAGCCCTGCATGGCGACCCGTTCCAATATCGGCCGCGTCATCATGGAAAATGTCAGCGAGACGCTGACCGAGCTCGACGTTCGCGGCAAGCAGGGCGTCATGCCGCGCCTTGCTGAAAAATGGGAACAGACCGGCGACGGCGCCTGGCGTTTCCATCTGCGCCAGGGTGTCAAGTTCTCAGACGGCAAGGCGTTTGGCGCCAAGGACGTCAAATACAGTTTCGACCGCATTTTCAGCGACAAGAATGTTTGCGAGTCCCGCCGCTATTTCGGCGGCATGAAGTTTGACGTGAAGGTGGTTGACGAAAACACCATCGATTTCAAGGTCGACCCGGTTCAGCCGATCCTGCCGTTGCTTCTGTCGCTGGTCACCATCGTGCCGGAAGGCACACCACTCGAATTCGTGCGCGAGCCGATCGGCACCGGTCCTTACAAGCTGTCCAACTGGACACCCGGCCAGCAGATCGTTCTCGATGCCCGCGACGACTATTGGGGCAAGAAGCCCGCCGTCACCAAGGCAACCTACCTGTTCCGTTCGGATCCGGCCGTTCGCGCCGCCATGGTTCAGGCCGGCGAAGCGGATCTGGCACCGTCGATCTCTCAGGTCGAAGCCACCAACGAAAAGACAGACTTCTCCTATCTCGACAGCGAAACCGTGTACCTGCGCATCGACGGCAATATCGCGCCGCTGAACGATGTTAGGGTCCGCAAGGCGCTGAACCTGGCCATCGACCGCCAGGCCTTCCTCGGCACGCTGGTGCCGCAGGATGCCGTGCTCGCCACCGCACTGGTGCCGCCGACAACGCTTGGCTGGAACCCTGATGTAAAGGTATTCCCTTACGATCCGGATCAGGCCAAGAAGCTGCTTGAAGAAGCAAAGGCCGCCGGCGTGTCGGTCGATACCCCGATCACGATCGTTGCCCGCACGGCCAACTTCCCGAACGTGACGGAAATCATGGAAGCCATCCAGGCGCAATTGCAGGATGTCGGCTTCAAGATCGATCTGAAATTCGTCGAAGTCGCCGAACACGAGGTCTATTACTCGAAGCCGTTCAAGGAAGGCCGCGGTCCGATCATCGTTGCTGCCATGCACGACAATTCCAAGGGCGACCCCTCCTTCACGATGTTCTTCAAATATGACTCGAAGGGCACCCAGTCCGGTTATGCCGATCCGAAGGTCGACGACCTGATCAAGCGGGCTTCCGCCGCAACCGGTGACGAACGCGCCAAGCTGTGGTCGGAACTGATCGCCTACGTCCACGACGATCTCGTCGCCGATGCCGTTCTTTTCCACATGGTCGGTTATTCGCGCGTTTCGGAACGTCTCGACTTCAAGCCCAGCATCGCCACCAACGGCATGCTGCAGCTCTCCGAAATCGGCATCAAGAACTAACCGCCACAACCTGAAGGGTGATGCTGCACCGAAAGGGCTGACATCACCCCAATCGAAGCGAAATGGACGGCGGCCTGCCGTCGTCCATTCCAGCAATCGAGGTCACCATGCTCAGTTTCATCCGCAAGCGCGCCTTTGCCAGCCTCATCTCCCTTATCGGGCTGTTGGTCATGGTGTTTTTCCTGTCGCGCATGACAGGCGACCCCGCCTCCCTGTTTCTCCCCGTAGAAGCCTCCGCCGAAATGAAGGCCGAGTTTCGCGCCCTTCATGGTCTCGACCAGCCGCTCCTCGTGCAGTTCGGCCAATATGTCGGCAACGTTCTGACCGGCGATCTCGGCGAGAGCCTGCGCAAGGCCCGCCCTGCCCTTGATGTCGTGCTCGAAGCCTTCACATGGACACTCTGGCTCGCCGTCATCACCATGACGCTTGTCACGGTCTGCGCAATCATCGTCGGCTCGCTCGCAGCCTTCCGCACCGGCGGTTTCTTCGACCGCTTTTCCTCGATGGTCTCGCTGATCGGCGCATCCGTGCCGGATTTCTGGCTCGCCATCGTCGCCATCGTTGTTTTCGCCATCCAGCTCTCGTGGTTGCCGACTTCGGGCACCGGCTCGCTGTCGCACTGGATCCTGCCAATCTGCGTGCTGTTCGTTCGCCCCTTCGGCATCATCGTTCAGGTCGTGCGCGGCTCGATGATTTCGGCGCTGTCATCCGCTTACGTGAAGACGGCCCGTGCGAAGGGCGTCAAATCCGGTCCGATCATTTTTGTCCACGCCCTGCGCAACGCCATGCTGCCGGTCATCACCGTCATCGGCGACCAGGCCGCCAGCCTCTTGAATGGCGCCGTCGTCATCGAAACCATCTTTGGTTTCCCCGGCGTCGGCAAGCTGATGATCGACAGCATCCTGCAGCGTGACTTCAACGTCGTTCTGGCGGCTATCCTCGTCACCGCTTTCGCCATCTTCCTCATGAACCTCGTGATCGACCTTGCTTACGCGCTTCTCGATCCACGCATCCGCTACTGAGGATCGATATGACCATGGCCATTCAATCCACACCCACCAAAGAAATTATCGCAGAAGAGCCGAGCGCCCTGGTGCGCATGGGCCGCATGCTCTGGGCCGACAAGTTCGCCCTCTGTGCCGCGATCTTTCTCGTTTTCGTCATCATCATGGCGATCATCGGCCCCACCCTGCTCGATGACCTCGCCACCAAGCAGAACCTGCGCGGCCGCAACCTTGCACCCTTCATGTTCGATCGTGAATGGTTCATGTGGCTCGGCGCCGATGCGCTCGGCCGTCCGCTCTGGCCGCGCATCATCGTCGCCACCCAAAACACCATCATGGTTGCTGCCGGCGCCGTGCTGATCTCGGCCATCATCGGCACCCTGCTCGGCCTGATCGCCGGTTTCGCATCGGAACGCACCAGCCAGATCATCATGCGTCTCGCCGACGTCATCATGTCCTTCCCGTCGCTGCTGGTCGCGGTGATCGTGCTCTACATCCTCGGCTCGTCCATAATGAACCTAATGCTGGTCCTGTCGATCACCCGCATCCCGGTCTATCTGCGCACCACCCGCGCCGAAGTTCTGGAAATCAAGAGCCGCATGTTCGTGCAGGCCGCCAAGGTCATGGGCGCATCCTCGAAACGCATCCTGTTCCGCCACATCCTGCCGGTGGTTCTGCCGACCCTGACGACGCTTGCCACGCTCGATTTCGCCTATGTCATGCTGGCGGAAAGCGCGCTTTCCTTCCTCGGCATCGGCATCCAGCCGCCGGAAATCACCTGGGGCCTGATGATCTCTCAGGGTCGTCAGTACCTCACCAATGCCTGGTGGCTGTCCTTCTGGCCGGGTCTGGCGATCATCTTGACCACGCTCTCGCTCAACCTTCTGTCCAACTGGCTGCGTATCGCGCTCGACCCCGTCCAGCGCTGGCGCCTGGAAATGAAAGGACCGAAAAATGGCTGATCATCTTCTCGAAGTCCGCAACCTCTCTGTCGATTTTCACACCGCCACCGGCACCGTCCACGCCGTGCGCAACATCTCCTACCATCTCGACCGTGGCGAAACGCTCGCCATCCTCGGCGAGAGCGGTTCCGGCAAGTCGGTGTCGTCTTCGGCGATCATGAACCTGATCGACATGCCGCCCGGAAAGATCGCCTCGGGCGAAATCCTGCTCGACGGCAAGGACCTGTTCAAGATGAGCAGCGAGGCCCGCCGCGAGGTCAACGGCCGTCGCATCGCCATGATCTTTCAGGACCCGCTCAGCCACCTGAACCCGGTCTATACCGTCGGCTGGCAGATGCGTGAGGCGCTCAAGACGCATGGCAAGGGCAACACTGAAGCTCAGGCCGAAGCACTGCGCCTGTTCAAGCGTGTCGCCCTGCCGGAGCCGGAAAAGGCACTCGACAAATATCCGCACGAATTTTCCGGTGGCCAGCGCCAGCGTGTGATGATCGCCATGGCACTTGCGCTCAAGCCCGATCTGCTGATCGCCGACGAACCGACCACCGCGCTCGACGTGACGGTGCAGGCGGAAGTGCTGAACCTGCTGAAAGAGTTGCAGCGCGAAACCGGCATGGGCGTGTTGATCATCACCCACGATCTCGGCGTGGTGTCGGAAGTTGCCGACCGCGTCGTCGTCATGGAAAAGGGCCAGCTTGTCGAAAGCGGCACCGTGCGTGAGGTCTATCACAACCCGCAGCACGCCTATACGAAAAAGCTGATCGCCGCCGCCCCCGGCAAGGGCGACATGCACGAGCCGGAAGCGACGGGCGACGCCATCCTCAGCGTCAAGGACGCCCGCAAGTTTTACGGCGGCTTCGAAGCCCTGAAGGGCGTGTCATTCGACCTGAAGGCCGGCGAAACCGTTGCTGTCGTCGGCGAAAGCGGCTCGGGCAAATCCACCCTCGCCCGCATCCTTCTGCGCCTGGAAGAGGCGGATGGCGGCACCGCCAAGTGGAAGGGCAAAGACCTTTTCACCATGTCGCCGAGCGAACTCTTCAAGCTGCGCCGCGATCTGCAGATGGTGTTTCAGGACCCGACCCAGTCGCTCAACCCGCGCATGACGGTCTACCAGCTGATTTCCGAGGCATGGGTCATCCACCCGGAAATCCTGCCCAAGGCGAAGTGGCGCGAACGCGTCGCCGAATTGCTCGGCCAGGTCGGCCTTTCGCCGGAACATATGGGGCGTTACCCGCACCAGTTCTCCGGCGGTCAGCGTCAGCGTATCGCCATAGCCCGCGCGCTTGCGCTCGAACCGCAGCTGATCGTCTGCGACGAGGCCGTCTCGGCGCTCGACGTGTCGGTTCAGGCACAGGTGATCACGCTCTTGGACAAGCTGCGCAAGGAGATGGGCATTGCCTTCATCTTCATCGCCCACGATCTGCCGCTGGTTCGGGATTTCGCAGATTACGTGATGGTCATGCAGAAGGGCGAAGTGGTCGAATTCGGCACCGTCGCCCAGGTCTTCGACAACCCGCAAAAGCCCTACACGCAGGCGCTTCTCGCCGCCAGCCTCGATCCCGACCCGGATGTGCAGGCGGCAAACCGCAATGCGCGTCTGGCCAGCGTTTCCTGATCTGATTACCGGAGTAGAATGATGACCAAAAAAGCTTTTGTCGCGATCGTGACATGCTTCAACGACGATGAGACGATCAACTACGAAGCCACCCGCGCGCAGGTGCGCCGTCAGGTGGCGGCCGGCAACAACATCATGTGCGCCGGCACCAATGGCGATTTCTCCGCCCTCATCCACAGTGAGAAGGTAAAGCTGCTGGAAGAAGTCGTCGATGAAGTCGGCGGCAAGGTCGATGTCATCGTCAACGCCGGCATGCCCGCCACCTTCGAAACACTGCAGCTGGCCAAGGAATTCGACCGCATCGGCGTCACCGGCATCGCCGTCATCACGCCCTTCTTCATCGCCTGCACGCAGGACGGCCTGATCCGACACTTCTCAACCGTCGCCGATGCCGTCAACACGCCGGTCTATCTCTACGACATCCCGGCCCGCACGCAGAACCACATCGAGCCGGAAACCGCCCGCAAGCTGGCCACCCACGGCAACATCGCCGGTATCAAGGATTCCGGTGGCGCGCAGGAAACCCTTGCCGCCTATCTGCAGGTTTCCAAGGACGTCGAAGGTTTTGAAGTCTATTCCGGCCCGGACCATCTGGTTCTGTGGTCGCTGCAGAACGGCGCTGCCGGCTGCATTTCCGGTCTAGGCAATGCCATGCCGGACGTTCTCGCCGGCATCGTCGGCGGCTTCAATTCCGGCAATATCGAAGAGGCACAGCGCCAGCAGGAAATCTACACCGCCTTCCGCACCGACCTTTACCAGCACGGTTTCCCGCCAGCGATGGTCAAGCGCGCGCTTTACCTGCAGGACCAGTCCGTCGGCGCCAGCCGCCAGCCGGCTCTGCTGCCGAACGCCGAGCAGGATGCAAAAATCGGCGAGACGCTGAAGAAGTTCGGCCTGCTGTAAGGAAAAGCATTTCAGAAAATGGATGAGAGGGCGCGGCATAGACCCTTCTCCCCGTCAAAACGGGGAGAAGGTGGCGGCAGCCGGATGAGGGGCGAATACCTCGAACTCAGCGTTTGTGGCCGCCCCTCATCGCCTCGCTGACGCTCCGGCACTTCTCCCCGCACGCGGGGAGAAGAAGCAAGAAGTGAAGCCTCGCTTCCCCATTGATCATAGCCGCCGCCAATTTCGCTTTCGCCTCCTGACATATGCCAATTCCCCCAGAAGGCCGGTCACCCCAGTGTGACCGGCCTTCTTCATTTGCCGCTTTTTCCGGGAAAACCGCCGGCCGGACCTGTATTTTTCCTATCGGGCATCACGCATCCGTGATTTATGACAGTTTTGTGACAGTCCTTATCCAACACGCAGGCCGACCCTCATGATGAGCCTTTTCCGCAAGATGATGCCGCGCGAAGACAAGTTCTTCGATATGTTCTCAGCCCATTCGAAAACGGTGGTGGAAGCCGCCGAGGCGCTGGGAAACCTCCTCAACGGCATCGATGTCGACGTTAACTGCGAGCGTATCGTCACGCTCGAGGATCAGGCCGACAATATCACTCGCGACGTTCTTCTGGCCGTGCGCCGCAGCTTCATCACCCCGTTCGATCGCGGCGACATCAAGGATCTCATCCAGTCCATGGATGATGCGATCGACATGATGCACAAGACGGTGAAAACCATCCGCCTGTTCGAACAGACCGAGTTCGATCCGGTGATGCGCGAGATGGGTGCCGAAATCGTCAAGGCCGCCAACCTGATCGCCGAGGCCATTCCGCTGCTCGACAAGGTCGGCACCAATGCGCAGCGCCTCTCGACGATTGCCGAGGAAGTCACCCGCGTCGAAGGCCGTTCCGACGACCTGCACGACAAGGGCCTGAAGGACCTCTTTCTGCGCCACGGCAAGTCCGGCAACGCCATGGCCTACATGATCGGCAGCGAAATCTACGGCGAACTCGAAAAGGTCGTCGATCGTTTTGAAGACGTCGCCAATGAAATCAGCGGCATCGTGATCGAGAACGTCTGATGGACGCCTCCCTCGCCTTTCCGCTGCTGGCAGCGCTGATTGCCATCGCGCTGTTCTTCGATTTCCTGAACGGCCTGCACGATGCGGCCAACTCGATTGCGACAATCGTTTCGACCCGCGTGCTGCGCCCGCAATATGCGGTCGCATGGGCAGCGTTCTTCAACTTTATCGCCTTCCTGTTTTTCGGCCTTCACGTCGCCGAAACGCTCGGCACCGGTATCATCGATCCGGCCATCGTCAGCCCCCAGGTGATCTTTGCCGCCCTGATGGGCGCCATCATCTGGAACATCGTCACCTGGATCTTTGGCATCCCGTCCAGCTCGTCGCATGCGCTGATCGGTGGTCTCGTTGGTGCCGGCCTTACCAAGGTCGGTTTCGAATCCATCGTCGTGGGTGGCTTGCTGAAAACCGTCGGCGCCATCTTCATGTCGCCGGCCATCGGCTTTTTCCTGGCGCTGGTTCTGATCCTCGCCGTCTCCTGGGCTTTCGTGCGCCAGACACCGTTTGCCGTGGACAAGACATTCCGCATCATGCAGTTCATCTCGGCCTCGCTTTATTCGCTCGGCCATGGCGGTAACGATGCGCAGAAGACGATGGGCATCATCGCCGTGCTGCTGTTCAGCCAGGGTTATCTCGGTTCGGAATTCTACGTGCCCTTCTGGGTGGTCATCACCTGCCAGTCGGCCATGGCGCTGGGCACGCTTTTCGGCGGCTGGCGCATCGTCCACACGATGGGATCGAAAATCACCCGCCTCAATCCGATGCAGGGTTTTTGCGCCGAAACCGGCGGCGCGCTGACGCTGTTCGGCGCCACATGGCTCGGCATTCCGGTTTCGACCACCCACACGATCACCGGTGCCATCATCGGCGTCGGCGCCGCCCGCCGCGTCTCGGCCGTGCGCTGGGGCCTTGCCGGCAATATCGTCATCGCCTGGGTCGTCACAATGCCGGCCGCAGCGCTGATTTCGGCGGCATTTTACAAGCTTGTCGATCTGATCGGCTGATCTTTTCGGAAAGAGGCAGCGGCGCCTCTCCACCGACACCACACGGCACATACAAAAAAGCCCCCGAGCGAAACTCGGGGGCTTTTTCATGCGATGGCAGACCTCAGTAGATCAGGCAGCGCTTGCCGCCTTCTTCGCAGCAATACGCGCGCGAATGGATTCCACATCCGCCTTCGGCGTCGCCTTGAACAGGGTCTGCGTGTATTCGTGCTTCGGGTTCGAAAACACCTCGTCACGCGTGCCGTATTCGACCGCCTCGCCAAAATACATCACCATCACCTCGTCGGCGATGTAACGCACGACGGACAAGTCGTGGCTGATAAAAACGTAGGTGAGGTTGAACTCATCCTGCAGGTCGGCGAGCAGGTTCAGAACCTGTGCCTGGACCGAGAGGTCGAGCGCCGAGACAGGCTCGTCCAGCACCAGGAGCTTCGGGTTCATCATCAGCGCGCGCGCAATGGCGATACGCTGGCGCTGACCGCCGGAGAACATGTGCGGATAACGGTTATAATGTTCCGGACCGAGACCGACCTTGATCAGCATTTCCGTGGCGCGGTTGCGACGCTCGGCGGCCGACAGGTCGGTGTTGATCGCCAGCGGCTCTCCCAGAACATCGCCGATTTTCTGGCGCGGGTTCAAGGAACCGTAGGGGTTCTGAAAAATGATCTGCACCTTCTGGCGCATATCCGAGGTCAGATGGCCCGGACGCGTGTCCATCTTCTTGCCGTCGATGATCAGGTCACCGGAGGTCGGCTCGTCGATGAAGGTGATCATGCGCGCCAGCGTGGATTTGCCGCAGCCGCTTTCGCCGACGATCGCCAGCGTCTTGCCGCGTTCCAGCTTGAAGGAAACGCCCTTCACGGCATGCAACGTCTTTTTCGGCTTCATGAAGCCGCCCGGCAGTTCGTAATCGCGCTTGATGTCGCGAACTTCGAGCATGGTATCGGTGGTCATGCGTTTGCTCCCGTCGCGCTGGCAGAAGGTGCGGGTTCCGGGTTGCCGTCGAAGAAGGCGGAAACCGTGGTCAGGCGGTCGCCGGTGGCATTTTCCGGCAGGGCCGCCAGCAGCGCCTTGGTGTAGTTGCTCTGCGGGTTTTCGAAGAGGGACAGCACGTCGGCTTCCTCCATCTTGCGACCCTTGTACTGCACGACGACGCGGTCGGCGGTTTCGGCCACGACACCCATATCGTGGGTGATCATGATCAGGCCCATGCCGGTACGTGCCTGCAGGTCCATGATCAGGTCGAGGATCTGCTTCTGGATGGTCACGTCGAGAGCGGTGGTCGGTTCGTCGGCGATCAGCAGTTTCGGGTCACAGGCAATCGCGATGGCGATCATCACGCGCTGGCACTGGCCGCCCGACATCTGGTGCGGGAAGGCGTTGAGACGCTCTTCCGCATTCGGCAGGCCGACCAGCTTGAACAGCTCGATGGCGCGGGCTCGGCGGGCCTTTTTGTCCAGCCCGAGGTGAATGCGCAGCACTTCCTCGATCTGGAAACCGACCGTGAAGCACGGATTGAGGCTGGCGATCGGCTCCTGGAAGATCATGGCGATATCCTTGCCGATCAGCTTGCGGCGTTCGGAGCCACTGAGCTTCTGGATATCCTGGCCTTCGAACAGCATGCGGTCGGCGGTGATCTTTGCCGTTGCCGGCAGAAGACCCATGACGGCCAGCATCGAGACCGACTTGCCGGAGCCGGATTCACCGACGATGGCAAGAACTTCGGCCTTGTCGACCTTGATCGAAACGCCGTCGACGGCGCGGAACCAGCCGGTCGAGGTTTCGAATTCGACGGTGAGATTATCGATTTGCAGAAGCGACATGATCAGGACCTCTTCAGCTTCGGATCAAGCGCATCGCGCAGGCCGTCGCCCATCAGGTTGATGGCAAGAACGGTGATGAGGATTGCAAGGCCGGGGAACGTGACAACCCACCAGGCGCGCAGAATGAATTCGCGGGCTTCGGCCAGCATCGTACCCCATTCCGGGGCCGGCGGCTGCACACCCATGCCGAGGAAGCCGAGAGCGGCCAGATCGAGAATGGCGTTCGAGAACGACATCGTCGCCTGCACGATCAGCGGTGCGGTGCAGTTCGGCAGGATGGTGCGGAACATCAGGCGCAGCGGGCTTGCACCGGCGATACGGGCAGCCGTCACGTAATCGCGGGACTTTTCGGCCATAACCGCTGCACGTGTCAGACGCACGAAATGCGGCTGCAGCGTCACGGCGATGGCGATCATCGCGCTGTTGAGGCCCGCGCCGAGAATGGTGACGAGCACCAGTGCCAACAGCAGCGAGGGAACGGCGAGGATCATGTCCATCAGGCGCATGATGATCGTATCGACCCAACCGCGATAATAGCCGGCGATGACGCCGACGACGATACCGGCCACCAGCGACAGCGTGGTGACGACCAGACCGACGAACAGCGAATACTGCGCGCCGTAGATCAGGCGCGAAAGGATGTCGCGGCCGATCGGGTCGGTGCCGAGAATATAGGACCAGCTACCGCCTTCCACCCATGCCGGCGGCTTCAGCACGGCATCGCGATACTGTTCGAAGGGCGAATGCGGCGCGATCAGCGACGCGAAGATCGCAACGAAAACCAGCGCGACGAAAACGTAGAGACCGATAACGGCACCACGGTTTTCGGAAAAGTAGAACCAGAACTCCTTGAGCATCTGGCGGCGCATCTGGGCGGTGGAGACGGGCTCCGCTGCCTTTGTGTCAAGAGTGGCGTCGGCCATGGGATTTTGCTCCTTCTTAGTGGCGAATACGCGGATTGACGAGACCGTAGAGCAGGTCGACGATCAGGTTGACGGTCATGATGATCGCAGCGATCAGCAAAAGGCCACCCTGGATGACGGCGTAGTCGCGACGGAACACGCTATCGAGGATCCATTTGCCAATGCCCGGCCAGGAGAAGATCGTCTCGGTCAGGATGGCGCCGGCCAGCATCACGCCCACCTGCAGGCCAACCGTGGTGACGACCGGGATCATCGCGTTGCGCAGCGCATGGATACCGATGACGCGGAACGGCGACAGACCCTTGGCGCGGGCGGTGCGGACGTAATCTTCCGACAGCACTTCCAGCATGGCCGAACGGGTCTGGCGGGCGATAACGGCCAGCGGAATGGTGGACAGAACGATCGACGGCAGTGCCAGATGGCTGAGTGCCGAGGCAAACGCACCCTTCTGGCCGGAGATGAGGCTATCGATCAGCATGAACCCGGTGACCTGCGGGAAATAGAACATCAGCGAGATGCGGCCCGTGACCGGGAACCATTGCAGGATGCCGGAGAAGAGGATGATGAGCAGCAGGCCCCACCAGAAGATCGGCATCGAATAACCGACAAGCGCAATACCCATCAGGCCCTGATCGAAGATCGAACCACGCTTCACGGCGGCGATGATGCCGGCCGGAATGCCGAGAGCGACGGCGATGATGATGGCACAGAAAGACAATTCGACTGTAGCCGGGAACAGCGTCAGGAACTGATCGAGGACCGGTTTCTTGGAAACGATCGAGGTGCCGAAGTCACCGGTCAGAACGCCGCCGAGATAATCGAAATACTGGATGACCATCGGCCGGTCCATGCCGAGCTGCGCGGAAATCTGCGCATGGCGTTCCGGCGACATGACGCGTTCACCGGAAAGAAGCGCGACGGGATCGCCGGGCAGAAGACGAATGAACGAGAACGCGATGATGGAAACCCCGATGAACGTCGGGATCAGGACGGCGAGGCGCCGCAGAAGGAAGCCAAACATTTTAAGCCTTTGCGGAAAAGGGGCCGGCTTATTTCAGAACATTGTCAAGCCCTGAAAAAGGCCATTTCGGCGTCACCGCCATATTTTTAGGCATCTCATAAGAAAATGCCGCGGGAAACGCAATGTCTCCCGCGGCAAAAAGTTGTCAGAGTGCCGGATTACTCGGCGATATCGACAGCTTCGAAGGTGAAGTCGCCGAGCGGGCTCTGCGTAAAGCCGGTTACGCCCTTGCGCATCGGAACGACGGACAGGGAGTGGTCGAGGGTCGCCCAGGGAGCGTCCTTCTTGAAGATGACCTGAGCCTGTTCGTAGAGCTTGGTGCGCTCAGCCTGGTCGGACGTCGACTTTGCCTTCTTCACGAGAGCGTCGAATTCCTGGTTGCACCACTGCGCGCGGTTGTTGCCGCCGACGGCATCGCAACCGAGCAGGGTGTCGAGGAAGTTGTCCGGGTCGCCGTTGTCGCCGGTCCAGCCGAGGATGGCAGCGCCGTCACGATCCTTTGCCTTCGAACGCGACAGGTATTCAGCCCATTCGTAGGAAACGATCTCGACCTTGACGCCGATCTTGGCGAAATCGTCCTGGATGATTTCGGCAGCGCGACGTGCATTCAGCATGTACGGACGCGAAACCGGCATCGCCCAGACCTTCATGGAAAGGTCCTTGACGCCAGCGTCGGCCAGCATCTTCTTGGCGGCGTCGAGGTCGTAAGAGTCGTCCTTGACGTCGTTATTGTAGGACCACATGGTCGGCGGGATCGGGTTGGTGGCCGGAGTTGCCATGCCCTGGAAGACGGCGTCGACGATGGCCTGCTTGTTGATCGCCTTGTTCAGAGCGATACGAACTTCCGGCTTGTCGAACGGAGCCTGGGTGGTGTTGTAGGCGAGGTAGGCGATGTTGAGGCCTTCCTGCTCGAGAACCTGCAGGTTCTCGTCAGCCTTCATGGCCTGCACGTCGGCAGCGTTCGGGTAAGGCATCAGGTGGCATTCGCCGGCCTTGAGCTTCTGGTAACGAACGGCAGCGTCGGTGGTGATGGCGAAGACCAGATCGTCGATCTTCGGAGCGCCGCCCCAGTAATCGGCGTTCTTCTTGTAGCGGATGATCGCATCCTGCTGGTAAGCCACGAAGGTGAACGGACCCGTGCCGACCGGCTGCTGGTTCAGCTGTTCCTTGGTGCCTGCCTTTTCGAGGCTGTCGGCATATTCCTTGGACAGGATCGATGCGAACGGCATGGCGATGTTGGCGAGGAACGGTGCTTCCGGACGGTTGAGCGTGAACTTGACTGTCAGGTCATCGACCTTGTCGATCGACTTGATCAGCTTGGGGAAGCCCATGCCCTCGGCATATTCCCAGGTGCCGCCGGTGATGTACTTGTTCCAGGCGTTCTTTTCGTCGATCATGCGGCCGATCGAGAAAATGACGTCGTCAGCGTTGAATTCGCGGGTCGGGGTGAAAAAGTCCGTGGTCTGGAACTTGACGCCCTTGCGAAGCTTGAACGTGTAGACGGTACCGTCTTCAGAAATCTCCCAGCTTTCGGCCAGACCGGCTTCCGGCTGCGTCGTGCCCGGCTTGAATTCGAGCAGGCGGCTGTAGATCGGGTGGCCCGATGCGTCGAAGGTCGTGCCGGCGGTGTAGAGACCCGGATCGAAACCTTCCGGCGAACCTTCAGAGCAGAATACGAAGGTCTTGGCGGCAGCGACAGTCGGAAGCATTGGCAGTGCGGCCAGTGCAAGTGCGGCGATAAGCGCGCGTTTCATGAAAAACTCCCCTTTTTGACTTCTTGCCTCTGAGGCACCCCAGAGACAAACACCCGGATTAAAACCGAGGCGTGTCCTCTTAACCTTCCCCTGGTGCCAGTTCGAGTCGGTGCCGTCAGATACAGGACGGCGGACGCGAGTTGTCAACACACAATCTTGAAGTGGGGGTCACTGCAACAAGATTTACGTTAATGTATCATATCATTTGCAAAAGGAAGCTTAGCAGTCGCTTGTTAAAGCGGCGACTTAAACATGCCGAGACCTTTACGGTACTCCGGCCTATTCAGCCGGAAACGTCATCCTCATCACGCGGTGCATTGGTCGCTCTTTCGGTTTCCTCGACAGCTTTCGAAGGATCAGCGCTCTGCGGCCCGGCTAAGGTTCGCGGTCAGCTGGTTGATCGTCGCCAGCATATCCTCGCCCTCCTTGTCCTTGACGGCGATCGCCTGGGCAATGCACTGCATCACGGCTTCGGACTTTGCCTCGAGCGCCCTGCCCTCGTCGGTCAAAAAGATATCGACACGGCGCTCATCGTCGGCGCGACGGGTCTTTTTAACCAGCCCCATCAGCGTAAGGCGTTTCAACAGCGGCGTCACCGTGCCGGAATCCAGCCCCAGACGTTCGGAAATCTCACCGACCGACAGGTTTCCCGCCTTCCAGAGCAGGCGCATGGTGAGAAACTGCGGATAGGTCAGGCCCAAAGGCTCAAGCGCCAGCCTGTAGACACGGTTGAAAGCCTGCTCTGCCTTGTAGACGGCAAAACACAGCATCTGATCGAGACCAAGCTCACCCGCATTCATTTCGGCGGTATTTCTGGCGGTTTTCCGGGGCGTTTCCATGGTTGGAAGATAAATCGCGCGCAATCCAATTGCAAGTGATTGACAACGGTTGGCAGACTAATTATATTGCACACAACAAGATTTTACACGATACAATTCAGTCACCCAACCAAGGAGAAGACCTATGTCTGTTGATGCAAAATACAAGACGAGCGCGACGGCAACCGGCGGCGGCCGTGACGGCAAGACTTCGCTGGAAGACGGCAGCCTGTCGCTGCAACTGGTGGTTCCGAAGGAGCTCGGCGGCCCGGGCGGCGACGGCGCCAATCCCGAGAAGCTTTTTGCACTTGGTTACTCCGCCTGCTTCCTCGGCGCATTGCGCGTCGGTGCACAGCAGCTGAAGACCAAGGTGCCGGAGGGCTCGACGGTCGGCGCCACGGTCGGCATCGGTCCTCGTTCTGAAGGCGGCTTCGGCATCACTGCCGCTCTTGACGTCTATCTGCCGGGCCTCAGCGAAGCCGATGCGCAGAAGCTTGTGGAAGTTACCCACGACATTTGCCCGTATTCCAACGCCATCAAGGCAAGCGTCGACGTCGATTTCACCGTTCGCACCTAAAAAACGGCTGGCGTAAACGCAAAAATGCCGGTCCTCTCCCGCCGAGAGGACCGGCATTTGTGTTTTGACCGGGTGGCCTCAGTCCGGTGCGACAGTCGATGGCGGACGGATTTCGGCGGCATTGTCGCGTGGCCTGCCGTCTTCCCCTGCAAACTCCTCGTTTGCCTCCCGGTTGGCTTCGGTTACGTCGCGGCCCTGACTTTCCGGCATTTGCGCACGTTTCCAATGATCCTCATGCGCGCCATCCGGTCGTCCCTCGTCCTCCCATATTTTATATGCACGCTCGCGCTGCCGCTGCTCCATGTCGCTCACGATGTCAGTCATGATTTTTCCTCCGTTTCATGAAGCTCTAACCGCAAGAAATGCGGCCCGTTCCGGGCCAGGCCTACTGGGATCAGCACATCATCGTGAAGGCTGAAATCTGGCTGGTGGGACTATTCCCCAGGCAGACGGATAGCCTTGGCCTGGCTTCGAAAAATGAGGGAGAAAAAGCGCCTGCCCGCCTCAGGCGGCAATTGCGGTGCGCGACCCGGTCTGCATCGCCATCAGATAGCGGCAGATATCGCCACCACAGGCATCGACGAGATCATTCACGCAATAACCTTCGGCCTGTGCTTCTGCCCGCAGTGCGCCAGCCAACATGCTGAATTCCTCGGCATCCTCGACGAAGCCGAGAACGTTTCTGCGCGTGGCCAGCTTGTCGTCCAGCCAATTGGCGATGACCTTCATTTCCTGTCTCCTGCAAACTCTGCGCTGAGAATGCAGAAGGCCGCGAAAGGTTGCGGCATCCCAATGAAAATCACAGGCGCCGGCATGCAGACCGGTGCGAGCAAACACACGTCACGCAAACGGGAGCTTCTTGTGCGCCGGTTCAGTTTTTCGAGTGCGCATCCAATTTGATGACATTCGTGAGGTCAGGCACTGAAGAATGGGCAGAGGTCAGTGCCTTCATCAGTTCGGCCTGCTCGAACGGCTTCATCACGATCGGCCAGACGATCTGTGCACCGGCTTCCAGCTTGTCGCTGTAACCTGTCATCAGCACGACAGGCATGCCTGGGCGCAGCTTGGCGACCTTTTCTGCCAGCTCGATGCCCGACATGCCGGGCATCATGATATCGCTGAGAACGGCGTCGATCTGCGGATGCCTTTCGAGCAGGTCCAGCGCTTCGATGCCGCTCGTGGCGGCATGAAGCGACGTCACGTTATCCTCGAGCGCGACGCGGGCCGCCTCCAGCGAGGCCGGCGTGTCATCGACGATCAGCACATGGCGCGGCATGCCGGGTGCCGGAACGTCAGAGGATTTCATGACACGTTCGATCATGGATTTGGGAAGATAAAGCGTCATCGCGCTGCCGTGGCCGACAAGGCTCGCAGCCCGCACCGTTCCACCATTGCCTTCGGCAAAGCCCAGAACCTGCGTAAGACCGAGCCCGGCCCCGCCATTCGCCTTGGTGGAATAAAACGGCTCGAATATGCGGTTGAGATCCACCGGTGCGACGCCCTTGCCCGAGTCGGCAATGCTGAGCGCTACAAAAGACCCTTTCAGCCGCTTGTCCTCCACCGCCCCATCGTCCACGTTACGCGCGCTGATCGTGACGCTGCCACCGTCGGCCATCGCCTCGCGGGCATTGGTCAGAAGGTTGATCAGCGCAATTTCCAGGCCAACGGGATCGGCGTGAACGCCCCAGATATCGCCCGGCATATGGATGTCGAGAACAACGCTGTCGTTCAGTGCCTGTTTCAGAAGCGGCGTCATCTCTTCGATCTTCACATCGAGATCCAGATGCTCCGCCCCCTGGTTGGAACGCCTCGCGAAGGATAGAAGCCGCCGCGTGATGCCTTTGCCGCGCAGCACGCCCTGCCGCATGTTGCCGAGGAGACGGGTCACCCGTTCTTCATCCGCCCGCCGCCGCTCGATCCCGTCAATGCCGGACTGGAACACCATCAGCAGGTTGTTGAAGTCATGCGCCGCCTGCCCTGTCAGCTTGCCAAGCGCGTCCATTCTCTGCCAGTTCGCCAGGGTTTCGCGTTCCGTCGCGCGGGATCGCATCTCGCGGTAGAGCAGGACCGCCACGAAACCGGAAAGAACGATCGTCACCACACTTGCACCGATCAGGAAAAACACCGCGTGCATGGCGGGTTGGGCATATTGGGAAGATGGAAGGCCGATGCGAACCCGCCAGGATGTCTCACCCACCGGCGCTTCGGCAATGCGCAACGTCGCGCCATCCGGCAGGACGACGAGATCGTCCTGCGGGCGGGCGAAATCCGTTGCAGGCTTGCCGGCAAGTTCGGGCGCGCCTGTCGCCGTCACCAGCCGATCCTGGCTATCCACAACCCAGGCCGACCAGTCTTTCGGAAGGCCGCTGGAATAGAGCATTTGCGATACCATCTCGGGGCGAATGACCGCGGTCAGCACGGCGCGCAGCCGGTCCTTCCGCTTGATCGGAACACGCACCGCAAAGGCAGCCTTTCCGCCGTGACCGATGGAGATATTGCCGACAATGGGCATGCCGGTTTCCACCAGCCGCTGGTGGCTTTCGAGATCCACTACCTTTCGAGGAGCGGATGCGGCAAGGGCCGGATAGGCAAGCACTACCTCGCCTTCATCGTTCGAAACGCGGATCTGCTGCCATGCAGCAACCTGATCGTTGAGCCTTCTTGCTGTTTCCGCAAAGCTGGTTCGGGAGACGGGAAGGTCCAGACGCGGTGAATCGGCAACGATGGAGAGAAGCTGTATCTGGGTATCGAGTTCACGCTGAAGGGCGCCCGCCAGAATTCCCGCGCGTTCACCCAGCCCGGCATCGATCCGCTGCTGCTGCTCGTTGATGAAGAACCATCCCATCACGCTGGCCAGAACAAGAGCGGGAAGAAGGGAGGCGCTTAAAAGCAGAAGCGCCGGTCGGGCATTGGTCAAGTTCGGTCCTCGGAAACGTCAGCAAGGGTATTTTACCGCTTGAGCCAGTCGGAACAAGTCAATTCATGGGCGAGCCCGCAAACGTCGCGAAGTTGCAACCCAACTGTTGCTGATAACGGCGACAAGCGACCGCCGTCTCGACATCCGGCATATGTCCACAATGTTTTTGACATATCGCCGACCGTCATTTGCCAATGCTGGACTGCGGTCGCCCCCCTCTTGGCCGCGATTGTGGTGGCGGTTTCGGGCTCCGCGCGTCATTCGCCGCTGTCTGCGGCCATTTCCGCTTGTGGTGTTAGTGGACTGCCTGCTGTAGGCGTTGAGATGGGTTTTCGCCTTGACCACCGAAGTGCCTGTGCGGGGTTTGCGATGAAGTGTACTGTATTTCGTTTTTTGGCTATTGGTTGCGGGGGCAGGATTTGAACCTGCGGCCTTCAGGTTATGAGCCTGACGAGCTACCGGGCTGCTCCACCCCGCGATAAGCGCAAAGCCTTTGGCTTTGTCGCGACTGCGTCACAGCAAGGCTGTGATGCGCACTGCCGGAGCAAAACCGTTAGGTTTTGTCTCCTGTAAGGGACGCACCGGCCGAGACCTGTGCGCGATCCTTGCATTTATTTAGTTCTGCAAACGACGAAGGGCCGCTTTGGGCGACCCTTTGGTATTGGCCAGGGGCCGTTT
>UCHV01000045.1:0-147 GCA_900472395.1 Hyphomicrobiales bacterium
GAGCGCAGTGATGCGCTTGAGTGTACATAGAAGTTCTCGTCGATTCAGAACATAGTGATTAGTCATGATTGAATTCTCAACTTGAGAGTTTGATCCTGGCTCAGAACGAACGCTGGCGGCAGGCTTAACACATGCAAGTCGAGCGCC
>UCHV01000015.1 GCA_900472395.1 Hyphomicrobiales bacterium
CGGCACTCGGCGCTTGACTAACTAAGCCCCGCACAGTTCGAGAGACTGGCCGCATGATCTGAAAATGCCTCTCCACTCTTCCGGGGCAAGTCCAGTCCAGATCGCCTCGGCTTCGGACGTGCCGATCTCCATGCCGAGCACTTCGCGTCGACCGTCGGTGTTGACGCCAACGGCGATGATGACGGCAACAGAGACGATGCGACCGCCGCGCCGGACCTTCAGGTAAGTTGCGTCAATCCAGAGATAAGGCCATTCGCCCTCGATGGGCCGGTCGAGAAAGACCTTCACCTTCTCGTCGATCTCCTCGCAAAGCCGTGAGACCTGGCTCTTGGAAATGCCCGACATGCCCATGGCTTTAACGAGATCGTCAACCGAGCGGGTCGAAACGCCCTGGATGTAAGCCTCCTGAATGACAGCCGTCAGAGCTTTCTCGGCCATCCGGCGTGGTTCAAGGAAGCTCGGGAAATAGCTACCAGTGCGAAGCTTGGGAATGCGCAGCTCGACAGTGCCCGCCCGTGTCTCCCAGTCCCGGTCGCGATAGCCGTTACGCTGGGCCAGTCGAAAGCCATTCTTCTCGCCATAGCCCGCACCGGTTTTCGTGCCGACCTCCAGCGCCATCAGCTTCTCGGCAGCAAAGCCGATCATCTCGCGCAGCAAATCGGCGTCGGCGCTCTTCTCAACGAGTGAGCGTAGGTTCATCATGTCGTCGGTCATCGGTGGTGTCCCTCAGGTTGGTCGTAAGCAACCCGAGCCTACAGGAAATCACCGATGGCTATGAAATCTAGCTACACCACTCCATGGGACACAATCGACGCGAGTCTCCAACGCGATGTGCTTGCCGGTCAGACGCTGGCGGCGAAGAGTGATGATGCGTTCGACAAGGGCATCTTACGTCTGCCGCGGACTGCGTGCCCGACGAGACGAGCGATCCATCATCGCGGCTGGCCAGACGCCCTGAAGCGTTGCGTCCAGCGCGTGACGATCTTCAACGACACACCGTAAAGAACGGCGGCCTGCGTTTCCGAAAGTCGACCGCCAAGAAACATTCACGAGAATGCCCGACTGACACCTTTGCGTCGTGAAGAAATGGCCGTAGCCGTTCCCAGTCACCGGAAGGTTCGAATAGCATTCCTCCAATAACCGTGGGACTATCGCTTATGGCGCCGCCACCGAGAGGCGCCACTGCGAGCGAATTGGGGCGGTTTTCGCGCTTACCGTTTAGCTCTCATCTCCATGTACTCTACGTATGCATCCACGAAACATAATCGAGCGTGGGCGGGTGCCGTCTTGAAGCGAATAGCGAGGCGACATGCCGTCAACGCCGGACTATACTTTTTCCCGTGGCGGAAAAGGAAATCGGATAGCAGAAACCGCAGCGCAGCGGCAGGTCCGGTGATAGACACCAAAGCGTCCATTCTGTCCCGGACGTAGACCGGTACATTCCACCTTGATGCAAAATCGATCCGGATCAGCGACGTCATGCCGGCGCCTTGCAAAATGCGATCTGGAGGCTTCCGGTCGCATCCGGGCATCCGGCAACATTGCTGCCTGATATGGCGGCAAGACGCCGGTGTTCGGATCCTCTTAGCGTATTATCCATCGAGTGTAAGCAGAAGGTCGGCGACAGGGATCGTCGAGAAATTGGAAAACGTATCACAGACGGCATAGGGCAGAACGATCAGATTGCCGTGCCGCATGCCTCCGCAGGTATAGACGACATTGGGAACGTACCCTTCGCGTTCCGATGGTTCGGGCCGAACCAGCGGCTCTCGTGAGCGAGCGATGACCCTGGAGGGGTCATTCTTGTCGAGCAGCGCCGCACCGATAGCGTATCTGCGCACTGCTCCCACACCATGTGTTAACAGAAGCCATCCCTCATCCAGCTCGATGGGCGAGCCGCAATTTCCCATCTGCACGAATTCCCAAGGGTGTTTCGGCCGCAGGATCGGCTTTCCACCATTCCACACATGAAGATCATCAGAGTAGAGAAGATAGAGGTTTTCGTTATCCTGCCTGCCGATCATGGCGTATCGCCCGTCAAATTTTCGCGGGAAAAGCGCCATTCCCTTGTTATAAGAGGCCGTGCCGGTCAGCGGCGTCATCGTGAACCCCAGGAAATCGCCGGTCTGCAAGAGCTCGGAACGGATCGCCTTGCCGTTATAGGCCGTGTACGTGGCATAAAACGTTGTCTCCCCCTCGTCCTCGAATGCAACGAACCGGGCATCCTCGAGACCGTTCGACTGCGCAAACGTGATGGGAAAGATGACACGTTCGCTGATATGCTGACCCGCACCGAAGCTTAGCCGCACCGGCTCGTCGGCCAACGGGGGTAACGGCGTGTGAATTTTCGGTGTTACCGCAAGCCTTGCGGTCGGCTCGATCTCGACGCTGCCATCGGCGTCGATCACACCGGTCCGGAATGTCAGTGAAGAGACATGACCCTCCCCCACCGCACGCAGGCTCAACACGAAACGCCGACTGCCTGGTGCCAAACCGGACTGGTCCGGATGCGCAACGATGCTCGGATTGAAAAGAGCAGACGCCTCGAAAGAATACTCATTAAGAAAATACGCGCCGACCAGTTGCCGCTGCGTTTTGCTGAATTCAGCATGCGCCGAAAACGCATCTTCCATCTCGTCAGCGCGCGCTTCGAAGGTCGCCAGCAGATTCCGGTGACGCCCATCGAAATGTTCCAGAACATCCGCCAGCAGCGCTTCGGCTCCTTGCAGATCGAGCGCCAGAATCCGGTCAACGATGTGGTTGGCCCGTGTCTTGTCGGTCGGATTGAGATCGCGTGGCTCGGTCGCAGGTTTGAATGGTCTGACGACTACACGTGAGGGGTCGGGACGCAGCGAGAGCGATTGACGGTTGACGATTGTGTGCTTTGACAAAGCGATCTCATTTCAATTTGATTGGAGACGAATTTCAGGCACTCAACGCGCGCGATGGCGACGCTGTCGTCGGATGACTGTTCGCCCGCGTTAGCTTGCGGAACTCGATAAGTCCGAGAAGGTAGGAAAGCAGGGATTCTGCCCCTCTGTTTTCGTTGGCTCGCGCCCGGTGCAACCCGTCGCGACAACTTCCGGTCTCGGTATCTACGAGTGGCAGAGACAGATCGTTGTTTCCGAGGAACCAGGCCAGAGCGAGTTCGGCATGATTTTTCCATTCAGGGTGACAGTCGGCCCGCGAAGCAACAAGGCACGCCGAGATCGTTGCCGCCGCTTCCAGCGGCTGCTGGTCGAAACGTTGGGGCGGCATGCCAATATCGCTGAACCCGTCACTGCCAATGGGGCGGAAATGACCTTCTTTCGCTGTCTGGATGGTGATGAGCCACCGCAGCGTTCGCAATCCCGCTGACACGTAGTCCGCCTTTCCAGCCGCGAGGCCAGCCAGCAGCAGCGCCTGAGGCAAACGCGCATTGTCATAGGATAAACCGTCTTCGAACCACGGCCGCCCCGGCTTCTCCACCTTCGCGAGAAGCGCCATCAGCCTTTCGGCAAGGTGCAATCTGACCCGCCTTGCATTGATGTCGTCAACACGATGGGCACAGTAGCCGTCCAGGCCAAGCAGCGTAAATGCCCAGGCGCGCGGCGATGAAAACGTCTCGACCGCCAGCAAGGCTTCGGCAAACAGTGCACCAGCCCAGTTGCGCACCGAAGCTTCAGTGGCGCTGCGCGCACATTCCCCCAGCGCCCACAAGGTTCTACCATGACTGTCCTCGGAGCCCGTGTCTTCAAGCCAGCGCCGGTCAAAACTCATGAAGTTTCGAAAACGCCTTGTGTCAGGGTTCCACGCATGTTGCACAAAGGCGGCAAAACGCGTCGTCAATATGCCCGGCAGCGCCATCTCCCCGCGGGCATCGAGCGTCACCGCCAGCAGCAATCCTCGAGCATTGTCATCGACGCAATAGCCATGTGACCGATCTGGTATTGAATGCACCGCATGTTGAAACAATCCGGTATCATCACACATCGCAATGAAGGCGTCGAACTTTGGCTCAGGTGATCTGCGTGCGACAAGGGCAGACAGATTGCGTCCAACGGAGGGCATTTCGCCGGGACCGGCTCGTGGCTCCAGGGCCTGCTCGAAAAGTTCCAGATACTGTTCGGCTGTACGCTCCCAGGTCATCGAGCGACTGACCGTGTAAGCCCGAACGCGGATAGCGTCTCGCCGAATATCGTCGGTCAGAAGAGCTGCGATCTCCGAGCCGATCGCCTTCGCATCGTTGAACGGCACCAGCACCCCAAAACCATCCGCCAGAAGTTCGCGCGCGTGCCAGTAGGGCGTCGAAACCACAGCCTTTCCCGACCCGAAACTATAGGCGAGCGTGCCGGAAGTCATTTGCGCCTCATTCAGATACGGCGTCGCATAGACGTCGCACATCGAAATGAAGTCCAGGAGGGTTGGCAGATCGACGAACTGGTCGAGAAAAACGACGTGGTTCTCGACGCCGAGGTCTCTGGCGCGTGTCGCAAGACGGTGCCGATAGGCTTCGCCTTCGTTGCGGACGAGATTGGGGTGCGTCGCGCCGAGGACCACATAAACCGCATCCTGCCGGCTTTGCAGAATAAGCGGCATGGCATCGATCATCACTTCGATGCCCTTGTTCGGAGACAACAGGCCGAACGTCAAAATGACCGATTTCCCTTGAAATCCGAGCTTTGCCTTTGACGCTTCCGGTGCGCAGAAGGCGATGTCGGGAATGCCATGTGCGATCACTGCGATTTTTGCGGCTGGGACTTCATAGATGTGGCGTAAAAGTGTTCGCCCATGTCCGGCCATCACCACGACTTTCGAGGAGATGTCGATAATTGTATTGAGGACGCGTCGCTGCGACGCGGTTGGTTCAGCCAGAACCGTGTGAAGAGTGGTGACGACCGGCATTTCCAGCCGTGACAGCAGTGCAAGGATGTGACTGCCATCGACGCCGCCGAAGATACCGAATTCATGCTGAAGGCACACAAGATCGAATTCCTCGGCATTCAGGCTGTTGGCAGCTGCGACATAATCATCAATGTCCTGATCGGCGATCTCGATATGCACGACCTTGGGGTATTGATAGACGTGTCCATGATCGGTCATGGCAACGATGGCGGTTTCAACGGATGCAGCGGAGGCCGAGACGGCCTGCTGCAAGTCGGAAGTGAAGGTTGCTATGCCACAGCGGCGCGGCAGCGAGTTTCCGACAAAAGCAATTTTCCTGAGGCGGGTCATGACATCTCCTGCATTGAGCGGGGCGTCGAGGCGACCGGCTTTGATTGAGTTCTATCTGTCTGCCGAGGGTCCGCCGCATTCCAGCGGGACGGTTGCGAGCCAAGATCGCAAATCATTTTAACGTCGCCCGTGTCGCCCGCGTAGGCCAGCAAAACGACCAGTTCACTATCTCCCACGGTGAAAGAGGTTCGTCCTCCAGCGGAAAAAAATGCGTCGCCGCGTTTGGCCTTCATCGATCCGACTGTGGCGCCGCCTTCAACGACCAGAACCCAAGATTCCTTTTCGGTCCGTATCTCCCAGGTGGCACCCGCGGCCCACCGCATCCGTTCGAGAACGAAAAAATCACAGGATGTGAGAACCGTTCTTTCAGGCGTGATCGCACGCGGTTTGTCTTGCGGTCGAGTCGGCCGCAAATCCGCCACGGCCAGCGCCTGTTCTGTATGAAGCTCGCGGTCGCTGCCGCCATCGAACAACCGGAACGTGGTGTCGCTTCTTTGCTGGATCTCGGCGATGACCAGACCGGCGCCAATTGTGTGAATGGTGCCGGCCGGTATAAAGAAAACATCACCCGCGCAGGCGGTCTGCCAGTCCAGCAGGCCGTGGATGGAACCGTCATCAATCGCCGCTCGTAGCTCGTGCGGCGTTACGCTGCGATTGAGCCCTATGGCAACCTGTGCACCTTCATCAGCCGAGAGGACGTACCACGCTTCGGTTTTGCCGTTTTTCATGCCGGCAGCCTTTGCAAAGACGTCATCGGGGTGTACCTGAATCGAAAGGATTTGTTTGGTAAAAAGCAGTTTCAGAAGTAGTGCCGGTGACTGCGAGGAGGGCACACTTCTCTCATACCAAAGCTCGCCGATAACGGCACCGAAGCCTGCCTCGCTCCACGGTCTGAGATCGCGGCTGCCCCATGGTTTCGATGCTGTGCGCACGCTGGCATATTCGAACATACGATAACTCCCGGATCTGCCGCTAAGACCGTAGCGATCTGAGGTCGGAACAGCGAGTGCCTTGAGGATCGAGTTGGCCGGATCGAGGCTGCAAGGAGCAGAGTTTCAAGCGCTCGCGAAAAAAGCGCCGAACAAATTTCATTTAGGAAATATGTTCTATGAAATCATCAATGCAATATGGTATATACATATATAAATTCAACAACAAATCCGTTTAATAATAAATAATTTAGCGGTATCTATTTGCAACACGCAATTTATTTCTCATGAAATCAATGATAGACCGATGAATAGCCGCCGCTGAAACGGCACTGATATTGAAATTTATCATATCATAACGACATGAGGGCGAAGCGGTTGGGTTTGAACGCTGCTGTTTGGCGGTGCCGTGCCGTGCAGCGCTAGCGCCGAGGCAAAGAGAGTATGTTCATGACACTGGCCTTCCCCAACAATGCGCGAAGCTATGACGAAGCTCGAGAGCGGGTGCGCCTTTCCGGCCACGACGTAATGTTTGAAGTGTAGTTTTTCTTCGCGGGAGAAGTGCTTGGAACCGACGCCAGATGATCCATCTGGATCTCGACAACTTCCGCTGAATAGACCGCAGTTGCCGGCAAGGCCAAGAGCGCGCCGCGTACAGGAGCAATCAGACGGACATTATCCAGCAGAAAGTATCATTCGGTGCCGTGGGCAAACCGGTGATGGTCGAATTTATCGGAGATGACGGGAACGCCATCTCGGTCAGCATGAATAACCACGACAAGGCGCCACCGTCTGACAATGAGCCGTTACTGATGCGAAGGAAATGATGATCGACGTCGCGTCATGTGGTACCGAAAAGACCGCGCAAGCAACGGGAGAAATTCCCCATCCCGTCGCCCGCCCGTCGGGCCCTCACCAGCCGGGGCAACAGTCCTATCGACTAAAGCCTAGGCATACTTAGACAGTGACCGCGTTATCGCGAAGCGCCATGCCTGCCGCGCGGCGCGGTGTCCCGACCACAACACGCAGCAGGCGGCAAAAGGATATAGATGAGCAACGTGGTGAATGATGATGAAGTGCCTGACAGGGCGTGGCTCAAGATATTGGCCACCTACCGGAAACCTGATGTCGCGCGCAGTGCTGCCGAACTGGCATTGACGTTAATCCCACTAATCGTCCTCTGGGTTTCGACCTGGGCGGCTATCGAATACGGCCATTGGTATGGCATCATCCTGGTCATTCCTGCGGCTGGATTTTTGCTGAGACTGTTCATGCTGCAGCATGACTGCGGCCATGGCTCGCTGTTTGGAATACGACGTGCGGACGATTGGACGGGTCGTGCAATCGGCGTCATCACTCTGACCCCATATGACTATTGGAGACGTGCGCATGCCATGCATCACGCTTCAGCTGGCAATCTTGATGAACGAGGCATCGGTGACATCACGACCCTGACAGTCGCAGAATATGAGAGCATGGATTGGAAAGGCAGGCTGGGCTATCGCTTGTATCGACACCCCCTGGTGATGTTCGGCATAGGGCCTGCATGGCTTTTTCTTTTCAAGCAGCGGCTTCCCTTGGGGCTAATGCGATCAGGCGCCCTACCCTGGATTTCCACCATGGCGACCAACGCTGCGATTACGGCGTTGGCGGCATTGTTGATATGGGCGATCGGGCTTGGACCTTTTCTGATCGTGCACGTGCCCATTGTTCTGCTCGCCGCCTCGGCCGGCGTGTGGCTTTTCTATGTGCAGCACCAGTTCGAAGATACACATTGGTCAAGGCCCCCACAATGGACCTTTGCGCACGCAGCCTTGCATGGCGCCTCCCACTATGACCTGCCGCAACCTCTGCGCTGGATATCCGGCAATATCGGCATGCACCACGTGCATCACCTGTCGAGCCGTGTGCCGTTCTACCGATTGCCTGACATATTGCAGGATCACCCCGAACTGGCCAGCCTCGGGCGCATGACGCTGATGGACAGCCTGAAATCCGTAAAGCTGATACTCTGGGACGAGCGCTCTCAGAGACTTGTATCCCTTCGCGAGGCGCGAGGCTTGTCTACTCCGTAAAACCTCTTCGGGCTTCGCGGCAGGTCTTCATCTGGCATGTCGCCGCCCCTATCAAAAGGAATCCAGCTATGCAAGCGGCTGTTCTGGTCTCGATCGTCTTCTCCATTTTCGCCCAAGCATCTGCTACTGCAGCGGAACCAGTGATACAGGTATTTTCTGGAACAGACCCCGTCATCGGCTCAACAGATGACGGGGTCACCCGTTTTTACTCGTTTAAGGTCATCGCAACCGGCAGCACGACATTCCGTCTGGATGCCGACAACCTGACATGTGGTTACGATCTGCAAAAATCGTCGAAGCTTGGATTTCTTCCATCTTCCGGCCGCTTCCCGCTCCGACAAATGGACAAGGCTGCCGCTGGAGACGTGTACACCCTGTCGTTTTTCCAAAGCCGCTCCGCGCGCATGACGAAGGATGTTTGCACCTTCTCTTTCACCATTGAATGATCGTACCGGCGTCCCGCCATTTGCAGCATGCGGGAGTTGGAGATTTACGCCCAGGCAAAAGAATGGCTGAACGCAGTGATACTAACCTCGGCATTTTTCGAAAACGATCGACGGACATGGACGACCTGAAAGAATTCGCAAGAAGCTTCAACGGCGATCTCTGGTTGCTTGGGCGCAGCGAGGGTTCGGAAAATGCCTTTGTTATCCATCGGGGCAACCTGCCTTCGGGCGGTTATGAAACCCGAATGGCGGCACAGGTATTTCTTAAACAGAAACCCGGCGACGCCGGAGCAGAACGCGTTGCGTCACACGTTGAGCGAAGCTTAAGCTCAGTAAGCTGTCAGCGGGAACGCCGAAACGCCCGATGATGGATAGACGCCATCCCTTCTGCTGGCTGAAGTATATATCCGGCTTGGCGGACGGCGTCGCGCCAATGTCGACGACAACATTGTCAGCACGCGCGATGGGAGAGCGACACGGCGGAGGTCACCGCTTTTTGGGACGAAAAAATCGAGGCTCTCGGCCATGGGGCCAAGCGGGAGGTGAAATTACACCTGCCCTCGATCAGTGACATTTGAATACCCGGCTACCAGCGTCGACGCGATGCGGAAGTCGCTCTAATTTAAAAAAGAACGTTCGCATTCCACCCAAGGTGAGACCGAAGCAGAACGCTCTTGGTCGGGCCGAGGCGTCCTCGCCTAAGCTTGGTTGCGGCCAGCACCTAAACATGAGGCCGGATACGCATTTACTTTCTAGCAGGCAGGAACGATTGGGGTAGCAGCGGGTTAGATGCTCACGGGTCTGTGAATACTGATCCGATACGAGAGGAAACCTCAGTGAAAAACATAATCCTTGCCGCGGCGCTCATCAGCGCGTCCGCTCTGTCTGTGCATGCTGAAACGACCCCGGCGGCGAACAAGCGGCGATAACCCGGCATTCGCAATGCCTGAGTCCAAAAACGCTGCCGCACCCGTCAAGGGCGCCAACAGCTTCACACAGGGCAAGGCGAAATACCGGTTTGAAAAGGCGGGATTTTCCGACGTCAAGAACCCACTGAAGGACGAAAACCCGTCATCGTCGCCCTCGACTATCGAGGCAATGTCGTCGCCTAATAATTCAACTCATTCAATAGGAAATTTTGATCATGAAAACTGTAACAGGACTTTTCGACGACTATTCCAACGCTAGAGCCGCCGTCAGCGCGCTCGAATCCGCAGGCGTGCCGTCTAGGGATATCAGCATTGTTTCCAACAATGCCGATAATCGTCACAGCGACACGTCGAACGCGGCAGAGAGTGCTGGCACGGGTGCTGGTATTGGTGCAGCCGTCGGCGGTGCAGGTGGTCTGCTGACAGGCCTAGGCCTGATGGCCATTCCCGGTGTTGGACCGGTTATTGCAGCCGGTTGGCTGGCGGCGACCGCGGTAGGTGCGGTTGCGGGTGCCGTTGCGGGCGGTGCGACGGGCGGCATTATCGGCGCGCTGACAAGCTCTGGCGTGTCTGAAGACGATGCCCATGTCTACGCCGAAGGTGTTCGCCGCGGCGGTTCGCTTGTCTCTGCTAACATCGACGACACGCTTGTTCCCGAGGCGGAAGCAATCCTGAAGCGCTCCAACTGGGTCGATCCGGCCGAGCGTCGTGCATCCTACAATGAACACGGCTGGACCCGCTTCAACGATACGCTTGATCCCTACAAAGCCGACGAAGTCGAAGAAGAACGCAGCCGTTACCGTAGCGCTGCACGCTGATCCATATCGCGTTCGTTCCAGGCGCGATGACTAGCATTCGCATTTTCAACCTAAGGACACTCAAATGGCTACCGAAAAGACATTGAACGACCTCTTCCTTGACACCCTCAAGGACATTTATTTTGCCGAAAAGCAAATCCTGAAGGCTCTGCCAAAGATGGCACGTGCCGCTCAGTCGGAAGAAGGCAAAGCCGGCTTCCTTAAGCACCGTGACGAGACCCAAGGCCAGATCGAACGTCTCGAACAGATTTTCGAACTCCTCGGCAAGCCGGCTCGCGGCAAGACATGCGAAGCCATCCAGGGCATTCTCGCCGAAGGCGAGGAGATCATGGAAGAATACAAGGGCACCGTTGCGCTCGATGCCGGCCTCATCTCTTCGGCTCAAGCCGTCGAGCATTATGAGATGGCCCGTTACGGGACCCTGAAATCCTGGGCCAAGCAGCTCGGCATGACAGAGGCGGCTACGCTACTTGACGCCACCCTGCAGGAAGAAATCGCCACCGACCAGAAGCTGACGGCTCTCGGTGAAGAGACCGCCAAGGGCACAGGCAACGCCTCGGCCAGCTCCAAACCTGTGCTGAAGAAGGCCAGCTAAACTGCTCCGCGAATAATCAGGCCGCTTTTCGAGGCGGCCTTTTTGCTTCCAAGTCGCCCATTTACACATCCCTATCCTGGAGGTTGACCCATGGCCAAAAACCAACGATTGCGTCGGCAGAGCCGAAACTTGTCATCGCGACTATTCACGATCAGAAACTGACGCGCGATGCGAGTGGTGAGCTTCACCAGAACGCTGAGGGCGACACGCCGTTGATGACCCTCCCCAGGGCGCCCCCCCGGTGGCCGACGATCCGAACTCGCTTCGTGGCGGTCCACGTGGTCCGACCAGTAGTCGGTCGCCTGGAATGAGGCGGTCAAGATCGATGGAGCCGATCCGGACTTCCGTCGTCGCGATCTCTGAAACGCAATCCAATCCTGCAATTTTCGGAATGGGAGCTGCAGGTTCAGGCATTCGACCAAGAGTTTGCCGATAGCTTTGACTTCGACGTGCTCGACCCGCCCAAGGTCATTACGGACGAGATCTTAGCCCCGACCCCAGTCGGCCGGTTTGCGACTGTGAAGTCGTTCCGCTACGCCTCGATCACTGACCTGCGACGTTATGTGCAGGACTGGCTACTCGCATACAACTACGCCAAACAGCTCAAGGCCTTGCGATTCAAGAGACCCTACGAAGCCATCCACCAACTCACCGAGCAAAGCCGGAAATCTTCATTCGAACCCCAAGCCATGACATGTTGGGACTAAACACCTTATGTGTCTCGGCGAAGCTATAACTGCCTCATCGCCGATCCCGGCCAGGACCAGCGATGAGGTGGGATACAGGGTTTAACACCTTGCGGTTCGACCACGCTTGCTAGCTGGTTGATCCCGTAAGCTCGAAGCCCCCAATTAGATTTCAATCAAGCCCGAGGCGAAGGCCGCCCAATACATTTCGCTCCTTACGGCCCGGTGAGAGGGGGCGCCGGCAGCACCGAACGGTCACTGAAAAGAATTATCAGTGACCGTTCGAGCCTTACAGTTTTCACAGACCCGGCGAAGCCTCGGGCGATTGGTACCCTATTCGTGAGCGAGTGGTTTGTCCGGTCGCAATGCTGTTAGCCGTGCTCGCGGCTTCTTACCAATGCGATGCTGGCAATGCTGATATCTACTTCGCATCGATGTTTCACCCTCGCGAACAAAGCACCCTGCTGAGAGAACATACACGACGTCCAATATCGGACATTCGTAGTGCCTGTCGGTTGAACGTGCCGGGCAGCGCGTAAAACTTTCGGGGGGTATAAGCCGGTTAAACTTGAACATTAACGTTGCAATGAGGCTTTGCGCTCTCCGCAGCAGCCTTTGCACCACGTTAGGACGATATCGGACATATGGGCTGGCATCTATATTGCGAGAAATCTAAAACAATGTTACAAAAACCGAACCGCCCCACAATTAAAGTCGAGCGTACGCGAGATCTAACCGCTTCAATTGCGCCGCTGGTTCGTGGCGCGATCGACCATGGCTGGGAGCCAAAGATGCAGGCCTTACTCGTTGATCCACACGCCGCGATCCAAGCCTCCAGTCTCTTGGGAGTGATGGCGAACGAAAAACGACTGCACATTCTGGATGTTTTAAGGCAGCATGAGACGCCTGTGGGCTCGCTTGCTGTCCAAGTTGGGTTAAGCCAGTCTGCTCTTTCTCAGCATCTTGGAAAGCTCGGTCGAGCACGCCTCGTCACCACACGACGAGATTCCCAAACAATTTTCTACTCCTGCAAGTCGCTCCGGGTCAGGTTGCTGCTCAAGGCGCTTTATGAAATCTCTGGGGTCGAAGATCTCCCGCGGGAGCCTTCCTTGCTCGAAGCTGAAACGCTCCACCTAGATCTGGCCGCGCGTGCGAGCACCTGAGCATCATGCAGATTTCAATGATACCACTATGAGCATTATTGCTGTTGGATTTTCGCTCCGTTGGAAGGTGCCGGTGCACGTCGGGGAAGACGCTCTCCTAACGAAGAAGGTTAGCGGACCGGCTGACGCACTAAGGCACTTAAAGACATTCAGCTATAAATCCGGCCCCACCTATTGGCGCGCCCATGATCTTTGCCAGCTTGCTTTAACTGGAGGTGTTCATTCAGAAATGTGCCGTAAGCCCTTTATCGCCGCCTGCGCTGACGAAGACGCACACCGGTCGCAAGACGATTAGTTTGATCCGTTGCTCAGAAAGGGCCAATAAGCTTTCGGTATTCGTCCTCCGCCGGACCGTAAGCGCCACCGGCAAAGCCTTCCAGACCTGGCCGATTTTCAATGGTTATTTCATTTCGCTTTGCTTCAATGAGGTGCAAGCCTTCTAGAACATGCAAGGCAGTGGTGATACTTTGTCGCCTGACGGCAAGCATCACGGATAGAAACTCGTGTGTCAGCACGATTTTCTCATCGTCGGATCTATCGTGACACATTAACAGCCAACGAGCGAGGCGTCGTTCGATTTTGTCCGTTGCGTTTGAAAGTGCTGTATAGGATGTCTGGACGGACATCACCTGTGCAAATCTGAGAAGCAGCGATCTCAGTCGGTGGTTTCCTTCAACGGCGTGGGACAGTTGGATACTGCGAATTCTGTAACCACGCCCCGAGGTTTGCATAAACGTCGAGTATGGTGTCGTCGGCGCGTCCATTATCACTGATGTCGGCGACATCCCTTCATAGCCAAAAATGCCGATCTCTGCCTTTCGGCCGCCCGTCACCTCAGCAACAATGGATCCGAGGCCGGACTCTAAAAAGTAGCAATAGTCGGTGATCATGCCCGGCGCCGTCATTTGATAAAGTCGGGGCAGCTCAATCTCTTCAAGATAGGGAATAAGACCAGCAAAATCATTCGGGCTCAGCGCGCGAAGGATACGATTTCGAGTAGCTTTTTGCGAAAGAATGTCCATTCTCTTAACCTCAGTGAGGGCAAGAGCAATGATTTTCTCCTAGCCGTACGCGCCATGAAGTTGCGAACGATGTCTCATTGTCAGCTTCTGTCGTGGCTTATGTATGTTCAGACAATTGGACTGGCACAAGGGCCACGGGGCGTCTGTCCGAAATAGGACTTTTCCCAAACGACTAGCATATCAAGCGAAGCATCCAATATTCGTGACAACATTTTCTACCCGGGGGCGAATTCGTAACCCGGGATGTTACCCCGCACTTATGAAGCGCTTTGTTTCACGAGTGTTCCTCAAACATTCTGCTCATCATACGCCATATTAGAATTAGCTAATCGTTTGGTGCGGTGGCTGGAGATCGAAGAGATCGAAAGTCTAACCTCAGGCTATTCTGTCCGATATAGGACAAAGTTCGCGTTTCTGTTCAAAGGGTTTCGCAACGCAAGGTGACGGATAGCAGTTGATTCTGCGGTCCGCCAAAAGGCAGTTTTGGCTCGCGGGGACCTGACGAATATGGAATGGCGGATCATTGAGGGGCTGTTGCCCACCGAACGCGGCAGGAAGTCTCGGCCCTCACGATAATCGACGATACCTGAACGGCATGCTGCATGTTCTTCCGGTCGGATGCCCATGGCGCCACATGCATGACCGCTACGGAAAGTGGAATTCAGTCTACGTGCGTTTCGGCCGTTGAGTCGAACAAGGAGTTTGGGACGCTCTGCTTCAAACGCTCGTTGAGCTGGGACCAACGGATGACTGGCAACACATGATCGACAGCACCACGGTTCGCGGCCATTCTCAGGCTGCGGGCGCTAAAGGGGGACTTATCAGGAGGCTTTTGGTCGATCACGCGGCGGCTTTACGACGAAAATCCATGCCCGAGCAGACGGTCAGGGACGCCCTCTTGGCTTCGTCCTGACGGGTGGCGAGGCTTCAGACTACAACGCCGTTCCGGACCTGCTGGCAATACCGGTCGGCAAGCCGAGGCTGTTCCTTGCTGACAAGGGCTGCGACAGTGATTTCCTGCGCGAGGAACGCCTGATCCACGGGATCAGGCCGGTCATTCCGCCGAAGGCCAACCGGAAGAACCCGCCTGCCTGCGACTTCCGTGCATTAGGCGAGGTGGTTGTTTCCATAGGCGGCCGGAAACACTGGTTTTGGCGAGCCGTCAATCAGGACGGATATGTTCTCGACGAAATGGTGCAAGCTCGGCGCGACACGAAAGCTGCCCAGGATTGCGCGTCAGACTGCTGAAGAAGCAGGGCCTCGCGCCGAAGCGGATCATCACCGACGAGCTGCACTCATATGGAGCGGCAAAACGCAATGTGGTGCCTTTTGTCGAACATCGATCGTATAAGGGCCTAAACAATCGCGCGGAAACTTCACACCTTCCGCTTCGGAAACGGGAGAGGATGATGCAAGGCTTCCGATCCGTCCGAAGCTTGCAACGTTTCAGCCCAGTCTTTGCAGCAGTTAGAATCTCGCCGTGCCGCCACATCACAGACGCTCTGGTCGCCACCCACATCCACCGCATCCGCGCAATTGCGTGAGTTCATCAAGCCCCCCTGTTGGCTCAGGCGAACAACGTGACATCGCTTGCAGGATTTTTGCAAGGCATATGTAGCTTGCGATGGCGATACACACCCCGCCTATGAGCAGGCGCAAAAATGCTGTCCGGTAAATCCGTTTCCGCGCCAGCACCGAGCATCAGGAGCTCGTTCCAACGGAAGGCCCGAAGCCTGTCGGGGGCGCTACGTCGCACAGCAGCGCCAAGCAAAGACAACCCGAGGGCATTTGACTTAATACTTCCCTTCCGGACGAAGCGCCACGGGATCGATCAGTGCTTGGATCGGTCGACGGTTTCAAAGCCTTCACACCAAGTGTGGAATCGCTCAGGGAAAGTATCAGTGAAGTAGGGGCAGTCAAAAGGCCTCATGTTGGCGATGGCAGCTTGGCGCCCTTCTTCGAATATTTTGGCTCTACGTTCATCCGTCAGCATGGAGATAGTGATACGCATAAAGACCTCCGCGGAATCGCGAGAGCGCGATCATCTCCCAGCCGCCGAGAAATCGACGATACCAGTGAAGTGGAGCGGCAATTAGATATTGCAATGGCTGCGCGTGCTTAAGCGAATAGGGCCGCATCAAAGGCTGATCGCGGGGGCAGCGACCAGCCTCTAGGCCCGAACAGGTGTGAGCCCACTCTACAAGCATTCAGCGATATAATGGTTCCGCCCCCGACGCACGAACGCTTCCCGTGCTGGCTTCGAGCTTAGCAAGGCGCTTTCTTATGCAGCCTGGCGCAAGACCTACTCGCGTTGATCAGGCGCGACATCGCCGCAGGATCATTCGAGTACATCATCAAAGGCTGATCGAACGGCGGTGGACGACCAGCCTCTAAGCTCAAACCCGACTGAGCCCGACAACAAACCCGATTAAAACCTTATAGTTCCCAGCCTCCGAAAACGAATCCGCAGGACCCCTTTATCGAGAGGAAGTGACAACAGCTTGGCGAA
>UCHV01000048.1 GCA_900472395.1 Hyphomicrobiales bacterium
CGGGTTCGCGGAAACTGGTTTCCCTCTGGCGACACGGGGGAGGTCTTGCGGGTGTCAAACCTCGCAACGCCTCTGAGGCCCGAAAGAAGCGCGCTGGGCGTGCCTGTGCGGCACACATGATCGCCAGTCGGTTGGCTGGAGCGGTTCTTGAACCGCTTTAACAACCGGGATGGCGATTGCAGAGGAACCGAAGTCGCGGGCAAAAACCGTCGAACGGGGCACTGAGAGGTGTCAATTACTCACTTAATTACGAGGCAGCTTTCAGTGCCCCGACCGGATACCCCGCAAAAAGCGGGAGTTTTTTGAAAAGCTCAGATCACCAAGGGTGGACTCTGTCCATAATAATATGAGGCCATATGCGGCGGCTCTCGCGTCAATTGGACGCATCGTTGCTTGCCCGTGGGCCGCAGACGCCGCATGATCTCGTCTGTAAACAGGGAAATGATGCGTTAATGAGGCATTCACCGACAGACACTCCATTCTGGGGTCAAGGTGACCTTGTCGTGACGCCGCGGAGGTGAAAATACCGCCGACCACTGAGAGACACCGGGGAAGGGAAGACAGGGACGATGAAGATTGGAGCGTTGAAGGAGCGCGCAGAAAACGAGGCGCGCGTTGCGATGACGCCCGACTCTGCGCTGGCATTGCAGAAGCTCGGTTATGAATGTTTGATCGAGGCGGGTGCGGGCAAGGCCGCAGGCTTTTCGGACGATGCCTACCGCGCTGCCGGTGTAACGGTCACTGAGAGTGCTGCAGCACTGTCGTCGCAGGCCGATGTGATCGCAAAGGTTCGGCCGCCGGAAAGCGCCGAGCTTGCCGATCTCGGCCCGGGCAAGACGCTGATTTCGTTCTTCTACCCGGCGCAGAATGCTGCCCTGCTGGAAGAAGCCAAGGCTAAAGGCGTCAACGTCATCGCCATGGACATGGTGCCGCGCATCTCGCGCGCCCAGAAGATGGATGCGCTGTCGTCGATGGCCAACATCGCCGGATATCGCGCCGTCATCGAGGCCGGCAACAACTTTGGCCGCTTCTTCACCGGTCAGGTCACCGCCGCCGGCAAGGTGCCGCCCGCAAAGGTTCTGGTTATCGGCGCCGGTGTCGCCGGTCTGGCCGCCATCGGCACAGCCACATCGCTCGGCGCCATCACCTATGCCTTCGACGTTCGCCCGGAAGTGGCCGAGCAGATCGAATCCATGGGGGCTGAATTCGTTTTCCTCGATTTCAAGGAAAACCAGCAGGACGGCGCCGCGACCGGTGGTTATGCCGCCCCGTCTTCGCCGGAATTCCGCGAAAAGCAGCTGGAAAAATTCCGCGAACTCGCGCCGCAGATCGATATCGTCATCACCACGGCGCTGATCCCGGGTCGTGATGCCCCGAAACTGTGGCTGGCCGATATGGTCGCCGCCATGAAACCCGGTTCGGTCATCATCGACCTTGCGGCTGAACGCGGCGGCAACTGCGACTTGACGGTCGCCGACCAGAAGGTCGTGTCTGAAAACGGCGTCACCGTCATCGGTTACACCGATTTCCCGAGCCGCATGGCCGCCCAGTCGTCGACGCTTTATTCCACCAATATCCGCCACATGATGACGGACCTGACGCCGGCCAAGGACGGCATCGTCGTCCACAACATGGAAGACGACGTCATCCGTGGGGCGACGGTCACCAAGGAAGGGGAGATAACCTTCCCGCCGCCACCGCCGAAGATCAAGGCAATCGCCGCGCAGAAACCGAAGGAGAAGGTCAAGGAACTGACGCCCGAGGAAAAGCGCGCCAGGGAAAGTGCTGCCTTCAAGGCGCAGGCCAAGAACCAGGCCATTCTGCTGGCCGTCGGCACTGCGCTTCTTCTGCTCGTCGGTGCTTATGCGCCCGCCAGCTTCATGAGCCATTTCGTGGTGTTCGTGCTCGCCTGCTTCATCGGTTTCCAGGTCATCTGGAACGTGTCGCATTCGCTGCACACGCCTTTGATGGCCGTCACCAACGCCATTTCCGGCATCGTCATCCTCGGCGCCCTGTTGCAGGTGGGCTCCGGCAACTGGCTCGTGGTCATCCTGGCCGCGCTCTCGGTTCTGGTCGCCACCATCAACATCGTCGGCGGTTTCCTCGTCACACGGCGCATGCTCGCCATGTTCCAGAAGTCGTGATCGGGTAGGGGTTTTATCATTATGACGATCGGTATCGTTTCCGCCGCCTACATTTCCGCGGCTGTTCTTTTCATTCTTTCGCTCGGCGGCCTTTCCGGCCAGGAAAGCGCCAAGCGTGCCGTCTGGTACGGCATTGTCGGCATGGCGCTCGCCGTTGTCGCCACCATTCTCGGCCCGCAGGTTCCGGGCGGTTTCGGCAACTGGCTCATCATTCTTTTGATGATCGCCGGTGGCTCGGTCATGGGTTATACCGTCGCTGCCCGCGTGCAGATGACGGAAATGCCGCAGCTTGTCGCGGCCCTTCACTCCTTCGTCGGCCTCGCCGCCGTCTTCATCGGCTACAACGCCCATATCGAAGCATGGCGTGTCGGCGGCATGGATGAAGCGACCCGTGCAACGCTCGAAGGCTTTTCCGCTATTCTGGCCCATAAAACCCCGGTCGAACTCGCCATCATGAATGTCGAGGTTTTCCTCGGCGTCTTCATCGGTGCGGTCACCTTCACCGGTTCGGTCGTTGCCTTCGGCAAGCTGGCCGGCAAGGTCGATGGCAAGGCGAAAAAGCTTCCGGGCGGTCACTTCCTCAATGCCGGTGCGGCCATCCTGTCGCTGATCCTGCTCGTCATCTACGCAAACGGTTCGGGCGTCTGGACGCTGATCGCCATGACGCTTCTCGCCTTCTTCATCGGTTACCACCTGATCATGGGCATCGGCGGCGCCGACATGCCGGTCGTGGTGTCGATGCTGAACAGCTATTCCGGCTGGGCGGCGGCTGCCATCGGCTTTACGCTCGGCAACGATCTCCTGATCGTCACCGGTGCGCTGGTTGGCTCCTCGGGTGCGATCCTGTCCTACATCATGTGCAAGGCGATGAACCGCTCCTTCGTGTCGGTCATCCTCGGTGGCTTCGGCGGCACGACGGGTCCGGCCATGGAAATCGAAGGCGAACAGATCGCCATCGATGCCGAAGGCGTTGCCAATGCGCTGAACGATGCCGATAGCGTCGTCATCGTCCCGGGTTACGGCATGGCCGTCGCACAGGCACAGCAGGCCGTATCGGAACTCACCCGCAAACTGCGGGCAGCGGGCAAGGAAGTGCGTTTCGCCATCCACCCGGTCGCCGGCCGTCTGCCGGGCCACATGAACGTGCTGCTCGCCGAAGCCAAGGTGCCTTACGACATCGTTCTGGAAATGGACGAGATCAACGACGATTTCCCGAACACGGATGTCGTTATCGTCATCGGCTCCAACGACATCGTCAATCCGGCAGCCGAAGAAGATCCGAACTCGCCGATTGCCGGCATGCCTGTCCTGCAGGTGTGGAAGGCCAAGCAGGTGTTCGTGTCGAAACGCGGCCAGGGCACCGGTTATTCCGGCATCGAGAACCCGCTGTTCTACAAGGAGAACACGCGGATGTTTTATGGCGACGCCAAGAAGTCGGTCTCCGAACTTCTGCCGATGATCAAATAAAACAAAAGGGCCGGAGCATCGCTGCTCCGGCCCTTTTCTCATGTCTGCCCTGCGGGGATCAGGCGATTGGCGCATCCGACTGCAACAATTGCCAGGATTCGTAGGCCGAAATCACCGTTTCCATCTGCGCCGTATGGCCGGTGATGAAATCGTCGCCGTAGATCGTTTCATCCGGATATTCGGTGATCAGCGTCAAAGGCACCGTGTGGCGGTCGTCGATCGACGACAGGCAGGGGAAACCGTTGATGATGCGGAAACCCGTCTCGCCGGCATGGGTTTCGTAAAGCGCGATCTGGCGGTTGTTATAGTCGAGAATGCCCGGAATGGCGCCGAGATGGCGGGTGACGTGGTCGAGCATGGCTTCCGCCTGGCTGGTCCAGCCGGCATGGTGGCGCATGACGAGGAAAAAGCCCTTCGGCAGTGTCCACATGGCAAAGTTGCGCGGCACATAACCGGAAAGCGGCCGCGTCCATTCATGTGAAGGATAGCCGTGCAGGTTCACATGCAGCTTTGCGCCGCTCAGTTCCTGCGCCGCAAAACGGATCGCCTTTTCGTTCAGATGCTCGCCGGCATTTTCGCGAGTGCGGTATTCGAGATCGTCGCCCAAGGCCGTGTAACGGGCGGCGTGGTGCATATGGCGCGGGTTATCGACACGCAGCCGCTGGTGCAGCGCGTAACCATCGGGGTTTTCCAGCGGCGAGATGGTGAAGTGCGCATTGGCGCGCTGCTTCAGGGCACGGGCGGCGCGTATAGCGCCGACAATGCCGGTTGTCTCGTTAGGATGCTGGCCGCCGCTGATCATCACTGCCGCTTCCGACCCCTTGATGTATCGGGCCGACAGCACGCGCCCTGAGCGGGAATTGGCGGAAAACTCCTCGCCGCCGATGTCAGCCAGCAGTTTTGCCATCTGGCTGGCGGCCGGCGGTTCGGTCGCGGTATCGATTGCCTGTTCGCGGCCGTCGAGGAAACCGGTCGCCAGCGGCCGTGTTTCGACGCGGATAGCGATCTCTCCAGCGCTTTTCACGATCTCGGGCACGATCTGGCCCGGCTTCAAGCCACGATCGCCGAGCGGACGGCCGGACTTCTTCTGGAAAAATTCCAGCAGCGAGAAGTAAAAGTCCTCGTGCAGCGCTTCGCGCAGGCTCACCACCTCGTCACCGACGGGCAGGTCCATGTCCTCGGCCGGATGCAAAACGCGGATGTTCAGCTCTTCGAAATAGGGTTCGGTTGCGCCCCAGTCATGACCGGCAACCGCTTCGATGGCGCCATGGAACAGGCGCTCGTAATCGGTTTCCAGACGCTCACCTGCCTCATCGCCTTCGGCACGGTACCAGCCGGTCGGCGAGACATTGGTTTCGCCGACGACATCCTGATGCACGCGGTTCGGCACGAGAATTTTGAGCGTTTCGGTCTGACCGTTGCGGCTCAGCGTCACGTCGTAAAAGAACTCGCCATCCTCGCGGGCGGTGAATTCAATCTTTGCCTCGCCCACCAGCGATGCCAGCGGATAGGCTTCCAAGCGAAAACGGTTGGCAGGCGCATTGGCATGTACCGGGTAACGCACCCCGATATCCGTCACGCCGACAAGGTCGATCTCTTCCAGGAACGTGAAGAGCAGCGGCTTGTAGGCGCTGCGAATGCGGGCGGTGATGCCCTTTTCCTTCAGCGCCTGTTCGGTGGCGCGGCGGCTTTTTGTGTCGTCAAAAGTCCAGGCTTCGAATGACAGGCCGGGCTTGGCTCCCATGACCAGAGTTTCAAGAGTACGCTCAATGGAAGTCTCGAAGATCGTGGTCATGGGTGTCATGCCTTGCTTATGTATCGAAAAGTTTATCTGGAGGTACGGCCAGTCGGGTCGAGGCTGTCGCGCAGCCAGTCGCCAAGAAGGTTGAGGCCGAGCACGGTGAGCAGGATAGCGAGACCCGGAAAGACGCTGACCCACCATGCGGTCTGCAGATAGGTGCGGCCGTCGGCCAGCATGCCGCCCCAGCTCGGAATGGTCGGATCGACGCCGAGGCCGAGGAAGGTCAGGCTGCTTTCGAGCAGAATGTTGTTGGCGACGTTGAGCGTCATCAGCACGATCACCGGACCGATCAGGTTCGGCAGCAGATGCTGGAAGATGATGCGCCAGTCTTTGACGCCAATGGCGCGGGCAGAAAGGATGAACTCGCGTTCGCGCAGTGTCAGAACGGAGCCGCGCACAAGACGGGCATATTGCACCCATTGCGACACGATCAGCAGGATGATCGTGTTGGTCAGGCTGCCGCCGACGATGGCGATGAAGGTGATGGCGAGAAGGATGAACGGCATGGCCAGCTGCAGGTCGGCAAACCGCATGACCAGCATGTCCCAGAAGCCGCGATAATAACCGGCAATCAGTCCCATCAATACGCCGAAGATCACGGCGCCGATGACGGAGGTGAAGCCGACCAGAAGCGAAATCTTGCCACCGGCGACAACACGGGCGAGCACGTCACGACCGAGCGGATCAGTGCCGAACGGGAAGGCGGGATTGGTGAACGGCTTTACCAGACGCGACAGAAGGTTGATCTTTTCGGCACCGCCGGGAAACAGCAGATCGGAAAACAGAACGGCCAGGCAGATGATGACGGTCAGCGAAATGCCGAGGATGAATTCGAGGCTCGCGAAGCGCGACAGGCGGGAGGTTTTTGTTGCCATTGTCGTTTACTCCGTGCGGATGCGGGGATCGACGAGGCCATAGGCGATGTCGACCAGAAGGTTGATGCCGACGATCATCAGCGACAGAACGGTGATGACAGCCTGAAGCACGGGAAAATCGCGTGCGCCGACGGCATCGAAGGCAAGTGTGCCCATGCCCGGCCAGTTAAAGACGCGCTCGATGACGACGATGCCGCCGAGCAGGCCGCCGAACTGCAGGCCAAAATAGGTGATCAGCGGAATGGCGCAGTTACGCAGTGCGTGTTTGTAAAGGACCTTGCTTTCGGAAAGGCCCTTGGCACGCGCAACCATGATGTATTGCGATTGCAGGGTTTCCAGCATCGAGGTGCGCACGAGGCGGACATTGGTCGCCGTCAGGATGACGCCCATGGTGACCGCTGGCATGACGTAACTCGCCCAGCCCGACATGCCGCTTGGCGGCAACCACCCGAGCGTGATGGCAAACAGCAGCACCAGCATGGTCGCCAGCCAGAAATTCGGGAAGGACAGGCCGATCAGCGAAAAGATGCGGATCGCCTGATCGGCGGCCTTGCCGCGCGAAGTCGCAGCCTTGATGCCGAGCGGAATTGACAGCAAGATCGACACGAACATCGAGATGAAGGCGAGCAGAAGCGTAGCCGGCAGGGCATGGCCGATCAGCAGCGAGACCGATGTGCCACCGGAAAAGCTGCGGCCGAAATCCAGCGTGACCAACCCCTTCAGGAAGTTGAAATATTGCACGAAGAACGGCTGGTCGGTGCCTAAAGCTGCACGAATGCGCGCAAGGTCGTCCTCCGTCATGCTGCCGCCGCCCTGAAACATCGTCACGGCTGGATCGCCGGTCAGGCGAATGGCGAAAGACACGACGAGCGTGATGGCGATGACGACGAAGATCGCCTGTAGCAGTCGCTTGATGAGGAAACCGGCCAAGTTCTCGTTCCTAAAAGAGAAGTGCAGCCTCGCCCGCGGGGATGCAGGCGAGGTATTGTTTCTTGTGAAGTGACGCCGATCAGTCGATGGTGACTTCGTTCAGCTTCATGCGGTTGTCTGGGGGAGCGATGAAGCCCTTGACCCGCTTGTTGATGCCGAAGATGGCGTTGGTGTTGTAGAGCGGCACTTCCAGTGCGCGTTCGGCTGCGTAGGCGCCGACTTCCTTGAGGATCTTTTCGCGCTCTGCACGGTCGGTGAGCGGGCGCTGCGATTCCAGCAGCTTGTCCAGCTTCTCGTCCTTGTCGTAGGGGTTCCACTTTTCGCCAGAGTGGTACATCGAATACGCCGTGTTGTCGTAATCGAAGGTCCAGCCGCCCCATTTCTGCTGGAACATCGCACCGGTCTTGCCCTGCGGGATGATGTCGTTCAGCAGAACGTTGGTTTCGTAAGGCTTGATCGTGGCGGTGATGCCGACCATCGACAGGTAGCTGGAAATCACCTGCGCAACTTCGTTCATCGTCGCGTCATTGCCGCGGATGTCGATCTGCAGAGTTGCGCCTGCCTTGACGCCGGCTTCCGCCAGCAGCTTCTTGGCGCCTTCCGCATCGTAGGGGATCGCCTTCAGGTCGGGATCGAAACCGAAGGACAGGGCGCTCTGGAAGCTGGTGATCTCGGATGCCTGGCCGGCAAGGATCGACTGCACGATCGTGGCGCGGTCGATCGCCATGATGATCGCCTTGCGAACCTTGGGGTCGGCGGTGATGCCGTCGCGGGTGTTGAAGCGCAGCGCATCGACGGTCGGGCCCGGAACGGACAGGATTTCGAGCTTGCTGTCACCCTGGATCACCGGCAGCATGCCGATGGGGATGGTCGGCGGGATGACGAGATCGACGCGGCCGGCCTGCAGTTCGGCAACGGCGGTCGCCGGCTCTGCAATGAAGCGGTACTCCAATTCAGACAGTTTCGGCGCGCCGCCAAAATAGTCCGGGTTGGCTTCCAGCTTGATGTTGACCTTCGGCTGGTAGGACACGAACTTGAACGCGCCCGTGCCGACCGGGTTGAGGTTGAAATTATCCTCACCCTTTTCCTGAATGTATTTTGGCGGAACGATCATGCCGCCGTAACCGGCAAGCTTCGTCAGCAGGACCGGATCCGGTGCCTTCAGCTTCATGTCGACCGTGTAGTCATCAATGATTTCGATGCTGTCGATGGCGATGTAGTTGGAACGCTGCGGGCCCTTGGCACCCTGTTCGCCGAGAAGGCGCTCGAAGGTGAATTTCACGGCCGCGGCGTTAAAATCTTCGCCATTGTGGAATTTTACGCCCTGGCGCAGCTTGAAGCGGATGCGCTTGCCTTCGTCCAGTTCTTCCCAGCTTTCGGCAAGACCGGGAACGAGCTTGAGGTCCGGACCGCGATAGGTCAGGCCGTCAAAGATGTTGGTGGCAACGGCCGCCCACTGAACGAGGAACGTGTCGATCGGGTCCCAGCTGCCCGGATCCTGCGGCGACGAGATGGTCATCTTGCCGGCGGCGAAGGCCGGGGCGGCGGAAAGTGCGGTGCCGGTCAGAGCGATAGCTACAAAAGCCGACGCCAGTCCCCTTTTGAACGTTGTCATTTACCTGTTCCTCTTCAGATGCTTTGCGATTGTGTCGCGGTTACTGATCCGGGTTTCCTCAAGCGCTTTTGGCGATGAAATGGCCCGGATTGATTTCCTCATGGGAAAGGATTGCCGGCTCGTCGCCAACGCGACGGACAGGATTGGGAATTTCGCCCTCGATCAGCGCCGTGTTGCGCGGTGCCGTCGGATCGGCAACCGGAACGGCGGAGAGAAGGCGGCGGGTATAGTCATGGCTCGGGTTTTCGAACACCTGTTGGCGCGAGCCCATTTCCATGATCTGGCCGAGATAGAGCACGGCGACGCGGTGGCTCATCTTTTCCACCACGGCCATGTCATGGCTGATGAACAGATAGGCCAAGCCGCGTTCGGCCTGCAGGTCCATGAACAGGTTGATGATCTGCGCCTGAATGGACACGTCAAGGGCTGACAGCGCCTCGTCGGCAATGATCAGTTTTGGATCGGAGGCAAGTGCGCGGGCGATGCAGACGCGCTGACGCTGGCCACCGGAAAACTCGTGCGGGTAACGTGACGCAACATCCGAAGAAAGACCGACACGCTCCAGCAGTTCATCGACACGGCGCTGGACGGCCCTGCGGTCATTGATCAGCGAGTGGGTGTTGATCGGTTCGGCAATCGAGAAACCAACGGTCTTGCGCGGATCGAGCGAGGCAAACGGGTCCTGAAAGATATATTGCACTTCTTGGCGCATGCGAAAACGCTCGGCTGCCGACATGGACGAGTAGGTACGGCCGTTGAATGCGATCTCGCCGCCCATGGAAGACTGCAACTGCTGGATCGTGCGGCCGATGGTCGATTTGCCCGAACCGGATTCTCCGACCAGAGCCAGAGTCTCGCCGGGATGGATGTCAAAACTGACATTCTGCACGGCGCTGCAGCGATGCGTTGCCTTACCAAACAGGTTTTTCTTGATGTCGAAGCGAACCAGCAGGTCCTTGACCGACAGAAGCGGCTTTTCGTCATATTTGGCAGTGTTCTGCACACGCTCCTCACCGACCACGGTCGGTTCGCCGTCCTGAAGGACGGTCAGCGGCATGCGCTTGGGGAATTCTTCGCCGGTCATGCTGCCGAGTTTCGGCACGGCCGAGAGAAGCGTGCGGGTATAGGGATGCTGCGGGTTGGCAAAAATTTCGTTGACCGGACCTTCCTCGACCTTTTTGCCCTTCCACATGACGACGACATGGTCTGCCATTTCGGCAACCACGCCCATGTCATGGGTGATGAACACCATGCCCATGCCGAGCGTCTTCTGCAGGTCGCGCATGATGTTGAGGATCTGCGCCTGAATGGTCACGTCGAGTGCGGTGGTCGGCTCGTCTGCGATCAGCAGTTTCGGGCGGCAGGCAAGCGCCATGGCGATCATCACGCGCTGGCGCATGCCGCCGGAAAGCTGATGCGGAAAGCGGTGCAGAAGCTCCGCCGAATCCGGCAGACGTACCATGTCGAGCAGCCGCTGGGCTTCCGTCATTGCGGCAGACTTGCCGAGTTTCTCGTGCAGCATCAGTACTTCGCAGATCTGGTCGCCGATGGTGAAAACCGGGTTGAGCGAGGTCATCGGCTCCTGGAAGATCATGGCGATCTCCTTGCCGCGGATCGACCGCATCTCTTTCTGGTTGGCCTTCAGCAGGTCCTTGTCGTTGAACAGGATGCGGCCGGTCGCGTATTTCGCGCCCATCATGTCGGCAAGTCGCATTGTGGAGAGCGAGGTGACCGACTTGCCGGAACCGGATTCACCGACGACGGCCACCGTCTTACCGGCTTCAACCGTAAACGACAGGTCATCAACCACACGGCTGGAGCCGAATTCGACGCTGAGATTTTCGACCGACAAAAGCTGTTTGATGGTTTCGCTCATGTCCGTGTCTCCGGCTTGGTCTGTTCGGTCGTTGAAGTGTTGCCGCTATCGATGCGGGCGATGACGGCGCCTGCCGTCTGTGATGAACCGGCTTCCGCAAGGATTGCGATGGTGCCGGAAATCTGTGCGGTCACCGCCGTTTCCATCTTCATCACGTCCATCATTGCCAGAACTTCACCTTTTTCGACAAGTGCGCCATCGGAAACATTCCAGTGAACGAGAAGGCCGGGCACGGGTGCGGTGACCGCTCCGGCGTCGTTCTCTTCGCTGTTTTTGTCATTGGTCGATGCTGCGGAAAGTGGTCCGAGCAGGCGCAAAAATACGTCCGGAATGCCGATTTCCACACGCTTGCCGTCGATCTCGATCTGGCCGCGCAGAAGGCCGGCGCTCGCTATAGGAGCGGGACGGCTGGCGGCTTCCAGCGCCTCGGTGAAATCGGTTTCGATCCAGCGCGTGTGAACGCGGAAATCCTTTGCGAAATCCTCATGCGCGACGACGGCACGATGGAAGGGCAGGACGGACGGCACGCCCTCGATCGCAAACTCATCCAGAGCACGGCGGGCGCGGGCAATCGCCTGTTCGCGGGTGGCGCCCCAGACGATCAGCTTGGCCGACAGGGAGTCGAACATCGGCGGAATGGTCGAGCCGGTCACGACGCCGGAATCCAGACGCACACCGGGACCGGAAGGAGCTGTGAATTTGGAAATCTCGCCGGCGGACGGCAGAAAGCCACGGCCAGGATCTTCCATGTTGATGCGGAACTCGATGGCGTGGCCACGCGGTTCCGGCATTTCCGTGACGCTGATCGCCAGTCCTTCGGCGATGCGGAACTGTTCGATGACGAGATCGAGACCGGTCGTCTCTTCCGTCACCGGATGTTCCACCTGCAGGCGGGTATTGACCTCGAGGAAGGAGATCACGCCATCGGCGCTGAGCAGAAACTCAACCGTGCCCGCACCGGTGTAACCGGCTTCCGCGCAGATATCGCGCGCCGCGGAATGGATTTTCTCGCGCTGCTCATCGGAGAGGAAGGGTGCCGGTGCTTCCTCGACAAGTTTCTGGTTGCGACGCTGCAATGAGCAATCGCGGGTCCCCACCACCAGAACATTGCCGATACGGTCCGCCAGCACCTGCGCCTCGATATGCCGCGGACGGTCGAGAAACTGCTCGACGTAACATTCGCCGCGACCAAAGGCGGCCACCGCTTCACGCGTGGCCGATGAAAAAAGTTCTTCGACTTCGCCGAGTTCGCGGGCGATCTTCAGGCCACGTCCGCCACCGCCATGCGCCGCCTTGATGGCAATCGGCAGGCCGAACTTTTTGGCGAATGCCAGAGCTTCAGCAGGTGAGGAAATCGCACCATCGGAACCGGCAACCAGAGGCGCGCCAACCTTCTGGGCAATCGCGCGCGCCTTCAGCTTGTCGCCGAGCGCTTCGATAACCTGCGGATCGGGACCGATCCAGATGAGACCGGCATCGATGACCGCCTGTGCGAATTCACTGCGTTCCGACAGAAAGCCGTAGCCGGGATGTACGGCATCGGCGCCGGAGCGTTTTGCAATGGCAATCAGCTTGTCGATATCGAGATAACTGTCCTTGGCGGTCACACCGTTCAGCGCATAGGCCTCATCGGCCAAGGTCACAAACAACGCGTCGGCATCGGCATCGGCGTAAACGGCGACCGAGGTCAGGCCGTAATCCTTGCAGGCCCGGATGATCCGCACCGCGATCTCGCCGCGGTTTGCTATCAGAACCTTCTTCATGGGCATTTTCCTGGAATGAAACGGGGCGCGAAGCTGGTGATCGCGTTGAAACGGATTTTTGCGCCGACGGGTATCTGGCCGGCGAGATCGAGATGATAGCCGGCGACATTGGCGATGACCGGATAACCGCCGGTGAGCGGATGATCGGCAAGGAAAAGCACGGGCTGGCCGCTGGCTGGAACCTGCAAGGCGCCGCGCACGGTCGCCTCACTCGGCAGTTCGCCGTGGTTGGCGCGTTCCAGCGCATCACCCGACAGGCGGATGCCGACGCGGCTGGACTGCGGCGTGACCGACCATTCCTGGCTCAAAAAACTTTCGACGGCGTTCTCGGTGAACCAGTCGGTACGCGGGCCCATGACCACGTCGAGCACGACGGTTTCAGTGGCCGTTGGCAAGGCAAAGGCCGGTTCTTCCGATGATACGAGTGCGTTTGCCGGTGCGGGCAGGAGGGCGACGATATCGCCGGCAACAAGTGCGGCCGGGCCGATCTGTGCCAGCGTATCGGTGGCGGCGCTGCCGAGAACCGGTGCGATGGCCAAACCGCCGCGCATAGCAAGATAGGAGCGCATGCCGGCTGCGGGTACGCCGAGCGAAACCACATCGCCGTCATCGAGAGCGATTGCGCTGTGATGTGCAGCGGAAGTTTTCGTGCCGTTGGCGTCGGTAATGCTTATCGCTGTCGTGGCGCCTGTCACAGCCATGACGCCTTGTCCACGCATGCGAAAGGCGAGGCCACCAAGAGTGATCTCGAGCGCCGGTATGTTGGCCGGGTTGCCGACAAGGCGGTTCGCGGCCTTGAAACTTGCGCGGTCGGCGGCGCCGGAAATGCTGATGCCCTGACTGGCCTGTCCGGCGCGGCCCAAATCCTGAAACACCACCGGCAGGCCGACGGAGATGATCTCGATTGCCGAAGCGACATCTTCTACGCTGGCTTTCACAGGCTTTTCAGCGGCCTTGCCAAACGGCTTGATCTCGTATGCGGCATCCTGCGCCATGTCGCGGAATTTGATGCGGCTGCCCGGCTGCAGAAGCGAGGCGGGCGTACGGTCGATGTCGAACATGGCGAGCGGCGTGGTGCCGATCAGCTGCCAGCCGCCGGGACTGGTTTTCGGATAAATGCCGCTGAATTCGCCGGCAAGACCGACAGCGCCGGCCGGGACCTTCGTGCGCGGAGATTTGCGGCGCGGCACGGTGAGGCGCGGATCGCCGCCGGAAAGATAGGCGAAGCCGGGCGCAAAACCGGTGAAGGCGGCAACATAGTCGCTTTCGCCGTGCAGGCGGATCACGTCTTCGACGCTCATGCAGAGAATGCCGGCAACCTCGGCCAGATCCTCGCCATCGTAGCGAACCGGAATTTCGACCAGAGCACCAGATGCTGCCTTGCGTTCGCCACCGGCAAAAGCCGAGACGGCTGCAACAAGCGCCTCATCGGAAATCGTGTATGGATCGAAAGAGACCAGCAGCGTGCGTGCTGCCGGAATGATTTCCGTGATGCCCTCGACCGGATTGTTTTCCAGCGCCTCGAAAAGCGCCAACGCCTCGCCGAGATCGGCCAGTTCCACGAGAATGCAATCGCCGCGCACCGGCAGGATGCGCATTGACGTGTCTCGGGAGGAGGTGAGGGCAACTGACTGCATGATGGTTCAGGCTGCCACGGTAAAGGAGCGGATGGTCAGGCCCGACTGCTCGAATTTTTCGCGCAGGCGCTTTGCCATGGCAACGGCGCCGGGACTGTCGCCATGCACGCAGATCGACTGGGCATCAACCTTGGTGAGCGTGCCGTCGATTGCCTCGACCACGCCTTCCTTCACCATGCGCACCATGCGTTCGGCAATCAGGTCGGGGTCATGCAGGACAGAACCCTTTTCCCGACGCGAGACGAGATTGCCTTCCGGTGTGTAGGCGCGGTCTGCAAAGGCTTCGGACACAACGGTGAGGCCGGCGGCACGGGCCTGTTCGACAAGCTGCGAGCCGGCAAGCGCCATCAGCACCAGCGACGGATCTATGGCCAGAATGGCGTCGATCACATCCTTGCCCTGACGTTTGTCGATGGCAATCGTGTTGTAGAGCGCACCATGCGGCTTCACATAGGTGACGCGCGTGCCGGCGGCCTTGGCGAGGCCCTGCAGCGCGCCGATCTGGTAGATGACGTCGCCGATCAGTTCTTCGCTTGTCGGATCCATGTTGCGGCGGCCAAAACCGGCGAGGTCGCGGTAGCCCACGTGAGCACCGATCGCCACGCCGCGCTCGCCCGCTGCGCGCAAAGTCTTGAGAATGCCGGCCGGGTCGCCCGCATGAAAGCCGCAAGCCACGTTGGCGCTGCTGACGATATCGAGCATTGCGGAATCATCGCCCATCGTCCACGCGCCGAAACTCTCGCCCAGATCGCTGTTGATGTCGATGTTCATCCCGGACGCTCCCCTTGTCGCCTCAATTTGAACAAATGCTAACAAGGCAGAACAATACTGTCCATAGTGTTGAACAATTTTTATATATTGCCCTACAAAGAGCGAAGTGCACTCGAAATGTGCATGTTTGGATTTTTGCACGGTTTTATCAGGCCGGTCGCACAACTTCCGGGTCATTTTGCTTGTGGTGAGGGCGCTGGCATTCTACCGGAAAGACGATCTGGTTCGCAGACAAAGGAATGATGGCTTGGCTGCACGAAAACCGCAGATGGATGAGGCGAAGGCTTCTATACCGGCAGCCGGCAAGGCTCCGTCGGTTTCGCGCGCGTCCGAACCGGTGCAGACGCTGGCAGAAACCGTCGCTGCGCGTATTCGCGAACAGGTGATTTCCGGACGGCTGACGCCGGGAAGCCATCTGTCGGAGCAGACGCTGAGCGAAGAGCTTCAGGTTTCGCGCAATACCTTGCGAGAAGTGTTCCGCATGCTCACCAAGGAAGGCCTGCTGCGTTACGAGGCCAATCGTGGGGTGTTCGTGTCCACGCCCAGCATGTCGACGATCATCGATATCTATCGCGTGCGGCGCTTTATAGAATGCCCGGCTCTTGCGCATGCGCATCCGCGCCATCCCGGCGTCAGCCGTATGCGTGCGGCGGTTGAAGAGGCCCGCCGGTGCCGCGAAGCGAAGGATTGGCTGGGTGTCGGCAGTGCCGATATCGCCTTCCATGCCGCCATTGTCGAATTGGCGGACAGTCCGCGTATGTCGAGTTTTTACGCGCAGATCGCGCTCGAACTTCGCCTCGTTTTCGGCCTTCTGCAGGATCCGGAGTTTCTGCATGGCCCATTCATCGACCAGAATTTCGAGATCGTGACGGAGCTTGAGGCAGGCAGGGCTGTTGCCGCCTCGGAATTGCTGGAAGCCTATCTGCTGAGGGCCGAACGTTTCATTCTTGGTGCATATGCGCGCGTGACCGCCGAAACCTGAATATCCTTTGTCCGGCTGACGTTTCCCCGCCAATGCGTTAAAGGCTGGAGACATCATGTCGACAAGGAGATTCCGTCATGGCCGATTCCGATCCTGAGCAGACGGTGGAGCGCAAGCGCGGCTCCGGCGTAAAGCTGGTCTACGATCTCCTGCGTGACGAAATCCTCGATCTTAAATTGGCTCCGGGCAGCGCCATCGATGAGGTTGCGCTCGCCGCGCGTTTCGGCATGTCGCGAACGCCGATCCGCGAGGCACTGGTCCGGCTGGTGGGCGAGGGATTGATCGAGACCCTGCCCAATCGCTCGACCATGGTATCGAATATCGATTTCCTTGGCATGCACGCCTATTTCGACGCGCTGGTGTTGATGTACCGCGTCACCACGCGGCTTGCCGCCCAAAATCACCGGGCGGACGATCTCGTCGAAATCCGTGCCCATCAGGCGGCGTTCAGTGCCGCGGTGCGTTCACAGGACGCATTGGCGATGATTGCCACCAACGCTGCTTTTCATTCCGCCATCGCAGCGAGTGGCCGCAATGCTTATTACGCCGGCTTTTTCGATCGCCTCCTCGGCGAGGGGCGGCGGATGTTGCGGCTATATTACCAGTCCTATGAGGATCGTCTGCCGCCGCGTTTCGTCGATGAACACGAGGAAATCATTGCCGCCATCGAAGCACGGGATGTCGCCGCCGCAGATCGGCTCGGAACGGCGCATGGCGAACAAATCGTCGAACAGATCGGCCGCCTTCTTACGCAACACGAACGGCAGGATATCGAGCTCTAGAATTCTTGTATTTTTTTTGTCGACAAGAAAATCAGAAAGAGTATTCTCCTTTTTCAGAGGAGCGGGCGAGCCTGTCCGCCAGAGATTTCGAGGAGTTTTGAAATGGCCGCAAACATTTTTTCCGGCGTCGTGCCGGCGTTGATGACGCCCTGCAAGGCGGACCGTACACCGGATTTCGATGCGCTTGTTGCCAAGGCAAAGCAGCTGATCGACGCCGGCATGTCGGCGGTGGTATATTGCGGCTCGATGGGTGACTGGCCGCTCCTGACCGATGCGCAGCGCATGGAAGGTGTCGAGCGTCTGGTGAAGGCCGGTATCCCGGTCATCGTGGGCACCGGGGCTATCAATTCGGCGTCTGCCGTGGCTCTTGCCGCGCATGCACAGAAGGTCGGCGCCAATGGCCTTATGGTCATCCCGCGCGTCCTTTCGCGCGGTTCGGTCATCTCGGCGCAGAAAGCCCATTTCAAGGCTATCCTTTCGGCCGCTCCGGACCTTCCGGCCGTCATCTACAACAGCCCCTATTACGGTTTTGCCACCCGCGCCGACTTGTTCTTCGCGTTGCGCGCCGAACATCCGAACCTTGTCGGCTTCAAGGAATTCGGCGGCCCGAACGACATGCGTTATGCCGCTGAAAACATCACCAGCCGCGATGACAACGTCACGCTGATGATCGGCGTCGATACCGCCGTCTACCACGGTTATGTCAATTGCGGCGCGACCGGCGCCATCACCGGCATCGGCAATGTGCTGCCGAAGGAAGTGCTGCATCTGTGCGATCTCGCCATCGCTGCCGCCAAGGGCGATGCGGATGCCCGCGTCCGCGCCAAGGAACTCGAAGAAGCGCTCGGTGTGCTCTCTTCGTTCGATGAAGGCCCGGATCTGGTTCTCTATTTCAAGCACATGATGGTGCTGAAGGGTGACGCGGAATACGCACTGAACTTCATCGAGACCGATGTCCTTTCCGACAGCCAGCGCGGTTATGTCGAGACGCAGCTTGCGCTGTTCGACAGCTGGTATGCCGATTGGAGCAAGCTGCCGGGTGCGGTTCAGAGCTGCAAGGCAGCCTGATTGTGATGGGAAAAGCCCTCCGCGTGGAGGGCTTTTCTTTTGGGGATAGGCAACAAGAGCGTGCCACAAAGGCCGCCGGAAAGTTTTGGGAACATGAGCAGGTCAGATGTTGTCGTCATCGGGGCAGGGGTGGTCGGCTTGTCGATTGCTATTGCCGCAAAGATGCGGGGTTTGGACGTTACGGTTCTTGATCGGGAGGGGCCGGCGGCCGGTGCTTCCGCCGGCAATGCCGGGGCGTTTGCCTTTACCGATATCCTGCCGCTCGCCTCTCCCGGCATCCTGAAAAAGGCGCCGAAATGGCTGCTCGATCCGCTTGGACCGCTGACGATTCCGCCGGCTTACGCATTACAGATTGCGCCATGGATGTTTCGTTTCTGGCAAGCTTGCCAGCCAGCGCGGGTCGCACAATCAACCAGCGCGCAAACATCGTTGATTGATCTTTCGAAGGCTGAGCTGGAAGGTTTTCTGGCGGCGACCGGCACACTGCCGATGCTGCGCAAGGACGGCAACCTGCAGGTTTATGAAAGCGAAGCCGAGTTTCAGGCGTCTCTGCCGGGCTGGAAAGCGCGTGAAGAACACGGGATCGAGTTCCGCCACATGGACGCTGCCGAGATGGGGACCCTTCAGCCGGGGCTGGCGCCACGTTTCATTCGCGGCACGTTCACGCCAGGCTGGTATTCGATTGCCGATCCGAAACTCTATACGCTGGCGCTTGCCGAGCATTTTCGCGCGCTCGGTGGCGCAATCGAGATTGTAGAGGTCAAGGCGTTGCAGTCCATCGCCGATGGCGTGGAGATCGCAACAGCGGATGGCGGCCGGCGGAGTTCCGGTAAGGTCGTTCTGGCGGCTGGCGCCTTTTCGCACCGTATCGCGAAAACGCTGGGTGAAAACATTCCGCTGGAAACCGAGCGTGGTTACAACACGACCTTGCCTGCCGATGCGTTCGATCTGCGTATGCAGGTCACATTCGGTGGCCATGGTTTTGTCGTCACGCGTCTGACCAGTGGTATCCGTGTTGGCGGCGCCGTTGAGCTTGGCGGACTGGATCTGCCGCCCAATTTCAAGCGCTCGGAAGCCATGCTGAAAAAGGCGCAAAGCTTTCTGCCGGGGCTCAAGGCCGAGGGCGGCACGCAGTGGATGGGCTTTCGTCCGTCACTGCCGGACAGCCTGCCTGCGATCGGCCGGGCAAAGGCGACGTCAAACGTGCTCTACGCCTTTGGCCATGGCCATCTCGGGCTGACCCAATCTACGGGCACGGCTCGGATCCTGGCCGACATGCTGACGGGGCAGAAAACGGCGATCGATATCGCCGCCTTCTCGCCGCAACGCTTCGGTTGATCGTTCAGCCAAACGGCTTTTCGATGGAATGCGCCGGTTCGGTGAAAAAGACCGGGCCGGTTTCCGACATGTAGACAATGTCTTCCAGACGCACACCGCATTCGCCGTAAACGCAGAGCATCGGTTCGTCGGAAAACACCATGCCGGGTTCCAGCGGCGTTTTGTTGCCACGCACGATATACGGGTCTTCGTGCAGATCCATTCCAAGTCCGTGGCCGGTTCGATGCGGCAGACCGGGGACCTGATAATCCGGGCCGTAGCCGGCGTCGGTCAACACCTTGCGCGCCGCCGCATCCACCTCTTCGCAAGGGGTTCCGATCTTTGCCGCTTCGAAACCAGCGCTGTGCGCCTTTTTTTCCAGGTCCCACAATTCGCGCTGGCGTTCGGTCGCGTCGCCGAAAATATAGGTGCGGGTGATATCCGAATTGTAACGATGGATATGGCCGCCGAGGTCGATCAGCACCATGTCGTTCTTTTTCAGCGTCTGTGCGTAAGGCACGCCATGCGGATAAGCGGTGGCCTCGCCGAACTGGGCAGCCGCAAACACATGGCGCATGCCAAGTTTTGCGTGCGCTGCATGAATGAAGTCGGTGATCTCGGTTGTCGAGATGCCCTCGTAAAGGCCTTGCCACACCGCCTTGTGAACGCGCAGGCTTGCCGTCATCGCCGTCTGGATGATGGCAATTTCGGTGGCGGATTTTATCTGCCGGCAGGCGGCAATCAGATCCTTTGCGCCGATGGTTTTCAGGCGTTGCCCGATATGGGCGGCGATAGGCGTGAAAAAGGCGAAGGGCGTTGCCGGATCGAAGGCAAGCATATCGCCCACGGCCGGCAGCTCGCAAATCAGGTTGGCGACCAGGAGAGCCGGGTCTTCGTGTTCTTCCCAGCAGGCAATCGTGCCTTCGATGCGGATCAGCGTGACGGTTTTCGGTTCCTCGAAGGCAGGGCTGATATAGATAGGCGCACCGGATGAAGGGATGATGGCGCCGTGCAGGCGTTCGCTGGTGCCAAGCGTGATGCCGGTGAAATAAGTGAGGCTGGTGGAGGTGTCGAGATAGACCGCCTTCACATTGGCATCGAGCATCAGGCCCTGCAGTTTTGCGATACGCGCCCCAAGCTCATCACGCGAGATGGGCGCGACCGCCGATGCGATATTTTCGAATTCCAAAAGCGACTGTTCGAAGGATTTGTAGACGGGGGCGCTCATGCGGGGCTCTGCCTGATCGTTAGATTTCAAGGTCGCCTGAACGGCCTGTGGCGCGTTTGCGATTGGTTTCACCTAACACGATCAAGCCGGTGCGTCGCAAGTTCCGTGTTTCCCACGACAAGCCTTTTCCGGTGGCGGAAACAAAAACGCCCACAGGATCGTGGGCGTACGGTCGTCAGCAGAAAGAGCGTTATTTCGTCAGCGGTTTTGGCCGTCGATAGATCAGCCAATAGATGCCGCCCACCAATAGTGATCCACCGACCCAGTTGCCCAGCGTGACGACGAAAAGGTTCATGGCGACGCCGCTGAGCGGGATCGATGCCGCATGGCCGGCCACGGCAGCCTGAAAACTCTCGGCGCCGCCGTAATGGATCAGCAGGCCGATTGTGAAATAATACATGTTTGCGACGCAGTGCTCGAACCCCGCGGCCACAAAGGCGGTCACCGGAAAAACGATAGCCAGAATGCGATCCGTGGCGCTGCGGCCAGCAAGTGTGAGCCAGACGGCGAGACATACGAGAATGTTGCAAAGAATGCCGAGCGCGAAAGCTTCCAGTGGCGGCAGGTTCGATTTGGTCTCGGCGTAATGCAGTGCGGCGATGCCGATCGCACCGCCGCCGAACTTGTAATGCCCGGAGAGGAAGACGAGCAGAGCCACCCCGGCCGCGCCGATGAAATTGCCGAACCAGACCAGGATCCAGACCTTTATCATCTTGGCGGTGCTGATGCGTTTGCTGGCCCAGGCCATCACCATCAGCATGTCGCCGGTGAAAAGCTGCGCACCGCCGATCAGCACCAGAACGAGGCCGAGAGAGAAGCTGAGGCCGGCCAGGAGACGGATGACACCATAGGGCAGGACACCATCGGCACCCGACGCCACCGTTGTGGCGAACATCGCGCCGAACCCGATAAAGGCTCCGGCGAGGATCGCCAGCGCCATGAGCGTGACCGTGTCGCTCTTGCTTTTCTTGACGCCCATCTCCTCGGCCTCGGCCGCAATTTCATGCGGCGCAAGAATCAGCCCTGCATCCAGACCGCGGATCGCGGATTTGCTGTCGCGAAATTCTTCTTCATCTTTCGGAAGCGCGCTCATCCGGTGGTTACGCTCGTCAAAGGCTTTTCTTCGATAACCTTCGGCGAGTCGGCCTGGATGGCGGTCAGCGCGATGGTGAAGACGATGTCATCGACCAGAGCACCGCGCGACAGGTCGTTGACCGGCTTTCGCAGCCCCTGCAACATCGGGCCGACCGACACGACATCGGCAGAGCGCTGCACGGCTTTGTAGGTGGTGTTGCCGGTGTTGAGGTCGGGGAAAACGAAGACGTTTGCCCGGCCGGCAACGGGGCTTTCAGGCGCTTTCGAGCGGCCGACGCTTTCCACGCTCGCCGCATCGTACTGGATAGGGCCGTCGATCAAAAGGTCGGGCTTCTTGGCGCGGGCGATCCGGGTGGCCTCACGCACCTTGTCGACATCGCCGCCGGTGCCGGAAGCGCCGGTAGAGTAGGAGATCATCGCCACGCGCGGATCGATGCCGAATGCGCGGGCGGTGTCAGAGGATTGCAGCGCGATCTCGGCCAGCTGTTCGGCGGTCGGGTTCGGGTTGATGGCGCAATCGCCGTAGACAAGAACCTGGTCGGGCATCAGCATGAAGAAGACGGAGGAAACGATGCTCTGTCCCGGTTCGGTCTTGATCAGCTGGAGTGCAGGACGCACCGTGCTTGCGGTCGTGTGAACGGCACCGGACACCAGACCATCGACTTCGCCCACCGCCAGCATCATGGTGCCGAGCATGACCGTGTCTTCCAGCTGGGCCATGGCCTGGGGAGGTGTCATGCCCTTGGACTTGCGAAGCTCCACCATGGCATCCACGTAATTGGCGCGAACGCTTTGCGGATCGACGATTTCAAGATCGGCCGGCAATTCGAGTTTCTGGGCGCGGGCCAGCGCATGGATCGTTTCGGGGTTGCCAAGCAGCACGCAGCGGGCGATGCGCTTGCGGTGGCATATGACGGCCGCCTGAAGGGTGCGGGGCTCTTCGCCCTCCGGCAGAACGATACGCTTGTTGGCGCGGCGTGAGAACTCGATCAGCTGGTTGCGGAAACGCGGCGGCGACAAACGGGCTTCCGCCGGCGTTCCGATCTTCTCGCGCAGGGAACGGGTGTCGATATGTTCTGCAATGAATTCGATCACCTGCTCCATATGTCCGCCGTCATCGCGGCTGACATGGTAGCTCAGATGCGACAATCTCGAAGCCGTCGCATAGGTATCGTCCTGCGTCAGAAGGATCGGCAGGTTTGCGTGTGCGGAAGATGTGATGAGGTCGGCAATCGGCGGTGCAAGTCTGGCGCCGCAGGTCAACAGAATGCCGGCAATGGGAATGCCGCGCTCATGCGCAAGCGCAGTGGCGAGCGCAACGTCGCTGCGGTCACCGGGCATTACCACCAGCGTCATCGGCAGCAGCCGGTCGATCATGTTTTCGACCGACCGCGCGACGACCACGATCTCGCGGACACGCACGGCGTCAAGGTCGCCACCCTGCTCGACTTTCAGATCGAGCGAGGACACCAGATCGGAGAGGCGTGGCGTGTTGAGGCTCGGGCGGTAAGGTATCGCCCCGATGACCTCGCATTCGCCCATTTCGGCGGCGGCCAGGGCTTCGGTCAATGTCTGACGATTGCCGTGTTCGGGCAGTTTGTTGACGAGGAGACCGGCGAAATGACGACTGGCTTCCCGCAGGTATTGACGACGGGCAAGCGCCACAGCATCGGTCAGGCGCTTGCCGTCGTTATCGGTCCCGTTGACAACCGGCACCACTTCCGCGCCGAGGCTGCGGGCGATTTCGACATTCAGGCGCTGCGCGATCTGCAGGTCTGCAAACGGAATAAGTCCTTCCACGACAACCACGTCGTGATCCGCACGCACCGCTTCGGTCATGGTGGCGATTTCCTCCAGCAGGAGGTCGAGTTCGCCTTTGCGCAACAGATCCTCGGCGTAGGTCAGGGAAATCGGTTCAGGTGCTTCGGTCAGGCAGAGTGTGCGCGCGAAATGGCTGGAGGTTTCCGCCATCTTCAACGGTGACCCGGGATGTTCCCCGGCGGTCGGCTGGGCAATCGGCTTGACGAAACCGACTTTCAGGCCGTCACGCTGCAAGGCCCGAACGAAACCGAGTGCGACCGAAGTCAGTCCGACATCTTGCGCAAGTGGCGCGAGAAAAATGACACGTGCCGTCATGAAAGTATCGCCTTTCAATAATGTTTTACGGTCCCGGCTGCGCCGGGGAAATATGTGCTGACAGCGCCCTCATCTGTCCGATTGAGCGCTTTGTCGGATCAGGCCGACCGGCCGATATACGGCCGGGCTTCGTTGGCGATTGCCCATTCCTCGTTCGTTGCGATGACCGCAGCTGCCGGCCGGGCGTCGGCCGCGCTGATGAGACCCGAGCGGCCGCCGAACATCGCGTCATTTGCATCCGTATCGAGCGTGATGCCCAGCACGGCGAGCCTTGCAATGGTTCCGGCGCGTACGAAGGCGGAGTTTTCGCCAATGCCGCCGGTAAAGACAACGGCGTCGAGGCGCGGAAGCGAGGTGGCGAGGCCGCCGATATAGCGCGCGAGGCGGTGGATCATGACATCCATGGCAAGGATTGCGCCCTCATGACCTTCACTTGCGGCACTTTCCAGCGTGCGGCAGTCGTTGGAGAGGCCCGACAGGCCGAGAAGCCCGCTCTTGCGGTTCAAAAGGGAATCGAGATCGTCGATCGAAAGCCTGTCCTGCCGGGACATGTGGAACAGCGCACCGGGATCGATATCGCCGGACCGTGTGCCCATGACGAGCCCTTCGAGCGGCGTCAGGCCCATGGATGTATCGACGCTCTCGCCGTTGAGGACCGCAGTTGCGGACGAGCCATTGCCGAGATGGGCGATAACGAGGCCGTGGTCCTTCGGGGCAAGGCTCAGTAGTTCGACGGCTTCCCTTGCAACAAAGCCGTGGCTGGTTCCGTGGAAGCCATAACGGCGCACACCGGCGTCACGGCACTCCTTCGGAATGGCATATGTGTGGGCTGCCGCAGGAATGGTCATGTGGAAGGATGTATCGAAGACGGCGACATGCGGCACCCAGCCCAGCACTTCCATGGCAACCTTCACGCCAAGCACATTGGCCGGATTGTGCAGCGGCGCGAGATAGGAGAGGGCATCGATTTCGGCAAGAACTTCGGTATCGAGACGCGTCGCCTTCACAAACCGCTCCCCGCCGTGGACGATGCGATGGCCGACGGCGCCGATGGCTTCGAGCATGCCACGTTCCTGTAGTTCTGCCATCAGGCGTCGCAATGCGGCGTCATGGCTGCCGCCATCAAGCATGATGGTCTTTTTGGCGTCGTTTTCCTTGAGGATCAGACGGCTATCCGTTTGGCCGAGGTTTTCGGCAAGGCCCGACAGCATGGCGGCACGGTCGCTTCCTGCGAACAGGCTGAACTTCAGCGACGAACTACCGCAATTGATAACCAGTACATGCGTACGAGCTTCGGCCATGCAAAATTCCTTGTGAAATGCTGTTTTGATTATGGATACGACGACGCGGCCTAAGAGCATCTGAAGATGTTGGCCGCCTGACAATTTTCAAGCGCCGATCACGCGGTGGCTGGCTCATCAGGGCCGCCGCAGACCGCGGCTGCCGCCCATTGATCGATCAGGAAACCGTCGAGCTCGATAAAACGCGAAAAATCATCATCGGACGGCGAAGTCGGTTCATGAAGAGCATCGAAAGTGGGCTGTTCGCTCATCTGCGTGTGAAGGGAAGGGCTGCGCTCTCCAACGGGCATGACCCAGCGCCAGGCCAGAAAAGCTCCTGCCGCCTGAGGATTCAGCGCGTCAGCGCCGGATGTCTCGGGATCGATATAATAGCCAGCGTTTCCTAGAGGCGCGGGTAGGTCCGCGTAGAGCCGTTCGAAGAGGAGGGCCATCTGTCTGTCTTCCTAAAAGGCACGTGGTCAAGGCTCCTCCCCCGCCACAGAAGAACGCCGAAACGTGCTGCCGTATGCTTCATTTCCGATCTTAACGGCGCTGGTGTGGCAGGCATTGATCACGATCAACGCCTTCTCCTTGCCGTTGCGGGTACAGCTTTAAGTAATATGAATATAAAACTCAAGTTATTGACGGTGCGCATTTGCGCTTTCTCAATTGCACTGTTGCAAAGCCGGTCTGAAACTATTCCGTTTTTGTTGTGCCCGTGGGCCTCTCTCTCAAGTACGCTTGCATAAAATTAGATCCTGGAACCCATTCAATGAGCAGCGAAAATCGCGTGCGACTGCGTGCGCTCGGCATCTCTGTCGGCCATTACGAAGCTGGGACGCTGAACGCGATTACTGACGTTGCCGGCGTTGCCGTCGGTCATGTCACTTGCGTTGAAGGCGAGCGTACGCGCACGGGAGCAACGGCCATTCTGCCGCATGCCGGCAATGTGTTTCAGGACAAGGTTCCGGCAGCGCTTGCCGTCTTCAACGGTTTTGGAAAATTTGCCGGCTCGACGCAGATCGCCGAACTCGGCGAGATTGAAACGCCGATCGTTCTCACCAATACGTTGGGCGTCGGTCGCGCTATCGAGGCGATCAACCGCCATACGCTGGCGCAGGCCGGCAATGAGCGGGTTGTGTCGCTCAACGCCGTGGTCGGTGAAACCAACGATTCGCGTCTGAACGATATTCGCGCTGCCCGTCCTACCGTGGATGAAATGACACAAGCTCTGGCTGTCGCCAAAACGGGTGCGGTCGAAGAAGGCGCGGTTGGCGCCGGAACGGGTACCGTGGCGTTTGGCCTCAAGGGCGGTATCGGCACGAGTTCGCGTGTCGTGTCTGTTGCCGGTGCGTCGTATACGGTCGGTGTGCTCGTGCAATCAAATTACGGCGGCAAACTGACAGTTGCCGGAAAACCGTATGACGCTGATGGCGGGCATGACAAGGACGGCTCTATCGTCATGATCGTTGCCACCGATGCACCGCTCTGCTCGCGCAATCTGAAACGTTTGGCCGAACGCTGTTTTGGGGGGCTGGCGCGCACCGGCGCTGCCCTCAGCAATGGCTCGGGCGACTATGCTCTGGCCTTTTCGACCGCCGAAAAGGTTCGCCGCACGCCGGAACGCCGCAAGGCGGTCGCTGCCTATCCGGTTCTCTCCAATGATGTCGTCTCACCACTGTTCGAAGCCGTCATAGAGGCCTCGGAAGAAGCCATCATCAACTCGATGACGATGGCGACGACCACGCATGGCTACAACGCCGGCACCGACAAATCCTCGACCTACCATGCCATTTCGCTCGACGCCCTGAAGCGTCGCTGAATCCTGAAGACTGGAGTTTCCATGCCTGCCGCAACGCCCCGCATCGTTTATCTGAACGGTGCCTTCCTGCCTGAAAACGAAGCCCATATCTCGATCTTCGATCGCGGTTTCCTGTTCGGCGACGGCATTTATGAAGTAACGGCGGTGCTGGATGGCAAGCTCATCGACAGCCCGCTGCACATGACCCGTCTGGAGCGCAGCGTGCGCGAAATCGGTGGCCACCTGCCGATCTCGACTGACGAAATCGTTGCCATCGAAAAGCGTCTCGTTGAGGAAAACAAGCTGACCGAAGGCGTGGTTTACCTGCAATACACGCGCGGCGCCGAAGACCGCAACTTCCTCTATTCGGAAAACCTTGAGCCGACGCTGCTTCTCTTCACCCAGGCAAAGACGCTGGAACATGTCGCTGCCGTCGAAAAGGGTTTGAAGGTCAAGATCGTGCCGGACCAGCGCTGGGAACGCCGCGACATCAAGACCGTGTGTCTGCTTCCGCAGGTTCTGGCCAAGCGCATCGCCAAGGCTGAAGGCTGCGACGAGGCATGGATGGTGGAAGACGGTTTCATCACCGAAGGCGCATCGTCCACCTCCTACATCATCACCCATGACGACAAAATCGTTACCCGCGCCAACGGCAATGCGACGTTGCCGGGCTGCACGCGTCTCGCAATTCTGGATCTCGCACGGGAACAGGGCCTGACCATCGAAGAGCGTCCGTTCACGGTGGAAGAAGCCATGGCGGCGCGCGAAGCCTGCCTGACCAGCGCTTCTAACTTCATCGTTCCGATCACCTTCATCGATGGAAAGCCGGTCGGCGATGGCAAGCCGGGGGCGATGTTTACGCGCCTGCGCACGCTTTACATGGATAATGCCCGTCGTACGGCGGTCTGATTTTTCAAAGCATTATCGTGTCGCTCTAAGAAACAATCCCCGTTTTAAAGCGATTACGGTATTAGCCGGCGGCCAAGACATCCCAGATTTTTCTGACGATGGGCCGCCGGTTTTCTTTCGAGCGATAAAGCCGGATTTCGACTTCGATATTCCATTCGGGTTCCGCAGCACGCACCAGCCTGCCATCTGCAAGCTCAGCCTTGACGAGGCTTTCCGGGATCCATGAAAGCCCCCACCCCGACGTGACCATGGCTTTCAGGCCGACTGAATGGCTGCCCACATGGACACGGTTATCGGCGGGCAGGCGTGAGGCAAACGCGCCTCCCATCAACTGGCCGAAAAACGAGGTCTTCTGATAGCTGACATGCGCGAAACCCGGCTCCACGATGTGCAAAGGGCGGCCGTGTTCATCGGCTGCGCTGACGGGAACGATGGTTTCGGTGCCGAACGTATGATGTTCGAACTGCGGATCGAGCAGCATCGGCACATGCAGGTTCTGATAAGTCAGCAGAAAATCTGAATCGCCGTCTATCAGCGAGTTGAGGTTTTCTTCCATGCTGCCTGAATCCGGGCGCATGTGCGAAACGAGGGGCCCGAGTTTTTCGCGAAGATCGGTCAGCCAGTCGGGGAAAAAGGTGAAGGACAGCGTGTGCAGCGCCGTCAGCGTCACCGTTCGCGCGTCATTGCCTTCTTCATGCTGAAGATTGCGCCGCGCCTGATACAGACCCTGCAATGTCTGCTCGGCGATCGGCACGAAACGCTTGCCGGCCTCCGTCAGCCGGGAAGGATAGGTGGCGCGGTCGATCAGGCTGGTGCCGACCCAGGCTTCAAGCTGCCGGATGCGGCGGCTGAAGGCGGATTGGGTGACATTGCGCTCGTCCGCTGCCTTGGAAAAATTCAGCGTCTGGGCCAGCGCCAGAAAATCTTCAAGCCATTTGACTTCCACCGAACACTCCAAAACAAAACCGGCTGCGGTTTTTCATTGGTCCGGTTGGCGGCAAAATGCAATCAGGTGGCCCGGCTATATTCGATCATTCTTGCGCGCGACAGCACCAGTTCGAGCCGGTTTTCGGCTAGGACATGCAGGCAGACGCGCTTGGTCCACGGTCCATCCTTGAGCGTAAACAGGAAGCGACCATTGCCGAGTGCCTTCAATGGCATGCGATGGCGAACCGGGCCGACGCCCATGACGACGGTATCGCCATCGATCTCGAAATAGGCACCTTCATCGGAGAACCAGCGGCCGGCAAGCGAGGTCGACACGCCGGTATCGACGGCAGGCAGAAATTTGCGCGGCGGATGGCCGATCTGGCCGATGATCGCATCGCCCTCCATCTTCAGGCGCATCGGCGAGGAGGCGGAGAAGGACGAAACATAACCGTCAGCGTCTTCATAAGCGGTATCATCGGCATCGAGCCAGGTGACGGTGGAGCCCTTGACCTCGATCCAGAAGGGGCCGGTTTCGGTGACGTAAAGGCCATCGGTCAGGGCCGACGAGGCGACGGGCAAAGCGAGGTCGAGCAGCGCGGCCATGGCTTCCTGCGCGATCTTGTTGCCATTGGTGTCTTCGCGGTTGGAGACGATGACGAAACCGCTCTGGCTGTCCTGATCGATGAGGAAATAGGTTTTGTAGCCAGGATGGGAGCCGCCATGGCCGGTGAAGGTGCGGCCGTCGAGGATGGTGCGACGCAGGCCGAGGCCGTAGCCGCTTTCGGAGCCATCTGCGAGTGCGCGGGGGGCGGCCAGGCGGTCGAGAATACCTTCAAACGAGCCTTGTTCGACAGTGAGGGCGCGCGCCCAATTGGCAAGGCTCGTGGCGCTGCCGGTCATGCTGCCGGAGGCTGAAATATGTAGGCCAGCGGCGGAGAGCTGCCATTTTTCGCCGTCGTGCCAGTAACCGGGCACGAGACCGGCAACCGCGTCGTTCCAGACGTCGGGCGCATCTAGGGTGGCATCGGCTTTTTCACCGGTTACGCGAATGAAATCGCGAAAGAACAGGCACTTGCGTTCAAGCGCCGTTTCAACGAGACGGTAGCCGGTGTTGGAATAGGAAACCTCGGTGCCTGCCTCATAGTTCAGGCGGGTCTGGCGTGCCAGAAACTCCATCAGCGGGCCGGCCTTGGTTTCGGTGTAAACTGACAGGCCGAGCAGCGACAGGCATTCGCGGGTGTCCGGCAGGCCGCCGCTCATGTCCAGCGCGCGTCCGACGGTGACGCTGGCCATCGGCTCCTGCAATTCGGGCAGATGCTGACCGAGTGTGTCGTCGAGCGAGATTGCTTCCGGATGCGACAGCACCATGGCGCAAAATGCGTGTTTGGTGACGGATGCGTAACGGACGACAGTGTCGGCGGAGAAGGGGGCCAAGGTCGCGAGGCTTTCGACGCCACCGGCTTCAGCGAAACGGATGCCGTCGGCATCGAAGCCGATCACCGCGCCACCGGGCTGGTCAGTGCCCCATCCGGTCGTGAATGTCTTCACGGCGTTGCGTGCGGCTTCCCAATTGGCTGTGATCGACATTCGTTATCTCCACTGACGGGTTCTATCCCCACCGACTTCATCCTCGGGCTTGACCCGAGTATCTAAACCCTCGCCACGTATTCAACGTGGTTAGATGCTCGGGACAGGCCCGAGCATGACGGCGGAAAGGTCAATGACCTTGTCATCAGGCCGGTTCTTCGAGTTCTGCGCACAGACTGCGCAGTTCGCGCTTATGAGAGTGATCGCCCCTCTCCACGTCATCCTCGGGCTTGACCCGAGGATCTAAGCCCTCACCACGCATTCGACGTGGTTGGATCCTCGGGTAAAGCCCGAGGATGACGACGGAGAGGCCGAAGACGTTACTCTCAGGCGGGTTCTTCGAGCTCCACGCTCAGGCTGCGCAATTCGCGCGTATGAGCGTGATTGACATTGCCGAGCCTCAAATCCTCGGCAGTCACCTGTTCGACCATGTGGCCATCGATCATCACGCCGACTTCGGTGCACAGATGCGCAATGACGCTGAGATTGTGGCTGACCATCACATAGGTGAGGTTTCGTTCAGCTCTGAGGTCGGCCAGAAGGTTGAGGATTTCCGCCTGAACCGAGACGTCGAGCGCCGAGGTCGGTTCGTCGAGCAGCAGCACTTCGGGTTCTGCGATCAGCGCGCGGGCAATTGCCACGCGCTGGCGCTGGCCGCCGGACAGCTGGTGCGGATAACGGAAGCGTGCCGTCTGCGGCAGGGCAACGGCCGAAAGCACCTCGGCGATGCGAGCGTCGATATCGTCCATGCCGTGTACGAGCGGCAGTTCCGACAGGATGCGGTCGATCGTCTGGCGCGGATGCAGCGAACCGTAAGGGTCCTGAAACACCATCTGCACCTTGCGGAAGAAGGCCGGCGGGCGTTTCAGCGGTGCGTCTTGCCCGGAAAAGGCGATGCGGCCGGACCAGTCGTTGTTGAGCCCAGCCATGGCACGGAGCACGGTGGATTTGCCCGAACCGCTTTCGCCGACGATGCCAAAACTGGCGCCGTTCGCAACGTTGAAGGACACGCCCTTGACGACTTGCTTGTCACCGAAGGAGATGCGCAGGTTGTCGATCTCGATGGTCATTTCAGCCACTCCGGATCACGGGTCAAGACGGGCAGGCGCTCCTTGGGATGGATCAGCGAGGGCATGCAGTTCAAAAGGCCGCGCGTATAAGGGTGCTGCGCGGACAACAATTCGGATGCCTTCAGCTCTTCCATGACACGGCCGGAATACATGACGGCCACGCGGTCGCAGAAATGCGAGACCAGCGGCAGGTCGTGGCTGATGAGCAGCAGGCCCATGCCGCGTTCCGAAACCAGTTCCTCGATAAGCCGCAGGATTTCCGCCTGCACCGTGGCATCGAGCGCCGAGGTCGGTTCGTCGGCGATCAGCAGTTCCGGATCGGGGGCGAGCATCATGGCGATCATGACGCGCTGGCCCATGCCGCCCGAAACTTCGTGCGGATAGGAGGCTGCTACCTTCTTCGGATCGCGGATTTTCACCATTTCCAGAAGGTTGACGGCGGCTTCAAGAGCGGCCCGTTTGCTGCCTCCCTTGTGGGCACGCCACGCCTCTGCCACCTGGCTACCGATGGTCTTTACCGGGTTCAGCGAATATTTTGGGTCCTGCAGGATGAAGCCGGCCCGCTTGCCGCGGATCGTGCGCATCTGCTTTTCAGACGCCGACAGGATGTCGATGCCGTCGAATTCGAGCTTGTCGGCTTCGATACGGGTCTGCTTGGGCAGAAGCTTCATCAGGGCGCGGGCGGTGAGGCTTTTGCCCGATCCGCTTTCGCCGACAATGCCGAGTTTTTCGGTGCCGAGCGTCAGCGACACGCCCTTGACGGCGGGCGCAAAGCCGGTGCGGCTTTCAAAGCCGATATGCAGGTTCTTGATTTCAACGAGCATGTCAGGCCGCCTTCGGATCGAGGACGTCGCGCAGGGCGTCGCCGAGGAAGTTGAAGGCCAGCGACACCATGAAGATCGCGATGCCGGGAATGGCGGCAACCCACCACTGTTCGAAGATGAAGCGTTTTGCCGTGGCGATCATCGCACCCCATTCCGGCGACGGCGGCTGTGCGCCCATGCCGAGGAAGCCGAGCGAGGCGGCGGTGATGATGATCGACGACATGTCGAGCGTGACGCGCACGATCAGCGTCGGCACGCAAAGCGGCATGATGTGGCGGAAGATGATGCGCCACGAGGAACCACCGGTCAGGCGATACGCTGCGATGAAATCGCTGCCGCGAACGGTCAGCGTTTCGGCGCGGGCCATACGGGCGTATGGCGGCCAGGCGGTGAGCGCGATGGCAAGCACTGCGCTTTCGACGCCGGGCTGAAGTGCTGCCACGAAGGCGAGCGCCAGAACCAGACGCGGGAAGGCGAGAAAGATGTCGGTGAGGCGCATCAGCACCGTATCGACGACGCCGCCGAAATAACCGGCAATGCAGCCGATGGCGAGACCGACCGGGGCGACGAGCACGACCACGGCGATGACCATGCCGAGCGTGACGCGGCCGCCGTAAAGCAGTCGTGAAAAGATGTCGCGGCCGAGTTCGTCTGTGCCGAACCAGTGAAGCGCGGTGGGGGCGCTGAGGCGGTTGGCGAGATCCTGCGCTGCCGGATCATGGGTCGCAAGCAGCGGCGCGAAGATGGCGATGGCGATGAAGATGGCGATGATGGTCAGGCCGATCATGCCGAGCGCATTGCCGCGCAGGTTCAACCAGATGCGGTACCAGTTGCCCCAGGCGGCCTGGCGGCGCGAGGACGGGTTTTCGTCCAGCGCCCAGTTTCGGAAGGTGGCGATCATTATTGTACCCGTGGATCGAGGACGCGGTAGAGAATGTCCGCGATCAGGTTGAGGCCGACATAGATCAGGCCGATCAGCAACGTGGTGCCGATAACCGGATTCATGTCCGCATTCATAAGCGAGACGGTCAGATACTGGCCGATGCCCGGCCACGAGAATACCGTTTCGGTGACGACGGCGCCTTCGAGAAGACCGGCATAGGTGAGCGCCACCACCGTGACGAGCTGCACGGCAACCGTCGGGAAGGCGTGGCCCCAGATGACGGTGGTCAGCGACAGACCTTTTGCACGCGCGGTGATGACGTATTCGCCCTTCAGCGCGTCGATCATGAAGGCGCGCGTCATGCGGGCGATATAGGCCATCGAGAAATAGGCGAGGATGATGACCGGCTGGGCCATATGGGCCAGCGCATCGAAGGAGGCATCGAAATCGCCGGCAATCAGCGTATCGATGGTCAGGATGCCGGTGACCGTGTCGATCATGCCATCGAAGATGATGTCCTGACGGCCGGGGCCCGGCGCGATATCGAGCCACGAATAGAAGATCAGAAGCGAGATCAGCGACAACATGAAGACCGGCACGGAATGTCCGGCAAGGCAGACGACGCGGATAGCCTGATCGGTGAACGAGCCCTGGCGGACGGCTGCCCAGACGCCGAGTGGAACGCCGATCAGCAAGGCCAGCAGCAGTGCCGCGGTGGCAAGCTCGAAGGTCGCCGGGAAGAACCGGACGATATCCTGCGCGACCGGGTTCTTGGTGAGAACCGACATGCCGAAATCGCCGTGGGCGAGTTGTGAAAGATAATGCAGGAACTGCACCGGAATGGGCTGATCAAGGCCCATCTCAGCGCGTACGCGAAGAATGACGTCCTCGGGCGCATTGTCGCCAACGGCGGCAATGACCGGATCGACCGGCATGACCCGGCCAATGAGGAATGTCAGTACAGTCAAACCGAACAGCGTCAGGAGGACGCTGCTCAGTGTTGCTGCAAGGCTTTTGAAACGCTTGTTCACGCCTTGTTGGTCTCCAGATAAGAATTGCCTTCAGACAGCACGCCGAGTTCGAAGCCGTTGACATTCTTGCGGCAGGCGGCGGTCTTGATCGTCTGGAACATGATTGCGAAAGGGCTGTTCTGCATGAATTCGCGCTGCAGGGTTTCGTAGAGTTCCAGGCGCTTTGCCGGGTCCTTCTCGTCACGAGCGGCTTCCGCCTTGGCCGTGAAGTCGTCGTTCTTGAAGCTGGAGCGCCATGCAAACGGCTTCTTCTTGGCTTCGTTCGAATTGTCCTTGTTGATGCAGAACACTTCGGCGTTCGAGTTCGGATCGAAATAATCCGTACCCCACGCGGACAGCGCCATTTCATGGCCGCGAGCGCGCATCTTGGTCAGAACCTGACGATTCTCGGCAGACTGAAGCTTCACGCGGATACCGATTGCGCCAAGGTTTGCCTGGATAGCCTGAGCCAGATCCGGGTACGGCTGGGCGGAATAGTGGTCCATGGTGATATCGAAGCCGTCGGCAAGACCGGCTTCTGCCATCAGTGCCTTGGCCTTCTCGATGTCCTGCTTGAACGGAACGTCGGAAACCGTTCCGGGGAAACCGGCAGGTTCCATGCTCTGGTGAACGGCGTGCGTCAGCGGCACGATGTTCTTCTGCATGCCTTCATAGTCCAGCGCCCACTTGACGGCCTGCCATACCTGCGGCTTGGCAAGGTTGGCATTTGCCTGGTTGAGCGAGATCAGCACCAGGCCGGCAATCTGCTTGCGCACCAATGTGATGTTTTCGTCGGACTGAAGAGCCTTCAGCTGTTCCGAAGTGAGATCGCGGGCGATATCGACGTCGCCCTTCTGCAGCATCAGCATCTGCGAAGACGGATCGACAACGTGGCGGACGATGACGCGCTTGAGGTTGCCCTTGTAAGGGCCGTGTTCGTTGAGCGTCAGGGCGATGCTTTCGGAAGCCTTCCATGCCTGCAGCTTGAAGGCACCGGAGCCGGCGCTGTTCTTCTGCAGCCAGGCATTGCCGAGGTCGCCATTAGCTTCGTTTTCGAGAACGGTCTTCTTTTCGACGATGGCGCCGATGTTTGCCGACAGGCAGAACAGCAGGAAGGAGATCGCGGTCGGGTTTTCGGTCGTCAGCGTGACGGTCTTTTCGTCCTTGGCGACGATGCGGGCTTCAACGTTTTCCGGCGTGAAGCCGAACTGGTTGATGATGAAGGCCGGGCTCTTGTTCATCTTGATGGCGCGCTGCAGCGAGAACGCAACGTCCTCGGCGGTGACGGCGGCGCCGGAAGCGAACTTCTGGTCGGAAAGCTTGAAGGTGAAAACCTTGTTGTCGGCATCGGCTTCCCAGGAAGCGGCGATGACCGGTGTCACTTCATTGGGGTTGTCGCTGTTGGCGCGCACCAGCTTCTGATACATGTTGCTGATCATCTCGCCGCCGACGGCCTCAAAACCCTCATGCGGGTCAAGGCTGGTCATGTTGTCGAGCTGCTGGGCAACGACCAGAATGTCCTTCGGCGTCGCGGCAAAGGCGGTCTCGGCCAGTTCGAGATAGGACAGGAACGGGACGGCTGCGCCGCCGATCAGAAAGTTGCGTCTGGATACCATTGCTATATTCCCCTTGATACGCCTGCCCCTAAGATTTGAGGGGCGGCAAGTTTTTGCCGCAATTCACCGGCGGTCTTAACAGTGCGTTTACAGACCGACCAATTCCATTTTTCGAATGGGTTATGCGTGGATTGCATTTGCGGCTTGTGCGCCGCCTACTTAACGATAACCCAAACTTCAAGCCTCCGGCAGGACACTTCAGAAAATGTTGAACAATTTTCTCCCGATCTTCGATGGCCACAATGACGTGCTGCTGCGTCTGCGACGTGACGGCGGCAGCGATCCGGTAAAGCGTTTTCTGGAGGGCGAGGAAACGGGACATATCGACCTGCCGCGCGCCAAGGCCGGCGGGCTGGCAGGCGGGCTCTGCGCCATCTACGTGCCGTCGCCGAGCATGACCAAGGATGCTAACGGCGATTATCCGACGCCGGAACAGCCGGCTGCGCTGAATGAAACGCTGGCGATGGCCCGGCTTCTGTTCGATATCGAGGCGCGTTCCGAAGGTGGGGTGACGGTCTGCCGCACGGCCGACGACATCCGCCGCTCGATCGAAACCGGCAGTTTTGCCGCCGTCCTGCACATCGAGGGCGCGGAAGCAGTCGCTGCTGATCTCGATTCGCTTTATGTGCTGCATCAGGCGGGCCTGCGCACGCTCGGTCCTGTTTGGTCCCGCCCGAACGTGTTCGCTTATGGTGTGCCGTTCCGTTACCCATCGACGCCGGATATCGGCCCGGGCCTGACTGAAGCCGGCCGCGACCTGATCCGCGCCTGCAACGAGCTGAAGATCATGGTCGACCTGTCGCACATGAACGAGGCCGGATTCTGGGAAATCGCAAAACTTTCGAAGGCGCCTCTAGTCGCCTCCCATTCAAACGTGCATGCACTGTGCAACCACAGCCGCAACCTGACCGACCGCCAGCTCGACGCCATTCGTGATACGGATGGGCTTGTCGGCATCAATTTCGGCGTGCTGTTTCTGCGTGACGACGGCGTCAAGGATGCCAATACCAGCCTCGACCTTCTGGTGCGGCATGTCGCCTATATCGCCGAGCGGATCGGCATTGATCGTGTGGCACTCGGTTCCGACTTCGACGGCACGACCATTCCGGCGGAGATGAAGGATGCGGCCGGCCTGCCGCGTCTGGTCGAAGCGCTGCGCAAGCACGGTTTCAACGAGGCGGAGCTGAAGAAGATCGGCCACGAGAACTGGATTTCGGTTCTCGATCGTAGCTGGGCCTGAGAAAGCTCAGTCGGTATCCGGCTTGAAGGAAAGCTCGAACCGGTCCGCGAGAAAGCGCGTGCGCACGCTCTGGACCGGTTTGCCTTCCATATCGATATCGACGGCATTGCTGATCAGCACGATGGCGTCGCTTGCGCATTGCAAAAGCTCGACGTCATTGGGGGATACGCGCTCGGCGGTGATGCGCGTCTCACGGCGGCGATAATCGCTGACGCCGGATTTTTGCAGTGCCTGAGTGATCGATCCGGTTTCCGCGTAAGCCGAAATGATGTCGGGAAAACGCTCCGCCGAAAACAGCGAGGTGGAGCGCGACATCGGCATGCTATCCACCACCGCCAGCCGCTCCAGCCGGTGCAGCGGCGCGCCAAACGACACATCCAGCAATGCCGCCTGCCGCGCATCGGCGGCTACGCGTTCGGCGCCGATCAGCCTGCCCGACGGCTCGATCGACTGTTTCATCATGTTTTCGCGAAAACGCACCCGCTCGCCGATCGGATAGATCACGCGCGGCGGCTGGGCGTTGACAAACGTGCCGCGTCCGCGTTCGGCCCGCAAAAGACCCTCCGTCGACAAGGCCGCAATCGCGCGGCGCACCGTGTGGCGGTTGACGCCGTGGCGTTCGGCAAGCTCGACCTCGGGCGGAAGCTGTTGCGCGATGACGCCGGAAGCGATGTCTGCGCGAATGGCGTCGGCAACACGGCGCCAGCGGGAAATGCCGTCATCGAGGGCGTGCATGAAGGTCGTCCTTAAAAAATGCGAAATGTCATCAAGCTGTCACTGGTCAGGTTCTATAACCTCGATTAGATTAGTTGTCTATACAAATAGACAAATAGGTGCGACATGACAGCAGAAACAGCGAATGCGCGGAGAAAGCGGGCACTGGATGCGATGGCGTCCATGCCGGCCAGCATGCTCCACGAACTTTACAACGAGAATACAGCCGGTGCGCCCGGCGCCATCGCGGTGCGCGGTCCCGAGATCGGCGCGATCATGCTGCGCGGCCGTATCGGTGGCGGCGGTGCGCCGTTCAATCTCGGTGAGGCGAGCGTGACCCGCGCCACGGTTCGGCTGGACAGCGGCGAACTCGGTCATTCGATCGTGCTCGGTCGTGATGCCGACAAGGCCCGCATGATCGCCCATCTCGATGCGCTGCGTCAGTTGCCGGACTGGGTCGGTCGCGTCGAAAAATCGATTGTCGAACCGGCTCTGGAGCATGCCCGTGAGGAGGCAAAACTTCAGGCCGAGGAAACGGAAGCGACACGCGTCGACTTCTTCACCATGGTGCGGGGAGAAGATTGATGAGCACTCCAAACGAGACCCGGCTTGACTCTGCCTTCACTCGCCATGTTTTCGAGGGCGGCTTTGCCGATCCTGTGATGGATTCTCAAGCCGTCTTCCGCCGCGTCATGAATGCGCTGGCTGAGCCCGGCACGATTGCCGATCTCGCCGGTTTCGTCTCTCCGCCGGCGCCCTTGTTGCAGGCGACGGCCGCCATCCTGCTGACGCTGGCCGATTACGATACGCCGGTCTGGTTCGAGAAGCCGGAAAACAATGACGACGCGATCGGCTGGATGTCGTTTCACACCGGTGCGCCGCGCACTGCCGATGTCTCACGCGCAAGTTTTGCCGTGCTCGAAAAGGCTAGCCCGGTCGAGGCTTGGGCAAAGTTTCCGATCGGCACCAGTGATTACCCGGATCGTTCCGCCACGCTGATTCTGCCGGTCGCAAGCCTTGTTGGTGGTGAGCCTCTGAAACTCACCGGTCCCGGCATCGAAACACAAACGATGATCACTCCGGTCGGTCTGCCAGAGGGCTTTGTGGCCGCCATGGCGGAAAACCGCGCCGCCTATCCGCTTGGGCTGGATGTCTTGCTGGTCTGCGGCGGTGAAGCGATCGGCCTGCCGCGCACCACTCGTATTGAAGAGGCTTGAGCCATGTATGTTGCCGTCAAGGGCGGGGAAGCCGCCATTGCCAATGCCCACCGTCTGCTCGCCGACCGCCGTCGCGGCGACCGTGATGTGCCGGCGCTGACGCTTGCGCAGATCACCGGCCAGCTGGCGCTTGCCGTCGACCGCGTCATGGCCGAAGGCTCGCTTTACGATCCCGATCTCGCCGCCATGGCCGTGCGCCAGTCGCGTGGCGACATGATCGAGGCGATCTTTCTTTTGCGCGCCTATCGCACCACGCTTGCTCGTTTCGGCAATTCGCGGCCGATCGATACCGCCAAGATGCGGATCGAACGCCGTGTGTCGGCCACCTACAAGGATATTCCGGGTGGCCAGCTGCTCGGGCCGACATTCGATTACACGCATCGCCTGATCGACCCGGCCATGGCCGGTGATGAGCCGGTCGATGAACCGCTGCGCCGTGCCCGTGAAGATGAGCGCCGTGCGCCTCGGGTCACCGACATTCTCAACGATGAAGGCCTGATCGAACGCGACGTGTTGTCCGACGAAGAGCCGGGCGATCTGACCCGCGATCCGACCGCCTTTCCGGCCGACCGTGATGTTCGTCTTCAGGCGCTGGCGCGTGGCGATGAGGGATTTCTGCTCTCGCTTGGGTATTCTACCCAGCGCGGTTATGGCCGCACGCACCCGTTTGTCGGTGAAATCCGTATCGGTCTGGTCGATGTCGAGATCGACGTGCCGGAACTCGGTTTTGCCGTTTCGCTTGGGAGCGTCCGCGTCACCGAATGCCAGATGGTGTCGCAGTTCACCGGCGGCGGAGAGGAGGGGGCGAAGTTTACGCGCGGTTACGGCCTCGTGTTTGGCCAGTCCGAACGCAAGGCGATGGCGATGAGCCTCGTTGATCGCGCTCTTCGCGCCCATGAATTCGATGAACAGCGGCTGGCGCCGGCGCAGGACGAGGAATTCGTGCTTGCCCATTGCGACAACGTGCAGGCGACCGGTTTCGTCGAGCATCTGAAACTGCCGCATTACGTCGATTTCCAGGCCGAACTCGATCTGCTGCGCACGCTGAATACGGCCAAGGCCAAAAACGATGAGATGAGGGAGGCCGCAGAATGACGCTTCCGGAATACAATTTTGCCTATCTGGACGAACAGACCAAGCGGATGATCCGCCGCGCGATCCTGAAAGGCATCGCCATTCCCGGTTATCAGGTGCCGTTCGCCTCGCGCGAAATGCCGATGCCTTATGGCTGGGGCACTGGCGGCGTGCAGGTGACGGCGGCGATCCTTGGTCCTGACGATGTGCTCAAGGTCATCGATCAGGGCGCCGACGACACCACAAACGCCGTTTCCATCCGCGCCTTTTTCGCAAAAACCGCCAATGTGGCAACGACGACGAAAACGGCGGATGCCACCGTCATCCAGACCCGCCACCGCATTCCCGAAGCACCGCTTTCTGCTGGTCAGGTCATCGTGTATCAGGTGCCGATCCCGGAACCCTTGCGTTTCCTCGAACCGCGCGAGACCGAAACCCGCGTCATGCACGGGCTGGAGGAATACGGCCTCATTCACGTAAAACTCTACGAGGATATTGCTCAGCACGGCCATATCGCCACGACCTATGCCTATCCGGTCAAGGTCGAGGATCGCTATGTGATGGACCCGTCGCCGATCCCGAAATTCGACAATCCGAAGATGAACGGTTCGCCTGCCTTGCAGCTGTTCGGCGCCGGTCGCGAAAAGCGCATTTATGCGCTGCCACCCTTTACCAACGTCGTCAGCCTCGATTTCGAGGATCACCCATTCGAGGTACAGAAATTCAAGCAGCCCTGCGCGCTCTGCAATGCCACCGGCGTCTATCTCGATGAAGTGGTGACCGATGATCGCGGCGGCCGCATGTATGTCTGCTCCGATACCGATCATTGCGAAACGCGCCGCGAGGAAGGCCATCACGGGGCCGGCCTGCCGATCTCCGGGGCGCAAACCGCCAAGGAGGACGCGGCATGAGCTCTCCCATCCTTTCCGTATCCAACCTTGAACGCCGTTACGGAGACTTCATCGGCTGCACCGACATTTCGTTCGATGTCTGGCCGGGCGAAGTGGTCGCCATTGTCGGTGAATCGGGTTCCGGCAAGACGACGCTGCTCAACTGCATTTCCGGCCGTCTGGAGCGTTCCAGCGGCAGCATCCGCTACAATATGCGCGATGGCCGGTTCCCTGATCTGGCCGACCTGTCCGAAGCCGAACGACGCTTTCTGATGCGCACCGACTGGGGTTTCGTGCACCAGAACCCGGCCGACGGTCTGCGCATGCGGGTGTCAGCCGGCGCCAATGTCGGTGAGCGGCTGATGGCGATCGGTGACCGTCATTACGGCGAAATCCGCGATACCGCCACCGAATGGCTCGGCCGTGTGGAAATCGCCGGCGATCGTATCGATGACAAGCCGGTCGCGTTTTCCGGCGGCATGCGCCAGCGCCTGCAGATCGCCCGCAATCTCGTCACCCGCCCGCGGCTGATCTTCATGGACGAACCGACCGGTGGTCTGGACGTTTCGGTACAGGCACGCGTGCTTGATCTTCTGCGTGGTCTGGTCAGCGATCTCGGGCTTGCGGTGGTGATCGTCACCCACGATCTGGCGGTTGCCCGCCTTTTGTCGCAGCGGATGATCGTCATGAAGAGTGGCCGCATCGTCGAGACCGGTCTGACCGACCGCGTGCTCGATGATCCGCATCATCCCTATACCCAGCTTCTCGTCGCCTCGATCCTGGAGTCGTGATCATGAGTGTTTCATCCAACGAAAAAAGAAACGCGCTGCTCTCGGTGAGGCAGGTGGCAAAGTCTTTTACAATGCACCTGCGTGACGGCGTCGTTCTGCCGGTCGTCAACGATGTGAATTTTGAACTGTTTGCCGGTGAATGTGTGGTGCTCGGCGGACCGTCCGGTGTCGGCAAATCCTCGATCCTCCGCATGGTCTATGGCAATTACGCCATTGACAGCGGCGAAATCCTGATCCGCCAGAACCCATTCGGCGAACCACGCGATCTCGGTGCCGGTGATCCGCGTCTCGTGCTCGATCTGCGCCGCGATTGCATCGGTTACGTCAGCCAGTTTTTGCGCGCAGTACCGCGTGTTTCGGCGCTCGATATCGTTGCCGAACCGCTGGTCTCGCGTGGTGTAGATCGCACTGTGGCGGCAGAAAAGGCTGCGGGCCTGCTGCGTCGCCTGCATCTGCCGGAAGCGCTGTTCGACCTGCCGCCCGCCACCTTTTCCGGTGGTGAAAAGCAGCGCGTCAACATCGCCCGCGGTTTCATTACCGATCACCCGATCCTGCTGCTCGACGAGCCGACCGCTTCGCTCGATGCCGGCAATCGCGATGTCGTCATCTCGATGATCCGCGAAAAGCTGGATGCCGGTACCGCCATTCTCGGCATCTTTCACGATCAGCCGGTGCGCGATGCTGTCGCAACCCGCACGATCGATGTTTCCGCCTTTTCGGCACGGAGGGCCGCGTGATGCAGAAAAACCTTTCCGCCACCGTTCCCTTTGTCGATCCGACGGCTATGGTCACCGACAGCCATTTGGGACGTTACACCGAAGTTGCCGCCGGTTCGAGCGTCACCGAAACCACGATGGGCGATTATTCCTACGTCAGGGAGAATTGCATGGTCTGGTGCGTGGATATCGGCAAGTTCGTCAATATTGCCGCTGCCGTGCGGCTCAACGCCACCAATCATCCGACCGAACGCGCGACGCTGCACCACTTCACCTATCGCGCCGGCGATTATTTCGAGGGCGCAGACAACGAGGCTGACTTTTTCGCTGCCCGTCGCGCCAAGCGGGTGGTCATCGGCCACGACGTCTGGATCGGTCACGGCTCGACTGTGCTGCCCGGCGTGAAGGTGGGCAACGGCGCGGTCATCGGGGCAGGGGCCGTCGTCAGCCGCGACGTGGCGCCTTACACCATCGTCGGCGGTGTGCCGGCCAAGCTGATCCGCGAGCGTTTTGCCGCAGGTATCGGCGCCCGAATGGACGCGCTTGCATGGTGGGACTGGTCACATGACCAGTTGTTCGAAGCATTGCAGGATTTCCGCGACCTGTCCGCAGAAGAGTTTCTGGGGAAATACGGTGGCTGACACAGAAGTTTCACTGAAGTGTCGCCGAAACATCATCGAAACATCGTCAGAGTTTCTTGAAACCTCTCAAATTCAGGGGAAAAAGAATGTCCGCGATTACCGTTTCTAATCTGTCGAAAACGTTTGGCAAAAACCGCGCCCTCGACAAGGTGAGCCTCACCGTCGAGCGTGGCGAGATGGTTGCCCTGATCGGTGCCTCCGGTTCCGGCAAGTCGACGTTGATCCGTCATATTGCCGGCCTTGAAACGGCCGACAGCAAGGGTGGTCGTATCGACGTGCTGGGTGACCTCTGTCAGGACGGTGGTCGCCTCAACCCGCGGCTGAAACGTGGCCGCATCTCGGTAATCTTTCAGCAGTTCAATCTGGTCAGCCGTCTGTCGGTGATGACCAATGTGCTGATCGGCCATCTCGGCCGCACGCCGCGCTGGCGCGGCACGCTCGGCGTCTTCAATCGCGACGAAAAGCTGAAAGCTCACGCGGCGCTGGATCGTGTCGGCATCCCGCAGGTGTTTGCACAGCGTTCTTCGACGCTTTCGGGCGGCCAGCAGCAGCGCGCAGCGATTGCCCGCACGCTGGTGCAGGAAGCGGAAATCCTGATTGCCGACGAACCGATCTCGGCGCTGGACCCATCATCTGCCCGCCGCGTCATGGACGTGTTGTCGAGCATCAATTCCGAGGACGGCATCACCGTCGTCGTCTCCCTGCATCAGGTGGAATATGCGCGCCGGTATTGCCCGCGCACCATCGCCATGCGCGACGGCGCGGTCGTTTATGACGGCCCGTCCACCGCGCTTTCCAACGAATTCCTGGCCGAGCTTTATGGCGCGGCATCGGAAGAACTGGTCCTGCCGGATGCACCGGCCGGTCAAGCTGCTCCTGTCGCCGCCATGGCTGCTGCCGCGGAGCGAGAACGTCCTCGGGCCGAGCTGGAGCTCGCCTGATCACCCTTTGAGAACTCGGAGAACCACGATGAACGCTCTACTGAAAAGCATGGCGGCGATGTCCGTCGTCTTCACCATGAGCTCCGCAGCCTTTGCGGCAGACACGATCAACTTCGGCATCATCTCGACCGAATCCCAGCAGAACCTCAAGACGAGCTGGCAGCCGCTGCTGGACGCCATGAAGGAAAAGACCGGCCTCGACGTCAAGCCGTTCTTCGCTTCGGATTATGCCGGCATCATCGAAGGCATGCGCTTCAACAAGGTGCAGATGGCCTGGTACGGCAACAAGTCGGCCATGGAAGCCGTTGACCGCGCCGATGGCGAAGTGTTCGTTCAGAGCGTCGCCGCCACCGGTGAACCGGGTTACTGGTCGGTCGTCATCGTTCCCAAGGACAGCCCGATCCAGAACATCGATCAGGTCCTGAAGTGCGACCAGTCGATGAACTTTGGTCTCGGCGACCCGAACTCGACCTCCGGTTTCCTCGTTCCGATGACCTTCGTGTTCTCCAAGAACAATATCGACCCGAAGAAGTGCTTCAAGAACGTCACCAACGCCAATCACGAAACCAATGCCATGGCTGTTGCCAACAAGCAGGTTGACGCTGCTGCCAACAACACCGAGAGCATGGCGCTGATCAAGCAGAACAACCCGAAGGCTTTCGACAACATCCGCGAAATCTGGCGTTCGCCGCTGATCCCGGCTGACCCGATCGTATGGCGCAAGGATCTGTCGGAAGAAAACAAGACCAAGATCCGCGACTTCTTCCTGACCTACGGCACGAAGGATTCCAAGGGCAATGTCGAGGAAGAGAAGAAGATCCTCGCCGGCCTGAAGTGGGCACCGTTCCGCGCCTCCAGCGATGCGCAGCTTCTGCCGATCCGCGTCATGGAACTGACCAAGTCGATCAGCCAGACGCAGGGCGACGCCAAGCTGGACGCGAGCGCCAAGGAAGCCAAGATCAAGGACCTGACGGCGCAGAAGACCAAGTTCGAAGCAGAACTCGCCAAGGTCAGCACCAACTGATCGAGATGATCACGGGGCAGGCCTTCGGGCCTGTCTCAGGCTACTGCCGAAGGGCGAATACCTCTCTTCCGTCATCCTCGGGCCTGTCCCGAGGATCTGCAGCGGCCTGATATCCAGGGGCGTGGTTAGATCCTCGGCACAAGGCCGAGGATGACGATCCAGCTTCACGCCTGCCTCTTCAAGCACGAAACCAACTTTATGAGCGACGCGACGATGACCACCAATACCGCCACGGCCAAGCCGCTACCCAAGCAACCCGGCAGCTCGCGCAATGGCCTGATCCTCCTGGCGGTGGTTGCCGCGCTTGCATATAGCTGGGGACCGGCCGAAATGGGCCGCTGGACCTATCTCTTTACCGATGCCGGCAATATGGCCGAATATGCCAGCGGGTTCCTGAAGCCGAATTTCAGCGAGTGGCGGTTTTATCTCGAAGAGATGATCGTTACGGTGCAGATCGCGTTCTGGGGCACATTTCTCGCCGTCGTCTTTTCCATTCCGCTCGGCATCCTGTCCGCTCACAACATGGCGCCCTGGTGGGTGAACCAGCCGGTTCGCCGCCTGATGGACATGTTCCGCGCCATCCATGAAGTCGTGTTTGCCGTTCTCTTTGTCGTGGCCGTCGGCCTCGGCCCGTTTGCGGGCGTGATGGCGCTGTTCATTCACACGACCGGCACGCTGTCCAAACTGTTTTCGGAAGCCGTCGAAGCCATCGATCCGCGTCCGGTCGAGGCGATCCGCACCACCGGCGCCTCACGTGTTCAGCAGGTTCTGTTCGGCGTCATTCCACAGGTTCTACCGCTGTGGATCTCGCTGTCGCTCTATCGCCTGGAATCCAACATCCGCTCCGCCACGGTGCTTGGCGTCATCGGCGCCGGCGGTATCGGCCAGGTCCTGTTCGAGAGCATTCGCGGTTTCTATTATCCGCAGGCTTCGGCCATGCTCATCATCGTCATCATCACTGTCAGCCTGATGGACCTTCTGTCCCAGCAACTGCGCAAGCTGGTGATCTGACACTTTTCCGCATTCTGTCCCTTGAGCGTTACGAAAACGCTCCGTAAGCTGTGAACACACCATGACTCAAGAAACCATCTTCACCAATTGCGCCATCGTTCTCGCCGACGAAATCGTCACCGGCAGCGTTGTGGTGCGCGAAGGCAAAATTGCCGACATTTCCAGCGGCCATTCGAGCAATGGCATCGACCTGAATGGCGATTATCTGCTGCCCGGCCTTGTCGAGTTGCATACCGACCATCTGGAAACGCATTTCCAGCCGCGCCCGAAGGTGCGCTGGAACATGGATGCGGCGCTGCAGGCGCATGACGGGCAGGTGGCAAGTTCCGGCATCACCACGGTGTTCGATGCCCTTCGCGTCGGCATTGATGACGATACCGATCTCGGCCCCGCCGACATGGCGGCGATGGCGACCACAATTTCGCAGGCGAGTGCGAGCGGTCGCTTGCGCGCCGAGCACTTCATCCATTTGCGCTGCGAAGTTTCGGTGGCCGATGTGGACGAGCAGTTCGCCATGATGGAAGGCAATGATCGCGTACGTCTGGCCTCGTTGATGGACCATGCCCCCGGTCAGCGCCAGTTCGTCAGCCTCGAAGCCTATCGCATCTATTATCAGGGCAAGAAGAAGCTCTCGAACGCCGAATTCGATGCCTTCTGCACGCGTCGTATCGCCGAATCCGAAGCCAATTCCGACCGTAACCGCAAGCGTATTGCCGAATTGTGCCATGCGGCCGGCATAGCAATCGCCTCGCACGATGATGCGACCGCTGCCCATGTCGCTGAAGGTGTCGAACTCGGCATTGCCCTTGCCGAATTCCCGACCACGATAGAGGCCGCCGTCCTTTCTCGCGAAGCCGGCCTGCAGGTGCTGATGGGCGCGCCGAACGTGGTGCGCGGCGGGTCGCATTCGGGCAATGTCTCGGCGCTCGATCTGCTCGAAAAAGGCGCGCTCGACATCCTCTCATCCGACTATATTCCGTTCTCCATGATGCAGGCGGCTTTTGTATTGGCGCATCGCGGTCTTGCCGATCTGCCGCAGGCCGTGCGTCTGATTTCCGATAACCCGGCCCGCGCGGCAGGACTTGACGATCGTGGCCGTATCGAAATCGGCCGTCGTGCCGATCTCGTGCGGGTGCGTGCAGAACGCGACCTACCGCCGGTCGTGGCCGGTGTGTGGCGGGAGGGCAATCGTGTCTGCTGACCGAACCGGATTGTTCATCGCCGTTGTCGGCCCAAGCGGGGCCGGCAAGGACACGCTGATGCGGGCGGTCGCCGCCCGCTTGCAGGATCGGCCGGATATCCGTTTCGCGCAGCGGGTGATCACCCGCGATGCCGATCCAGACAACGAAGATCATGAGGTTCTGTCGCGCGCCGAATTCGCGGATGCGCGGCAGGATGGCGAATTCTGCCTCGATTGGGAGGCGCATGGTCTTTGTTATTCATTGCGTCGCCAGGCGGCCGATCACGTGGAGGCGGGCGGTGTTCTCATCGCCAACCTTTCGCGTGCCGTCCTCTCCGAAGCGGCATCCCAGTTTGCCCGCATGGATGTACTGGAGATTACCGCCCGGCCGGAAATTCGTATCGAGCGGTTGTTGTCACGCGGACGCGAAACGGCCGAGGACATTCGCAACCGCATTGCGCGCGAAGTTCCGATCTCCGTGCCCAATCTGCCGGGGCGTATCGTCACCATCGACAATTCCGGCCGTCTGGATGATGCGGTGGATGCGCTTGAAGCCTATCTGACCGGCGCGCGTTCGGCACTTTGAACGCCACCTTTTTGCAAATCTCCCGATCGTGATCGCAGCGGTCTTCACCGGCGGGTTGCCTTGTGGCAGTTTCCCGACCTCAAGAGGAGACTTCTGCACATGAACGGGAATAGCGCAGTGCGGCTGGAGAATGTCAGCCGCGCCTTTGGAACGACTGCTGCGGTCAACGGCATATCGCTGGATATCGCGCGCGGCGAAGTCGTTTCGCTGGTCGGCCATTCCGGCTGCGGCAAATCCACCTTGCTGCGCATCGTATCGGGGGTCGAGATCATCGACGGCGGTCGGGTTTTTCTCGATGGACGCGAAGTCGATGGAACGACCTTTATCGAACCGGAAGCGCGTGGGGTTGGGTTCGTCTTTCAGGATTACGCGCTTTTCCCGCATCTGAATGTCCGCGACAATGTTCTTTTCGGGCTCAAGCGCAGGCCCCGAGCGGAAGCCGCCGCAAGCGCCGCCGATATCATCCGTCGGGTCGGCATAGAACACCTTGCCGATCGTTTCCCGCACACGCTGTCGGGCGGCGAACAGCAGCGTGTGGCGCTTGCCCGCGCATTGGCGCCCCGTCCGGCCATCGTTTTGTTGGATGAGCCGTTCTCCAATCTCGATCAGGGCCTGCGGGAAAAGGTGCGAACCGAAACCTTGTCATTGTTGCGTTCGCTGAATGCCACAGTCATCATGGTCACTCATGATCCGCAGGAGGCACTATCCGCTGGTGATCGTGTCGTGCTGATGCGAGCTGGTGAAATCGTACAGGCGGGTACGGCCTATGATCTTCATGACCGGCCAGCCAATGCCTATGCCGCCGAATTTTTCTGTTCCTTCAACAAGGTGCCCGGCGTCTGGCGCGATGGGCGCATCGATACCGTTTTTGGCAGTTTTGCCGCTCATCATCGTATCGGTGGCGGTGACGGCGGCCAGCTTTACATCCGCCCGCAGGGTATCGCCGTCTCGGCCCAGCGTGGTGAATTTTCCGCGCGGGTAGAGCAGCGCATTTTTGGCGGCGATAGCGAACAGATCATGCTGCGCATCGAAGGCCTTGATTTTCCGCTGAAGGCAGTCACCAGCGAGCGCCTGCCGAAAGATATCGAGATGGTCAAAATATCGATCCTGGAAGATCGGGTCATGGTATTTTGATGATATGCCACTGGTTGTATTTACAAATAACGTGCCGATAACGAGTGCGTGAAACACATTCCAAGTTGCGTTTTTAAACTTGACCAAAGTGGTCAAGAACTGGTGCAACCCCTCGTGTTTCACTCACGGGGGAGTTCTTAATGAAACCGTACGCAATTCTGTCTTCCGCGCTTCTGGCCGCTTCGATGCTCGCTGCTCCGACGCTTGCCGCCGCCGCTGAAATCAACGTCTACACGACCCGCGAACCGGCTTTGATCGCGCCGCTTCTCGAAGCCTACACCAAATCCACCGGCACCAAGGTCAATACCGTCTTCATGAAGGACGGTCTGGCCGAGCGCGTTGCATCGGAAGGTGCAAGTTCACCGGCCGATATCCTGATGGCGGTCGATGCCGGTAATCTGGTGGATCTTGCCGAGAAGGGCGTGACCCAGGCGGTCGATTCGTCCGTTCTGAACGGAGCGATCCCGGCTGAGCTGCGGGACGGCAAGGGCCATTGGTTCGGCCTGTCCTACCGTGCACGTGTGCTTTATGCTGCCAAGGATCTTGACCTCGCATCCTTCAATTACGAGGATCTCGCCGATCCGAAGTGGAAGGGCAAGGTCTGCATCCGTTCGGGCCAGCATCCGTACAACACGGCGCTGTTTGCCGATTACATTGCCCATTACGGCGCCGAAGAAACCGAAAAGTGGTTGACGGGCGTCAAGGCCAATCTGGCACGCAAGGCCGCCGGCGGCGACCGCGACGCAGCCAAGGATATTCTCGGCGGCATTTGCGACATCGGTATCGCCAACTCCTATTATGTCGGCCTGATGAAGTCCGGCAAGGGCGGCGAGGAACAGGTAAAGTGGGCCGAGGCCATCAAGGTCATCCTGCCGACCTTCAAGAACGGCGGCACGCAGGTGAATATCAGCGGTGCAGCCGTTGCCAAGAATTCGCCGAACAAGGCCGAAGCCGTGAAATTCCTGGAATATCTCGTCTCCGACGAAGCCCAGAAGATCTATGCCGAAGCCAATTACGAATACCCGGTCAAGGCCGGAGCTGCTGTCGACCCGATCATCGCCTCTTTCGGCACGCTGAAGGTCGACAACAAGCCGCTGTCTGAAATCGTCGGCCATCGCAAGCAGGCAAGCCAGCTGGTCGACAAGGTCGCCTTCGACAACTAAGGCATAGGGCGGCGCCTCGTCAGGGGCGCCGGCCTCTCCGCTTTTGCAGGGCATACGCCTGTTTTTCGTCATTCTCGGGCTTGTCCCGAGGATATAACCGTTCCAATGGTGAAGCGCAGCAGATCCTCGGGACGAGCCCGAGGATGACGGCGTTGAGAGACAGTGCGCCGCCAGGACCATTCAATGTCAGCAATGTCCCCGGTCGCCGCTCGGCCGACCACCCGATCAGCCAAACGCTCGGGCCGAAACTGGCTGATCCTTTCCGCGTTCGCGGCACTGGTCGTCACGTTGCCGGTCATGGGGCTTGCACTGGAAGCGTTAAAAGGCTCGGCGGGCCTTTGGGCACATCTGTTTTCCACCATCCTGCCGACGACGCTGACAGATACGGTCATCCTTTTGGCCGGTGTGGGCGTTGTTACGGCGGTCATCGGCACTGCGTCCGCATGGCTGGTGACGGCCTATGATTTTCCGGGCCGGCGCATGCTCGAATGGGCCCTGTTGCTGCCGCTCGCGGTGCCGACCTATATCATCGCCTATGCCTATCTCGACATCCTGCATCCGATAGGTTCGGTGCAGGGGGCGATCCGTTGGGTGCTGGGTTATGAAAGCCCGCGCCAGTTTCGCCTGCCTGACATCCGCTCGATGACCGGCTGCATTCTCCTGCTCGGCTTCGTGCTTTATCCTTACGTCTACATTCCGACACGGGCGATGTTCCTTACCCAGTCCGGCACGCTTGCAGATGCCGCACGGACGCTCGGTGTCAGCCGCCGCGCGATGTTCTGGCGGGTCGGCCTGCCTCTGGCGCGTCCGGCCGTCGCCATAGGTATCGCCTTGGCGCTGATGGAAACGCTGAACGATGTCGGTGCTGCAGAATTTCTCGGTGTACGCACGATGACGGTGACGATCTATACGACATGGATCACCCGCACCGATCTGCCCGGAGCGTCGCAGATTGCTCTTGCCCTTCTGCTGATCGTGGTGGCCCTGGTGGGTATCGAACGCTGGGCACGACGGCAACAGCGTTATGCGATCGATGCCCGCCGCAGCCGCGGTTTTCAGCCGCAGACGGTATCGTTTCCGAAAGGCATGCTTTTTCTGGTTGTGGGCCTGATGCCCGTCCTCGTCGGTTTTGTGGCGCCGGCCATCTATCTGACGTCGGAAGCATGGAAGCGTTACCAGTTCGCCGGCCTGTCGCCGCGTATTGTCAACGAAGCCATCAGCACACTCACCATTGCGACGATCGCGACGGTCGTCACCATTTCACTCGGCCTTGTCGTCGCCTATGCCACCCGGGTGCGTCCAGGCAGGACATCTGCCGCGCTGCTGCGCCTGTCGAGCATGGGTTATGCCGCGCCCGGCACGGTCGTTGCCATAGGCGTGTTGATCGTGCTGGCCGGCTTTGACAGGTTTGTCGACCAGACGGCGCTCGACTGGTTCGGCGTGTCCACCGGGCTGTTGTTCATGGGATCTGGCGCTGCAGTTATTTATGCGCTGACTGTGCGGTTCCTGGCCATATCGTCCGGAGGTATTGAAGCGGGCTTGTCGCGGATCCCTACGTCTCTCGATCATGTATCCCGCACACTCGGGCAGTCCGTTTCCGGCACGTTTTGGCATGTGCATCTGCCTTTGTCGAAAACGGCAATTTCGGCAGCATCGCTTCTGGTGTTCGTGGATTGCGTCAAGGAATTGCCGGCAACGCTGCTTTTGCGGCCCCTGAACGTCGAAACCTTCGCGACACACCTTTATGGCGAGGCTGCACGCGGAACCTATGAAGAAGCGGCAATCGCCGCCCTTGCCATTGTCGCCATCGCCATTCTGCCTGTGTTGCTGCTTTCCCGTGTCGGGACCAGCCGGCCTGACCGAACCTGAAGTCAGTTTTCGACCCAGCGGCGGCCTGAAGCAGTCAGATGCGCGTGCATGGCCGCCTGTGCCGCCAGCGGGTTGCGGGCTTCCAGCGCGGCAAGAATGGCCTCGTGTTCGCTGAGAGCGAACTGCCAGGTTTCCGGCGTTTCGAAAAGTCCGCGCATATGATCGGACATCGGGCTGTGCCTTTCATCGAACAGGCTGGCGACAATTTCATAAAGCACCGTATTGCCCACGCTTTCGGCAATGCTCAGATGGAACTGCCGATCCTGTTCAAGGGGTTTGCGGCCCTCGGCAATCTCGGTCTGCATCAGGGTGAGAATGTCTCTCAATGCAGCCAGTGTCTCGGGCGTCATCGCCGCTGCCGCCTGAATGGCGACCGCGCTTTCGATGACGGCGCGCGCTTGCATCAGTTCTGTCGGGCTTTCGCCGAGTGAGCGATTTGGCGCTACCGGCTTGGCCGCATTCAGCGCGTAAATTCCCGACCCCATGCGGATTTCAATCGTACCGTCGATTTCCAGCGCGATCAGCGCTTCACGCAAGGAAGGACGTGACACGCCCAACTGTTGCGCCAGATCGCGTTCCGCAGGAAGCCGCGAACCGGGTGGATATTGGCCATTCAGCATCAGTTGGCGCACCTGATCGGCGATTTGCTGGTAGAGGCGTCGCGCTTCCGTCATCGTGGTCAGGCCAATTATTCACTGTTGCATCTGAAAATTGAATAAAAAGGCAAAAAGCGGGAATTGCAAGCAGAGAAGAAAAAATTGGCTTGACCAATATGAATTTGCTGGCCTAGCTTGCCGACCGAAAGCTAGGGAGAGGCTTTTGCGCGAAGAGGAGATCGCGATGGGGGGAATGCCGGCCACGGCAGATACGATCGATGCGCGGCCAGTTGTGCTGAAGCTCGATAATGTGTCGAAGGAATTTCCGGGCGTAAAAGCGCTGTCCGGCGTGAGCTTCGATCTGCGCGCCGGCGAGGTGCATGCGGTCTGCGGCGAAAACGGTGCCGGCAAATCGACGCTGATGAAGATCATCAGCGGCGTCTACCAGCCGAATGGCGGCACGGTCACCTACAAAGGCGAGCCGGTGCAGTTTGCCACAACGCTGCAGTCGGAAGCCGCCGGCATTGCCATCATCCATCAGGAACTCAATCTCGTTCCACACCTGACGGTGGCGGAAAACATCTATCTCGCCCGCGAGCCGCGCCATGGCTGGTTGGTCGATCGCCGCCGGCTTGTTGCGGATGCAAAGCGTTGTCTCGATCGTCTCGGCGTCGATATCGATCCGAACGTGCAGGTACGCACGCTGTGCGTCGCGCAATGCCAGATGGTGGAGATCGCCAAGGCTCTATCGCTGGATGCGACCGTGCTGATCATGGACGAGCCGACCTCCTCGCTGACCGAGCAGGAAGCGCAGCTTCTGTTCAAGGTGATCCGCGATCTGAAGGCGGAAGGCACCGGCATCATCTATATTTCGCACCGTCTCGACGAGATGGCGGAGATTGTCGACCGGGTGACAGTGCTGCGTGATGGCCGTTATATCTCCACCGACGATTTTGCCGACCTCACCAGCGATGACATCGTGGCGCGTATGGTCGGGCGTTCGCTCGAGGACAAGTTTCCGGAGCCGACGCGCGTGCCGGGTGAGAAAGTGATCTTCTCCGTCTCGGGTCTGACGCGGACCGGCGTGTTTTCCGATGTGAGCTTTGACATTCGGCGCGGCGAAATTCTTGGCTTTGCCGGGTTGATGGGGGCAGGGCGCACGGAAGTGGCGCGTGCCATCTTCGGCGCCGATCCGCTCAATGCCGGCACTATCACGCTCAATGGCGATACGCTAAAAATCACCGATCCGCGCAGCGCCATCGAAGCCGGCATTGCCTATCTTTCGGAAGACCGCAAGGCGCAGGGGCTGGCGGTGAAAATGCCGGTGGATGCCAATCTTGTCATGGCGCGCATGCAGGCGGTGAGCAATTCGGTCGGCGTCATCGATCGCAAGCAGCATCGCGAGGCGAGCCAGCGTTATGTCGATCTGCTCAATATCCGTACGCCCAGCCTCAGCCAGCCGGTTCGGCTTCTGTCGGGCGGCAACCAGCAAAAAATCATCATCGGTAAATGGCTGTTTCGCGAGCCGCGCATCATGTTTTTCGATGAGCCGACGCGCGGTATCGATGTCGGTGCGAAATTCGCGATCTACCAGATCATGGATGAACTGGCGGCAAACGGCATCGGCATCGTGCTGATCAGCTCGGAACTGCCGGAAGTGCTGGGCATGTCGGACCGCGTCGCCGTGTTTCATGGCGGCCGCATCATGGCGACGCTCAACACGCGCGACACCAATCAGGAAGAAATCATGCACTACGCATCCGGCAGCGGCCGGCATGCGGGACAGGGATAATATCATGGCCGACATTACAAGCGAGAAATCGCAGCCGCCCGCCCAGCCGCCACAGCAGGGCCGACGCCTCAGCGACCGCCAGAAGGATATCATCCAGAAATTTGCGGCGCTCGGCAGCCTCGTGGTGCTGGCAGTGATTTTTTCCGCCACCAGCAGCGCCTTCATGACGGTCGGCAACGGCATGACCATCGCCTTGCAGGTGACCTCGATTGCGCTTCTCGGCATCGGGGCGACTTATGTCATCATCACCGGCGGTATCGATCTTTCGGTCGGATCGGTGCTTGCCCTGGCCGGTGTGGTTGCGGCGCTGGTGGTGAAGGAGCTGCAGATGCCGATCTGGATCGGCATGCTGTGCGGCATCTTGACCGGTTCCGCCTGCGGGTTGATCAACGGCCTCATCGTCACGCAGCTGAAACTGCCGCCTTTCATCGCCACGCTCGGCATGATGTTGATCGCGCGCGGCGTGGCCTTGCAGATTACTGGCGCACGCGCGGTATCCGGCCTTGGCGAGAGCTTTGGCGAGCTTGGCAACGGCTCGCTGTTTCGCATCGAAAGCATCGACGACATGGGTTTTCCGGTCGTCAGCTTTCCGGGCATTCCCTATCCGGTCGTGCTGATGATCGTCATCGGCGTGATCGCCGCCTTCGTTCTGAACCGCACGGTGCTCGGCCGCTACATCTATGCGATCGGCTCGAACGCCGATGCGGCGCGCCTGTCCGGCGTCAATGTGTCCCGCGTCACCGCCTTTACCTATGTGGTTTCCGGCACGCTTGCGGGCCTCACCGGTTGCGTGCTGATGTCGCGCCTTGTCACCGCCCAGCCGAACGAAGGTGTCGCTTACGAACTCGATGCCATCGCAAGCGCCGTGATCGGCGGCACCTCGCTGATCGGTGGTGTCGGCACGATTTCCGGCACGATCATCGGTGCCTTCGTGATCGGCATCCTGCGCAACGGCCTCAACATGAACGGCGTCTCAGCCTTCACCCAGCAGATCATCATCGGCCTCGTCATTCTGGTCACCGTCTGGATCGACCAGTTGCGCAACCGTCGTTGAAGAAGACGGAGCGGTTTGCCGCTCTCGGAAATGCCGCACGGGAAGGAGGGAGCCTTCCCCCGCAACGGCCCCGGCAGGGTCGGTTAATCGAGGAGGACAAGACATGCGTAAACTGACTATCGCCCTGATGGCTTCGGCCATCGCCCTGGCCGGCGCAACCGGCGCTTCGGCTGCCGAAATCGCCGTGATCGTGAAAACCGTCAATTCCACTTTCTGGCAGAACGTCCAGAAGGGCGCGGATGCGGCCATTGCCACCGCCAAGGGCAAACACACCATGACCTTCCAGGGCCCGGCGGCTGAATCCGCCATCGCCGACGAGGTCAACATGGTGGAAAACGCCGTGAACCGTAAAGTCGGCGCGATCCTGCTCGCCCCGTCCGATCCGGATGCGCTGGTGCCTGCCGTCAAGAAGGCGTGGGAAGCCCGTATCCCGGTCGTCATCATCGACAGCCAGCTGGCCGATGGTGCCGACAAATATTACCAGTCCTTCCTCGCCACGGATAACCGCAAGGCCGGTGAACTGGCAGCGCAGGCGATGATCGACAAGGTCGGCACGACCGGCAAGATCGCCGTGATGTCCTATGTGGCCGGTGCCGGTTCGGAAATCGGTCGCGTTGGCGGCTTTACCGATTACATCAAGAAGAACTCCAAGCTGGAAATCGTCGGTCCGTATTATTCGCAGTCGCAGATGGCGACGGCGCTCAACCAGACCACCGACGTGCTGGCCGCCAACAGCGACCTCAAGGGCATTTTCGGCGCAAATGAGCCAACGGCGATTGGCATGGGCCGCGCCATCAAGCAGGCTGGCAAGGCGGGCAAGCTCGTCGCCATCGGCTTTGATGGCAATCAGGACCTGCAGGAATTCGTCAAGGACGGCACGCTGCATGCAACCGTCGTGCAGGGCTCCTACCAGATGGGCGACAAGGGCGTCGAAGCCCTGTTGCAGCTTCTCGACAAGCAGAAGGTCGAAAAGACCATCGATACCGGCGTGGTTGTCGTCACCAAGGACAATATCGACAAGCCGGAAGCCAAGAACGTTCTTTACTGAGCCAAGCTTTTGACGCGCGGGCTTTTTGTCCGCGCGTCTTATCCCACCGTGATCGGGCATAGCGAGCAGGATTTGAGAGTATGAAAGTTTCCGACAGGCGCAAACTGCGCAACCGCGATGTTTCGTTTACGCTGATGGGACTGGGCTGCGCCCAGATGGGCAATCTTTACCGGCTGACCAGCTATGCGGAATCGCTCTCCGCCTTCGATGCCGCCTGGGAGGCGGGCATCCGCTATTTCGATACGGCACCGTTTTACGGCTACACCCGCTCGGAACGTCGCCTCGGCACGATGGTGACCGATCATCAGCGTGACGATTATCTGCTCAGCACCAAGGTCGGCCGCATCATGGTGCCGGATGAAACGGTGGGGGCGGAAGAGGATGCCTATGTGGCGCCGCTGCCTTTCCGCCCGACCTATGATTACAGCTATGACGCCATAATGCGTTCGTTCGAGGCAAGCCGTCAGCGGCTCGGCGTGTTCGCGCCGGATATTCTCTACGTTCACGATATTGGCCGCGCCACGCATGCCGACCGCCATCAGCATTATTGGGACCAGCTGACCAAAGGCGGTGGTTTCAAGGCGCTGGGCGAGTTGCGCTCGGGCGGTCTCGTCAAGGCGGTCGGTCTCGGCGTCAACGAGTGGCAGGCCGTTTCCGAAGCCATGGATGAGTTCGATATCGACGTCTCCATGCTCGCCGGACGTTACACGCTGCTGGAGCATGAGAGCCTCGGTCTGCTCGACCGCTGCCAGCGCGAAGGTGTCGGCATCGTAGTCGCCGGTGCCTTCAATTCCGGCCTGCTCGCGGGCAACAAGAAATTCAATTATGCCGAGGCGCCTGCCGATATTCTCGCCCGCGTGAACGAGATCGAAGCGGCTTGTGAAGCAGAAGGTGTTTCCATGCAGGCGGCGGCGCTGGCGTTTCCGACATTGCACCCGGCTGTAGTCACCGTCGTTTCCGGTGCGCGCAATGGCAAGCAGATGAAGGCCAATGTCGCTTGGTTCGAGCAGGATATTCCGGCATCCTTCTGGACGCGCCTCAAGGAAAAGGGCGTGATTTCGGCCGATGCGCCGATTGCGGGAGCGTGATGCAATGATCATCGATGCGCACCAGCATTTCTGGCTGCTGAAGGATCGGAACGGCGGCTGGCCGCCGCCGGATCTGGAAGCGATTTATCGCGATTTCCTGCCCACCGACCTGGTGCCGGAAATCAATAAGGTGGGCGTGACCGGTACGGTTCTGGTGCAATCGCTGCCGAGTGTTGAAGACACGCGTTTCATGCTCGGGCTGGCGGAAGAGAACGATTTTATTCTCGGTGTGGTTGGCTGGGCGGATATGAAAGCGGCCGATGCGCCCGCCGTGATTGCCGAGCTTGCGAAGACGAAAAAGCTCAAGGGCCTGCGGCCGATGCTGCAGGATATTTCTGACGAGAACTGGATCGACGATCCGGCGCTTGAACCGGCCGTGGAGGCGATGATCGCCCATCAGCTGGTATTCGATGCGCTGGTTCTGGAGCCGCATCTGTCGGCACTGCATGCCTTTGCCCGCCGTCACCCAAGCCTGCCGATCGTGATTGATCACGGTGCCAAACCGCGCATCGCCAGCGGACATTTTGTCGATTGGCGTCATGCCATGCTGCGGCTGGCTGAACTCGACAATGTGGCCTGCAAGCTCTCCGGCCTGCTGACCGAAGCGGGCGATCAGGATGCGCGGGCGCTGCGGCCCTATATCGAGACCATTCTCGACCTGTTCGGCGCGGATCGAGTGATTTGGGGCAGCGACTGGCCTGTGGTCAATCTCGCCGGAACTTATGCCGCTTGGATCAAGCAGTGCCGCGAGATCGTGCCAGCCGCCGATCACGATGCCGTCTTTGGTGGCAATGCCCGCCGTTTCTACCGGTTGTGAGGAATGTTTGAATGCAGAGAATGGGAATGGTCATCGGCGTGCAGCCGGGCAAGGTGGAGGCCTACAAGGAATTGCACGCCGCCGTCTGGCCGGAAATTCTGGCGCTGATTTCGAGCTGCAACATCAAGAACTACACGATTTTTCTGAAAGAGCCGGAAAACCTGCTGTTCGGTTACTGGGAATATCACGGCACGGATTTCGAGGCCGACATGGCAAAAATGGCAGCGAGCGAAAAGAACCAGGAATGGTGGTCGTTCTGCATCCCCTGCCAGAAACCGTTCGAAACCCGCAAGGAAGGTGAATGGTGGGCCATGATGGAAAATGTGTTTCACCTCGACTGATAAGGATGACGAAATGACTGGAAACATTCACGGCAAGACTGTTGTCGTCACCGCCGCCGGCCAGGGCATCGGCCGCGCCAGCGCGCTGGCTTTTGCCGCCGCCGGTGCAAGGGTCTGGGCGACCGATATCAACGACGCTGCGCTTTCGACGCTCGACGGTGAGGCCAATATCCAGACCGCGCATCTCGACGTGCTCGATGCTGCCGCTGTTACGGCTTTCTTCGAAAAGATCGGCGCCGTCGATGTTCTCTTCAATTGCGCCGGCTTCGTGCATGCCGGTTCTGTTCTCGATATGCCGGACAGCGATCTCGATTTCGCCTTCGATCTCAACGTGCGCGCGATGGTGCGCACCATCAAGGCGGTTCTGCCCGGCATGCTGGAGCGCGGCGACGGCACGATTATCAACATGGCGTCGATCGCTTCCAGCTCCAAGGGTGTGCCGAACCGCGCGGCCTACGGCATCACAAAGGCGGCGGTCATCGGGCTCACCAAATCCGTCGCCGCCGATTATGTGGCGCAGGGCATCCGCTGCAACGCCATTTGCCCCGGCACGGTGGAAAGCCCGTCGCTGGAAAGCCGCATGCGCGCGCAGGGCAATTACGAGGAAGCGCGCGCCGCCTTCATCGCCCGCCAGCCAATGGGCCGTCTCGGCACCCCGGAAGAGATTGCCGACCTCGCCGTCTATCTGGCCGGCGCGACCTACACGACCGGCCAGGCCGTCGGTATCGACGGCGGCTGGGGTATCTGATCTTCTGGCGCCTGCCGACCTTGAATATGCAATGAAAGGACTCTGACATGAAGTTTCTCCGTTACGGCGCACCCGGTGCCGAAAAGCCCGCCATTCTCGATGCCGATGGCAAGATCCGCGATCTTTCTGCCCATGTTTCCGATCTTTCGGGTGCAGCCCTTGCGCCCGATGCGCTGGCGAAGCTCGGCGCCGTCGATGTGAACAGCCTTCCCGTGGTGGACGGCGATCCACGCCTTGGCCCCTGCGTTGCCGGCACCGGAAAATTCATCTGCATCGGCCTCAACTATTCCGACCACGCCGCCGAAACCGGTGCCACCGTACCGCCGGAGCCGATCATTTTCATGAAGGCTTCGTCCGCCATCGTCGGCCCCAATGACAACGTTCTTATCCCCCGCGGTTCGGAAAAGACCGATTGGGAAGTCGAACTCGCCGTCGTTATCGGCAAGACCGCGAAATATGTGACGGAAGCCGAGGCTCTGGATTACGTTGCCGGTTATTGCGTCACCAACGACGTGTCCGAGCGCGCCTTCCAGACGGAGCGTTCCGGCCAGTGGACCAAGGGCAAATCCTGCGACACGTTTGGCCCGATGGGCCCGTGGCTGGTCACCAAGGATGAGGTGCCGGATCCCCAAAACCTCGCCATGTGGCTGAAGGTGAACGGCGAGAGCCAACAGGACGGTTCGTCGAAAACGATGGTTTATGGCGTGGCCTTCCTCGTCTCCTACCTGTCGCAGTTCATGTCGCTGCATCCGGGCGATGTCATTTCCACCGGCACGCCTCCCGGCGTCGGCATGGGCCTGAAGCCGCCGCGTTACCTGAAGGACGGTGACGTCGTCGAACTCGGCATCGAAGGTCTCGGCACCCAGAAACAGACCTTTGTCGCCGACCGCTAAGCCAGCACAAACCTATCATTCTGACAGACGAGGCCGCCTCATGACCCGCATCACCAATCTTCGCGTTTTCGACCTGCGTTTTCCGACTTCCCAAAGTCTGGACGGATCGGACGCCATGAACCCGGATCCGGATTATTCGGCGGCCTATGTCATTCTCGAAACCGACCGCGAAGGCATTTCGGGCCACGGCCTGACCTTCACCATCGGTCGGGGCAACGACATTTGCTGCATGGCAATCGAAGCCATGCGGCACCTCGTTGTCGGCAAGGATCTGTCCGAAATGCGCGCTGCCCCCGGTAAATTCTGGCGGCACCTGACGGGTGACAGCCAGCTGCGCTGGATCGGCCCGGACAAGGGTGCAATGCACCTTGCCACCGGCGCCGTTGTCAACGCGTTTTGGGATGCGCTGGCCAAGGAGGCGGGCATGCCGGTGTGGAAATTCGTCGCCACCATGTCGCCGGAAGAAATCGCCGATATCGTCGATTACCGTTACCTGACCGATGCGTTGACCCGCGACGAAGCGCTCGACATCCTGCGCAAGGCCGAGAGCGGCAAGGAGGAGCGGATCGCGACACTGGAGCAGGAGGGGTACGCCTGCTACACGACCTCGGCCGGCTGGTTGGGTTACCCTGACGACAAGCTGCGCCGCCTGGCGCAGGAAGCGGTCGATGCCGGTTTCAACCATGTGAAGATGAAGGTGGGCCGTGACCTCGAAGACGATATCCGTCGCCTGACCATTTGCCGCGAGGTGATCGGCCCCGACCGCTACATGATGATCGACGCCAACCAGGTCTGGGATGTCGATCAGGCCATCGATTGGGTGAAGGCGCTGTCCTTCGCAAAACCCTTCTTCATCGAGGAACCGACCAGCCCGGACGATGTGGCGGGCCACAAGAAGATCCGCGAGGCGATCGCGCCGGTGAAGGTGGCGACCGGCGAAATGTGCCAGAACCGCATTATGTTCAAGCAGTTTATTGCTGAAGGTGCGATCGATATCGTGCAGATCGATGCCTGCCGTATGGGCGGGCTGAACGAGGTTCTGGCCGTGCTGCTGATCGCCGCCAAATTCGGCAAGGCGGTGTGGCCGCATGCCGGTGGTGTGGGCCTTTGCGAATATGTGCAGCACCTGTCGATGATCGATTACATCGCGGTGTCGGGCACCAAAGAGGGCAGGGTGATCGAATATGTCGACCATCTGCATGAGCACTTTGTCGATCCCTGCGTGATCAAGGATGCGGCCTACATGCCGCCGACGACACCCGGTTTTTCCATCGAGATGAAACCGCAATCGATTGCCGATTACACATTTGGCCGTCCGAAGGCCGCTTGAGGGGTTTGACAATGACGGACAACATTCTGGCTCTGACACTCTCCCCTGAAACCATTCTGCCGAGCGATGCCGACAAGGCCGTGCTGATCGGCCGTGTCTGGTCCAATGCTGCCGATGGCCCGTTGCCGGTTCTGTATCGCGACGGCCAGCTGCACGATGTTTCGGCCATTGCCTCGACCTCCAGCGCGCTTCTGGAAATCGATGGCATTGCCGCGCGTCTGGCAATCGAAAGCGGTCCGGTGATTGGCTCGCTCGAAAACTTTCTCGACGGCAGTCTTGGCGCGCTTCTGGCGCCGGTCGATCTGCAGGCGGTCAAGGCGGCCGGTGTCACCTTTGCCGGTTCGATGCTGGAGCGGGTGATCGAGGAGTTTACGCGCGGCAATCCGGCCGAAGCTGCCAATGTTCGCGAGCGTCTTGCGCCGGTCCTGGGTGAAAAACTCACGGGCCTCATGCCGGGGTCGGAAAAGGCTGCCGAGGTGAAGGCACTTCTCACAGAGATGAAACTCTGGTCGCAATATCTCGAAGTCGGCATCGGCCCGGATGCGGAAATTTTTACAAAGGCGCAGCCGATGTCCTCGGTCGGTTCTGGCGCTCTCGCCGGGCTACATCCAAAATCGGAGTGGAATAACCCGGAGCCGGAAGTGGTGCTGGCCATCCGTTCCGACGGCAAGATCGTCGGTGCCACTTTAGGCAATGACGTCAACCTGCGCGATATCGAAGGCCGCTCGGCTCTGCTTCTCGGCAAAGCGAAAGACAACAACGCCTCCTGCTCGATCGGTCCGTTCATCCGCCTGTTCGACGAGACATTTACGCTCGATACGGTGCGCAATCTCGAAGTCTCGCTGAAGGTGACCGGCGAGGACGGGTTCGTCATGGACGGCGTCAGCCGCATGAACGCCATCAGCCGCGATCCCGCCGATCTGGCCGGGCAGTTGCTCAACCCCAATCACCAATATCCCGATGGCGCGGTGCTGTTCCTCGGCACGATGTTCGCGCCGGTCAAGGATCGTCGCGGTCCCGGCCAGGGCTTTACCCATGAAGTGGGCGACCGGGTGGAAATCAGCGCGCCTGAGTTGGGACGTCTGGTCAACCGCATGGCCCGCTGCGCCGATTGCCCGCCCTGGACGTTTGGCGTGGGTGCACTGATACGCAATCTGGCAAGAAGAGGGCTTCTCTAGGCTGCAATTGCCATTGGTGGTCGCAAGATCTACATTAATCTTGCGGCACATCTACATGGAGGTGGCTTTGCCTATCAACGTCAACAATAGGGAAGCTGACGCATTGACGCGCGAGTTTGCGAAGATGGAGGATGTCAGCATCACCGACGCCATCGTGATCGCGATGACAGAGGCGATCGAGCGGCGTCGTCAGATCGAGACTCCAATTGAAACCGCTGCACGTCTGCGTGAAAAATTCGGTATCACGCTGTCCGAGCAAGCCAAGAAGCCCCTGCCGAAATCCGTTTTCGACAACATGTGGGATGAAGGCTGATGTACGTGGATGCCTGCGCGATTATCGCTCTGGCATCAGATGAGCCAGAAGCTCAACGTATTTCGGAGGCGCTGATCGCGGCGAAGGCGCCGATCACTTCGGCCGTCGCCGTGCTTGAAGTCGCCTTGGCATTGGCGCGGCCCGACAAATTCAACCAACCCGTTACCCAGATTGAGCCGTTCCTGATGGCGTTTCTCAAAGAGCGGGGAATTGAGCTATGTGATCTGCCGCCTGCGAGAACGGCATCGAGCCTTGTGCTGATGGCAGCGGACAAATTCGGGCATGGACCGAACAGGCTTAATCTTGGCGATTGCCTGCACTATGCCTGTGCTGTGCACTACAATGTTCCGATACTTGCCACGCATAACGAGTTTCGCCAGACGGACATCGAAACAGTGCCTTAATTTGTGTCTCGCGGGCCGCCACAGCAACTGACGGCCCGTCGGCAATCACATCACCGCGCCGATCTGCCACGGCACGAATTCGTGGCGTCCATAACCCAGCAGTTCCGATTTCGACTTCTTGCCCGAGGCGACGTCGAGGATGACCTCGAAAATCTCGCGGCCCTTGTCTTCGAGGCTCACGCCATCGATGACATCGCCGCAATTGATGTCCATGTCTTCGGTCATGCGGGCGTAAAGTTCGTTATTGGTGGCGAGCTTGATCGATGGCACCGGCTTGCCGCCGTAAGCGGAGCCGCGGCCGGTGGTGAAACAGAGGATATTGGCGCCGCCCGCCACCTGACCTGTGGCGGCCACCGGGTCGTAACCGGGCGTGTCCATATAGACAAAACCCTTGCGGTGGATGCGTTCAGCGTAACGGTACACGCCTCTGAGCGTGGAATTGCCGCCCTTGGCGACGGCGCCCAGCGATTTTTCCAGAATGGTGGTGAGGCCGCCGGCCTTGTTGCCGGGCGAGGGGTTGTTGTTCATCTCGCCGCCGTTGCGGGTCGTATATTCGTCCCACCAGGCGATCAGGTCGACGATCTTCTGGCCGACCTCGACGCTTTCGGCGCGGCGTGTCAGCAGATGTTCGGCACCATAGATTTCCGGGGTTTCGGAAAGGATCGCCGTGCCGCCCTGACGCACCAGCATATCGGCGGCAACGCCGAGTGCCGGGTTGGCGGTGAGGCCGGAATAACCGTCGGAGCCGCCGCATTGCAGTGCGAGCGAGAGTTCCGAGGCTGAAATCGGTTCGCGGCGCGAGCGGGCGACGAAGGGCAGCATTTCCTTGATCTTGGCCACACCCGCCTCGACCGCCTTGCGGGTGCCGCCGGTTTCCTGAATGGTCAGCGACTGAAAGTGTTCGCCCTCGGCAATCTGGTAGGTTTCTTTCATCCGCGGGATCTGAAACACTTCGCAGCCAAGGCCGACCAGCAGCGTCGCTGCAAAATTCGGATGGCTGGCGTAACCCCATTGGGTGCGCGACAGCACGTCAAAGGCTTCGCCCTTGCCGGCCATGCCGCAGCCCTGGCTGTGCGGCAGTGCCACGATCCCATCGATATCCGGGTAATCGGCGAGAATGCCGGAGCGGTTGATCTCCTCGGCGATGTAATCCACCGCCGTGGCGGAACAGTTCACCGACGACAGGATGCCGATGAAATTGCGGGTGCCGGCGCGGCCGTCGGCGCGGCGAAAGCCTTCGAAAAAGGCGGGTGTTTCGCCCGGCAGCAAAGTTTCCTTCGGGCGGGCTTCGGCGGCGAAGGCGTAATCGCGCTCGAAATCCTCGCCCATGGTGACGTTCTTTTCGTGCACCCATTCGCCCGGATTGATGTCGGTGGAGGCAAAGCCGATGATCTGGCCGAATTTGCGGATCGCTTCGCCCTTGGTGATCGGGCGGGTGGCGACTTTGTGGCTGCGCGGCACGCGCGCCACTGCCACGACATCGCCTTCGATCGGCGTTCCAGTGGGAAGGTCAGCGGTGGCGACCACCACATTGTCCTGCGGGTTGAGGCGCAGCGTCTTTTTTACAGTCATGTCAAACCTCCAGGATCGCCTTGATCACACCGGCTTCCGGCTTCGACCATTCGGCGAGAAGCGTCACGCCATCCTCCAGGCGGCCGCGATGGGTATTCAATGAACGGGTGGGCACGTTTCCGGCCTCGATCTGTCGAACCACTTCGGCAAAATCGTCGGGCTGGGCATTGCGGCTGGCGATCAGCGTCGCTTCGCGCTTGTGGAATTCCTGATCGGAAAAGGTGATGTCCTGCCGCACGACGGACAGAAGAACGTAACGTGCGCCATGAGCCAGGAAACCGAAACCGCGCTGCATCGGCACGGCATTGCCGGTTGCGTCGATGACGACATCATACCATTCTCCGCCGGTCTGGCGTTCGGCTTCCGCTTCCGCGTTTTCGTCGGCAAAGATGGTGCCGTCCGCGCCAAGTTGATTGACGGCGAATTTCAGACGATCCTGACGTGTGTCCATAACGGTCACATGGGCGCCGCGTGCCTTGGCAAAGATGATGGCCGACATGCCGATCGGGCCGGAGCCGGTGACGAGCACACGATCTTCCGAGGTGATCATGCCGCGTTTGACACCATGCGCACCGATCGCCAGAAACTCGATCATCGCCGCATCGGCGAGCGGAATATTGCCGGTCGGGATGACATTCTGTTCCGGAACGCAGAGATATTCCGCCATGCCGCCATCCTTGTGCACGCCGAGAACCTGAATGTTGCAGCAGGCATTGGACAGGCCCTTGCTGCAGGCCTTGCAGGCACCGCAGGAAAGATAGGGGACGATATAGACCGGATCGCCCGCCCTCAGTCTGCTGTTCGCGGGTGCCTCTTCGACGGTTCCCGACAACTCGTGTCCCATGACCCGAGGATAGTCGAGAAATGGGTGCTTGCCGGCGAAGATGTGAAAATCGGTGCCGCAAATGCCGATATGGCGAATGCGGACTTTCACCTCGTTTTCCGCGCGCACCGGTTCGGGGCGTGAGACGATCGAGAGACGGCCGGGTTCATCGCAGACGAGCGCCTTCATGCGGATTTCCTGTCGGTAGATGTGACTATGGATTCAAGGATCGGTGCGGGTGTGCCAGCCCAATCGAGAAAGGCTTTGATGCGCCGCTCGATCTTCAGGGCATGGTTGCCGGCGATGTCGGCGATACGATGCTCAAGGTAGGGGTTGAGGAAACGGCCCATCGTTGTCTCGACATAGGCTTTGGCGTCCTCACCCATGCCATGCGCTGCAAAACCCGGAACAACCTCGTCACGATAGACCGCATCCAGCCGCCCGCGAATGGTAGGATCGGCCAAAATTTCCTTCACCGTCTCGCCCTTCGGTCGGCCTTCCTTCAGCCAGATGTCGGCAAGCGTGGTGTGGCCGAGATTGAGGATGTGCAGTTTCAGGCGCTCGAACGGTTCGAGCTTGTCTGTCAGCACGATCGAGGGGTGCGTGCAGGGCATGGTGAGGCCCGGCGCGCGCTCGACCGCCCAAAGCGCATAGGGTTCCGCAACCGCGCCGACTGGCTCGATCGGTTCGGAAACGATGCGATCCACCAGCGTGTTGGCGAAGATCACCTTTTCTTCCAGCCACGCGAGGAAATCGCTGCCCGCTCCTGACTTTTGGGCGATATCGCGGACGATACCCTTCAGCACCGGGCCATTACCGTTGATGAGTTCGCAAGGCAGGATCGTCAGCGGCTTGGCGGTTCTCTGGAAACGGGCCAACAGAAGCTGCGCGAGTTTGCCGGGGAAAGATGGGCGTGGCGACAGGATGTCCAGTTCGGCGTCTTCAGTTTCGGAAGAGATGTCGTAACCGGAATCGCCGGTATTGGAGAGCACGTATTCCGCCTGTTCGCAGAACAGGTTGACGACCTCCGCCCAGTTGCCGGTGGCGGACAGGCCTCGCTCCACGCTTTTGACCGCAACGGTGCGCTCGATGGGGCTGCCGTCTTCCAGGCCGCGAATGATCACCGGAAAACCTGCCGGATCGGCAAAAGCCGCCAACCGTCCGGCGCGTTCTGCCGCGCCGGATGTCTGTACGATGATCACCGGAAGAACATTCTGCCCTGCCTGCCTTGCTTCATGCAGGAAAAAATCCGCATGCGCCTGAAGAAAACGGCTGGTGCCGAACTGCAAGATTATGCCCGTCATGAGCGATCCGTCCCGATCTGATAACTGTCTGAAATAATGATCAGTCGAGGCGCCGAGGGCCGACAGAAACGCAATTCGCGCGGCATGCTTCCTCTCCCGTAACATGCAGTAAAACTGTTCTTTTGGGATAAAAGACAATCGCCTTGCAGGCAATTTGTTTTTTATATAAAAAGAGCAGCCATAAAAAACAGCTTCTGTCAGGTGTCGTTTCGGGGCGCTTTTACGTTCATGAAAACCAACGCTCTTTTCAAACGCAGCTATAATCAGGCCCTCGATATGCTGGCTGGAGCGCAGGTCGGCGCACCGCTGCCTTCAGAGCCCGCCATGGCGGCCGCACTGGGTATCAGCCGCACAACGGTGCGGGCCGTGCTGGCGGCGTTGGCCACGCACAAGATCATCACCATTGACGGACGGTTCAAGCAGCAATCGCGCCTGCCCAAGCGCAGTGACTATCTCGCCGATGCCGATCTGGAGCCTTTGGCCGATATGGTGGAGCGCAAGTTCATGGCCTGGCTGGTCGGGCCGGATTGCAGTCCGGGGCATACCATCAATGGGCTCGATCTCGCCCGCCAGTTCGGGGTTTCGACCTCGGCCATCCGTGATTGCCTCAACAAGTTCAGCCATTTCGGTCTGCTGGAGCGGCAGAGCAATGGCCGCTGGCGCACACTTGGTTTGACAGTCGATTTTGTCGCCGAGCTATTCGATATGCGTGAACTGATCGAGTTTCGCGCTGTCGCCCGTTTTGTCGCACTTCCGAAGGATGATCCCCTCTGGTCCGACTTGTCGATTCTGGAAGAGGAACACCACGCATTTCTGGCTGATTTCGATCGTCGCAATCGTGAGTTCTCCGATCTCGACCATCGTTTTCATAAACTCGTCGATAGCGCGGTGCCCAATCGGTTTCTCGGCAATATTCAAGGCGTGATGTCGGTGATTTTCCATTATCACTACCAGTGGAACAAGAAGGACGAGGTCGATCGAAATCACCGGGCGCTCAACGAGCATCTGGCCTATATCGATGGCCTCAAGAGCGGTAATCCGCACAAAGCTCGCGATGCCTGCCAGGCGCATTTGCACACGGCTCGTTCGACAATGCTTGCCTCCATCAATCCTGGCTGATGCTGCTACCTCCGCAGCTTTTCCGATTGACATGTAATGATATTACATAACATAAACATTCGCATTGACGGCAGGCACTTCTGCCAGCTAAGTCAGCGTCGACGGTTTCCAACGCCAAAAGCAATGGAATTAATAGGGAACACGGTGCGTGCCTGAAAAGGAACAATGCCGTGGCTGCCCCCGCAACTGTAAGCGGATTACCGTCCACCCCTGGAGATGCCCGGTAGGGTATCTTGCCACTGTGTCGTGATCGGCATGGGAAGGCAGGTGGACAGCATGTTCGTGAGCCAGGAGACCTGCCGTCAGGACAGAGCTATCGTTACGGGCGGGGATGCCCGGAAGAGGATCACGTTATGACGCTTCCATGCGCTGATGCGCACTCCATGGTCTTTATCCCTTTTTCGTCGATGTCGGCTGTCCGGGGCCAAGCGTTCTGACACGCCTTGTCGCCCTCCATCGATCACACCCTTCAAGGAGAGACCATGTTTCACTTCAAACGACCGGCGCTGGTCGCTGGCCTTTTTGCTTCCGCCTTTGCTTTCCTGCCCTTCGCGACGGCGGCTTCTGCCACCGAAACGCAATATCCGCTGACCATCAAGAATTGCGGGCTTGAACTCACCTTCAAGCAGGCGCCTTCAAAAACCGTATCGGTCGGTCAGAGCGTCACCGAAGTCCTTTATCTGCTGGGCCTGTCGGAAAAAGTTGTCGGTACCGCGCTCTGGGTCAGTCCGGTCCTGAAGGGTTTTGAAGAGGTGAATGCCAAAGTCGAGCGGCTTGCCGATAACGATCCGAGTTTCGAAGCGGTCATCGGCAAGAAGCCCGATCTCGTCACCACCCAGTTTCAATGGCAGATCGGCCCCGAAGGCGTGGTCGGCACACCAGCTCAGTTCGCCGAACTCGGCGTTCCGGTCTACACGTCGCCGGCCGATTGCGTCGGCAAGGACAATTCCGGCGGCGGTGACGGTGTACGCACCGGCGTGTTTTCGATGGAGCTGATCTATCAGGAAATCCGTGATCTCGCGACGATCTACAATGTGCAGGATCGCGGCGAGGAAGTGATCGCCGACCTGAAGAAGCGCGAAGAAACCGCACGCAAAAAGATCGCCTCTGCCGATGGCAAGCTGTCGGCCGTCTTCTGGTTCTCCAGCGCCGAACTCGATATCGACCCTTATGTCGCCGGTCGCCACGGCGCGCCGGGCTACATCATGTCGGCGCTTGGCATCAAGAATGTCATCGAAAGCGATGAGGAATGGCCGACAGTTGGTTGGGAAACCATCGCCAAGGCGAACCCGACGATCATCGTGGCGGGCAAGATGGATCGCCGCCGGTTCCCGGCCGATGATGTTGCCGTGAAGCACAAGTTCCTGAAGGAAGACCCCGTTGCAAGCCTGATGCCGGCCGTCAAGGAAGGCCGCGTTTTCGATATGGATGCGCAGGCGATGAACCCGACCATTCGTACCATCGAAGGTCTGGAAACGCTGGCAGATGCGGTTTCGGCCGCCGGCCTTGCCAAATAAGCGGCACGCAGTGGAACACATCACGTCAAAAATGAGCAGAACGGGCGTCGCGGTTGCGGCGCTCGTCATTCTTGCCGCGGCGCTGATTGCGGGCGCGGCAATCGGCGAGACCTCGATTCCTTTCGACATCGTCCTGAAAACGGTGGCAAATCGGCTTTTTAATGCTGGTTATCCGCTGGAGCCGCTCGATGAGGGAATTGTCTGGGCTTACCGCCTCAGCCGTGCCGTCGTTGCGGCCTGTTGCGGCGCTTCGCTGGCGCTGGCCGGGGCGGTGCTGCAGTCGCTGCTGCGCAATCCGCTGGCGGATCCCTATATTCTCGGCATTTCCGCCGGCGCATCCACCGGTGCGGTGGCTGTGGCGCTTCTCGGTTTTGGCGCGGGCGTGCTGACCATGCCGATGGGCGCGCTTGCCGGTGCTTTGGCAGCCTTCCTGCTCGTCAGCCTTCTGGCGGTGCGGGCCGGCAGCGGCAGCAATGCCATCATTCTTGCCGGCGTCGCCGGGTCTCAGATGTTCAATGCGCTCACCTCCTTCGTGGTCACCAAGTCTGCGACGGCGGAACAGGCGCGCGGCATCATGTTCTGGTTGCTGGGCAATCTCTCCGGTGTGCGCTGGCCGGATGTTGGCTTGGCGCTGCCGGTCACGCTCGTCGGCCTTCTCATCTGCCTCTGGCATGTGCGCGCGCTCGATGCGTTTGCCTTCGGCAATCAGGCCGCGGCCTCGCTCGGCATTCGCGTGCGCCGCGTCCAGATCGTGCTGATCTGCACGGCCGCGGCAATGACGGCGGCGATGGTGTCGCTGGTGGGCTCCATCGGCTTTATCGGTCTTGTCATCCCGCATGCCGCAAGGCTCATCGTCGGCGTTCGCCACGGCCGCCTGCTGCCGGTCACGGCATTGGTCGGGGCCGTCTTCATGATCGTCGCCGATATTCTGTCGCGCACCATCATTTCTGGTCAGGTTTTGCCGATCGGTGTCATTACGGCACTTTTCGGTGCGCCCGCCTTTGCCTTCATCCTCGGGCAGAAGAGGGCGCGACCATGAAGATATCGGCTCAGAAGCTTTGCTGGTCCGCCGGCAACCTCGAGATTGTCCGGGATGTCTCCTTCGATGTGGCGCCCGGGGAGTTCCTTGGTATCATCGGCCCCAACGGCTCTGGAAAAAGCACGCTTCTTTCCATGATGGCCGGAATTCGCAAGCCACTGTCCGGGCAGGTCATGCTTGGAGATTTGCCCATTCGATCGATCGGTAGTCGGGAGATCGCCCGCAGCCTTGCCTTCGTCGAACAACAGGCGGAAACCGCCGAGCGCATAACCGCGCGGCAGGCTGTGGAACTGGGGCGCACGCCCTATCTCGGTCCATTGTCGGGATGGTCGGTAAACGATGACGACATTGTCGATGCCGCGCTCGATAATGTCGACATGGCGGACAAGGCCGACCGCCTCTGGCATCATCTCTCCGGTGGCGAGAGGCAACGTCTGCATATCGGCCGCGCGCTGGCACAGGAGCCGCGTGTCCTGCTGCTCGACGAGCCTACCAACCACCTCGATATCGGCCACCAGATCGACCTGCTTGAACTTGTGCGACGCCAGGAGCTGACAGTGGTGGCAGCCCTGCACGATCTCAACCACGCCGCCATGTTCTGCGATCGCATCGCCATCATGGATCAGGGCCGCATGACGGCAATCGGCAAGCCTGCCGAGGTGCTGACAGCCGAGACCATAAGCACCGTCTTCGGCGTCGAGGCGACAGTTGCGCCTGATGAAGACGGTATATGCCATGTCCGGTTCCGAGCCGGCGGCGCCAGGCGTAACTCCGCCAGAAAGGATGCTATTTCATGATCAGGATTTTTGGACCCGTTCTCGCCCTTTTGGCGGCTGTGGGCATGGCAGGCACCGCCTTTGCCGAGACCTTCGAGGTGAAGATGCTGAACCGGGGCGAAAAAGGCCCGATGGTGTTCGAACCCGATTATCTCGACATCAAACCCGGCGACCGTGTCGTGTTCGTGCCTACCCATAAAAGTCATAATGTCGCGACGATCGATGGCATGATCCCGGCCGGCGTTGAAGGGGTCAAGAGCAAGATCAACGAACAGTTCGAAACCACCTTTGATGCAGCCGGCTTTTACGGCATCAAATGCTCGCCGCATCTGGGCATGGGCATGGTCATGTTGATCAAGGTGGGCGAGGCGAGCCTGCCTGAAAGTTATAAGGCGGTTTCCCTGCCGGCGCGGGCAAAGCCCCGCATGGATGAACTGATCTCCAAGGCGGAGAAGGCGGCGCAATAGCCGATATGCCGTTCACGGTATCGCTCCGGCCGTTGCGGTTGCGGCCGGGCGGCGATTGCCGCAGGATGCCGACATCGAAATGCGATGAGGAGAACGGCATGGCAGGCGACGACCACCATCACCACGGCGAGGATCAGTGGAAACACAATGGCGTACGCGTGATCAAGGGCGACCAGCTTGACGACAACACGCCGCAGACACCCGGCATGTACCGGCAGGCGGCAATCAACCATGCCCGCGTTGGCGCACAAAAGATCTGGGCCGGGACGGTGGCCATCGAGCCCAATGCCAAAACCGGGGTTCATCATCACGGTGCACTGGAAAGCGTGATATTCGTCGTGCGTGGCAAGGCCCGCATGCGGTGGGGGAACAAGCTGGAATATGTGGCCGAGGCAGGCCCCGGCGATTTCATCTTTGTGCCGCCCTACGTTCCGCATCAGGAAATCAATGCCGATCCGGACAATGTGCTGGAATGCGTGCTGGTGCGCTCCGACAACGAGGCAGTTGTCGTCAACATCACCGATGTCGACCCGGTAGAAAAACCGGAATCGGTTTATTGGGTGGACCCGATCCACAGACATCCCGGCAAATCGGACTGAGCTTTGGCCAGAACGAAGGCCACCGAAAACGCGGCCTTGGTTCTGGAGAAATTAGAAGGTCAGATGCACCTTCATGGATTTGGTGCGGTCGCTGGCAAGATCGAAGGCCTCGACCGCGCGTTCCATCGGTATCTGGGCGGAGAGGAGAGGACGCACGTCGATCCGCCGTTCTGAGATCAGCTTCGCCGCAAGTGCGAATTCCGCATCGAAACGGAATGTACCACGCACCACCAGTTCTTTCGTCACGATGGCGCTGATCGGAAGTGTCACGTCATTGCCCATGCCGACGGCAACGATGGTGCCACGCGGGCGCACGACCTTCAGTACACCCGCCAGAACCGCGCCGCTTCCAGAGCATTCGAAGGCCACATGGATCTGACCCTTGCCCTCGGCGTAGGGGGCCAGCCCTTCCGGCTGTTCGGCAACATTGATAACCGTGTCCGCGCCGATGGATTTTGCAATCGCCAGCGCCGAGTTTGAGATATCCGTGGCGATGATTTCGGCTGCGCCTGCAAAGCGGGCCGCCAGGATGGTGAGACATCCGATCGTGCCAGCGCCGGTGATAAGCACGCGCTTGCCGAGCAGCGAGCCGGCCTGTTCGACGGCATGCAGGCATACGGCAAGTGGCTCGCAGCAGGCTGCCTCCTCGAATGGCGTGTTTGATGCGACCGGCACCGCCTGTTCGGCCTCGACGACGATTTCTTCACGGAAAAGCCCCTGCACATGCGGAAAGCGCATGGCGGATCCGTTGAACCGCATTTCCATGGCGTGTTGCCGCTGCCCTTCGCGCATGAATTCGCAATCGCCCTGTGGACGGCTGGGGTTGATCGCCACGCGCTGGCCGACAGCCACATTGGTAACGCCTTCGCCGACCGCCGCGATTTCTCCCGATGCCTCATGGCCGAGGATCATCGGTTCGCGAACGCGGACGGTGCCGAAGCCGGCGTGATGATAATAATGCAGGTCCGAACCGCAGATGCCGCCGGCCTTCAAACGGATACGGACTTCGCCCGGACCCGGCTCGCCGACCTCGCGTTCTTCGATCCTAAGATCATGTTCCTTGTGAATGACGACGGCTTTCATGCGAGATCCTTACCCATGGGTCGCGGCCGAGAGACCGCATTGTAAACGGCGCATTTGTCGGCCAGCCTCCTCGCCGACCGACAGCGCCATGCTACGCCGTTATCTTACCATTCGGCAACACTGCCATCCTCGTGCCGCCAGATCGGATTGCGCCAGCGATGCCCCTCCTTCGCGCGCTCGATGACATAGTTTTCGTCGACTTCAATCCCGAGGCCCGGACCCTGCGGTATGGAGACGAAACCATCCTCGTAATGAAACACCTCCTTGTTGGAGATGTAATCAAGAATGTCGTTACCCTTGTTGTAGTGGATGCCGAGGCTCTGCTCCTGAATGAAGGCGTTGTGGCTGACCGCATCCACCTGAAGGCAGGCCGCAAGGGCAATCGGCCCGAGAGGGCAATGCGGTGCCAGCGCCACGTCATAGGCTTCCGCCATGGCGGCGATCTTTCGGCATTCCGTTATGCCGCCGGCATGGGAAAGATCGGGCTGAATAATATCGACATATCCATCCGACAGGACCTGTTTGAAATCCCAGCGCGAGAACAGACGTTCGCCGAGAGCGATCGGTGTCGAGCAATGATTGGCGATCTCCTTCAGCGTTTCGCGGTTTTCGGAAAGCACCGGTTCTTCGATGAACATCAGCTTGTAGGGTTCCAGCTCCTTTGCCAGAACCTTCGCCATCGGCTTGTGCACGCGGCCATGAAAATCGACGCCGATGCCGATATGCGGGCCGACCGCTTCGCGGATGATTGCGATCGTCTCGACCGCCTTCTCGACCTTCTCATTGGTGTCGACGATCTGCATTTCCTCGCAGCCGTTGAGCTTGATTGCCTTGAAACCGCGAGCGACGACTTCCTTGGCATTGTTGGCCACGTCGGACGGGCGGTCGCCGCCTATCCAGGAATATACCTTGATTCGGTCTCGCACCTGGCCGCCGAGCAGCGAATGGATCGGCTGACCCAGCGCCTTGCCCTTGATATCCCACAGCGCTTGGTCGATGCCGGCGATTGCGGACATGTGGATGGCGCCGCCACGATAGAACCCGCCCCTATACATGACCTGCCAGTGATCCTCGATGAGGAACGGATCCTTGCCGATCAGATAGTCCTCCAGCTCGTGCACGGCAGCCTGAACCGTCAGCGCGCGGCCTTCGACAACCGGTTCACCCCAGCCGACAATCCCCTCATCTGTTTCGATCTTCAGGAAAAGCCAGCGCGGCGGCACGATATAGGTGGTGAGCTTGGTGATTTTCATGCGTCTATCCCATTATCCGGCGGGCGCCGGTTGCTGCGCGTCAGCGGTCATGTTCTGCAATGGAGACACGCAGAACCGTTCGCGCCGGGTCACAACGGATCGGCACGCAACCTGCAACGCGACAGGATTTCAGTATCCTTGTTATGGCGGCATCCTCCGATGCCACCCGAGGTGAAGCTAAATAAATCATACTTATTGTCAAACGATCTTTTGCCGCAGCGGATTGTCGCGGCATGTGAGGCAATAAAAAAATCCGCGCCCCTTTCCGGGACGCGGATGCAGATGTTGGGGGCCGGTAGCAGGCTCAGAGCTTGTAGGCAGTCTTTGCAAGGTTATAGGCCAGTTGCCAAGCCAGCTCATGCGCGTCTTCGATTTCCAGCCGGTGTTCCGCGACAAGGCGTGCGAGGAAACTGCAGTCGACACGGCGAGCCACATCGTGGCGGGCCGGGATTGACAGGAAGGCGCGTGTATCGTCGTTGAAGCCGACAGTGTTGTAGAAACCGGCCGTTTCCGTCACCTGCTCGCGATAACGGCGGATCCCTTCCGCGCTGTCATGGAACCACCAGGCCGGGCCAAGTTTCAGAGCCGGGTAATGGCCAGCAAGCGGTGCCAGTTCACGGGCATAGGCCGTCTCGTCCAGCGTGAACAGGATGACCGTCAGGCGCGGATCGTTGCCGAAACGGTCGAGCAGCGGCTTCAGGTTGCCGACATAGTCGGTAGCCTTCGGAATGTCCGCGCCCTTGTCCTTGCCGTAACGGGCAAAGATCTGGCTGTTGTGATCGCGCCATGCGCCGGGGTGAATCTGCATGACGAGACCATCCGTCACGCTCATCTTGGCCATTTCCGTCAGCATCTGGCCGCGGAATTTTTCGGCGTCGGCCGGAGAGACCGCGCCGCTGATCACACGCTGGTAGAGGGCGCTTGCGTCCTCGTCGGACAGATTTTCCGTACGCGCCGTCGCATGGCCATGGTCGGTCGAGGTGCAGCCGGCAAAATCCTTGAAATACTGGCGGCGATTTTGGAGAGCCGCAAGATATCCGGTAAAGCTCGAGACATCACTTCCGGCAAGGCGGCCAAGTTCGGCGACATTTTTCGCAAAATTCGGAAACTCGGGATCGACCACGGCATCCGGGCGGAAGGCAGAAACCACGCGACCTTTCCAGCCGCTTTCCGCCAGCTTGCGGTGATGGCGCAGATCGTCCAGCGCGCTTTCCGTTGTGGCGATCACCTCGATGTTGAACCGCTCGAAGAGAGCGCGCGGCAGGAATTCGGGACGCTGCAGCGCGTCGGAAATATGGTCGTAGAACCGGTCCGCGCTTTCAGCCGTCAGCCGTTCCTTGATGCCGAAAACCTCCGTGAAGGCGTGGGCAAGCCAGATCCATGACGGGGTGCCGCGGAAAAGGTGAAAGTTTTCCGCAAAAATTCGCCAGATCTTGCGCTTGTCGGTTTCGACAGCCGTGCCGTCAATGGTCGGGATGCCGAGGTTTTCCAAGGGGATGCCCTGGCTGTAGAGCATGCGGTGGACATAGTGGTCAGGAATGATGAAGAGGCTGGCCGGATCGCCGAACGGTGCGTTGTCGGCAAACCAGGAAGGTTCCGTATGGCCATGCGGGCTGACGATCGGGAGGTCGGCAACCTTGGCATACAGGCTGCGGGCGATCTCCCTTGTCGCGGGCGCATCGGGGAAAAGCCGATCCGGATGCAGTGAAAATGGTTTGGTCATTCGATTACCTTTCTAGACATGCTCCGCCTCCCATGGCTGCGCATTCCGTTACAGATGTCCGCGCCAAACGTTTGCCCGTGCGATATGGCCGGGAAAATCGCTCGCCGCTCAGGCTCGTTGATCTGGGCATGGCATATCGCGTTCAAGACGGATGCGCCGTGCTTTGGAAAGCGACCCGCCTCCTGGATCGCGTTGTCATTTAGATGCCAAGTGGCGAGCCGGTGCAACCTGATCCTTGGCGATCAGTGCTGCCTTTGCGTAAGCCATCATGAACGGCCCGACGCCCTTGGCGTCATCGGCCACCACCTCTTCCGTCAGATAATAGGCGGGCGAACCATCGCGGTAGCGCCCGTTAAAGGGGCCGAGACCTGCCACCTGACATATTCCAGCAAGGTGTATTTGACCGTCCTTCGGCACAAGCCGAGTGCCCGCAATGGCATTCAGCGCCAGAGCGCCTGCTGTCTTGAACTCCAGCTGTTCTTCTGTTGCAAGATGCGGGTTTACCGCGGCCAGCAGCGCGTAGGCAAACATGGCCGATGCCGAAGTCTCGTCGTAATTGCCTTCCAGATTCGGTGCGTCGAGGACCTGGGGCCATAGACCGGAAGCTTTCTGGCGATAGGTTACGGCCCGAAGGATGGTTCGTGTCTGGTCTCTCAGTGAAGCCGTTGCGTGATCGTTCGGCAGAATGGCGAGGATGTCCACGAGTGCCATGGCCTGCCATCCCATGGCGCGTGCCCAAGCCGCTTGAGATTTTCCGGTTACCGGATCGGACCATTTTTCAGCCCGGCTATCGTCGTAACCGTGCACGTGCATGCCGTTGCCGATTGCGGTGAGCGCAAGCGCCGTCGCCAGTTGTTGCAAGGCATCGCCGATGCGCGGCGTCTCGCCGGTCGCCAGCGCATACTCCACCTGGAAGGGCAGGCCCATATAGAGACCGTCGAGCCAGATTTGCGATGGATAGCGTTTTTTATGCCAATAATTGCCCGCGGGAATGCGCGGATGCGCATCGAGCTGGCCGATAAGCCGTTTTGCTGCAGCCATATAGCGCGGATCCTGCGTTTCCCGATGGAGGAACAGCAGCGCGCGCCCGGGCAGTATGTTGTCGATGTTGAATTCGTCTGGCCTGTAACCGCTAAGGCTGCCATCGGCACTAACTTGCGGCGTGATGAGGCGCAGGAGGTGGTCGAACCAGCGCTTTTCCCCGGTCGCCTTGTAGAGCAGTTCCAGTCCGCGATAGATGCAGCCATCCTCATAACACCAGGAGCCGTTCTTGTAGGCCTCGTAGCGGCTGCAGAATTGTTCGAAATAGTCGATGGGTGTCATGAGGCCGCCAATACGTTAGGGACTGATATCGTGTCGGGTGAAAGAAGGTCGGTGTCGTCGCAGTCGATCTGCGCGTGTTCGCAGAGAATGCCTTCGTGCCGCATCGCGCGGACGTGATCGGCCATGATCGGCGGCATCGATGCCGCTGCCGGATCGGTGGAATGGATACGCAGACGACGAATGCGAATGTTGCGGATCGGCATTTCCGGCAAGCCGAGGAAAACGCCGGCTGCCAAAGCCAGGCCGTGCACGTCGACGTCCTCGACGGATATGCCGTCAATCTGCGGCGTGCCTTCCGCGACCGGGGCAGGCGCGCGTGATTGCACCCATTCATCGTGGCCGTCCCAGTCGCAGAAGTAGTGGGCGTTCGCCGAAAGCGGCACCAGTACGCCGTCCATCGTCACCCGCCGCATGGCGATATTGGTGATCGACCCGCCACGACCGCGACGGGTTTTCAGCCGCAGGCCGCGATCGGTGCCTTTCATGTCGCAATCCTCGACCGTCACGTCATGCACGCCGCCCGACATTTCCGAGCCGATGACGACGCCGCCATGGCCGCGCTCCATCAGGCAATGACGGACGGTGACACCGCGGGTCTCTTTCAGGTGATCGGCCTCGCCTCCGTTCCCGCGCTTGCCGGCCTTGATGGCAATGCAGTCGTCGCCGACTGAAAATCGCACGCCTTCGATCAGAACATTGGTACAGCCCTCCGGGTCGAAGCCATCCGTATTGGGGCTGTCATGCGGGGCCTGGATGTGCAGTCCGACCGCTTTCAGCCCCTCGCATCCCTGCGGGTGCACGGTCCATGATGGTGCATTGCGGATGGTGAAGCCGAGCAAGGTCACATCACGGCAGCCGATCAGGTGCAGGCCGCGGGGACGCCGGGCGCCGTTGCGGCTTTCCTTCGGCCAGGTCCACCAGTCGCCGGCACTGCCTGAACCATCGAGAATGCCCCTGCCTTCGATCACCAGGCGTTCGGCGCCGATGGCATGAACTGGAGCCGCAAAACAGGCGTCGGGAAGCCCTTCCCAGCTGCCCAGCATCTCACCCGCGGCGGTACGGGCAGACAGTACCGGCCAGGTATCACGCAGGCTCGGCGCACGCAGGATCGCCCCTTCCGCCAGATGCAGGCTCATGTCGCTGCGCAGGGAAAGCGGCAGCGATGTCCATATGCCGGGTCCAAGATGGAGCGTACCGCCGACAGGCACATCGGCCATCGCGGCCCGCAGGCCGTCGGCATTGCTTTTTGCCGCGTCAAGATCGGTCAGCGCAACCTCGGGAATGAGACCATAATCACCGGCATCGATCAGGCCTGCGCAGGGGCTTGTCCGAAAATCGAAACCTTCAAATCCCTCGGCCTCGAACCGATAGCGTGTGGATGGCTCGAGCGCATCGATGAGCGTTACGACCTTGTCGGTGGTGCCGTGGCTGACAGCATCGTCGGCTCCGGCGCGGAACAGCCGCCACGTCAGAGAATGCGGCAGCGCATACCGGGCGCCGGGCACAGGCAATCGTATGGCCGCGATCCGTGCGGAGATCGCAACAGGAATGGCTTTCGTCATTGTATCTCTCTTGCGTGGTTCGCCATCCGGCGGGATTGCGGCCGGATGGCGAAGCCTGCGCGTTTAGTCGAACTTGGCGAGAACGTCGTTCACGCCTTCGATGATCTGCTCGGCCGCTTCCTTCTCGTCGATCTGCTCGTAGGCATATTCCTCAAGCGTATCGATGATCAGGCCACGGATGACGGGATGCTCGTTGAAGGGCGAAATGGTCGGCCCGCTGGCGGCCATGGCGATTTCGTTGGCGGCCCGAACTTCGGGTTCTCCTTCCTTGCCGAGCCGCGCCACGGCAGCCTTGGAAGCAGGGATGCCACGCGAGGTGCCGAGAATGTCGATGCCTTCGGGCTCATTCAGCAGGCAATTGACAATCTGGGCAGCGGCTTGCGGATCCTTGGAATTCCTGGAAACGGAGAACACCATCGATGGCTTGCGATACACACCATCGGTGACGGCATTGGCAAGTTTCAGCATGGGTACGGGTTTCAGCACCTGCCCGTCCTTCAGCGGATCGGCATATTTCGAATAGGTGGAATCCCACTCGTAGGAGCCGGCGATCTTACCTTCCGACCATGCCGGTTTTTCGAAGAGGTTGACATTGCCATCGGCCGCTTCCTGCTTCTGGGAGCGGATCGCGCCCGTCTGCACCAGTTTGCCAAGGAAAGCGATGCCGGCTTCAAGCTCTTCCGGTGTCCACGCAACGCGGTTGGTCTTCGGATCCACCATGTCCTTGCCGGTCGCCTGCGTGACGGCGAGGATGGTCAGAAGATGCGCCGTCTCCTTGACCGCATTGAACGTGTAGTAATCCGGGCCGAGCTTTTCCTTGACCGTCTTGGTCATTTCGAAAAATTCGTCCCATGTGGTCGGAACGGCGACGCCTGCCTTTTCGAGAGTGGTCGTGTTGAAAAAGAAGACGCGACCGGTGGTCGAGACGGAAACGCCCTGAAGCACACCGTTCATGGAAGCAGAGTTGAGATCTGCCTCACTCCAGTTGGAAAGGTCGATGCCTTTGAGGGTGCGCAGGTCGGCAAAGCCCTTGCCGTCCTTCGAAAACAGCGGCAGCCATGGCCAGTTTACCTGGATGATGTCTGCTTCGGTCTTGCCGGCCATCTGTGTGGTCAGCTTCTCGAGATAACCGTCGAAACCGGTGAACTCGCCTTTCACGGTATGGCCGTGTTTTGCGCCACAGGCGGCAATGGCCTTCTGTGTCGCCACATGGCGGCTTTCGCCACCCCACCACGACATGCGTAGTTCCGAAGCGCCTGCCGTCGGAGCCGTGGCGACCAGCCCAAGTGCGGTACCGGCCATGATCATCGATGATCTGAAAATGCCCTTCATGTTGTCCTCCTCCGTTGAATTATGCTGCGATGCCGCGGGGTTGCAGCGAAACGTTGCGACCGTCGGCCTTGTCGAAAATGTGAAGTGTCTTCGGGTCCGGGCGCAGGCGGATCACATCCGAATGCCCGCGAGCCTCGAACTCGGCAGCACCGACGACACTGATCAGGCGACGACCTTCGCAATCGGCGTGCATGTAGACTTCGTGGCCCATGAATTCGGCATTGACGAGCTTGGCGTGCAGCGCCGGACCTTCCGATACCAGCGAGAATTGCTGCGGTCGGATACCGAGAACCGCGTTGTCCGGCTGGCCCGAAAGTCTGCCTGTCAGTTCGTTGCCAAGCGCCAGCCGCTGACCTCCCATCACGAACTCGCCGCCGTCCATTGCGCCCTCGACAAGGTTCATCTCCGGTGTGCCGATGAAGCCGGCCACGAACAGATTGGCGGGAGCGTTATAGAGTTCCTTCGGGGTGGCGACCTGCATGATGCGGCCGGCCTGCATGACACAGATACGGTCGCCCATGGTCATCGCTTCCGTCTGGTCATGGGTGACGTAGACGACCGTGGGGGAGTTGCCCTCCGCCTTCAATTGCCGATGCAGGTCGGTAATGCGAACGCGCATGGAAGCGCGCAGCTTGGCATCGAGGTTCGACAAGGGTTCGTCGAACAGGAAGACGCCGGGGTTCTTGATCAGCGCACGGCCGAGCGCCACACGCTGGGCCTGCCCACCCGAAAGCTGTTTCGGCAGGCGGTCGAGCAAGGTTTCGATTTCCAGGATGGCTGCGACCTTGTCGACCGCCGCGGCGATTTCCGCTTTCGGGCGACCGGCGATGCGCAGGCCGAACGAGAGATTGCCGCGCACCTTCATATGCGGATAAAGCGCATAGTTCTGGAAGACCATGGCGATCTGCCGCTTGCTTGGTGTCAGGTCGTTGACACGCTGGCCGCCGATGATGATGTCGCCGCCGGTGATGTCTTCGAGACCCGCGATCATGCGCAGCGTCGTCGACTTGGCACAGCCGGACGGACCGACCAGAACCATGAACTCCCCGTCATGGATATCGAGGTTGAGGCCATGCACGACCTTGTTGGTGTTGTTGTATGTTTTCTCGAGGTTTTTCAGTTGTACCTGTGCCATGTCAGCCCTTCCTGCCTCCCGCAGAAATCCCTTCGATGAAATACCGTTGCGCCACGAAAAACACGACGAGCGCAGGGGTGATGGTGAGCACCGACATCGCCAGGATGCGGTTCCATTCGAAGGCTTCGGTTGTATCGATTGAGAGTTTGAGCGCGAGGCTCACGGGGTATTTGTCGACGGACGAGATGTAGATCAGCGGCCCGAGAAAATCGTTCATCGTCCACATGAACTGGAACAGGCAGACCGAAACCAGCGCCGGGCCGAGCATGGGCACGACGATGAAGACCAGCGTCTGCAGGCTGTTTGCGCCGTCGACACGGGCAGCCTCTTCCATATCCGTCGGCAGCGAGCGCAAAAACTGCACCAGCATGAAGACGAAGAAGGCATCGCCGGCGAGTGCCGACGGCACCCAGAGCGGCAGAAAGCTGTCGAGCCAGCCGAGATCCCGGAAGAGAATATATTGCGGGATGCGGGTGACGACGTTGGGCAGAAGCAGGACGGCGATGACGGAGCCGAACAGGATTTTCTTGAACGGAAAATCGAAGCGGGCGAAGGCGTAGGCCACCATGGTGCAGGAAATCGCCGTACCGATGACCTTCGGCAGGATGATCAGGAACGAGTTCCAGAAAAAACGGCCGAACGTATAGGGTGTCGAAGTCTGCCAGCCTTTTGTGTAGCCCTCCAGAGTCGGGCTTTCCGGCAGGAATCCGGCTCCGGCGAAGATCTCCGAATTGGTCTTGAAGCTCGCGCCGACCAGCCATATCAGCGGGTAAAGCATCAGAAAACCGACCGCGAACAGAAGCGCATACCGGACGACCGATGAAATGAGGTCCATACGGGCGCGCTTTGCTGCGGCTGCCTGATCGAGGCCGGTTGTCGAGGCATTGGGCATTGGGAAGTCTGTCATGGCTCAGCTCCTCTTGTCGCCGGCGTAATAGACCCACTTCTTCGAGGACCAGAAGGCCACGAGCGTGAGGACCATGATGATGGCGAAGAGCACCCAGGCGATCGCCGAGGCGTAGCCCATGTTGAACTTCTTGAATGCTTCCTCATAAATGTAGAGCGGAAGCAGATAGGTAGATTTCAGCGGGCCGCCCTGGGTAATGATGTAGGGGCCGTTAAACTCCTGGAACGCCTGAACCATCTGCATGACGAGGTTGAAGAAGATCACCGGCGTCAAAAGCGGCAGTGTCACGAAAATAAAGGTTGTGACCTTGCCGGCGCCGTCGATGGAAGCTGCCTCGTAAAGCGACTTGTCGATCGACTGCAGCGCGGCCAGGAAGATCACCATGGCCGAGCCGAACTGCCAGCAGCGCAGAAGCGTGATGGTGAAGAGCGCATTGGCCGGATCGCCGAACCAGTCCACCGGCGCAAAACCCAGCGTGGCGATCGCCATGTTGACGAGGCCTTCGGTGGAGAAGAGGTAACGCCACAGCACGGCAATGGCGATGGATCCGCCAAGGATCGACGGCACATAAAAGGCCGTGCGGAAAATGTTGATGAACTTCAGTTTGTAATTGAGGATCGCCGCGATGAAGAGCGCGAAGGCCAGCTTCAGCGGTACGGTGCTGAACACGTAAAGAAGCGTGACACTCAGCGATTTTTCAAAGGTGCGGTCGCGGGTAAAAAGTCTTTCGTAATTGGAAAGGCCGGCCCATTGCGGGCTGCTCATCAGGTCGTAACTGGTGAAGCTGAGGTATAGCGATGTCAGAAACGGGATGGCCGTGAAGATGACAAGGCCAATGAGATACGGCGCCAGATAGGCGTAGCCGAGAAAGCGTTGCGACCTCATGTGCCGCCTCCGGGCGGCCGATACCACCTCGTCAGGCCAAATTCAATTTTGTGCAAATTCAATTCCTCCTCCAGCCAGAAAGTGCAAGGCTGTTATGCGTCAGGCACTTAGCTATCAATCTAAACAAAGATCAATTCGCTCGTTTGAGCTGTAATATGCGTGACATAATGGGATTTCCGACGCAGAATGAATAAACAAACATGGGAAAAAAGATGGACGAAATCGAAGGAGGTATTCTATCCAGTATTGCCCCGTCGGCGCTTGACCTCAGTCTGACGCGCGCGACCATTCGCATGGAGCATTCCACTGCCTGGCGCATAGACAAGACGAACCCGGTGGAAGACCTGATTATCTGTCTGGAGGGGCGGGGCCATTACGTCATCGAGGGCGAGCGCCATGTGCTGGAACCCGGCGATGCAATGCTGATAAGGCGCGGTCAGCGCTTCCGCGGCTGGAACCATGGGCCGCACGCCTATACGGGCATTGCCCAGCATTTCACGCTCGATATCTACGGCAAACACGATCTGATTGCGCAGATGGAATTGCGCCCGCAGGTTCGGTTGAAGAAATGGTCCCTGCTGGAGCCGTTGGTGCGACAATATCGCCAGACGGCGCCGTCGTCATCGGTCACGCTCAGCCAGCACCACCTCTTCATGTATCTGCTGATCGCCTATATCGAGGATGCGTTCCTGCGCTGGCAGGATCGGGCGACATATCAGGCCGAAGGCGCCGACGCGCTGGATTTGGCCGTAATGAAGGCCGTCGCGATGATTTCGGCCAGTCCTCTCGATACCGAGATTGCGGAAAGGGCCGTCGATGCCTCGCCGTTCAACGCCGATTATTTTTTGCGGGAGTTCAAGAAGAGGGTAGGGCAGACGCCCCGCAAATATCAGGAACTGAAGCGCATGGAGCGCGCCATGCACCTGCTTGAAACCGGGATGCCGGTTGCCACTGCTGCGGCCGAAGTGGGTTATGGGGATCCCTATTATTTCTCGCGCATGTTCCGGCGCACCACCGGCATGAGCCCGCGCGACCATGTGAACCGTGTGAAACGCAACCGCGATGGCGGCCTGCTGGCTTTCGACGAACCGGAGCAGCAGCGCCTGATGAATGCCGAGCCGTGATCGGTGAAACCTTGGACAGTCAGCGTTTTGAGCCGCCGAAATCGGCCGTGCTTCCCGCCGGTTCGGCATGGCGCGGTTTTGCGCCCAGCCGCGCCAGCACCTTGCCGGGAATACCGTATTCCCGGATGATTTCTTCGCTGTTATGAAGACCACACGTTTCGCGGTGAACGAAAAATCCCCACACGGCCTCTGCCGCCGTGTCGATCAGGCGCTCGTGTTCCTCCGTGCCAAGTCCTTCGCGCTCCCCCTTGTTCAAGGCAGCGATCGCCTTTTCGACCGCTTGGCCGTGGCGGCCAAGTGCGCTGGCCCGTTCCTCCATCAGTTCATATTCGAGGACGGCAAGGCCACTTCTGGTTGGATCGAAACTTCCAAAGTTTCCCGGCGGACGAACTGTCATTGGGCCCTCCATGGGGCGTTATATATGCAGCGACAGCCAATGATGGCCCCGTACTGGCACGATGGCCACTCCCCATTATGACGCATGTCGCTAAGCCGCACGGCCCGCGGCCCGGCCGGAGAAAATGCAGCCGCCCAGGAATGTGCCTTCCAGCGCGCGATAACCGTGATAACCGCCACCGCCGAAGCCGGAAGCTTCGCCGCAGGCGTAAAGCCCTTCCAGTCTTGCGCCTTCCTTTCCAAAGACCCGACCGTGCAGGTCGGTTTCCAGCCCACCCAATGTCTTGCGGGTCAGGATATGCAGGCGCACGGCAATCAGCGGGCCAGCCTTGGGATCCAGGATCTTGTGTGGTGGCGCCGTGCGCATCAATCGGTCGCCGATATAGGCGCGGGCCTGCCGGGTGGCGACCACCTGCAGGTCCTTGGCGAAGCGGTTGTCGAGTTCGCGGTCGCGCGCTTCGATCTGCCGGCGCAGGTGATCGAGTGAAATCGGGCACTCGCCGATCCCGTTCATGCCGTCGACAAGAGCCTCGAGTGTATCTGCAACAATGAAATCCTCGCCATGTTGCTTGAAGGCTTCCAGAGGCGGCGGCGCGGAGCGGCCGAGACGGCTTTTCAGCAGCAGCCGAATGTCCTTGCCCGTCAGGTCCGGGTTCTGTTCGGAACCGGACAGCGCAAATTCCTTCTTGATGATCTTTTGGGTCGTCACGAACCACGAATGGCTGTAGCCGCGTTCGCAAAGCTCCTTCAAGGTGCCCAGTGAATCGAAACCGGGCAGGCAAGGAATGGGCAGGCGGTTTCCTGCAGCATCGAACCACATGGATGACGGGCCGGGCAGAATGCGAATGCCGTGGTTGGGCCAGATCGGGTCCCAGTTTTTGATGCCTTCGGTATAGTGCCACATGCGATCCGTATTGATCATCCGCGCACCTGCCGATGCCGCATGTTCCAGCATGAGGCCGTCGACATGCCGCGGTACGCCGCAGACCATGGTTTTGGGCGGTTCGCCCAGGCGGTCCTTCGGCCAGTTTCGGCGCACAAGCGCCTCATTGCCGCCAATGCCGCCGCTTGCGATGATGATGGATTCAGCAGCGATGTCGAAGCTGCCCGCGATATCCCTGTTGGAAGATTGCCCGCGCGCAACATCTGACCCAGCAAGGATGTCGCCCGCAATACCCACCACACGACCGGCTTCGATGCGAAGGTCGGTCACCCGGTGGCGGTGCCTTATGTCGACAAGCCCCTCGTCGCGCGCGGCAAGGACGCTTTTCAGAAATGGAGCAAGCGTGCCCGGACCTGTTCCCCACGTGACGTGAAAGCGTGGAACCGAATTGCCGTGGTCGCCTGCCAGCCCGCCGCCACGTTCCGCCCAGCCGACAACCGGAAACCAGCGCATGCCGAGACCATGCAGCCACGCGCGCATTTCGCCGCAGGCAAACTGTAGATAGGCTTCGGCCCATTGTCTCGGCCAATGGTCTTCGGCCCGGTCAAAACCTGCCGAACCGAGCCAGTCCTGTTGCGCGAGATCGAAGCTGTCGCGGATGCCGAGCCGTCTTTGTTCAGGCGTATCCACCATGAGCAGCCCGCCGAGTGACCAGAATGCCTGCCCGCCGAGACTTGCTTGCGGCTCCTGATCGAGCAGGATGACCTTGCGGCCCCGTCGGACCAGCTCGCAAACAGCAACAAGACCGGCAAGCCCGCCGCCGATCACCACGACATCCGTTTTCGCGACAACCAAATCGAACTCCTCCCCAGGCAGATCTCTCGGCGATTTTGTCTGCGAATATCTATCGTCGCTTCTAAGGTGTTGCGCAACTCTGAGTATTTGTGCCCGGGAAATCGGCCGGCCGGAAATGGCACCTCTGCCTTCGGGGTTTGCCAGAGTGGCGAAGGCCATATAAATCCTCCCCATATTCCGTCGCAGTGAGTCCGACGCTATTCGTGATCGCCCACGCCGGAAGTTCCAAGCGAGCCACGCCTTGGCCGACCCTTCAAGAACGAGACCGCCATGCCGATGTCCTATGCCAATCCTCATGAAGCGCTGGAGAAAGTTTGGGGTTACAAGGCGTTCCGCGGGCAGCAGGAGGAGGTTATCGAAACCGTCCTGCAAGGGCGGGATGCGCTGGTCCTGTTCCCGACCGGCAAGGGCAAGTCGCTCTGCTTCCAGATCCCGGCGCTCTGCATGGAAGGTCTGACCATCGTCGTTTCGCCGCTTGTGGCCTTGATGCACGATCAGGTGGAAGATCTGAAAGCGCTTGGCGTGGCGGCCGCATGCCTTTCATCGGCGCAAACCGACGAGCAGAACGCGGAAGTGCGGCGGCAACTCTCGGCCGGAATGCTGAAACTGCTTTATGTGACGCCCGAGCGTATCGTGCTGCCGTCGTTCCAGGCCATGCTCGGCCGTGTCCGGGTCTCGCTGATCTGCGTGGACGAATGCCATTGCGTCAGCACTTGGGGTAACAATTTCCGCAAGGATTATCTGGCACTCGGCAATCTCAAGGCGCTTTTCCCCGGTGTTCCCCGAATTGCCCTGACGGCCACGGCCGACCCGCACACGCGCGAAGATATTATCCAGCTTCTCGACCTCGCCGATGCGGAAGTCTTCGTGGACAGTTTCGATCGCCCGAATATCTATTACGAGATCGTCGAACGCTCGAACGGACGCGCGCAACTTCTTGAATTTCTCAACAAATTTGAGGGAGAGAGCGGTATTGTCTACTGTCTTTCACGCAACAAGGTAGAAGAGACCTGCAACTGGTTGAACGATCAGGGTTTTCGCGCGCGTTATTACCACGCGCGAATGGACCCTCAACTGAAGACTGAAGTGCAGGAAGCCTTCCGCATGGACGAGGGGCTTTGCCTTGTCGCAACCGTGGCCTTCGGCATGGGCATCAACAAACCCAATGTCCGTTATGTCGCCCACCTCGATCTTCCGGCCTCGGTGGAAGGGTATTATCAGGAGACAGGCCGTGCCGGTCGCGACGGGCTGCCATCCTCGACCTTCATGACCTACAGCATGCAGGATATCGTCCAGCGCCAGCGGATGATCGATGAAAACGCGGATTCCTCCGATGAGACCAAGCGGATCGAACGCGCCAAGCTGAATGCGCTTCTGGCCATTTGCGAAACGGCCGGCTGCAGACGAACCGCCATCCTTTCCCATTTCGGGGAGCGTTACGCTCAGTCCTGCGGCAATTGCGATACCTGCCGCAACCCGGTGGAGCAATGGAACGGCACTGACGCTGCCATCAAGGCGCTCGCTGCGGTTTACCGAACCGGTGAACGTTTCGGCACCGGCCACCTGATCGATGTTCTGATCGGCAAGGTTACCGAAAAGACCGAAAAATTCGGCCATACGGAATATCCCGTTTTTGGTGCCGGCCGCGAACATTCGGTGCAAACCTGGCAATCGGTTTTCCGGCAATTGCTGGCCTTCGATCATATCGGCATCGACCATGGCAATTTCGGCGCAGTGGTATTGCGTGAAAGCGCCGCCGACGTTTTCAAGAAGCGCCGCGAGGTGATTTTCCGTAAGGACAAGACCCGCGCAGACAGGAAGGCGGCGCGCTCATCGAGCGCCGGTGCCAACAGCAGGGCGGGCCTTTCCGATGTGGAGGCCACTCTCTTCGAACGGCTGCGGCAGTTGCGTCTGGAAATCGCACGCGATGCGGGCATCGCGCCCTATATGGTTTTTCCGGACACCACTCTGGTGGCTTTCGCACGGGAGCGGCCTTCGAGCGAACGCGAGATGCTCGCTATTGCAGGCGTGGGTGAGACGAAATTCAAACGCTACGGCGATGATTTTCTGGCAGCGATTGCCGATTGAGCGAATTGGCCTCTGCAGGCCAAAGGCTGAATTTGTAACAAAAAAGGCCGACTGCGCGTCGACCTTTTCCTTGCCTGATAGCTGAACCGGCTGGTTGCCGATCTTACGCGGAAATGCTTGGCAAAAGCGAGGGCACCTCATCGGCGGGCCGTTGCGGCGCGGACAGGAACGCCTGCAATTTCGCATTCCGATCAAGCCACAGGGTCAGGCGTTTGCGCGCGCCATTGGGTGAGCTGCCGCCATCAGCAACATCAAGTGCTGCCTCTATTTTTTTGATTTCCTTGATGCTTTCATGGTTCTGGCGTTCGAGGCTCGTTCGGGTCTTTTCGTCGATCAACACGTAATCGACCGGCCACGCTTCGCGTCCGCTGGTGGCATCTTCGCCAACGAGCTGGCCGGCCGCGACGATGCGAATTCCCAGTTTCTTGAGCGCTTCCAGTTCGGTGCGCAGGTGAGTGATCTCCATCGGGCCTATGGTTCGGCCGATGCGAAGCTCGAGGCGCTTCGCCGGCAGGCCGGTTTCGCGCAGTGCCAGCTTGACCGTCCGCGACAGGTCGCCGCTCATGAACTGTACGGGCGAGATAGGCACGGAAACGATGATCAGCGGCCAGTCGAGTGCAGCCTTGCACGCGGCGCGCAACGTCCAGTCGCCCAAGGGCACGATCAGGCCGCTCTCTTCTGCAAGCGGTAGGAATTTGTCGGCGGTCAGATTGCCGCGATCCGGATGATCCCATTCGACCTGCGTTTCGACGGCGTCGAGAACACCGTCCTCCGCCCTGAAGCGCGGTTGGAAGAACAGGCGGAACTGATGGGCCTTGATGCCGAACTGCATCTCGTGCGCCAGATGGCGATCCTCTTCCTTGCGATGATCGTCCGGGTCCGAGAAGAAGCTGTAGGTGCCTTTCTGCCCGCCTTTCGACCGATAGAGCGCAACGTCGGCGAGACGCAGAAGTTCGTCTTCCGTCTGAGCGTCATGCGGCGCCTGCGCGATGCCGATGGAAAGACCGACCGTGAGGCTGCTGTTATCGTGGCGGATCGGATCCTTCACCACGCTGATCAGGCGCGTTGCCAGTGCGGCTGCATCTTCACGCGAGAGATCGGGTGCTGCGACGACGAATTCGTCGCCACCGACACGCGCCACGATCTGGTCCGCCTCGAGCGTCAGCTTCAGACGCGCTGCGATCTCACGAAGCACATGGTCTCCGACATGGTGGCCGAATGTGTCGTTGATCGGCTTGAAGTGGTCGAGGTCCAGATAAAGAAGCGAGAGTTTTGCGTCGATCGCCTCCAGGTTCCGGCGCATGAAGTCGGCAAGGCCCATACGGTTGGGTAGGCCTGTCAGCCCGTCATGCAGAACTTCCTGCCGCGCCTTCGACAGATCGGCGGCAAGTGCCACATCGGCGGTAATGTCGGTGGCAATCTTGACGATCTTGAACGGTTTTCCGTTCAGGTCGAAAATTGGGTTGTAGGAGGCCTGAATCCAAACCTCCCGCCCGTCCTTGCCGGTCCGGCGGAACTTGGAGGAGAGGAACGTGCCTTCGCGCAGGTTCTTCCAGAACAGCCGATACTGTTCGCTTTCCACGAAGCTCGGCTCGACCAGAAGGCTGTGGTGCTGGCCGACGATCTCCTCGAGCGTATAGCCCATCGCCGCAAGGAAATTGTCGTTGGCGTCGAGAACCGTGCCGTCCATGTCGAACGTCACGACACATTGGGAGCGGCTGATGGCGGCGATCTGACCTTCGTGGTCACCCTGTCGAAGCTTTTCCGCAGTCACATCGACCGCGTTCTTGACGATCTTGAAGACCCGGCCGTTCATGTCGAAAATCGGGTTATAGCTTGCCTGTAGCCAGACCTCGGTTCCGTCCCGGCAAATTCGCTTGAATTCACCGCTCTGGTGTTGACCGACCGCAAGGCGGCGCCAGAATTCCAGATAGGCTTCACCATCGCGGTCTTCGGGCGGAACGAACATGCGGTGGTGCTGACCGCGTACGTCCGACAGGCGATATCCGGTCAAGGTGAGGAAGTTGTCATTGGCGTCGAGGATCGTGCCGTCGAGCGCGAAGGATATCACGCTCTGCGACTTGTGCATCGCGGCGATCTGGCCCTGATGGTCCGCCTGGCGAAGCTTTTCGCGCGTGATCACCGTTGCATATTTGACCACCTTGAACGGCTTGCCGTATTGGTCGAATACCGGATTGTACGTTGCCTGCAGCCAAAGTTCGTAACCGGATTTGCCGATGCGCCGGAATTCGCCCGACCTATGGCGTCCTTCCCGCAGGTCGCTCCAGAAGATTTCGTATTCCAGTCCATGCGCGTAGGACGGATCGACAAACAGACGATGATGCCGCCCGACGATCTCTTCGAGACTGTAGCCTACAGCCATCAGGAAGTTTTCGTTGGCATCGACGATCGTGCCGTCCAGATCGAACGTGACCACGCTCTGGGACTTGTGGATGGCGGCAATCTGGCCTTCGTGATCGGCCTGGCTCAGTTTGTCTGCCGTCACATCCGTCGCATATTTGACGACCTTGAAAGGCTTTCCGTCGCTATCGAGTACAGGGCTGTATGTCGCGCGCAACCAAACCGGGCGACCGTTCTTGTCGAGACGGCGAAATTCGCCGGATTTGTGCGCGCCCTCGGAAAGCTCTTTCCAGAACTGCCTGTATTCCTCCGTGCCGGTCTCCTCCGTCGCAACGAACATGCTGTGGTGCAGGCCGACGATTTCCGCCAGACCGTAACCCATCGCCTGAAGAAATCGCGGGTTGGCGTCGATGATCGTACCGTTCAGCGCGAAATGGATGACGGCCTGGGACGTGTTGATGGCTGCGATCTGGCCGCCTTCATCGGCGGACCGGCGCATCTGCTCGGTAACATCGCGCATCAGCACCACAACTTCTTCGACCTTGCCGGTCACGTCTTTTGTGGGGTGGAAGTATGCCTCGGCGACAAGCTCCGTTCCGTCGCGCTTCACGCGTTTCACGTTGCCATGAAACGATATGCCTTCCTCGAAGACACGGCGGATCGCTTCTTCGATCTTCGGATCGGTGTCGGCTGGAAGAAATATGCTGCGATTGCGGCCCGCGAGATCCCAGGCGCGATAATCGAACATCGCCAGAAAAAGCATGTTCGTGCGCAGGATCGTTCCATCCGCTGAAATAGCCACTCGCGCCATCGTCTGCTCAAAGGCGGCAATGTCGCTCTTTGTCGAAATATCGTCGGTAACCTGCTGAAGCATCAAAGCGCCTTAATCTTAGGTGGCCACGCTGCAATCCGAGGCCTTCGAGAGCTTTAGCCCTCTGAAATATTCAAGCAGGTATAACTTACAAGATTGTAGAATACGTAAATGGCCAATTGTATTTGTTATCGAAATTGTTGAGGCAATTCGAACTTATTTGGGGCCCGGGTATTCTTGTGAAGGCTTCCTGCGCGATGCCCCTCGCCATCCATGCTTTCAAACGCAACAAGGGAAGGCAAAAGCCTTCCCTTGTTGCTAGGTGCAGTCAATTCGATGCAGATGGTCGTGTTGAAAGCTTCTCAGCAGAAGCCGTTCAGCTTCAGGATTTTGTGGGCCTCGATCACGGCCGCCAGCTTGTGCTCCGCGTCGCGGTTTCCTTCGTTGACGTCAGGATGGTGCATTTTAAGCTGTTCTTTATAACGGCGCTTGATGTCATCCGGCGTTGCGTCGGGTTCAAGACCCAGTGTTTCGAAAGCGCGCGCTTCCAGAACCTTGAGCTTGCGACGCTGGGCATCCGCCTTGATCGCCTGGCGTTCCGCGGCGTTCTTGCGGGCATTTACGGCCTTGGCTGACCCTGAACGTTCTGTCGACGGCAGGGGCTTTTCCGCCGCCTGGCGGGTCGCCGTGCCAAGCGTTGCCCGGCTGCCTGCGGCGGCTTCGCGCTGGTAGCGGGCGACGACGGGATCGGATTGATCCGGCGCGTAATTGTAGCCCTGGTTATAAGCCTTGGTGTGTTCGGCGCAGAAGAACAGGTAAAGGCCCTCGCCATCGCGACCGACAGGCGCGCGATGTTTGCCAGGCTTCTCGCACCCATCCCACTGACACTTGGGTCCACTGAGATCTTCTTTGGGGGCCGGCTTTTTACGGGTCGGTCTAAGGCCGACGAATATTTTTGAATCGGAGGTCATGGGCTGCATATAGAGCGGCACCATCTGCCCCGGCAAGATGGTTTAAGAACTCATCCAATCATACGGCGGCGGCTGTTGCCGGACGTCAACAGCAAATGTTCGGTGGTCTGAAAATTCCGACCCGAACATCAGCCGCTGCTGCCTTCCAGCAAGGTCATCGGCCACACCCGGTGATGGGGCGGAGCGTAGGCCCCCTCGTAATTCGGCATGACCGACAAAAGCCCTTCCGCCAATCCTATGCCGAGGTCACGAAGCGACAGGTTGAAACCCGTCAGGGCGGGCGAGAGAAACTGCGTATGCGGGCTGTGGCGCCCGACGATGGCGATGTCCTTGCCGGGCGACATGCCGGCTTCTTCGAGCCCTTTATAAAGGCCGGTGACGAGAGTTTCGTTGACAAGCGCGATGGCGGACGGACGGGTCCTCCTTGCAGCAATCTCCTTGGCCACCTCATAACCGCCGGCTTCGTTCGGTCTGGCGCGGAATACGTTCTCCTCAGCAAGCTTGAGGCCGTGCGCTTCAAGAACCTGACGGCAGCGGTCAATGAACAGATGACCCAGGTTGAGATCGCCATGTGGCCAGATCACGCCAATTTCCGTGTGCCCGGCGCGGATGAAACGCTCCATGCTGATTTCGGCCATAGCCTCGAAATCCAGATCGAGCCACGGCTGGCCGACATCGGTCAGGCTGCGGCCAAGCGAAATGAATGGGATCTTGTGCCGGTCCAGCAATTCGAAACGTGCATCGTTGCGCCGTGTCGCCGAAAGAATGATGCCGTCCGCAAATCCGCGCGCGACCGTTCGCTGTAGATAGGCATCGGGATCCTCCGATGACGAACACAAAAGAGCCACGAGATCCAGGTCGTGACGTGACAGCACGCTTTGCACGCCATCGAAAACGCTCATGAAGAACGTATCGCCCTGGCCGGTTATGTCGGGGCCGGTCTGCATCATGAAGCCGATGACGCCGGTTGAGCCCTTGCGAAGCGACCGGCCGGACTGGTTGGCGACGTAACCCAGCTTCTCGGCGGCTTCCAGCACGCGCTGGCGTGTCTGCGGGTTGACGTCCGCCTTGCCGTTCAAGGCACGCGAAACGGTTCCGATCGATATGTCGAGATAGTCTGCCAGCTGGCGGATGCCCTTCATGCGAATATCCAAATCTCACCCCTGTTCATAACCAGTATTGACAAAATGGTGGCGCTGTCCATAGTTTCCGTAAACGTTTACGGTCGATGAGGAGGTTGTCGCCCGTAGATGTCTCTGGGAGGTTTACGTGACATACAAGGTTGTTCTGTGTGGGTGCGGAGCTATGGCCAAAGGCTGGCTTCGAGCGGTCCAATCCACCCCTGATCTGAAGGCGGCACTGACCGTCGTCGGTCTTGTCGATCTGAATGAAAGCGTCGCGCAGTCGCTCGCGGCGGAATTCGGTCTTGCTGATATCGTCATCGGCACGGACCTGAATGCAGTTCTCGAAGAGACGAAGGCCGATATCGTCTTCGACGTCGTCATTCCGGCAGCGCGCCACTCCGTCGTCACATCCGCTCTTTCGCGGGGTTGCCATGTCCTGAGCGAAAAGCCGATGGCGTCTTCGATGGAAGAGGCTGCCGATCTGGTACGTGCAGCAAATGCCGCCGGGCGCATCCATTCCGTCGTGCAGAACCGCCGCTTCATCGCCGGCGTCCGGCGCATGCGTCGTTTTGTCGAAAGCGGTGCGATCGGCGACATCACTGCGATCCATTGCGACTTCTTCATCGGTCCGCATTTCGGTGGGTTTCGCGAGAAGATGGACAATGTCCTGCTTCTGGACATGGCGATCCATACATTCGATGCGGCCCGCTATGTGTCTGATAAGCAACCGCTTTCGGTCTACTGCCTGGAAACCAATCCGCCGGGGTCGTGGTATGCGCACGGGGCTGCCGCCAATGCGGTCTTCCGCTTCTCCGATGATGTCGTTTTCACCTATCGCGGTTCGTGGTGCGCTGAAGGCGAGCGCACCAGCTGGGAAAGCGCGTGGCGTATCGTCGGCACCCGGGGCATGCTGACCTGGGACGGCGATGAAACATTCAAGGCAGCTGTCGCGGGACCGGAAGAGGGGCTTTTGCGCGGTTTTGAGCCGGTGGAAATCCCCCAGCCGCTCCGGGCGGAAGAAACCCACGGCCATGCCAGCGTCATTGCCGATTTTCTTGCGGCGATCCGCACGGGTCAGCGGCCCGAAACCACTGGGGAAGACAATATTCGAAGCCTCGCCATGGTCTTCGGCGCCATAGAAAGCGCGCGCAACGGGCGCGTGGTCGATCTTGCAGCATAAGGGAAGAGAATGATGAGCCAGCAGAGCAGTAACGCCATTCGCATCGGCACCATGGTCAGCGCCACCAAAGGCAATGCGGCGGAGCGCATAGCGCAGATCGCCGACATGGGTTTTGAGAGTTTCGAGCCGTTTTTCTGGCAGACGACCAACGGTCAGGACATTGCCGAACTGGGCAAACGATGCGTGGAGGCGATCGGCGACCGCGATATTACCATTTCGACGATCGGCATGTTCGGAAACCCTCTCGAGGGCACGGATATCGATCTCCAGACGCTGCAGGGCTGGAAGGATTGCATCGATAACGCCCATCATTTCGGTGCGACCTGCGTGGCTGGTTTTACCGGGCGCATCCGCAACAAACCGCTGCCGGAAAGCCTGCCGCGCTACAGGGAAATTTTTGGCGAACTGGCCAAGCGCGCTGCCGACAAGGGCGTGAAGATTGCCTTCGAGAATTGCGCCATGGATGGCAACTGGCAGACCGGCGACTGGAATATTGCCCACAACCCGGACGCCTGGGAGCTGATCTTCAACGAAACGCCGGATGACAATATCGGGATCGAGTGGGAGCCGTGCCATCAGATGGTCTATCTGATCGACCCGCTGCCGCAGATCCGCAAATGGGCGCACAAGATCTTCCACGTCCACGGCAAGGACGCCACCATCCGCTGGGACGTGATCCGCGAACATGGCATTTTTGGCAAGCATCCTTTCGTTTTCATGCGCACACCCGGTTTCGGTGACAGCAACTGGACGGATATCATTTCGGAATTGCGCCTCGCCGGCTGGTCCGGTTCCATCGATATCGAGGGATGGCACGATCCTGTCTACCGCGATGCGCTGGAAATGACGGGGCAGGTGCATGGTCTCAATCACCTGAAGCAGGCGCGCGGCGGAAGTTTCGTCGTCGATCCGTCCTGATGAAAATGCGTTGCCGGTCGCATGAGGAGGTTTGCGGTCGGCAATGTGACGTCGAGGATAACCTTAAGAGGAGGAAAACCATGGGTATCCGAAAGCATTCGATTGCCGTTGCACTGGCTCTGACGACTGCCGCCTTTGGCGGTCTTTCCGCCAAAGCCGAGGATGTGAAACTGACGCTCTGGTCGCTGGACCGGGATATTCAGCCCGCACCCAATCTGATCAAGGAATTCAACGCGCAGAATAACGGTATCCAGATCGAATACCGGCAGATCCAGTTCGATGACGTGGTCAGCGAGGCGATGCGCGCCTATTCCACCGGCAAGGCGCCAGATATCATCGCCATCGACAACCCGAACCATGCGATGTTTGCTTCCCGCAAGGCATTCCTCGACCTGACGGACATGATCGAGACGTCGACCGTCATCAAACCGCAGAACTACTTTCCGGGCCCGCTGAAATCGGCGACCTGGGACGACAAGTATTACGGTGTGCCGAAGGCCACCAACACCATCGCGCTTTATTACAACAAGGATCTGTTCAAGGCTGCTGGGCTCGACCCGAACAAGCCGCCGCAGACCTGGGATGAACTGGTCGAGACGGCGCGCAAGCTCAACGACCCTTCCAAGAATGTCTACGGCATCACCTTCTGTGCCAAGGCGAACGAGGAAGGGACCTTTCAGTTTCTTCCCTGGGCTCAGATGGGCGGTGCCAGCTACAAGGCCATCAATGGCGAAGGTGCCGTGCGGGCGCTCACCATCTGGAAGCAGTTGTTCGACGAAAAGCTGACCTCTCCCGATACGCTCACCCGCAGCCAGTGGGATTCGACCGCGACCTTCAACGCGGGCAATGCGGCCATGGTTATCTCCGGCCCGTGGGAAATCGACCGCATGTTGACGGATGCCAAGTTCGAATGGGGCACGGCCCTTCTGCCGGTGCCACAGCAAGGGGCGCAGCGTTCTTCGGCCATGGGTGATTATAACTGGGCGATCTTCTCCAGCACCAAGCACCCGAAGGAAGCGTTCAAGGCATTGGAATTCTTCGCGTCGAAGGATGCGACCATGTATAAGGATTTCGGCCAGCTTCCCGCTCGTGCTGACCTTCCCGTGCCTCCGACCGGCAATGCCGTGAAGGATGCGGCGCTGGCGACCTTTATCGAGCAGATGAAATACGCCCAGCCGCGCGGCCCGTCGCCCGAATGGCCAAAGATCTCCAAGGCGATCCAGGATGCCATTCAGGCTGCGCTGACGGGTCAGATGGAGCCGAAAGCGGCACTCGATCAGGCGGCCGAAAAGATCAAGTCCATCGAAGGATGACATGTCCCTTGGCCCGCCGACGTCTTCATGGCGGGCCAAAAAATCCCGCTTCCTCCCGGACGACTGTCTGGCGCGCAAATGCGCCGGGCGGTTACGGGCGATGACAAGAGGTTTTGATGAGACGGATTTTCGCAAGCGTGAGGGATGGCCGGGGTTTCGACATCATGCTGGTCGGCGTGCCCTTCACCTTCCTGTTCGCACTGGCCGGCTTGCCATTGATCTACAATATCCTGATGAGCTTTCAGGAGGTCGACATGTTCAGCCTCGGCAGCTTCATCCGGCCGTTCGTGGGGTTCGATAATTACGTGGCGCTGTTCAAGCAGCCCGAAACGATCCCCATCCTGACCAATACCGTGGTTTTCGTCGTCGGATCCATTGCCGGACAATTTCTCCTCGGTTTTGGCCTGGCGCTGTTCTTCTGGACGAATTTCCCCGGCGCAAGCTGGCTGCGTGGCCTTTTCCTCGTGTCATGGGTCATGCCCGGCCTCGTCGTCGGTGCCATCTGGAACTGGATCCTCTCGGGCGATTTCGGTGTCCTCAATTTTTTCCTGCGGGAAAGCGGCCTGATCGACGGAAACATATTCTGGCGCTCCGATCCGGATTTCTCCCTCTGGGCCGTCGTCATCGCCAATATCTGGCTCGGCACATCCTTCAACATGATCCTGCTCTCGGTCGGTCTGTCCGCCATTCCGGGCGATCTCTACGAGGCGGCAGAAATGGACGGTGCCAATGCCTGGCAGCGTTTCTGGACGATCACGCTGCCCATGATGCGCTCGACTATCGGGGCAATCATCTCGCTTGGTCTGATCTTCACGCTGCAGCAGTTCGATCTTTTTGCGGCCATCACCGATGGCGGGCCGAACAATTCGTCGAATGTCGCGCAATACTGGGCCTGGGACCTGTCCTTCCGCCAATACGATTTCGGCCGGGGTGCAACGATCTCGGTCATCATGACGGTGTTCGTGATGTTCGCCGCCGCCGTTTATGTCCGTTCCACACGTCATGAGGTGCGCGGATGAGCGAGACCGCACGCAATCGTCTGATGCTCCTGATCGCCTTTGTCATGGCGGCGATCTACCTGTTTCCGCTCTACTGGATGTATGTCACGTCCCTCAAGGGTGGTTCGGAAATGTTCGCGAACCCGCCGAGCTTCTGGCCAACGGCACCGCAATGGGCGACGTTCACCTTTGTCTGGGAAAGCCGGAACATGGGGCGTTATCTCTGGAACTCCACCGTCATCGCCTTCGGCTCCGTGGCGTTGATCGCAGCATTGGGCACCGGTTGCGCCTATGTCCTGGCGCGTTATCGCAATGTCTGGGTGGATATCGGCCTGTTCCTCATCCTCATGCTGCAGGTTCTGCCCGCCTCGCTGATGGTCACGCCCATCTTCGTCGGCTTCACGCAGGTCGGCCTCCTCGATTATCCCCGGCTTGCGGTCATTCTGGCGATTGCCGCCAAAAGCATGCCTTTCTTCGTCGTGCTGGTCCGAGCGACCTTCATGGCGGTGCCGCTGGAACTGGAAGAGGCGGCGCTGGTCGATGGCAATTCCCGCATCGGCGCGTTCTTCCATATCGTCCTGCCGCTGGCGAGAAACGGCATTCTGGTCAGCGCGATCCTCATCTTCATGCAGGCCTTCGGCGAGTTCGTCTATTCCAAATCCATGATCCAGGACGTCAGCCTGCAGCCCGCAAGCGTTGGCCTCAATTCCTTCATGGGACCCAACACCAGTGAATGGAACAACATCATGGCCTACGCCACCATGTACGTGACGCCGATCCTTGCGATCTTCGTGCTCTTGCAGCGGCGCATCGTCTCCGGCCTCACATCGGGAGCCCTTAAATGACCCAGCAGATCGAACTTTCCGGCGTCAACAAATATTACGGCGCATACCACGCCCTGAAGGATATCGAACTTTCGATCCCCAAAGGTGCATTCGTCGCGCTGGTCGGGCCCTCGGGCTGCGGAAAATCGACGCTTCTGCGTTCTCTGGCCGGGCTTGAAACCATTTCGAGCGGCGACCTGATGATTGCCGGGGAGCGAATGAACGATGTGCCGCCCAGGCGGCGCGACCTTGCCATGGTCTTCCAGTCCTACGCGCTTTATCCGCACATGACCGTGGAGCAGAACCTGACCTATAGCCTGAAGATCAGGGGCGTCAAAAAAGCCGAAGCAAAAAAGGCGGCCGCGGACGTTGCGGCGATTACCGGCCTCTCCGACCTGCTGCACCGCTATCCGCGGGAATTGTCCGGTGGCCAGCGTCAGCGCGTGGCAATGAGCCGGGCGATCATCCGTCACCCCAAGGCGTTTCTGTTCGATGAGCCGTTGTCCAACCTCGACGCGGCCCTGCGTGTGCACATGCGCAAGGAAATCCGGGCTCTTCACGACCGGCTTGGCGCCACATCCGTTTATGTCACGCATGATCAGGTCGAAGCCATGACCATGGCCGACCATGTCGTGATCATGCGCAGCGGCGTGATCGAACAGCAGGGGCCGCCGCTTGAACTGTATGACCGCCCGGCCAACCGCTTTGTTGCCGGGTTCATCGGGTCGCCGGCCATGAACTTCATTCCCGCGAAGTCCGGCCGTGACGGTAAATCGCTCGTTCTCGACCTGCCGGGATCGCAGGTGCTGGATCTTGACCTCGGCCTTCCTCCCGGCCACGCCGTTCTGGTGGGCATACGTCCAGAACATCTGGCGATTGCCGCGCAGGATATGCCGGGTTTCGAGGTGCCGATCGCGACGATCGAATCCACGGGTGCGACCACCTTTGTCACGACGGCCACTGCCCCCGAGATTGTCCTCGTGCTCAACAGCCGTTCCACGCTCGCTGCAGGAGCAATGATCCGTCTGACGTTCGCACCCGAAAACGTTCATCTCTTCGATGCGAAGACAGAAAAGAGACTGGCCACGAAACCCTGATCGAAACGGCCGGCAGCGCTACCGCAATCAGACCTGTTGGCCCGAAGCTGCCGTGGTCAAAGTTGCAACCACCTGCTCCATCGACGCCCTTGCCGGCGAACTGTCGGCAAGGGCGTCGATGATCGGAAAGCCGTGAATGGTTCCGATATACCGTTGCGCCGAAACATTCGCGCCGGCTGCCATCAGGGTGCGCGCATAATTCTCTCCGTCGTCCCGCAGCAGATCGTGTTCAGCGGTGATGATGAGCGTTGGCGGCGCGTTGCCAAGCAGACGCGCGACGACGCGGGATGCCGGTATGGAAGAGCCTGCCGGGTCGGGTGTCTGGATCTCGAGAAAATACCGAACGACCGCGGCTGTCATTAGCGGGCCCGATCCGTATTGCTCCCCCAAGGTGGTTGTCCTGGTTTCGAAGATGAGCGGGCAGATAAGAACAAGCGCCTGCACGGCCAAGCCTCTCCTGCGGCAGATTGCAAGACTGAACGACGCGGCCAAACGCCCACCGAGGCCATCGCCTCCAATCGTCAGGCATGCCGCATTCAGCTCCAGCATGATGGCGTCGTCCATGAGATTTCGGATCATCTGCTCGGACAAGTCAATTCTGCTCGCCATTCCGGTTTCGTCGCTGAACGCGTCATCCAGGCTGGCGATTGCGATGCCCGCGCGCGCAGCCAGCTGGTAGAGCCAGCGGTCGTGGGAATGCGCGGTATCTCGCTGCCAGCCGCCGCCATGGAAATAGGCCATTACGGGCAATCTGACTGGGCGTTGGCGAGGCCGGATAAGGCGGAAAAACGTGCCCGCGTGGGGTTCGGGCGCGGCGATGAAATCGATATCCACTTGAAATTCTTCCGGGTGTGGCAAACATTCCGGGAGAATGAACGCCCGGTAGGCGGCGAGCGTGTCGGGTGAGTGGGGAAATCGGTCGAGGAACGCCTGAATATCCGCATCCACTGTATAGGCGGTGATGCCTGGCACCACGTCCAGCGCGGTTGTCGTCTTTTGCCTGTCCATGATTTCAATGACGCCCTTCCTGGAGGTACATCTTTCGCCACTGGCTTGGCGAAACACCTGCGAACTTTCGAAAGACACGCGACAGATGAGCTTGATCACAAAGGCCGCAATCGAGCGCTATTTCCGAAAGGGAGCGGTCATTGCCGAGAATGAGATCTTTTGCCCGCTCGACACGTCTGGCCTGAAGAAACGAATAGGGCGAGGTGCCGAAACTGGTCTTGAAGGCTTTGCAGAAATAGCCGTTGCGCAGTCCGACCGGTCCCGCAAGTTCGCGCAGCGTAACGCCGTGCTCCAACCTGTCATCGATGATCCGTTCGACACGCTTGATCTGCCATGGCGCCAGACCGCCGGGTTTGCAGACGGGGGCAGGGGCCGAAAGAAGTGCGCGTGCTTGGCTGATATAGTCGAGGGCGACACTGCGGCTGCTTTCCGCATGTCGCTGGGCGGATTCCAGCAGGCGTGAAATTTCCTTCGAACCGGTAAGCGAAAGAGCGGGGAGATCAATGGGTTCAGATGGTGTGTTGCCGAGATCGGTAAAGTGAATGGACATGGGGTTCTCTCGCTTTTTGCTGTGGGGCGTTTGCAGTTCCACGGTAGCGAGATGGGCCGGAAGGCGGTAATTAAGGGGTGTGAAGAAAGCTTAAGTCGTGTTCGAACGACGGCGGCTTGGCCTGCCGCTCAAGAGATTGTACCCGCCTTCATGCAGAATATTGCCGATGATATCGTCCGGTTTGACGGGTTCGAACTATCGCTGCGCACACGTTCATTGAGTGAAGACGGGCAGACCGTCCGTATAGGTTCACGGGCATTGGAAATCCTCGTCGCGCTTCTCGAACAGCCCGGCGAGCTGGTGACCAGGGCGGACCTGATGGCCAGGGTCTGGCCGGATACGACGGTGGATGAGAATGCCCTGCGGGTGCATCTGTCGTCCTTGCGCAAGGCGCTCGGCCAAAAGCAGGACACGGACCGATATATCCGCAACGAAGCCGGACGCGGTTATCGGTTCGTCGGCCAGATCGATCAGGCCGCGCCATCGCCACCTTTGGCGGTCACGCCGCCTGTTGCCCGGCCGGGCGACACCCGGTTGCCGCGCAACCTCGTAAGGGTCATTGGCCGCGATGAGGCCGTGGATGGGCTTGTAACGCTGCTGGAAGAGCGGCGTTTCCTGACAATCGCCGGACCGGGAGGCATCGGCAAGACGACGGCCGCCATTGCCGTCGCGCAAGCTTATGCCTCGGCACGTGATGTCGCCGCCTATTTCATCGATCTTGCGCCACTGTCCGATCCTTCGCTCGTCACCACGGCGGTCGCGACTCAGCTCGGTCTTGCTGCTTCCGTTGCCGGTGTCGAAGAGGCGATCATCGGACATCTGCGATCACAGCCCGCACTACTTTTGTTCGACAACTGCGAACACCTGATCGAAGCCGTTGCGAAACTGGCAGAGGCTATCCTGCAGGGCGTGGCCGAAATCTCGCTTCTGGCGACCAGCCGAGAGCCGCTTCGCGCCGAGGGGGAATGGGTCTTCCGGTTGCCCGCGCTCGAGACACCCGGCCAGGGCGTCGCAACGATGGACGAAGCCATCCGTTATTCGGCCGTTCAGCTTTTTTGCGAGCGCGCCAAGGCCAGTTACCACGAGTTTACGCTGGCCGAATCCGATGTCGCTGCGGTGACCAGGATATGCCAGCAACTCGACGGTATTCCGCTGGCAATCGAAATGGCTGCCGCGCGCATGGATATGCTCGATGCAAGCGAGATCGCGGCGCGTCTCAATGATCGCTTTTCATTGCTGACGCGAGGCAGGCGCACGGCCTTGCCCCGCCAGAAAACGTTGAGGGCAACGCTCGAATGGAGCCACGACTTTCTGACCGAGCAGGAGAGGGTGGTTTTTCGAAGCCTGGCCGTGTTTCGCTCCTATTTCGAGCTGGATTCCGTCGTTTCGGTGAGCGGTCTTGCCGAGATCGATACAATGGACACTTTGACCGCGCTGGTTTCGAAATCGCTTGTCACGATGGATCGCAGCGGCCGCTCGAGCCTTTATCGGCTTCTCGATACGACACGCTTTTTTGCGGAAGAAAAGTTGCTGGAAAGCGGGCAGGACATCGAGACCAGGAATGCCCATGCAGCGCATACGCTGCATCTTTTTTCCGCCGACCGCGTTGCCTGGGATGGAAACGATCCGCAGCAAAGCTTGGCGCAAAACGGCTGGCGGGTCGACGATCTTCGCGCGGCGCTTGACTGGTCCTTGTCGACGCAAGGAATCCCGCAGGTCGGCGTTGAGCTCGCCACCGCCTCTGCGCCGCTCTGGTTTCATCTGTCTCTGCCTGATGAATACCTTTCGATCCTGCGCCGTTCGGTGAAGGCCGTGGCGGGGACGGATATGGCCGGATCTGCCGCCGAAGGCGAACTCATGTCAGCGCTCGGCCACGCGCTTTGGCATATCGAAGGCCCGGGTGCGGAAATGAAAGGCGCATTTCAGCGCGCCATGGATGTTGCGACCGAGGGCAATGATCAGGCCGGTGAACTCAGGGCGTCCTGGGGGCTTTGGGCGCAGGCCATCCTCGCCGGCGATTATCGATCCAGCCTTCTCCTCGCGGAAGAGTTCAAGAAACCGGCCTATCTGACGGGCGAAACTGCCCATATCCTCACCGCCGACCATATGCTTGCTCTATCCAATCATTTCCTCGGCAATCAGGACATCGCGCTGGATCTGCTGAATCAGGTCATTGCCGGCGACAAGACACCGGATCGCGATAATCATACCAACCATGCGCAGGTGGACGGCAAGACGGCGGTGTTATCGCTGTTGATGCGCATCCTCTGGCTGAAGGGTGAAAAGGACGCAGCCCTGAAGACGGCGCAGGATTGCGCCGTGCATGTCGCCTCGCTGCGCCACGATCTGACGACCTGTTACGGCCTTGCCATCGGCTGCATTCCGGTGGCACTTTGGGCCGACCGGCCTGATCTGGCAACGGAATGGAACGATATTCTCGCCGAAACCGCCGCCCGAAAAGGCATGCGGTACTGGCAGGCATGGGCTGTGGGGTTCGATTGTGCGCTCGGCCGCCTTCGGGAGATGCCGATCAACACGACTGCCATGCAATTCGAAGTCTTTGCGACAGTAGGCGTGGACGTGGACGAAAGCTGGGTTCGCGAAAGACTGGCGTCGGAAAACCGGACCTGGGCCCAGGCATCTTTGTCTCGTCTTCTGCCTTCCATCTAAACATCTTGGCCAGCGGCCTCGGCCGACGACGCTTGAGCATATCGCCGCATTTGGCGAAAATCGTCCAAATTCCGTCACCAAGGCGCAAGTCGTGGCGCGTTGATTTGCGCATAACACGCTTGTCCTGACAAAACGCGGTTTGACATTCTGGCGGTTAAACGGATTGGCAGGACAAGCGATAACGGGGCGATCATTTCTTGATGCTCTTATTGTTGCGATATCGGCAATTATATCGAAATTATTGATGCAATTGTTCGCTTGAGAGTTTTCGGCGAATATCCCCTTACAGCAAACAAACAGACCATCTCGAACAGCAGGCTGACATCGACCACACGATTGACAGCCACACGGACGGATAACGATGACAACCGATCTTTTGACATTGAGCCGCCGCAACGCGCTGCTTTCAGCAGCCGCTCTGGCCGCAACTGTCGCGCTTCCTATTTCCTTTAAATCCGAGGTCTCGGCGGCCTCGCAAAACCCCGCAAACCAAGGAGCTAAGACTATGGGTACGATCACCACCACGGACGGCGTCGAAATCTTCTATAAGGACTGGGGTCCGAAGGACGCACAGCCGATCATGTTCCACCATGGCTGGCCGCTGTCGTCGGACGACTGGGATGCCCAGATGCTGTTTTTCCTCTCCAAGGGTTATCGCGTCGTCGCTCATGACCGCCGTGGCCATGGTCGTTCCGCGCAGGTGGCAGATGGCCACGACATGGATCATTATGCAGCCGACGCCTTCGCCGTCGTGGAAGCGCTGGACCTGAAGAACGTCGTCCATATCGGCCATTCCACCGGCGGCGGTGAAGTTGCCCGTTATGTGGCAAAGCACGGCGAACCGGCTGGCCGCGTTGCCAAGGCCGTGCTCGTATCGGCTGTCCCGCCGCTGATGCTGAAGACCGCTGCGAATCCGGAAGGCCTTCCCATGGAAGTCTTCGATGGTTTCCGCTCCGCACTCGCCGCCAATCGCGCGCAGTTCTTCCGTGATGTTCCGGCCGGTCCGTTCTACGGTTTCAACCGCGATGGCGCCACGGTGCATGAAGGTGTGATCCAGAATTGGTGGCGTCAGGGCATGATGGGTGGCGCCAAGGCGCATTACGACGGCATCAAGGCGTTTTCCGAAACAGACCAGACGGAAGACCTCAAGGCCATAGGTGTGCCGACGCTCGTCCTGCACGGCGAAGACGACCAGATCGTTCCAATCGCCGACTCGGCGCACAAGTCCTCCAAACTGTTGAAAAACGGCACGCTGAAGACCTATCCGGGCTTCTCGCACGGCATGCTCACGGTGAATGCCGACACACTGAATGCCGACCTGCTGGCGTTTATCAAAGGCTGATTTGACAAAGGGCTGCGACAGCAATGTCGCAGCCTCGCCTGCTATTGGGCGGCGTTCGGCGAACCGTCCATGCGGTGAACTTTTTCGTTTCAGGCGCCGATTTCCTTGATGCGATCACCGACAGTGAACCGAGCCGGATTTCGCCGCCTATCGATGCCTGCGCGTTTCAACGGCATTGACAGCCGTTGCTTAAATGACTTTTTCTGACAGAATTCATCCATTTCTTGATGGATTGCTTTCAGGGGAAGTGAAATGAAACGTCCCACGATTACCGATGTGGCGACTGCGGCCGGTGTCAGTGTGGCCACGGTCGACCGCGTTCTGAATGGCCGCCTGCCAGTGCGGGAGGAAACGTCTCGCAAGGTTTTCGCGGCTGCCGAAAAGATCGGTTTTCACGGCGCCAACATCATTCGCCAACGCATGATGGCCGATATGCCGTCCTACCAGGTCGGTGTGATCCTGCGAAAGGAAAAGCAGGCTTTTTATCAGGATTTTGCCAATGAGCTTCACGCGGCCGCTGCTGCGGTCACGGACCGGCGGATCCTGCTGAACATACAATATGCCCGCTCGGGAGAACCAGGCGAGCTTGCGGAACTGATTGTCGGCATGTCGGGCAGGGTGCAGGCCGTGGCTGCCACAGGTCCAGACCACCACGACGTGACAGCCGCGGTGACGATCCTGAAGAGCAAGGGTATTCCCACCTTTTCGCTTCTGACGGACCTCGCTCAGGGTGTGCGTGAGGCGTATCTCGGAACCAACAACATGAAGGTCGGCCGAAGTGCCGCCTGGATGATCTCGAAAGTGTCACACACACCGGGCAAGGTTCTGCTCTTCCTGGGCGGTCACCGCTTTCACGGTCATTCTCTTCGAGAGATGGGGTTTCGCTCGTATATGCGCGAATACGCGCCCGAATTTCAGGTTCTCGACGCGCTGATCAATCTCGAAACCCGGCGTCTGACCTATGAAATGCTGCTGGACACCCTGTCGCGCCACCCGGATCTCGTCGGCGTCTATTGTATGGGCGGTGGCATGGAGGGCGTGATCGAGGCGCTGAAGGATAGCAACAAATCCGAGCAGATCGCCTGCATCGTCAACGAACTGACGCCGGAATCGCGACAGGCCCTGTTGGAGAGACGGCTTGCCGGCGTCTTCCAGACGCCACTGCGCGAACTCTGCACCGATCTTGTCACCACCATGGTCCATACGATCGAGAACGGCATGGCCGAAAGTCCCGGCCAGCGTTTCCTGCCGGCGCATCTCTGGGTTCCTGAAAGTATCTGAGGTTTTGATAGAATCTATCATTGCGGCTCGATGCTTTCTATCAGTGTTGATGGGAAACTAGACTTCAGCCTTGTTGACCTTCTCCCGGCTCTGGGAAATTCTCACGTCGCGGTGGTGGAGGCCATCGCACCTGAACAAGCACCGGAAAGTGAAAACGCCCGCGGCATTGCCGCTTCGGTGGGCGTTGCTGCACGGGTTTTTTCAGGCCCGCCGGCAGCTTGAAGCAAAGGTGGCGGGGGAACGCAATCTGAGGAGGAGATTGGCATGAAACGGCATCTGATACTCGCTGCATTCGCATCGTTGCTGGCGACAACGGCATCCGCACAGACCGTCGGTGTGTCTATGGCACTGTTCGACGACAACTTCCTGACGGTCCTGCGTAACGGCATGATCGACTATTCCAAAAGCATGAACGGCGTGACCCTGCAGATCGAGGATGCTCAGAACGACGTGAGCAAGCAGCTCAGCCAGGTGCAGAACTTCATCGCCGGTGGCGTCGACGCGATCATCGTCAATCCGGTCGATACGGATGCGACTGTCGCGCTTTCGCAGGCCGCCGCGGCTGCCGGCATCCCGCTCGTCTATGTTAACCGTCAGCCTGTCAACGTCGAAACGCTTCCGGAAAAACAGGCTTTCGTGGCGTCCGATGAAAAGGAATCCGGCACGCTGCAGACCAAGGAGGTTTGCCGTATCCTCAAGGCCGCAGGCAAGACCGAAGCCAATGCGGTCGTCTTGATGGGTGAGTTGTCCAACCAGGCGGCACGCATGCGCACCCAGGACATCAAGGACGTCATCGCCACGCCGGACTGCAGCTTCATCAAGATCGTCGAGGAGCAGACGGCCAACTGGTCGCGTACACAAGGCGCCGACCTGATGACGAACTGGCTGTCGGCAGGCGTCAAGTTCGACGCGGTCATCTCCAACAACGACGAAATGGCGATCGGTGCAATCCAGTCGCTGAAGACATCGGGACGTTCGATGAAGGACGTGATCGTTGCCGGGATCGATGCGACACAGGACGCGCTTGCGGCGATGAATGCCGGCGACCTGGATGTATCCGTGTTCCAGAATGCTGCCGGCCAGGGCAAGGGCGCGGTGGATGCCGCCCTGAAAATCGCCAAGGGCGAGAAGGTCGAGAAGAAGGTGTTTGTGCCGTTCGAACTCGTCACGCCCGAAAACCTCAAGACCTATCAGGCCAAGAACTGAGGCTTAGCGCGACTGGAGGAGGCGGATCGATCCGGCTCCTTCGCTTGTCTCTGGAGGAATGTTTCGATGATTAGCCCTTCAACGGCGGCGGCGATCAAGCGCACGCTCGATGCCACCGATACCGATGGACTTCTGGCGATCGAGGGTATCCGCAAGGAATTTCCCGGTGTCGTGGCGCTCGATGATGTCCAGCTGCGGGTTCGCCCCGGCACGGTTCATGCCCTGATGGGAGAAAACGGCGCCGGAAAATCGACGCTGATGAAGATCATCGCCGGCGTCTATCAGCCCGATGCCGGTGAAATCCGGCTGCGCGGCGACATCGTCACGCTGAAATCCCCGCTCGATGCTCTCGAGCAGGGAATTGCCATGATCCATCAGGAGCTTGCCCTGATGAACTGGATGACGGTGGCGGAAAACATCTGGATCCGCCGCGAGCCGCGCAATCGTTTCGGTCTTATCGATCACGCCAGAATGGCGAAGATGACCGATGAGCTTTTCGCGCGGCTGATTATCAAGATCGATCCATGGGCGCAGGTGTCGGACCTCACCATTGCCCAGAAGCAGATGGTGGAGATCGCCCGCGCCGTCAGCTACGAATCCACCGTGCTGATCATGGACGAGCCGACTTCGGCATTGACCGACCGCGAGGTCGAGCACCTGTTCACGATCATCCGCGATCTGAAGTCGCGTCGCATCGGCATCGTCTACATCACCCACAAGATGAACGAGCTGTTCGAGATCGCCGACGAGTTCACCGTCTTTCGCGACGGCAAGTATATCGGCACACATGCCTCCAAGGATGTCACGCGCGACGATATCATCCGCATGATGGTGGGGCGCGAAATCAAGGACATGTTTCCGAAGGTCGATTGCCCAATCGGCGACGTCATTCTCGAGGTAAAGAACCTTACCAAGAAGGGGGTCTTTCACGACATTTCGTTTTCACTGCGCCGCGGCGAAATTCTCGGCATTGCCGGTCTGGTCGGGTCCAAACGCTCGAACGTGGCCGAGGCGCTTTTCGGCGTCTCGCCGGCGAGTTCGGGTGAAATCATCATCGATGGCCAACCGGTCACGATCGACAGCCCCAATGCCGCAATGACCCACGGCCTCGCGTTCCTGACGGAAGACCGCAAGGAAAGCGGATGTTTCCTGTCGCTGAACTGCCTGGAAAACATCCAGTCGGCACTGATCACCCGCTCGCATGTTCGGGCTGGCTTCGTCGATCAGAAAACGGTGAGCAAACTCGCCGAGGACATGGCCGCACGGCTGCGGGTCAAGACACCCGACCTGCAGGAAACGGTGCAGAACCTGTCCGGCGGCAACCAGCAGAAGCTTCTGATCGCCCGGTGGCTGCTGACCCGGCCGCGTATTCTGATCCTCGATGAGCCGACCCGCGGCATCGATGTCGGTGCCAAGGCGGAGATCCACCGCCTCATCACCGGCCTTGCCGCCGAGGGCGTCGCTGTCCTGATGATCTCGTCGGAATTGCCCGAGGTTCTCGGCATGAGTGACCGCATCATGGTCATGCACGAAGGACACCTGTCGGGTTTCCTGGATCGCGCCGAGGCCGATCAGGTGAAGATAATGAACCTGGCTGCTCGCTGAAAAAGGCCATGGGAGGAAAGAAATAGCCATGAATACCGCCACACAGACTGCCGTTCCCATGCCCCATGCCAAGCGCAGGTTACCTGCCGAGGCAAACATCTTCCTCGTCCTCATCGCGATCTCGATCACGTTCGAGATTCTCGGCTGGATCTTCCAGGGGCAGAGTTTTCTCGCCAACAGCCAGCGTCTGTCGATCATGATCCTTCAGGTCTCGGTCATCGGCATCATCGCCATCGGGGTAACCCAGGTCATCATTTCCGGCGGCATCGATCTCAGTTCCGGTTCCATCGTCGGCGCGACGGCCATGATAGCGATGAGCCTTGCGCAGGTCGGCACCTTCCCGCGCGCCGTCTATCCCGGACTGACCGATTTGCCTGTGATCATCCCGATCGTGGTTGGCCTGCTCATCGGCCTCGCCTGCGGCCTCATCAACGGCTTGCTGATCGCCTATACGAAGATACCGCCGTTCATCGCCACGCTCGGCATGATGGTTGCTGCCCGCGGTTTTGCCAAATGGTACACCAAAGGTCAGCCGATCAGCTTTCCGACCGATGGCTTCGCAGCGCTCGGTCAGGGGCTCGCGCCGGTTTTCATCTTCCTCGGTGTGGCCTTCCTCGTGCATATCCTGCTGCGCTACACCCGCTATGGCAAATTCACCTATGCGATAGGCGCCAACCCGCAGGCCGCCCGCGTGTCCGGCATCAATGTCGAGCGCCATACGGTGAAGATCTATGCGGTTGCAGGCGTTCTGTCGGGCCTGGCCGGCATCGTGGTCGCGGCCCGAGGACTGACGGCGCAGGCCGGCATGGGCACGATGTATGAACTGGATGCGATTGCCATGGCAGTGATCGGCGGCGTGTCGCTGGCCGGTGGCCGCGGCTCCGTGCTCGGCACTATGATCGGCATGGTCATCTTCGGGGTCATCATCTCCGGCTTCACCTTCCTGCGGCTCGATGCCTATTACCAGGAGATGCTCAAGGGCGCGATCATCGTCGCCGCCGTGGTCGCCGACGTCTACCGCCAGCGCAAGCGCGTAAAGACCACCTGAAAATGACGGCGGCGCAAGCCGCCTCCATTCCACCGCAGCCATAAAACAACCCGAACCAACCCCGTGAGGACTGTGATGAAGCAGTTTCTGATGACGACCGCACTTTGCCTTCTGGCAGTGCCCGCCTTTGCCCAGACCCGTGTTGCAGTCAGCATGACGTCTTTCGACAACCCGTTCCTGACGATCCTGTTGAACGGGATGCGCAGCGAGGCCGGCAAGGACAAGAAGATCGAATTGCTGGCGGAGGACGCTCAACTCGATCCCTCCAAGCAGCTTAACCAGGTCCAGAACTTTATCGCCAACGGTGTGAGCGCCATCATCGTCAACGCCGTGGATGGCGACGCGACGGCCGCCATCACACGCGCCGCAGCCGATGCCAAAATTCCGCTGGTCTATGTCAATCATCCGCCGGCCGAACTGGATAGCGGCCTGCCCAAAGGCACGGCTTTCGTCGGTTCCGATGAACGTCAGTCCGGCACGATGGAGGCCGAGGCCGCATGCAGGTTGATGGGCGGCAAGGGCAAGGCGGTGGTGTTGATGGGGCCGCTTGAAAACCACGCTGCGCTGGTGCGCACCAAGGATGTCGAGGACCAGTTCGCCAAGCCGGATTGCCAGATCGAAATCCTCGAAAAACAGACGGCAAACTGGAACCGCACTCAGGCGCAGGATCTGGTGTCTTCATGGCTCACTGCCGGTGTTCGGTTCGATGCCGTGATCGCCAACAACGATGAAATGGCCATCGGTGCCGCCCAGGCCCTGAAGGCCGGCGGCGTGCCGATGGACAAGGTGGTGATTGCAGGCATCGATGCAACGCCCGACGGCCTGGCCGCGATGAAGGCCGGAGATATCGACGTCACCGTTTTCCAGAATGCCACGAAACAGGGCGAGGTCGCGGTGCAGACGGCCGTGAAAATGGCGGCTGGCGAAGACACGCAACAAACCCTTTGGGTTCCTTTCGAACTCGTCACCCCCGAGAACATGGCCAGCTACGCGAAGTAAGCCGCGGCGCTGCCGAGCCGTCTCCGGTTGCTGCGGATAAGCAACGGAAAAAATCTACTGGAGGAATTTATGAAACATGCTCTCGACCCCCACATGATCCGGCATCTGACGCTCGAGGAAACGTGCAGGAAGACAGCAGAGCTTGGCTATGATTTCGTGGAGCTTTCGCCCCGCCCGGATTTCCTGTCCTGGTGGACGCGGCCGAAGGTTTACCCGGAACGCGTGGTCAGCTTCAAAAAGGCGCTGAAGGATCATGGCCTGGGGCTGGCAACCTTGCAGCCCATGTATCGCTGGTCGAGCCCTTACGTGGACGAATGGGAGCCGGCAATCGAGAACTGGAAACGTGCCATCGAGATTGCTGTCGAAATGGAATGCCCGATGCTCGTTTCCGAATTTGGAAGGGGCGGGTCTCCGGATCGGAGCCTGAACGACCGGTCAGGTCTTCACCGGCCGGAAACATGTGAAGGGCAGTTCTTCAAGGCGATGGACGTTCTGGTGCCGATCCTCGAACGTGAGGGGATCATCCTGTCTCTTGAAGCGCATCCGGAAGACTGGGTGGAGGAAATCGCTCCCGCTATCGACATCATCAAAACCATCAACTCGAAGGCCGTGAAAGCCTCGTTCATCGCTCCCCATACCTTCTTTTATGGCCCGGACATGGTTGCCAACCTGCGGGCCACGCAAGGGCACCTCGTTCACGTCCGTCTGGCCGATACCTACGATCACAACAAGTCCTCGCAATTGCGATACATCGTCAATCCGCCAGGCTCCAAGGTGCGGGTCCACCAGCATACGGACTTCGGCCAGGGCGAAATCGACTGGGAGACGTTCTTCTCCACGCTGGCCGACATGAAGTTCGACGGCGTTCTTTCAAACTGCGTGTTCGCCTGGGAGGACCGCGCCGAAGACAGCGCGCGCTTCATGCTCAGCGAAACGAAGCGCTACATCAACAAATACTGGAAGTGAGGTTTTCTCCATGACTGTCCGAATTGGTGTCATCGGCACCGGTGCCATTGGCCGCGACCACGCACGCCGCATCAACCAGGTCCTCGGGGGCGCGAAAATCGTAGCGCTCAGCGACGTCAACAAGGCTTCGGCCGAAGCCGTCAAGAAGGATATCGCCCCGGATGCGGCGATCTACGATACCGGCGAGGCGCTGATTGCCGCCTCCGACGTCGATGCCGTACTCGTCACCTCCTGGGGCGCGACACACGAGCAATATGTTCTTGCCGCCATTGCGGCCGGCAAGCCGTGCTTCTGCGAAAAGCCGTTGGCGACGACCGCCGACGGTGCGAAACGCATCGTCGATGCGGAAGTGCAGCACGGAAAACGCCTCGTGCAGGTCGGCTTCATGCGCCGTTATGACAGCGGTTACGTTGCGCTGAAACAGGCGGTCGACAGCAAGATCGGCGCACCGATCATGGTACATGCCGCCCACCGCAATCCGACCGTTCCCGAGCAGTACGTGACGCCGATGGCGATCCACGACACGCTGATCCATGAAATCGATGTGTTCTGCTGGCTCCTCGATGACGATTATGTTTCTGCCCGCGTGCTTTTCCCGCGTTCGGCCGCCCGCAGTCACGCCAAACTCAAGGATCCGCAGGTCGTCATCCTTGAAACCGCCAAGGGTACGATCATCGATGTCGAGGTCTTCGTGAATTGCCACTACGGCTACGACATCCAGTGCGAAGTCGTCGGCGAAGACGGTATCGCCAGACTGCCGGAACCGATGGCGATCCAGATGCGTCTCGGCGCCAAGCTGCAGAACGACATCCTGACCGACTGGAAGGACCGCTTCATTGCCAGCTACGATGTCGAGTTGCAGGATTTCATACACGCCGCCGCCAGGGGCACGGCATCCGGGCCGACGTCCTGGGACGGCTATGTTGCGGCCATCACGTCGGATGCCTGCGTGGCCGCGCAGGAGAGCGAAGGCAACGCCATTCCCATCAACCTTCCTGCCCGCCCGGCGCTTTATAACTGAGGTCCGTTCATGCGTTTCGCGATAAACCACATCACCGCACCCAAACTTTCGCTTGAAGCGTTTTTTGAAGCGGCCAGGAGCCTCGGTCTGAGCGAGGTCGAAATCCGCAACGACCTGCCCGATATCGTCAACACCACCGATCCTGCTGCCGTGAAGGCAGCGGCTGCCAGGGCCGGCGTCACGATCATCTCGATCAACGCTCTCTATCCCTTCAATGTCTGGTCCGGCGACCTGCCGAAACGGGCGCAAGCACTGGCCGACTATGCGGCAGAAAGTGGTGCAAAGGCGCTGGTCATGTGCCCGCTCAACGATGGCACGAAAGTGGCTTTCGACGATCTCGTGGCTGCTTTGAAGGCGATGAAACCGATCCTCGAAGAACGCGGTCTCATCGGCCTCGTCGAGCCGCTGGGTTTCCCGATTTCGTCACTGCGCACGAAAAAGGAAGCGCTGAAGGCAATCGAGGCAGCCGGTGGGGAAGGGGTCTACAAGCTCGTGCACGACACCTTCCACCATCACCTTGCAGGGGAAACAGAGTTCTTTCCTGAAAAGACCGGTCTCGTGCACATTTCCGGTGTCGTGGACCCTGCGGTCTCGGTGGCAGACATGCTCGACGCCCATCGTGTTCTCGTCGATGGCGCCGACCGTCTGGAAAACATCGCGCAGATCAAGGCGCTGGCCGCGGCCGGTTATGACGGTCCCTACAGTTTCGAGCCGTTTGCGGCCGAGGTCCATGACCTGAAGGATCCCGTCGCCGCCGTTCGCGAAAGCATCGCCCACGTCGGCAAGGCCGTCTGACCAGTCTGCCCGCGGTCACGCCGCGGGCAACCGAATATCTGGGGCGTTTCCCGGGACGCCGGAGGAGTGATATGACGAAGACATTGGACGTAATCACGGTCGGCCGTTCGTCGGTGGATCTTTACGGCTCGCAGATCGGCGGTCGTCTGGAGGACATGGGGTCATTCCAGAAATATATCGGCGGCTCGCCGACCAACATGGCGGCGGGCACGGCCCGGCTGGGCTTGAAAAGTGCGCTTATCACCCGCGTCGGCGATGAGCATATGGGCCGCTTCATCCGCGAGGAATTGCAGAAGGAAGGTGTCGATACACGCGGCGTCAAGACCGACCCGGAGCGGCTGACGGCGCTGGTCCTGCTCGGCATTCGCGACGAGGAACATTTTCCGCTGATCTTCTACCGGGAGAACTGCGCGGACATGGCGCTCTGCGAAGACGATATCGATGAAGGGTTCGTAGGCGAAAGCCGCTCGCTCGTCGTCACCGGTACGCATCTCAGCAACCCGAAAACCGAAAGCGCCGTGTTGAAGGCGATCACGCTTGCGCGCAAACACGGCGCCCGTACCGGCCTCGATATCGATTATCGCCCCAATCTCTGGGGGCTTGCCGGCCATGGCGACGGTGAAAGCCGCTTTATCGAAAGCGGTCGCGTGACCGCCAAGCTGCAGAGCCACCTGCATCTCTTCGATCTGATCGTCGGAACGGAAGAGGAATTCCATATCGCCGGCGGCTCGACGAATACGATCGAGGCACTGCGCGCCGTGCGAAAAGTGTCGAAGGCGGTGCTGGTGTGCAAGCGCGGCGCGGCCGGCGCGGTTGCCTTCACCGGCGACGTCCCGGACAGCCTCGACGACGGCGAAAGCGGGCCGGGGTTTCCAATCGAGGTTTTCAACGTGCTGGGCGCGGGCGACGGTTTCATGTCGGGTCTGATCAAGGGCTGGCTGGAAGATGCGCCGTGGCCGAGAGCACTGGAATACGCCAATGCCTGCGGCGCGTTCGCGGTCAGTCGCCACGGCTGCACCCCGGCCTATCCATCGCTGCAGGAACTCGAATTTTTCCTGAAACGCGGTGTGAAGCAGAAGGCGCTGCGCAAGGATGTCCAATTGGAGCAGATCCACTGGGCCACCAATCGCCATAATGACTGGTCGACCATGCGGGTTTTCGCCTTCGACCACCGCATGCAGCTCGAAGCCATGGACGGCGCAACGCCCAACAAGATTGGCCGCTTCAAGCAGCTCTGCCTGCAGGCGGCGCTGTCCGTGCAGGCGGGTCGGCCGGGTTACGGCATTCTCTGCGACAACCGTCTGGGGCGTGATGCCCTGCACGCCGCGTCAGGCAGCGGCTTGTGGATCGGCCGGCCGGTGGAATGGCCGGGTTCACGGCCTCTCGTTCTGGAGCCGGAACTTGGGCCGGATTACGGGGGCCTTGGCGAATGGCCGCTGGAAAACGTCGTCAAGGTCCTGTGCTTCTGCCATCCGGACGATGCCGACGGGATACGGGCGGAGCAGGAGGCAACGATCGGCCGCCTGTTTTCCGCGGCACGGCGCAATCGTCTGGAATTCCTGTTGGAAATCATTCCTTCCAAGGTCGGACCGGTCGATGATGAAACGACCGCGACGCTGATCCGCCGGTTCTATGAGATCGGCGTCTATCCCGACTGGTGGAAGCTCGAGCCGATGGTCAGCGCCGCCGCCTGGGAAAAGACCTGCGCGGCCATCGACGAAAACGATCCCAATACCCGCGGCATCGTGGTGCTCGGTCTCGATGCGCCGGAGGACGAACTTGCGGCCAGTTTCAAGGTCGCGGCCGGCTATCCCCTGGTGAAGGGCTTTGCCGTAGGCCGCACCATATTCGGGCAGGCTGCCCGCGAATGGCTTGCGGGTGCAATCAGCGACAATGAGGCAATCGAGGACATTCAGGCACGTTACCAGCGCCTCTGCAGCCTTTGGGATGAGGCGCGCAGGGTAGCCGTCGGGCGCGGTTGAACGATCTGGAAGGTCAGGCAGGAGGAGAAAAACACATGACGAAAACCATTCGGCTGACGGCCGCGCAAGCCATGTTCCGGTGGCTGTCTTCGCAGATGAACGAGGATGGCGAACGTTTCATCGAAGGTGTCTGGGCGATTTTCGGGCATGGCAATGTCGCCGGCATCGGCGAGGCGCTGCATGGCGTGAAGGATACGCTGCCCACATGGCGCGGCCAGAACGAACAGACCATGGCGCATGCGGCCATTGCCTATGCGAAGACCAAACGGCGGCGCAAGGCCATGGCCGTCACCTCGTCGATCGGCCCCGGCGCCACCAATATGGTGACCGCTGCGGCACTGGCCCATGTCAACCGCTTGCCGGTCCTGCTCATTCCCGGCGACGTGTTCGCCAATCGTCGGCCCGATCCGGTATTACAGCAGATCGAGGATTTCGACGACGGCACCATGAGCGTCACCGACTGCTTTCGCCCGGTAAGCCGCTATTTCGACCGCATCACTCGCCCCGAACATCTGCTTTCAGCGCTGCCGCGTGCCATGCAGGTGATGACGGATCCCGCCAATTGCGGTCCGGTCACGCTCGCCTTCTGCCAGGATGTGCAGGCCGAGGCCTATGATTGGCCGGAAAGCTTCTTCGATCATAAAATCTGGCGCATCCGCCGGCCGGAACCGGACCCGCGTGAGGTCGAGGATGTCATCGCGGCGCTGAAGGCCGCCAGAAATCCGGTGATCATTGCCGGTGGTGGAGTGCTTTATTCCGGCGCAGAGCGTGAACTCCTGACATTTGCCAAGGCCCATAACATCGCCATCCTCGAAACCCAGGCCGGAAAGGGCGCCATAGACTGGACGGAAAAGCTGAATTTCGGCTCTCCCGGCGTCACCGGCACCGACTGCGGCAACCAGATTGCCGCAAACGCTGATCTGATCCTTGGGGTCGGCACGCGTTTCCAGGATTTCACGACCGGCAGCTGGACGGCCTTCGGTAACCTTGACCGCAAGCTGGTTTCCATCAACCTCGCCGGTTACGACGCTGCAAAACACGGCGCCATCCCGCTGGTCTGTGATGCGAAAGTGGCGCTCACCCGCCTGTCGATCGGTCTTGGCAACCATCGTTTCGCTGATCCCGATTTCGCCGCCCGCGATCAGTGGTTCAAACTGTCCGACAGCGCCCTTGCCGCGCCGAAGCAGCAAGGCGCGAATTTCCTGCCATCGGATGCCCATGTCATCGGCGCGGTGCTACGTCAGGCAAAGGAAAACACGGTCGCCATGTGTGCCGCCGGCACCATGCCGGGTGCGTTGCAGGTTCTGTGGCGGGCGGCCTCCGGCGGTTATCACATGGAATACGGTTATTCCTGCATGGGTTACGAGGTCGCCGGCGCCTTCGGCATCAAGCTTGCCGACAAGACGAAGGATGTCGTCTGCTTCGTCGGTGACGGCTCCTACATGATGGCCAACTCCGAACTCGCCACCGCCGTGATGATGCAGGTGCCGTTCACCATCGTGCTTACCGACAACCGCGGTTACGGCTGCATCAACCGGCTGCAGCAGGAATGCGGCGGGGCTGAGTTCAACAACATGTATAAGGACAGCAATATCGAGACGCAGCCGCAGATCGATTTCGTGGCCCATGCGGCCGCCATGGGCGCGCATGCGCTCAAGGTGGCCGATATTGCCCAGCTGGAAACCGAACTGGTTTCAGCCCGCAGCCGAACCATCCCGACTGTCATCGTAATCGATACGGAGGCCGAGACCGGTGCGGGCATAGGCGGCGGCTGGTGGGATGTCGCGGTGCCGGAGGTCGGCGATACGGAAAAGCTCAAAAAGGCCCGCGCGCATTACGAGGCGAATGCAGCGCGCCAGCGCATCAACTGATCTTGCGGTCATTCGGAAGGACCAAATCCATGATTTTATACGGAACCAACCCCATTGCGTGGTCTAACGACGACGATCACAGGATCGGCGCACATCTGTCGCTCGAAGATTGCCTTTCCGATTGCCGCAAGATCGGCTTCGATGGTATCGAAAAAGGCCACAAGATGCCGAACGAAGGCGGCGCGCTGAAAGCCAAGCTCGGCGAATTCGGCCTGCGTTTCGTCGGCGGCTGGCATTCGACCAATCTTCTTATCAACGACGTCGCCACCGAAAAGGCAGCTCTGCAGACCTTCATCGACATGACGAAGGCTGCTGGCGGGGACCACATCAATGTCTGCGAGTGCTCCAACACCGTTCACGGCAATGATGCAATGCCGGTCAACGACCGGCCGATCATGAGCGACGAACAGTGGCAACGTTTTTCACAAGGTTATGAAGCCCTGTCCAGGCATGCGTCCGAACAGGGCGTGAAGATGGGCTATCACCATCACATGGGCACCATCATCGAAAGCGCCGCCGATATCGATCGTTTCATGGCAATGGCAGGACCCCACACCCGGCTACTGCTCGATACCGGCCATTGCACCTTTGGCGGCGCGAACCCGGAGGAGGTGGCGCAGAAATACATGGATCGCGTCACTCACATCCACGCCAAGAACATCCGACCGGAAATCATGAAACAGGTGCGCGGCGAAAACCTCTCCTTCATCGAAGGCGTGCGCCGCGGCGTGTTCACCGTCCCGGGAGATCCGGAAGGCTGTGTTGATTTTGCGCCTGTGCTGAAAGTTGCCGCCGCCCACAATTATGCCGGCTGGGTGGTCATCGAAGCCGAGCAGGACAGCGCGGTGCGCGAGCCCTTCCATTACCAGAGCATGGGCCTCAAGGCTTTGAAGTCGATCTCGCGCGAGGTCGGCCTGGACAAGGCCGCCGCCTGACCGAAACGAAAAACAGGAAACAGGATCATGAGCCACCTCCTGCGCCGGCCGTTTGGTAATCACGGCAAAGTTCATGAAATCACGCCGCAATCGGCGGGCTGGCGTTATGTCGGCTTCAATCTTTACCGTCTGCGTGAAGGCGAAACCATCGGCGAAGCCACCGGTGACATGGAAGCCATTGTCGTGATGGTCGAAGGCAAGGCCCGTTTCACCGCCGCCGGCAAGGATTGGGGTGAGTTGGGCGACCGCATGGATGTCTTCGAAAAGACCCCGCCGCATTGCCTTTATGTGCCGAATGGCGAGACATGGGAAGCGCGCGCCACCACCCAGTGCACGATCGGCGTCTGCCTGGCACCCGGAAAGGGCGGGCATCCGGCACGCCGCATCGGTCCGGACGGCATCACGCTCACGCCGCGCGGCATCGGCTCCAACCAGCGGCATATCAACAATATTGCCATGGAAGCGGAGGATTATTGCGACAGCCTTCTGGTGACGGAGGTTTTTACCCCGCCGGGCAATTGGTCGAGTTATCCCAGCCACCGCCATGACGAGGACGATTACCCGCGCATCACCTATCTGGAGGAGACCTATTACCACCGCCTCAATCCGGTTCAGGGATTTGGCGTGCAACGGGTCTATACCGATGACGGCACACTCGATGAAACGATCGCCGTAAAAAACCACGATGTCGTTCTCGTTCCCCGCGGTCACCACCCGTGCGGCGCGCCGCATGGGTATGAAATGTACTACCTCAACGTGATGGCCGGTCCGCGCCGGGCGTGGCGGTTCGAGCCTGATCCAGCACACGCCTGGATACTGGAACGCGACAAGCCGAAGTGAACATTCAAGTGTGTCGGCCTGCGCGAAGCGGTCCTGTTGCCTGGGGGCATCCTCGCTGGAGCGCCGAAGAACCTTACAGCCGACACATCGTCACCCTCGGTCAGCCCGGCCTCTCCTTTGTCATCCCGGCTTTGTGCCGGGATCCAGCAGTGCCGCGTCTGCAGCGCGCTAAGCTGGGGGCGCTGGGCGTGCCTGTGCGGCACACGTACCCCGCAAAACGCGGATGATTTTTTGAAAATCCGGAGATCACCAAGCGACGAGTGTGCCCGGTTATTCGATCAGGCCGGCAGCGGTGAAATTCAGGTCCAGCGCGTGGCGAATGGCGTCGAGCGTTTTCATGGTGTCGAGCGATGCGTCAAGCGGCCTGCAACGGCTTTCCAGAGCGCCCGAGCTTATGGTTCGGGCAATGCCGGCAGCCTCGTGATAAAGGCCCTCGAAATGCGCGCCGCGCGGCTCCTCCCAGCGAAGTCTTGCCGTTCCATCGAGGGACCATATCTCGAAAGCGCCCGGGAGATGGAACTCGGTCGTGAAACGGATCGACCCGTTCGTCCCGATGATCGCGGCATTGGTCGGCGTAAATCCGTAAAGCGTGGTGGCCATCGTGGCATGCGCGCCCGCGTCGTTTGCCATGGCGACGGCCAGCTGACCGTTGACGCCGGCGGCATCGGGCGAAGCGACACCGGCAACCTTTGTCGGAACGCCGATCAGTTTGGCGATCAGCGATGTCGGATAGGTGCCGAGATCGAGCAGAGGCCCCCCGGCCATGCTCGCATCGAAAATCCGATGGTCGCGCGGCAGATATTCGCCATATTCGGTATAGACCGCCTTGATGTCACCGATCACACCGGCATCGAGAACCTGCTGGATCACATCGAATTTCGGAAGAAAATAGGTCCAGAGCGCTTCCGCGAAAAATACGCCTTTCCGTCGGGCGGCGGTGACCATTTCGGCGGCCTGAGTATGGTTCAACGCCATCGGCTTTTCGACAAGAACATGTTTGCCGGCCTCGATCGCCATCAGGACATGCGGATGATGCTGGGCATGCGGTGTCGCAACATAAACGATGTCGATATCCGCCGCCTGGACCAGCGCCTCATAGCTTCCGTAAGCCTCTCCGATGCCCCAGGCCTTTGCGAACTTGTCGGCCGATGCCTGTGATCGCGAACCGACGGCCGCGATCACCTGTTTTGTGTGGGCCTTGACCGATTCCGTGAACTTGGCCGCGATCCAGCCGGACCCCAGAATGCCCCAACGCAACGGTGGCGCATCTTCTGCGGGCTGAATGCGGGATGACGGCAGCGAGGTGGGGAAGGGCATGTGGGCAAACTCCTGTTCAAGTCGTGTAATCAGCGCGCCGTCTTTTCCCAAATCCCGCTTTCCAGCGAGCGCTCCATCGCGTCGATGATCCGTTCATTGGCGAGGCCGAACTCGAAGTTCGGATAACAATCGGCATCGTTGACGATGCCTTCGATCAGGTCCCGCACTTCGATGACCTTGACGTCGAAATAGCCCAGCCCGCCACCGGCAAAATCGAAACCGAAAAAGGCGGCAAACTGCGGCACCTGGCTGCCCGCGAGAATGGTTTTGAAACCACGATCCGGCTTGGGGTCGTTGAAGCGGGAAATCTTCAACTCGTTGAAACGCTCGCCGTCCATGATCAGCGTGCCTTCCGTGCCCGAAACTTCCCAATAGACGCCAAACACCTTGCCCGCGGAAACCCGGGACGCCTCGATCGTGCCGCCGGCGCCGGATTTGAAACGGACAAGCGTCTGGATCTGGTCTTCGTTTTCCACGGTCGCGCGTGGAGACCCGTCGCTCGCCTTGGCGCCGTAACCTGAACCGCCTTGTGGCACCGGCCGCGTCGGGAAAAAGGTCTGGCTCTGTGCCACGACGCTCTCGACGTCACCCATCAGATATTGGGCAACGGAAATGACGTGGCTGCCGAGATCGCCGAGCGCACCGGAGCCGGCCTCCTTCCGGGTACACCGCCAGGAGAAAGGCAGTTCGGGGTCGTTGAAGAAGCCCTGGTCGAACCATCCGCGAAACCGCATCGGCTGACCGATTTCGCCGCGATCGATGATCTGTTTCGCCAGCATGGCGGCCGGTGTCTTGATGTTGTTGAAGGCCACCATCGTCTTGACGCCCTTCTGTCGGGCGGCGGCGGCCATCTCCTCCGCTTCGCTCACCGTTACCGAAAGCGGTTTTTCGCAATAGACGTGTTTGCCCGCCGCAATCGCCGCCAGCGCCATTTCATGATGCAGGGCATTGGGGGAGGTGATGTCGACGATATCGACATTCGGATCCTCGACGAGCTTGCGCCAGTCGCCGGTACTTTTTTCGAAACCGTATCGGGCGGCGGCATTGGCCGCCAGTTCGTCATCCGCGTCGGCCAGCATGTAGAGATGCGGCACAGCGGCAAGATCCTTGTAAAGCATGCCCGCACGACGATAGGCATCCGCATGGGCCTGCCCCATGAAGCCCGAGCCGATCAGGCCGATATTGAGTGTCTTTCTGGCCATCTGTTGTCTCCTCATCGTTCCGTTCAGGCGGTAAAGGTGTCAAGCATGTGAAGGTAGGCGCGGGTCACTGCCGGTCTTGGCGGCGCCTTTGCCGGGTCCTGTTCGGCTTCCACGACCAGCCAGCCGCGATAACCGCTGTCGCGGACGAATTGGGTGAGGGGGCCGAAATCGACGACGCCATCGCCGGGAACGGTGAACATGCCGGCCCGCACGCCCGCATTGAAACTGAGATCGTCCCGGCGCACTGCGCCCATCACCGGATCGCGCACGTCCTTGAGGTGAATATGAACGATCCTGTCGCCAAAACGCTCGATCATGTGCCGGTAATCGAAGCCGGCGGCGACGGCGTGACCGGTGTCGAGCAAAAGCCCGGTTTCCGGCCCCGTACGGTCGAAGATGGCCGAAATTTCATCGAAGGTTTCAGCCACCATCATCAGGTGGTGGTGGTAGGCGAGCCTCAATCCGAATTCGTTGCGGAGATATTTGGAAAACTCCGTCAGTCGTGCGGCATATGCCGGAATATCGGTCTTGGGCATGAGCCGGCGAGTTGACATTGCGACATCGAGAGGCGCGCCCGGCGCCATCATGCCGACCTCTCCGTAGACCAGCACATCGCATCCCATGTCACGCAGCAATGCGGCATGCGCTGCGACGTTTGCGGTCTCATCGGCAACAGTCGTTTCGGAAAGGTTTCCCGAATGCCAGCCGGATGCGAGCGCCAGGCCATACTGCTCCAGCAGAGGGCGAAGAACCGCGGCGTCGCGCGGAAATTTTCGCCCGAGTTCGACGCCCTGATAACCGGCTCCGGCAGCCTCTTCGAGGCATGCCTCCAGCGTTATTTCGTTGCCGAGGTCTTCCAGGACGTCATTTGTCCAGGACAGCGGGCTGACCGCCATTTTGACGTGCGGCGGCAGAAACGTTGTCTTCGTCAACATGATGATGATCCTCCTTGTCTCGCGGTCAGGGCTGCCAGCCGGGATGGATGTCCACCGGCATTCGCGTTTTCATGGAAACAATCGCGGCCTCCGCCAGGCGCTGTGCCTCCAGGCCGTCGCGGATACCGGCGAGCGGCGGGCTTGCGGTTTCGATGAGGTCGACGAATGCAGACATCTCGGCGCGATAAGCATCGGCAAAGCGCTCGATGAAATAGTTCATGGGAGCGGAGGAATGAAAACCGCCGGCATCCGCGATCGTCACGCCGCGCTGCGGCCGGTTTTCGACGTAAAGCACTTCACGGTCGCAAAGCGCTTCCAGACGTTGGTCGTATCCGAAGGGCGCGCGCCGGCAATTGACCATCTGCACAAATCTGCCGGATACGGATGTCAGGGTCACCATGGCGGTATCTATATCGCCGGCCGCCGCAATTTCCGGATCGATCAGCGCGTTTCCGACCGCATAGACGGTGGCGATTTCCTCTCCGAGCAGATACCGCGCCATGTCGAAATCATGGATGGCCTGATCGCGAAACATGCCCCCTGAACGTTCCACATAAGAGCGCGGCGGTGGCGCTGGGTCTCGTGTGTGCATGACGATATGTTCGAGCTGTCCCGCTTGCCCGCTTGCGATCCGATCACGGACGAAACGGAAATTCGAATCGTAACGTCGCTGGAAACCGAGAAGGCATGCGATGCCGGACGCCTCCACGTGATCCGTCACGTTCCGCACCGTTTCGAAATCAAGGCTGATCGGCTTTTCGCAGAACACAGCCTTGCCGGCGTCGGCAGCACGCATCAGAAGGTCGGCGTGGGTATCGGTAGAGCTGGCGATAATGACGCCGTCCAATGCGTCATCTGCGAAAGCGGTTTCGGCCGGTACGACACGCGCACCGGTTTGCGCAGCAAGATTGTCCCGCGCTTCGCGTGAAACCGGATCGACTATATATTTCAAGCGTATGGATGGATGAGCTGCAGCATTTGCCGCATGCACCTGACCGATACGGCCGGCGCCGAAGATGGCGAGCTCGATCAATGAAACCTCCCTGACGGGAAGCCCTCCCTGGCCCCCGGTTGCCGATGAGAATATCGCCGTGATAAAAACCCGGTCTCGGAATTTTGAGGAAATCTCCTCAGATTGGATGCTGGTTATGCGCAAGATCACGGCGAAGGATATCGCGGCGGCGGCAGAAGTTTCCCTAGCCACCGTCGATCGCGTTCTGAACAACCGAGGCGGTGTTTCGGAAAAGAAGGAACGCCGTGTGCTGGAATGGGCACGGAGGCTTAAAATCGATCGTGCGCTCAATCAACGTCCGTCCCGCACGCTGAGGATCGCCGTGCTTCTGCAATCTCCCGACAACCCGTTTCACGCAGCCGTGCAGCGTGGGTTCGAAGCGGCCGCGCCCAAGGCCTTCCAGTATAATCTGCAGTTCAAGGTGCACCACATCGATCCGACGCGGCCTGACGCGACGGCAAAACTCATTCGCCGACTGACCGATAACTGCGATGGCATGGCAATCGTCAGCGCCCAGGATGACAGGGTTGCAGCCGCCATGCGCCTGTTTGCAGCTGCAGGCAAACCAATCGTCACGATGGCGACGGACATGCGGCAAACCGACCGATCCGCTTATGTCGGTCCCGATAATGGCCGAGCCGGGCGCATTGCGGGAGACCTCATGGGACGCCTTCTTGGCAAGGATGGCGGCGATATCGTCATCATTTCCGGCATGGTCAGCATGCTCGGCCATGGTGAGCGCGAGGCGGGTTTTCGCGCCGTGATGCGCGAGCGCTTCCTTGCCTGCCGCATAACCGAGGTATTGGAAAGCCGGGAGCGCGCCGAACTGGCTGGCGACCTCGTTTTCAGCGCACTGAAACACAACGGTCGGATATGCGGCATCTATAATGCCTCCACAGGCGCACTGCCGGTGGTCAATGCGATCAGGGCCTCGGAAAAACAGGGTAAGGTCGTTTTCATCACCCATGAACTGACCGCGGATCGCCGCCAGTTACTGCGGGACGGCCTGATCGACGTGATCATCGACCAGAACCCATCCTACGAGGTGCAGGTCGCCGTGGAAGTCTTGGCGCACCATCTGGGGCGAAAGGACGATGCGCCAGTATCGCTCATTACCCCGATACACATCCACACCATCGAGAACTGCTAGAACGGATCATCGTCCTTCCCGAGGAGGGACGCTCTGGCGCCGGCGGTCGGTTGCGACGCTCGCATACATGCCGGTTGAGCGAAAATCACTGGGGTTGGTGCCATAAAGACGGCGGAACACCTTCGAGAAATAGTTGGCGTCATCGAAACCACAGAGTGCCGCGACCTCCTTGATGGGCATGTCGGCCGCCTTGGTCAGCAATTTGGCAGCCCGGCGCAGTCGCTTCTGCAACACGAATTCGGCAGGAGGCAGTCCCTCGTTGGCCGAAAATATGCGCGAGAAATGCGCGCGGCTGAGGCCTGCCACTTCTGCCAGATCGCTGACCGAAAGACGCTGGTCCAGATGATTTTCGATGTGGCTCAGCACGTGCTGCATCGTTCGATATTCATCGGCGAAGCTTGGATGCGATCCGAATACATCATCGTAAAGCGCCATGGCCGCCTCATAGGCGATTGCCGACGCCAATCCGGGCGTCTCGCCGCCACGCACAAGCCGGTGACAGCAATAGGCCAGCGTATCCACGGTTTTGGGCTGTAAGTGCAGGATGGGGCCGGTGATCGCCAGGATCGAGCGGTGAATGCGCAATGCCTCCTCGCCATTCATGGAGATCCAGAAAAACTCCCACTCATCACCCGGTTCCAGCCAGTAGCGGTGGTTGTGTGGCACCATCACCAACAACGTTTCTCCGGGCTTTACCTGCATGATGCGGTTTTCGTAACGCAGGTTGCCGCGCCCGCTGATGCAGTGCTGCAAAACGGTAAAGGGCGCTTGCCCACGTCGCCTGCCATCCCAGTCATAGGCCGTATCGTTCCTGATTTCATAACCACTGCTGGTCGGCATGGTGTGCAGCGTCTGCCGCCCGCGCGGCAGGGTAACGGAACGGGAGGCCGCGCCTGCATCTATCAGGTTTTTGAGCACAAAATTACCCATGATAGCATAATCCTTCTCTGTTCCGGCGTTTGATAATACGCATAATCGCAACCCGAGGAGAAGGTTAGGGCAGGGCCTGCGGAAACGATTTCATCTCAATACAGCCACTTATCGGCATTCCTTCCAACGGAATACGACGGCTTTTCCGGGTCTGTGTTTGCGCCTGCCAATTTTTGAGGATCGTCAGGAGGAGACGCCCTATGAGTTTCAAAATCGCTATCATAGGCGCTGGGAGCGTCGGTTTCACCAAAAAACTGTTCACGGATATTCTCTGCGTACCGGAATTTCAGGACGTGGAGTTTTCGCTGACCGATCTCAGCGAACGCAATTTGAGCATGATCCGCGAGATCCTGCAGACCATCATCGACGCCAACAAACTTCCTGCCAAGGTGACGGCGACAACGGATCGCCGCCAGGCGCTGACGGGCGCGCGCTACATCATCAGCTGCGTGCGGGTCGGTGGGCTGGAAGCCTATGCGGACGATATCGCCATTCCGCTGAAATACGGTATCGACCAGTGCGTGGGTGACACGATCTGCGCCGGCGGCATTCTTTATGGCCAGCGCAATATTCCGGTCATTCTCGATTTCTGCAAGGATATCCGCGAGGTCGCCGAGCCGGGCGCAAAATTCCTGAACTATGCCAACCCGATGGCCATGAACACCTGGGCGGCGATCGAATACGGCAAGGTCGATACGGTGGGGCTGTGCCACGGCGTGCAGCATGGCGCCGAACAGATTGCCGAGGTTCTGGGCGCAAAGTCGCTCGATGAACTCGATTACATCTGCTCCGGCATCAACCACCAGACATGGTTCACCGAACTGAAGCTGAACGGTCGCAGAATAGGCAAGGACGAGCTGGTTGCCGCCTTCGAAGCGCATCCGGTTTTCTCGCAGCAGGAAAAACTGCGCATCGATGTGCTGAAACGGTTTGGCGTCTATTCGACCGAAAGCAACGGCCATCTGTCGGAATACCTGCCATGGTATCGCAAGCGGCCGGAAGAGATTTCCCGCTGGATCGACATGTCGGACTGGATCCACGGCGAGACGGGCGGTTACCTGCGTCACTCGACGGAAACCCGCAACTGGTTCGAAACCGAGTTCCCGCAGTTTCTAGAGCAGGCGAAGAAGCCGATTGATCCGGCCAGACGCTCCAACGAACATGCCAGCCATATTCTCGAGGCGCTGGAGACGGGGCGTGTTTATCGCGGCCATTTCAACGTCAAGAACAACGGCGTGATCACCAATCTTCCGGCCGATGCCATCATCGAATCTCCCGGTTTTGTCGATCGCTTCGGCATCAACATGGTCTCGGGCATCACCATTCCGGAAGCCTGTGCTGCCACCTGCATGGCGTCGATCAACGTGCAGCGCATGTCTGTCCACGCTGCCGTGACCGGCGATATCGACCTTCTGAAACTCGCCGTGCTGCATGATCCGCTGGTCGGCGCCGTCGCCACGCCAGAAGAGGTCTGGCAGATGGTGGACGAGATGGTTGTGGCGCAGGCCCGCTGGCTGCCGCAATATGCCGATGCCGTGCCCGCTGCCAAGGAGAGGCTCGCGCATTCCACCGTCAAGACACGCGACTGGCAGGGTGCCGCACGCCGCAATGTCCGTTCCATCGAAGAGCTTCGCGTAGAGAAGGCCGCAATGAAAAAAGCAGGCTAGACTTTTGAAAGGCCGTGACCCGGAGGAGCGGGTCACGGCCTCATCGCCATGAAGGCAAGGCAGGCCGACTGCCGTCAGGGAGGAATGACGATGCCGTTTCAGACCAGAATTTCGACCATTGCCGCGCTCAGTCTCGGCGTTTCGTTCATCGCAGTAAGCGCCCACGCGTTCGAGCCGACCACGCCGCCGGAGCCGCCAAAGTTTCCGGCGGAAGGCAAGGTCACCTATGTGCCGCGCGATTCCATTCTCGAATTTAAGGCGTTGCCGCAATACAGCCAGCCGGAATGGGTGGCCGAAAAATTTGAAAAGACCGGCAAGCTGCTGCCGCTGAAGGATCGCCTGCCGGAAGAGCCGCTGGTCTACAAGACCGGCAACATGCCGGATGGCGTCGGCGTTTACGGCGATACGATGCGGCATGTGGTCGGTGGTCGGCCCGAAGGCTGGAACTATATTGCCGGCCAGAGCCAGGGCTGGGGCGGTATCGATATCGCGCTTTCCGAATGCCTGACGCGCACCGCGCCGCTGTTTCAGGTGAATGCCGCTGATACCGAACCGCTGCCCAATCTCGCCAAGAGCTGGGATTGGTCTGAGGACGGTCACAAGCTCACCATGCACCTGGTCAAAGGGGCCAAATGGTCGGATGGCGAAGCCTTCAACGCCGATGACGTGATGTTCTATTGGGAAGATGCCGTCATAGATCCGCAGGTTTCGCCGCTCGGCGGCGGTGCGTCGCCGGAAGCCTTTGGCGAAGGCACAACGCTGAAAAAGATCGACGATTATACCGTCGAGTGGACGTTCAAGGCGGCGTTTCCGAAACAGTATCTCTACACGATGGCCTATCCGACCTTCTGCCCCGGTCCGTCGCATCTGTTGAAGCCGCAGCATCCGAAATATTCCAAGAACACCTATAACCAGTTCAAGAATGCCTTTCCGCCGGAATTCATGAACATGCCGGTCATGGGCGCCTGGGTGCCGGTCAGCTATCGGTCCGACGATATCATCGTGCTGCGTCGTAACCCGTATTACTGGAAGGTCGATGAGAAGGGGCAGCAGCTGCCTTATCTCGACGAGCTGCATTACAAGCTCTCGACCTGGGCCGACCGTGACGTTCAGGCGGTTGCCGGTTCCGGTGACATTTCCAACCTTGAGCAGCCGGAAAACTTTGTCGCCTCGCTGAAGCGCGCGGCGGATGAAAATGCACCGGCACGTCTCGCCTTCGGCCCGCGCCTCACCGGTTACAATCTACTGATGAATTTCTCCGCCAACGGCTGGGGCGATCCGGATGAGCGCGGACAGGCGATCCGCGAACTCAACCGCAACTCGGAATTCCGCAAGGCGGTCACTTCCGCGATCGACCGCAAGGCGGTGGGTGACTCGCTGGTGAAGGGACCGTTCACGGCGATCTATCCGGGCGGGCTTTCCTCCGGCACGAGTTTTTATGATCGTGCCTCCACCGTCTATTATCCTTTCAATCTGGAGGAGGCCAAGGAGGCGTTGAAGAAGATCGGCCTGGTCGATACCGACAATGACGGTTTCGTCAATTTCCCGGCAGGGACTGCGGGCGGCAAGAATGTCGAGATCGTGCTGCTGGTCAACAATGGTTACGCCACCGACAAGAGCCTTGCCGAAGGGCTGGTGGGCCAGATGGCCAAGCTCGGCATCCGCATCGTTCTCAATGCGCTCGATTCAAACCAGCGAGACGCCAAACATTACGGTGGGCAGTTCGACTGGGCGGTTCTCCGCAACAGGAATGAATTGTTCTCCGTCGTGCAGAATACGGAGCAATTGGCGCCGGTCGGTCCACGCACAAGCTGGAACCACCGTGCGCCGGAGGGCAAGGCGGTCGACATCATGCCGTTCGAGAAGGACATGGTGGATGTCGTGAACAGCTTTATCGCCTCACAGGACAATGCCGAAAAGGCGGAACTGATGAAGCGGTACCAGAAGCTCTACACCGAAAACCTCTACACGATCGGCCTGACGGAATATCCGGGCGCTCTCATCATCAACAAGCGCTTCTCCAACGTTCCGGCCGGCACGCCGATCAACATGTTCAACTGGGCCGAGGACGCCATCATCCGCGAACGCATGTGGGTGGCGAAAGACAAACAGGGCAAATACGAACTGTTTGCCGAACAGCTGCCCGGCAAGCCCGGTGATAAGGGCCCGACCCAGTAATCTCCCTCCCAGAAGAAGTCCCGGTCGCGCGTGAAGCGCGGCCGGTCAGGACATTATTCGGGCGCTTATCACGCACCCGTAGAAAGGAGAGAGACGGAAATGTTGAGATTTCTGTTGACCCGCATCGGCTCGGCCATCCCGGTGCTGCTCATTCTGAGCGTGGTGACATTCGCCATCATTCAGGCCCCGCCCGGCGATTATGCCGATTACATTCGCTCACAGCTGATGAACCAGGGCGGCGCATCCTTCGAGCAGGCGCAAGCGCAGGCGCAGGCCTATCGTGTCGAACACGGTCTCGATCAGCCGATGGTGGTGCAGTATTTCAACTGGATCACCGGCATCGTCACCCGCGGTGATTTCGGCTACAGCTTTTATTACAACAAGCCCGTTGCCGAAGTGGTGGGCGAACGCCTGCCGCGCACGCTGGCGCTGGCCGTCGTCTGCCACATCCTTGCATCGCTGTTCGGCATCGGTTTCGGCATCTGGGCGGCAACCCGCCAGTATTCCTGGATCGACAATGTCCTGTCGGTCGTCTCCTTCCTCGGCATGACCATTCCGCGCTTCCTGATGGCGCTGGTGCTCGTCTATTTCATGGTGTTTCACTATGAGGTGTCTGAGATCGGCAGTTTCTTCTCGCCGCAATATGGCGGAGCGCCGTGGTCCTGGGCCAAGTTCGTCGATCTGGTCAGCCATGTCTGGCCGGTGGTCGCCATCGCGGTGTTCGGCGGGCTCGCCTACAACATGCGCGTCATGCGCGGCAATCTGCTCGATACGCTGAACGCCCAATATGTCGAGACGGCGCGGGCCAAGGGGCTGTCCGAAGGCGCTGTCATCATGCGCCATGCGGTGCCCAATGCCGTGCATCCGCTCGTCATGTATCAGGGCGTCGTTCTTCCCTACATGCTGTCGGGTGAAATCGAGACCGCCATCATCTTCTCCCTGCCGACTGTCGGTCCCGCCATTGTCGGTTCGATGGCCGTGGGCGACGTTTATGTCACCGCCACCTTCATGATGGTGCTCGCGGCAACGCTGGTCGTCGGCAATATCATCGCCGACATGCTGCTCGCCTTGCTCGACCCGCGCGTTCGCGAATTCGGGAGGGCGTGAGATGACCGCAATCGATCAAACCACCACCAAAATGATCACCCCGGCTGCCGAACCGCAGCAGGCCAACGAAAGTTATGTGGCGCTGGTCTGGCGGCGTTTCCGCCGCTCGGTCACCGGCATGATCGGGCTGGCGCTTGTCGCCCTGTTGTTTTTCATCGCCGTCTTCGCCAACTTTTTTGCGCCGATGGATCCGATGGAAACGCATGCGAGCTTTTCTCCGCCGCAGGCCATCAGCTTTACCGACAAGGAAGGCACGTTCGGCATTTTCCCGCGGGTTTATGCTACGGCGGAAACCGAGGAACTTGATCCTGTTACCTTCCAGCCAATCGTCGGGCCCGATTACGACAACCCGCATTATCTCGGCTTCTTCGTGAAGGGCGCGGAATACCATCTGTTTGGCCTGATCCCGATGGACCGGCATTTTTTTGGCGCCACCGATGGCCAGCCGGTGCATTTTCTCGGAACCGACAAATTCGGGCGTGATGTGCTGTCGCGCGCCATTCACGGCTCGCGCATCTCGCTCGCCATTGCGCTGAGCGTGGTGTTCATCGTCACCGTCATCGGCACCACGGTCGGCCTCGTCTCCGGTTATTTCGGTGGTGCGGCGGATACCTGGATCCAGCGTTTCGTCGAGGTCGTGTTGGCCTTTCCGCAACTGCCGCTTTATCTGGCGCTCACCTCGCTGATCCCGGTCACGGCACCCACACACGTCTTCCTGACATTCGTGGTCGTGGTCATGTCGGCGCTCGGCTGGGCGCAGATGTCACGCGAGGTGCGCGGCAAGTCGATGGCGCTTTCCCGGATCGATTATGTGCGTGCGGCGATTGCCGTCGGCGCCACCGATCGCCGCATCATCTTCCAGCACATCCTGCCCAATGTGATGAGCCATGTGATCGTTTCGGTTACGCTGCATATCCCGAGCGTCGTGCTTTTGGAATCCTTCCTCGGCTTCCTCGGTTTTGCGGTCAAACCGCCCCTCATCTCCTGGGGCCTGATGCTGCAGGACACATCCACCTATTCCGTCATCGGGTCCTATCCCTGGATCCTCGCCCCTGTCGGCTTCGTGCTGGTCACCGTCTTTGCGTTCAATGCGCTGGGTGACGGTCTGCGCGATGCGGTCGATCCCTATTGAGCGGAGGACAGAACATGGCTCTGGCAATCGTCAACAATTACGCGCCGCTCGACCGCTTCGATCATGATGCGCAAAAGGGCACACCGATCATCGATGCCCGCAATGTCGGCGTCACCTTCAAGGTGGAGCATGGCACGGTGGAAGCGGTGAAGGATATTTCCTTCCAGCTTTATCGCGGCGAAACCATCGCCATCGTCGGCGAATCCGGTTCGGGAAAATCGGTGACGGCGCGCACGGTGATGGGGCTGCTGTCCAAGCGTGCCACCATCTCGCCGAAGGCGACGGTCGGTTTCAACGGCGACAATATCCTGAAATTTTCAGCCAGAGCCCGCCGTGCGCTGCGCGGCAACCGTATTTCGATGATCTTTCAGGAGCCGATGAGTTCGCTCAACCCGCTTTATACGGTGGGCAGCCAGATCGTCGAAGCCATCCGCGCTCATAACCGGGTCAACCGCAAGGATGCGGAGGCAAAGGCGCTCGATCTGCTGAAACAGGTACAAATCCCCGAGCCGGAAGCGCGGTTGAAACAATATCCGCACCAGTTGTCCGGCGGCCAGCGCCAGCGCGTGATGATCGCCATGGCGCTCTCCAACGATCCCGACGTGCTGATCGCCGACGAACCGACCACGGCGCTCGACGTGACGGTGCAGGCGCAGATCCTCAACCTCATTCGCGAGCTGCAGAAACAGCGCGGCATGGCGGTGGTGCTGATCACTCACGACCTGACGATCGTCAAGAAATTCTCCGACTACGTTTACGTCATGCAGCACGGAGAAATGCGTGAACACAACACGACGGAGCGTATCTTCGCCGATCCGCGCCATGCCTATACCAAGAAGCTCCTCGGTTCGGAGCCACATGGCCGCGCCGGAGCACTGCCGGCAGATGCAGATGTGCTTCTATCCGCCAATGGCGTGCGGGTGTCGTTCATGATGCGCCATGGCGGCGTGTTCAAACCGGACTTGCGCGAACTGGTGGCGGTCGACAGCCTTGGCCTCACGCTCCGCCGCCATGAAACGCTGGGCATTGTCGGTGAATCCGGTTCGGGCAAAACCACCTTCGGACAGTCTCTGCTGCGGCTGAACCAGCCGACCCAGGCCGAAATCACCTTTGCCGGTGAACGTATCGATGGGCACACGCGCGCGCAGATGCGGCCTTTGCGAGCACGCATGCAAATCGTGTTTCAGGACCCGTTTTCCTCGCTCAACCCGCGCATGACGATCGGCCAGATCATCGAGGAAGGTCTGGTGGTCAACGGTCTTGGCAGCACGAGAGCGGAAAGGCTGGACCGCGTGCGCGAGGCGCTGGATGCAGCGGGGATGCCGACCAATATCCTGTCGCGTTTCCCGCACGAATTTTCCGGCGGTCAGCGACAGCGTATCGCCATTGCGCGTGCGGTGGCGCTGGAGCCGGAATTCATCCTGCTCGACGAACCGACCTCGGCACTCGACCTGTCGGTTCAGGCGCAGATCATCGAACTGCTGCGCAAACTGCAGGATGAGCGTGGCCTCAGCTACCTGTTCATCAGCCATGACCTGAAAGTGGTGCGCGCACTCTGCCACCGCGTCATCGTCATGCAGAACGGTCACATCGTGGAAGAGGGGGCTGTCGAAGACGTCCTTTCCCATCCCAAAACCGAATATACGCAGCGGCTGGTGAAGGCCGCTTTCGAAATCGCCTGATTGTCGGAGGAACACATGGCAGGACATCCCAAAATCACATTCATTGGCGCGGGCTCGACGGTGTTCATGAAGAACATCATCGGCGACGTGCTGCAGCGGCCAGCGCTTGCCGAAGCCCATATCGCGCTGATGGACATCAATCCGCAGCGGCTGGAAGAAAGTGCCATCGTCGTCAACAAGCTGATCTCGACGCTTGGTGTGAAGGCAACGGCTGAAACGTTCAACGATCAGCGCAAGGCGCTGGCCAATGCCGATTTCGTGGTCGTCGCCTTCCAGATCGGCGGTTACGAGCCCTGCACCGTCACCGATTTCGAATTGCCGAAAAAATACGGGTTGCGCCAGACGATTGCCGATACGCTCGGCGTCGGCGGCATCATGCGCGGGCTTCGCACCGTGCCGCATCTGTGGAAGATTTGTGAGGACATGCTCGCCGTCTGCCCCAATGCGATCATGCTGCAATATGTGAACCCGATGGCGATCAACACCTGGGCGATCGCCGAAAAATATCCAACCATCCGGCAGGTCGGCCTGTGCCACTCCGTGCAGGGCACGGCGATGGAACTCGCCCACGATCTGGATATTCCTTACGAGGAAATCCGCTATCGTTCGGCCGGCATCAACCACATGGCGTTTTATCTCGAATTCGAGCATCGCCAGAAGGACGGCAGCTACCGCGACCTTTATCCGGACCTGCTGCGCGGTTACCGCGAGGGCAGGGCGCCGAAGCCGACCTGGAACCCGCGTTGCCCCAATAAGGTGCGGTACGAGATGCTGACGCGGCTCGGTTATTTCGTCACCGAAAGCTCTGAGCATTTTGCCGAATACACGCCCTATTTCATCAAGGAAGGCCGTGAGGACCTGATCGAAAAGTTCGGCATCCCGCTCGATGAATATCCAAAGCGTTGCATCGAGCAGATCGACAAATGGAAAAACCAGGCGGACGCCTATCGCTCGGCCGAAAAGATCGAGGTCAAGCAGTCGAAGGAATACGCGTCCTCGATCATCAACTCGGTCTGGACCGGTGAGCCTTCGGTCATTTACGGCAACCAGCGCAACAATGGCTGCATCACTTCGCTGCCATTCAATTGCGCCGCGGAAGTCGCCTGCCTTGTCGATCACAACGGCATCCAGCCGACCTTTGTCGGTGATCTGCCGCCGCAGCTGACGGCGCTGATGCGCACCAATATCAACGTGCAGGAACTGACCGTTCAGGCCCTGATGACGGAAAACCGCGAGCACATCTTCCACGCTGCGATGATGGACCCGCACACCGCCGCCGAACTCGATCTCGACCAGATCTGGTCGCTGACCGAAGATCTTTTGACGGCGCACCGCGACTGGCTGCCGGAATGGACGCAGAGCGCGCCCGTCCGCCAGGCAAAAGCGAGCTGATAGCGAGCCGTCGCGACTTGGGTGCGACAATTAGATGATTGATCTGCTGCCGGCTAAGGAGTGGCCGGCAGTTGATCAGGTCACCACTCGTGTGCGAAGAGGCACGTTGGTCAGTTCGACGCCCGTATTGTCCGGGTTCGCCCGGATCTTCACGTCGTAATCGATCGCACGCTTTACTGGTGTCAGAATACGCATAATCTCTCCAAAGTTGACAATCGAAAGATCACATGGATCGTCAACACTGTTCGAATTCGACAAGAACGCCTTGAAAATCCTTGGGGTGAGCGAAAACCACAGGATTGCCGTGCGCCCCGATCCTGGGTTCTCCCGTGCCTAGCAATCGCACACCGTGATCCACGACCGTCTGTGAGGCGTCTTGCAGACTGTCGACCTCAAAGCAGATGTGGTGAATTCCCCCAGACGGGTTCCTGTCGAGAAAGCTCGCGATGGGTGAATTTTCCCCAAAAGGGTGGAGCAGTTCGATTTTGGTATTCGGCAGAGTTATGAACACGACGGATACGCCATGCTCCGGCAAATCCTGACGGTTAGAGACCGAGGCTCCGAGGACCCTGTACTGCTCGCTTGCCTTTTCCAGATTAGGAACGGCGATGGCGACATGGTTCAGCCTGTTGATCATGACCTAAATATTCCTCCGCTTGCCCTCGAGCAGATCGATGATGGCGCGCGCCGCATCGAGCACGTTGGTACCCGGCCCGAACACGGCGGCAACGCCGTTTTCGATGAGGTGATCGTAATCCTGACGCGGAATGACGCCGCCGACCACGACGATGACGTTTTCCGCCCCCCTGGTCTTCAGCGCCTCGACGAGTTGCGGCGCCAGCGTCTTGTGGCCTGCCGCCAGCGACGACATGCCGACCACCTGCACCTTTTGCGCAATCGCCATCTCCGCCGCCTCTTCCGGCGTCTGGAACAGCGGACCGGCCAGAACCTCGAAACCGATATCGCCGAACGCGGACGCGATCACCTTGGCGCCGCGGTCATGTCCATCCTGCCCCAGCTTGGCGACCATGATTTTTGGCTTGCCGGCGGTCTTGCCGTAATCGGCAAGCCGCGAGACGATCATTCTGTATTCCGGATCGTCGGCATAGGCCGGCCCGTAGATGTCGCCCACCACTTCCGGCACGGCCGCATGATCGCCGAACGACTGGCGCATGGCATCGGAAATCTC
>UCHV01000012.1 GCA_900472395.1 Hyphomicrobiales bacterium
CAACCAATATCCCCAAAAAAAGAAATACAGACACTTCATCGCAAACCCCCGCGCAGGCACTTTGGCGTTCAAAGCGGCGCCTACAGCGAGCGCACGATGCACAGAGCACACGCAATCCAAAACGAATGCAAACGAATGACAGTGGCGACCGGATCTTGCCGTTTGAAGCATCCAATAATGCGGTGGCGTCGAGCGGTCAGCTTCCAGTTATCGTTTTTGACCTCGGGCACACGCCAAATTGATCGCCCTCCATCCGAACGAAGGCGATTCCTGCGTTCTCGAACGCCAGGCGTAGCTGCGCCTCCGTCGCCCGGTGGATGTCGTGCCTGTCACCCTCATAGTCGCGGATCGTACTGCGCGAAACGCCGGAGCGATCCGCCAGGTCCATCTGCGTCCAATCCAGAAAGCCACGTGCTGCCCGGCACAGCGCTGGTGTCAATATCTTGCAGTGGTCGCCTTGACCCATCGTTTAAAGCTGCCCATATTGGTCAATATCTTTCATATATGGCATTTTCGATTCGCCGACCAGTGTTGCGTTTGCAATACATGAATGGCTGAATAGGCGCCGGAGGCATAAGGGGACAGGCTATTGGGATAACGTCGGGGCCAATCATTCTCGCATTACTGTTGGCCTTGCCCTTCGCCGGAAGCCTGCTTTCCGCAGCCCTGCTGAACAGTTCATCCCGCAGCCTGCCTTCATTGATAGCCGGAATTGTTGCGCTGGGCTGCTTTGCTGCTTCGCTCGCCGCATACCCTGCGATAGCCAATGGCGAAATTCTCCGCGCCAATCTGCAATGGCTTCCGCAGTTCGGCCTTGAATTTGCTCTTCGGATGGATGGCTTTGCCTGGCTGTTCAGCGTCCTGATCAGCGGCATCGGCGTGCTGGTTGTCATCTACGCCCGTTATTACATGTCCGAGGATGATCCGGTTCCCCGGTTCTTTTCCTTCCTGCTTGCCTTTATGGGCGCCATGCTGGGCATTGTCATTTCCGGCAATGTCATCCTGCTTTCGGTTTTCTGGGAACTGACAAGCATCTTCTCTTTCCTGCTGATCAGCTATTGGCACAATAGCGCCGCTGCGCGCGATGGTGCGCGTATGGCGCTGACCATTACCGGTATCGGTGGTTTCTGCCTTCTGATCGGCGTTCTTCTCCTGGGCAACATTGTCGGCAGTTATGATCTCGACAAGATCCTGGCGTCGGGCGACATCATCCGCAACCATCCGCTTTACCTGATGGCGCTGATTTTCATTCTGCTCGGCGCGCTGACCAAGAGTGCACAGTTTCCGTTTCATTTCTGGCTTCCAAACGCCATGGCGGCGCCGACGCCGGTGTCTGCCTTTCTGCATTCGGCGACGATGGTGAAAGCGGGCGTCTTCCTGCTCGTCCGCTTCTGGCCGGCGCTTGCCGGAACATATGAGTGGTTCTGGATCGTCGGCGCCGCCGGTGTCATCACGTTGCTGCTTGGCGCCTATTTCGCCATGTTCCAGCAGGATCTGAAGGGCCTCCTCGCCTATTCGACGATCAGCCATCTCGGTCTCATCACCACGCTTCTCAGCCTGGGTAGCCCGCTTGCAACGGTCGCCGCCATCTTTCACATGGTCAACCATGCGACGTTCAAGGCGTCACTCTTCATGGCTGCCGGTATTATCGATCACGAGACCGGTACGCGTGACATGCGGCGGCTGAGCGGACTTTACAAGTTCCTGCCCATCACCGGCACGCTCGCCATGGTCGCCAGTGCAGCCATGGCCGGCGTTCCGCTGCTGAACGGGTTCCTCTCCAAGGAAATGTTCTTTGCCGAAGCGGTGGAAACACATGCCGATTCCATCCTCGACCGGATTTTGCCTTATGTGGCAACGCTTGCCGGTGCCTTCAGTGTCGCTTATTCGCTGCGTTTCATCCATACGGTCTTCTTCGGAAGGCCGCCGGCAGACCTGCCAAAGCCGGCGCCACACGAGCCGCCGCGCTGGATGCGTTTCCCGATCGAATTCCTTGTCGTGATCTGCCTTGTCGTCGGCATTGCGCCGTCGCTCTCCATCGGCCCGTTTCTGCATGTGGCCGTAACCAGCGTCCTCGGGGCGGACACGCCGGAATACAGCCTGTCGATCTGGCATGGTTTCAACCTTCCGCTGATCATGAGCATCGTCGCCCTTGTGGGCGGTGCGCTGATCTATTTTTCGCTGCGTCGTTATCTGGCTTCCTGCGCCGATGGCCCCCCGGTGTTTCGCCGTTTGCGCGGGCAGCGCATATTCGAGCGCATCCTGGTGGAGGTTTCCTGGCGCTGGGCACGTCTGGCCGAACAGCGGCTTGGTACGCGAAAGCTGCAGCCGCAGCTTCGTTGGGTCGTCTTTACCGGTTTTCTTGCGGGTCTTCTGCCGCTGACGATGTCCGGTTTCGAGCCGCGTCCCTTTGCCTTTTCAGGCGTCGATCCGATGTTTGCGGTCATCTGGGCGCTTGGCATATGCCTGGCGATCGGCACGGCCTATATGGCGAAATATCACCGTCTGGCGTCGCTTGTCATGCTGGGGGGCGTGGGCCTGATCGTCTGCCTGACCTTCGTGTGGCTGTCTGCGCCGGATCTTGCTGTTACCCAGCTTCTCGTGGAGATCGTCACGACGGTTCTCATTCTGCTCGGCCTGCGCTGGCTGCCGAAGCGCAATGAAGGCGTCGATGACGCGATCACCTTGCGCGCCCGCTTCCGCCGGTTCCGCGACCTGGCGCTTGCCGTCGTCTGCGGCATTGGCATGACGTTCATTTCCTATGCCGTCATGACCATGCCGGTACCGGATGCGATCGCCAACTATTTCCTTGAAAACGCCTATAGCCAGGGCGGCGGACGTAATGTCGTCAATGTCATCCTGGTGGATTTCCGCGGTTTCGACACTTTGGGCGAGATTACCGTTCTCGGTATCGTGGCGCTGACGGTTTATGCGCTTTTGCGCCGTTTTCGTCCGGCCGCCGACAGCATGAGCATGCCGGAGCAGCAACAGATCCAGAACCGTTTCGACGAGGAACGACCGGAGCGGTCGGCCGGCGATACGGTACGCGAATATCTGCTGGTGCCGTCGATCATCATGCAATGGATGTTCCCGGTTCTGATCACTTTCGCGGTCTATATCTTCATGCGTGGCCATGATCTTCCAGGCGGCGGTTTCTCCGCCGGCCTGACGATGTCGATTGCCTTCCTCCTGCAATATCTTGCCGGCGGCACCCGCTGGGCGGAAGACCGCATTCGTATCCTTCCATTACGCTGGATGGGCGCCGGCATCCTGACTGCGGCGATGACAGGTATCGGCGCATGGTTCCTGGGCTACCCGTTCCTGACGTCCCATTCCCGTTACATCGAATTGCCGGTGATCGGGAAAATGCCGGCAGCAACGGCCTTGCTGTTCGATCTCGGTGTTTTCCTGCTGGTGGTCGGATCAACCGTGCTGATCCTCGTGGCGCTGGCGCACCAGTCCATCCGTATCAATCGTCTGCGTGCCATCGAAGCGGACAAGGCGAAGGGAGGGGAGGCCTGATGGAAATCATCCTGTCCATCGCCATCGGCGTCATGACCACCTGCGGTGTCTGGCTCCTTTTGCGCCCGCGCACCTATCAGGTCATCGTCGGGCTTTGCATGCTCTCTTATGCCGTCAATCTTTTCATCTTCGGTGTCGGTGGAGTGAAGACGAACGTTCCGCCGTTGCTGACGGACGATGTGGCGACCGGCGCACTTGCCGATCCTGTTCCCCAGGCACTGGTGTTGACGGCCATCGTCATCGGTTTTGCGACGACGGCGCTATTCCTCGTAGTTCTTCTGGCCTCGCGCGGCCTGACCGGCACCGACCACGTCGATGGAAGGGGGGACCGTAAATGAACGACTGGACCCACCACCTGATCATCGCCCCGGTGCTGCTGCCTGTCATTGCCGCCGCCATCCTGCTGTTCATCGATGAGCGCAGCCGTATTCTCAAGGCGCTCGTCAGCCTTGCGGCGGCATTGTTGCTGGTCGTTATCTCCTTCGTGCTGTTTCGTATCGAAAGCGGCCCGAACGATTTCGAGGGTGTCTATCTTCTTGGCAACTGGGCGGCACCTTTCGGTATCGTGCTGGTGCTCGACGCACTTTCCGCACTGATGCTGCTTTTGACCTCGCTGCTGGGGCTGGCCGCGCTGGTTTATTCGCTGGCACGCTGGCACACGGTCGGTGCACATTTTCACACCATGTTCCAGCTGTTGCTGATGGGCGTGAACGGGGCGTTTCTGACGGGCGACCTGTTCAATCTCTTCGTTTTCTTCGAGGTCATGCTGGCAGCCTCCTATGGTTTGCTGCTGCATGGTTCGGGTCCGTTGCGCGTCAAGGCAGGCATGCACTATATCGCGGTCAACCTGGCCGCAGCGCTGCTGTTCCTGATTGGCGTGAGCCTGATCTACGGCACGGCCGGCACGCTCAACATGGCGGATCTTGCTGCCCGTATTCCGGATATCGAACCCGATCGCCGCATGCTGATGGAAGCGGGTGCCGGCGTGCTCGGTATTGCCTTCCTGATCAAGGCGGGCATGTGGCCGTTGTGCTTCTGGCTACCCACCGCTTATAGCGCGGCCTCGGCTCCGGTCGCCGGCATCTTCGCCATTCTCAGCAAGCTTGGCATCTATGTCATCCTCCGCTTGACCATGCTTCTGTTCAGCGACGGCCCGTCTGCCGGTTTCGGTTCCGATGTGTTGCTGTACGGCGGCATTGCAACCTTGATCTTCGGCACGGTCGGTGTGCTTGCATCGCAGGCACTTGGCCGGCTTGCCGGCTTCTCGGTGCTCGTCTCGTCCGGAACGTTGCTGATGGTGCTTGGCATCAACGATGGCGCGGTTTCTTCCGGTGCGCTTCTTTATCTCGTCAGCTCGACACTGACGATCGGCGCATTCTTCATGCTGATCGAGCTTGTCGAGCGTGGGCAGGATGCAGGCGCGAACGTTCTGGCGGTCACCATGGAAGCCTATGGTGATGCCGATGAGGACGAACCGGAAGAAGGTGATGGCGTTACCATGCCAGGCACCATGGCCATTCTCGGCATATGTTTTGCTGCCTGCGGTATCCTGTTAGCCGGTCTGCCGCCGCTTTCCGGTTTCGTCGCAAAATTCGCCATGCTGTCGGCGATGATGGGGACCGGAGCCATAGGCGTACCGCCCACGGCGGCCGTCTGGACGCTGGTGGCGCTGGTGATCCTCTCCGGCGTTGCATCGCTGATTTCGATGACGCGCGCGGGCATCCGTACGTTCTGGAGTTCCATCGAAGGGACGGTCCCTCGGGTGCTGGTGATCGAAATCGTGCCGGTCATGTTCCTGCTCTCCCTCACCCTGGCTCTCACGGTCCAGGCAGGGCCTGCAATGCAGTACATGGATACGACCATCCGTACGCTCGCCAATCCGTCCATCTATATCGACACCGTCAAGAATGCGATTGTTGTCGAAAGTTACAAGGATCGGGCCGGTGCCAGGGAGGGCAGTGAATAATGTTGCCTTATCCTCTCCTGACCATCTCGCTGCTGTTGATGTGGCTGCTGCTGAACGGCTTTACGCCGGGTCATTTCGTCCTTGGGACTTTGGTTGCAGTTTTCGCTTCCTGGGCCATGGCGTCGCTGCGACCGGACAAGCCCAAGATCCGCAAATGGCATTTGTTGCCGAAACTGATCGTGATCGTGCTTCTGGATATCATTCGTTCCAATATCGCCGTTGCGACAGTCCTGCTTTTCGGCAGGAAAAAAGGAAGGCACTCAGCCTTCCTGACCATACCGCTGGAAATTGAGGATCGGACGGCATTGGCGGTTCTCGCGGTGATTCTCACCAGTACGCCGGGTTCGGCATGGCTGGAATACGATCAACATGATCGCACCGTGCTGCTTCACGTTCTCGATCTCATCGATGAGGCGGAATGGATCGACCTGATCAAGAACCGTTACGAAAAGCTCCTGATGGAGATATTCGCATGAGTGCAATCATCATTCTTACCGCCGTCTACATCGCGCAGTTGATGATCGGGGCCGCCATGGCGATAGCCGCCGTGCGGATGTTTCGCGGCCCGCGCGCGCAGGACCGTATTATCGGTCTGGATACGCTCTACATCAACGCGATGTTGCTGCTGGTGACGTTCGGCATCGGTACCGGCCGCGTCGTTTATTTCGAAGCGGCGCTGGTGATCGGCATGCTTGGCTTCGTTTCCACGGTCGCCCTGGCAAAATTCCTCATGCGCGGCGAGGTGATCGAATAATGGGTTTCGTTGTCGATATTCCTCTGTGGGGTGCGATCGCAGTCGCCTTCTTTCTTCTGGTCGGCGCTTCCCTCACGCTGATTGGAGCAATCGGTTTTCTGCGCATGCCAACGTTCTACGAGCGCATCCATGCGCCGACACTCGGCACCAGCTGGGGTATCGGTGGCATCATGCTGGCCTCCATGATCTATTTTACGTTGTCATCGCAGCGTCTTGTGCTGCATGAGATCCTTATCGGCATCTTCGTGACGGTGACCACGCCTGTCACGCTGATGCTGCTTGCACGCGCAGCACTTCACCGTGATCGTGCGGAGAATGACAAGACTGTGCCCAGCAAGTCGCGGGAAGAACACAGGGACTGACGCCGGCTAAGGGATTTTGTGCCTTGAACAGTCGTCGATGCGTTCTATGCTTTTGAGGTCAGTGGAATGACATCGCCCTGATCGGGCGGGGATCGATAGATTGATACATGGAGAGCCGATGCTATACGATGTTGTGGTTGTCGGGTCGGGCTTTTCTGCGATTGCGGTCACGATCAATCTTCTGAGGGCAATGCCTGCCGGTAGTTCAATTGCAGTGGTTGGCGATGACGCCGGTTTCGGTCGTGGCACCGCCTATCGCACCGAGTTCCATCTTCATCGTCTGAATGTGCCGGCCGCGCGCATGAGCGTCTTTTGCGACAAGGCCGACGATTTTCGGGAATGGCTGGCGGCTCATGGCCGAACGGCCGACGCGCAGGTCTTCGCCTCACGTGGTGATTACGGTCTTTACCTGCGCGATCGGTTCGCAACGCTGTTGCGCGAGCGGCGGCAGGATGTCCAGATCGACTTCATCAAGGCCAAGGCGGCGCGCTGCGTGCGCCACGACAATGGCGGTTATTCATTCCAACTGGCAACCGGAAACCAACTCGATGCCGCGGCCGTCGTTTTATGTCTCGGCCTTGGCAATGCGGATCTGCCGGTCTCCAAACAGAACCGGGCCGGAGACCGGATCGTTGAAAATCCATGGCGGTTGAACTGGCTGTCACATGTGCAGCCCGACGAGGACATCTGTATTCTCGGATCGGGCCTCACGATGATCGATCAGGTTCTGGCACTGCGTGAGCACGGGCATAAGGGCCGTATCCATGTCCTGTCTCGCCGCGGACTGGTGCCACTTCCACATGCTTCGGGCGGGCTGACACCGGCGCAACCTCATCTGCCGGAAGGGCGCGATATCAGTGCCATCCTTCACGGCTTGCGCAAGCAGGTGAAGGGCGGACTGGACTGGCGGGCGGTCATGGACGGATTGCGGCCACAAACGCAGGCGCTCTGGCAATCTCTCAATGCCGGCCAGCGATCGCGTTTTCTGCGCCATGCGCTGCCTTGGTGGAACGTACACCGTCACCGTCTCGCGCCGCCGGTGCGCCAGCGGTTCGAAGCACTTCGGGAGGCCGGTACGGTCAGCATACATGCGGGCTATCTGCAGACCATGGACCAGACGGGGGAGCGCATCTCCGTGCGTTACCGGAAGCGCGGCGGTCGGGACATGAAGGACATTTCGGTCGATCGCATCGTCAATTGTACCGGCATGGAGCGAGCCGGCCTGAAACACTCTCCGCTGCTTTTGTCGATGCAGGAAAGCGGTCTTCTGCGTCCCGATCCTTTGGGCCTCGGTATCGTCGTGGACGCGCTTTCTCGCGTGTGCGACGGCTCTGGCACCGCCCAGCCGCGGCTTTATGCGGTTGGCGGGCTGACGGCAGGGCAGTTCTGGGAAATCACCGCTGTTCCGGACATTCGCGTGCAAGCCCATGCCGTCGCCGAGCGGATTGCCGAGTCAGCAAAATAACATTTTGAAAAGAACGGCTGAAAGTCGGAGCGTCTTAACGACATTTTTTTACCGTCGCGCAGGCTTGATCGGCCGTCTTGTTGTGTGACAGTGCTGCGAATGCTAATCAGCGACACGATCTCCCACCCGCATCGCTGACGAGTTTTTCCGGTCCATGGACACTTTGAATTCACCGCCGCTCGTTTTTGTCGATGCCGCCAATATCGTGACCGGTTGGTCGGAAGGCGCGAAGCGTCTTCTCGGGTATGCAGAGGAGGAGGTCCTCGGCAAACCCTATGATAGCCTGAATGCCGGTGATGAGCGTTCGTTCATCGCGCATGATGGCCGGATCGTGCAATTGGTTGCCACGTCGGTGCCGGCACCAGGCGGCGCCATGGTTGTTACTTTGCGTGCTGCCGATCGGCTTTCCGTGCAGGAACAGCTCGAACTGACGCTTTCCAATACCGATGTCATCGGCTCCTGGGACTGGCATCTGTCACAGGACAAGGTGGTAGCCGACCGACGTTTCGCCGAAACATTTGGTGTTGATCCGCAGGAAGCAGCACTCGGCTTGCCGCTCGAGTCCTTCGTTTTCAGCATCCATGCAGCCGATCGTGATCGCGTTTCGGCTGAGATTGCGCAAACGCTTGCAAGCGGAGAGCCCTTTCGCAGCGAATATCGTGTTCATCATGCGGACGGCTCCATCCGCGATGTGGCAGCGCGCGGCCGGTTGATCAGGGGAAACGATGGGCAACCGGATCGTTTCCCGGGCATGTTGTTCGATATCACGGCAAGACGGCGTGCAGAGCGTGCGGCCGCCCATTCGGACGAACGCTATCGTTCCCTTTTCCGCGCGCTGGATGACGGCTTCTGCGTAATCCGGATGATTTGGGACGATCACGGCAATCCGGTCGATTATCTTTTTCTCGAGGTCAATGCCGCATTCGAGAAACAGACCGGTATCGTTGATGGCGTTGGCCGCCGGATGCGAGAGATCGCTCCGGATCACGAGCAATACTGGTTCGATACCTATGGCAAGGTCGCCCGCAGCCAGGAGAAGATCGCTTTTGAAAGCGCTGCGGAAGCGCTCGGCAAATATTACGATGTTCAGGCGTTCCCCGTGGACGGCCCCGATTCCGACAACGTCGCCATCCTGTTTTCCGATAGAAGTGAGCAGAAACTGGCGGAAAATGCCTTGCGCACCAGCGAGGCCGAATTTCGTACCCTTTCGCAATCCGTCCTCAATCACATCTGGATCGCCGATCCTGCTGGTCGGGCGACGTGGTTCAATGACCGCGTTTATGAATATCTCGGCGTGCCGGACGGTTCGCTGACGGACAGTATCAGGCCATTCGTGCACCCAGACGATCTGCCCCAGGCCCTTGCTGCGTGGCAGGCTTCCATCGCATCGGGTCAGATCCTTCAGACCGAATACCGCGTCCTGCGCAAGGACGGTGCCTATCGATGGCATGTTGTTCGCGCCGTGCCCGTGCGCGATACCCGAGGCACCATCCAGCGCTGGATCGGCACCAATACCGATATCGAACATTCCAAGCGCAACGAAGAAGCTCTGGCCACGTTGAACGCGACGCTGGAGCAGAAGATCGACGAGCGCACACGTGAACTCATCGTCTCGCAGAAGGCGCTGCAGCAGGCCCAGAAGATGGAAACCATCGGTCAACTGACCGGCGGCGTCGCACATGATTTCAACAACCTGCTTCAGGTTGTCGCCGGCAATCTCCAGCTTCTTTCCAAGGACGTCGCCGGCAACGAGCGGGCCGAACGTCGTGTTACCAATGCCATGGCGGGCGTCAGCCGGGGTGCCAAGCTTGCAAGCCAGCTTTTGGCTTTCGGTCGCCGCCAGGCTCTGGAACCGAAGGTTATCAATGTCGGCCGCTTCCTCAATGGCATGGAAGACCTCTTGCGCCGTTCTATCGGTGAATCGGTCGAGGTCGAGGTGATTTCTGCCGGCGGTCTATGGAACACCTATGCCGACCCCAACCAGGTCGAAAATGCCGTCCTCAATCTGGCGATCAACGCCCGCGACGCGATGAACGGCTCCGGCAAACTGACGATTGAAGTCGGCAATGCTTCGCTGGACCAGGAATATGCGCGTTCGCATTCCGAAGTAGAGGCCGGTCAATATGTCATGATCGCTGTCACCGATACCGGTTCCGGCATGACGCCCGAAATCCTCGAGCAGGTTTTCGAGCCGTTCTTTTCAACCAAACCGGAAGGTAAGGGCACCGGTCTTGGCCTTTCCATGGTTTATGGTTTCGTCAAGCAGTCGGGCGGGCACGTCAAGATTTACAGTGAGATCGGCCACGGCACGACCGTGCGCGTTTACCTGCCGCGTGCCGTCGCAGACGAGGACCGTGAAATCGTCGTGCATAACGGACCGATCGTCGGTGGTACGGAAACCGTTCTCGTGGTGGAGGATGACGACGAAGTTCGTGCCACCGTGGTCGAAACGCTCGCCGATCTCGGTTATCGTGTTCTCACCGCGCGTGATGCACAGGCAGGTCTGACGGTTGTCGAAAGCGGCATTCCGATCGATGTCATCTTTACCGATGTGGTTATGCCGGGACCGCTTAAAAGCCGTGAAATGGCACGTCGCGCCAAGGAGCGTCTCCCCAATCTCGTGGTGTTGTTCACCTCCGGCTACACGGAAAATTCCATCGTGCATGGCGGCAAGCTCGATGCGGGCGTCGAACTCCTGTCGAAACCTTATACGCGAGAGGCGCTTGCCCGCCGTCTTCGCCATCTCATCGCCAATCAGAAGCAGCATCAGCAGGCATCCACCCCGAAGGTGGCCAATGCCGGTGCACCTTCCACCAATCCGGCGCTTGCGCCTTCAGCGCGCCCGCTTACGGTTCTTCTTGTCGAAGACGATGCGCTGATCCGCGTCAACACGGCGGAAATGCTGTCGGAGCTCGGCCATCAGGTGCTGGAGGCCGGTACCGCTTGCGAAGCCATGGCGATCCTGCAGCGTGGCGGCATCGATGTTCTGGTTACCGATCTCGGTTTGCCGGACATGAACGGCCATGAACTTGCCGGCAAGGCGCGCGCGCTTTCAGCCGATATCGGCGTGGTTTATGCGACGGGCGATACCGCGGTTCCAAACGATATTGCGGGCGCCGTCCTGCTCGGCAAGCCGTATGACGAAAACGCGCTTCGCGTCGCCGTCATGCAGGCGGTTCGTTGAAACGGAAAACGGCGCTGCTCGGAGCGCCGCTTTCATATCTGCACACATCCCGGATCGAGGGATGATGTCTTCCGTGTCAGGCCGATGGCGCTGGCCAGAGGCGAGTGTCGAAAGGCAGGTGCGAAAAGGCATCCCACCGTGTCAACGCCTCGTGATATCGCTGGCGGTAGTCCGTGTCGTTTTCGAATTCACCCATCTCTTCGGCAATTTCCGCGCCGATCTCGTAATAGGTGTCGATATTTGCAAGATCGGGCACCGGCGTTTCGCCGCGTTCGGCTTCGCCCTGCATTTGCCAGAACAGGTCTTCCAATCGCCGTGCAAGCGCCGAGATGTCGCGCAGCACGCTGTTTTCACGCTGATCCTGCAATGAAGCCCTGATGTCGGAAAGCGCCTGCCTGTCATTGAAATAGCCGATGGCGCGCTCGGTATACTCTTGCGGTGTGGCGCAGGCCATTTCCGGAATACCTGCGGCAGCAATGATGCTGCCGCAGAAGCGGGCGGCGAAGCTTTTTCCCGGCATGGTCAGGATCGGCAGGCCCGACGTGATCGCATCGGCGGCGGTGGAGTGCGCACCGTAAGGGAAGGTGTCGAGAAAGAGATCCGCCAGCCCGATACGGGCGAGGTGTTTCGGGTTTTGCGCCTTGGGTGCGAAAATGATGCGAGCCGGATCGATATCCGCCTTTTCTGCTTCCTGAAGGAGACGCTTGTTGACTTCCTCTTCCCCGGAAAGCAGCCACAAGAGACTGCCGGGCGTCGCTTCGAGGATATTCATCCAGCGGGCAAAACAATCGGCAGTGATTTTCTGCATGCCGTTGAAACAGGCGTAGACAAAAGCATCGTCCGGCAGGCCGGCATCGGCGCGGGTAATGCCACTGGCAATCTCGCGCTTGCGATCGATCGGCTGGTTACAGGCAATGCGCAGCACCTTTTCCGAATAGAACACCTCGTCCTGCGGCCGTACGATGTGCGGATCGGCGATCATGTACTGATGGAACGGGCTGCCCATCGAACCGGGATATCCGCAGAAATTGACGATGACGGGTGCCGGTCGATACGCGAAAATCTTCGTGCGCGCGTGTTTCGTATAACCGTTCACGTCGATCAGGATGTCGATTTCGTCATCGGCGATCTGCCGTGCTGCATGCTCGTCCGAAAGGGGGGCGATATCGCGCCAGCAATCGACGGCCGCCTTCATGCGCGTCTGCGTGGCATCGATGCCCACCGAATCGCCGCAATAATAGGCGTATATCTCGACGCTTTTCTTGTCGTGCAGTTCCAGCACTTCTCTCAGGGCAAAGCCGACCGCGTGATCGCGCAGGTCGGAAGACACATAACCGATGCGCAGGCGCTGTCCGCTTCCGGTCTTCTGTTTCGCCGTCTTGCGGGGAAACGCACTGATATCCGGCCGGCCGACCAGCGATTTATTGTAGCGATAGGCCTTGGCCAACTGGAACATCGGATCGTCGGAATAACAGCCGAGTGCCAGAGGCGACATCGAATCCAGCAATTGCCGCTTGCTGACCTGATCCGACGAAATGATAATCGGCCATTTGCACTGACGCTGCCGGAGTGCTGTCCAATGTTGCCCGGCTTCGGTCTTGTCGGGGCGCAGCTCGATGGCCTGCCAGAGCGTTGCTTCCGCATCCTCCAGCAGGTTGGCATTTTCCATCACGCGGCCCACGTGCTGCAGCGCCATCAATCGATATGAAACCCGCTCCGCGGTGCTGTCCGCCGTCTGTTCGATGAATTTGCGCCATTGCTGGATCGCCTGCACGGCAAGGCCTGAATCCTCGTAAGCGCGGCCAAGGTTGATGTGTCCCGGGCCGAAACGACCGTCGAGCGTCAGGCAGGTGCGCAGGGTATTGATGGCGCCGGCCACATCGCCCAGTTGGCGCAGCACGACGGAATAATTGAAACAGGCAAGATGGACGAAGGGGTTTCCTTCATTAAAAGCGATCCAGGCCTTGTAGATCTCTGCTGCCTCGGCTTTGTGCCCGGCAGCACTGCGACCCTCCGCCACCCGGAAAAGATCGGCCAACGTCATTTTCTGACTGCGCGCGAGTTCGATCATGTCGGCAAGTGTCGGAGCGGGCGTATTGGCGGCCATGGGCGGTAAGGTCTCACAATTCTGCGACCTGACGGCCGGCGTTGCAACCACATGCGATAGGTTGAAACGCTGTAACCGGGCTGGCTTGCCCAAGGCAAGCCATGCAATGGCCTGATACAAGATCTAGCCATTGCATTCACATCCTTGTGGGACGGGTCACACCGCCAGATAGGACGAGATTATCGAGGCCACGTCATCGGATTGGGTGGCGGATGGCTGTTGAGCCGTACTCTCGGTCGTATCCGTGTTCGTCGCGGCGGCGTCCTGTGCGGTATTGGAATTGCTTGCCGAATAGGATGCAAAGCTTTCCGCGCTGTAGGACGGCGATGCGGCCGGTGCGGATACCGCTCCTGCATTTGCTTTCTGCAATGCTGCGACCTGCGCCGATGTCATCGCGCCGATCTGTCCCGCGGTGAAGGCCTGTGCCTGCGAAGGCGGCAGGGCGGCAAGCACCGCTGTGCTCAGGCCGGAGATCGCCGTCGAACTCAGCGACATGATGTTCTCCGGCGAAAATGCCGCAAGATCGTCGGCTCCAAGCGCCGCTGCCTGGATCGCGGTCAGGGCTCCGACCTGCGCCATTGTCAGCGAGCCGAGCTGGGTCGTGGTCATGGCGGCAACCTGATTGTAGCCGAGGGCTGCCATCTGGCCGGTGGTGAGCGCACCGATTTCTTCCGTTTTCAAGGCTGCCACGACGGCGGTGGGCAGACCACGGATCGCCGACGTGTTGATCGCTGCCAGTTCCTCGGTCGAGAAAGTTGTCAATTGTGAAGTCGTCAGGCCTGCCAGACCGGACGATCCGAGGGCCGCGATCTGCGCAAGCGACAGCGCATCCAGCTGATCGTTGCTGAGCGCATGGATCTGGTCGCTGCTGAGGCCGGCGATACCCGACGTACCGAGAGCCGCAATCTCGCCGGCGGAAAGGGACGTGATGAAGGCCGTCGAGAGCCCCTTCATGCCCGCGGAGCTGATGGCCGCCAGTTTTTCCGGAGAAAGCACATCCAGTGCCGCCACGCTGAAACCGCTCAGGGCGTCGGATGTCAGCTTGGCGATCTGTCCGGTTGAAAGGGCGTTTACCTGTTCCAGCGTCAGGCCGCGTGTCTGGGCGCTGCCGAGGCCGGCGATACCGGCGGTGCTGATGGCGGCGATCTGCGCGGTCGAAAGGGCGGCGATATCGTCGGCACCGAGCGCGGCCAGCTGTTTAGAATTAAGGGCCGCGATCTGCAGGGTCGACATGGATTCCACCTGATCGATGCTCAGGGCTGCGATCTGGCCGGTGGAAAGGCCTGCAATACCGCCCGTGCTCAGGGCCGCTATCTGGCTTGCGGTCAGCCCGGCGATTGCGGCTGTCGAAAGGCCGGATATGGCATTTGAGCCGATGGCGCCAAGCTCAGCGTTTGTCAGCGTGGCCAGATCATCGGTGCCAAGAGCCGCAATCTGGCGGGAGTTCAGGGCGCCGATCTGCACGCTTGTCAGCGCCTCGACCTGCAGGCTGCTGAGGGCCGTGATCTGATCCGTCGTCAGTGCCGAAGCGCCGGCCGCGCTCAGAGCCGCGACTTGAGCCGTCGAAAGGCTGGCGATCACCGCGGTCGATAGGCCGGAAATGGCCATCGAGCTGATCGCGGCGATTTCGGCCGTCGTGAACGTATCGATGGCATCGGCGCTGAGTGCTGCGATCTGACGTGAGGTCATCGCGCTGATTTGTGTGGCGTTAAGTGCTTCCACCTGCTCGGTCTTCAGTGCCGCGATCTGGGTGCTGGAGAGACCACCGATGCCGCCCGTGCTGAGTGCCGCCACCTGGGAGGTGGAAAGTGCCGCCAAATCGTCCGTACCGAGCGCTGCAACCTGACGCGAGGTCAACGCTGCGACCTGGGCCGTGGTCAGAGCCTCGATCTGGTGGCTGCTCAGGGCTGCGACCTGCGCAGTCGTCAGGCCGGCGATTGCCGATGCGCTGAGTGCTGCAATTTGCGCGGTGGACAGTGAAGCGATCGTCGACGTCGGAAGGCCTGCGATCGCACCCGATGTGATCGCGCCCATTTCAGCCGGCGTAAAGGTGTCGATTGCGCCAGGCGTAAGGCCACCCATCTGCGAGGATTGCAGGGCCGCGATCTGCGCGCTGACCAGCGCCTCAGCCTGCCCCGTGCTCAAGGCGGCGATTTGCGTACTCGACAGACCGGCAATGCCATCCGAACCGAGAGCTGCGATCTGCGCGGTCGAAAGCGATGCAATATCGTCAGTGCCGAATGCCGCGACCTGTTTCGAACTCAGAGCGTGAACCTGTGCGGTCGTCAGCGCTTCGATCTGGGCGCTGCTCAACGCGGCGATCAGATCTGTTGTCAGGCCAGCAATGCTCGATGCGCTGAGTGCCGCGATCTTGTCCGTGGAAAGCGATGCAAGAACAGCGGTCGAAAGACCGGCCAGCGCGCCTGAGGTAATCGCCGCGAAATCCTCTTCGGAAAATCTGGCCAGATCATCCGTTCCGAATGCGGCAAGCTGTTTGGAACTCAAGGCCGCGACCTGTTTGCTGGTCAGCGCTGCCGTCTGGTCGCCGTTGAGCGCGCCGATCTGTTCGGGTGTCAGACCCGCAATGCCGCCTGCACTCAACGCTGCGATCTGCCCGGTCGACAGGCCTGCAATGTCATCGGTGCTCAGTGCTGCGACCTGTCGGGAGGTCAGTGCTCCCAGCTGTGCGGTGGTCAGCGCCTTCAACTGTTCGGTGGTCAGCGCCGCGATACGGTCGGTGCCGAGGGCCGCCATGCTTGCGGCAGTCAATGCTGCGATCTGCGCGGTCGAAAGGGATGCAAGCGCCGCCGTCGTCAGACTATCGATGGCACCGGCTGCGATCGCAGCTATTTCGCGCGTGGTGAACGTCGCAAGGTCGTCGCTGCCGAGAGCCGCCAGTTGCGGCCCGCTCAGCGCGGAAATCTGCGCCGTGGTCAAGGCTTCGGTCTGGTCGGTGCCGAGAGCTGCGATCTGCCTTGTCGTCAGGCCAGAAATGCTGGCGGGGTTCAGCGATGCAATTTGATCGCGGGTCAACATGACAAGCGTATCGGTGGACAGTCCGGAAATCGCCCCGGCGCTGATGGCCGCGATTTCTCGCGTGGTGAATGTGGCAAGGTCATCCGTGCCGAGTGCCGACAACTGCGCCGAGTTGAGAGCGCCAATCTGGGCGCTGGTCAAGGCTTCGACCTGTGCGGTGCTGAGCGCTGCCATCTGTCTGGTGGTCAGCCCGGTGATCCCGGCGGTGCTCAGCGCTGCAATCTGCGCCGGCGACAATGCCGCGATGGTTTCGGGCGGAAGTCCGGCAATGACGCCCGGTGCGATGGCCGCAATGTCCTTGCTCGAGAATTTGGCGATTTCTGCCGGCCCCATGACGGCCAACTGCTTGGAGGTGAGTGCGGCCACCTGCGCGCTGGTCAGTGCTTCCGCCTGAGCGGTGGTCAGACTTGCAATCTGCTGCGAGCTCAAGCCGCTGATGCCGGAAGAACTCAAGGCCGCGATCTGCTCGGTCGAAAGCACGGCAATATCGTCGGTTCCAAAGGCGCCAACCTGCGCGGGTCGCAAGGCGTTCATTTGACGCGTGGTCAATGCCGCAATCTGGCCCGTGCCGAGGCTTTCGATCTGTCTCGATGAAAAGCCCATCATCCCGGACGGGCTTATTGCCGCAATTTGCGCGCTGGACAGTGCGGCGAGATCGATCGTCTCGAACGCGGCAATCTGGGCGGAACTCAACGTGGAAAGCTGTGCGGTTGTCAGTGCTGCCGCCTGAAGAGTGGTCAGCCTCTCGATCTGGTGTCCGGTCAGGCCGGCCATTCCGCTGGCGCTCAGTGCTGCAATCTGTGCTGCCGATAGGCGTTCGACATCGTCGCCAAGCGCGCCGATCTGTGCGCCGTTGAGCGCTTTTATCTGGGCGGTGGACAATACGGCGATCTGTGCACTGCCGAGTGCATCCATCTGGCCCGTGCTCAATCCCGTCATCGCCAGCGTGCTGAGCGCTGCGATCTGCGCCGTCGACAGCGCGGCGATAGCCGCCTCGCTCAGGCCACCAATGGCTCTGTTGTTGATTGCGGCAATGGCGTTCGTCGAAAGCGCGGCAATATCGTCCGGCTCAAGGGCGGCAAGCTGCGTCGAGCTCAGGGTCCGGATCTGGGCGGGGGTGAGCGCCGCAAGTTGTGCCGACGACAACCGGTCGATCTGATCCGTTGTCAGGCCCGCGATTGCGGACGTGCTCAAGACGGCGATTTGCTCCGACGACAGCGCCTTGAAAGCGTTGGCGCCAAGACCGGAGGCTGCCAAGTTGCTGAGAGCTGCGATTTCCGCAGTTGAGAATGTCGCTATGTCATCGGCGCCCAGCCCCATGGTCTGCTTGGCAGTCATCGCCTTGATCTGGGTAATCGTAAACGCATCGACCTGCGCCGTGCTGAGTGCTGCCACCTGATCAGAGGTAAGGCCGGTTATCGCGCCGACATTGAGTGACGCGATCTGGAGGGTGGAAAGGCTTTTGAACACTTCCGGGCTGATGCCCGAAATCGCGCCGATCGACAATGCGGAGATATCGGCCGCAGAAAACGTCGCGAGATCGTTCTGGTCGAGCACCGACAGTTGATCCGAGTTCAGGACGCGGATCTGGTTGGGCGACAGCGCCTCGAGCTGCGCCGTGGTCATGATATTGATCTGGTCGATGCTCAGGAGCGAAATCGCAGCCGTGCTCAGCGCGCTGATCTGGCCTGGGGAAAGCGCTGCGACGAAATCCGTATCGACAACTGCAATCTGTTCCGTGGTGAGCGCCATGATGGCGCTGGGATCGAGCGCCGCGACCTGAGCTGTCGAAAGCGCGGCGAGCGCGCCGGTGCTCAACCCACTCATTGCGCGATTGGTGATCGCGGCAATGTCGCTGGTCGAGAAGGTGGCGATATCGTCTTCGCCCAGCGCTGCAAGCTGTTTCGACGAAAATGCTCTGATCTGCGCGGGCGTCAGGGCTGCCGCCTGATCTACCGACAAGGCGGTGATATGGGCAGGTGTCAACGAGGCGATCTGCAAGTTGGTAAGTGCCGCGATCTGCGCCGTTGAGAGGGCAGCGATTGCATCCGTGCTCAGGCCGGCCGTGGCGTTGCGGTTGATCGAAGAAATTTCCTCTTCGGTCAGGAAGGCCAACTTGTCGACGCTCAACGCCGCGATCTGCGTGCTGTCCATTGCCCGGAAATGCGTCGCCGTCAGGGCTTCCACCTGCGAGCTTGAAAGTCCGGCGATCTGTATGGTGCTGAGCGCGCTGGCCTGTACCGGTGTCAGTGCGGCGATCTGGGCGGTGGAAAAAGCGCCAATTCCCGCCACGCCAAGACCCGTCAGCGCCTTCGTATTGATCGCGGCAATCTCGTCGGGAGACAATGTCGCAATCTGCGCGCTGGAAAGATAGGCAATCTGTCCGTAAGACAGCGCCCTGATTTGCGGCGCCGACATGGCATCGACCTGCGCCGTTGACAGGGATGAGATCTGCAACGTGGTCAAGCCAGTGATGGCACCGCTGCTGATGGAGGCGATCTGCGTCGGCGAGAGACCCGCCATGGCCGCCGTGGTCAGGCCCGAGATTGCCCTATAGTTGATGACCGAGATTTCCGCATTCGTGAAGAGCTTGATATCGTCGGCGTCGACCGATGAAAGCTGCTCTGCCGACAGCACTCTGACCTGGTAGATCGTCAGCGCTTCCAACTGTGTCGGCGACATGGCCTTTATCTGTGCCGGCGTCAGGGCGGCGATGGCACCGGTGCTCAAGGCCGCTATCTGTTCAGGGGTCAGTTTACCGATGGCTTCGTCGGACAGGCCGGGTACTGCCCTGTCGGTCAGGGCGGCCATCTCGGGCGTCGTAAATGTTGCGATGCCGTCGGCACCGAGTGCTGCGACCTGTGCGGAGTTCAAGGCCTTGACCTGCGGTATCGAGAATGCCTCGACCTGTGCAGTGCTCATGGCCTTGATCTGGCCGGTCGTGAGGCTCGCGACGGCCAGGGTGTTCAGCGCCGTGACCTGATCTGTCGTCAAACCGGCTATGAAACCGGTGGCAAGCGCGCCAATCTGCGTTGCCTTGATCGCGGTGATTTGCACATTCGTCAGCGCCGCAACCTGGGCCGAACCAAGTCCACTCAGGACCTCGGGGGTCATGCCGCCGATGGCATTGCCATTGAGCGCGGCTATTTCCTCCGTCGAGAATACCGAAAGACCCGCGGTGCCGAGCGCATCCAGTTGCGCTGCGGTCAATTCTCTCGCCTGGGAAAGAGACAGTGCTTCGACCTGGGCCGAGGTCATGGCGGCAACCTGCACGGNNGGTCAGGTTGCCGACGGATTTCGGGTTGATCGCGGCGATCTGAGCTGTCGTCAGCGATGCCATGGTCTGTGATGTCAGGCCGACAATCGCCTTGCTGCTGATCGAGGCCATGTCCGAGGTGGAAAAGGTCGCGAGTTCTTCAGGCCCAAGCGCCGCCAGCTGCGCCGAGTTGAGCGCGCTGACCTGAGATTCCGTCAGCGCCTGGGATTGCGCCGTCGAAAGACCGCCGATCTGGGCGGCGGTCATGGCCGCCACCTGGGCCGAACTCAGGCTTTCGATTGCAAGTGTATCGAGCACGGCCAGCTGATCGAGCGACAGGCCAACGATTGCCAGTTGGGAAATTGCGCGAAGCTGCTGTGTGCCGAGGACCTCGACATCTTCCTTGTCAAGCGCTGCGATCTGGGCAGAGGACAGTGCGTTTATCTGGCCTGTCGAAAGGGACGCTACGTCTTCCGTCGACCATGCGGCGACCGACGCCGTTGAAAGGGACCTGATCTGGTTCGGGCTCAGATTGGAAACGATCGAAGTCATATGAGCAGATCCCGGGTTAAATCGTACGAAAAAACGAACTATTCAAAGCGTAATCAGGCTTTGGACCGGTGCGGGCACACCCTGCGGATGTGCGATGGCAAGCCCGGTCCTTACCCAATTGTGGCGGAACCTATTGATCGTGGCTTGCCTGAGCCTGAATTTGATACATAGTCGCAATCGGGAATCTGCAGCTTTTGATGAGTGGGCTGCGGTGTTTGCCGCCTAGACGATAGTCGTAAGACCAATGTTGGATTGGCTAAATCCGGGTTGAGGGTAGCCTTTGTGTCTGCGCTCTTGAGGAGGGGTGCGACGTTTTTCACCGACTTTGGGAGGAGTCATATGTCCAGTTTCATCACTACCCGTCGCGGCCTTTTGCGCACCGGCGCCTTGTCCGGATTGGCGCTTGCCGCACCGCTGCATTTCGTGCGCGGCGCTTACGCCCAGGACAAGATGTCCTGCAACGTGCCGACCGGCGATACCGTCACCTTCGGCTTCAACGTGCCGCTTTCCGGTCCATATGCCGATGAAGGGCAGGACGAGTTGAAAGCTTACAAGCTGGCCGTCAAACATCTGAACGGCGAGGGCGATGGCGGCATGCTGCCCACCTTTTCGTCGAAAGCGCTGAAAGGCAACGGCATTCTCGGCAAGAAGGTCGCCTTCGTATCGGGTGATACCCAGACCAAGGCGGATGCGGCGCGCGACAGCGCCAAGCGCATGGTGGAAAAGGATGGGGCGGTCGTCATTACCGGCGGTTCGTCCTCTGCCGAAGCCGTGGCGGTGCAGAGCCTCTGCCAGGATCTCGGTGTCATCTTCATGACCGGGCTTACCCATTCCAACGATACGACCGGCAAGGACAAGAAACGCTACGGTTTCCGCCACTTCTTCAACGCCTACATGTCCGGCATCGGTCTTGGCCCGGTTATCGGTGAAGCCTACGGTTCCGACCGCAAGGCCTACCACCTGACGGCCGATTACACCTGGGGATGGACGCAGGAAGAATCGATGAAGGCCGCCACCGAAAAGCTCGGCTGGCAGACCGTGAAGGCGGTGCGCACACCGCTCGGCATCGGCGATTATTCACAGTACATCACACCGGTTCTGAATTCCGGCGCAGATGTGCTGATCCTCAACCACTACGGCAAGGACATGATCAATTCGCTGACCCAGGCCGTGCAGTTCGGCCTGCGCGACAAGCAGGTCAACGGCAAGCAGTTCGAAATCGTCGTGCCGCTGTTTTCCGAATTGATGGCGCAAGGTGCGGGAGAGGCGATCAAGGGCATTTACGGCACCGCCAACTGGGACTGGAAGCTGACCGATCCCGGCACCAAGGCGTTTACCCAGTCCTTCGGCAAGGAATACGGTACCCCGCCATCGCAGGCGGCCCATACCTGCTATGTGCAGGCACTGCTTTATGCCGATGCCTGCGAACGCGCCGGCACGTTCTATGCCCCGGAAGTCATCAAGGCCCTCGAAGGGTTCGACTTCGACGGTCTCGGCAACGGTCCGACTCTTTATCGCGCCGACGACCACCAGTGCTTCAAGGATATTCTCGTCGTGCAGGGTAAGGAAGCACCGAAGGACAAGTTCGATCTTCTCGAAGTCCGCAAGGTTATCCCCGCCAAGGACGTGACCTACGAGGCATCGATCTTCGGTGGCGATCTCGGTCCGGCCGACGCCAAGAAGTGCTGATCTTTACCTGATCCTGGCCTTCAGAGCCGGGTATCGACCGTCGGGCGCAAAAGCGTCCGGCGGGCTTGTCGCAATCCTCTTAATTCATGGCGGTCTCATGGACGCGATACTGCTGCAGATCCTCAACGGGCTCGACAAGGGTGGCGCTTACGCCCTGATCGCGCTCGGCCTCACGCTGGTGTTCGGAACGCTGGGTGTCGTCAATTTCGCCCATGGCGCGCTGTTCATGATGGGCGCCTTCTGCGCCGTCGGCTTCAACAAGCTCTTGACGCTGCAATCGGTCACGATCGATCCAAGCCAGACCACGCCGTGGGGGTCGCCGATGGAAGTGCGCCAACCCTATGTCGAGGCGTGGCTTGGCGAGAGCGGCAAATTCCTTGTCGATTATTCGGTGCCTGCCTCCATCCTGCTTGCCGTTCCGGTCATGCTGATTGTCGGCATTGCGCTGGAGCGCGGCATCATCCGCCATTTCTATAAACGCCCGCATTCGGAACAGATCCTCGTCACCTTCGGACTGGCGATCGTGGTTCAGGAAATCATCAAGCATTATTTCGGCGCCAATCCGATCCCGCAGCCGGCACCCGCCGCATTTCGCGGCACGGCCGCCGTCGGTGAAATGATCGGGCTTGGCAATGGCTTGCCTTATCCCTGGTGGCGGCTGATCTACCTGTTCTTCTCGCTGTCGATCATCGGTGCCGTTTTCGCCTTCCTGCGCTTCACGACCTACGGCATGGTCGTGCGCGCCGGCATGCGTGACCGCGAAACCGTCGGCCTGCTCGGCATCAATATCGAACGGCGCTTTACCGTCGTGTTCGGTATTGCCGCTGTCGTCGCCGGTGTCGCCGGTGTCATGTATACGCCGATCCTGCCGCCGGATTATCATATCGGCATGGAATTCCTGGTCCTGTCCTTCGTGGTTGTCGTGGTCGGCGGCATGGGATCGTTGGGCGGTGCGGTGCTGGCGGGCTTTCTGCTCGGCATCCTGCAATCCTTCGCCTCCATGAACGAGGTTAAGGCGATCATTCCCGGTATCGACCAGATCATCATCTATCTGGTGGCGGTCGTCGTGCTGCTCACCTTGCCGCGTGGCCTGATGGGTCGTGCCGGCGTCATGGAGGAGTGAACCGATGGCCCTCAATCTTTCGAAACAGGACTGGCTGCTGTTCCTCGGTTTTGCCCTCGTCGTCCTGACCATGCCGATAACGCTGCAACCGCTCGGTGCCGCTTACCCGGCTCTGATGCAGAAGTTCTGCATCTTTGGCATCTTTGCCCTCGGCTTCAACATCCTTTTCGGTCTCACCGGTTATCTCTCCTTCGGTCACGCAGCTTTCATCGGCATCGGCTCCTATGCGGCGGTGTGGATGTTCAAGCTTCTGACCATGAATGCTTTGCCGGCTATCTTCTTTTCGATGGTCGTTGCCGGTCTGGTGGCTGTCGTCATCGGTTACGTCGCGCTGCGTCGCTCCGGCATCTATTTCTCTATCCTGACACTCGCCTTCGCGCAGATGTTTTATAATCTCGCCTATTCGGTGCTGACGCCGCTCACCAACGGTGAAACCGGCCTGCAACTGACATTGGGCGATCCGCGCGTGCTCGATCGCATGGCAGGATCTGCCACCGGCGGCCTGCCGCGTGTCGAACTGTTCGGTATCGGTCTCAGCGGCGGCGGTTATTCCGGCTTCTATTTCTGCGCCATCGTGCTGATCCTCTGTTTCTTCTTCGCCATCAAGATTTTCCGCTCGCCCTTCGGCCTGATGCTGAGGGCGCTGAAATCCAACCAGAACCGCATGCGTTACACCGGTTTCAACAACCGTCCCTATCTGCTGGCCGCCTTCGTCATTTCTGGCGTTTATGCCGGTCTTGCCGGCTCGCTGATGGCGGTCACCGATCCGCTGGCCGGTGCCGAGCGCATGCAGTGGACGGCTTCGGGCGAAGTGGTGCTGATGACCATTCTCGGCGGTGCCGGTACGCTGGTCGGGCCGATCCTCGGTGCGGCCGTCATCAAATATTTCGAAAACATCTTTTCCGCCTTTAACGAACAGACCCTGCACCGGATCTTCGATTTCCTGCCCGATGCTATCGAAAACCCGCTGGTCAGCGTGCTGTCGCTGTTTGTCGGCGAGGGGTGGCACCTGACGCTCGGTGTCATCTTCGTGCTGATCGTGATCTTCCTGCCGGGCGGTATCATGGAAGGTATCCGGCGGATTTCCGCTCTCTTCAACCGTGGCGGCGGCGGTGGAAAACAGGTCGTTGCCTCTCATCCTCAACCGGCACAGCCGGTTCAACCTGCGGAGTAACGATTATGTCGGACAAGAATATCGTTCTCCATGTCGCGGATGTCAGCAAGCGTTTTGGCGGTTTGAAAGCCCTCACAGATGTCGATCTCAGCGTTGCTGAAGGCACGGTGCATGCCATCATTGGCCCCAACGGTGCCGGTAAATCGACGTTGCTCAATGTCTGCATCGGTCGCATCCGGCCGGATCAGGGCCACGTCGTTTTTGCCGGCACCACGCTCGATAAGCAAAAGCCACATGAGATCAACCAGCTCGGTGTCAGCCGCGTTTTCCAGACGCCGGAAATTTTTCCGGACCTGTCATTGCTGGACAACGTGATGATCCCGGCTTTCGCCAAGCGTGATGGCGCCTACCGCTTCCATGCGCTGCAATCGGTCGAGAGCGAAAGCGAGATCCGTGATTCCGCCGAGTTCCATCTTGGCGACGTTGGTCTGCTCGAGCGACGCCACCAGCTGGCCGGATCGTTGTCGCGTGGCGACAAACGCCGGCTCGAGCTTGCCATGTGCCTCATCCAGAAACCCAAGCTGCTCTTGCTGGATGAGCCGACTGCCGGAATGTCTCGCCACGATACCAACATGACGATCGAGCTTCTCAAACGCATCAAGGCGCGCGGCATGACCAAGGTCATCATCGAACACGACATGCACGTTGTCTTTTCGCTTGCCGACCGTGTGAGCGTTTTGGCGCAAGGACGCATTATCGCCGATGGCCTGCCGGATGAGGTGAGGGGCAATCCCAAGGTCAAGGAAGCCTATCTCGGAGAAGCGCACGCATGAACGCCATGACCCGCCACAGTGAGTTGACGAAAGGAGCCCAGAGCATGGAGCCTGTTCAGGAGAGGCCCTTTTTCAGCGTCGAGGATATCCATGCCTGGTACGGCGAATCCTATATCGTGCAGGGCGTGTCCTTCTCCATCGCCAAGGGCGAAGTGCTGTCGCTGCTTGGCCGCAACGGAGCGGGCAAGACCTCGACGCTGCGGACGCTCGCCCGTGCCGACAGCCCGGTTCTAAAGAGCGGCGAGATCTGGCTCGATGGCCAGCCGCTGCACAAGATGAAATCCTATCAGGCAGCACAGGCCGGCGTGCAGCTGGTGCCGGAAGATCGTCGCATCATCGGCGGTCTGACGGTGGAGGAAAACCTTCTTCTGGCGCAGGTGTCGGGCCAGAAGGGTTGGTCGGTCGAAAAGATATACGATCATTTTCCGCGCCTTGCCGAACGCCGCGCCCAGGAGGCCACCACCATGTCGGGCGGCGAACAGCAGATGCTGGCTGTGGCCCGTGCTCTGGCGCGTGATCTCAAAATTCTGTTCCTCGACGAACCTTATGAAGGGCTGGCGCCGGTCATCGTGCAGGAGATTGAAAAGATCGTCCGGCAAATCCGCGATCTCGGTATCACCACCGTCATCGTCGAGCAGAATGCGGTGGCGGCCCTGCGCTTCTCCGACCGGGCAGTGATCATGGATACCGGCACTGTCGTTTATAGCGGTGCCGCTGCCGATGTTCTGGAGAACGCCGAGCTGCGGCACAATTATCTGGCTGTATGATCTCACCCGTCATCCGGCGACATGTATGGACGTAAATCCGTCCGTGCATGTCGGCCTTGCGGCATGCGCAAAGGACATAACCATCCTATCCTGATATCAAACGACAAGAACCATTCCGCCTGAAGGCGGGATGCGTATGTATCGGATACGGGAAACTTCATGGCCATTGCAGTGACGGATGAGGACGCGAGTGCCGTTACGGCACCTGAAGCGGTCAACCTGCTTTCGCATTTCTCGATTGAGGTCACGCCGCGTACGGCTGCAAAGGTGGCGGATTTTCGCGCACTTTTGCCGGCGGGCACGCGGGTTTATGTCGCCCATATCGATGGCACTTCGATCGATGACATGGTGACGACGGCAGGGCGGCTGACCGCCGAAGGTTTTGCCCCCATGCCGCACATTCCCGCGCGTGGCATTGCCGATGTTTCTACACTGGACACCTGGCTCCGACGTTACCGCGAGGAAGCCGGTGTCGAACAGGCGCTGCTGCTTGGCGGCGGTTATGCCCGCCCGGCCGGTGATCTCGACAGCGTGATGAGCATGCTCAAAACCGGCCTGTTCGACCGTTACGGGTTCAAACGCCTGCATGTCGCCGGTCACCCGGAAGGAAATCGCGATATCGACCGAGACGGCGGCACGCTTAATGTCGGTGCCGCCCTGCGCTCGAAGCTTCAGTATGCCCAGCGTACCGATGCGAAAATGGCTGTCGTCACCCAATTCGCTTTCGATGCAAAACCGGTCATCGCCTGGGCAGAGCGCATTTTTTTCGATGGCATCGACCTGCCCATCCATCTCGGCATTGCCGGGCCGACAAAGCTGCAGACGCTGATCAAGTTCGCGATCTCCTGCGGTGTCGGTCCGTCGCTATCGATCCTGCAGAAACGCGCGCTGGATTTCCGCAAGCTGCTGGTACCGTTCGAGCCGACCGATCTGGTCAATGAGATCGAGGCCTATTGCGCCACCCATCCGCAAAGCCGCATCGAACAGTGTCACGTGTTTCCTCTCGGCGGCATTACGGCCAGTGCGGCATGGGCCAATGTGCGAGCACAAAACAGTTTGACTGCCGGGAGCTGATCGGAACGATCAGTCGTCGGAATACCGCTCCTCGGCCCACGGGTCGCCGCGCATGTGATAGCCGTTTTTCTCCCAGAAGCCCGGCCTGTCATCGCGCAAAAACTCGATCCGGCTCAGCCATTTGGCGCTTTTCCAGAAATAGAGATGCGGCACCACCAACCGCACGGGCCCGCCATGCTCTTCGCTCAAGGGCTTGCCTTCCCAGTCCGTCACCAGCAGCGCATCGTCTGCGGCAAAATCGGAAAGCGGCAGGTTGGTGGTATAACCGTCGTAGCTGGTCAGCATCACCGCATTCGCCTCGTCTTTGGGCAAAACGAGGTCGAGCAGGTCGCGGGTTTTGACGCCTTTCCAATGATTGTCGTAACGCGACCATGTGGTGACACAGTGGATATCCGAAAGGCTGTCGCTTTGTGGAAATTCGTGGAGCGTCTGCCAGTTCAGTGTCATCGGATGCAGCACCAGCCCGCGTATGTCCAGCCGCCAGCGCTCGCGGGAGATTTCCGGTTGCTGGCCGAGATCGAGGACCGGCCAGTTTTTCACCAGATGCTGGCCCGGCGGCAGGCGTTCCGTCTCGGGCCGCGAAATGCGGCCGGTGAGAAACTTTCCCTCTTCCGCCCATTTGCGTTTCGTGGCGGTAAGCTTGGTTACCTCGGGTTCGGACATGTCGTCGCTCATCGGCAGAAGCTCGGCGCTTGTTTGAGAAAGCGCAATTCTGTGCCGCTGCGGACCTTAAGTCCATCACCCGCCAATCTCGGTAAATTTCCCATCTTGAGCTTGTCACCTAGCTGGCGCATATCTTCGCCGAAGATTGACAAGCACCCGTCAAATTAGAAAAGTGCCATCGGCTCACGGCATCGCGTTGGGGAGGACTTTTATGTCTAAGCGCGCCTTTTTCCGCCTTTCTGCTCTCGTCCTTGGTGCGCTGGCTTTTGCCGCGCCACTTGTCGCTCAGGAAACGCGGCGACAAGTCATCACCAGCGAAAACAGCGATTACACCGGTTTCGACCTTCGCACCGTGAAGAATATCGACGTCAACCAGTGCCAGACTGCCTGCGTCGATGATCGCTCCTGCCGCGCCTTCACCTACAACACCAAGGCAAAGTGGTGCTTTCTGAAATCCGACTTCAACCAGCTGAACGCCGCCCCGGGCGCGATCGCCGGCAAGGTCGTTGATGTTGCTTCGGAACCCGATATCGGTGCCGCGCCGCGCCTCGGTTTCCTCTCCGACGAACTGATCCAGCAGGCGCGCGAATTCAAGGATGGTCTCGCGCCAACGGGAGCATTAAAAGGACAGGGGCTGGAAAGCCTCAAGGCGCTGGCACAGCTGGAAGTCGTCGGAAACGACATTGGCGCCGCATTGCCAGCCTATCAGGCCGCTCTTGCCATCAACGCCGAAGACGGCGCTCTGTGGCTTGAAATGGCGCGCGCCGCCGGCAGTGTCGAAAACAACGGTGAATATGCCCGCCAGGCGGTCATGGCCGCCATCAATGGTTACCAGTTGAGCCGCAGCACCCAGAGCCGCGCCGAGGCGCTCGCTCTTCTTGGTGGCGGATTGGCACGTCAGTCCAACCACCGCGCGGCCATCAATGCGCTGAAAGAAAGCCTCACGCTCGTCAATGCCAAGACGGTGCAGGCCGTTTATCAGGATCTCGTGCAGCGTTTCGGTTTCCGCGTGGTCGGCAACACGGTCGATGCCGATAGCGCCGAAGCGCGCGCCTGCATCCAGTTTTCCGAACCGCTGGTGAAGGCGGGCGTCGATTATGCGCCCTTCGTCACGTTGGATGGCGCAGCACCCAAGGCCATGGAGGCCAAGGACAACCAGATCTGCGTCGAAGGCCTGACCCATGGCCAGCGTTACAAGCTGACCTTGCGCCGCGGCCTGCCGTCTTCCGTCGATGAAAATCTCGCCGCCGCCGTCGATGTCGATATATATGTGAAGGATCGTTCGCCGTCGCTGCGTTTCACCGGCGACAGTTTTGTCCTGCCATCCACGGCCCGCCGCGGCATTCCGCTCGTGTCCGTCAATACGCCGAGTGCCAGCCTGAAACTCTACCGGATCGGTGAGCGCGGCATTGCGCCGCTTCTCACCTCGTCGCAGTTCCTCACTCAGGTGGATGGCTACAGCGCCAACCGCATTCAGGAGGAAAGCGGCGAGCTGGTCTGGCAAGGTTCGCTCGAAATCGGCCAGGAGATGAACAAGGACGTCGTCACCAGTTTCCCGGTCGATGAAGCGCTGCCGGAGCGAAAGCCGGGTGTCTATGTGATGACCGCCAGCCTGCCGACAGCCAACGAAGATAGCTGGGAAAACAAGGCGACGCAGTGGTTCGTGGTCTCTGATCTCGGCATCTCCACCTATGCCGGCACCGATGGCCTCAACGTTTTTGTTCGCTCGCTTTCCACGGCCAAGCCGGTTGCGGACGTCGAGTTGCAGCTTCTCGCCAAGAACAACGAAATTCTCGGCACGCTGAAAACCGATAGCGATGGCCGCGCCAATTTCACCGCCGGCCTGATGCGCGGTACTGCCGCCATGATACCTGCCGTGCTGACGGCCAAGAACGGCGATACGGATTATGTCTTCCTCGACATGACCCGCGCCGGTTTCGATCTGTCCGATCGCGGCGTCACCGGCCGTGCCGCACCGGGCGCGATCGATATCTTTGCTTTCACCGAGCGCGGCATTTATCGCGTTGGTGAGACCGTGCATGCCTCGGCGCTGGCGCGTGATGTCGATTCCAATGCCATCGAAAACCTGCCGCTGACCTTCGTGTTTCTGCGCCCGGATGGCGTGGAAGATCGCCGACAGGTCGAAAATGGCCAGCTTGGCGGTTACACGCTCGACCTGCCTTTGCAGGAAACCGCGATGCGCGGCACCTGGACAATGCAGGTGTTCACCGATCCCAAGGGTTCGGCCATCGCCTCCAAGGAATTCCTGGTCGACGATTTTGTGCCGGATCGCATCGAGTTCGATCTGACCAGTGACGTCGATACGATCACGGTTGGTCAACCGCTGCCGGTCAATGTTGATGGACGTTACCTCTACGGCGCACCCGCTGCCGGGCTTAACCTCGAAGGCGAAGTGGTCCTGAAACCCTCGCGCGAGACGGAAGCTTTCAAGGGCTATGTCTTCGGCCTCGCCGATGAGGAAGCCGCAGAAGCCACACGCCTGCCGCTCGAAGGGCTTGATCCGCTGGACGAAGACGGCAAGGCCAGCTTCGATGCCGCGATTGCTGAAATCCCGTCGACCACGCAGCTCGTTTCTGCCGAGATCGTCGTGCGCATGCAGGAAGGCGGCGGCCGCGCCATCGAGCGCAAGCTGACGCTGCCGGTCCGCGCCGATGGCCCGCGTCTTGGCATCAAGCCGCAGTTTTCCGGTGATCTTCCCGAAAACGCTCTCGGCAAATTCCACGTCGTGATGGTCGATGAGACCGGCAAGAAGGTCGCCTCAAAGGGTGCACTGTGGAAACTCGTCAAGCTGGAGCGTAATTATCAATGGTATCGCGAGGGTGGTTCCTGGCGTTATGAGCCAATCACCCGCACGCAGCAGGTGGCAAACGGCAAGGTCGATCTTTCTGCCGATGGCGGCGAGATTTCCGTGCAGGCCGCTTGGGGTCGTTATCGTCTCGAAGTGGAAACACCTGAAGCCGGTGGGCCGCAGTCGAGCTTTGAGTTCGATGCCGGATGGTTCGTCACAGCCAGCTCCACGGAAACGCCGGATGCGCTGGAAATCGCCCTCGACAAGCCGAGCTACAAGGTCGGCGAAACGGCCAAGCTGAAAATCTCGTCGCGTTATGCCGGTTCGCTCATGGTCATGGGTGGTGCCGAACAGCTGATCTCGGTCGAAAACGTCGATATCGGCGAAAACGGCGGCGAGGTGGAAATCCCGGTCACGGAAAACTGGGGGGCCGGTTCTTATGTCACCGCCACGCTTTATCGCCCCGGCGAAGCACGCGACAACCGCATGCCGATGCGTGCCATCGGCATCACTTGGCTGAAGGTCGATCCGGAACTGCGCGATCTTGCCATCAAGCTGACCGCACCGGAAAAGACACTTCCACGCCAACCGCTGGAAGTTGCCGTCAATGTCGCCGGCGCTGGTGTGGGCGAAGAAGCCTATGTCACGGTTGCTGCCGTCGATGTCGGCATTCTCAACCTCACGCGCTACGAACCGCCGGCCCCTGACGATTTCTATTTCGGCCAGCGCCGCCTCGGTCTGGAAATCCGTGATCTTTATGGACGTCTGATCGATGGTTCGCTCGGCGCCATGGGCCGTATTCGCACTGGTGGTGATGGTGGCAGCATGGCGCTGCAGGCCAGCCCGCCGAAGGAGAAGCTGGTTGCCTTCTTCTCCGGTCCGGTGAAACTGGATGCGGATGGCAATGCAAAAGTCAGTTTCGATATCCCGCAGTTCAACGGCACGGCCCGCGTCATGGCGGTTGCCTGGTCGAAGACCGGTATCGGCCATGGCGTGACGGATGTCATCATCCGCGATCCTGTCGTCGTCACCGCCAGCCTGCCGCGTTTTCTGGCACCTGGCGATGAAGCCAACCTGCGTCTCGATATCGCCAATACCGATGCGCCTGCCGGAAGTTACCGCCTGTCGGTCACCGGTAATGATGCGATTTCGGTCGCGGCACCGGAACAGACGCTGCAATTGCAACCCGGGGCTAAAAAGGATGTGGCCCTAAAAATCTCCGGTGTTGAACCCGGCGATGGCCAGATCAATATCCGCCTCACCAACGATGCCGGCATGGCTTTGGAACAGGCGCTTTACCTGCCGGTTCGCCCGGCTACCCTGCCGATCACCAGCCGCCGTATCATCTCGCTTGCCCCCGGCAGCAGCCTCACGGTCAATGGCGATCTGTTTGCCGACAGCATTCTGCCGGGTGCATCGATCGCGCTCAATGTCAGCCGTTCGGCGGAATTCGATATTCCGTCGCTGCTGACCAGCCTCGACCGTTACCCTTACGGCTGCGCCGAACAGACGACCAGCCGCGCTCTGCCGCTTCTCTACCTGAGCGAACTCGCGCAGAAGAATGGTCTGGCCGACGAGGTAGAGATCAAGAAGCGGGTGCAGGATGCCATTTACCGCGTCCTCTCCTACCAGTCGTCTTCGGGCAGTTTTGGCCTGTGGTCGCCGGGGTCGGGTGATCTGTGGCTGGATTCCTATGTCACCGACTTCTTGAGCCGCGCCCGCGAGCAGGGGTATACGGTGCCGGATCAGGCGCTGGTTCAGGCGCTGGAAAACCTGCAGAACGGTCTCGGTTACGACAACAGCGTCCGCGACAAGGGCAATGAGATCGCGTATGCGCTCTACGTTCTGTCGCGCAACCGCAAGGCCGCGATCAGCGACCTGCGTTATTACGCCGATACGATGCTGGCGGAATTCCCGACGCCGCTCGCCAAGGCGCATCTTGCCGCATCGCTTGCGCTTTATGGCGATGCCCAACGTTCAAAAACCATCTTTGCCCAGTCGCTGCAGATGGCCGAGGATGCGCAGGTCCGCAAGGTCAGCCTCGCCCGCTCGGATTATGGCTCGTCGCTGCGTGATGGCGCGGCCGTGCTGGCGCTTGCCGCCGAAAGCCGTCCTGTCCCGGCCATCGTGCCGGAGCTTTCCAAGGTCGTTGCCAGCGAATGGCGCAACAAGAAATACACCAGCACCCAGGAACAGGCCTGGATGCTGCTCGCCGCCCGCGCGTTGCAGCAGGGTGACGATGGCATTGCCCTTCAGGTCAATGGTGTTGCCCACACGGGTGCATACATGTCCCGCATCGAAGGTGCCGCCTTGGCCGATCACCCGGTCACGCTTGCCAACCGCAGCCCCGATCCGCTCTCGGCGGTGCTGACCACGGTTGCCGCACCGGTGGTGCCGCTGCCGGCCGGTGGTGACGGTTTCCAGATTTCCCGCGCCTATTACACGCTGGAAGGCGAGGAAATCAGCGTCACCGAAGCCGAACAGAACCAGCGGTACGTGGTGGTGCTGACCGTCACCGAAAGCAATGACTGGGCCTCGCGCATCGTCATCACCGATCTCCTGCCTGCCGGTTTCGAGATCGACAATCCGAGCCTGGTCGACAGCGCCCAGCTCACCAATTTCGAATGGATCGGTGACACACAAGCCGCCCATACGGAATTCCGCAACGACCGTTTTGTCGCTGCCTTCGACCGCTCGGGTGGCGATAACCGCGAAATCTCGCTGGCCTATGTGGTCCGTGCGGTCACGCCCGGCGTTTACGATCACCCGGCAGCCTATGTCGAGGATATGTATCGCCCGCAATTCTCTGCGCGCACCGCGACGGGCCGCATGGAGGTGAAGGCGGCGCAATAATGCGGTTCTGGCATAAGTTCTTCATCGGCACGGCCGCCATGTCCCTTCTCGGCATGGCGGCCGTTTATGGGCTCGAAGCGGCTGATCGCGCCTGGCCGCCGCCGCTCGAAAAGGCCGGCGTGATCTCACGCGAAGTGGTGGATGCCGATGGCCAGCTTTTGCGCGCCTTCGCCACGCCGGATGGTCGATGGCGGTTGGGCACGAAGGCAGCGGATGTCGATCCGCAGTTTTTGCGCATGCTGGTCGCCTATGAGGATCAGCGTTTTTACGAGCATGCCGGCGTCGACCCATGGGCGCTTGTTCGGGCGGCCACGCAATTCGTGACCAACGGCCGCATTGTCTCGGGTGCTTCCACGCTCTCCATGCAGGTCGCGCGGCTGCTCGAACCGCGTGAAAACCGGTCGTTTACCGCGAAATTCGTGCAGGTCGCCCGCGCCGTCCAGATCGAACGGCGGTTGTCGAAGGCTGAAATTCTCGACCTTTACCTGACGCTCGCCCCTTATGGCGGCAATCTCGAAGGCGTACGTGCTGCGAGCCTTGCCTATTTCGGCAAGGAGCCGCGTCGGCTGTCTGTGTCTGAAGCGGCCCTTCTTGTCGCCCTGCCGCAATCGCCGGAGGCGCGGCGGCCGGATCGTCATCGGCTGACGGCCGCTGCCGCCCGTCAGCGCGTGCTCGAACGTGAGCCGGTGAGAGACACCGTCGGCAAAGCGGCTGCAGAGCAGGCGGCATTGCATCCCGTGCCGTCTCGCCGTCTGCAATTGCCGGCTTATGCCGCGCATCTGGCCGAAGCCGCCATCCGCAAGCAGCCGACCGAAAACCGCCATGTCACCACCCTGCGACGCGATGTGCAGCGCGGGCTGGAAGATGCCGCGCGCGCCGCCGTGCAGAAGCTTGGGCCCAAAATTTCACTTGCCATGGTTATGGCCGATGCCCGCACGGGAGAAATCGTCGGTGAGGTCGGCTCTGCGGATTATTTCGATGCCAGCCGCTCCGGTTGGGTGGACATGACGCGCGTCAATCGTTCGCCGGGCTCGACGTTGAAACCTTTCATCTATGGGCTGGCTTTCGAGCAGGGCTTGGTCTCGCAGGAAACGGTTATCGAAGATCGCCCTGCTGATTTCCACGGTTATCGCCCCCGCAATTTCGACATGAGCTATCAGGGTGACGTTTCCATCCGTCAGGCGCTGCAACTGTCGCTCAACGTGCCGGCCGTGCGCCTTCTCGATGCAGTTGGTCCCAGCCGGCTGATGATGCGGTTTCGTCGTGCCAATGTGAAACCCGCACTGCCCATCGGTGAGGCGCCGGGTCTGGCCATCGGGCTTGGCGGTGTCGGTGTATCACTCAAGGATCTGGTGCAGCTTTATGCCGGGCTTGCCAATCGCGGTCAGCCGGTGCGCCTGGGTGACGGCGTACGCGAAAAACCGGGCATCGATCCCGCCGATCCTCTGCTCGAACCGGTCGCGACCTGGAACGTCACCGATATTCTTTCCGATGTCCTGCCGCCGCAAGGCAGCCGACGTCTCGGCATCGCCTACAAGACCGGCACCAGCTATGGGTACCGCGATGCCTGGTCGATCGGATATAACGGCCGCCATGTGCTCGGTGTTTGGGTCGGCCGGCCGGATAATGGCGCGGTGCCCGGCATTGCCGGTTATGCCACCGCCGCCCCGATCCTGTTTGAAGCCTTTTCCCGCTCCGGCGTCGCCATCACGCCGATGCCATCGGCACCGTCCGGCGCTGTGCGGGTGGCGCAGGCCGACCTGCCGATCAGTCAGCGACGTTTTTCCCTCAATGCGTCCGGCCTGATTTCCGCATCGGCGCGCGAACCGGCTCCGCAGATCGTTTATCCGCCCGAAGGCGCACGGGTCGATCTCGGTGCTGGCTCGGGCGGCACGCTGGAACCGCTGATGCTGAAACTGCAGGGCGGCCGCGCGCCGTTCCGATGGCTCGCCAATGGCCAGCCGTTGCAAGACCTGTCACGCCGCCGCACCAGCGAATGGCAACCCGATGGTGGCGGTTATTCGACGTTGACCGTCATCGATGCGGTCGGGCGCGCTGCGACGGTCAGGGTCTTTGTGGAATAGTTTTCAGCCGATCACGCGTGCAATGGCATGGAAGAATGTGCCGCTCACAAATCCGCGCCGTCCGCCCGATGTCCCAAGCGGCTTGCCGGTACCATCGGCAATCGTCGCGAAAGGTTCGTCCGTACCGGCATCGGTGACGCGCGCATAATGAAACTCGTGACCACGGACCATGCTGCCCGCCTTACCCAAAGGCCCATCGGCGGTCACTTCCGCCCGGCGATAACCGAGGTTCATGCGACGTTTGGCAAAGCTGGTTTTGTGAGACAGAAGCCCGGTCATCCGGTGGGTTATGCCATCGGCATCCTCCAGCGCGTCGCCCAGAACCATATAACCCCCGCATTCGCCATGAACCGGCTTCGTCTTCACAAACTCTGCCAGTCCTGTGCGGAAATTTTCAGCAGCAGCAATCGTGCCGGCATGCAGTTCGGGATAACCACCCGGTAGCCAGCAGACATCGCAGTCATTTGGCGGTGCCTGATCGGCGAGCGGCGAGAAGGGCACGATTTCCGCACCCTGGGAGCGCCAATAGGCAGCGACATGCGGGTAGAGGAAGGTAAAGGCAGCATCCTGCGCCAAGGCAATACGTTGGCCGGGTGGCTGCAAATTGGCGTCACTCGACATTTCGGCGGTCTGACTGAGCGGTACGGCCAGATCGAAAATGGCGTCGAGATCGAGCGAGGCTTCCATCGCATCGGCCAGTTTTTCGATATGGCCTTCGATCTGCGGATGTTCGCTGGCCTGCACCAGTCCCAGATGTCGCTCCGGCAAAACAAGCTCCGGGTTGCGCAGCACAGCGCCGGTCAGCGGCAGGCCGGTCGCGGTTATCGCATCGCCGGACAATTTGACATGGCGCTCGCTGCCGGCCCGGTTCATGATCACGCCTGCGATCTTCACCTTGGGATCATAGTGTTTGAACCCGACCGCTACCGCCGCCGCCGTCTGCGACTGGCCGGATACGTCGAGCACCAGCAGAACCGGAATACCGAGCAGCCGCGCCAGATCGGCGGCAGACCCGGTGCGGCCTTCACCGCCATCGATGCCGTCGAACAGGCCCATGGCGCTTTCGATCAGCACCAGTTCCGTATCGCCGGCGGCATCGTTCAAAAGGTGCGCCACCAGCGCCGGCTCCATCGCCCAGGTATCGAGATTGAGGCCGGGCAGGCCTGTTGCGGCATGGTGAAAGCCGGGATCGATGTAATCCGGCCCGGATTTGACGCCGCGCACTTTTATTCCGCGTCGGGCAAAGGCGCGGAGAAGACCGATCGTCACGCTGGTCTTGCCCGAACCGGAACGGGGAGCGCCGATGATGAGAGCGCGTGCCGTCATGCGAAAATTCCTTCAGTCGAATATGGTGGGCAAAGACGTGTCATGCGAAAAACCTTGATGACCGGTGACGGCGGCTCGGGGCAGCGTTATAGAAGCGGTCATGAGTGAAGCTGGCATCGAAGCGGATGGCAAGAACCTGCGGCGTGGCTGGACCACCGGCACCTGTGCGGCCGCGTCTGCCAAAGCCGCCTGTGCCGCGCTGTTGACCGGCCAGTTTCCAGATCCGGTCGAGGTCGGTCTGCCCGGCGGCCAGCGTCCGGCTTTTGCCTTGGCTGGTGAAGAATTGGGCGAAGACTTCGCTCGCGCGTCGATCGTGAAAGATGCCGGGGATGATCCGGATGTCACACACGGAGCCTTGATCTCCTCGACTGTCCGGCGCGGCAGGCCCGGTTCCGGCATCACGTTCAAGGCCGGCCCCGGTGTCGGCACGGTGACCCGTCCCGGTCTGCCGCTCGGTGTCGGTGAACCGTCCATCAACCCCGTTCCCCGACAGATGATCGCCGCTGCCATAACCGAAGTGGCTGATGGCGAAACCGATTTTGAGGTGGAGGTGTCGGTTGCCGATGGCGAAAGGATTGCCGAAAAGACCCTGAACGGCCGCTTGGGCATTCTGGGCGGCATTTCGATCCTCGGCACGACCGGCATCGTTATCCCGTTTTCCTGCGCCGCATGGATCCATTCCATCTGGCGCGGCATCGATGTATCGCGCGCCGAAGGCCTCAGCCATGTTGCGGGCTCCACCGGCATGACCTCGGAAAAGGCCGTGCAGCAGCGTCACGGGTTGCCTGAGGTCGCCCTTCTCGACATGGGCGATTTTGTCGGCGGCATGCTGAAATATCTGAAAACCCATCCGGTGCCGCGCGTCACCATTGCCGGCGGCGTGGCAAAAATCACCAAGTTGGCGCAGGGCATGCTGGACCTGCATTCCAAACGGGGTCTTGCGAATCTCGACGGGCTGGCAAAGGTTGCCGTCGAGGCTGGTGCGAGTAGCGATCTGGCTGAGCGCATCCGCGCCGCCAACACCGTGCTGCATGCGTTCGAAATTGCCGCGGAAGACGGGCTTGCGCTCGGCCCGGCGATTGCCGCGCGGGCATGGCAGACGGCGGCGAAAGTGCTCGACATGCCCGAGATCGAATTGGAAATCCTGATCTTCGACCGCCAGGGCAATTTTGTTGCCGAGGCGCCGTTCACGCCGTCCGATCAAACCGCGCCGTCCGATCCGGGGCCGTCTCCGCCCCTGAACCGGCGCACGTAATCGGCATTGTAAAGCGCGCTTTCGGAAAAATCCTCTGCTGCCAGACCCGGCCCGACGAGAATGAGCGCCGTGCGTTCCACCGGATCGGCCGCCAGCTCGGCTTCGATCGTCGAAAGCGTTGCGCGGAAAATGCGTTCATCCGGCCACGTCGCCCGCACCACAACGGCCACGGGGCAATCCGCGCCATAAAGCGGTGTCAGGTCTTCCACCACCTTGCCGATTGCGTGGATGGCGAGGTGTATGGCGAGTGTCGCGCCGGTTGCGCCAAAAGCCTTGAGATTTTCGCCTTCCGGCATTTTTGAAGCGCGTCCGGAAACGCGGGTGAGGACGAGGCTCTGCGCGACTTCGGGAATGGTCAGTTCGCGTTTCAGCGCGGATGCCGCCGCCGCAAACGACGGCACACCCGGCGTCATCGTGTAATCGATGCCGTTTTTCTCCAGTCGGCGGATCTGTTCAGCCACGGCACTCCAGATCGAAAGATCGCCCGAATGCAGGCGCGCGACATCCTTGCCCTCGCGGTGTGCCTTTACGTACTCGGCCTCGATCTGGTCCAGCGACAGGGAAGCCGTATCGATGATCCTGGCATCCGGAGGGCAATAAGCCAGCAGTTCGCGCGGCACGATCGAACCCGCAAACAGGCAGACCGGGCATTTGCCGATCAGGTCTCTACCACGGACGGTGATGAGGTCGGCGGCACCCGGTCCGGCGCCAATGAAATGCACGGTCATTGTTTCGTCTTTCTGGTATTCGCGATTGCGATGGCGCAGGTCACGCCGTCGCGCACCAATCTCGGTGTGGCCAGTTCTGCCGTCTCGCCCGCGGTTGCCAATGCTGCCGCCTCGCAAAGGCTGGGCGTGCCGGTATGGGCAATGCTTACTTCGGACGTGGTCAGCGTGCGCGGTGCCGAAGCCTCAAGCGCCGCCTGCTCAACGATGAGCAGCGGAATTCCCAACCGGTCCGCCGCCTCGATGATGCCTGTTTCCTCGGCCTTGATCCGCCCTGTTGCCAGAATGGCTGGTTGAAAACCTTCGAGGCCGGCTTGCGCCAGCGCGTCTGCCAATACGCTGATGACGGTATCGGCAGACGTACCTTTGCGGCATCCTATGCCGGCAACAATTTTTTCGTCGATAACTGGCGTTGCGCTCAAGGCTTCACCCATATCCACTGGGTTATCGGCATGGCTGGTCGCCAGCCGAACATGGAACCGATCGGGGCCGCGCGGGATATTTCCAGCCGGGTAAGCGATCCACCCAGCCGCGCATGCGCCGCCAGCAGCACGGCCTCCATTTCCAGGGTCACCGCATTGGCCACAAGTCGCCCATCGGTGCCAAGCGCTTCCACGGCGGCATCGAACACGCCCGGTTCGCTGCCGCCGCCACCGATGAAGATTGCATCCGGGCGGGCCAGTCCGGCAAGGGCGGCAGGTGCCGTGCCCTTGACGATCCGCAAGCCCGGTACGCCCAACGACGCCGCGTTATGGCCGATCTGCACTGCCCGCGCCGCATGGCTTTCGATGGCGATCGCCTGCATGGAAGCATGCCGCAACATCCATTCGATACCGATCGAACCCGATCCCGCACCGATATCCCACAACAACTCGCCGCGCCGCGGGCTGAGGGCGGAGAGTGTCAGTGCGCGGATTTCGCGCTTGGTGATTTGCCCGTCATGGCCGAACAGATCGTCATCCAGACCGCAGGCCAACGGCAATATTCTGGCGTTTTTCGAAGATATGACTTCGATGGCAACGACATTCAGCACATGAATGTCGTTGAGCGAAAAATCCTCGGCTAATGCGGAGCGGACGCGCTCCTGTTCACCGCCCAGCGCTTCCAGCACCGTAAGACGGGATCTTTCGAAGCCGCTTTCGGCGAGCAATGTCGCCAAAGCCGCCGGCCCTGTTTCATCTGACGTCAGCGCCAGCACCTTGCGGCCCGGATGCAGAAGTGGTCGCACCAGATCGAGCGAACGCCCATGCAGCGAAACCGTCTCGATATCCTGCAAGGCCCAGCCCAGGCGTGATGCAGCCAGCGAAAAAGCCGATGGTGCCGGTATCGAAACATACTCGCCGGCTTCCAGATGTCGCGAAAGCGTGACGCCGACACCGAAAAAGAACGGATCGCCGGATGCCAGTACGCAAACCTTTTGCCCCCGCAGTTCCATTACCGCCTGCATGGCAGTGTCGAATGGCTGCGGCCATGGCCGCGCTTCACCGGTCATGAGGGATGCTGCCAGTTCCAGATGCCTTTTGCCGCCGAACACGATGGAAGCATCGGCGATCTTCGTTTTCGTGCTCGCTCCGAGCCCGGTGATGCCGTCTTCGCCGATACCGACGATGGACAACCACGGTTCTCTCGTTTCATGGTACGGATCTGATTCAGGAGACATCGTGCAACACTCCATTCTCATTCTGGGCGGCACAACCGAGGCCCGGCTTCTGGCGCAAGCGCTGTCCGACCAAACCCGTTTTGCCACAACACTGTCGCTTGCCGGTCGCACGCGTACGCCGATCGCCATGCCGGTCGCGGTGCGCAGCGGTGGTTTTGGCGGTGCCGAAGGCCTGGCCGCTTACCTCGCCGACAACAGCATAAATCTGCTGATCGACGCCACCCATCCCTATGCCGCACGTATTTCGGCAAACGCCGCCGAGGCCAGCCGCATCGCCGGCATTCCACTCGTGGCACTCCGTCGCAATGGCTGGACCGAACAGGCGGGCGATCGCTGGAACCATGTGGAGAGTGTCGAAGCCGCAGTCTCGGCCTTGGGCGAAAACCCGCGCCGCGCTTTTCTTGCACTCGGCCGGCAGGAATTGTTGCCCTTCGAACAGGCGCAGCACCACACCTATACCATCCGCAGCGTCGATCCGGTGGAGCCGCCGCTGTCCGTACCGGATGCGAAATACATTACGGCGCGCGGTCCTTTTCGGGAGACCGATGAGCTCGCTCTCCTGTCCGAACACGGCATCAATGTCATCGTATCGAAAAACTCCGGCGGAAGCGCGAGTTACGGAAAAATCGCGGCGGCACGACAGCTCGGTATCGAAGTGGTCATGATCCGCCGGCCGGTTTTGCCGGAAGTCACGTCCTTTCAGAGTGTGGATGCCGTGCTTGCCCATCTCGATCAGTTCTTTCCGGCGGAGCGCGGTGAATAGACCAGCGGCGCCTGTCCGGGACGCTTTATCAACCGCGTTTCTACGGAACCGACGATGATGCAGGTTGCCATGTCTGCCATGTCCGAGCGGGCATCAGACAGTGGTTCTATCCGCATTTTTTCGTCCGGACGTCCGGCCGCTCTTCCAAACACCACCGGTACGGTTCCGGGCAGATGCGCGCGCAAAACGTCGAAGGCGCGGGACAACTGGTGTGGCCGGGCCTTGCTGACCGGGTTGTAGAAGGCCATCACAAAACCGGCTTCAGCGGCCGCGATCAGCCGTTTTTCGATCAGGTCCCAGGGCTTCAGATTGTCGGACAGCGAGATTGCGCAAAAATCATGGCCGAGCGGCGCACCGACACGTGCTGCAACAGCCAGCATCGCGGTGATGCCCGGCACGACAGAAAACTCGATCTCCCGCCATTCGGCGGGGCCGGCCTCGATTGCCTCGCACATCGCTGCCGCCATGGCGAACACGCCGGCATCGCCACCTGAAACAACGCAGACCTTGCCGCCCTTCGCCGCAAGGCTCAACGCTGCCTGAGCGCGGGAAATTTCCTCGCGGTTGTCGGAGCCATGGCGACGCTGGTCATCGCGCAAGTTCAGCCGGTCCACGTAAGGCACGTAACCGAAAAAATCCTCGCCTGCCTCGATTGCCGCCAGCGCTTCCGGTGTCACCTGTGCCGCATTGCCGGGACCAATCCCGATAACGGTCAACGATCCGCGCACTGACCGGTTCATGGCCGTGCCTTCCAGCCGGGGACCAGCACGATGGAAAAATAGGGCGCCGGGCTTTCGTCCCGCTCGGCAAGCGGCGTCATCGCCGCCGTACTCATGGTGCCGCGCTCCACATACATGGCGCCGTCCAGCTTGCCGGTAGCGGCAAGCGCTCGGCGTATCTTCGGCAGGTTGCGGCCAACCTTCATGATAACCGCGCCATCCGTGCCAGAAAGCCGTTCAGCGAGAATGTCTTCGGCAAGCGTTCCCGGCAGCACGCTCAAAATGTCGTCGCCCTGTACCAGCGGCAGGCCGGCCATCGACCAGCAGCCGGACATGGCCGTTACACCGGGCACGACCTCGGCATCGTAATGCGCCGTCAGGCGCAGATGCAGGTGCATGTAGGAGCCGTAAAACAGCGGGTCGCCTTCGCTCAGCACGGCAACATTACGACCGGCATCCAGATGAGCGGCGATCTCCGTTGCAGACCGATCGAAGAAATCGGCAATGGCGCTGCGATAATCATCACCATCCTTGTCCATTTCGACCGTGACAGGATAGACCAACGGCAGTTCTATCGTGCCGGGTCGCACATGCGCTTCCACGATAGCGCGGCCGTTGCCGGTTCCGCCCTTCTTGGTAAAGAAGGCTATCACATCGGCCTCGCCGATGGCGCGCACGGCCTTCAGTGTCAGAAGTTCCGGATCACCCGGCCCGGTACCGACACCGAAAACGCGGCCTTTGGTGATCATGTTCAAAGGTGTGTCGAGCGTCAAAGTCCGGCCCTCGCAAGCGCGTTGATCGCCGCTGCCGTCATCGCCGAACCACCCATGCGACCCGAAACGATGGCGTAGGGAATCTTGTGGCGGCTTACCGCCAATGCTTCCTTGGATTCCGCTGCCCCCACGAAACCGACCGGCATGCCGATGATCGCTGCCGGGCGCGGGCCGCCGGCATCGAGCATTTCCAGGAGATGAAACAGCGCTGTCGGCGCATTGCCGATTGCTACCAGCGCGCCTTCCAGCTGATCGACCCAGAGGTCGAGCGCGGCCGCCGAGCGTGTGTTTCCAATCGCTTTTGCCAGCTCCGGTGTGCGCGGATCCTGCAATGTGCAGATCACCTTGTTGTCGGCGGGCAGGCGCGCGCGGGTCACGCCATGCGCCACCATCTGCGCATCGCAGAAGATCGGCTTGCCGGCTTTCAGCGCACCGCGGGCGCAGCTGACGAAATCGTCGGAGAAATGAAAGTGCTGCGCCGCTTCCACCTGTCCGCAGGCATGGATCATGCGGATGGCAACCTCGGCTTCTTCGGCTGAAAAACGAGACAGATCGCTTTCCGCACGGATGATGGCGAAGGATTTTTCGTAGATGGCATCGCCTTCGCGAATATAGTCGTATTGGGTCATGACAGTCCTTGCGAAACCGCCTTCGCCAGCCGGGCAGGACCCAGCCGGGAAAGGCAGTCGCGTGTGGTTTCGCCGGCGCCTCTTTCGAGGCGGACGAGGGTGGCCAAGGCGGCAAGCGCCTGGGCTTCCTCTCCATGGCGGATGAATTTGAGCGGCATATCGCTTGTTTTGCCCTCGAAGATCAATGCCGTCCCTTCACTCATTCCAACAAGGTTCAAAAGTGCCTTGGCCGGATGGGCGCAGCCTTTCGAACAGCCGGACAGATGGAGTGTGAGTGAACCGTCCAGCAGATCGGCAACATCGTGCGCGGCAGCGTGGCCAAGCGCATGGGTTGCCAGCTTGGCCGAATTGCAGGCTGGCTTGCCGGGACAGGCGGCAATTTTGGCACGAGGATCGTTTGCGGACAGGATAAGATCTCTTGAAAACGCGATCATGGCGCGGCAGGCATTTTCGCTGCCAAAGAATACGAGGGAGTGGTCGATGGCGGGGCGAATGGATGTTATGCCCAGCGTTTCCGCCTGCCGTCCGAGCTGAACCAAGGTTTCGGCCTGGCATTGTCCGAAGGGAATGCCGATGCGAGCTGCTGTTTGCCCAACGCATGTCAGCGCCAACAGACCATAAGGCAGGGGCCTAGTCGCCGGCTCGAAAGAAGCATCTGCCGGCATGATTGGCGCAAGCCAGTCTTTGACCTCGGCCAGATCAAGCTCGCGCCCACGCATGGGCATTTCCATCGCGGCAATACGCGCCAAAAGCAGCGTCACGCAGGTTTTGGCATCCTTTTCGGCCACAAGTCCGGCGCAACGCCCGGTGCTTGCAGTGCCCCCAAGGAGAACCTGCCAGAAAAGCTCACCTGCGCGCCGAACCGCGATCAGCCGGATATCGGCCAGCAACCCATGCAGCGGCAATTGTCCGTCACTCTCCACCACCACGGCAAATTTTGCCGCCAGTCGCGGCGACAGGTCGTATTCGGCGACAAAATCCCGAATGGCGGCAGCCAACGGTTCGGGATCGGTGATCTCCGTTGGGTCAAATCCCGCCAGTACGCCGGTTTCAACCGCCAAACCGTCGCGCAACGGCAGGTTCAACCGACGCGCGCCATTTTCAAGCGCATGGGCACTCGCTGCGGTCAAACCCCGGACCTGCAGATTGCCGCGTGCCGAGATGTCGATCAGTCCATTGCCATGGCGTTGTGCCAGTTCGGCGATATGCACCAGATCGTCCGGTCGTATCGCGCCATCAAGGCCGATGCGGGCAAGCAAGCCGTCGCCGGTTGCCATCGGTGCTGAAAGGGCGGGGCAAGCGCCGCGCACCATCGGTGGCGTTGCTGCTTTCGGATCGATAGAGGTGGCGATCATGCCCGCACCCTCGTGTCTTCACCGGCGGCTTGCGCCAGAAACAGCTCCAGTTCACCATCGATGGAATTGCGCCGCGGGTGCCAGAGGCCACGGTGACGGGCAGACAACAACCGTTCGGCAATGGCGCGCGCCGCCTGCCGGTTCTGGTCGAGAATGAAATTGCGCACATTCTCGTCGGCGACATAGGCCTGGTACACCGCCTCGATCAGCGAACCGGGAATCGCATTTGTCGTTTCGGCAAATCCCACCAGCCGATCCACCGTTTCGGCAAATTCGGACGCGCCTCGCGGGCCATGCCGCATCTGGCCGGTTATGAAACGCGGATTGGTGGCGCGAGCACGAACGATGCGGGTAATCGCCTCGACCACCGAGCGGGCACGGGGTCGATCCGGGTCGGTGGTATCGAGTGCGATCACATCCGCCTTGCCGCCAAGGGCTGCGACAGCCGCGGCAAAACCGCCGATGAAGGCAACGTCGGAAGAACCGTCCAGAAGGTCGCGGCCGGGATCATCGCCGGTATGCACCAGAAGATCTGCAGCGCGAACACGTTCGCTAAACTGGCCGGGCGCTTCCACACCTTCGCCCTCCGTTCCGCCAAAAGCGTGGCTGGTGGCATCGAGATAGAGTTTTCCCAGTTCATCACGCTCGCGCCATTCACCATCGGCGAGCCGTTCCTCTATGCCGGCGCCATAGGTGCCGGGGGCAGAGCCAAAGATGCGTTGTTGCGGCTTGCCTTCTGCCCGAGCCGTTTCGGAAAGTGGATTGTCGCCCGGTGCTTCCTCGCGCGCAGCAATGGCGCGGGTGGCGGCGTCCAGCAACGTGATCAGCGGCGTAAACATGTCGCGAAACAGACCGGAAATGCGAAAGCTCACGTCCACACGCGGACGACCAAGGCTTGCCGGCGGAAGAATCTCGATGCCGGTGATGCGTCCTGTCGCCGGATCCTGCACCGGTCTTGCCCCCATCAGCGCCAAGCCCTGCGCTACTTCCTCGCCGCCGCTGCGCAAGGTTGCACTGCCCCACAGGTCGATCACGAGGCTCTTTGGCCAGTCGCCATGGTCCTGAAGATATCGCCGCAGCACTTCGTCGGCGGCACGTTTGCCAAGTTCGAACGCGGTCGGCGTCGGCATGGTGCGCGGGTCGGAGGCGTAGAGATTACGCCCGGTCGGCAATACGTCCCGGCGTCCGCGCGCCGGTGCGCCGGAAGGTCCGGCGGTGATATGGCGACCGTCCAGCGCATCCATAAATGCCTTGCGCTCGCTCGCGGCACTGAGCACACGCAGCGGGTCGGAGGTCTGGTCAGTGTCACGGCCAAACACATGCTGGCCGTCCTTGATGGCGAGATCCTTCAGATCGCACAAAAACGCGTCGATCCGCGTCAAAGCCGCATCGGCATCGTCGCCCGCTGCCACGCCGGCATCGCCGGAAATTCCGGACACCTCAGCCATCTCGACGATCAGTTTTGCCAGCCGGTCACGACGACGGCGGTCCAGCCCATCGGCCTGCGCATATTCGTCCACCAGCAGTTCGAGCTTTTTCTGCTCGTCGGAAAGCCCCGCTTCCGCCAAAGGAGGCGGCAAGTGGCCGAGGGTCACGGCGGCAATGCGCCTCTTGGCGACGGCTGCTTCGCCCGGATTGGAAACGATGAACGGGTAGATCACCGGCAATCCGCCAAGGACGATTTCCGGAAAACAGTTTTGGGATAGCGCCACCGTCTTGCCCGGCAGCCATTCCAGCGTGCCATGCGCACCGACATGCACGAGTGCATGCACATCGAGGTTTTGCCGAAGCCAGGCGCCAAATGCAATCAGCCCGTGGCGCGGTGGCCGTTCGGGATCGTGGTAATCGGTGCGTCGATCCGCCTCGCGGCCACGATCGGGGGCAAGCGCCACGGTGACATTGCCGAAATGCGCGGCGCGAAAACAGAAGCGGCCATCCCGCAGCGCTTCATCGCTTTCCGGCTCGCCCCATGTGGCAGTCACGGCACCGCCGGCTTCAACCGGCAGCTTATCGAAGAATGCGTGATATTCTTCCAGCGAACAGGTCTGGCCCGCTTCATCGAGACGCAGCAGCAATTCGCGCGCATCCTGCGGAATATCCGCAACATCATAGCCGGATTCCCGCAACTGGATCAGCATCTCCAGCACGCTCTGCGGCACATCCAGACCGACGGCATAACCGGTGCGTCCCGGCGCACCCGGATAGTCCGGCAATATGATGACGATGCGTCTGTTTTTCCGCTCCGTCTTCTGCAGCCGTAACAGGCGATCTATCCGCTGCGCCACCTGTTCCACGCGGTCCGGTTCCGGCCGGTTGATCAGCCGCGCAAAACCCAGTCCGTCCGCATCGCGGGCATCCTTGAAGGACACGGCACCGGAAAGGATGCGGCCATCCAGTTCCGGCAGAACCACGTGCATGGCGAGATCAGCCGGCCCCAGCCCGCGTCGGTTTTCAAGCCAGGCATCACGTCGCGTCGTAGCGACGATCACCTGCAGGACCGGCACGCCGATCCGGTCGAACAGCGTCCTGCCCTCATCGTCCGTCCCGCTGGCGAACGCAGTGGCGGTGATGATCGCAGAGGGGCTCAGCGACGCCATCGCTTCTTCGACGAACGCCAGCGATGCCTTGTCCTTCAATCCGGCCACAAAGACCGGGAGGCCGAGAATGTTCTTGCTCCTCAGCGCGGTAAAAAGCGCATCGATCGGGGCCACGTCGCTTGCCAGCAGCATGGAGCGATAAAACAGGATCGGCACGATTGCCGCCTCCGGCATCGTTTCCAGCAGGCTCTGCGGATTATCGGCAGTACCCAAGCCCGGATGATAAAACCCGGCTTTCGGCACGCTGACTGCGTCGGCGACATCAGCCGTCTCACCGCGCGCAAGCGTGGCCAACCGCGCCGCCAGATGGGCCATGTTCTGCGGCCCGCCTTCGCGGAAATAGGAAAGCAGCCTGTCGATCTCGTCCGCCGAAACGGTCGAACCTGCCGCCAATCGTTCATCGTGCTCGCTGCATTCACCGGGCAGCATCACCAGTGTCACGCCGCGCATCCGCGCCATGCGGGCCAGTTCGTCCGCGCCGTAAGGCCAGCGGTCATGGCCGCCGAGAATGCGCACCAGGATGAGCTTCGCGAACCGCGCCACCTTGTCGATCCACAGATCGACGGACATCGGGTGGCGGAGTTGCGAAATATTGGCGAGCCTGAGCGACGGCATCCTATCGCCGCCAGCTGCCCAAACCGAGGCAATGCCGTTCAGATCGCTGTCGGTAAAGGACAGCACCACCACGTCGCCCGGCGTCTGGTCGAGATCGACCGGTTCGATCAGGTCGTCAAGCGACGAGGACGTGGTGGCGAGGATGTGCATCAGGCCGCCAGGATCTTTTCGATCTTGGCCGCATCGATACCCTTTTCGCCGATGACGACGAGACGCGAGCGGCGTTCTTCGTTGGCGGCCCAGGGGCGGTCAAAGTAGTGGTTCACGCGTGGGCCAACCGCCTGCACCAGAAGCCGCATCGGCTTGCCCGCCACTTCCACATAACCCTTGATGCGCAGCACCTTTTCCGCTGCCGTCACATCGGCGATGCGCTTGGAAAGCTCGGCCGGATCGGCAATCGCGGATAAGTCGAGAACAAAGCTGTCGAAATCGTCGTGTTCGTGGTCCAGCTCGTCGTCGTGATGGGTCTTGCGGTTGTCGATATCGTCCTCGACGGCAAGGCCGAGCCCGATGAATACGGCCGGATCGACCACGCCATTGGAAGCCGGCACGATGCGCACGGCGCGCGGCAGGTGTTCGGTCACATGCGCATTGGCAATTGCCAGACCCTTTTCATCGAGAAGGTCGGCCTTGGTGAGGATGACGAGGTCGGCGCAGGCGATCTGGTCTTCGAACACTTCCTCGACCGGATCGTCATGGTCCAGGCTGTCGTCCTGCGCCCGCTGGGCGGCAAGCGCCTCCATGTCGTCGGCAACGCGGCCCTCGGCCAGCGCCAGACCATCCACGACTGCCACAACGCCATCGACCGTCACGCGGCTTTTCACGCTCGGCCACTGGAAGGCCTGGATCAGCGGCTTGGGCAGAGCCAGACCCGAGGTCTCGATCAGGATGTGGTCGACCTTCGGTTCCAGCGCCAGAATTTTGTCGATAGCCGGCACGAAATCATCCGCCACGGTGCAGCAGATGCAGCCATTTGCCAGTTCGACGATATTGTCGTCCGGGCAATTTTCGATACCGCAGCTTTTCAGAATTTCGCCGTCGATGCCGACATCGCCGAACTCGTTGACGATCACGGCAAGGCGCTTGCCTTCAAGGTTCTGCAGCGTATGGCGCAGAAGCGTGGTCTTGCCGGCGCCAAGAAAGCCGGTGACGACGGTGCAGGGAATACGGGCGAGATTGGCGGTCATGAGCTTGTTCCTGAATGTCGGTCTATGCGTTGAAATCGAAGGGCGGAATACGGGCGATCATGTTGCGTTTCAGACAGTCGGGGCGCCCTTTCCAGGGCATCAGGCCGTCGGATGAGGTGGCGATCAGTTCGGCGCCGGTTATCAGGTCGCCTGCATTTTCAAGCGCCAGATGCCCGAAAATATAGGTCCAGCCGTCCTGCCTCGCGATCACTGCGCTTGGGCCGCGTTTGCAGTTGGAAAGACAGTTGACGCTCTTGATGGTCACTTCGGGTTGCTGCGCGGCGGCTTTAATGGTGGCGTGGAGCAGATGTGTGCCCTGTCGTGGTTCTTCCGTGGAACCTTCGGTGGCGCGGCAGCTGGCGCACACGAAAATCGTCACCGCCGGTTTTGCCGTCGCCGTGCCGTTTTCGTGTTCTGGTCCGGAAAAATCCAAGTATCTACCCCGTTGGTTCAAACATGCGGGGTGCAGACGCGATGATCGGATGACCGTCGCGCCATAAAATCATCCGTGCCGGAGCACCCCGCCCGGCTGGATTTTCTGTCTCTGACGGCAGGTCTCCTGGCTTGCGGATCATCGCCCTATCGCCGCCTTCCCGAAATCGCTTTCAGTGGCGTGGTGCGGGGCTAACCGCCTACAGTTGCGGGGGCAGCCGTGGTTTGAAGCCTGAAAATCGGCGTTACCACGTTCCCTCTTAGCTTTTCCCGTTGCCGGGGAAAGACCGTCGCCTTTTCGTTAAGGCGAGGGCGCGCATGTGTCAATGAAAAGCCGCTTGTGGAAGGTGTCGCATTGCCGCACGAAACGAATCCCCTATAGTCCGCGCTTCCCGAAACGGGCCGTTGCCGAGGAGCCGCAGATGAAAGAGATCGACCAGCAGGAAGCCGAGCGCCACCAGCGCAAGATGGCCAATCGCAAGGCCGTGCAGGATGCCGAAGTGGCGGAAAAGACCATAAAAAAAGGTCTGCTGATCGTCAATACCGGCCCCGGCAAGGGCAAGTCGACAGCGGCTTTCGGTCTGGCTTTGCGCATGCTTGGCAATGGACGCCGTGTCGGCGTCGTGCAGTTCATCAAGGGCGCCTGGGAAACCGGCGAACGCCCGGCGCTGGAACTGTTCGGCGATCGCGTCGAGTGGCACACGATGGGCGAAGGTTTTACCTGGGAAACGCAGGATCTGAAGCGCGACGTGGCTGCGGCCGAACGCGCCTGGGCGAAGGCCGAGGAACTGATGGCCGATCCGACCATCGGCCTTCTCCTGCTCGATGAACTCAACATCGCGCTGCGTTACGATTATCTCGATCTCGACGCCGTGATCGCAACACTCAAGGCTCGTCGTGAAGACCTTCACGTGATCGTCACCGGCCGCAATGCCAAACCGGCCTTGATCGACGCGGCCGATACGGTCACCGAAATGACGCTGGTCAAACACCACTTCAAGGCGGGCGTAAAAGCCCAGTCCGGCATCGAATTCTGAGAAAACACATGACCGCACGTGCGCTGATGTTCCAGGGAACCGGCTCGGATGTCGGCAAGTCCTTGCTTGTCGCAGGTCTTGCGCGGGCGCTGACGAACCGTGGCCTGAAAGTGCAGCCGTTCAAGCCGCAAAACATGTCGAACAACGCCGCCGTGACGGCCGATGGCGGCGAGATCGGCCGGGCGCAGGCCCTGCAGGCACGGGCGGCAAAGGTGCCGCTGTCGGTGCATATGAACCCGGTGCTGCTGAAACCGCAAAGCGAGGTTGGCGCGCAGGTCGTGGTGCAGGGCAGGGTTCAGGGCAACGCCAGGGCCTCGGAATATCAGGGCATGAAAGCGGCGCTGATGCCGCGTGTGATGGAGAGTTTCGATCTTCTGAAATCTGAAGCCGATATCGTGCTGGTCGAAGGCGCGGGCAGCGCCTCGGAAGTGAACCTGCGCCGCAACGACATCGCCAATATGGGTTTTGCCCGTGCCGCCGATGTGCCTGTCATCCTGATCGGCGATATCGATCGTGGCGGCGTGATTGCCAGCATCGCCGGCACAAAACTGGTGCTGGATGCTGACGATGCGGCGATGATCCGTGGTTTCATCGTCAACCGGTTTCGTGGTGATCCCGCCCTCTTTGCCGATGGCATGGCGATGATCGAAGCGCATACCGGCTGGCAACCGATCGGCCTTTTGCCATTCTTCTCCGAAGCCCGCCGCCTGCCAGCCGAAGATGCGCTGGCGCTGGATGCGGCGGCCATCGACAAGACGGGTGCAAAAATCCGCATCGCCCTGCCGGTCCTGCCGCATATTTCCAATTTCGACGATCTCGATCCGCTCGATGCCGAACCGGATGTCGATGTGATCCGAGTGCGCCCCGGCCAGCCACTGCCGGCCGATGCGCATCTTGTCGTTCTGCCGGGCTCGAAGGCGACTATTGCGGATCTCGCAGCTTTCAAGGCTGCCGGGTTCGATATCGATCTTGCCGCACATGTGCGTCGTGGCGGGTTTGTTTTGGGCATGTGCGGCGGATACCAGATGCTCGGCCGCACGGTTTGTGATCCCGATGGCATGGAAGGCGAGGCCGGCACGGTGGAGGGGCTCGGGCTTCTCCATGTGGACACGACGCTTTCCGGCGAAAAACGGTTGGAAGCCGTCACCGGCACCAGTGTCGACGGCATTTCGTTTGCCGGCTATGAAATGCACATGGGTCGGACAGTCGGCCCGGATTGCTATCGACCCTTCGCCCAGATTTCAGGGAATGCCGATGGAGCGATTTCGAAAAACGGCCGGGTGTTCGGCACCTATGTCCATGGGCTGTTTGCCGATGACCGCCAGCGTTCGGCATGGCTGCAACGTCTGGGCGGAAAGGTGTCGGATATCGATTATGAAGCAGGCGTGGATGAGGTGCTGGATCGCCTTGCCGAGCACATGGAAAGACATCTCGATATCGAGGCGTTGCTCAGCCTCGCGCGATAGCCCAGCCCGCAAACGCCAGCACGCCAAACAGAACAATCATCAGAATATCAGCGTAACGTGCCAGTTTCAGCGCCTTGCGAATATCGGTCGCAGTTGCCTCGCGCCGTCCGCCGGCTCCCATGAAATGATCGGGCACGAGAGTGCCGCCATAAACACGCGGCCCTGCCAGCGCCAGACCCAAGGCGCCGGCCATTGCCGCTTCCGGCCAACCGGCATTGGGTGACCGGTGTTTTTTCGCATCTCGCCAGACGGTTTTCCAGGCGTCTCGCGCCGAGGCGCCGGGCACGAAAAAGCATGCGGCAACGAAAAGAAGCGCGGTCAGGCGCGAGGCGGGCAGGTTGATCAGATCGTCGAAACGCGCTGCCGCCCAACCAAAGGCTTCATGACGTTCGCTGCGGTGACCGATCATGCTGTCGGCGGTATTAGCCGCCTTGTATGCAGCACCTCCGGCCAAACCGCCGATCCCGAGCCAAAGCGCCGGTGCGGTAATGCCGTCCGAAAAATTTTCGGCAAGGCTTTCGATTGCGGCACGACAGACGGCGGGTTCGTCCAGCTGATCGGGGTCGCGGCCGACGATCATCGACACGGCCTTTCGCCCGGCCGTCAATCCGTCCGCATCCAGCGCATTCGCGACCGCCAGCACATGGTCCTCAAGGCTCTTTTGTGCCGTCAGGCTGGAGGCGATCAGCGAAAGGACCGCCAGTGCTATCATCGAAGTACCGAACGCCAGGCTGATGCCGAGGGTGATGAAAACCACGCTGCCAAGAATGCAGATCAGCGCCACCACGCCCATCATTTTTCGCTGCGAGAAGCTTTGCTCCGCCCGGTTCAGTTTCCTGTCCAGCCAGCCGATGAGGGTGCCGATCCAGATTACCGGATGGCCGATCGCCCGCACCAGCCATTGCGGATAACCGCAGAGCCGTTCAATAAGCAGGGAGAAAAAGGCGAGTGTAAAAAACATGCAGCAGAACGTTGATCCGGGTCCAGACATTGATCACGGCGGAAATATCGCCGGGGCGAACGCCCGCTTCCCGCACGCGCCACAACCCTGGATCGATCTGTCTACCGGTATTAATCCGCATGCCTACCCGCATTCGGATATCGCTTCCACCGCTTTCTGCCGCCTGCCGGAACCGTCTGCCCTTCAGTCTTTGAAAAAAGCAGCCGCTTCGGTCTATGGCGCAACGTCGGCTGACAACGTTGCGGCGGCCCCCGGCACACAGATCCTTCTGCCGCTTCTGGTCGAAGCCGCATTCGGCGGCAGCGTGCAAGTGGGCGCAAAAGCCGCCATCCTGTCGCCCACCTATGCCGAACATGCCCGCATGGCACGGCTTGCCGGTTTCGATCTGACGGAAACCCCGAATTTCGAAGAGCTGTTCGCCGCCGACCTCGCCCTTGTGGTCAATCCCAACAATCCGGACGGGCGGCTGATCGACCGTAGCGAGCTGCTGCGCCTTGCTGCTCATATGGCTTCGAAAGGCGGGTTGCTGGTCGTCGATGAAGCCTTCATGGATGTCGCACCGGCCGGTCACAGCCTGGCGGCAGATATCGGCCCCGGCCTTGCGGTGCTGCGCTCTTTCGGAAAATTTTACGGCCTTGCCGGATTGCGTCTCGGTTTTGCACTGGCGCCGGTGGCAGATATCCAGCGCATCGAGGCACGCCTCGGTCCATGGGCAATCTCCGGCCCCGCCTTGCAGATTGCCGGCCAGGCGCTTGCCGACGCAAACTGGCAAAACGCAATGAGGGAAACGCTGCATGCAGATGCCGCACGGCTGAACGACATGCTCACAGAAGCCGGCCTCGATGTCGTCGGCGGAACCTCCCTGTTCCGGCTCGTTCGCCACGGCCATGCGCCGGCCCTCTACCGGCTGCTCGGCGAAGCCGGCATTCTCGTGCGTCCATTTTCCGAGAGGCCGCACGACCTGCGTTTCGGCCTGCCGCATGGCGAAGGCTGGGCACGTCTCGCAAAACTGTTTGCATCAAAACCATTTCGGCAGTTGGCCACGGCCGAACGGTAGGTTACGGTTCGGCTCCCTTACTATTTCATTGCAGGTGAATTTTCATGTCGAGTAACAGCAATCTCCCTCAGATCTTCGATACGATCGAAAAGAAGAAGGAGATTTTCACCGAGCTCGCAAACCGCGTCTGGGAAACGCCGGAAACCTGCTACATGGAGACCCTGTCGGCGGCCGCGCATCGGGAAATGCTCGAGGCGCAGGGTTTCGCCATCACGGACAATGTCGCCGGCATTCCGACCGCGCTGATCGGCGAGGCGGGCGAGGGCGGTCCGGTCATCGCTTTCCTCGGCGAGTTCGATGCGCTGGCCGGCCTCAGTCAGAAAGCCGGCGAAATCTCCCATGATCCGCTTCTGGCGGGCGCGAACGGCCATGGTTGCGGTCATAACCTGCTTGGTTCCGCTTCCATGCTCGCGGCCACCGCGATGAAGGACTGGCTGGAGGCAACCGGAACCCCCGGTCGGGTGCGTTATTACGGTTGCCCAGCTGAAGAAGGCGGCGCGGCAAAGGCCTTCATGGTGAAAGCCGGTGCCTTCGAAGACGTCGATATCGCCATCAGCTGGCATCCCAGCAATTTTGCCGGCGTGCAGCGTGAAACCTCGCTTGCCAATTGCCGCGTCGATTTTGTCTTCCACGGCCGCGCCGCGCATGCCGCCGCCGTGCCGGAACTCGGCCGCTCGGCGCTCGATGCCGTCGAACTGATGAATGTCGGTGTCAATTACCTGCGCGAACACATGCACCAGGATTGCCGTATCCACTACGCCGTGCTCGATACCGGCGGCATTTCGCCCAATGTCGTACAGGCCTATGCGAAAGTGCGTTACGTCGTACGCGCTCCCGATCTGCCGGGGCTGATCTCGCTGATCGAACGTGTCAGGAAGGTTGCTCAGGGTGCGGCGCTGATGACCGAAACACGCATGGAAAGCACCATCCTTGCCGGCGTTTCGAACCTGATGGTCAACACGCCGCTGATGGACACGATGCAGGACATCTGGGACAGCGTGGGCACCCCGGAATTCGATGCCAAAGACATTGCCTTTGCCGAGCAGATCCGCGCGACGCTTTCGCCGGAGGATATTGCCGCCAGCTGGCGCCAGGAGGAACTGGACGAGCGCGATATACCGCTCGCCAACTTTATCCTGCCCGCCCATAACCGCCTCAAGCAGATGGGCGGCTCCACCGATGTCGGCGATGTCAGCTGGGTCGTGCCCACGGTGCAGGCTTATGGCCCGACCCTTGCCATCGGAACTCAGTTGCACACATGGCAGGTCGTATCGCAGGGCAAAAGTCCGCTCGCCCATAAGGGCATGGTAACGACCGCCAAGGTCATGGCCGCCANNTGGCGGCCATCCAGAGCGAACAGCTGCGCGAAGCCGCCTGGGCAGACCTGAAGCGCCGCCGCAAGGGCATCGACTATACCAGCCCGATGCCGGAAGGCACCGAGCCGCCGGTTGCCGCCATGGCATCCAAGTGAACCGGTAAGACATCAAACCGTCTTGTGATCGGGCCGTATGGCGATGGCGTGCGGCCCGCATTGCAGCGTGAAAACCCACGCCTATATTGGCCGGCATGTTTGAAACATTTTATGCCTACTGGCCGCACATCTTCCTTGTCCTGTCCATCGTGATGGGAGTGCCGGCGGCCATCCACGCCACGATGACCAAGGAGGAAGTCCGCTCCGCCATCGGGTGGGTCGGCGTCATCATCCTGTCGCCCTTCATCGGCGCGCTTTTCTACCTGATCGCCGGCGTCAATCGCATCCGTCGCAACGTGCTCGGCTTCCAGCGCGCGCGCGTCCAATACGGCGCCTTCGCCCATCTGGAAACCTATGACGTCGCGGCGGATACGGTCGCGACAAACTTCGGCCAGCGCTTCCTTGCCATGAAGACCTTGGGTGACCGTGTCGCTCGCCACGCCTTTACCACCGGCAATACGATCGACGTCCTCGATACCGGCGACAAGGCCTATGGCGGCATGTTGCAGGCCATCGCGTCAGCGGAACGCAGCATCCTCCTCGAAACCTATATTTTCGACCGCGACCGCATCGGCCAGCGTTTTGCCAAGGCGCTCATCGAGGCGGTGCGGCGTGGCGTCGAGGTCCGGGTTCTCATCGATGCTGTCGGCGCGCGTTATTCCGTGCCAAGCGTTCTCGGCATGCTGCGCGATGGCGGCGTTACCGTCGAAACGTTCAACGGCAATGTCATCATCGGCCTGCGCCTGCCTTATGCCAACCTGCGCACCCACCGGAAGATCATGATCGTCGATGGCGCGGTGGCCTTCACCGGCGGCATGAATATCCGCGAAGGTTTTTCGCAGGAAATCTCCGGTGATGCCTGTGCCTTCGATACGCATTTTCGCGTTGCCGGCCCGGTTGTTACCGACCTTTTTGCGATTGCCTCGGAAGACTGGCAGTTTGAATCCGGCGAAGTGCTGGATGGCGAGGCCTGGCAGATCGCCGCGCCTGTGCGGTCTCCCGGGGAGCCGGTTCTCGTGCGCGGCGTCGGATCAGGGCCGGATCGCAGCAACGAAACCAATCACAAGATGCTGATGGGTGCCTTTTCGGTGGCGCGCAAATCCATCCGCATCGTGTCGCCCTATTTCCTGCCCGATCGCGAACTGATCACGGCCCTCATCACTGCCGCCCGCCGGGGTGTCAGCGTCGATATCGTCGTGCCCGAGACCAACAATCTCACGCTTGTCGATCGTGCCATGACGGCGCAATTCGACCAGATGCTGAAAAACTATTGCCGCATCTGGCGTGCCACAGGCCCGTTCAACCATTCCAAGCTGATGGCGATCGATGGCTGCTGGGCCTATTTCGGCTCCTCCAATCTCGATCCGCGGTCGTTGCGCCTCAATTTCGAGGTCGATCTGGAGGTGCTCGATCACTCGTTTGCCGAGGCGCTGGAAAAGCGCATCGATCTCGCCATCAGTTCCGCCTCGGCCGTCACGCTCGAAGGATGGCGCAACAGGCCGTTCATCGAGCGCCTGCTCGAGCGCATCCTCTGGCTCGGTTCGCCCTATCTTTGACGGATCGGGCTTTTAACGAAAATGGAACGTCCACGCGCCTACGGTCTTTTACCATTCAAAGGATTGCCAGCGATGACCAAACCCATGCGCAGCAAGCGTGACAATCTCCCGGCGAGCATTATCGCCTCCATTCGCAATCGCAAGAAGCGCGATGGCGCCGGTCCTCAGCCTCACGATCCGGCAGAGGGCATGCTCGTTGCCTCATACAACGTTCACAAATGCGTCGGTGTCGATGGCCGTTTCGATCCCGAGCGCACCAGCCATGTCATTCGCGAAATCGGTGCGGATGTCATGGCGCTGCAGGAGGCGGATACGCGGTTCGGCGAACGGCGCGGCCTGCTGGACCTGCATTGGCTGGAACGTGAAACGGGGCTGACGCCGGTGCCGGTTTCGGGCGTTTCACGGGCGCATGGCTGGCATGGCAATGTCGTTCTGTTTCGTGAAGGCCTTGTGCGCGATGTTCACCAGGTCCGGTTGCCGGGGCTTGAGCCGCGCGGCTGCCTGATCACCGAAATCGAATTCAACAGTGGCGCCACCTTGCGCGTAATCGCTGCGCATCTCGGTCTCCTGCACCGTTCGCGTCACCAGCAAACCAGAACCATCCTCGATATTCTCGGTTCGAGAAGCGAGCAGCCGACGGTGCTGCTGGGTGACCTCAATGAATGGCGGCTGGGCGATCGTTCCTCGCTCAACGTGCTCACCCATGTTTTCGGCGGCACGCCCAGCGCGGTTCCCAGCTTTCCGTCGCGTCTGCCGGTTCTGGCGCTCGACCGTATCATGAGCAACCGCCCCGGCCTGATCGACCGTGTGCATGTGCATGACAGCGCGCTTGCCCGCATCGCTTCGGACCATTTGCCCATCAAGGCCGTGGTGCGCTCGAAAAGGCCGGCGTCAGCTTCCGCTCAGGCGTGAGCGTATTTCGGCGGCAATCGCAAGCGACGACGTCAGCCCCGGGCTCTCGATACCGAAAAGGTTGATCAGGCCTGCAACGCCATGGACTTCCGGCCCGTCGATCCGGAAATCGGCGGCGGGCGTAGCGGGATCGCCGATCTTCGGCCGGATGCCCGAATAGCCGGGAACAAGCGCGTCGTTGGGCATGCCGGGCCAATAGCGTCTGATCGCATCGGCAAAACCATCGGCCCGCCGCGGATCGACTGCGTAGTCGATGTCCTCCACCCATTCCACATCCGGCCCGAACCTTGCCTGACCGCCCAGGTCGAGCGTCAGGTGCACCCCCAGCCCATGCGCATGCGGGGCAGGGTAGATCAGCCGGCTGAACGGCGCGCGGCCGGTCAGCATGAAATAATTGCCCTTGGCATAAAGGGTTTCGGGCACGAAGGCTGGCGGTAACCCTTCGATCCGGCGCGCGATCTGCGAGGCATGAAGGCCGCCGGCATTCACCAGCATTCGACAGGTCAGAGACATCGGCTCGGTGCCGCCGACGGAAACGGTAAAACCGCTTTCCGACGCTTGCGCGCGTTCGAATGGCGACCTCAGCGCAATGGCTGCGCCATGGTCTTCGGCATCGCCGCGCAGGGCAAGCATATAGCCGTGGCTGTCGATTATTCCCGTCGAGGGCGAAAGCAGAGCGGCTACGCAGGAAAGCATCGGTTCCAGCCGCCCGGCCTCCGTCGCCGAAATCAGTTTCAGGTCGTCGCAGCCATTGGCCTCGCCTTTGATCTTCAGCCCTTCCAGCACGGCCACCTCGTCCTCGGTGGTTGCGACGATCAGCTTGCCGCAACGGCGATGCGCCACGCCATGGCTTCTGCAATAATCGTAAAGCAGGTGCCGCCCTTCGACGCAAAACTGCGCCTTCAAACTGCCTTGAGGATAATAGAGCCCGGCATGGATCACCTCGCTATTGCGCGAAGACGTCCCGGTTCCGATGGCATCGGCCTGTTCCAGAACGATCACGGAAAAGCCCGCGACCGCCAGTTCTCGCGCTGCCGCCAGCCCGATCGCACCCGCGCCGATCACGATCGCATCGATATCCGCCATCCCTGCCGCCCTCTCCAATTTTTACAGTTTTTTTACACACTGTGAGCCTGGAGCAAAATACTGCTCAAAATGCCCAAATCCGGTCCGGACGAAAAAGGATTTTCTAAGGCAGCCGGGTGGCCGCGCAAGTTTATCTCTATCGGACTGGTAGAGTTAAGATAGGATGGTATCTGCTCATCACGAGCGTTGAAGGCTGGAGGACATCATGCGGCATCTCGATACACATGCACACCACCGGCATATTTCCGGACGTCACGGCAAGTGGCAGTTCGCGCTGCAGACCGTTCTGGTCGCGGCCGCATTTGCTTTTGTCTGTGGCGTCACGCTAGGGCTTTTTCCATAAGGGCAGGCCGATATCGTTTTTGTGAAAACGCCTCCTGTGCCCAGCGCAGGGGGCGTTTTTTTTGCTCACAGACCTGAGCGCTGGAATGGCGATATCATAACCATTTTTTCAAAAATTGCGTTTATGACTTTTTGTCATGAAGTTGTTTCGGGCGGGTCGGAATGGCCCCGTCTTCGGACAGTCGTAAAATCATCGTAACCTGCATTCCAAGCGGCTGAATACGTTCAGGTTTCATTCAGGCCCCCGGCGCTAGACCAATCAACCCTTAAGGATCCCGGAGGAACATGTGGGCCGTTGCTGTCATTCGATTTGCCATATCGCGGTTGGCCCCTATCTCCTCACTGCCCGCAGCTTCGTTCGGACGGTGTCCGGATGAGGCCTGCAGCGAAATGACAGATGGGGCCGCCGGGCCCGTATGATCCGGCAGAGCGCCAATCCCGACGACATTCCTCTTTCAGAAGCCGAGACATGTCCTTTCATAATACGCCGACCGCCCCTCGTGAAACCGACACCAGACAGATCGACCATAACGAGGCGATCCGCTCTACCTATCTGACGATAGAGGAACTGCGCGAATGCGGGGAAACGCTGGCGCGCGATGGCACGCAGACGCTGCCCGGCCTGATGGAGTTCTCGTTCCGTGAGCGCCACCGCGAAAACGAAGCGGAGATTCTCAAGGTCTACCGTCAGACGGCCAAGGATGTGGATGCAGGCGCGACCATTACCCCGGCCGCTGAATGGCTGATCGATAACCACTACATCGTCGAGGAAGCCATTCAGGAAGTCCGCCGCGACTTCCCGAAAAAATTCTATCAGCAGCTGCCGACGATGAAGGTCGGAAGCATGGAACTGCCGCGTGTGCTGGTCATGGCATGGCTGTATGTCGGTCATACCCACAGCACCGTATCGCGCGACAAGCTGACCGCGATTACCGAAGGTTTCCAGGTTCATCAGCCGCTGCAGATCGGCGAGCTTTGGGCGCTGCCGTCCTTTTTGCGTTTCGTGCTGGTGGAAAATGCCCGCCGCATCGCGGTGCGCGTCGCGCGCTCGCGCAACATGCGCCTCAAGGCCAATGAAGCGGCCGACGAAATCATCCGCCTCAACGATCCTGTCGCCAGCGCCGAGTTCCTGAAGCAGCTTGAGACGCTCACCGACGACAATACGTTCAACACCCAGTTCCTTTACCGTCTGCGCAATGCACCGCAGAGCCAGAGCGTTGCGCTCGAATGGCTGGAAGAGCGTATGCGCCGCGCCGGTACCGACGCCGAAGACGTGATGATGGCGGAACATAACCGCCTGTCCTCCGGCAATGTCACGATGGGCAACATCATCAAGAGCCTGCGTGAGATCGACGATACCGAATGGAGCGTCTGGTTCGAGGAAGTCTGCCTCGTCGATCAGGTATTTCGCGAGCAGAGCGATTACCAGGTTCTCGATTTCGGTTCGCGCAACTCTTATCGTAACCGTGTCGAAAAGCTGGCCCGCCGCACCAAGAAGTCGGAAATCGATGTCGCGAAGGCAGCCATTCAGCTGGCCGAAAATGCGGCAAACACGCCGGAAGCGGATCCGCACAAGGCCAATGTCGGCGCCTTCCTTGTCGGCATGTATCAGCAGGAACTCGAAAAGGCGATCGGCTACAAGCGCGGTCCCTGGCAGTCCTTCCTTGCCAAGGTGCAAGGCATGCGCTGGCTTTCTGTTGCCGGCCCCATCCTGCTTCTGACTGCGCTTGTGCTCGGCGTTGTCGGCTATTTTCTGGCATCTGCCGGCATGTCATGGCCGGTCATCCTGCTTTTCCTCATCATGTTCGCACTGCCGGCATCGGAAGGTGCGACCGGTCTGTTCAACACGCTGGTCACCTATGTGGTGAAGCCGGCGCGTCTGGTCGGTTACGAATTCAAGGCCGGTGTGCCGGAAGAGGCCCGCACGCTCGTCGTTGTGCCCTGCCTCATCAACAATCGCGATACGGTCGATGAACTCGTCCGCAATCTCGAAGTCCATTATCTCGCCAACCCGCGCGGCGAAGTCTATTTCGCGCTTTTGAGCGACTGGCGTGATGCCCAGGTCGAAGAGACCGAGGCCGACCACGAGGTTCTGGAATACGCCAAGCGCGAAGTGGCCAACCTTTCCGCCCGTTACGCCTTCGATGGCGGTACGCGCTTCTTCCTGCTGCATCGCCGCCGCCTCTACAATCCGTCGGAAGGCGCGTGGATGGGCTGGGAGCGCAAGCGCGGCAAGCTGCATGAACTGAACATGCTGCTGCGTGGCGACAAGGACACCACTTATATGGCCGGCGCCAACACCGTGCCGGAAAACGTCCAGTACGTGATGACGCTCGATGCCGACACGCGCCTGATGCGCGATGCCGTCACCAAACTGGTCGGCAAGGCACACCACCCGATGAACCGCCCGGTTCACGATCCGCGCACCGGCCGCGTCGTACAGGGTTACGGTCTTCTGCAGCCGCGCGTCACCCCGTCGCTGACGACAGGCAAGGATGCCTCTGTCTTTCAGCGCATCTATTCCGCCAGCCGCGGCGTCGATCCTTACGTCTTCACCGTTTCCGACGTTTATCAGGATCTCACCGGTGAAGGCTCCTTCACCGGCAAGGGTCTTTATCACGTCGATGCGTTCGAACACGCGCTTCGTGGCCGTATCGAAGAAAACACCGTGCTCAGCCATGACCTTCTCGAGGGGTCGTTCACACGTTGCGCTCTGATCACCGATGTCGAACTGGTGGAAGATTTTCCGACCCGTTACGAAGTCGAGGTCTCGCGTCAGCATCGTTGGGCGCGTGGCGACTGGCAGCTCCTGCCTTACATTGCTGATCCGATGCGCGGTGTGACTGCACTCGGCCGCTGGAAGATGATCGACAACCTGCGCCGTTCGCTCACCCCGATCGCCTGGTTCTTCGCCTCCGTGCTCGGCTGGTATTTCATGTCGCCGCTCGGCGCGCTGATCTGGCAGATCCTCCTGATCTTCATGCTGTTCGTCGCACCCACCCTGTCGCTCATCCGCGGCATCGTGCCGGGCTCGACGGATATCGTGCCGCGCGCGCATTTCCATTCGCTGTGGACCGATGTGCGCGATGCCAATGCGCAGGTCGCGCTGCGTATCGTCTTCATTGCCGATTCCGCCTGCATGATGACGGATGCCATCGTGCGTTCGCTCTACCGCCTGTTCGTCAGCCGCAAGCTGATGCTGGAATGGCGCACTGCCGCCTCGATCCAGGGCGCTGCCCAGGGCAGCCCGGTCGATTATTACCGGCAGATGTGGCATGCCCCCGTCGTGGCGCTGCTGGCGCTTTTCCTCGCCGCACTTCCGGAAGACAATGCCTTCCTCATCGGCCTGCCTTTCGTTGCTCTCTGGGTCCTGTCGCCGCTCGTTGCCTGGTACGTCAGCCAGTCGGCCGAAACCGAAGACCGTCTGTTCGTGCCGGAACCCGTTGCCGTCGAACTGCGCAAGATTTCGCGCCGCACCTGGCGGTATTACGAGACGTTTGTCACTGAAGAGCAGCACTTTCTGCCGCCGGACAATTTCCAGGAACGCCCGGAGCCGATCATTGCTGCGCGCACCTCGCCCACCAATATCGGCGTCTATCTCCTGTCGGTCGTATCGGCCCGTCATTTCGGCTGGATCAGCTTTACCGATACCGTCGAGCGGATTGAAAACACGCTCGCTACCGTCGAGAAGATGGACAAGTATCGCGGCCACCTGTTCAACTGGTATTACACCGATACGCTGAAGACGCTTGGCGCCCGTTATGTCTCGACAGTCGATAGCGGTAACCTTGCCGGTCACCTGATCGCCATTTCGTCGGCCTGCCGCGAATGGGCGGAAGCACCGTCGGCACATCTTCAGGGCAATCTCGACGGTATCGGCGATGTCGCCGGTATCCTCAGCGAAAACCTGAAGTCCTTACCCGACGACCGCAAGACCGTGCGTCCGCTGCGCCGCCGTCTGGAAGAGCGTATCGCCGGTTTCGCCAGCGCGCTTGCCGCGGTCAAGCGCGAGCACGAATTCGCCTCGATCCGCATCATCAACCTTTCGGTTCTGGCACGCGACATCCAGAAGCTCGCCGTCAATCTCGATCATGAGGTCGGCTCCTCGCAGTCGGGCGAAGTCGTTCACTGGACCGATTTCCTTGTTGCCGCCTGCGAAGCCCATATCGCCGACACCACGTTCGATCATTCGACGCTGGAACTGATGCGCAAGCGTCTGGCCGTTCTTCGTGACAAGGCGCGTTCGCTCGCCTTCGGCATGGATTTCACCTTCCTCTACAACAAGGACCGTCGTCTTCTGTCGATCGGTTATCGTCATGAGGAAAACGAGCTCGACGAGGCCTGCTACGACCTTCTCGCCTCCGAATGCCGCCTCACCAGCCTGTTCGCCATCGCCAAGGGCGACCTGCCGACGGAACACTGGTATCGCCTCGGCCGTCAGGTCGTGCCGATCGGTTCGCGTGGTGCGCTGATCTCGTGGTCGGGTTCGATGTTCGAATACCTGATGCCGCCTCTGGTCATGCAGGAGCGTCAGGGTGGCATTCTCAACCAGACCAATAACCTGATCGTTCTCGAGCAGATGAACCACGGCCGCCGTCTGGGTATTCCGTGGGGCATTTCGGAAGCGGCATTCAACGCCCGCGACCATCAGCTGAACTACCAGTACACCAATTTCGGTGTGCCTTCGCTTGGCCTGAAACGTGGTCTCGGCCAGAACGCCGTCATCGCGCCTTACGCCTCGATCCTCGCCAGCCAGTATGCCCCGCATGCGGCGCTTGAGAATTTGGAAAAGCTGCGGGCCGTCGGCGCGCTCGGCAAATACGGTTTCCACGATGCCGTCGATTTCACCCCGACCCGCGTGCCGGAAGGCAAGCGTTGCGCGGTGGTCTACAACTATTATGCCCACCACCATGGCATGTCGATCGCAGCCATTGCCAACGTCGTCTTCAACGGTCGCCTGCGTGAGCTCTTCCATGCCGATCCGGTGATCGAAGCCGCCGAACTGCTGCTGCAGGAAAAGGCACCGCGCGAAGTGCCTGTCATGAGCGCCAAGCACGAGGAAACCCCCGGCAGCGGTCAGGGCGAACTGCTGCGCTCGGAAATCCGCACCATCAACGATCCCGCCGTTCAGGATCGCCAGCTGGTGTTCCTCTCCAACGGTCACTATTCGACCATGCTGACCTCGACCGGTACCGGTTACGCCACCTGGAACGGCCTGTCCGTTTCCCGCTGGAAGCCGGATCCGACCGAGGATCGCTGGGGCCAGTTCCTCTTCCTGCGCGACACCGCTACCAATGAATGGTGGTCGACCACGGCTGAGCCGCGTCGTATCGAAGGCGAGGAAACCAAGGTCGTCTTCGGTGACGAGAAGGCCGAATTCCACAAGACGGTCGGCACGCTCACCAGCACGGTCGAATGTATCGTCGCCACCGAGCACGATGCCGAAGGCCGCCGCCTGACGTTGCTCAACACCGGCAGCGAAGACCGCTACATCGAAGTGACTTCATACCTCGAGCCGGTCATCGCCCACGATAATGACGACAATGCCCATCCGGTGTTTTCGCGCATGTTCGTGAAGACCGAGATCGGCCGTCGCGGGGACGTCATCCGCGCCACACGCAACAAGCGCAGCGCCGGCGATGCCTCCATGTGGGTGGCGCATCTTGCCGCCGACAATGCCGGCTCGTCGCGTCCGACGGAGTTCGAAACCGACCGCCGCCGTTTCCTCGGCCGTGGCCGCTCGCTGTCTGAAGCCGCCGCCTTCGATCAGGATGCGACGCTTTCCGGCACCGACGGTTTCACGCTCGATCCGATCATGTCGTTGCGCCGCGTCGTGCGTGTTCCGGCCGGCAAGAAGGCCACGGTGATCTTCTGGACCATCGCTGCCCCGATCCGCGAAGAACTCGATGTTGCCATCGAACGTTATCGTCATGCGGATGCCTTCGGTCACGAACTGACCCAGGCCTGGACCCGCGTTCAGGTGCAGATGCGCCATATCGGCATCAACTCGCAGCAGGCTGCTGCCTTCCAGCAGATCGGCCGTTACCTTGTCTATCCGGACATGAACCTGCGCGCCGATGCCGCCACGCTGGAAAGCGGCCTTGGCCGTCAGTCCATGCTGTGGGCCCAGTCGATTTCGGGCGATCACCCGATCCTGACCCTGCGCATCAATGACGAAATGGACATGGATGTCGCCAAGGAAGCGTTTTCCGCCCAGGAATATCTGCGCTCCCGTGGTGTCACGCTCGATCTCGTCATCGTCAACGAAAAACCTGCCTCCTACGCGCAGGACATGCAGCACGCCATCGACCAGCTCAGCGAAAACATCCGCAAGCTCGGCCAGACCGAGGGTGCACGCGAGCATGTCTTTTCGCTGCGCCGCGACCTGATGGACGAAGAAACCTGGGCAGCCCTGATTGCCGCCTCGCGTGTCGTCCTTCATGCCCGCAACGGCAAGATCATCGATCAGGTCACCCGCGCCGCCGCCCTTGCGCCGGTATCGGTTACTGCCGAGGCCAATCGCCAGGCCCTGCTGTCTGCCGAAAACTTTGCCGCACCCGTCGTCGGCGAAGCGCCTGCCGATCTCGATTTCTGGAACGGTTATGGCGGTTTCTCCAAGGATGGTTCGGAATATGTCACACGTCTCAACGGCGGTGGCTCGACGCCGCAGCCGTGGATTAACGTCATCTCCAACGAGAACTTTGGTTTCCACGTTTCGGCTGAGGGCGCCGGTTACACCTGGAGCCAGAATTCGCGTGATTACCAGCTGACGCCGTGGACCAACGATCCGGTCATCAACCGTCCGGGCGAAGGTTTTTACCTGACCGACCTCGACAGCGGCATGATGCACACGCCGTTCGCGGCCCTGTCGCGTCGTCCGGCAACAAAATTCGAAGCCCGCCACGGCCTCGGTTATTCGGTGTTCTCCGCCGATGACGAAAGCCTGAAGCTCGAACTGACGCAAACCGTCGACCGCACGCGGCCGATCAAGCTGTCTTCGATGAAGATCCGCAACAGCGGTTCGGAGACCCGTCGCCTGCGCGTTTATGGGTATGTCGAATGGGTGCTGGGCCAGAACCCGAAACGGTCTGCTCCCTTCATCCTGTCGGCCCGTGACGAGGAAAGCGGCGCGATCTTTGCGACCAACCGGTTCAGCAACGATTTCCAGCGCACGGCCTTCTTCGTCTCGAGCGAACAGCCGTCGGGCTTCACCACCAGCCGCCGCGAATTCATCGGCCGTCATGGTTCGGTTGCACTGCCATCGGCCGTGGTAACCGGTGCGAGCCTGAGCAGTGCCATGGAACTGGACGGCGATCCGTGTGCGGTGCTCGCCTGGGATATCGAAATCGCGCCGGGTGAAGAAAAGCTCATCACCTACGCGCTCGGCGATGCCGCTACCCGCGAGGAAGCGGCGGCCTATGCCTCCGGCATCCGCTCGGAAAGCTTTGCCGAAATCCTCGCTGCCAACCGTGGATTCTGGCAGGAATTCACCGGCCGTCTGAAAATCTCGACGCCGGACAAGGCATTGAACAACATGGTCAATCACTGGCTGCCCTATCAGGCGCTGGGATGCCGGATCATGGCGCGTTCGGCCTTCTATCAGTCGAGCGGCGCTTACGGTTTCCGCGACCAGCTGCAGGATACGCTTGCCTTCCTGATCCACGAACCGTCGCTGGCGCGCCGCCAGATCCTCAATGCGGCCTCGCGCCAGTTCAGGGAAGGCGACGTCCAGCATTGGTGGCTTCCGGCCACCGGCGCGGGCGTGCGCACCAACATTGCGGATGATGTGGTCTGGCTCGCTTACGCCGCCAACCAGTATATCGTGACGACCGGCGACAAGACCCTGCTCGACGAGGAACTGCCGTTCCTCACCGGTCAGGCATTGGCAGCCGGGCAGCACGATATCTTCTTCCAGCCGGGTATCTCGGAAGAGACGGCAAGCCTCTACGAACATGCCGCCATCGCTCTCGATCTCGCCATCGACCGTACAGGTTCGAATGGCCTGCCGCTCATCCTCGGTGGTGACTGGAACGACGGCATGAACCGCGTCGGTTCCGGCGGCAAGGGCACCAGTGTCTGGCTCGGCTGGTTCCTGGCCAGTGCACTGCGCAGTTTTGCGCCGATTGCCGAAGAACGTGGCGACAAGGCACGTGCAAAACGCTGGACGTCGCACCTTGCATCGTTGAAGCAGGCGCTGGAAACGGCCGGTTGGGACGGCAACTATTATCGTCGCGGTTATTTCGACGATGGCAGTCCGCTCGGTTCGTCGGAAAACCTCGAATGCAGCATCGACAGCCTTGGCCAGTCTTGGAGCGTGCTGTCGGGCGAGGGCGATCCGGAACGCGCAAGCCAAGGCATGGATGCGGTCATCGAAAAGCTGATCGACGAACAGGCCGGTATCATCCGCCTGTTCACGCCGGCCTTCGCCAACACCCCGCAGGATCCGGGTTACATCAAATCCTATCCGCCGGGCGTGCGTGAAAACGGTGGCCAGTATACCCACGCTGCCATCTGGGTGGTGCTGGCACTGGCAGCCCAAGGCCGCAACGAGGATGCCTGGAAGGCCTTCCAGATCCTCAACCCGGTCAACCATGCGCTGACGCCTGATGCGGCCGAACAGTATCGCGTCGAGCCTTACGTCATTGCTGCAGACGTCTACGGTGTCGGCGACATGACCGGCCGTGGCGGCTGGACATGGTACACCGGTTCCGCCGGTTGGCTTTATCGCGCTGCCATCGAAGGCATTCTTGGTATCAAGCGAGAGGGTGGTCATCTTCAGGTCAATCCGGTCATCCCGGCCGAGTGGGATGGTTTCGAGCTCGACCTGACGCTGCCGGAAGGCACGTTCAAGGTTGCCGCCAAGCGGGCTGCTGGCGGTGCGCTTGCCGTCACCGTCAATGGCGCCGCTCTCGATGCGTCGGGTGGTGCTGCCTTGGGTGGTGCTGTCCTGGGTCGTGCGGCTACGGTTGCTCCTGTGACCATTGCTGCTGCGCCTGTGGTTGAAAAACCTTTGAAGGCCGCCGCTGCAAAGCCCGCGCGGGTTGCCAAACCCAAGGCGGAAACGCCGGCCGCCGAAAAGCCGACGACAGTCGCCAAGCCAAGGACGCGCAAGAAGACAGAGGAGTGATCCTGTCGACTTGCTGATCTGATCAGAACCCGCTCTCCGGCTGGAGGGCGGGTTTTTTGTTACTGTTGGGGGAGCGAGCGGGGAATGAAGTGAATACGGCGGCTTCTATCCTCCGTCAGCCTTGCCCTGTCGCGGGGATCCGCCAACAATCACGGCGACGGAAAAGTTCTCTCTCCGTGCAGACGGGCGGTGGCTGGTTTCCCGAATGAAGTCCCCGTTACATGCAACCTTCATGTCGCAAACAGGACAACAAGCGGGGATGAAATCACCCCTTCCGGAAAATAGTTCCAAGCCAAATCAGTCACTTGTAAAATAGTTGACCCCCCTTTCATCCCCGCTCCCGAGACCCGTGCCTACAATTCACCCGTTC
>UCHV01000002.1 GCA_900472395.1 Hyphomicrobiales bacterium
CCAAGGGTGGACTCTGTCCTTATTGCAGGATGCTTGCATTCGAGGAACAAACAGTCAGGTCAGATGGGACCCGACCGCCGCCCGGTCAGGTCCCCACGGAGGTCGGCAGAAGGTTAGCCGACCAGCCCGCGATAGATGGCCGGAAGCGCCGAAGGCAGCTTGCGGATATCGGGCACGACGGCAAATCCATGCTGGCCGAAAATCGCCGGCACATAGGATTTGGCGTCCTGATCGACGGTGACGCCGAACACCTGCACACCCTTGCGGCGGGCCTCGATCACAGAACGACGGGNNATCCTCCAGCGCAAAGCGGCCTTCGTAATGATCGACATCGTTAGGTTTGCCGTCAGTCAGCACCAGCATCAGGTGTTTGCGGTTCGGCTGTTCGGACAATTTTGCAGCCGCATGGCGGATCGCCGCACCGATGCGCGTATAATAACCCGGTTTCAGCGAAGCGATGCGGCGGCGCACGGCATGGCTCATCGGCTCGTCGAATGCCTTGATGGTTTCCACCCGCACCCAGTCGCGACGCCGCGAGGTGAAGGTCAGGATGGAATGGTTGTCGCCGCAGGCGGATAGCCCCTCCGCCAGCACCATCAGCGCTTCCTTCTCGACATCCAGCACACGGCGGTCGTTGAACCAGGAATCCGTGGACAGCGACACATCGACCAGCAGCGTCACCGCCAGATCGTGCGCCTGCGGCCGGCTCATCAGATGGATGCGGTCGGAGCATTCGCCGCTGGCCTTCAGGTCGGTGCGGCTGCGCACCACGGCATCGAGATCGAGATCGGCACCATCGAACTGGGCGCGCAGCATTTCGCGTTTTGGGCGCATCACCTCGAACTGCCGCCGCACCCGGCGAATAAGGTTCTTGACCTCCTCGGACTGCTGAAAATCCTCGCCCTCCAAGGGGGCGGGACCGGCAAACACCCGGCAATGATCGCGCAGATAGATGCCGCGTCGATAATCCCATTCGGGATAGGTGAGTTCGGCGACAAAAGGCGTGTGCACCAGCGCTTCCGGCGGCAGGTCGAGATCGAAGCGGAATTTTGCAGACGGACGCCCCTTGCGTTCGCCGAGCGTCATCTCGTCCAACTCATCGGCCGCCGCCGCGTCATGATCGTCGCTATCGTCACCGGGACGGTCGACATTGACCATCTCCGCCATGGCCAAGATCTTTTCAAACCGGTTGAGGATGAACGGGCTGCGCTCGCCTTTCCTCTGGGAATCCTTTTCTCGCACGGCGATATGGCGGCCGCCCGTCATGGCGTCCTGCGATGCGCCACCGGCCGGACGATCCTCCTCATGCCGCGGCTCCGCCTCCTCGCGCGAAAACGCATCGGGCCAGAGTGGTACCGGCAGCATGGGCAGATAACCGGGCGGCGCCTTCAGCGGCCAAGGCCCCGCCTTGTGCAAAGGCGCAAGACCGGCGCCGTGCCGCAGCAGATCGCCAATGCGGTTTTCCACCATCTGCTCGATGCGGGGCAGTTTTCCGCGCTGACGTTGCTCGAGCAGTGAAAGGCAGAGGTTTCGATAACGCGACTTCAAGCCCGGAAAGACCTCAAGCACATCCTCCACCCGGCGCGCGGCCTGTTCAAGAATCGCCAGATCGCGCTGAAGCGGGTCTGCCTCGTGGACCGGATGGAGATCCATCCGCGCCATCACCGCCGCCAGCCAGAGATAGAGATCGCGGTTGAGATCGCGCTCCGGCATCAGGTCGAGAACCGGCGGCAACATCAGCGATGCCTCGTCGCGGGCGGGATGGACAAGCTTTTCCTCGCCCAAACCCATGCGTTGGCGAAGTTTCAGGCGATGCGCGGATGCCTTGCCCCGTGCGGGAACGAGCTGCACTGCCCGTTCGCCGCCAAAACCGCGGAAGCAGACGGAGAGGACCGGAAGCACCTCTTCCAGTTTCACCGCCGCCGCCTCATATCGCGGCCAGGTGCGGGTATTGCCGGCAAAATTGTGCCAGGCGCGGCCAACGGTTTCTTCGAGTTCGAGAAAATCCAGCATCGCGTCCTCCCTTCAGCGGATTACCGCCTGCATCAATTCGAGAAGGGCCGTGCGCACATCGGGCTCATCCGTCAAAGGCTCGATCATCGCCGAGCGCACCGCCTCACGCGGCTCCAGACCGGCATCGATCAGGCTTGCGCAATAGACCAGAAGACGGGTGGAGACGCCCTCTTCCAGATCATGGCCTTTCAGCGCCCGCAGGCGACGGGCAAGTTCGACCAGCGGTTCGACGCGGGCGGCATCGAGGCCGCTTTCTTCCGCCACCACATCGATCTCTCGTGCCTTGGGCAGGAAGTCGAATTCGATTGCCACGAACCGCTGGCGCGTCGAAGGCTTCAGCGTTTTCAAGAGGCTCTGGTAACCGGGATTGTAGGAGACGACGAGCATGAAAGAACCCGGCGCTTCCAGCTGCTCGCCGGTGCGCTCCAGCGGCAGGATGCGGCGGTCGTCGGTCAGCGGGTGAAGCACGACCGCCACATCCTTGCGGGCCTCGACCACTTCATCGAGGTAACAAATGCCGCCCTCGCGCACGGCTCGCGTCAACGGACCATCGACCCAGATCGTATCGCCGCCCTTCAGGAGGTAACGGCCGGTCAGGTCGGCGGCAGCGAGATCGTCGTGGCANNTTGCCGCAGCCGGTCGGGCCTTTCAGCAAAAGCGGCAGCTGGCGTGTCCAGGCGGTTTCGAACAGGGCGCATTCATTGCCGGCCGGCGCGTAGGCCGGGATCTGGGATATCGCGTGACGCAGATGAATGTTCATCGGAGATTTCCTTGAGGATGATGGAATAAGTCCCGGCCCGCGGCTTCAGGGGCGCGGGCCGGGACATCGCTCACTCGGCCGGTTCGGCAATGCCGTTGAGGGCCGGGACGCGATCCTTGCCGGGCACCAGAATGGCCCAGACAAACATCAATGCCGAGATGAGGACGAAGACGCCGGAACCGAGACGGACCCAGTAGAACAGCGCCAGCTGATCCTGCACGTCCATGAAGCCTTCGCCGAGCACGCGCTGCAGATGAACCTGCAGAACACCGGCAAAGGTAAGCGCGAAAGTCATGACCGACATCGCCGTGCACATCATCCAGAAGGACACCATGGAGAGCCACTGGTTATAGGGCTTGCGGCCACGGATTTCCGGAACGGCATAGGCCATGATGGCAAGGTTGAGCATGACGTATGCGCCGAAGAAGGCGAGGTGGCCATGTGCGGCAGTGACCTGTGTGCCATGGGTATAATAGTTCACCGAGGACAGCGTGTGCAGGAAGCCCCATACGCCGGCGCCGAAAAACGCCATGACCGAGCAGCCGATCGACCAGAGAAGAGCGGCGCGGTTCGGGTGCTTGCGGCCGGCCTTCCAGGTCATCACGAAGGTGAAGATGACCATGGTGAAGAAGGGCGCGACCTCCAGCGTCGAAAACAGCGAACCTATCCACTGCCAGTAACCCGGAGCGCCGATCCAGTAATAATGGTGGCCGGTGCCGAGGATGCCGGAAAACAGCGCCAGGCCCACGATGACATAAAGCCATTTTTCGACCACTTCGCGGTCGATGCCGTTGAGCTTGATCATCAGGAAGGCCAGAACCGAGGCCATGATCAGTTCCCATACGCCTTCTACCCACAGGTGAACGACATACCACCAATACATCTTATCGAGTGCAAGGTTGATCGGGTTGTAAAAGGCGAACAGGAAGAAGATCGCAATACCCCAAAGGCCGAAGATCAGGATATTGGTGACGACGGTCTTGCGGCCCTTCAGCGACGTCATGGTGACGTTGAAAAGGAACATCAGGCAGACGATGACGATGCCGACCTTGATGGCGAAGGGTTGTTCGAGGAATTCGCGACCCTCATGGATCTTGAACATGTAGCCAACCACGGCGACGGCTGCGGCGACCAGAAAAATCCAGAACTGCGCAATGGCGATCTTGGGGCTGTAAAGTTCGGTTTCCGCTTCTTCGGGGAGCAAATAATAGGTCGCCCCCATGAAGCCGATCAAAAGCCAGACGATCAGCGCGTTGGTATGGATCATCCTGACGATATTGAACGGCAGGAGTTCGGACAGGGTGTTTGGCATGACATAGATCGTGCCGGCCAGAACGCCGAACAGGACCTGAGCCAGGAATAGGCCGATCGCGCCGTAGAAATACAGCATCGCGACCTTTTGAGTTTGGTATTTCATCGCATGTTTCTCCTTGGATCCGAGCTCATCAACCGGCGTCGTTCGGCGGCCAATTCTGGGTGTTGATCCTGCTCGTCCATTCGAGGAAGTCGGCGAGGTCGTTCAGTTCCTGTTCGGTCAGGTTGAACTGCGGCATCTGGCGCCGCCCCTCGATGCCCGTCGGCTGCGCTGCCATCCAGGCCTTCATGGTTTCGCGGGCGCCGTCCGGGTCGTCGTGACCGCCCCAGCGTTTCCACACATTGCCGAGTTCCGGCGCAAAGTAGGCGCCCTCGCCCAGCAAGGTATGACAATTGATACAGGCGTTCCTCTCCCAGACATGCTTGCCGCGGGCGACGCTGTCGGTGAGCGTGGTTTCGTCCGTGGAGGTGGTGCGAATGTACCAATGGCTATGCGCAGTCAGCCCCACGAAAATTGCGAAGAAGAAGATGGACCCGCCGTAAAACACGTTACGGGCACCGGTCTTGGTGAGGCGTTCTGCCATACCTCCGTCCTTTCATCTGCCGCAGCCTTGGCCGCGGCTCAAACATCCCCCGTCACATTGAAACCTGGCGATCCCCTCGCCGGTCGTGCGGGATGTGTTCTTTCTAAAGTTCGGGGAGAACTCTTCTTTGTGAATTGGCAAAGAGCGGAGCTGTTGGTTCAGGCAAATGCCGAAATGATCACCGGCCGCGCCATCGCGGCTGCAAGCAGAAGCGCACACCACAGCATCAGGGATACCGCCATGGTGCGCTGGCCGTGACGCAATTCCATGAAATCGAGGATGACGAGGCGCGCCTTGATGAAGGCGATGACCAGCACGGCAGCGATGGCGATCAGGTTCCCGGCCGACAACGTCGCGATAACCGCCCCACAGACAGCGAGAACGAGAACGGCAAGGAAAGTTCGGAAAAGCGGCAAACGGGCAAAAAACATGGGCGGTTACACCAGATAGATGATGGGGAACATCACCAGCCAGACGAGGTCGATGGCATGCCAGAGTGTGGTGATGAGAAGGATATTGCCGCGTGCCGGCCGCCAGGCGACGAGAAAAAGCACGATACTGCCGAAGATCACATGCAGCAGGTGAAAGCCGGTGACGAGGAAATAAAGCTCGAAGAAATAATGGAGTGAGGCATCGACCGTGAAGGCGATCTCGCCGGCATATTCGAAACCCTTGATGACGGCGAACAGCAGGCCGAAACCGGCGGCAATGCACAACGGAAAGCGCGCGCGGNNGCGCGGTGCGGCTCCGCGCGGTGCCTGGCCGCAATCGCCGCCTGCCAGCCGCTGGTCAGCAGCACGACCGTGTTGGCGGCGGCAAGGCCGGGACTGAGGTGAAGCCGGGCTGCCGCAAAGTCTGACGGATAAAGCCCTGACATGATGAGAAAGGCGAGAAGCAGAATGCCGAAGGCGATCAGCTCGCTCCAGACCAAAATCCAGAGCAGCAGAGTATCTTCACCCGTCTCCATGTCGGTCGATGGAACGGCGGCAATCTCGTCCGGTGTATCGATGTGCATAACCATGCACTCGGGTCTAGGGCAGCCCCAAGAAGCGTTCTTTGCGTTTGGGCAAAGAACGGACCGCTTGGCCGGTTCAGAATGGCCGCATCAAAAAGGGACCCGCCATGACAGATGCACAAGTCGGCCTTCTGGTCGTAACACCGATCATCGTCGGTTTTGCCCTCACCTTGCAGCGCATGGGGGTGCTTCAGCGTGGCGGTACGCTTTCTGCGGTGGCAGCCTCGGTCATCATCGCCGCCATCCTGTTCCTGCAGCAATAGGAGCGTGGCATGACGGTGAACGCCAACGCGCTGAATGCCACTGACCTGCGCCGCCTCGAAGCCAATCATCAGCAATTGCTCGACCTTGGCTTCCAGCTGGAACAGGCGATGGAGGAAACCGGCCTCGACCCGGAATATTCCGATCTGCGGCGCCTCTCCGCCTCGATCCTGCTGCTCCTCAAGGATGCGCATGACCTGGAGGAACGTGTGCTGTTTCCCGGCTTCGACCGCCGCGCCGGATCCTGCTTTTCGGTGATGATGATCGAACATCTGAAAGCCGACCACCGTTATGACCGGTTGGCCGCCGATGAATTGCGGCTGACGCTTATGGCACTTGCCGACGGCACATGCAGTCTGCCGCTCGAAACGATCACCCGCATGCTGACCGGCTTTCTCGAATGCCTGCGCCGGCATGTCTCCACCGAAAAACTGAAGATGGAGGCTTTGCTGGCGGCAGAGGCGGAAGAGCGGGAGATTTTTGCGTGAACGCTCGCCCAGCCGCCATACCTGCGCCCCGAGGTGACGATCAGCAATTTTTCACTGCCAATTTGCGCTCGGACAAAGAGGCCGGCCCGCAAGCGTCGTAACGCTGAGCCATGAAACTCGCGCCGGCCTGCCATCCTCACTCTCGGCAATCACTCTGTCCATAGCCACCTCGCGGCGCTGATGGCGCACGGGCGTGGCATCGAAGAACATGCAGAGCCCGGGGGCCTTTTCATCATGTCCATTCTACAGCACGCGTCGGTCTTGCCGCGCATGCGGATCAACACCGCAAGACGTCTGGCGAGCCAATCCTTCCTTATTCTTCTCGCATCGACGGCCCTCAGCCACAGCGCGCTGGCGCAATCGGCCATGCCGGGTTCGGCCACCGTACTCGACACGATCACCGTCGAAGCCGGACAAACGCCCGCCACCGGCCTTTCCGGCGGATTGATGGACAAGGTCGCGGGCGGTGTCTCGCTGGTCGATGCGCAAAGCTGGCAGGGATCTGTCGCACCCACGCTTTCGGATGTGCTGGCCGAAATTCCGGGCGTCGTGGTGCAGGATTTCTTCGGCGCCAACGACCAGCCACGCGTGCAGATCCGCGGTTCAGGCCTGCAGCAGAACCCGGTGGAACGCGGCATCCTGATGCTTCATGACGGGTTACCGCTCAACCGCGCCGACGGCTCCTATATTGTCGGGCTTGCCAATCCCTCCACCGCGACGGGCGTCGAAGTCTATCGCGGTTATATGGCAAACCGGCTGGGTGCCACCGTTCTGGGTGGCGCCATGAATTTTATGTCGCCCTCAATCGCCGACGCGCCCGGCATCGAGATCACCACCGGCGGCGGCAGCTTCGGTCAGGTCGGCGGCACGGCCCGCTCCGGTTTCGGCGATGAAAGCCTCGGCGCTTCGATCTATGCCGACGCCACACGGCGCGACGGTTTTCGCGATTACAATTCTTCCGAACGCGTCAGTTTCGGCGGCAGCGTCGTCGCCGAACTCTCCGATATCGTCACCACCCGCGTGTTTTTCGACTATACCGACCTCGGCTTCGACGTCGCCGGCCCGATCAACAAGGTGGCGCTCGATCGGGATCCAAGCCAGGTTTCGGCAGGCCCAGTCGTGATCGGCGGCGTGGCCACCAATCCCGGCCCCAACGTGCTACGCGACAAGCCTCGCCGCGATGCGACGCAGTTGATGATCGGTTCGCGCACGACAATCGATCTGGGCGAACATCGCATCGATCTCGGCCTCGGTTACACCTATACCGATGACAGTTTCCGTTTCCCGGTTTCCGCCGGCATTCGCGATACGGTCGGCGGCGACCTGACGGGCATGCTGCGCTACAGCTACGCACCGGACGGTTTCGACCGGTTGCCGCTGTTCGAAACCTCGGCGCTTTACACAGTCGGTTCGGCCGATCGCAGCTATTACCTCAACCAGTCCGGCACGCGCGGCAGCTTGTTCGGCGAAAACGACCTCGATGCTTCGACCCTGTCGCTGCATGCCGGCTTCAACATTCCCGTCGCCGATGGCTGGACGGTTTCGCCGGCCATTTCCTATGCGCATGCTTCAAGGCGCAACATCGACACCTATTCGTCGGCAACCCGCCCGACCATCGCCTATAATCCGGTGAACCCGACGATCAGGCTGCCGAACGGCGCGATTGCCGCCACCAGTACCAGCTATGACCGCAGCTATACGGCATGGAGCCCGAGCCTCGGCATCACCTTCGAACCATCTGCCGACCATATCTTTTTTGCCGCCATCAGCCGCAGTTTCGAGCCGCCGACCCATGACGACCTGTTGGCGACGATCAACGGCACGCCCAATAGCAGCCCCGGCCGGCCAGCGCCTGCCAACCCGGCGCTCCCTTCCAATGCCTTCATCACGCCGGATCTCGACGCCCAGACGGCAACGACACTGGAAGGCGGCTGGCGTGGGCAGGCCGGACGCTTCGGTTGGGACCTCACCACCTATTACTCATGGATCGACAACGAGCTTCTGAGCCTGCGCGATGCGACCGGTGCGTCGCTCGGCGCCATCAATGCCGACAGAACGCGCCATTTCGGCATCGAACTTGGCCTCACCACCGAACTCACCGACCGCCTGACGGGTCGGCTCGCCTATACATTCCAGGATTTCCGTTTTGTCGACGATCCTTTGCGCGGCGACAATTATCTCGCAGGCGCACCACGCCATATCGTCAATCTGGCGCTCGCCTATCAGGCAACCGAGGACTGGACGATTTCGGCGAACGTCAAATGGGTGCCGGGCGATACGCCGGTGGATAACATGAACACGCTCTGGGCCGACCCTTACGCAGTGGTCGATCTCAAGACCGAATACCGCATCAACGACAAACTCTCAATCTTCGGCGAGATCACCAATCTGTTCGATGAAAAATATGCGTCCTCGACGCTGGTGGTCGATCAGGCAACTGCCGGACAGGCCGCCTTCATTCCCGGCGACGGTCGCGGCTTTTATGCCGGCGTAAAGAGCCGTTTCTGAAATTTGCCAACTGTCGCGCGCCGTTTCTTGCGCTTGCGCAAAGAGACGGCGCTGCGAGCGGATAAGATCATCCTCGAAACCTATTGAAGGAGCCCGTCGTGAACCCGATTGAACGACAGGACAGAAACGCAAAAATCCCGACCGGCATCAGCCGCCGCGTACTGCTGCAAACGACGGCAGGCGCCACGCTGGCCATCCCTTTCATCGGCCGCGCACGCGCCGCTGGACTGAACGAACTGGTGCTTTACGGCCCACCGGCCGGCCCCTCCATCACACTCACCTATGCCGTCGGCGCTGGTCTGCTGCGGGACGTCGCCGACAAGGTGCGCTTCCGCATCTGGCGCACGCCGGACGAGATGCGGGCAGGCTTGACCTCCGGTGACATGCAGGCCGTGGTCATGCCGGTCACGGCGGCGGCCAATCTCAACACCCGCGGCCTCGGCGTCAAACTCGCCAATGTCATGACCAATGGCCTGCTTTACGTGATCTCCACCAATCCCGACATTCAGAACATCGACGACCTGACAGGCCGGGAGATCACTGTGCCCTTCCCCAACGATACACCCGAATTGGTGTTCGATGCGGTGCTTGCCCATCGCGGTCTGGCGGGCAAGGTGAAGGTCAACCGCTCCGGTTCACCGATCGAGGCGATCCAGCTGTTGCTGTTCGGCCGGATCGAAACAGCACTGGTGCCGGAACCGGCAGCAACCGCCGCGATGATCAAGGCCTCGACATCCGGCAAGACGGTTTATCGCGCCATAGACATCCAGAAGGAATGGGGTGCCGTCACCGGGCTCGGTCCCATCATGCCGCAGGCAGGCCTGGCGCTGGCACCGGCATTCCTGCGCGATCATCCGGAGAGGATCGCGCCGCTTCTTGCCGGACTGGAGAAGGCCACCGCAGAGGTCGTTGCCAATCCGACCGCAGCCGCCGGCCATGCCGCTTCGGCGCTGGAACTGCCCTGGCCGGTGATCGAAAAATCCGTGCCCTTTTCCAATCTCGTCGCAACGCGGGCATCTCAGGCTCGCCCGGAAATCGAAGCGCTGCTCGCCGCAATCGCCAAAACCAATGCACAGATGATCGGCGGAAAACTTCCGGGCGATACGCTGTATCTGTGAGGTCAGGCCATGCCGTCATTTGCCGAGCGCGCATCGAGAACGGGACAATTCCTCTGGTCCGGCTGGTCGGGCCTTGCAGGTCTGAGCGTTTTTGCGGCGATCTGGCAGGTGGCGCATGAGGCCTATGGCAGTTTCATTCTGCCTTCACCGCTCGAAACGCTTGCCGCCGCTCAGGCGCTTCTGGGTGAGGTGACCGCTTGGCAATTGCTGGCAACCACGACTTCGCGCGCGCTTTCCGGCTTTGCTCTGGCGGGTGCGATCGGCACCACGGCCGGCTGCATTGCCGGTTTTCATCCGGCCATCCTGCGTCTGGTGCAGCCGCAGATTACCCTCATGCTCGGTGTGCCGCCGATCGCCTGGATCGTGCTTCTGATGATCTGGTTCGGCAGCGGGGCGGCGACTGTCACCACCACGGCTGCCGTCGCCTGCCTGCCGATCGTTTTTCTCGGCGCCGCCGAAGGCATCGCCAACCGTGACCGGTTGCTTGACGACATGGCGCTATCACTCGGCATGGGGCCAATCCGGCGGTTTGTCCGCATCACCGTGCCGCAAATGCTGAACCGGCTTTTCCCGATCCTCGTCATGGCGCTCGGCACCGCGTTCAAGGCAGCCGTGATGGCCGAACTTCTCGCCAATGCCGGCGGCATCGGCGAAGCGCTGGCCGTCTCGCGCTCCAATCTCGATGTCGCCACGGCACTGGCCTGGATACTGCTGTCGGTCAGTGCATTGCTCGCCGTCGAATACGGTCTGATCCACCCGACCCGCTCCGAACTGGAAGCCTGGCGTCGTGCCGCTCGTCCATGGGGTGTCAAACGATGACCGCGCTGCATCTCACCGGCATCGGCCACGCCTTTCTGGGCCGCACCATTCTCGACCGGGTCACGCTCTCCGTCGGTGAGGGTGAGCTGGTGGCGCTGGTCGGTCCGTCCGGCTGTGGAAAGAGCACGCTTCTGCATATCGCAGCCGGTCTTGTCGAACCGCGACAAGGGCACATCGACCGCAGCTACACACGCCACTCGGTCGTATTTCAGGAGCCGCGTCTCCTGCCCTGGGCGACTGCGCGCAAAAATATCGGCCTGGCGCTTCCGGCAACGTCGTTGGGCCGTGAACGTCAGCGCAGGATCGGCGCCGCAGCCAGCGCAGCAGCGCTGGAGGAGGACGACCTCGACAAATACCCTGTCCAGCTTTCGGGTGGCATGAAACAGCGCACGGCGATTGCCCGCGCGCTTGCCAGCGAAGCCGATTTCCTGTTTTTCGACGAGCCGTTCACCGCACTCGATCCTGCACTGCGCCGCCACATGCAGGATATCGTCATCCGCCATGCGGGCACCGGCCAACGCGCCGGCCTGTTCATTACCCATGACATGGCCGAGGCCGTGCGCATCGCTCACCGCATCGTCGTGCTCGACCGGCGCGGCGGTGGCATTTCGGGCGAACGCCCCGTCCCTTTGAAACCCGGACAGCGCGATGACCGCATGATCTTCGAGACCGTTCGGCATTTCATGAAGGAGGATCCGCTGTTTCGCCATGTCGAGGAAATCGACGAACGGAGGGCGGGATGACGGTCATGCCGATCGATACGTCTGCAAGATGGCAAGATGTCCTGCGCGCTGCGACGGCGGAAGGCCTGCGGCTGTTTTTCCCGCTGGCCGCTCTGCATGCCGCGCTCTGGCCATTACTTTGGGTGGCCGGCTGGCAGCTTGGTCTGCCCTTCGCGCATGATACCCTGCCGGCACACTGGCACGCGCAGGAACTGCTGATCGGTTCGTTCGGCGCAGCCCTGCTGGGCTTTTTGACCTCGGCCCTGCCGGAATGGACCGGTACGGACGGGTTCAAGGGAAAAGCGTTGCTTGTCCTCGCCGTATTCTGGAGTGCAGCCCGGCTGGTGGGGCTTTTCGGAATGGATAGCGGCATCGTCATTGCCGGTTTGCTCGATCAGGTCTGGCTGGTTTTCCTCGTCGTTTATGCCGCCTTCCTCGGCTGGAAAAAGCGAACCATGGGCCTGACAGGCTTCGTATTTCTTCTGGCGACACTCTCCATCGGTGCTGGTGTCCTGCGCTACGCCATGCTGACGGATGCCTATGAGCAAGGCGAACGCGCCATTCGGCTGATGCAATATGCCTTTCTCGGCCTGCTTGGCCTGGCGCTTGCCCGCATCACCGTGCCCATTTCCAACCGAATGCTCGATCCGAGCGAGGAAACATCGCCATACCGTCCACATCCGGGCCGCATCAATCTCGCGCCGGGGCTTGCCGGTCTGCTGATTGCCGCCGAGCTTGCAGGTTTTTCCGATGCCGTCTGCGGTTACCTGATGCTGGCAACGGGCGCAGCCTTTCTCGACCGTGTGGCCGAGGGTTTCATCGGTCGCGAGGGCTGGAAATTCGAAGTCGCCGGCCTCTGGCTCTCCAGCCTGTTTGCAGGCCTTGGCCTACTCCTCGTCGGGCTTGGAAGGATTGGCCTCGATATCCCCATGCTCGGCGGGCTTCATGTGATGCTAATGGGGGGCCTTGGCCTCGGTGTGCTGCAGGTCCTGTCAATTGCCGGGCTCCTGCATACCGGCCAGGCGCTCGGTTTTTCGCGCATCACCCGTGCGGCCATGCTCTGCCTTCTCTCCGCCGTGGCCCTGCGCGTCGCGCCGGAATTCCAGCCATCCCTCGCCTTGCCGGGCGGCGCATACGGCCTTTCAGCCCTCATCTGGGCTGCTGCCTTCCTTCTCTGGCTTTATGCCTATCTTCCCCTTTTATGGTCGCGCACCAGTGCCGATCAGGACAGATGCTGACCATGTCTCACACCTCCGCTTCCGCTCACAAGATCCGCCTTTCGAGCTTCGCGCTCGAAGGGTTTCGGCCGTTCTTTCTATTCGGCGCGCTTTATGCGGCGGTGACGATCCTGCTTTGGGTGCCATGGTATCTGGGCTTTCTGCATGTTCCGACAGCGCTGTCGCCGGTCGCCTGGCACCAGCACGAACTTTTGTTCGGTTATGTGCCTGCCATCATCGCCGGCTTCCTGCTGACCGCCATGCCGAACTGGACCAAGCGCAAAAAGCTGACGGGCACACCACTCGTTCTTCTGTTTCTGCTCTGGCTGGCGGGACGGCTATCGATCTTCGGTTCGCAATACATCGGCCTGACGTTGGCGAGCGCCATCGCTTCCTCCTTCCTCGTCGTGCTCGGGCTATATGCGCTGCGCGAAGTCGTGGCTGCCAAAAACAAACGAAATTACAAACTGGCAGCCGTGATCGGATTGCTTGCGGCAGCACAGGCGCTCTTTCTTTACGAGTTTTCCCGTTTTGCGCATGTCGAGATTGCCGGACGCCTCGCCGTCGCGACGATCATCCTGATGATTGCCATCGTCGGCGGCCGTATCATCCCCACCTTTACCGGCAACTGGCTCAGAAAAAACAATCCGGGCCGCGAGCCACCGCCTTTCGGTCGCTTCGATCTCGCCGTCATGTTGGTTTCAAGCTTGGCACTTGCCGCATGGCCGGCGGTGCAGCACTTCGAGGCTCTGGCAACGCCCGCCGCAATCCTGATGCTGCTTGCAGGGGTTCTGCAGCTCATCAGGCAGGCGCGGTGGTGTCCAGAGCGGACGCTTTACGAACCGCTGGTCGCGATTCTCCACGTCGGTTTCCTGTTTCTGCCTCTCGGCTTTGTCCTCACGGGCGTCGCCATGATGACCGACGATAGCGGCTTTGCCTCCGCCGGCATCCATGCCTGGACGTCGGGTGCGATCGGCACCATGACGCTTGCCGTGATGACACGCGCCACTCGCGGCCATTCCAGCCAGGCGCTGCACGCACCGATCTCAACGGTGCTAGTGATCTACATGCCGATTGTCGTTGCAGCGCTGCTGCGGATTGCGGCAGCACTCGCCCCTCAGCACACGATGCTGCTTTTGCCACTGGCAGCCCTATGCTGGATCCTGTCATTCGGCGGATTTTGCGTGCTTTACGGCAAATTCCTTCTCGCAAGCCCGAAAGAATGAATTCCCGATAAAGTTGAGCCATATTCGCACACTTTGCGTCCGGCGCAGGCCACCGCCTACGCTGAGGGCGGCAACCTGTGCGTCCGCTCCTGCCGCCTTAGCCGTCCTGCAATCGTACGTCTCAAGCCGTCATTAATGTAGCGTTTACATTTATTTTCTTACATAAGATCATGCTAATTGATGTTTTGCTGAACTGCAGCAAATCTCAATCAGAGACGGTTTACGGCAAGAGGGGGAGTTGGGACGACAAGTGCATGAAAATTGGGCACAAAGCGCGCGAAACAATCATTGATTGAGCCGAAAACCCGCCTCATGCAGCTGTTGGAAAAACTCCTGTCACAAAACATAACATATGATCATAAACGGGAGAGATGAGATGGTAGCGGTCGTATCTGACAAGGCAACCGGTAAAACAGTTACTTTATCCGATAACAACATCGTGATTACCGAGCCCAGTACGGTACGGCTCTCGCTCTCTCCCAAAGATATTCAATCGACCTCGCGCATTGGCAACGATCTCGTTCTCACTCTGGAAAACGGCGAGGCCATCCGGCTCAGGGGCTTCTACACAGGATCTGGCGAAGAACGGAGCGAACTGTTCCTCGAAGATCCATCCGGCAAGATCTGGGAGGCGGATTACACCGATCTTGCGGCAGATCTGCAGTTCGAGGAAGCCTCGGCGGTCGATCAGCTGGCAGGTGGTGCAGCAGGAGCAGGTGGCGCCGGTGGAGCATTGCTTGGCCTTGCAGCTGCACTCGCCGGCGGTCTCGGATTGGCAGGCGGCGGCGGAGGCGGCAGCGGTGGTGAGGACGGCGATGCGGACGCGGACGCGGACGCCGACGCCGATGCAGATGCTGATGCGGATGCAGACGCCGATGCGGATGCGGATGCGGACGCCGACGCCGACGCGGATGCGGACGCCGACGCCGACGCGGATACCGATGCTCCAGCCACACCGACAAATCTGAGCGTCAACGGAACTGGCGCTGTCCTGACGGGCCGAGGCGAACCCGGTACCAATGTGACTGTGACGAATGCTGCCGGACAGGTGATAGGCAGGGCGACGGTTTCTCCAAATGGCAGCTTTAGTGTCGATCTTTCGCCTCCGCAAACCGACGGCGGGCCCTTGGGTGTCACCCTTACAGATGCGGCAGGCAATACATCCGAGGCCGGCACGACCCTGACACCTGATTTTCTGGCACCGAACGCTCCTACGGATTTCTCGCTTAACGGGGGCGGCACGGTACTGACCGGTCGCGGCGAAGCCGGTACCACAGTCACGGTACGCGATCCGCAAGGCATCACCGTAGGTTCCGGTACCGTAGCGCCGGACGGCACATTCTCGGTGCCGCTTTCGCCGGTGCAAAACAATGGCGGTTCTCTGGAGGTTACTCTCAAGGATGCCGCCGGCAATACGTCTGCACCGGGTACGGTTGTGGTTATCGACACCCAGTCGCCGGACAGCCCGACAAACCTTGCAGTCAGCGATGGCGGTTTGTCGGTATCGGGACGTGGTGAACCGGGAACGACCGTCACGGTCCTCAATGCCGCCGGACAGGCGGTCGGCACCGGTTCCGTGCTGCCGGATGGCACCTTCAGCGTCAATCTCACCCCACCACAGACGGATGGCGGCGAGCTTCGCGTAACCTTGAAGGATGGAGCTGGCAACACCTCTGCCGCCGGCACCGTAGACGCCTTCAATTCGGATCCGGATGCACCGGGAGCACCGACAAACCTCGGGCTTACCCCCGATGGCGTCACGCTGACCGGTGCCGGCCTTGCCGGTGCAACAGTCACTGTGCGAAACGCCGCCGGCGCAATCGTTGGTATTGGCCAGGTCCAACAGGACGGCCAGTTCTCGATTGCACTGAACACCGCCCAGACCGATGGCGGCGAGTTGCGTGTCACGCAAACAAATGTAAACGGCACCTCTCAGCCAGGCCTGATCGTTGCGCCTGATCTTATCGCGCCCGGTGCGCCCAGCAATCTGGATGTAAACGACGACGGAACAGCGATTTCCGGACGCGGCGAGCGTGGCACGACGATTACCGTGCGGGATGCCGACGGCGACATTGTCGGCACAGGAACGGTCGGCCCGACCGGCGCCTTCGTGGTGAACCTAAATCCGCCTCAGACGGATGGCCGCCAATTGTCCGTTACGCTTACCGATGCGGCCAACAACATCTCGCCGCCCGGCACCACTCTTTCGCCTGACAATGGCGGTCCTGACGCACCGACCAACCTCGTGGTGACGCCTGACGGCGTAACTCTTTCAGGACGCGGCGAGGCCGGAACAACGGTCACCGTCAACGATGCCGATGGCGTGCGTGTCGGTACAGGCACGGTTGCACCGGACGGCACGTTCACGATCACGCTTTCGCCGATCCAGACCGATGGCAGGCCGCTATCGATCGTCCTCACCGACGCATCCGGCAATTCGTCGGTACCTGCCACCACTTTATCGCCGGACCTCATCGCCCCTGAAGCGCCTGTGGGCGTGGTCGTCAATAACGATGGGACAAGCGTCAGCGGACGCGGCGAACCGGGAACGACGGTTACCATCAAGAATGCGGCAGGCACGGTTGTCGGGACAGGGCCGGTCGGGCCTGACGGGACATTCAACATCGGCGTCAGCCCTGCACAGACCGATGGCGCGCCCTTGACGGTGACCCTCGGTGACGCCGGCGGCAACAACTCGCCCCCGGCGACAGCCATCACGCCTGATCTCCAGGCACCCGGAGCTCCTTCCGATCTGGCAATAGCGCCGAACGGCGCAGTCTTGACGGGCCGCGGCGAACCCGGTGCCACCATAACCGTACGGGATGCGCTGGGTGCCACGGTCGCAACAGGCATCGTTCAGCCTGACGGCACATTCTCGGTGCCGTTCGACCCCAGCCAGACCAATGGCGGCACGCTCAGCGTCGTTCAGACGGACGGAGCAGGCAATATCTCTGCTCCCGCCACCATTTCACCGAGCGACACTCAGGCCCCGGACGCGCCGACCAACCTTTCGGTTGCCGACGGCGGCGGCGTATTGACCGGTCGTGGTGAACCGGGTTCCATCGCCATCGTCAGAAATGCCGCCGGTACGGAACTGGGGACCGCTCGCGTCAATCCCGATGGAAGCTTCACCGTTGACCTGACACCGCCGCAAACGGGCGGAGGACTGCTGACAGTGACGCTGACCGACGGCGCAGGCAATGTCTCTGCCGCAGGTTCTGTGGAAGCGTTCGACAGCGACGCCCCACCCGCTCCCACTCTTGTCGTCATAAACGCCATTGGTACGGAAATCACCGGCAACGGTGTGGCCGGAGCCTCGGTGAGAATTACCAATGCGGCTGGCGTGGTAGTCGGAAACGGCACCGTTCTGCCGGACGGAACATTTGCCGTAATTCTCAACCCTGCCCAGATAGACGGCGGCGAACTTCGCGTCGTACAGTCGAATGCAAACGGTGTGTCCCAGCCGTTTGTCGTCGACACCCCCGACCTCATCGTTCCGGCGGCCCCAACCAATCTCGGCGTGAATGACAGCGGAACCGAAATCAGCGGACGAGGTGAACGCGGCACGCAGGTCACCGTTCGCGATGCAAACGGCAATGTCGTCGGCCAGGGAACGGTCGATGCCAACGGATCCTTCGTCGTCCCGCTTGCCCCGCCGCAAATCACCGGCGGATCCTTGTCCGTCACTCTGACCGATGGCGGGAACAACGTTTCTCCACCCGCGAGCGCAGTCACACGCGACCTTACACCTCCCGACCCTGCAACCGATCTTTCCATCAATCCGGGCGGCACGGTCCTGACAGGCCGGGGTGAAATCGGCACGACCGCAACGGTCACAAATGCAAACGGCGTACAGGTCGGCACCGCGCTCGTCGGTGCGGATGGTACATTCACGGTGACGCTCACTCCGGCACAGACCGATGGCAGCGCGCTGACTGTCATCATGAAGGATCAGGCAGGAAACGTCTCTGCACCGCGAACCGCCAACTCCGTGGATCAGGTGGCTCCCGATGCGCCTTCCGATCTGGTGGTTGCACCCGATGGCACCAGCGTGACAGGTCGTGGCGAACCGGGTGCCACAGTCACCATCACCAGGGGCGGAGTACCGGTCGGGACAGGCCTTATTACGCCTGATGGCACATTCACGATAGGGCTTAACCCGCCGCAGACGAGCGGTGCCTCCCTGAACGTCACTCAGACGGATGGTGCAAGTAACCAGTCGCCACCAGCAACAGTCGCGTCGCCGGATCAGGAGGCTCCGACCGCGCCGACAGACACCCTGGTATCCGGCGATGGAAGAACCGTCACCGGTGAAGGCGAGCCGGGGGCGCTCGTGACCGTAAGTGCGGGCGGAATTCCCATCGGAACCGGCCGGGTCAATGCCGATGGCACGTTCAGCATCAGCATCAATCCTCCGCAAACCAATGGCGGCAATGTCAGCGTGACGCTGACGGACACGGCGGGTAATGTCTCGCCACCCGCGACGGCAACCTCGCCGGACACCACCGCACCGGTTGCGCCAACCGATCTCATGGTCGCACCGGACGGCTCGGCCCTGATGGGGCGTGGCGAAGCTGGTGCCACCGTTATCGTCACCAACGCAGCCGGATCGCCGATCGCCACCGGCCTGGTCAATCCGGATGGCACATTCAGCGTTGCACTGACCCCGCCTCAGCGCGATGGCGGCACGCTCACCGTCCGGCTGGAGGACCCGACCGGCAACCCGTCCATCCCGGCAACAACCCTCACGCCGGACCTGACGCCGCCGGCTGCTCCAACTGATCTCGACGTCGTCAACAACGGGGCAACACTGACGGGCCGCGGGGAAGTCGGAGCAAACGTCACCGTGACCAACGCGGCCGGAGACCCAATCGGCTCGGGCAGCGTCGGCCAGGATGGCACCTTCACGATCACGCTTACCCCGGCACAGAACGATGGCAGCCCGATCCGCATTGTCCTGAGCGATACGGCAGGAAACGGCTCCGCGCCGACAACGTTCACACCGGACGATCTGGTCAAACCGCTGGCTCCGACCAACCTTGCAATCAGCCCCGATGGAACCGTTCTTACCGGTCGTGGTGAGGCCGGAGCCAGGGTATCGGTTCGCTCGGGGGGCACCGAAATCGGTTTTGGCACCGTCAATCCCGATGGCACCTTCTCGATTACCCTGACATCCCCACCGGTGGATGGCAGCAGTCTCTCGGTCGTACAGGCAGATGCGGCACAGAACGTGTCCGACCCGAGTTCGATAGCCACGCCGGACCTCACGCCTCCGCCGGAGGCGCAAAATCTTGCGCTGATTGCCGGGGGTACGCGCCTGACAGGTGACGGCGAACCCAATGCCAGCGTCAAGATCATCAACGCGCAGGGCATAACAGTTGGAACCGGTACAGTAACGGCGGCCGGGGCAATCGTGATCGACCTCGTTCCGACGCAAAACAACGGCGGCGAGTTGCGGGTGGTGTTGACGGATGCTGCCGGCAACAGCTCGACATCGCTCCCCCTCGTCGTGCCGGATACCCTGCCACCGGCGGCTCCGACCAATCTGGCGGTCGATGGTACGGGCTTGATACTGACCGGACGCGGCGAGCCGCTGACATCCGTGACCGTTTACAACGCCCAGAACCAGCCGATCGGCACCGGTGCCGTGGATGCTAACGGCAATTTCACCATCACCTTGACATCAGCCCAGACCACCGGCGGCCAGCTGAGTGTCATATTGACGGATGGCGGCAGCAATCAGTCTCCTGCGGGCACCGTACTCGCCCCCAACCCCGCGGCACCTGACGCACCGACCGATCTTGCCGTCGCAACTAGCGGCACGGCTCTGACCGGTAACGGCGAGCCGAACGCAGCGGTTCGCGTAACGAACGCAGCCGGCGTGGAGGTGGGGACCGGAACGGTCAATCCCAACGGCACGTTCACTGTCACGCTTAATCCTGCGCAGATTGACGGCGGCGAACTGCGAGTCACCCTCACCGATAACTTCGGCACATCCCAGCCTGGCCTCATCGCCGCACCGGACCTGATTCCACCGGATGCACCGACCAACCTTGCTATCACCGCAGATGGTGCCGTCTTGACGGGACGTGGCGAGGTAGGTGCAGCGGTCACCATTACCAACGCCGCCAATACCATCGTCGGCATTGGCCAGGTCGGCGCCAACGGCACTTTCTCGATCACTCTCACGACGCCTGCAATAGATGGCGGACAGCTGAGTGTGATCCTGAGGGATGCCGCCAACAATCCATCTCCTGCCGGCACGACCTTGACGCCCGACCGCACTCCTCCACCTCCAGCAACCGGACTGGCCGTGAACCCGGCAGGAACGGAACTGACAGGACAAGGCGAAATCGGCGCGGCGGTGCGTGTGACCAATGCCGCCGGTACGACTGTCGGTACGGGCAGCGTGGGCCCGGACGGAAGCTTCACCATCACGCTTTCGCCGGCTCAAAATACGGGCGGCGGCCTCAACGTCGTTCTGACGGACGGCAGTGGCAATGCTTCTACGCCGGCACCGGTTGGCACGACCGACGGAACACCGCCGGCAGTGCCAACGGAACTGGCAGTCAATGCGACCGGCACCGAACTGACCGGCCGCGGCGAGCCGGGAGCAACAATCCGCGTCACCAATGGAGGAACAACGGTTGGAACGATCGTTGTTGGTGGCAATGGTTTGTTTACGGTGCCGCTGGCTCCGGCGCAGATTACCGGCGCATCGTTGCAGGTCGTACAGACCGATCCGGCCAACAACACGTCCGGTGGAGCCTTTGTGCCTTCACCGGATCTCACGGCACCTCTGGCGCCCACCAACCTTGCATTCGCATCCGCGGGCGGCACGCTCAGCGGCAATGGCGAAGCCGGGGCAACGGTGCGCGTCACCAATGCTGCCGGACAGACGATCGGAACCGGCGTCGTGGCCGCGAATGGCACGTTCACCGTGGTCCTCACGCCAGCACAGAACACAGGTGCGAATGTCAACGTCACCTTGACGGATGCCGCCAACAACACGTCCCAGCCGGGCTCGCTTGCCTCGCCGGACCTGCTTGCGCCGACGACACCTGCCAACCTTGTCCTGAGCACCGGCGGCGTCGTTCTCTCCGGCACCGGTGAGGCCAATGCCTTGATCCGGATCACCAATGCTGCCGGCGCCGTTGTCGGCACCGGTCAGGTCAACCCAGATGGCACATTCAACATCACTTTGACCACGCCGCAGGCGAATGGCGGCCAGTTGAACGTCATTCTGACGGATGCGGCGGGTAATGCCTCGACACCCGGCGCAATTGCGGTGCCGGATATCACGGCACCGACCGCACCGGCCGCACTTGTCGTCAACCCGTCCGGTACCGGCCTGACCGGAACCGGTGAGGCAGGCGCAACCGTGACTGTTACCAACGCTGCAGGCCAGACGGTCGGCACAGGCGTTGTTGCCGCCAACGGCACGTTCACCATCGGCCTCAGCCCGGCACAGGTCAGCGGCGGCAATTTGAGCGTGGTTCTGCGCGATGCCGCCGGCAATGCCTCCAACCCGGGCACCGCAGTCACTCCGGGCGTTGACTTCGCCGTTCAGAACCATACGGATATCGCCATTCTGGACCGCATCGTTACCGAGACACCCGAGGCTCGTCCGTCGACGGACAGCGCCACCAGGAGTGACCTGCTGGGGCTCAACCTCGGCAACCTCCTGAACGTCAACATCGGCAACGGCCGGCACCCGATCATTGATTTCGATGTCGGCACCGGTAACAACACAGTCGCCATCAACCTCGGCATTTCGGCGCTCATATCGCTCGGCGTTCTCAGCAATTTCTCGGTCATCGTCGAGCGATTTGAAAATGGCGCGTGGGTTCGTCCAACAAGCGTCGGCAATAGCGGAAACGGTATTCTGTCTCTTGGTCTTCTCGGTCTGGGGGGAACATCGGGAACGATTACCCTCACCGATATCGCGGCAGGCACCTACCGCGCCACGCTGGTGCCGAACGACGGCATCAACATCGGCGTCGCCCTGACCCGCAACATCTCGGTCACCGCCACCGACTTGACCGAAAGCGTGAGGATCGAAGTGGGTGAACAAGCCACCGGCAACTTCATCAGCGAAGCGACATCGGGCAACACCGACGATCTTCGTGTCGGTTCGGTCACCTTCGGCGGCGTCACCTACAGACCCACGAACGGCAATATCACCGTCGTCGGCGTCCACGGTACATTGGTCCTCAATATCGATGGCTCATATACCTACACGCCGAACACCACCACGACAGTCGATGCCACCGATACCTTCGTCGTCAGCGTTGTGGATCCGGTCACCGGCAATGCGTTGCAGGCAAACCTGGCCATTAATGTTGACGTTCAGGATACATCGGGCTTCGCAGCATTTTCGAGCGATGTCGTCAGCCTCGATTTCGTCGATGACGGTGGGGCAATCGACGGGTCCAACCCGGACGATGACGGCAGCAACACATTGGTCGCCGCAAGTGTCGAAGAACCGGATGCCGGAGATACAGTCGACAGTTCCGACGATCTGGCAGCAACAGGCGGCATTGAAGATGGGGACGCAATAGACCTTGGCGACGTAACGGTCGAAAACCTCGAAGTGGCGGCTGCCAATGCCCCGCTCGACGGGCTGCTGACCGACAACGGCGGCCAGGAAATCGACATCTCCGCCATCGACACGCTTTCCGTCGAGCCTGTCGAACCTGCTTCGGTGGAGCCGCTGCCCGAGACACCGCCTGCGGAAGTCGAAACGGCCGCTGTGACGGTGGAAACACCGCCGCTCGATCCGTTCGAACCGATCCACATTGAAGACGAACTGGCGAACCCGAAGCTAGGCGTAGTCTAAACGAGGAGGTGTCGACATGGCGTTGAGCAGGGGTAGATCGCCATCGGAGAATCCGACCCTGGATAAAAAGGAGGGGGCATCCCCCCCTCCTTCCGTGGGGCCTGAGGCATCGGCGGACATAGACGTACCGTCGCACGCGTGGATCGAAATCATGGGCCTTCTGGCCCAGCATTACGGCATCGCGCATTCGAAATTCGCGACCAGCTATTTTTCGATCATGCAGGAGGCGCTGCCACCGGTCCAACGTATCGAAAAGCTCGCACGTCGGTTCGGCATCGACGTGAAGGCAGTCGAACCGCTTGCCAGCGGCATTACCGGTCGCCGTCTTCCCATTCTGGTGGAACTGTCGGACGGTTCGATCGGACTTGTGACCGAAGTCAGCAATAGCGAGGCTAAACTCACCTTCGCCGGCGATAACGGGCAGTGGACCCGGGTACCGCTTTCCGACCTCAAGGACCGCATCGTCTACCTGCTGATCGCTCGCGATGCGAGAACGCGCGCAGACGAGCGTGTCGATGCCTATATAGCGCCCGACAATGACGACTGGTTTCGCAAGCTCGCGTTGAGCGACCTGCGCCCTTATGGTTACGTCATGCTGGCCTCTTTCGTGGCGAATGCGCTCTCCATCGGCGGCGTTATCTTTTCCATGCAGGTTTATGACCGGGTTGTGCCGGCGAGTTCCATGCCGACCCTCGTCGTGCTCTTCATCGGCGTCATGCTGGCCGTCCTTTTCGACTATATTCTGCGCAAGGTGAGAACCGCCATCATCGACGTGCTCGGCAAGCGGGCCGACATCAAGATTTCCGACGTGATCTTCGGGCACGCCCTGCGGGTGAAGAACCAGCATCGACCGAAAGCAACCGGCACATTCATCTCCCAATTGCGCGACCTCGAGCAGGTGCGGGAAATGATGACGTCGACGACCGTCACGGCGGTTGCCGATCTTCCCTTCTATTTCCTGTTCCTGGCTTTGTTTGCAATGATCGGCGGCTGGCTCGCCGTCATTCCGGCGGCGGCTCTCGTCATCATGGTCATGCCGGGCCTGATGGCCCAGCGCAAGCTCAAGCGCAATGCCGGGCTTGCCATGCGCGAGTCCTCGTTACGCAATGCCATGCTTGTCGAAGCGGTACAGGGCATCGAGGATTTGAAGGCGCTTCAGGCAGAAGACGTTTTCCAGGAAAAATGGAACAGCTTCAACGCCGCAAGCGCCGATGCGCAACTGCAGTTGCGAGCATTGACCAGCAAGCTGACCGGGTGGGCCCATAGCGTTCAGACCAGTGTTTATGCGGTTATCGTCTTTTGTGGTGCACCAATGGTGATGGCGGGAGACATGACCACCGGCTCGCTGGTGGCCTGCTCAATTCTCGGCTCGCGCATGATGGCCCCGATGGCCCAGCTGACGCAGGTTCTCAGCCGTTACCAGCACGCCAAGATCGGCCTGCAGAGCCTGAACACGATCATGAAAATGCCGGTAGACCATCCGGCGGCGGAAACCCGGATTTCCGTTGGCTCGCTTCTTGGCGATTACCAGTTCCGTAACGCCATTTTTCACTACGGGCAGGAAGCCGTCGGGCGCCCCGCCCTGACACTTGCCGACTTCCGGATAAAAGCCGGTGAAAAGGTTGCGCTTCTGGGCAAGAATGGCGCCGGAAAATCCACCCTCCTGCAAGCGCTTTCAGGGCAGATCGAACCGATGCGAGGTGAAGGGCTGATCGACAATCTGGCGATCGATCATATCGACCCTTCCGATCTCCGGCGCGAGGTCGGGCTGATGACCCAGAATTCGCGGCTGTTCCACGGCACCATTCGCGACAACGTGCTGATGGGCGCGCGCAACGCGTCTCAACAGGCCTTGCTCGATGCCTTGGTGATGACCGGAGCAGACGAATTCATCCGTCTGCTTCCCAAAGGGCTGGACCATCTGATCGATGAGGGCGGACGTGGCCTTTCCGGCGGCCAGCAGCAGGCTCTTCTTCTCTCACGCATGTTGATCCGCAATCCTTCGGTTGTGCTGCTCGACGAGCCGACGGCCTCCATGGATGAAACGACCGAACGGCTGTTCATCCGACGGTTCGGAGAGTGGAGCAAAGGCAAGACAGTGGTCATTGCCACCCACCGGATGCGGGTGCTCGATCTTGTCGAGCGGGTTGTTGCGCTCGATCAGGGGCGGATTGTTCTCGATGCAGAAAAGGCGGCGGCTCTCCGTGCACTTGCCGGCCAACCCCAAGCAGGACGGACCGTGACAAAGGCCGCCCCGATCAAGCCGAATAACGGTACAGGCGCCAAAACCGGCCGTCGCAAATCCTCCGCAGGAGAGAAAACCCTATGACCATGTCGTTTTCGCGCGCGATTGACGGTGAGTGGCAGTATGGCGGTAATGACGAGGTTCGTCTCTCGAAAGCGAAGCTCATCATCCAGATCGTGACGGTCATACTCATCGTTGCGACCGTCTGGGCCTATTTTGCCGTTCTGGACGAAGTGTCGTCCGGTGACGGCAAGGTCGTGCCCATCAGTCGCGAACAGGTCATCCAATCGCTGGAAGGCGGCATCCTGTCGAGACTGATGGTGCAGGAAAACCAGGTCGTGGAACCGGGCGAACTGATCGCGCAGCTCGACCCGACGCTGAGTGAGTCCGGCGTTGGAGAACCGGCCGCGAAATACCGCGCCGCGCTTGCCAGCTCAGTTCGCCTGACGGCCGAAGTCAATCAGGCACCGCTGGTCTTCCCGAGCGAACTCGACTCTTATCCTGAACTCATCGCCAGCGAGACAAGGCTTCATGAAGCACGCGCACAAAATCTCAAGGGCACGTTGCAATGGATTGACGAGTCACTGGCGCTCACGCGGCAGGAGTTGAAGGTCAATGAAGATCTGTCCGCCATGGGCGCGGCAAGCACAGTCGAAATCATCAGGCTGAAACGCGAGCAGGCCGAACTGGAGCTGAAACGGCTAGAGGCGACCACCAAGCAGATCGTCGAGGCGCGCGAGCAACTGGCGGCGGCCAATTCCGAGGTCAATTCACTGCAATCCCTGATCAAGGGACGCTCAGACAGCCTTGCCCGCCTGACGATTCATTCTCCGGTTCGCGGCATCGTCAAGAATATCGAGGTTTCGACGATCGGCGGCGTTGTTCCCCCTAACGGCAAACTGATGGATATCATTCCTCTGGGTGACCAGCTTCTGATCGAAGCACGAATGTCACCACGGGATATAGCCTTCATCCACCCGGACCAGCGCGCCATGGTGAAGATCACCGCTTATGACTACGCAATATATGGGGGACTTGAAGGCAAGGTCGTCACCATCTCGCCGGATACTATTCAGGACGAGGTGGACCCCAAGGTCTTTTATTACCGGGTTTTCGTAAAAACCGAAAAAGACGCTCTCGTGAACGCCGCAGGCAAGCAGTTCCCGATTTCACCGGGCATGATCGCCACCGTGGACATCCATACGGGCGAAAAAAGCGTGCTCGAATACCTGACCAAGCCTTTCAACAAGGCGCGTGAAGCCCTCAGAGAAAGATAACGAGGCGCCCGTCCAAGCACCTTGCCTATCCGTTCGCCTCCGAAACCGGAGTGACGCGCGCTCCTTCATCCGTGCGATTTTCCCTCTGGCAAGAATGGTCCGATCCCGAGACTCACGTTGGGCTGCGTTCCGTTTAGCGGTGATTTCGTCATCTACCGTTCAAAAAAGAGCCTCGGGCACCCGTTTGGGTATGCCTACCCATTTTTGCGATCTAGCCCCCACAAAAAGCGACCGGACCGCTCACCGACGACGCCAGTGCGCAGAATCAAATACACCTCTTGATTGCATATCGAAAAATGTCTCGTAATTATGGTTTAAATTACAACCTGAAGTATTACTCAAAACGTATATTATTATTCTCTAACATTTATTATGTATCACATTCATCAGTAATACAATTCAGTTTTAACGTGCGAATTTTTATACATAGAACAACCAAAAATGGTCAGATTTCAAATTCTTCAAGTAGAAATATTGCGTTATTTTACATTATAAATATCTTGTGTATTAAATACGCATGCAGCGATAGAAGACATGAGGTCTTCATTCGGTCCTAAACGCATCACGGTCGAGTTTGGGAGTTTGTGATGTTGATGACAGAGATCAGAGCTCCTGATGCAGCATCCGTCGCTCGCGGCGGCCTTGAGCGTCGGGCAATCATGCTGGTAGCCCAACCGGGTCTTCTCATGGAATGCCTTGTGGAAATTTTGCGCCGCAGATTTTCCGAGAACCAGGTCACGGTATTTTCCGATCTGGCGCATTTTCCCTCAGCGATCAGCGGAGAAGCGCCTCTCGTCCTTTTTTATCATCAGGACCCTCCGCAAACGGATGTGCTGATCCGTCAGCTCAAGCAACTCGAAAGCGGTATATCGATCGGCATCATCATCGATGACCACGAGGATAGCGATCAGAATTTGCGCGATCTTGCTTCCGGTCAGCAGATCGATGGTGTGCTGCCGTTGAATTTGCGGCTGGATGTTTTCCTTGCCGCTGTCGATCTTCTGGCGAAGGGTGGAGAGCACTTCCCTTCCGCACTCCTCCAGCACCTGAGCGCCAATGGCGCGGGTTATGGACGCCCTGCAAAATTACGCATCGATCCGCCCAGTCACCCGAGCCGCACGGATCGCGACAATTACATACTCACAACGCGTGAGGTGGAAATTCTCGATCTGGTCTGCAAGGGAACGCAGAACAAGATCATTGCGGGGAGGCTCAAGCTTTCCGAAAACACCGTAAAAGTGCACATACGGAACATCTATAAGAAGATGCACGTCCGTAACCGCACCGAGGCGGCCTCGCGGTACTTCGATTACGATGGGCGCGCGGCAGCCAGCCGTCAGGCCGCTCTCTAGAATGAAGCGCTCTAGCTCCTGCGGTCTACCGCAGGAAGCATTGCGCCTTGCGACCGAAGCCACTCGGTGTGCAGATATATGGCGCACTTCCCAGATATGTCGGACGGCTCTCGCTGAGCGACGCCACAGCGTTCTCTTCCTGCATCGCTGAAGCGACTGGCCTGGAGGAGGAAAAAGCGTAGGTCTTGGCTCTGGATGACGTTGCAACGGTCGTCTTGACAGTCTGCACCTTCTTCGCCGGAACATGGGCAACAGCCACATCCTGTTTCACGGCGGAGCACGATGCTACGGCAGCGCACAGGCTGGCGATGAGAATCATGCGAAATTGGTGGTTATTCGCGCGCACTAGGTAGGCTCCGGATGTTCCGTAATGATTGTCGCCTAAGCTAACACTATTAAATTAGCAAACCCTATACACCCACCAGATGATCTAGTGAAAACTAATTCGAACGAGTTACTCCACCTCGTCCATTCTCGATCTAATCATCCTAAATTCGTATAATTAAAGAGCTTTTTCGTTTGACGGGAAGCAATTTTGGGCGGTTAATCCAGTTAAGAGAGCGTTAAAGTTTTCCACGTTTTCTTGGAACGAACCACGCAGATCATATCAAGCGAAGACGCTTGCTCCTTTCAACTCCGGAAATAGCGACCGGCGACTCACGTCCGCCGGAGGAGGTAGATTTATGCGTAAAATCGGGATTACGACTCCGGATCTGGCGGAAATGGCTATCAGACCCCTGCCGCGATACGTGCTCGTGACGGGCGGCGCCGGCTTTCTGGGATCGCATCTGTGCGAAAGACTTCTGGACGATGGCCACCGCGTCATCTGCTCGGATAACTTCTCCACCGGCCGCCGCAGCAACATTAAACACCTGATGGGGCATTCGGGTTTCTCCGTCGTGGAACAGGATGTCCGCGATGCTTATGACGCCGACGTTTCCCTGATTTTCAATTTCGCTTCGCCTGCTTCACCTCCTGACTATCAGCGCGATCCCGTTGGCACCCTTCTGACAGGTGTGCTTGGTGCGCTCCATGGCCTTGAGCTGGCACGGCTACACGGCGCGACCATCGTGCAATCATCCACGTTACGGCGATCCTCTGCAGCACCCCCAGCAGGAAACCTATTGCGGCAACGTGAACCAGATCGGTCCTCGCGGTTGCTACGACGAAGGAAAACGCTGCGCCGAAACCCTGCTGTTCGACTATCACCGCAAGTATGGAACCGACGTCAAGGTCGGCCGGATCTTCAACACCTATGGACCGCGCATGCGCCTGGATGACGGCCGTGTCGTTTCGAATTTCATCGTCCAGGCCCTCACCAATCAGGACATCACCATCTATGGCGATGGCATGCAGACCCGCTCGCTCTGCTACGTCGATGACCTGATCGAGGCATTCATCCGCTTTTCCAATGCGGGACCCGAGCTTATAGGCCCCATCAACCTGGGCAATCCGGTCGAGATACCGGTCATCCAGCTGGCGCAGCTGGTGCTCGAACTGACGAACTCGCGTTCTAAGATCGTGCACTTGCCGGCCGTGGTCGACGATCCCAAGCAACGTCGTCCGGACATCAGCATGGCCCGCAAGGAGCTCGACTGGGCACCGCGCGTACCTCTTCGCGAAGGCCTCGCCCGCACCATTAGCTATTTCGACGGCGTCCTTTGTTCAACAGACGCAGTCCAGTCGGCGGAGGTCGCGTAACATGACCGATTCCGTCGTCGTGACCGGAGGAGCGGGCTTCATCGGCAGCCATGTCTGCAAGGCACTCAGTGAGGCCGGCTTTCGTGTGATTGCTCTTGATGACCTGTCGACCGGTCACGCCGATGCCGTTCAATGGGGCTCTTTGGTCCAGCTCGATATCGGTGAAACCCGCAGGCTTCAGACGGTCCTTGAAAGATCGCATGCGCGCTGCGTCATTCACTGTGCGGCCAATGCGTATGTCGGCGAATCCGTCATCGACCCGCGGAAATATTACGGCAACAATGTCATCGGTGGATTGTCACTGCTCAATGCCTGCATGGCAGCCGGCATAGACCACGTGGTATTTTCCAGCAGCTGTGCGACCTATGGCGTGCCGAAGCAACTGCCAATCAACGAAGATTGCGAGCAGAAGCCGATCAACCCTTATGGGCGCACGAAACTGGTCTTCGAGCAGGCGCTGGAAGATTACGGCAATGCCTACGGTCTGAAATATGTTGCCCTGCGTTATTTCAACGCCGCAGGCGCCGACCCTGCGGGCATGCTTGCCGAACGCCATGAGCCGGAAACACATCTCATACCGCGGGCCTTGCAAGCTGCGGCAGGCAAGCTGAACGTGCTTGAAATTTTCGGCAGCGACTACAACACACCCGATGGCACCTGCATCCGCGACTATGTTCACGTGTCCGATCTTGCCGATGCGCATGTGGCAGCCGTTCGCCATCTGATCAGCGGCGGCGATACGTTGCGGGTCAATCTCGGCTCCGGCCGCGGCACCTCGATCAACGAAATCCTGCATTCCATCTTGCAGATAACCGGACGACGCGTGCCGGTAAGCTTTCGTCAGCGGCGGGCGGGAGATCCGCCAATCCTTTTTGCCGATACATCCATGGCGCGGTCCGCCCTCGGTTTCGAGCCGACACGATCCGACATCGCCACGATCATTCGCACGGCAAGCCCAACCTTCGGCCTGGAGGTGGTTCAATGACCGGCAAGATCGTCATACCCTGCAGCCGCCAGCGCATTGTCGATCAGTCGCGGCTCGAACCGGTGTTCAGCGGAGGGCTGAAGCGCGCCTACCTGACTGGCGCGCTTATCTGGATAGTGGCTGTCGTCTACTTCTGGCAGTGGTGGCTGGAGCCCGCCCATATCGCCAGCTGGCCGTTATTCCTTTCCATAAGCGTCGTCATTGGCTGGATCACGCTCATTCCTTTCTATTTTCTCGCCATCTTCTTCGGCGCACGACGCATGAAGGCCTCATCCCCGCCCCCAGAAGGACGGATCGCCATGGTTGTCACCAAGGCCCCGTCCGAGCCCTTCAACGTCGTGCGTCGGACCCTGCTTGCCATGCTGGACCAGATCGACATGAATTATGATGTCTGGCTGGCGGACGAGGATCCTTCCGAAGAGACGCGGCAGTTCTGCAAGGAACGCGGCATATTCATCTCGACCCGCAAGGGCGTGGACGCCTATCACAGATCGCAATGGCCACGCCGGACGCGCTGCAAGGAAGGCAACCTGGCGTATTTCTACGATAACTACGGTTACGAACGGTATGATTTCGTCGCCCAGTTCGATGCCGACCATGTGCCGGAACTCACTTACCTGAGGGAGGTGATGAGGCCCTTCTCCGACCCCGCCGTGGGTTATGTGTCGGCGCCCAGCATATGCGATGCCAATGCCGACGAAAGCTGGGCTGCCCGCGGTCGCCTCTATGTGGAGGCAAGCCTTCATGGCGCATTGCAGGTTGGATACAACAATGGTTGGGCGCCCTTGTGCATCGGCTCGCATTACGCCGTGCGCACCAAGGCACTGAAAGAGATTGGCGGGCTGGGGCCTGAGCTTGCCGAGGACCATTCCACCACACTGATGATGAATGCCGGCGGCTGGCGTGGCGTTCACGCAGTCGATGCCATTGCACATGGCGATGGCCCGGCAACATTTGCAGATCTTGCTGTGCAGGAATTCCAGTGGTCCCGCAGCCTGACAACCGTGCTTTTGCAATATTCGCCGTCTCTGGTCGGCAATTTGCCTCCGAAACTGAAATTCCAGTTCGTATTCTCGCAGCTCTGGTATCCGCTGTTTTCCGTATTCATGGCGATCATGTTCGCAATGCCGCTCCTGTCGCTGGCAACGGGGAAAGCCTTTGCCGAAGTCAGCTACGCACAGTTTCTGCTGCACTTCCTGCCTTTGTCCGTGGTGCTTGTGGGCCTAGCATTCTTCTGGCGTTCCACGGGCCTTTTCAGGACATGCAGCGCCAAGCTGTTCGGTTGGGAGGGAATGGTTTTCCTGATGGTCCGCTGGCCCTGGTCTCTGGCGGGCACCCTGATGGCCGTCCGTGATCGTCTGAGCACGCGTTTCGTCGATTTTCGCATCACCCCCAAGGGTGAGCAGGCAAGGCTTTTGCCGATAAGGGTCGTCACGCCTTATCTCGGCCTGGCAACGTGTGCTGCCGCGGTCATGTATGCGGCGCCGGAGGTGAACGAAACCCGAGGTTTCTATATCTTCGCGGCGATCAACAACCTTACCTATGCGGCCGTCGCGGCACTGATCGCATTCAAGCATGCCCGCGAGAACGGTCTGCTGACGGTGGCGCGTGCGCGCGGCATCACCATGGCATGCCTGTGCGCCGTTACCGCAGTTCTGTTTGGCGGCGGGCAGCTGGGCAACCACGCAATCGGATCCGTCGAAGCGCTGTCTTATGGGCAGAACGTTGTCAGCTTCACGGATACGCGCTTCACGGTTGCCGGCGCCGGCCATCGCAGCCGTACCAAGATTACGGCTTTCCGCCTGCGCTGGAACGGTTTTGGCGCACAACGGCCGGGCAATGCCCGTCAGCAGGATAGTTAGACCGGTTTCTCACCCGGGTGTTTGCGTTGAGAAGAAGGAGGCGACAATGAAACTGAAGTATCTATGGCTTGCAGGCGTCTTCCTCGTCACCGTGCTGGGACCACTACCAGCCCTTGCTGAGAAGAAGGCCGCCCGGCAGGCAGTCGTTCCCGTTACCGCGTCGGAATTGAAGACGATCTACGGCGACAGGACATGGGTGTGGAGCGCCGGAGGCGGCCGCTTCGACATGCAGGATGACCGTTTCTCGGCGTATACGCGCGAAGGCGGCAAGCCATCCATGGGCAAGGGCCGATGGGTCGTCGACGACAACGGCAAGCTCTGTATCATGGCGAAATGGTATGCGAGCACGGGCGACGCGCGCGCCGCCACCTGCTTCGGCCACGTAAAGGTCGGCAACACCATCTATCAGCGACGTCATCCTTTCGGTAACTGGTACGTGTTTCGCCATGCGCCTCAGCGTCGCGGCGATGAAGCTGCCAAGCTCGTCAGTGCTGACACGGTCGCCGCAAAGATCCGCCAATTCCAGATATCCAGCAACTGACGGAAAGGAGGTCCGTTATGAAATCGATCGATAGACGACAATTCATCGGCGCAGGCATCGCAACCGCCGCTGTGGCCGGAGCCTGTCATTTCGCACTCGCGCAGGGGGCGGCCGGAACCTCGGCAGCGCCTGGCGGCGCCATCAAGGACAAGCGCCCGACCATTCACGCACCGGGGCTGAAATTCGGCGCTTACGACCCTCATGGAGACTTTGCCCAGCAGACCAACGTCACGACTGAAGCCCTCTTCATGCCGTGGGAAGACGTCGATCTCTCATCCTTGCCAGCCGCCGACGCCTATGCGGTCCAGCACGGCCGAAATCTGCTGGTCACCGTGGAGCCATGGTCCTGGGACCAGGATTTCCGGCTGACATCGGGGGAACTTCAGTCGAAGGTGCTCGACGGAAGTTACGACAGGAACATGCACGAAATCTCTCGCCTGATCGGCCAGATGAAAAGTGCTGTCATCGTGCGATGGGCGCAGGAAATGGAAGACCGCGAAAGCCGGTTTTCATGGGCAGGCTGGCAGCCGGATGCCTATATCACGGCTTATCGCCGCATGATGGACATCGTCAAAAAGGAGGCCCCGAATGCCCAACTGATGTGGTCGCCCAAAGGCGTGCCGGGATTGAAGGATTATTTTCCCGGTAACGATTATGTCGACTATGTCGGACTATCGGTTTTCGGCCTCGAGGCATTCGACAAGATTGCCCATGGCGCTCCTCGGACGTTCAAGGACAATCTCGATCAGGGTTATGGCCTCGTGGAGGAATTTTCCAAACCGGTATGGGTTGCCGAACTCGGCTACGAGGGCGGTGACACCTATCTGACGACCTGGATGGACGATGTCACCCGCGACCGCGAAGAATATCCGCTTCTCGAAGAGGTCGTATACTTTAACGACCGCGAAGTTCATCCCTGGCCTTACAACCTGGGAAGACCCGACTGGAGGGTCATACGGTCCGATCGAACGGGCTGAGCATCCGGGACATGGACTACCATGTTTTCATGCGCTTTGCCGGGCTTCACTCGTGGCTATGACCACGTGGATGCCCGGCCTTTTTGTTAAGCAGGGTTGCTGACAGTGGCCATCGCGGCGGTCTTCCGGCTCACCGGGCAGACCCTATAGAACATCGGCAAATCCCTTCCTGGTTTTTTGAAACCAGGCGAAGCCGAGCCAGGCGGCAAGGCATGCAAAAACATAAGAGGCGAACAGAATACGGCCGTTTGGCGGGCTCCCCCAAAACAGCACGTCACGCACCATTTCCACGATGGAAGTGACCGGATTGAGATACAGATATGCTCGGTAACTTTCCGGCAGCGATGTCGCCGGGTAAAAGATGGGAGCCAGAAACATCATCCCCATGACGATCACGCCAATGAACTGCGAGACGTCACGCAGGAACACGCCCAGCGACGCAAGCGCCCAGCTTACACCTACGGCGAATATGCAGAATGGAAGCACGACCACCGGCACGTAGATGACCGTCCAGTGAGGCACGCCATAAAAAAACATATAGGCGCAGAGCCAGACGGCAAGACTGACGAAGAAATGGAAAAGAGAGGAGCCCATGGCAACATAGGGCAGGATTTCGAGCGGATAGATGACCTTCTTGACGAAGTTTACATTGTTGACGATGAGGCTCGGCGCCTTGTTCACCGTTTCCGCAAACAGATTGAAGACCATCAACCCGGCGAAAAGCACGAGCGCAAATTCGACGTGAGACGTACTGTCGGCGCTCCACCGTGCCTTGAGCACGGCACTGAATACGAATGTGTAGATCGCCAGCATCAGCAGCGGATTGAAGAAGGACCACACGATACCGAGGACAGACCCTCGATATCGTCCGAAGACGTCACGCACTACCGACGCGAGAACGAGCGATCGATTGTCCCAAAGACTTGCCACAAGCGTTTGTGGCCTGACTGAAAAGTGCTGCATTTCAGAACCTTCGAGCTTACCCCAGGCTGCAATGATCGACACCAGACTGAAAAAATCCAACCCTTAGTTGATCGAAACTCATGTTTAAGCGCTATTGGGGACTTGTCCATGGCCCGCCGATCATTCTCGTCAAAGTTGCCGTCTTTTCCTCAGGCATAGTGCCTGCGCTGTGTCGATGTCACGTCGAAATCTGCAGGTTGGCCCCTTCGCAACACCAGAACCCTCATCGTCATATCGATATGTGGAACATCATTCCTTATGCCGGGTTCTGGCGTGCCCAAAAGAAGGAAATTGCAATGTCCACAACGCTCCCCCTTTCGCCACTGACACCTTCACAAACCGGACAGGCCGACGACCGGCAGGGATATCAAGCAACCAGCGACCAAACGGAAACGACTGCTCCGCGCGTGGATGAAGCGCTGGATTCAATCCTCCGACATCGCAATGACCCTTACGTCGAACCGCGCGAACATGTTGCAGCCTTGCGAGAGGAGGCGCGCAGCCTGAGATACCGCGGGTCCGATATTGCCGACGGCATACGCAAAAAGATTGAGGCAAAGCCGTTACAGGCTGTCGGCGTCGCGGCCCTGATCGGGTTTGTCTATGGAATGATCCGTTAAATCCAACGGCCAAAAGACATGCGGCGCCTCGCTTGGCGCCGCAATGGTTCAAAGTTGCGATTATCGCTCAATAACAAACGTGGTGATCACCTCACGCCAGCAGGCAGGACCTCGAACTTCCACAGACGGCTTGTGTCGAAATACTGTTTTGCGAATTTCTGCACCTGGTCGGCCGTCACGTTGTTGTAGCCTTCCAGACTATAGCGAATGAGGTCCAACTGACGCGGGTCCGTCTGCGCATCCTGCAGATATCGCATCCAGTAATCATTGCTCTGCTGCTGATGTTTGAGGGTTTCGATTGCGGGTTCCCGCGCACGGGCAAGTTCGTCATCGGACACTGTTTTCGATGCCATGTCCGCAGTTACCTTGTCGAAAAGCGTATAAAAGCCGCCTATCTTTTCAGGCGTGGTCTCGAGATAGAAAAATGTGAAACCATAACCTGGCCATTCCTTTGAAAGATCGGCGCTGCCCTGCAGGCCGTAGGTCGCTCCCTCCGCAATTCGGAACTGGTCGATCAACCGGTTTTCAAGGATCTGGGTCGAAATGTTTGCAATGAATGCGCGGGGAATATCCGAAAACAGATCGCCTATAGGCATGCCGACTGCGATGGCGGCAGTATCCACCCTGCCTGTATGAGTTTCGATAACCGGTTTTTCAGTTGGCTCGGGGAAACGCACCTGATCCTGAGCCTGCGATGGCGCAACGCCCCCGCGTGGCGGCAAGGCGCCGAATGTGGCTGCCGTCTGGCGGATCGCTTCATCGACGGTAACATCGCCCACAACGATGATTTCGATCGGCCCTTGCGAAACGAGCGGGTGAAACAATTCTTCGAAATCTGCAGGCGTTGCCGTCGAAAGCTGATCGCGATCCGGGAAATTCCAGCGCGGATCGTTGGAATGCACAAGGCCCGCCAGATCGCGGCCAAGCACGCCACCGGCCGTCGCCGCATATTGATCGAGACCACTCACATAGGCCTGCTGCACCCGCTTGAAGACTTCAGGACGGTAAGCGGGATCGGATGTATAGGCAGCCATGACCTGCAACTGGGTTTCGAGATCCTCTGTTCTCGTTCGGCCATCGAACCTGACAGAACTGTCACCCACCGAAAAATCGATGCCGAAGATCTTTTCCGCAAGTGCCTTCTGGATATCCTGAAAATCGATCGCCTTGGTGCCGGACAATACGACCGCAGGCGACGCCCAGATCGGCAGGAAACGGTCCTTTGCCATCCCCTTTCGCCCGCCACCGATATTTTCACGGACAAGCACTTCGTTGTCGCGCAGCTTGGTGGGTTTGACGGTAAGACGTACACCATTGGCGAAACGCACCATGGTCAGACCGAGATCGTCGACGACGCGGCGCTCGACGACCGAACCCGGTTCTCCGAACGACGCATATGGCCAAACGACTTCGTCGGCCCCGGAAGGCGCTGCGACATCGATGGCGCGCGAGGATGTGAAGGCCTTGCGAACCGCCTCCACACCGCCTTCAGGCGCCTGTGCGCTCTGAAGCAGAACCTGCGGACCGTTACCGGTGAAGGTTTTGCGAAGCACCTGGTTGACCTCAGCCACCGTCACTTCAGCCGTGATTTTCTCGAACAGCGACAAATCATCCGCAGGCGAGGTAAAGACCTGATCGCTGTCGGCGCTTTCGGCAAGCATGGATGCAAGAGCGGTCGTCGTGCGGGTTGCCGCACCGGCAGCGTCCGCTTGCAGGACCGAACGATACTCGGCGATCTCGCGCTTGATTTCGGCTTCGCTTGCACCAAACTCCTGCAATCGACGGTGTTCCTGATCGATTGCCGCAAGCGCCGCCTGCCATTTGTCCGGCTCCGAATTTGCCGCGACAAGTGCGACATGCGCGGATTTCAAAATATCCTGGGCGCCTGTCGTGGCGCTGATGAAGGGCGCATCGGCCTTACTGGCCATTGCTCCCAATCGACGTTGAAGCACCAGAAGACCGAGACCTTCGACCAGCTGGTCGCGACGTTTGGCGGTGGTGTCCTGCGCCGCATCGTATGGGCGTGTCCAGGCAATCTGCACGCTGGTCATGTTGCCAGGCACGGCAATGACATCAAACGTCTCGCCCTTGCTTTTCAGTTTGCCGGCATCTGGATCAGCCGGCGCCTCGCCCGCTGCTTTCCAATCGCTGAAACGGTCGCGAATTTCCGCCTCCAGGGCCACGGGATCGATATCGCCCACAACGATGAAGGTCGCGCGGTCGGGGCGGTAGTTGGCCTTGTAATAGTCACGCAGGAGATCGACCGGCGCATTGGTGATCACCTCCGTCTTGCCAATCGGCGGCCGCATCGTAACGCGCTGACCATCCAGCAGGTTATTGAGGGCGGCCAGGCCGGCTCGGTATTGCGGCGTGTCGCGCAACCGTTCCTCCGCCAGGATCACGCCGCGCTCACGGTCGAATGCAGCGGCATCCAGCGTCAATTCGCTTGCCGTTTCCCGCATCAATTTCAAGCCGGTTGAAATCGTGTCCTTGTCGACCTGGGGCAGATCGAGTGAATAGACCGTTTCGCCGTAGGAAGTGTGCGCGTTGGTATCCGGCCCGAAGGCCAGCCCCTTGCGCTGGAGAATGCGGACCATCTCGTCCTCGGCCACATTGGTCGACCCCTTGAACGCCATATGTTCAAGGAAATGCGCCAATCCCTGCTGATTATCCTGCTCATCAAGCGAGCCCGAGCCGATGCGAAAGCGGATTGCCGCCTGTTTCGGCGGCGTGGCATTGCGCATGATGGCAAAGCGCATCCCGTTCGGAAGCGAACCGAAATGCACCTGCTTGTCAGCGGCAAGATCGCTTTGCGCCTGCGGCCAGGAAGCGACCAGGGCGTCGGCATGAACCGGCATCCCCAACCCTGTGCTCAAGGCAATTGTTGCCAAGGCAAAAAGCGCGCGGCGGGCATGGCTTGCTATGTAATTGAAAAGCATCGAGGTTCCGGCATGGTTCAATTCAGATGCCGGGAATATCTCAGAGCGGGCGTTTTCCTTCAAGCCGAATGCTGCCGAATGACCAAACGGTGAAGACGCGGCATCATTCCGCGCGATCCACGTCCCGAGCGTGTCGCTTCTTGCGTCGAGCCGCGCCACCGGTCGCCACGATGGTTGCACCGATGATGACCGCAGCGCCGATCCAGGTTTGCATCGCGGGAACTTCTGCGAAGATCAGGAATGCCATCAGCGCAACCACCGGCAGACGCAGAAAATCGAGCGGCGCCAGAACACTGGCATCGGCCATGGAAAATGCGCGCGTGATGATGGTCATGTTGAACGCTCCAAGCGCGCCTTGCAGTGCCAGAAGCCCAAGTTGCGGCCAGGTTGGCATGGACCAGACGGGCAGCATGACGACAAATCCCAGCAGCACGATGGAAATAAGGTTCCATGCAACGAGCCGGTCCGTCGTGTCACGCAGCGCCATCCGTCTTAAAAGCAGCTGACTGGCGGCCGTCAGAACTGCACCACCAAGGGCAAACAGCAACCACGGATCAAAACCCTGACTGCCACCCGGACGGATGATGATCATGACGCCGATGAAGCCTGCAACAACGCCGACAATGCTCGCGTTGCCAACCTTCTCGCCGAGAACCAGCCAGGCTCCCAGAACCAGAAAGATGGGCATCGTGAAATTGATCGCGGTGGCATCGGCCAGCGGCGCGTGCGCAAACGCGATGAACAAGCACACGAGAGCGGCCAGTTTCAGGCCCGCACGGACGGCATGCAGGAGGCGAAACGGGGAAGCCGCCAGATTGACACCCCCGATGATCCACGGGGTTACCGCTACAAGCCCGAAAAAAGAGCGGAAAAAACCGATCAACAGCGGATGAACCTCGCCGGACAGCAGGCGTACGATCACCGCATCGAGGCTGTTGAGACAAGCAGCCAGGATCATGATGGCGATGGCAAGGCCGGTGCGGTTGGCTTTCATCGGATTACAAGAGGAAACGCATAGCCCGTGCAAACGGGACAGTGAGGCACGATGAGTGCTGTCTGTGATGGCATACCGGTCTCCGAATCGCTCTGCAGTGCTGGTGAGGAAGAGACGAAAAGCGAGACGCATACAAGCGCTGGCTCGGGCCACCCTACTCATGCACCTCTTGAAACAAGACTAGCGCAAGAGCGAAGTGAGCGTCCAGACTGAAATACAAGAATATCAGTTAAGGCATGTCGCGCAAAAGTGTACCGCCGTTTTGCGATAACGACACGCGAATACAAAGACCTGAAGCATACAAAGCGGATCCTAAGGATCCGCCGCGCTTTGGAAGAAAATAAAACGCCCGGACGCCAGGGGTGCGCGTCCGGGCGGGCGTGTCGATCAGTGACGATCGAAACGGTCGGCGTTCATCACCTTGTTCCAGGCGGAAACGAAGTCACGAACGAATTTTTGCTTTGCATCGGCCTGGCCGTAGACTTCGGCGATGGCGCGCAGCTGCGCATGCGAACCAAAGATCAGATCGACGCGTGTTCCTGTCCACTTCAACTCGTGGCTTTGGCGATCACGACCTTCATAGATGCCCTGGCTACCGGCAAGCGGGCTCCAGACGGTGCCCATATCGAGCAGATTGACGAAGAAGTCGTTCGTCAGAGCCTCCGTCCGGTTGGTAAATACACCGTGCTTGGGCTTACCGACGGTGAGGACCCGCAGGCCGCCAACAAGTACCGACATTTCAGGGGCAGTCAGCGTCAGCAATTGCGCACGATCAACCAGCGCTTCCTCGGCCTTCATGAACTGGATGCGCTCTGCGTTCACATAGTTGCGGAAACCATCGACACGCGGCTCGAGTGCCGCAAAGGAATCCACATCCGTCTGCGCGTCGGATGCGTCGGTGCGGCCTGGCGTGACCGGCACGACGATATCGTGACCACCGGCCTTTGCCGCCTTCTCGACACCGGCGGCACCAGCGAGCACGATCAGGTCGGCCAGCGAGATCTTTTTCCCACCGGTCTGAGCAGCATTGAAAGCATGCTGGATACCTTCGAGCACACCCAGAACCTTGGCAAGCTGTTCCGGCTGGTTGGCTTCCCAATCCTTCTGAGGTGCAAGGCGAATGCGCGCGCCATTGGCACCGCCGCGCATGTCCGAACCGCGGAAGCTGGAAGCCGAGGCCCAGGCGGTCGACACCAGTTCCTGCACCGAAAGACCGGAGGCCAGAACCTTTTCCTTCAACGACGCGATATCGACCTCATCGACCAAGGGGTGATCGACCGCTGGCACGACGTCCTGCCAGATGAGATCTTCGGCCGGTACTTCCGGACCGAGATAACGCGCCTTCGGCCCCATGTCGCGGTGGGTCAGCTTGAACCATGCGCGCGCAAAGGCATCTGCGAATTCCGCCGGATTTTCGAGGAAACGGCGCGAGATCTTTTCGTAGATTGGGTCGAAACGCAGCGCCAGATCGGAGGTCAGCATGGTCGGAAGCTGCTTTTTCGACGGATCGAAGGCGTCCGGAATGGAGGCTTCCGCATCCTTCGCTACCCACTGATGTGCACCTCCTGGGCTCTTTGTGAGCTCCCATTCGAAAGCGAACAGGTTTTCGAAGAAATAATTGCTCCACTGCGTCGGCGTCTGGGTCCAGGTGACTTCCAGACCGCTGCCGATGGCATCACGCCCGACGCCGCTGTTGAATTTGCTGGTCCAGCCAAGCCCCTGCGCCTCCAGTTCATCGCCTTCCGGATCGACACCGACAAAGGATGGATCGCCGGCGCCATGGGTCTTGCCGAATGTGTGGCCACCGGCCACCAGTGCCACGGTCTCCTCGTCATTCATCGCCATGCGGGCGAAAGTGGCGCGGATATCGCGCGCGGACGCCAACGGGTCGGGATTGCCGTTCGGGCCTTCAGGGTTGACGTAGATGAGGCCCATCTGCACGGCACCGAGCGGTTCGGAAAGCTCGCGTTCGCCGCTGTAACGTTCATCCCCCAACCATGTGCCTTCCGGCCCCCAATAAAGCTCTTCGGGCTCCCACACATCGGCGCGGCCACCGGCAAAACCGAAGGTCTTGAAACCCATGGATTCCAGCGCGACATTACCGGTGAGGATCAGAAGATCGGCCCAGGAAATGCTGTTGCCGTATTTCTGCTTGATCGGCCAGAGAAGGCGGCGGGCCTTGTCGAGGTTGACGTTATCCGGCCAGCTGTTGAGCGGCGCAAAACGCTGCTGGCCCATGCCGGCGCCGCCGCGGCCGTCGGTGATGCGATAGGTGCCGGCCGAATGCCATGCCATGCGAATGAACAGGCCGCCGTAATGGCCGAAATCCGCCGGCCACCAGTCCTGACTGTCGGTCATCAGAGCGTGAAGATCCTGCTTCAAGGCATCGAGATCGAGTTTCGCAAATTCTTCGGCATAGTCGAACGCCTCACCCATCGGGCTGGACAGCGAAGAATGCGTGTGGAGGATCTGAACATTCAGCTGGTTTGGCCACCACTCGCGATTAGACCTTCCGCGCGGCGTGGCGCCGTGTGCGACGGGACACTTGCCCGTGGTGTCTGTTTTCGTGTCCATGACGTTCTCCTTGGTTGCTCTCAGATGCGCTGTTGGGAGATGGCCCACCGGTTTTACCGGCTCATCCTTCGCCGCCGATGCAGGCTTATAAGAATGGGCTACACCACCTAATCTATGGCCGGTTTTGCGAGTGACAATCTCTTCCGGCAACGTTCTTAGACGAGGAGTTCAATCGACTTAATTCGTATTTACGGATGACATCGATAGGTTTTGATGATCGTTGCCGTCGGGAGCGTTTTTCTTCTGCTTCTCGCTGACCATATACCTCCCGCACAATTTCTCATGCGGGAGGTTCCAGCGTCATTTATCGAGACGCTTCCTCGAAGAAAGGCTCAGGGCTATCGACTTCCACAAGTCTGCGGCCTTCGATTTGCCAGAACCGGTTGCCGGTGGCCCGTATGAAATTACGATCATGCGAGACGAGCAAGCAGCTTGCATTATGCGCTTTCAGCTCGCTCTCCAGCGCTTCCTGACCTTCGATATCGAGGTGGTTCGTCGGTTCATCCAGCAGGTAGAAGTTCGGCTCGACAAGTCGAAGCACGAGAAAACCCAATCGTGCCTTTTGCCCTCCGGAAAGATTTGCGACCGGGCGGGCCTGCATCTCGATCGTCATTCCCGCGCCGGCAAGAAGCGATCGGGCTCGTTGATCGCCAATATCAAAACGATGAATAATCGTTTGATGGGGCGTGAGACTATCGTCCATATCCGCCAGAGCCTGGTCGCCATAACCGAGGACGACGGATGGTGTCGCATTGATACCCGCAACCGGCGTAAACGTGCCGGCAAGTGCTTGTTGCAACATCGAAACCAGACGGGTTTTCCCTACGCCATTGCGTCCGAGCAGGACAATCCGGTCACCCTGGCATATGAACTGCTTTCCCGTTCTGAACAGAAGATCTCCACTAGGCGTCGTCACGGCCACATCATCGAGGGCCAACAGCACTTTGGCATGTGTGCCGCTGTTCGTCAGCCGAACCCTGCCGGCGGATTTTTCCAGATGCGCCGGACGCGCCGCCTCCTCAAGCTTTTCGGCTCTTTCCTTCAACTGCCTTGTCTTGACGACGAGCAGATCGCTGCCGGAATTGATGCCGATGTTTTTCAGCTTTGCCGCCTGTCTGCGAAGCTGATCGGCCGTTTTGATATCCCTTTCATGGCGTCTGGCGTCCGCAGCGTCCATTTCATCGATCGCCAACCGCGCCCGCGAATACGGTAGCGAGAACAGTTGGCTTGCTTCAGCGCGCAAAAACAGCGTGCGGTTGGTTACCGCATCAAGAAATGCCCGATCATGGCTTGCCAGGATGACCGGCATGTCGCGAGGAAGCGCGTTGAGCCAGCGCTCCACGAGGCCGATCTTGATCAGGTCCAGGTGGTTGGTCGGCTCATCGAGAAGCAGGACGTCAGGTTCGGCAACCCATGCGCGGGCGATCAGCGCCAGCCTTTGCCACCCGCCGCTCAGCGCTGCCAGCGGCCGCTGCCGCAGGTCTTCCGGCACATCGAGCCCTTCAAGAACAACATCGGCGCGCCAACTTTCCGCCTCCCTTTGACCCGCCGGTAGCGCATCGAGCACGGCGTCATGAAAGCTGCGGTCTTTCAGGACCGTCGGTAAATCCTGCTCCACCACGCCCACCGTCAACCCGCGCGAGCGGGTGATCTCGCCTTCGGATGGCTCGAAGGTACCGGCAATGGCTTTCAGCAGAGTGGACTTTCCACGTCCGTTGGCGGCGACGATACCGATGCGGTCGCCGGCGTTGACTGTCAGGTTGAGTTTGGAAAACAGGGGATTGGCGAGCGTAACGCCAAGGTTTCTGAGATTGATCATGCTCATATGAGTTCTCTGGTCGCGAAGCCGCGAACGCTGCCGTCACAGGCGCAGGCCTTGGCGATACGGCGCGTCAGATGCGACGTTTTTCAATGATCGCAGATCGACGCGAGCGAAAGCTCGGCGCTGCAAGACACGAATGGGCAGACCAGGAAGAAGAAGATCGAGAAATCGGCTCTGGTCAGCCCTGCAAACGCATTTGCAGGGCGCAGACGGGGCCACGTGTCCGGTAAAACCGGAAATAATAGTTATTCATGTGACCCTCCTTTCTCTTGAAGCACACGTTTTGAGTAACATTGCGCGCTCGCCAATGCAACCAGAAGCCTGACTGAGACCACCACCTCAACGCCCCGCGCTGACGAGATTTAGCCATTTCGGCGGCGGCCGAAACGGGGAATATATATTTAGTTATTTATTTTCAGATACTTATATAGAAAACTCTGCGCTACCATGATTGAATTGTCACATGGCAACTCTGCAGTTCATCTCATTCTCATCAAGTCCACCGGGCGGCTGTTTATGATCGCCTCCATGGAGAAAAAACCGGTAACGGTCGCCAGGTCGAAATTGGTGATGAGTTTCTGGTAGAACGCATCGTAGCCGGACATCCCTCTTGTGACGACCTTGATCAGATAGTCCCAGTCGCCCCCGATACGATAGAAGTCGATCACCTCCGGCAAACGCTCCACATGGGCGCGAAATCCGTCGCTCCATTCCTTCGAATGGTGACGCGTGCGTATCATGACGAATACTGTCAGATCGAACCCCAGAGCCGGCAGGTCGATCGTACTATGTGCCTCGCCGATCAGGCCGGATTGCTGCAACCGCTGCAGCCTTCTCCAGCACGCATTCTGCGACAAGCCGATTCTTTCCGCGAGTTCGCGCTGCGAAAGATTTGCTTCCCGCTGCATGACGTTCAGCAGTTTCATATCAAAATCATCGATCTTGAACGATCCGTCGTTCATTTGAACCAAAATATCGATCCTCACCCGCGAAAATAAGAGATTTTGCTATCCTGAACGGAGATATGATTGCTGTCAATTTCGTGAGGAGGAGAGCAACGTGGACGCGATGGGCCCGGATACCCAATTGATCGATATACTTTTGGAGGCATTTCGCCGAAGCCTGGAAAAGCCCGATGTATTGGGCCGGCTGAACGAAGGGGTTATTGGATCGCGCGCCAGGATCGCCGGGCCTTATGGCGACAAGACGCTGGTTTACGCGGATTATGTTGCATCCGGCCGCGCGCTTGCTCAGATCGAGCGCTTCGTGCTTGAGGAAGTCCTTCCTTTTTATGCCAACAGCCATACGGAAGCATCCTATTGCGGTGGGTTCATGACGCGTCTGCGTCGCGAAGCCCGCGGCATGATCGGCAACTTTTGCGGCGCAACCGACCAGCACGCCGTGATCTTCACTGGCTCGGGCGCAACGTCCGGCATCAATCGCCTTGTCAAACTGTTCGGCGTTACAGATGCCGTGGCGGCCGGGCGCGATGTGCGCATCATCATCGGACCTTACGAACACCATTCCAATATTCTTCCCTGGCGTGAATCCGGCGCCGAGGTTATCGAAATTCCCGAGCAGCCGGGCGGCGGCCCGGACATGGTTCTGCTGCAAAGCGCATTGCTGCAGAATGCTGCAGACCTGACGATTTGTGCGATGTCCGCGGCATCGAATATCACTGGTATCGTCAGCGACGTCACCGCCATCACTGCACTGGTGAAGTCGGCCGGAGCGAAGATGATATGGGATTATGCGGGCGGCGGCCCCTATCTGCCGATTGCCATGTCTCCTGCAACCAATGCGCCCATCGATGCGATCGTCGTTTCGCCCCACAAGTTCATTGGCGGCCCCGGGGCATCCGGCGTACTGATCCTTCGGCATGATGCGCTGGCAACCTCGAAACCATCCTGGCCGGGCGGCGGCACCGTAAAATTCGTCTCTCCACAGGCGCATGATTACAGCGGCAATGTCGAAGCCCGGGAGGAAGCGGGCACACCGAATGTCGTTGGCGATATTCGCGCCGCGCTCGCGTTCATTGTCAAGGATGCGATAGGGGCGGCAAGAATGGAGGTTCGCAATCGCGAACTTGCCAAACGTGCATTCGCCGCGTGGAAGCATATTCCGCAGCTTGAACTGCTGGGATTGGAAGATGCTGAACGCCTGCCGATATTCTCCTTCCGGGTGAGAGACGGCAAAGGCGGTTATGTCCACCAGCAGCTTATCACACGGATGCTGAGCGACCGTTTCGGCATTCAGGCCCGCGGCGGCTGCGCATGCGCCGGCCCTTACGTTCATCGCCTGCTTGCCATCGACGACAAGCAATCGGAAGAAATCAGGCAGGCCATCCTGTCCGGAAACGAAATCCTGAAGCCGGGATTTGTCCGCCTGAACTTCAGCGTCCTGTTACCCGTCGAGAAGGTTCAGTTCATTCTGGATTCGGTGGCGCAAATTGCTGCGGACGCACCTGAATTCGTGGCCGATTACGATTTCGATCCCACGCGCGCCATCTTCTCTCCGCGCATGGATTTGCAGACGCGGGAAATCCGCATGAGTGCCTGAACCGACGCTCACGTTTGCAGCCTTTTTGCCAGGAAATCGATGAACGCCCGAATACGCACGGCCAGATGTTCATGGCCGGCGTAAACCGCGTGGATTTCCTCGATGTCTTCGGGATTGTAGTCCTCAAGCACCACCACGAGCCGGCCGGCTTCGATATCCGGCTCGACGTGAAAACGCCCGACTCGGCCGATGCCGAGACCATCGAGACAAAGCTGCCGGATGATCGAACCCGTCGATGCCTTCAGGTTGCCGGCAACCGGACGCACTTCGACCTTGCCTGTTTTCGGATCACGGAACGGCCAGCCTTCGACAGCGCGGCGAAAATTGAAGTTGATGCAGTTGTGATGCAACAGGTCGTCGGCGGTCTTCGGAAGACCGTGTTCGCGAATATAATCCGGTGAAGCGATCACCACCTGCCGGCTCTGGCCAAGCTTCCGCGCCATCAGCGACGAGTCGCGCAACGGCCCGTGACGGATGGCGATATCGACACGCTCGCGGATAAGATCGACCGTGTCGTCGGTCAACGTGATATCGAGCTGCACTTCCGGGAACTGCCTTTGAAAATCGCGGGTCATCGGCAGGATATGGTGCTCGCCGAAACCGACCGAGGCATTGACCGACAGCGGGCCGCGCGGCCGCATGCGCCCGCCGCCCGCCACCACCGCTTCCGTATCGGCGATCTCCGCCAGGATGCGCGAGGCGCGGGCGAGATAGGTCTCTCCCTCCGGCGTCAACTGCAGCAGACGAGTGGAGCGGACAACGAGACGGGTGCCAAGCCTGTCCTCCAATCGGGTGACGAGCTTGCTGACGGCCGACGGGGAGAGCTTCAACTTTCGCCCGGCAGCCGAAAAACTTTTCAGCTCGGCCGCCAGAACGAACACTTCCATTTCTCCAGCACGATTGTCCACGGCATCACCTGTGATTTGAATTCACAAATGATTATCCAACCATCCCGCTACACAGGCAAGTAGCAGGCGACGATATTGCCAGCCATCAACTCCTCTCCTCCCAAGGAACAGACAATGCCTCTCGCTCTTTACGCCCTGACGGCCGGTGCCTTCGGCATCGGCGTCACGGAATTCGTCATCATGGGTCTGCTGATCGATGTCAGCAAGGATTTCGGCGTCTCCATCTCTGCCGCCGGCCTGCTGATCTCCGGTTACGCACTCGGCGTCGTCATCGGCGCGCCCATTCTCGGCGCCATTTCCGGCAGATGGTCCCGCAAGACCCTGCTGATGGCGCTGATGGTGGTCTTTACCATCGGCAATCTCGCCTGTGCGCTCGCCCCCGATTACTGGACATTGATGGCTGCTCGCGTGCTGACGGCCTTCGCCCACGCTTCCTTCTTCGGTGTCGGCTCGGTTGTCGCAACCGGTCTGGTGGCACCGAACAAGAAGGCTTCCGCAATCGCCATCATGTTCACGGGCCTCACCGTCGCCAACATTCTCGGCGTGCCCTTCGGCACGTGGCTTGGCCAGGCTTATGGCTGGCGCTCGACCTTCTGGGCCGTAACCCTGATCGGCATCCTCGCTCTTGCCGTCATCGCCATACTCGTACCGAAGGACAAGCCGTCAGACGCTCAGGAAGAAGCAAGTCAGGGCGTGCTTGCCGTACTCGGCCGCCGCGGTGTCATCCTCGGCCTCGCGACCACGGTCCTTTCCTGGGTCGGCGTATTCGCCGGTTTCACCTATATCGCGCCGATCCTCACCCAGATCACCGGCTTTTCCGAAGGTGCCGTTTCCCCCATCCTGCTGGTCTTCGGCGGCGGACTCGTGGTTGGCAACCTGTTTGGCGGCTGGTTGGCGGACCGGCATCTGGTGCCAACAATCGTCGGTAGCCTTGTGGCCTTGGCCGCGATACTTCTCGCCATGACGGCCGCCATCCACCAGCCGATCCTGGCGGTGATTGCCATCGGCCTGTTCGGGGCAGCCGCCTTCGCCACCGTTGCACCGTTGCAGATGTGGGTGCTGAAACAGGCGGAAGGTGCCGGCCAGGGACTGGCCTCATCCTTCAACATTGCCGCCTTCAACCTCGGCAACGCCATCGGTGCATGGCTTGGAGGCGCGGTGATCGATCACGGCCCCGGCCTTGGCGCCGTTACCTTCGTGGCCGGTCTCGTACCGATCGGAGCACTTGCCGTCGCGCTCATTGCCATCCGCCTGGACAAACGCAACGCCACCCCCACTGCACAGCTTTCGCCAGCCGAATAACCCCTTCAGCCAAGGATAAATGCCATGGAATATCGCAATCTTGGAAAATCCGGCCTGAAAGTGCCGGTCCTCTCCTTCGGAGCCGGCACGTTCGGCGGCTCCGGGCCACTGTTTTCCGCCTGGGGCAATACCGATATCGCGGAGGCTCGTCGCCTTGTAGACATCTGCCTTGAGGCAGGCGTCAATCTCTTCGACACCGCTGACGTCTATTCCAGCGGCGCTTCGGAAGAAGTTTTGGGACAGGCGATCAAGGGCCGGCGCGACGAGGTTCTGATCTCGACGAAAGCAAGCCTTCCCACCGGCGATGGCCCGAATGACTGGGGTTCATCGCGCTCGCGCCTGATCAGTGCCGTTGAGGCATCGCTGAAACGGCTCGGCACCGACCACATCGACATCTTTCAACTACACGCATTCGACGCCTCGACGCCGGTGGAGGAAGTCGTGTCGACGCTTGACCGCCTGGTACAGGATGGCAAGCTGCGTTACATCGGCGTTTCCAATTTCTCCGGCTGGCAGATCATGAAATCGTTGGCAGCCGCCGAAAAGCACGGCTGGACACGCTATGTCGCCAATCAGGTATATTATTCGCTGATCGGCCGCGATTACGAATGGGACCTGATGCCGCTGGGTAAGGATCAAGGGCTTGGCACTCTGGTATGGAGCCCGTTGGGCTGGGGCCGCCTCACCGGCAAGATCAGCCGCTCAAAGCCCATCCCGGCCGAAAGCCGCCTGCATGAAACGGCAAGTTTTGGTCCGCCGGTAGAGGACGAGCATCTCTATCGGGTCATCGATGCGCTGGAAGAGGTGGCAGAGGAAACGCAAAAGACCGTACCGCAAGTGGCGCTCAACTGGCTGATTTCCCGTCCAACCGTTTCTTCCGTCATCATCGGCGCACGCAACGAGGAGCAGTTGCGCCAAAATCTCGGCGCGGTCGGCTGGGTGCTGACGACGGAACAGATTGCCAGGCTCGATGCAGCAAGTGCGGTGACCCCGCCCTATCCGCATTTCCCATACCACAGACAAGAGGGCTTTGCCCGCCTCAACCCGCCGATAGCCGGTTGACCGGCCAGAGACTGCAGTTGAACCACAGACCGAACGACCCATGTAGATAGGGTCCGATTTTGCCCGGCGCTCTTTGCCGGGCTTCCTTCCCAAGGAGCTTTTCATGCACAATGTCAGCGCAAACGGCGCCAATATTCCCGCTCTCGGTTTCGGCACTTTCCGCATGCCGGACGAAGACGTTCATCGTATCCTGCCGCAAGCCCTGAAGCTCGGTTTCCGCCATGTCGATACGGCGCAAATCTACAAGAACGAACAGGCCGTCGGCGATGTTCTGGCCAAATCCGGCATTCCGCGCCAGGATATCTTTCTGACCACCAAAGTATGGGTCGATCGTGTCGGCCACGATGACTTCATCGCTTCGGTGGATGAAAGCCTGAAGAAGCTGAAGACGGATTATGTGGACCTTCTTCTTCTCCACTGGCCGCAGAGCGAAATGTCCCTTGCAGACCGCATCGGCGCGCTCAACGAACTGCGAAAAGCCGGCAAGGTGAAGAATATCGGCGTCTCCAACTTCTCCACCGCACTGATGGCGGAAGCGGTGAAACTTTCCGACGCGCCTATTGTCAACAATCAGGTCGAATACCACCCCTATCTCGACCAGTCGAAGGTGCTGGCTGAAGCGGCCAAGACCGGCATGTCACTCACCGCCTATTACTTGATGGCAGATGGCGCCGTACCGAAAGACGAGGTTTTGCAGGATATCGGTGCGAAACACGGCAAGACCGCAGCTCAGGTGGTGTTGCGCTGGGCCGTCCAGCAGAAGGATGTGATCGCGCTCTCCAAGACGGCGACCGAAAGCCGCCTGCCGGAGAATTTCGAGATCTTCGATTTTGCCCTGTCGGAAGAGGAAATGGCGGCAGTGCACAAGCTTGCCCGCGCCGATGGTCGCATCGTCAACCCGGCGCATCTTGCACCGGATTGGGATAAATAATCTGGGGTTATCGTCTTCTGCCCGAAGCTCCCCGCCGACGTCAGGCGGGGAGTTTTTTTATGGAATATCGCAGGATACCAGCGTCAGTCCTTCGCGAAGGTCGTCGCCGATTGCGAGGTCGTCACCATCGTGTTGTAATCGCTGACGATCCAGTCCATGTCGCGGCCTGCACCCTTGCGGGCGTCGCCCTTTGCCTTTTCCAGCTTTTCCGTGAAATCGCGCAGTTTCGACAAAAGCGAGGCAGGCGAGGATTCGAACACATGGAAACTGTCCGGGTGTTCCAGCGCATAATCGTCGAACTCACGCACGGCGCCGGCATAAGCATCCAACGCAGGCTTGAAAGCCGTCATGTCCACCACCGGCTTGTCATTATCCGGCATCAGATCCATCACGGCTTCGGCGCGCAGCATGACGTGGCGCACATGCCAGCGAGACTTTTTGCCCTCTGCCTTTTCCATGGCGTCGAGCGTGGCAAGATCGAGCTTCACCTTCTCGGTGCGCAGTGCGGTATCGGCGGCCTTGCGGCGTTCCTCGTAGGTCGGCGCAAGCGATGCGATCTCCTTATGGAACGCTTTTGCGCCTTCCATCTTGTCGGATTTGTAGTCCTGGCGATCGTAATATTTGTTGGCCTTTTCGATCACCGGCGCCAGTTTCTGATAGGTCTCGACATAGGCGAGCATGGCTGCATCGAGTTCCGGCAGTTTCGGTTCGCTCTTGGCAGCGTCCTCGACAGCCGCAATCTCATCGCGAACGTCATAAAGGGAATAAAGGCCGTAAATGACCTTTTCCTTGCCGGTAGGCCCCTTCTTCATGTCCACCCAGCTTTCGTAACGCTGCAATGAATCCGAAGCGCGTAGCGAGCGATTGAGGAATTCGACATAGGCATTCATCTTGGTGATCGCTTCATCGGAAGCGGCAGTCTCGGACGAGGCCTGCGCGAAGGCCTGCGACGGCGCAAGCACCGGTGCAGCAATCGGCCCCTGCAGGATGAATGCGAGAGCGGTGGCGGCAAGCGCCCTGGACAGAAAAGACCGCATGGATGTACCCCCTGAATATACGGTTCTCAAATGCGGGCGCAATTGGCGCAGGCGGTCAGAAGGTCAACGGCTGGAAAGACTTAAGTCACGCCCAAAATTGCAACGAGGGCGCCCGCCGTGGCCGAAGGGCAACAACGGAACGCCTCACGTCCGGTCCGGTCACAGCCAGCCTTTGCGCTTGAAGTAGAGGAAAGGCAGCGCCATCGAAATAATCATCATGGCAATCGCCATGTGGTAACCGTAATGCCATTGCAGTTCCGGCTGAAACGCGAAGTTCATACCATAGACGGATGCCACCAGTGTCGGCGGCAGGAAGACGACCGACGCGACGGAGAAGATCTTGATGATCTGGTTCTGCTCGAGATTGATCAGGCCCAGTGTCGCATCAAGAAGAAAATTGATCTTTCCGGACAGGAAAGCCGAGTGATCGCCGAGTGAGGCAGCATCCCGTTGCAAGAGCTTGAGGCGCTGGCGCACTTCCTTCGGCAACTTCCGATCGACGCCATCGATGGCCGAATAATAGGCGACCACACGCGAGACACTGACGAGGCTTTCGCGCACGACGGTGATGAACTCGCCCTTGAGGCCAATTTCGCGCATCAGTTCCTGCAGGTCGCGGGTTTTCTTGTCGGCTTTCGAAGCCTTGGCATCGAAGACGTCGCGCGAGATCTGGTCGATATCGTTGCCCAGTCGCTCCAGCGTGTCGGCCATGCGGTCGATAATCGCTTCCACAAGGCCGGTCATGATCAGCTCGCCGTAGCTGCAATGAACACCGCCACCCCCACCGCGACGGGCCCTCGCCATGAAGGCATCGAACGGGCGAGGTTCGGAATGGCGCACGGTGACCAGCACCTGCCCCTTGATGATGAATGTGATCGGCACCTTTCGTGGTGCGCCGGCATCCGGACGCGTCAGCACGGTCATGGTCATGAACTCCGCGCCGTTTTCCTGGTAGAGGCGGGCGGAAAGCTCGATGTCTTCCATCTCGTCGGCCGTCGGCACGGTGATGCTGAGCAGATTGCCAACAAGGCGTTCTTCCTCAGCGGTCGGGGAGACCAGATCGTACCAGACGGAGTTCGCCAGGCTATCGTCCGCAGGCAGTTCTACCGGATCGGTAGCCACAGTGACGAGGCGATCAAGGTCGTGGGCATGGATGCGCAGCATGGCAGCTCCTATCGGGGACCATCGGTTCCCCAGGAGCCACGACCGCAAGGATCAGGGAACCAGAGAAACGGGTCGGTATGGTGACGTCGAACTTCGACTGTCGGGGTTCATCTCGGTTGTCCTTTGAAAGAACGGCGCCCGGTCGGACTCCGTCATTAAGCTGCCATGCGCCCTATTTTTCGGGAAGTCAACGGCTTTCATTCGGCTGTGCTCATACTGAAAGACGATTGAAACCGGGCAGCGATTTCGCGGCTCAGCCGCCGATTAAAGAAGGCCAATCTTCGCATGGCTTGGCGGGAACTCGGCCGCGCAACCTGCGTTCAAGTAATACTTGCTTTGGTTTGCAGCAGCGATGTCAGGCCTGCTGCGGCCAGTGCCGAACGGAGGAAAACCATGAGCAACGACGATAACGCCCGCCGAACGATCGAGGAAACCGAGGAAAAGACGAAAAAACCGAATACGTCGGATAATCCGCCGGCAGGGCCGCATGCAAAGGACCACTTGACCGACAAAAGCAAGACGCCCGGCACCGGCTCGCTGCCGGATAATGACGATGACAGCACGACGCCCGGCTCCGGCTGACAGGCCGCACTCGCCCGCCAAACCGGTTTACGCCCGCACAAAGAGGAAAGTATGAAAAAGCCACATGAGACAACCGCTTCCCGCGCAGCGAGAACGGCAACCCCACGTCAACGAAGTGCAACCGTGAACAAGTCCAAAACCTCAGACCCGCTTGAGGAAATCCGCGCATTGCGCCGTGAAGTCGCGCAACTGCAGCAAGGTCGAACAAATCCCACCACGCCCGCCTCTCCCGGTCAGCTGCAACCATGGATTCAGATCGCAGCAACGGTGGGGATTACGCTCGCCTTGGGCAAAGTCATGCAGGCGCTCAGACTGCCGGCAGCCGCGGCTGTGGCCGTGCCGATGATCACGGCTGAGCTTAACAGAAAGCTTTTCTGAGCCTTCACGCCGAAGCTTTATGCTGCTGCCTTTGGGGGCGTGATGGAAACGTAACCGCCTGCCCGGTCACGGATGACTGCTGGGCAGCGAGGCCCATGGCAACCGCCCACCAGCCATCGTCAAGCGACACTTCCACCGGACCTTCGCCCCTCACGGCCTGCAGAAAACGCTGGTGCTGATAAAAGGTCGAACCATTGTGATCGCCCGCATCGAGCAATGCCGGATCGACAGGAATATCGATTGCACGCGGCCCCTGAGGTTCTCTCGGGGAAACGATAACCTTGGCGACGGGCGGCGCGCCAAGATGCTCAGGCCAGAAACGACCCGGCCCCGGCACCTTGCATTCGATCTTGCCCAAAGGTCCAACCGCTGAAATCTCTTCCTGATACCGTGCGCCTTCAGCGAACATGCAGAGTTCCAGCATGGCGCGTGCGCCGGATGCAAAATCCACGACGGCGTAGGCGTGATCCCAGATATCCGGCTGCAGCCCTTCATATCGCTCATCGGCATGGTTCACCGCCTGCCCGCCAGACGCCATGATGCGCACCGGATCGGATTTCAGGATCAGTCGCATCAGATCGAAGAAGTGGCAGCACTTTTCCACCATCGTACCACCCGTGCGACTGTTGAAACGGTTCCAGTTGCCGACCTTCTGCAAGAATGGAAAGCGATGTTCGCGGATCGTCAGCATGCGAATACCGCCCGTCGCCGCCTCAGCCTCGGCGATCAGCCGCGCCACTGGCGGCATGTAACGATACTCCATGGCAACCCAGATCGGCGCCGGATAGGTTTGGCGCAGAACTTCAATGCGAGCCGTATCATCCTCGCTCGTGAAAAGCGGTTTTTCGACCAGCACCGGCAGCGGCCTGATGGCCGCAATCTTTTCCAGTTGTTCGACATGAACATGATTGGGACTGGCAATCAGCAGGCAATCGATGGCATCCACCGCCAGCAGTTCCTCAATCGAGCCGACCAGAAGCGCAGCCGGAGCGGCGGCCAATGCGCGTTGCCGCATCACCGGATCCGGCTCGAAAATCGCCACGACTTCCGCATCCGGCAGAAGCGCCAGATTGCGCAAATGCTCCTGCCCCATCATGCCGCAGCCGATTACGCCGTAATGCACTGCCATTTCTCCTCCATTCCCGTTTTCGGGGCCCTATTTCAGCCGCGACACATAGCGGGCGACCGAATGGTCGATCCATGTGCGCGAAACCTCCGCCCGTTTTCCATCCTGCGCTTCGCTGATGCGCAATACCTGGACCGCCGGCTCTCCCGCCCGGCGTCCAAAAATTTCGGGCGCCCAGTCGGGCACCATATCGAGACCGATCTTGTCCTCCGCCCGCATAATCCACAGCCCGAGCACGGAGCGGTAATAGAGGTAAAGCGATTCAGACAGGTCTTCGGCGACAATGGTTTCGACGTAATCGCCGTCCAGCCAGATTTCCTCCAGCGCCGCCACCTTGCCGGACAGACGGCGCACACGGCGGATACGATGGCCTTCGCGTGACGAGCCGAACTCCGGCAGATCGCCAAGTTTTGGCAAACGCCGCACATCCAGAATGTCTGCTGTCGGCAAACCGCCGCCTTCCAGCAATTCCAGCCGGAACATCGCATAGATGCTTTTTGGATCGCTGATGGCGCGCACATAATTGCCCGAACCCTGAACCCGCGCCAGCATGCCGCGCGTTTGCAGCTCCGACAGCGCCTTGCGCAATGTGCCGGTGGCGATTCCGAGTGTCTCCGACATCTCGCGCTCCGGCGGCAGCTTTTCGCCATCGATCAGCCGGCCGCTGGCGATGTCGCGGATCAGAAGCTCGGTGATCTGCAGATAGATCGGCAAGCTGCCGGATGTCTGCTGCATGCCGTCTCCCATCCACGCGCAGCCAAATTGATACACTATTGATTTACATCAATCGCAATGTTACGCAACAGGTAATCGTCTCGGGGAGGAGAATTCCGATGACTGTCGTGCCCGTTCGTTCCGCCCATCTCGACGCTGCCGAAGTATCCTGGTTTTCCGCGCTGTGCTCGGATGATTACGCCTGTCTCGGCGTGCCCGATGGCGCCTTGCGCTCCAGCTTCGAACATTGCTCGGAGATCGTGAAAAAGGCCGAGACGCTGGGCTTTCGCAACATCCTCTGCCCCTCCTCCTATCAGGTCGGACAGGACACGCTCAGCTTTGTCGCCGCCTGCGCGCCGATTACCGAGCGCATCAACATGCTGGCGGCGATCCGTTGCGGCGAGATGCAGCCGATCATGCTGGCCCGCACCGTCGCCACGCTCGACCACATGCTGAAAGGCCGCCTGACGCTCAACGTCATCAGTTCGGATTTTCCAGGCGAAGTGGCCGACAGCGCCTATCGTTATCGCCGCAGCCATGAAGTGGTCGAGATCCTGCGACAGGCCTGGACGCGCGACACGATCGACCACGACGGCGAGATATACCAATTCAAGGGCGTTTCCACCGAACCCGCCCGCCCCTACCAGCAGAATGGCGGGCCACTGCTCTATTTCGGCGGTTATTCACCGGATGCGTTGGAGCTTTGCGGCGCGCAGTGCGACGTCTACCTGATGTGGCCGGAGCCGACGGAACAGCTGGCCGAGCGTATGCGCGCCGTCCACGCCCGCGCCGAAGCGCATGGACGGGTGCTGGATTATGGTCTGCGCGTCCACATGGTCGTGCGCGATACCGAACAGGAAGCCCGCGAATACGCCGAACATCTCGTTTCGAAACTCGATGATGAATACGGCAAGCTGATCCGCGAACGCGCGCATGACAGCATTTCGCTCGGCGTGTCGCATCAGGCGCGCGCCCGCGAACTGGCGGACCAGTTCGGTTATGTCGAGCGCCACCTCTGGACCGGCATCGGCCGCGCCCGTTCCGGCTGTGGTGCAGCCATCGTCGGCTCAACCGATCAGGTGCTTTCGGAAATCGAGGCCTACAAAAAGATGGGCATCCGCGCCTTCATCTTTTCCGGTTACCCGCATCTGGACGAAGCCGAGCATTTCGGCACAAAGGTCCTGCCCCACCTGAAAACCTGCTCGCTGCCGCACGCTTATGGCCGCGTGCCGTCCGAAACACCGGCAACGCCGCTCGGCATTGGAGAACGCCGATGAACATGGCCCTCACCAAAACCCCGAGCGCTGCTGAAACCGTGCTTGTTCCCGATGCTTCGAACCAGCGCGCCTATCGACACGCGCTGGGCGGCTTTGCCACCGGCGTCACGGTGGTCACGGCCATGGCCGGAAATGTGCCGATCGGCATGACGGTGAACAGCTTTGCCTCGATCTCGCTCGATCCGCCGCTGGTGATGTGGTCGCCAGCCAAAAGCGCGTCAAAACACCCGCTCTTCCTGCAGGCTGATCATTTTGCCGTACATGTGCTTGCGGCCGAACAGGCTCACCTCTGCTCAGCGTTCACGCGCGGCGGCGGCGGTTTCGACGCCATGGCATGGTCACGCTCAAAAAACGGCGTACCGATCCTGCCGCAGGTTCTCGTCCGGCTCGATTGCCGCCGCTCGGCGGCACATGACGCAGGCGATCACACCATCATCATCGGCGAGGTGCTGCAGGTGACGGAGCGCGAAGGCGATCCGCTCTGCTTTTCACGCGGCATGTTCGGGCATTTCACCCGAACAGCCTGATTGCGACGACCTGCGTCAGACCACCTGCCCCGCATGGGTGAGCAGGCGGATACCGTTATCATCAAACACATGCAATGGCGGTGTCGTCAGATCGAAACGGACCTCGTCGCCGGCATTGAGACGCTGTTGCCCCGGCAGGACCGCAAGCAGTTTTTCACCCGCGATATCGCCATGGATGACAGTCTCGGAACCAAGCGCTTCCACCAGACGCACCTTCACCGAGGGGCTCAGCGGATCATTGCTGACGACCAGATGCTGCGGCCGTACGCCCACGGTCACCTTCTGACCGGGTGTAAGCTGGGCATGGCCAAGCCGGACCTGAACACGATATCCGCCGGCGACGGACAGGGACGCCATCTCGCCTGAAACTTCCACCACATCGGCCTTCAAGAAATTCATATGCGGTGCGCCGATAAAACCGGCAACAAACCGGTTGGCCGGCTCGTTATACAGCTCCAGCGGCGTGCCGACCTGTTCGATCTTGCCGGCGCGCATGACGACGATACGGTGCGCAAGCGTCATCGCCTCCACCTGATCGTGTGTGACGTAAATCATCGTCGAACCCAGTCGGCCATGTAGTGCCGCCAGTTCCGCACGGGTCGAAACACGCAGTTCGGCATCGAGATTGGAGAGCGGTTCATCCAGCAGAAAAGCCGTCGGGCGGCGCACGATGGCGCGACCGATGGCGACACGCTGACGCTGGCCACCGGAAAGCTGGCCCGGACGACGGTCCATATAGGCTTCGATTTCCAGCATGCGCGCGGCTTCATTGATGCGCTCGGTGATCTCCGCCTTCGGCATGTTGGAATTTTCCAGGCCAAACGCGAGGTTTTGACGAACGCTCATATGCGGATAGAGCGCATAGGACTGGAACACCATGGCAAGCCCGCGATCGGCAGCCGTCACATCGTTGACGCGTTTGCCGTCGATCTCGATTTCGCCACCCGTGACCTTTTCAAGTCCCGCAATGGTGCGCAGAAGCGTCGACTTTCCGCAGCCGGACGGGCCGACGAAAACGACGAATTCGCCATCCTTGATATGCAGGTCGATATCCTTGAGGACCGCGAGTGCGCCAAACGATTTTTTGACGTCGGTGAGTTTGATTTCGCCCATCGGTGTCCCTTACTTCAGGCCGGTGCCGGCAATGCCGGTGGTGATGAAACGCTGCAGGAAAATGAAGACCAGCACGACCGGGATCATGGTGACGACGGTCATCGCCAGAATGAAGTGCCATTGCACATTGAGTTCGCCGGAATAGATGCTGAGGCCCACCTGCAGGGTGTAAAGCTCCCGCCGCGACAACACGATCAGCGGCCACAAAAAATCGTTCCAGCGCCAGACGACCGAAAAGATCGCCAGAACCGCCAGAGCGGGCGCCGTCAAAGGCAGCACGATGCGCCAATAAATCTGCCATTCCGACGCCTTGTCCATGCGGGCTGCATCGAGCAATTCGTCGGGAATGGTCAGCATATATTGCCGCAGGATGAACACGCCGGTCGGTGTCGCCACCGTCGGCAGGATGACGCCCCAGAGACTGTTGAACAGGCCAAGCGTCGAGATGATCGAATAAAGCGGCACCATGATTACCGATAGCGGCACCATCAGCGTCGCGAGGATGACGAGCATGGCGAGCGATCGGCCCTTGAACTCGTATTTTGATAGCGCGAATGCCGCCATCGAGTTGACCACCAGCGTGATCAGCGTCGCCACCACCGTCACGAAAACCGAGTTCCACAGGTAGCGCAGGAAATCGAAATGCACGAAGGGTTCGGTATAGTTGTTGGTGGCGAACGACATAGTCCGCACCGGCGAACGGTCGTTGATATTGACCTTGACGATTTCGCCCGGCGCCTTGGGGTCGACCATCTGCGCCACCAGCCCGATACGCCGCACTTCGGCCAGAACCCGCGTCGAACCGTCCGGCATCTTGGCGTCGTAAAGCATCAGCGGTTTGTCATATCCTTCGACTGTCGCCTGGCTGGTGACATAGGGCAGGATCGACGGCGGGAATTCGGCAAGCGCCGCCGGGGTCTTGAAGGATGAAAAGGCCAGCCATATCGCCGGGCCGAACATAATGATCAACCCGCCGACCAGCCAGAACCACGTGACGATATCCGTCCAGTGCCAGCCCTGCCCGCCTTTGCGGCGCAGGATGAAACGCGCAACCTTACCCATCAGCGTTTCCCCTTGTTTTCGCCGCGTTTGCCGATGCCGAGCTGGATCAGCGTCAGCACCACCAGCACGCCACCCATCAGGATCGAGGCGGCAGCCGCCAGACCCGGATTGCGCAGTGCCGAGGCAAAGCCGGTTTCATAGATATATTGGGTCAGGAACAGTGTGCTCGTGCCTGGCCCACCGCCGGTCAGCACGTAGATTTCATCGAATACCTGAACCGACTTGATCAACGCCAGCACCACGACGACCAGAAGGTTGGGCGCCAGAAGCGGCAGGGTGATACGCCAGAAGACACGGGCCGGTTTGGTGCCGTCCATTTCCGCGGCCTCATAGAGATCCTTGGGGATCGCCTGCAAGCCGGCCAGAATGATCAGCGCGTAAAAACCCATATGCGCCCAGATGGAGACGCCGATCGTTGCGGCAAAGGTCCAGGTCCGGTCGGTCAGCCACGTGTATGGCTCCATTCCGAACTGGTAGAGGCCGAAATTCAGCAGGCCCTGCCGTTGAAGGATCCATTTCCAGATCAGACCGACAACCACCGGCGACAACAGCACGGGAAAGAAGAACACGGCGCGCCAGAAGGAGCGGGCAGCAAGCTCGCGGTTGAGGATCAGCGCCGTGATCAGCGCCGTCAGGATCATCAGCGTGACTTGAATAAGCACGAACCAGAACGTGTTGCCGACGGCGGTCCAGAACGCATCTTCCTGGCAGGACATCGGATCGAGATAATTCTGGCACTCGAACAGCCGCGAATATTGCGCTCCGCCGATAAAGTCACGCTCGGAAAGGAAGAAGGCGGTGCCACCCGTCATCGAGTAGACGAAGTTGATGACCAGAGGCAGCAGCACGAAAATGCCGAAGATCAGCATGTTCGGCGCCAGGAAAAACGCCGCCATGCCGCCGATGCCGGTCGCCTTCTGCAGGCGACGCAGCGGCGCATCGATGATGCGCATGACGGCGTTGACGGGGGCCATGATGAGGCTGGAGAGAGATGGTGTGGTCATGTTCCGGTGTTTCTCCTCCATCGCCATCGTTTTTGTTGTTTGGCCCACCTCATCAGTGCCGGGAGGGCATATGAAGCCGGGACAGTGCGCCCAGCCGATCTCCCCCCTTGTGGGGGAGATGTCCGGCAGGACAGAGGGGGGTGATGCTGGCGCAAATGCCGCCTTCTCTGTCTTTGCCGCGCTGTTGCTCACCCCCCTCTGTCACCTTTCGGTGACATCTCCCCCACAAGGGGGGAGATCGAAGAAAGCAAGAGGCACCGTCTCCCCTTTCAGGACAAATTACTTGCCCGCATCCTTCACCTTCTGGGCGATATCCGCATCGATCCGCGTAAACGCATCGTCGATCTTCAATTCACCCGCCAGCGTCTGGCCGATACGGGTGACGATCGCTGCATAAACGGTGTCGGACCAGCGCCAGCCCGGCAGTTTCAGCGCCGCTTCGGATGTCGTTTTGGTGGAGTCCACGAAGACGTTGAGCGCGGTTTTCGCCTGCGCATTGTCCGACTTGAAGTCGAGACCGCCCTTGTCGACCACACCCTTGTGGCCAGGCAGGAACAGCGTACGCTCGGAAAATTCCTTGACGATCTTTTCCTGCGCGAACCAGTCCATCACGGTCGCCACGTCCTTCTGGTTCTTGGTGTATTTCACCGCAACGAGCGCTGCACCACCCGGCATGCCGGTGCAGGCGGCCGGGCCGCAAGGGCTGCCGACAGCGACCCAGTCAAAGTTGTTGCCGATCTTGGTGGCAAGGTTCGCAACCTGCCAGGAACCGGAATAATAGAAGGCGAGCTGGCCGTTGATGAAATCGTCGGCGGCCGCACGGTAGGTGCTGCCGGCGGCGGATACCCAGACGTCCTTGCTGACCGTGCCATCGCCAGCCCAACCGACGAATTTGGTCAGGTAATCCTTTGCGCCCTTGTCGAGCGGGGCAGGCTTGCCGTCCTGGCCGATATAGTTGGCGCCGTAAGACAAAAGCGGCGCGGTGATGCGGTGGCCGGAACGGTCGATCGCCATCGCGTAAGGAATCTGCTGGCTTTCCTGCACCTTCTTGGAAGCGGCCGCCCAGTCTTCCCATGTCGCCTTGGCATCGGGGATCGGCACGCCGGCCTGATCGAACAGGGTCTTGTTGGCATACCCGCCGGTCAGCGTGATCTGCGTCATGAAACCGGAGATCTGGTTGGACCCATCCGGGCGCATCCAGTCGGCCTGAAGGCCAAAATTGTCGTCCCAGTATTTGGCGTCCTTCACCAGCGGGCGAAGGTCCAGCCAATGTTTGGACAGTTCCTTGATGGCGGTGACGCGGGCGATATCCGGGCCGTTGCCGGCTTCCAGCTGCACCGGCAGCTGTTCCTTGATGACGCTATAGGCGACATTGTCGAGGATGACGTTGATGCCGGGATTTTCCTTCATGAAACGCCCGACAAGGTCTTTCATCACCTCGCCTTCGACGCCATCGGAATACCACATGATCCGCACATCGCCGGCATGGGCCGCCGTCGAGGTGAGAAGAGCGAGCGCGAGGCCCGCAACAAGCGATCTGGTCTTCATGCGCATTTTCCTCCTCTGATGGACTAAGGCCTCCCAACCCGTCCGTTCACCACCCAAGCATCGGCCTGATATTCAGGCTTGCGATGCGCTCTCGACTTTGACGCCTGTTTCGGCGTCTCAGGCCTGAAGCAGTTTTGCCTCGCCCTTTACACTATAATCCGCCCGCGCGATGACGCGGCCTTCCGCCTCGACGCTGCCATCGGCAAGGAAGCGTACGCTACCATATTCCGGGTCTTCGACAACGATCGTACCATTGGTTGCATGCTCGGCCAAAAGGGCGCCGAAACGGTTTTCCACGGAGCCAAGATCCCCTGCCTCGCAGACGCGCACGATCCAACGGGTTTTCTGACCGTATTGCCGCAGTTCGGCACCAGCTGATGGGCCTTCCGTCGTCGCGTGAAGCTCGGATCCGGCGCGCAAAAGCACAGCACCCTCACCTGAACGGGCAAGCGCCAGACTTCCCGAAACGCGACTTTCATCAAATTCGGCCACCGGGAACCAGGCATGGGTGAAGTCCGGCTGTTCCTCGTAGGTGGTGAATTCCAGAAACGCGAGGCCGCGATATTGCTGCACGCGCGGAATGGTGCCGCAACCGCCCCAATAGGAAGGACGTCCGTAACCGAACTGGATCGTCTCGCCCGGATGGTTGATCCAGACCGCCGCTTCCGGCTTTTCACCGATGCGCAGGTGCAGCACGGTTTCCTGATAACCCCATTCGTCCCAGCGGTAATGCACCGTCGAGCCCATGGCGTAATTCTTGCCCTTGTAGTGATAAAGCGCCGCAAACGAATTTTCGCCTTGCGCGAACCGCCACTCCTGATGCTGATCGCCCTGATGATCGGCAATCGCTGCAAACTCTTCCGGGATGACCAGTCCATGGTCGCGCAGGCACACCGCCATCTGCGGCAGGCAATGCACGCGGCGACCGTAAAAACCCTTGCCCCAGAGCAGGCGGGCGACGGCTGACAATTCCAGCGAACGACCGGCACACAGCGTATGTTCGTAGGACCGTCCCTGCGCCGCCGTCACCATGCCATGATGCGCCGAACGCGCGATGATCTCAGCAAGCCGCACGATCCCGGTCTTGGCGCGATCGGCGATATCCTTGTCCGGCGAAAGCGCCGCCAGCGCCGTCAGGCCTTTCAGATCGATCGGGAAATACGGGGCGGAATTGAACTCAGCCATTTCCCAATGTTCGAAATGGTCGAGCCATGCCCGCACTCTCTCCGCGCCGACCTTCGCCTGCTCGGAACCCTTGCGGCCGGAACGCACGAAAGTGGCGTCGGGCAGAAGATGACCGGCCAGATAAGCCGAGGTGTGGAACAGCAGAGCGTGGTTTTCCGAAAAATACCACTGCACATCGTTGCCTGGCTCATCCATCCAGTAGCGATAGTTAAGGATAGCGGCGTCGATGCGGGCGCGCGTCTTTTCGTTGATATCACCGCCCCACGTTGTCCGCGACCAGATCAGCGGCACCAGCGAAAAATCGGCGCAGTCGTGGCAATCCTCGATCGATGGCAGGATTTCCTCGATCATCGCATCGGTATCGGCGCCACCACGGCCACAGGCCAGCCGCGCAAAGGCGCGCACCGTGTCGCGCTCGGAATAATCGGACACTTCGGTCAGCGTGTCGGTAATCCGCTCGGAAAGCGAAGCCGAGGCATCGCCCTGACGCGCCGCATGGCAGATTTCCACGCCGACGGAGCGCGAAGCGATAAAACCGCCGGCATTCAGCGTCACCCGCAGATGGCGAAAGTCCGCCGGCGCCTTTTCGGACGCGCCGACATTGAGGCTGGCGACACCGGCCGGGAGCTCGAAATCGTAGTCGAAGCGTTCACGCGACATGAAATCGCCTTCGATGGCAACATTGACGCTGGCTTCGACCGGTAGCGCCTTGGCAAACAGCACTGTGATATCGCCGCCGAAATAATGCTGGCGGTCGAGATGGATGCCATCGAGCGCCTCTTCCAGATTTTCCGCGACCGAACCGGTGACCGGAACCGGCAGGGCGACATTGGCGACAGGGCCTGCAAGGTAGTCGAACTGGTAGAAATAACGGGCATCGCGTTCGGCGAGATCATCGAAGAACAGCACTATCTCGTTGAGACCAGCCGTCAGCTCCAGCTCGAACTCCTGCTTGGCTTCGAGATTGCGGCTATAGGGCGCCATCCAGCCGATTTCCGCGCCGTTCAGCCACAGCACTGCGCCGCCGCAGGTGCCGAGCCGGATCTTGGCCGTGCCCGCCGTTTCCGCCTCGATATAGGTGCGTGTCCATGTGGCAAGCCGTGTCGGGCGGAACCAGAAACCGGAAAGGTCGAGCCGTGGCGAACCGAAGGGCAGCCACCAGCGCGACGCTTCGAATTCGCCGCGCACATCCGGCCGTTTGCCGCGGTAGGTTTCGGCGAAGATCGTGCGGCAGGGATATTCGTGCGGAATGAAGTTCTTCACCTTGGTGAGGAAGAAGAACGGATCCATCTCACCCTTCATCGGCGCGTCGGCCACGTCGAACCGTTCCTCGGCGATGCTGCCAAGCTGCCAGTAGCGCACGGCATCGCCCGGGTTCAATGTCTTGCGCATCCAGTTCTGTTCCGGATTCATGCTCGTTGCCGCCTTATCTGAGTTCGCTTAAGGCCACCGGGGCCACGTCGTTATATTCCTGGTTTTCGCCCGTCATGCCCCATACGAAGGCGTAGGGCCCGGTACCGGCGCCCATGTGGATGGACCAGGCCGGGGAGATCACCGCATCGAGGCTTTTTACGACCAGATGCCTGGTTTCTTCCGGCCGCCCCATCAGGTGCATGACGCGGTCTTCGGCATCGAGATCGAAATAGCAGTAGGCTTCCATGCGGCGCTCATGCAGATGCGGCGGCATGGTGTTCCAGACGCTGCCTTCGGCAAGGTCTGTAATGCCCATGAGCAGAAGGCAGGACGGTGAGACTTCCGGATGGATATACATCCGCAGGTTTCTCTTGTTGGAGCGTTTGGCATCGCCCAGATCGAGCGCCTTGGATTCTGATCTCTTGATCAACCGATGGGGAATGTCCGCACCGGCAGGAACCGAGTTCATGTAAAAGCGTGCGGGTTTATCGGCAACAGCGCTGGAAAGCCTGATATCCTTCGCGCCACGGCCGATATAAAGCACATCGCGATTTTCCATCTCGAAGCTTTGGCCGTCGACGGTGATCGTCCCCGAGCCGCCGAGATTGGCAACACCCATTTCGCGGGCGGACAGAAGGTATTGCGTACCGATTTCCACACCGGAACCAAAGGGCAGCGTGCCGGAGGTCGGGACCGCGCCGCCGAGAATGAGCCGATCCACATGGGTATAGGTAAAGCTGACCTGACCGGGCTTAAACAGGTCCTCTAGCAGGAATTCGGCGCGCAACTGTTCGGTATCGAGCGATTTGATCTCTCTTGGGCCGACGCCGTACAAGACCTTCATCGTCATGCCGGATCTCCTTCCACATGCCGCAAGGCTTCCGACAGGCATAGAATGGCCAGGGCCTGACCGTAACCGGTCGGCTGGATCGGAATGTCACGGTAAAATTGCAGGTCGTGTCCCATGCGTGTGCCATAGGACACGTTGAGTACGGTACCGCTTTCATCGATATTGGCCAGAACCGCGGCCACGGCTTTCAAGCCGGCTTCCCGCCATTGCGGCGTGCCGAGCCCAAGCCTGAAACCTTTCAGCAGACCGTAACCGATACCGGCGGTGGCGGAAATTTCCTCGTATGACGACGGATCGTCCAGAAGCGTGCGCCATGCACCGGATGGTGTCTGCAGCGGCAACAGCGCATCGACCTGCGCCACAAGCACGCCAAGCAGGTAATCCTTTACCGATACCGGCATTTCGGCGAGATCGAAGAGATCGAGCATGCCGGCCGTAATCCAGGCATTGCCGCGCGCCCAGCGCGCCTCCGCAAAATTGTGATGACCCTGAAACGTCCAGCCGTGAAACCACAGACCGGTCTTTCTGTCTGCCAGATAACGCGTATGGACAAGAAACTGCTTCGCCGCTTCATCCACCAGTTCGGTACGTCCACTCGCCTGACCGTAGCTGGCAAGGAACAGGGCCACCATGTAGAGCGTGTCGTCCCAGAGCTCGTCGTCATTGACCTTGTCGGAGACGTGGTGGGCGAAAGCGCCTTCCTGTGTGCGATCCATTTCGCTGAGAATGCGGTTTGCCCATTCGTCCAGCACCGGTTGCCAGCGGGGATCCCGCGTCTCGCGCCACAGTACGGAAAGGCCCAGCATCGGCGCGGTCGTGTTGACATTGAGCTTGGGCAGACCGGCTTCGATACGGGCCGCATACCAGCCTTCGATCATGCGCTTGAGGTCGTCGCTGCCGGTGAAAAGCCAGAGCCGGATCAGGCCATAAAGGCCTACGCCCTGCGGCCATTCCCAACTGTCGAAGGAGATGTAATCGCCGGCCGAACCATCGAGATTGGGTTCGTCAAAACGACCATCATGGCGCAGGCCGGTCGTGCCGATCACCAGGCGATCGAGTTTTTCACGGATATCCCGGGCTGACGGACCCATAGTCATTCCTCCTTCCACCGCCTTGCGGCGATGATTTCCCCAGCCGCTTCTCCCGAGCGACAAACGGATGTAATCATCTGATTTGCAATTGCGCAATCTGAAAATTTTTTGCAGATTGTTTTCAGATTTCGGAGAATGGCGATGGCCGAAGCATCGATCCCAAACAAGCGCGGCAAGAAAAGCCGTCGTGTGCGACTGGAAGACATCGCCGAAAAAGTGGGCGTTTCGTTGAGCACGGTTTCGCGTGCGCTGACCGGCGAAAAGGGCGTCCGGGACGATATTCGCCAACGTATCCTCGAAGCGGCCAAGGAAGCCAGCTACCCCATGCCGGTCGCGGTTGCGGGCAAGAAGATCGTTATTGCCGCCTCAAGCGCAGCAATGATCGATTATGTGCGCAACCAGTTCACGCTGCACGTGCTTGAGGGCGCGCGCGACAGGGCACAGGCTCTGGGGCTGGATATCGCGACACGCCCGGTGGCCGACGCGAAAGACGAACAGACGGTTCTGGAGGAAGCAGCAACGGACCCGGATGTCGCCGGCCTGCTTTTTCTCACCCTGGATGATGAGCGCATGCTGGCGGCCACACGCACGTTCGACAAACCGGTGGTACTGATCAATGGCGACGACCCGCATATGCGGCTTTCCAGCGTAACCCCGTGCAATCGCTCCGCAGCGCAGCTGGCGACCGACATGCTGCTCGATCTAGGCCATCGCCGCATTCTCTTTCTGATGCGGCCGGGGCGCAGAACCATCGAACGCCGGCAGGAGGGTTTCTGGGATGCGCTCCGGCATCGCGGCATCACCCCGACACCGCAGATGACGGTGACCGTGGACGATTGGCTGCCCGAACTGGCGACACAAGCGATCACCGACCGCATTGCCAGGACCGGGCTTGATTTCACCGCCATCCTGACGGCAGGCGACAGCCTTGCGGCAGGCGCCATGCTTGCCATCCAGCAGGCCGGTTACCGGGTGCCGGAAGATGTGTCGGTGATGGGCATGGACGATCTGCCGCAAGCCGAGTTTCTCAATCCGCCGCTAAGCACCGTGCACATTCCCATGCGGGAAATCGGGATGACGGCAGTGGAACTTCTGCGCGACCTCTGTTCCGGTGTGCCGGCCCTGCCGAGACGCATCGAGCTTGCCTGCCATGTGGTGGAGCGGCGCTCCGTGGCCGCCCCTGCAGCCGGGCGCTGATCGAACCGGGGGCTCAAACGTGGCGTCCGCCATTGACGTGGGCATTTTTCACAACAATAGGGTCACCCTGAGAAAATTGCCGGATGCCCGACAGACAACAATTGGAGTGCCATAATGAGCGAACCGACCGTAGCGGAAGCAACAAACCGCATTTATGAATCGCTGCAGGCGGATAATGCCGATATCGACCTGCATATCGCGAACCTGAAAGCCGCCATGGCGCGCGAAGGTTCGAAGGAAGCGGTATTCGACCCGGAAAAGCTGGTTCAGAACAACCGCTCCGGCAGAAAGCTGATGCAGGCCTATTTTCGTCAACGCGGCGTCACGGTAAAATTCTCCGCTGCGTGAGCTTCGCTCTCACCGCGAAAACTGCCGCATCCATTTCGAGATGCGGCAGATCTGACATCGACAAGGCTGTTAAGCCGCGACCGTCTGTTATTTTCCGATCAGCCACTTGCGCGTTTCGAGCGTGAAGGACGCCGCCAGTTTTTGCGCCAGCGCATTCTGGTTTTTGGTGGTGGCGGCATTGATGGCCATGGCCACGAAGATACCGATATTGCCCTGTCCCTTTACACCCGCATCTGTGCCGACGATCCGCGGGTTTTGGGCGATGAGCGCGTTATCGGCCACACCTTCCAGCCGCACGGTGCCGGTGATATGGCTGTCGCTGCCGCCGAGCACGCGGCCCGGTGCGGAGGCAAGATCGGCCCGCTGCAGCGTGATGACCAGACGCGCGGCCTTGGACCCACCCGGCAGCCCCTTCAGCTTGGCGCCTGCATCGGCCTGAAGCGCTTGGACGATCATGGCAACCTGCTGTTCCGGCGTGATACCGTTCATCATGGGAAGGCCGGTATAAACATCCGGCGCGGCTTCCACCCGCACAGATGTAACGTTGGTGGCGTTCAATGCTTCCACCAAACGCGGATCACGCGTCTGGCAACCGGCCAGCAGCGCGAGGCCCGCGATGATCATCGCAGCCTTTAGAAGAGTTCCCGAAAATTTCATGATGCCCCACTCGAATGTATAAATCCGCAAAAGCCGGCGAACGCCGAATGCGGGATTGAGCGTTTCATACGATATGAAACCGCTCAAAAACCAATGACTTGCGATGCCTACCCTTCATCGCGGCCCGGCTTAATCACAAATGAGACATGGCGGCAACGACCGCTGTTCTGTCGTGGTTATCAGTCCCTGACTTTTGGGCTTGATGTTGGAGAGGTGAGCATGTGGCCGGGAATTTGACTGCTTTGGCAATTCGCTTTTGCGGGTAGCGCGATTTTTCAGCAGAAATCGCCGAAGAGGTTTTTCAAGCGTGGGTGCCGGTGGATATCTTCGGCGGAACGGTACACCACTGCATCCCACCCAGCCCGTTTGGCAATTTCGACGATTTCCGGCTGATCGTCAAAGAACAAAGGCTGCTCCTCGGGAGATATGCCCAAAGCACGATTAATTGCTTCAAAAAAGCCGATCTCCGCGCTGTAGAATATCCTCTCGAAATGATCGGCAAACCTCAGATCGTTCCAGAGGTAGCGCGCCCTATGGTGCTCCTGTCCGGTAGCGACGAAAATTCGCGCACCGTTTGATCTCAACACTGATGCTGAGGCGAAGACCTCGGGCTGCAGGTTGGAGTCCTTTTCGAACCAGTAGCGCACGAATTCATCCACATGGCCTCGGTACCCGGTCTGGGGCAATACATCCGCCAATGCTGATTTCAAATCTGCCTGGCCTCTTACGCATGCGGCCATCCGCGAAGAGGATCGATTGCCGTCCATCCCAAAAAAAAGCGATTGAAATGCGTTACGGTCAACACCAAGGTCTTCTTTTATCGTCGCATCCCAAGGCTTTCGGCGAGAAGGATCGGCGTGCCAACCGTCTATAAGAACGCCGTCGACATCAAAAAACACCTTCATTGGGGTACCCTCGGTTGGAACATGGGAATGCTGCAGTTTCAACAATCACAGGCTGCGAGACAACCGTCCAAATCATCCCCTCACCACACCTTCCAGAACGGCTTCTTTTTCGCGCCCGGCACATCTATTCCCTTTGCCCTCGTGGCAAGAAACGCCAGATATTTCGGGTCATCATCAGCAAATATCTCAGCACCTTCGGCCATATAAGCGCGCATCAACTCATCCGCCGCGCGGTCGAGATTGCCGAGTTCGAACTGGCACTGGCCAAGCCGCAAATGAATGAACGGATTGCCGATGGCGTCCGGGTAGTGCATGGCCATCGACAGGTTTTCGCGCCCGGCGGCAAAATCGCCCTGGAAAAAATTCGCGTCTCCTATTGCAGCCAGAAGCCACGTGCCGGCTTCCCATCTGGTCTTGGGCTCCGGCAAAAGCTCGAACGCATCCCAGTATTTGTCGATGGCGCCTTCGTAATCCTCGGTTTCGGCCAGTGCATCGCCGGCTTCGCTCAGTGCTGCAATGCGGTCGTGGGTGTCGCTGTCGAGTTCATCGGTCATCGGGCGTCCTTTGCCGGTCGATGGATTGCGATTTCAAGCGAAGAGCTTTCCAGCCGGCGGCAAGTTGTTTGGAAGCGTTCAAACGGCTCGCCACTTTTCCAATGCCTCGTGGCCGGGGCCGGTTAGTGCGTAAACGCCCTTTTCCACCTTTTCAAACCAGCCGTAATAATTATTGCGCAGCGTGGCCCCGGCATTTGGCGCGGTTTCTTTCAGGTCCCGCGGACGCAAAGGTCCGGTGGCAAGGGCGGCAGCAATGGCAAGTGCCTGCTGGCGGTAGGCGGTCATGATCGGCACCTTGGTCGAACCGCCGAGCGCCGGATCGCCTGCACGCTTGCGATGTTCCTTGACCAGCCTTGTTCGGCGTTTGGGGTTGGTACGCGGCATGGGCGAAACGGAGGAAACCAGCACGCTGACCTCACCCAGATCAGAAACCCCGAGCATGCCTATGCCGAGACGGCGGCAGAGATCGCGGTAACGCCTGTCGCTCTCACGGCCCTTGCCCTTGGCGGAAACGCGGGCGGCGATCCAGACCTCATCGGAAGCGGCCGCACGGTCCACCGCCTGCAGGATGAGTTCGAGATTGAAGGTGAGCTTCAGCTCGCAGATGACAACGACGGCCGGATCGGTGTCGGCCATCCCTTCGCTTTTAAGGCCAACAAGATCACAGCCGCCGATCTCGCCCTTCACCGTATAACCGGCTGCTTCGAGGAAGGCTTTGACGGGAAGATAGAGCGCGGTTTCCATGCGGACCTGATTTTTCGGCAATTTCGCCCCCATACCATGATTCTCTCAGCCACTTGACCTTGTTCCATGCAGTAGGTAGACCGGTCTACCTACTGCGAGATGACAATGAACGCACCAGAGTCTCAGACACCGGACAGCGTCCGCGAAAAACTGCTGAAGGCCGCGGCGGTGCTGTTTTATGAAAACGGCATAGCCGGCACCGGTATCGATGCGATCATTGCCCGCGCCGGCGTGGCGAAAAAGAGCCTCTATAACAATTTCGGCTCCAAGGCGGATCTGGTGCATCAATACCTGACCATACGCCACGCCGAATTGCTGGCGTTTTACGAGCGACGCCTCGCCAAAGCCGACACGCCGAAGGACAAGGTTCTGGCGGTGTTCGATGCCTATCAGGACCACGCCGAATTTGCCTATGAGCGCGGATTTCGCGGCTGCGGGATGCTCAATGCCGCCGCCGAACTGACAGTTGGCGATATCGGCCGCGATGCCGTACGGCGCCATAAGGAGGAGGTGGAGGGCCTTATCGTCATCCACCTGAACGAAGTCCTGAGCGATGACGCGCAGCGGGTGAAACCGATCGCGCGGCAGCTCGCCTTCATTCTCGAAGGAGCGATGACCCGCGCCGGACTGGAAGGCAACAGCGCTCTGGTTATCGAAGCGCGCACCATGACTGCCAACCTTCTGGATACACTATGACGCCCGCAAACTCCGAATTCCGCATCGGCATTGCCGGTGTGCTGTTTGCCTCTCTCGTCTGGGGCACGACCGGAACGGCTGCCGCCTTTGCGCCGCAAGTGAGTGCGGCAGCGATCGGTGCTGCGGCCATGGGCATCGGTGGCCTGCTGCAGGCGGCAATTGCATTGCGATCCATCGGCCGCGCGGCAACTGATCTCAGGCGCTACTGGCCTCTTCTCATAGCCGGAGGTCTGGCGGTGGCCATCTATCCGCTCGCTTTTTACGGCTCGATGCGGCTCGCCGGCGTCACCATCGGCACGGTGGTGACCATTGGCTCTGCACCGCTTCTTTCCGCGCTGATCGAAAAGGTTTTCGATGGCGCGAAACTGTCGAAGCGCTGGCTTTTCGGCGCCCTGATCGGACTGGCTGGCATGGTGCTGCTCTGCATCGCGGAAGGGTCGCATGCCGAAACGCTGGTTACCGGCAACGCCACCATTCTCGGCATTGCGCTCGGCCTGCTCGGCGGCCTCACCTACGCACTTTATTCGTGGACGGCGCGCGGGCTGATGTTGCGTGGTATCCGCTCAAGGGCGGCGATGGGTGCAACGTTCGGTGTCGGCGGGCTGCTTCTGATGCCGGTTCTGCTGGTGACGGGTGGACCATTCCTCGCATCCTGGAACAATGCGGCGGTCGGCATCTACATGGCATCCGTGCCGATGTTTCTGGGCTATATCGCTTTCGGCATGGGGCTGGCGCGCATTCCGGCCAGCATGGCGACAACGATTACGCTGCTTGAACCCGTCGTCGCGGCGGTGCTGGCGGTGATCATTCTGGGAGAACGCCTCCCGTCGCTTGGCTGGCTGGGTGTGGCGTTGATCATTTTCTGCCTATTCGTCATCACCGCGCCGACGACGTTTCGTTTTCCGCGATTGAGAACTTCGGCAGAGCGCGCTTAGCGTTTCAGAAAAACCTGTTGCATCAGGTGTCACACACAGCGTCTAACAAGCACTCCGCTCATCGTTTCGGACAGGCCCATGACGCTTCTCAATCCTGCCATTCCCGGCCTTGTCTGGGCTTATCACTTCCATGCCGAAAAAAAGCCCTGCACACGACTGCCGACCGAAGCGACACGGAACGACCTGTCGGTCTCCGATGACGGTTTCCTGTGGCTGCACCTGAACCTTGCAGATCAGCGCGTACCGGCCTTTCTCGAAACGTTTCACGATCTGCCGCCGGAAGTCGTCTCCGCGCTCATCACCCATGACACCCATGCCTCTATCACGCTGGACGAGCAGATGGTTTATGGCACGCTGGTGGATTTCCAGCGCGAATTCGACAGCGAAACCCGCGACATCGGCTGGCTGCATTTTGCGGTGACGGAAAAGCTGATCATCACCACACGGCTGCAGCCATTACGCTCGATCGATCGCGTTCGGGCAGCGGTGGAGAAGAATGCCGGGCGCTACCGCCGCCCCATCGATGTCTTCGAAACCATCGTTGCCGAGTTTCAGCGCACGTTGATCACGCTGGTTCTGGAACTGACGGAAGAACTGAACCATATCGAAGACATCGTTTACGACAACGCCCCGCGCGACGAACGCCGCAGACTGGCGCCGGTGCGCCGAACCGTGGTGCGGCTGCATCGGCATTTGCGCACTGTGCTTGCCCTGATGCGCAGGGCAGCTGCCGCTGATGACGACGACATGCCGCTCGGTTTCGATGACGTTGCGGCGCGACTGACCAGCCGTCTGGAGGCGGTGGACCACGATGTGTATGCGCTACAGGATCGCGCGCGTCTGCTGCATGAAGAAATCGATTCCAAACAGAGTTCGGAAACCAACCGCCACCTCTACATCCTGTCGCTGATGACCGCGTTTCTCTTGCCGCCCTCGCTGGTCACCGGCTTTTTCGGCATGAACACGTCGGGAATGCCGTTCGAACACGGCGATACCGGCACGACATTCGCCGTCATCTTCATCGCGCTGTCGATTGCAATTGCCTGGTGGGTGCTGCGGCGGGCGCGAATTTTGTGAGCATTAAAAAACCCGCCCGGAACGATCCGGGCGGGCAATAAATCAGGCTGACCTGTCACCTCAGAAATACGGCGAATAGCACTGCTTGCGCGGACCGTAGTTCGGCTGGAACGTGTTCGAATAGATGTCGTAGGAGCGATAACGCGCCAGGCACCATTCGTGGTGTTGCGGATTGATATCGCCGGCAGGCGCCGCATAACGACGCGGCGGCGGGACATAACGTGGCGCCGGTGCATAGTAGCGGGGTGCCGGTTCGACGTAACGCGGACCGGGATCGTAGGTTGGAGCGGCAAGCGCGCCGCCGATCAGGGCGCCTGCCCCGAAAGCCGCAAGCGGATACCAGTAACCGTCGTGATAGCGATGGCGCGGGCGATATTCGCGATAGCCGCGGTAACCGCCATACCAGCCGTCATCATCGTCATAATCACGGCCTCCCCAATATTGCACCTGTACGATGTCGCCGCTGTCTGCGGATGTGGCCATGGCCGGCGACATGATCGGCATCGCCGAGCCAGGTGCGACCGACGCGGCCAACACGGCTGCTGCAATCCCGAAAACCGAAACACTTTTCATCAGCATGGTCATGATCTTCTCCATTCACTGATCGATCGAATTCTGTTGTCCCGAATGTGCGAAAATGCGTCTGAACCGAGGATTAACAAATTACCGGCCGAGTGCACGGACGAAGCTTGACCAACGAGACAGCCCGGCGAAGCATCTGCTATCGCCGGGCCATGGTGTCACGACAAGCCGCCGTGGCTCCTATTGATCAGAATCTCTGATCAATAGGGGGAATTGCAGACGGCGCGGACGCCGGCGCGCGGAACATAGGTGTTATCCGACGCGCGGTAGCTGCGGTAACGCTGCTCGCACCAGCGGACATGGGCCGAAGACGAGCTTACGCGCGGGCTGCCCTGATTGATGGCACCGCCGATAATGGCACCGGTGGCGAATGCTGCCAGCGGGAACCAGTAACCGTTATGGTAACGATAACCGGAACGACGTTCGCGGTACCCGCGGTGACCGTTGTAATAACCATTTCGCTCGAAACGACGCTCACGGCGGTCCCAGCGACGGTCGTCACGACGATCCCAACGGCGCTCGGCGCGACGATCCCACGGCTGATATTGCACATCGGTCACGGGAGCAGCGGTATTGGTCTGCGCGGCAACAGGAGCCGGCATCTGGAAAGCCTGGGCCGGCGCGAGGCCGGTCAACGTGACGGTGAAGGCGACCGCGACGGTCGCAAGGCGCTTGCGGAGTGTCATGGATGTTTCCTCATGATCGTTTTTATCATGGCGAAAACGTAGACCGGTGGTCCGCGGTTCCCAAAAATGATGTTCACGAAACGTGTAGGATAATAACGACTTGGTGAGTTGCCTTACGCCTCCACCGCCACATCGCCCTTGGGCCGCGAGCAGCAGGCGAGGATATATCCCTCCTCGATCTCCTCGTCCAGAATGCCGCCATTGTGGTTCATGTCCACCTCGCCCGAGACCAGCAGAACGCGACAGGTGCCGCAGAGGCCGGATTCGCAGGCGGCGCCGATGCGCACGCCATTGGCGCGTGCCGTCATCAAAACCGTCTGGCCCGGCTGGCAAGGGAATTCCTTGCCCGACATGGTGAAGGCGACATTGGCAAGCACTTCGCCTTCGGCTGCCGTCGACGGCAGCTCCTCGATCGACGGAAGAGCGGGCGCAAAACTTTCCTGATGGTAGTTGGCCATGTCGAAGCCGAGGCTTTCGAGCAGGCCTCGCACCGCCGTCATGAACGGTTCCGGGCCGCAGCAGAACACCGTGCGTTCAATGAAATCCGATGCGAACATGGTGATCTTGGCGCGATCGATAATGCCCTGCAACCCGACCCAGACATCATGACGCGGCGAGTTTTCGACGATCAGCCCGAGCGTCAGTTTCGGCATATGCCGCGCGAGATCTTCGAGTTCACGGCGAAAAATGATGTCGGCGGGGGTGCGCGAGCAGTTGATGAACACGACATCGCTCGACGGCGCGCGGTCGTTCAGGTCCCTCGTCATGGACATCATCGGGGTGATGCCGGAACCGGCCGAGATGAACAGGTATTTTGGGCCCGGATGTTTGACGTAGGAGAAGTCTCCCAAAGGCCCGAGCGCGCGAATCTTCATCCCCGGCTTCAGGTTATCGAACATCCAGCGAGTACCGATACTGTCCTTCTGCGCCTTCACCGTGACGGCGACAGTGAAGGGACGTGAGGGGCTGGACGACAGCGTATAGGTCCGCATCGTCGGTTCTTTGACGCCGTTCGGGCCGACCGGCAGTTCCAGCGTCACGAACTGGCCGGGAATATACCGGAACCAGCCCGGTTTTTCCGGCTTGAAGATGAAGGTCATCACGTCGGCCGTTTCCGGCGTGACGGAGATACATTCCAGAAGCTGCAGCCTTGCATTCCATGGCTGCATCTCGTCGAGGTGCGGATAAGCTGCCGCCATGTTCATCTCACGAATTAGGAGTTACGCACTGGTGTTCTGGATGGCTCAGGCAACGGCCGAAAGCTTGGCCTGATCGCCCTGCAGGCGGTCCACCATGAATTTTGTGTACCACTCGACGAACTGCATGACGCCGCCTTCGTGCAGCTCGGAATACGGACCCGGCTCATAGGCCGGCGAGCGGATGCCGAATGCGTTTTCCTCGACGATCTGGCGGTCCTGGTCGTTGGTCATGTTCCAGACATGGGTCAGCTGTTCGAGGTCGTAATCGACGCCTTCCACCGCATCCTTGTGCACCAGCCACTTGGTGGTCACCTGGGTTTCCTCGGCGCTGATCGGCAGCACGCGGAAGGAGATCGTGTGGTCGACCAGCATGTGGTTCCACGTCGTCGGGTAGTGAAACAGAAGCATGGTGCCGATATGCGAGATCGTCACGTCATCCGACAGCGGCCGACGCACGGCGCGTTTGCCGTCCATCGTGTAACTTTCGGCATCCTCGATCAGCGGCATGCGGGCTACGCGGAACTGCCCGTCCGGGTGCATGTCGAACCGGCTCGGCAGGTTGGCAGCTTCGCAGCGAGCCCAGTGTTCGGAAATCACCGGATCGTCGGCCGCACCCTGCACGCCGGTGGCAGAAGGGGCTTCCGGGTATGTGCGGCAGAGTTCCGGGTGGTTGGCGGCGCAATGGTAGCACTCGCGGTTGTTTTCCCAGACGAGCTTCCAGTTGCCCTTTTCGACAATGGTGTTCTGATGCGCCACCTTGGCCTCGGAAAGCCGATGCGGCGCCATGTAAGGCTCGATCTTTTCCCGCACGGGCGCAAAGTCGGGCGCTTCGTTGGCAAGGCAGATGAAGATGTAACCGCCGACGCTCTCGCAGTGGATGTGCTTCATCGAGAATTTCGCCTTGTCGAAGCTCTCATCCATCTGCCGGGCAAACACCAGAGAACCGTCGAGATCGTAGGTCCACTGGTGGTAGGGACAGACGAGTTTTGCCGATGCGCCGCGTTCCTGCGTGCAGACGCGGTGGCCGCGGTGGCGGCAGGTGTTGTGGAAGGCGCGGATCAGCTTGTCTTTGCCGCGCACGATGACGACCGGATAATCGCCGATCTGCAGAGTGAAATAATTGCCGGCCTTGGGGATTTCGCAATCATGGCCGACAAACAGCCAGTCGCGATACCAGATGGTTTCCATATCGAGCTGGAAATAATCCTTGTCGATATAAAATGGCTGCTCCAGGCTGTAGCCAGGACGATGATTTTTCAGCTGTCGCAGCACGTCGTTGCGAATATCCATGTTCCACTCCTCATCGTGGGTTTGGACCGGATGCGCCATCCGCACCCCAAGCCGGCTCGATCTCAAGCATGCAACCGTTATAACGCGCCTGACTTTCGGGGGCTGAGCGACATTGCGACATCGCCTGCGGCATTGACGACAAAACGAAAAGCTGGCGCAAAAGCGACATGTTTCGATTTGCCTATAGATATCAGCTGACTATCCGGGGGCTCACAGTCGCCGGGCGGCGTGTTTTTGGCGCAAACGAGCTAGACGTCTCGACATGAACGGAAAGAACCCGTTAATAAACAATTGCTAATCTGCAGCCCATTCAATGGAGCGGCATCGTCGTGGAAGCGCAACCGAAGCTTAGATATTACGATGCCACAGCCTGGCGCCCTGCTGCACCGAGGATAAAGCCGGCCTCCCATTCCGAATTCCTGCGCACCGGCCGCATTTCACGTCATCGCGACGACTGGTTTCCCGCCGAGCGGCGTTATCTTACCTATGAGGAAGTCGCGGCGCGCACCGGCAAGAAGCTGGAAGCAGCAGGCGAAACTACACATGAACGGTTGAACGCCTTTCATCACGACATCCAGTTTCCCAAAGTGCTGTTCCACCGCACTTTTCCAGAACGTCCGCATCTCGGTTATTGCCATGTGACGGCGGCCAGTACCTACCTGGCGCATCGTTCCGTCAGCTGGTCCTTCTACATCTGCAATTTCTTCGCACAGATCGGCGAGGAAGAGCAGTTCTTCGAACATATCGATGCCGAGCGTCGCCGGATGTATTTTGCCGTCGCCATCGAGGGCGAACCGGGCGCTGTAAAAATGCGCATCAACCGCGACATCCGCGGCAATGGCGTATTATTCCAGACCTCGAGCCCGCAGGAAGCACTGCGCAACGTGCTGATGCTGGGCGCGCCGGACAACGCATTTCGGGCAATCCTGCAGAAGATGTAAAATGCAATAATTATTGCTCCTCTCGCCACCGCGCGGTAGAGCGTTTGCATGACAGCTGAGATCATCGACGGCATCGGGGAAAAGCAAGCGGCAATCGACGCTGCCGTGACCATCCTGAAGGATGGCCTGCCGGTCGCCATTCCCACCGAAACGGTTTACGGGCTTGCCGCAGACGCCACCAATCCGGCAGCGATAACCCGCATTTACGAGACCAAGGGCCGCCCCCGTTTCAACCCGTTGATCTGCCACATGTCGGATCTCGCGATGGCTGAGCGGCATGCGGAATTCGACCCGATCTCGAAGGCGCTGGCGGAAAAATTCTGGCCCGGGCCGCTGACGCTGATCCTGCCATTGAAGGAAGACGGCCGCACCATACACCCGCTGGCAACCGCCGGCCTGGATAGCGTGGGCATCCGTGTGCCAAAAGGATTTACATCCGATCTGATTGCCGCACTCGACCGGCCGCTGGCCGCGCCCAGCGCCAACACATCGGGCAAGATCAGCCCGACGAGTGCGCGCCATGTGGCAGAGGATCTGGGTGAAAAGCTTGCCCTCATCATTGACGGCGGCGCGGCACCGGTGGGGGTCGAATCCACCATTTTGCGCGTCGAGAACGGAACCATAAGGTTGCTGAGACCGGGCGGGCTTTCGGTAGAGGATATCGAGGCCGCAACCGGCCTGACAGTCGAACGCCGCGAGGGTCCGGCAGCGATCATCGAAGCGCCGGGCATGCTGGCTTCGCACTATGCGCCGGGGGCGGCTGTGCGCCTGGACGCAACCCATGTGGATGAAGGCGAGGCGCTGATACGCATCGGCGGCATTGGCGTCGATGGCATCGAAAAGGCGAAGGCCGTGTTCGATCTCAGCCCGAGCGGCGATCTTGCGGAGGCCGCCGCCAATCTTTTCGACTACCTGAAACAGGCCGATGCCACGGGTGCGCATCGCATTGCCGTGACCGCCATTCCGCAGCAAGGCCTTGGCGAAGCGATCAACGACCGTCTGGTGCGTGCTGCCGCGCCCCGCGAATAGTTTTCTGGAGAATGCAGATGAATGCAACGGCGATCGATACCGCCCTGCTCGACCGTTTTGCCGCGATCGTCGGCCCTCAAAATGCCTTGCGTGAAGAAGCCGACCTGGCGCCGCGGCTCAAGGAGGACCGGGGCCTATACCGCGGCACCTCTCCCATGCTTCTCAAACCCGGCTCGACCCAGGAGGTCGCCGCCATCATGAAGCTTGCCAGCGAAACCGGCACGGCAATCGTGCCGCAGACCGGCAATACCGGGCTGGTCGGCGGACAGACGCCACGCGAAGGCAAGGCCGATATCATCCTGTCGCTGGAACGGATGAACCGCATTCGAGATATCGATCCCGTCGCCAACGTCCTCGTCTGCGATGCCGGCGTCATTCTCGCCGAGGTGCAACGCGCGGCGGAAGAAGTGAACCGGCTGTTTCCGCTGTCGCTCGGCTCCGAAGGCTCATGCCGTATCGGTGGCAATCTGTCTACCAATGCCGGCGGCGTGGCGGTTCTCGCCTATGGCAACATGCGCCAGCTTTGCCTCGGTCTCGAAGTTGTGCTGCCGACGGGCGAAATCTGGGATGGACTTCGCCGCCTGAAAAAGGACAATACCGGTTACGACCTGCGCGATCTGTTCATCGGCGCCGAAGGCACGCTGGGCGTCATCACCGGTGCGGTGCTCAAACTGTTTCCGCGGCCGGTCGGGCATCAGGTGGCATTTGCCGGTCTGAACTCCACCGAGGATGCACTCAAACTGTTCGAGAAGGCATCGAGACTCTGCGGTGCGGCGCTGACCGGTTTCGAACTGATGCCGCGCATTGGCGTCGAGTTCACCACAAGACACATCGATGGCGTACGCGATCCGCTCGAAAGCCCACATGCGTGGTACGCGCTGATCGACATTTCCACCTCGGACTCGGCCGAAACCGCCGAGACGATGGTGCATGCACTGCTGGAGCAGGGTTTTGAGGCTGGCCTGGTGCAGGATGCGGTGATCGCATCCTCGGTGGCACAGGCTCAGGCCCTGTGGCACATGCGCGAAAGCATGTCGGCATCGCAAAAACCGGAGGGCGGCTCGATCAAGCACGACATTTCCGTGCCGATCTCAAAGATCCCGGCCTTCATGGCGGAAGCGGAAGAGGCAGTTCTGGCGGCGGTGCCGGGCGCTCGCGTCTGCGCCTTCGGGCATCTGGGCGACGGCAATATCCACTACAACATCTCGCAGCCGGTGGGTGCCGACAAGGCGGAATTCCTTGCGCGCTGGCATGAGGTGAACGACATCGTGCATGGTCTGGTGCTGAAGGCCGGCGGCTCGATTTCAGCCGAACACGGCATCGGTCAGCTGAAACGCGACGAGCTTGCGCATATTCGCTCCGACATCGAAATGGACCTGATGCGCCGCATCAAGCACGCATTCGATCCGGCCGGCATCATGAACCCCGGGAAAGTTATCGCAGGATAAGGCGCGAGGCGGCTTCCGGCCGCCTTCGTCAGCGAGACTGACTGATCGCAGCCAGAAGGTCTGCACTGATGCCGCCGGTCGCGCCGCCACCGGTGAGGATGCTGAGCGCCGACGATGACGAATTGCTGTTCTCGAGATCGTAGAGTGCGGTGAACTTGTTGATGATCTTCTGGACCTTTTCGGGATCCTTGAGTTCTTCCAGATTCATGTATTTCTTGACGAGCGCCGCCTGCTTGTCGAGGTCCATGTTGCTGAATTCCTGCGGCAACGAATAGGTCGTCCGGAAGAATTCAAGCAGTGCCGTATCGCCAAGAATGTCATAGGCGCTTGTGATCGATTTCGACATGCGCTCGAAATAGAGCGCCAGACGGACGCCGTTATTGCTCTCGCCCTGCTGCTGTTCCAGCGTCTGGCGATTGTAGAGGTTCTCCGTCGCGAGGATTTTGCCCTGCGTCTGGATGGATACGCCCTGATCGCGCTTGGCGAGGTTGCCCTTCGTATCGAAGTTGAACGTGCCGAGAATTTCAGCCCAGACGGTGTTCTTCTGCTGGTTGACGAAGCTCTTCGGATCTTTGAGGTCGGAAGCAAATACCTGCTTGAGGAAATCCTTGGTCACCGATTTTGGATCGATATCGTAGGCTGTCAAAAGTATCTTGGTCAGACGGTCGTCATTGATGAATTCGGACGAGGTTTTGATGGACAGCATCTTTTCCGAGTAATATTTCGTCTCGACCGCCGCCGTTTCCTTGGCCTTGGTCTGCTCGGTAATATTTTCTCTGACCTTCTTGCCCGTAGAGTCCTGTGTTTCCTTGGTTCCGATGCGCTTTTCGTTATCGATGAACCTGGTGACCTTCACGATGTAATCCGAGGAAACGGATTTGATCGTGCCTTCTGTCTGGGCCGAAAGCGCCGATGTTATGCCGCCGTCCTTGGTAAAATTGAAGGCGCGCGCCAATGTCAGGTAACGCTCGTCGTTGAGCTTGTAGGCATAACTCTTGCTGTCGGTCAGGTCGCTGGTCAGCACCTGCCTGATGGTGGATTTGGAAACGGAATCGGGATCGAGGCCGACGGCCTTCAGCGCGAAATTGTAGACGTCCGATTTCGTCATGAATTCGTCGACCGTTTTTACTTCCGTAATCGCGGTCTTGTAGAGGCTGACGGCCTTTTCATCGGCCGCGTCCTGTTCGTCATTGTAGTGGTTGAAGTACCGGTTGGCGGTATCGGCCGCCTGGGCAGCAGTCTGCGCATTGCCAGCCACCACTGTGCCATCGGTCTTGAAGTTGAAGGACTTGGCAAGCTCGAGATATTTCGGATTGGTCTTGCCATAGATATTGGCGTAGCTGTTCGGATTGCTGAGATCGCTTGTCAGGATCTGCTCGATCGTGGCGCGCACGACGGTGACGCCCTTCATGTCGAAGGCGTTGCGAATGTAGTTGTAAAGACGGGTGTCGGTCAGGATGTCGTTGATATCGTCTACCGTCGCCATCTTTGCATCGAAATAATCGCGTTCGGCAATGGCGGTGGCAGACGACAGGCGCTCCTGATTGCTGAGGTAACGATTGTTGATCGTTTTCTTCTGGTCCGCTGTCTGGGCACCTGCCGCCGGCATCGAACCATCGGCCTGGAAATTGAACCCGTCGGCCATGTCGAAATAGGCCTGGATCTTGTCGAGCGCGGACTGATAACCGTTGATTTCGGACTGTATCTTGTTCTTCTCGGCCGCGGTGGTCGCAGCGGCCAGACGCGCCTGTGCATCGGCGGTTTTGGTATTCAAATCGTCACGCTGCGGCGCAAGCGTCGTGTTGATATAGCTGTTCGGATCGCTGGCATCGCTCGACAGCACGCCTCGGACGGTGGCGCGCGAGTAATATTTCTCGTCCAGCCCATAGGATGTCAGCAGATAGGAGCGCAGGCGCTCGTTGTTGAGCAACGCATCGGCGCTGCCCACCTGGTCCATCAGCGCATTGAAATACTTTGTCTCGGTGGCAACGTTGGCATCCTTCTCGGCCATTGTCGTGCCGTAGAGATCGGCCATGTTTTCGATCTGCGTCGCCGATTGCGCCTTGGCTCCGGCAGTCGAGAAATTGAATGCGTTGGCAAAATCGCGATAGCGATCGTCCGCGAGCTTGTTGGCAAAGCTGTTGTCGTCGGAAAGATCGCTATCCAGGATTTTCTTCATGAAGGCCTTGGCATAGGTCATGTCTTCCAGACCGTAAGCCTTCATGGCGTAGGCATAGAGCCGGTAGTCGTCCATGAACTGGTCGACGGTTTTGACCTTGCCGATATTGGCTTCGTAATAATCGGCCTCACGCTTGACGGCAGACTGGTTCGCTACACGCTTGAGACTCGTCGACAGATCGCGATTGACCAGATCATAGCTCAGAAACGTCGATACCATGCGGATGCCCTCTTGCCTGCCTTCGCGCTGCCGCTCGCGTAACGTTATACACAGGCCCGCTTAAGGAATTCCTTTCGTGATTATCCCAGCACAGCCTTGCTTCAGCCTTGTCTTGTTCCGCAACGGCACAGCCCGTGCCGCGACCGGACAAACCGCGCGATGTTCACATTTTCGAAACCGTAACAGATTCGGTTTTGCTAACCATCTGAGTTGGCAGGGATTTCTTAACCGCGATTTTTAAGCGGTTCTGGAAGGGGGGCGCCTATGTTGAGGCCATCAGAGGACAAAAGTCCCGGTGGCAGTCGGAAACGGCTCTCAGGTAAAACAAGGGTGCATTAGATGACACAATCGGTTCTGAAGCCCGCATGGGCCGGATCAGCTCTGCGGCTCGACCCCGCACGTATTCTCCAGCAGATCAGCTATAGCCTGCGCGGCGCCGACGGCGATGTCTCCATCACGATTGACGAGCGGGGCGCAGTTCTGCGCAAGACCCTGCCCCAGAGCGGCCTGCCGATGTCTTTTGCGCTTCCGGCGCGCGCCTTCAAGGGCGTCGCTGCCCGCGCTATCGACCATGGCGATGGCGAAGTGACCGTAACACTGGAACTGCATCACGAAGACGCCGATCTCTGCGTGCCGCTTCTGGTCGCACATGACCTCTGTGATATCGCCGCCGACTGGCGTTCGTGGTCGGAAGCCTTTCATATTCCGATGCTGATGGTGGAGGCCGATGGCGTTGCCCGCCCGCTCGAAAACCATCTTGGCGAAGTGCGCCAGAGCCCGCCCACGCAGCGCCGTCGCCACTCCTATTTCGCCGCCCGCCGACCGCGCTTCCTGGTTCGCCGCTCGACCGGCAGCCTCGGTGTCGCGATGAAGATCGAAGGCAAGGAAATCATCGCCCGCCGTTGATTGGCAGGCATGCCCCGAAACGACAAAGGCCCGGTCCAACGACCGGGCCTTTGTCGTATCAGCATTCGACAATGCGTCAGGACAAGGACGCGAGCGACGCCATCAGCGAGATGAAAATCACCGCGCCGACACGGCCGTTCGACTTGAACAGGCGCAGGCAATGATCCGGATTGTCGATTTCCAGAATGAGAATCTGCCAAGCGAACATGATGGCCGCGATGGCCAGGCCGAGATAACCGAGAAGACCGACGCCGGCGGCGGCAAAGGCAAGAATCAGGAACAGAAGGGCCAGACCGTAAAGCCCGATCAGCCAGGCCTTGGTATTTTCGGCAAACAGCCGCGCGGTGGAGCGGACGCCGACAAGCGCATCATCCTCCTTGTCCTGATGGGCATAGATCGTGTCGTAACCGATCGTCCAGGCAACGGCTGCGAAATAGAGCCACACGGATGCCCACGAGACCTCGGCAAACAATGCCGACCAGCCCATCAGCGCACCCCACGAAAAAGCGAGACCGAGAAAGAACTGTGGCCAATCGGTGAAGCGCTTGGCGAAGGGATAAATCGCCACCACGGCCAGAGACAGGACGCCGAGAAAGATCGAAAACAGATTGAACTGCAGAAGAACCCACAGGCCGACCAGCGCCTGAGCACCGAGGAAAAGTTTTGCCTCAGTGCGGCTGACGCGTCCCGAAGGCAGCGGCCTTGAGCGGGTGCGCGCCACTTCCATGTCGATATCGTGGTCGATCAGATCGTTATAGGTGCAGCCTGCGCCGCGCATGGCGACCGAGCCGACAAAAAACAGGAAAAGATAGATCAGCACCCAGCCCAACGAAAAACGCCCGTCGGAGATATCGTGATTGGCCGCCAACCCGACGGACCAGAAACAGGGCCACATCAGCAACTGCCAGCCGATCGGCCGATCCCAGCGGGCAAGCTGGGCATAGGGCCATGCGGCACGCGGCAAAACGCGGTAAACCCAGTTATCGGATGGTGCGTCGGCCACGCGGCCGGTATCGTCGGGGGCGTTTGTCATGCGCGGTTTCTGCCCCGAGGTGAAGGTTTGGTCAAGCGGGAGTGATGACCTGCACCATATCAGGCACCGAGACGACGTGAAGTTTTAGCGGCTTAACCCTTGCGCCCTTTGCCCCGACCGGACGACTGCCGCGATTCCTTTGCCGAATCCGAAAAGCCGGGAGGCTTGTTCTTTATCCAGGCGACGAATGTCTGCACGGCCGGCTCTTCGAGAATGGCCTCGATGGTCGAAAACTTCTTGGCGAGTTGGGCATCGGTGAAGATCGCGTGGATCTGGTCGTGGCAGATGCGGTGCAGACTGACGGTTTGCTTGCCGCCCTTGCTTTTGGGCACGAGATGATGCGCATCCATCTGATCTTCCGGGATGACGCGCTCGCAGAGCGGACAGAACACCGGCTCGGGCACTGCCTCTTCCCACTCAGCCGGTTCATCTCTGTTCTTGCGGGCCATCGTTCGATCTTTCCTAATGCCAGAGCTTGGCCTTGGCTGCAGAACATACAGGATAATAAGGCAGCAACCCAATACGCAATCTGCGCGCGCGGCCATCTCCCCCGCACGGGGGAAATGGCCTGGCCGTTCACCGCTTCTTCATCGCTTCGGCCAGCGCCGCACCGAACGCGCCCTGGCTTGCCGGCTTTTCCGTGTTCATGAATTTCTGGTTCACCGGCTTGGCGCGATCGCCACCACGCGGACCGGGCGGCGGGGTGTCGCCGCCGTCCTTGCGCATGGTGAGTGCGATGCGCTTGCGCTTCACATCCACTTCGACAACGCGCACCTTCACCACGTCACCGGCCTTCACCACCTCATGCGGGTCCTTCACGAACTTGTCGGCCAGTTGCGAGACGTGAACAAGGCCATCCTGATGGACGCCGATATCCACGAAGGCACCGAAGGCGGCAACGTTCGTGACCGTGCCTTCCAGCGACATGCCGGGCTTGAGATCGGTGATCTCATCAATACCTTCCGCGAAGGTCGCGGTCTTGAAGCTGGGACGCGGGTCGCGACCGGGCTTTTCCAGCTCCGAAATGATGTCCTTGACCGTCGGCAGACCGAATTGCTCGTCGATGAACTGGCGCGGATCGACGGCTTTCAGGGCGGCGCTGTCGCCCATCAGCGAACGCAGGTCGCGACCGCAGGCGGCAACGATCTTTTTCGCCACACCGTAAGCTTCCGGGTGAACCGATGAGGCGTCGAGTGGCTCCTTGCCATTGGTGATGCGCAGGAAACCGGCCGCCTGTTCGAACGTACGGTTGCCCAAGCGGGCAACCTTGAGCAGATCCTTACGGCTGGCAAATGCGCCATTGGTATCGCGGTGCGCGACAATGGCTTCGGCAATCGACTTGCTGAGGCCCGAAACGCGGGAAAGCAGCGGCGCGGACGCCATGTTGAGATCGACGCCAACTGCGTTCACCGCATCTTCGACCACGGCATCCAGCGAGCGGGCAAGCTTGCCCTGATCGACATCGTGCTGGTACTGGCCGACGCCGATAGCCTTGGGTTCGATCTTCACCAGTTCGGCAAGCGGATCCTGCAGGCGGCGGGCAATGGAAACGGCACCGCGCAACGACACGTCGAGGCCGGGGAATTCGAGCGCTGCGGTTTCCGACGCGGAATAAACCGAGGCACCGGCTTCCGACACGATGACCTTGGTGGGTTTTGCGCCCGGCAGGTTGGTCAGCAGGTCGGCCACCAGCTTTTCCGTCTCGCGGCTGCCGGTGCCGTTGCCGATGGAGATCAGCTCGACATTGTGTTTGCGGATCAGCGCCGCCAGTTCCGTCTGTGCGCCGCGCACATCATTGCGGGGCTGGAACGGATAGACGGTGGACGTATCGAGCAGCTTGCCGGTGGCATCGACGATGGCCACCTTGACGCCGGTACGGATGCCGGGATCAAGACCCATGGTCGCACGCGCGCCGGCAGGTGCTGCCAGCAGCAGATCCTTGAGGTTACGGGCGAAGACGTGGATCGCCTCTTCTTCCGCCCGCTCGCGCATCTCGCGCATCAGATCCAGCGACAGCGACATGGAAAGCTTGACGCGCCATGTCCAGCCGGCGACGTCCATCAGCCAGCGGTCGGCCGCACCCTTGTCGCGGATATCGAAAGCCATGGCGATGATGCGCTGGGCGGGCTTTACCGGCGACGTGTCGTCGGCATCGACCTCGATGGTGAGCGTCAGAAACTCCTCGTTCCAGCCGCGCAGCATGGCAAGCGCGCGGTGACCAGGCGCGGTTGCCCAGCGTTCGGTATGGTCGAAATAATCGGCAAACTTGGCGCCTGCTTCCTGCTTGCCATCGACCACCCGCGCTTTCAGCTGGGCGCCGTCGCGCATGTGGTTACGCAGCTTGCCGAGAAGCTCGGCATTTTCCGAAATGGTTTCGGCGACGATATCGCGGGCACCGTCGAGCGCCACCTTCAAGTCGGTCACTTCGCCGGTCACATAGGCTTCAGCAAGCTTGGCCGGATCGGCGGACCGGTCGGCCCAGATCGCTTCGGCCAGCGGGCCAAGGCCACGTTCGCGGGCAATTTCTGCGCGGGTGCGGCGCTTGGGCTTGTAGGGCAGATAAAGGTCTTCGAGCTCCGCCTTGGTAACGGCTCTGGCGAGCTTGGCTGCCAGGTCATCCGTCATCTTGCCCTGAGTGTTGATGCTGTCGACGATGGATGAGCGGCGGGCTTCCAGTTCTCGCAGATAGACGAGGCGTTCGGCAAGGTTGCGCAGCTGCGTGTCATCCAACCCGCCGGTGACTTCCTTACGGTAACGGGCGATGAAAGGAACGGTCGCCCCCTCATCCAGAAGCCCTATCGCTGCGACGGCCTGATCCGGCCGAGCACTGATTTCTGCGGCGATGGTGACGGCAAGAGAGCGAATATCGGCAGCCATGGGGTTCTCACGTGGAAATTCGGAGCGGCGACCATAGTCAAACTTTGTGGCATGGCAACGCAGCTGATCAAGGGTCCACAGCTTTGCCGCCCGTTGCGTCGTTCCGGCACAAATGGTTACCGCATCCTAACCATATTGGCAGCCATGCTAAATGATAGGTTCTCATGTTGAGGCACCTTCCTATACTTCCACCTGTCGCATGATGCGACATTCAAAGTGGAGATGTTCATGCCAAAGAAGGTTGCCAGGATTCTTGCAGCCGACGACGCCGTCGGCACGGAGGAACTGGAGGCAGTTATCCATTACCTCAACAATAAGCTGTACTTAGCTAAAATCAACGACGAGCCCGTTCCCTTTCTCACCTATCGAAACAGACGCATTTTCGAAGCGACGTTGAAGATAAGGACGGATCCGTTCGCTGCCTCGTGAAAGCTCTCCGGCCGGCTTACGGCCGGAGCCCCCGGGGGCGAAACATGGTGGTAAGGTGGCAAGTTTGCCCCGCCGAAGCCCTTTGGCCTTGACCTTTACCGCCCCCCGAATTAACCGCCCCTTAGCTACACTTTTGGCGACAGAAAACGAGGCGGAATATGAAAGTTCTCCTGATCGGTTCCGGCGGCCGCGAACATGCGCTGGCCTGGAAATTGGCACAGTCGCCCCGCCTCACCAAACTTTACGTTGCACCGGGCAATCCCGGCATAGGCGACAGCGCCACACTGGTTGACATCAGCGTCGATGATCACGCCGCCATTCTCGATTTCTGCAAAACCAGTCACATCGATTTTGTGGTTGTCGGGCCTGAAGGTCCGCTGGTTGCGGGCATAGCGGATCTGCTGCGCGGCGAAGGTTTCGTCGTGTTCGGCCCGTCGATGGCTGCAGCCCAGCTGGAAGGCTCGAAGGGTTTCACCAAGGATATCTGCGCCCGCTATGACATCCCGACCGGCGCATACAGACGTTTCACCGATGGCGATGCGGCCAAGGCCTATGTCATCGAACAGGGCGCGCCGATTGTCGTGAAGGCCGATGGCCTTGCCGCCGGCAAGGGCGTGACTGTCGCCATGACGATCGAGGAAGCGCTGGCCGCCATCTCCGATTGCTTCGACGGTGCATTCGGCGCAGCCGGTGCCGAAGTTGTGGTTGAGGCCTATCTCGACGGCGAGGAAGCAAGCTTCTTCTGCCTGTCCGACGGCAAGACGGCCCTGGCGCTGGCCACCGCGCAGGATCACAAGCGCGTCGGCGATGCCGATACCGGCCCCAATACCGGCGGCATGGGCGCTTATTCCCCTGCCCCGGTGATGACACCGGATATGGTGGAACGCACCATGAAGGAGATCATCGAGCCGACCATTCGCGGCATGGCCGAAAGCGGTTACCCCTTTACCGGCGTGTTTTTTGCCGGCCTGATGATAACCCAGAAGGGCCCGGAACTGATCGAATACAACGTGCGTTTCGGCGATCCGGAAACCCAGGTGCTGATGATGCGCCTGAAAAGCGATCTCCTCGATCTGCTTTATGCGGCATCCACCGGTACGCTTGACCAGGTAACCGCCGAATGGAGCGATGACGTGGCTCTGACCGTGGTTATGGCCTCAAAAGGCTACCCGGCAAATTATGAAAAGAACACGCCGATCACCGCTCTGCCGCAGACCGGCGACGGTGAACGGGTGTTTCATGCCGGCACCGCCTTGAAGGACGGAAAGCTGGTGGCGACCGGCGGCCGTGTGCTGAACGTGACGGCGGCCGGACCGAGCGTGGCGGAGGCGCAGGCCCGCGCCTATGCACTGGTCGAAGGGGTCGAATGGGAAAACGGTTTCTGCCGCCGCGATATCGGCTGGAGAGCTGTCGCACGCGAACAGGGCTGACCCTTATCGCACCCGCCCCAATTCGGCATTCGTTCAATATTTACCAAGTCTCGTGACCGGATGGCAAGGAAACCGGGTTTAAGCTGCGGACAGCAAAATTGCGTCCGTCCGCCCTACGTGCGGCAGCAACCCGGAGACTTGTCATGCGTGCTATTGTTCTGACTGCGGCGATCATTTCGATCGGCAGCCCGGCATTGGCGTCTTCCATCACCAAGCTGGTGGAAACAGGCCGTACGACCAGCATCGTCGAAAAGCTTTGCGCGGTCTGCGACAGGACTGCAATGCAAAAGACGCCGGATGATCCGCGCGCCTACCACGTCCCTGCTCTCGGGCCCGATATCCAGAGAACTGAAATCCGCGATATCGACGGCCAGGAGAAACTGGTGCGCACAGAGGAATGGTGGGGCGGCTCGCCGGTCACCTTCGTCAGCAAGATGCCCGGCTGGATGAACACGGCCGAACAGAAGGCTTTCGCGACGCAGCCGCTGCGCAGCGGCCGGGTGAATACCGTGCGCGTCATGCTGCCGCCGGCCCGCGACGGGATCGATACCAGCGCCACTACCGCCGCCGTGCCGGAACAGCAGGCAGAGCAAAACGACAGGGCTTCCAGCGGCAACAAACGGTCGTTCACCAACTTTTCGCTGCGCCGGAGACGATAAGCCCAAAATAGCGGCCAATCCGGCAGTCATTCGAAAACAGCAAGGCGTCACCTCGGTGGCGCCTTCTGCTTTTGTGCATCCGTTCAAACCAGCAGATCAAATGGCGTCTTTACTGCAAACAGCCACGACTCTTTCAATCATGACTTTGAAAACGAAGCATTTTTCATGGGCTTCCAGTGCGAATAACCGGACACGAAGTCACGACTGCATTCTAGACATGCGAAACACGACAAGACACCTGTCGCTTAAAGTTTTATTTAAATATCCCGTGTAATTCTAGGGGTGTGCGATGCAGCATAATCCCGGCGCAGGATGCGCTGTTCTTCCAGAAATTGATCCGGACCGAGGCTGCAATTTTCGCGGCCCGATCGACCTTGAGGGCTTTATGAAGAACCTGAAGATTTCCCATCAGCTCGTGCTGCTAGTACTAACCCTGATGGTCGGGTTCGCAATCGGCACCTATTTTGTTCTGAAGACATCCACCAGCGCGATCTATGCCGAACGTTACGGCATGCTGCGCACGCAGGTGGAATCAGGCATCGGCATCCTCAAGAAATTCCAGGAGATGGAAGCCAAGGGCGAGCTTTCGCGCGAAAACGCACAGGCGCAGGCTTTTGCGGCCGTAGCGGCCATGAAGTTCCAGCCTGACGGTTATCTTTACGCCTACGACTATGACGTGACCATGCGCCTGCACCCCGATGCCAAGCGCCTCGGCCAGAATTTCAAGGGGAAGCCGGACGTAACCGGCTACATGTATCGCGACGAAGCGGTCAAGATCGGCCGTAATGGCGGCGGCATCGTCGATTTCCTCGGCCCCAAGCCGGGTCAGCAGGGCGATGGCTTCCGCAAGAGCTCATATGCGCTTGCCTTTGAACCATGGCAGCTGGTGATGGTGACCGGCGTTTATGTCGATGACCTCGAAGCCCAGATCCGCAGCGACATCTTCAAGGCGGTCGGGATTGGCGCTGTCATCCTTCTGCTCGGCACCATTCTCGCCTTCGTCGTCATCCGCAACATTTCCAGCCCGCTTGGCGATATCCGCTCGGCCCTCAATGCCGTTGCAGACGAAAATGTCGATCTTGCCATCCCGCATACGGGCATGAAAAACGAAGTGGGCCTGATGGCGCGCGCCACCCAGTCGCTGCAGCAGAAGGTGCGCGAGCGCCATGCGATGGAAGAGCGCCAGCACCGCCAGCAGGCAGAACTCGACGGCGAACGCCAGCAGAACCTCGACAACCAGCGCTCCGAAGCAGAATTGCAGGCGCGCGTCGTTTCCACCATCGGCGCCTCGCTTGCGGCTCTTGCACAGGGCGACCTGACGGTACGTTGCGCCGATCTCGGCTCCCGCTACGCCGATCTGCGCGACAATTTCAACGAGGCGCTGTCTCACCTCGAAGCGGCCATGGCCAAGGTGAATGCCAAGGGTGTCGATATCGGCGGTTCCAAGGAAGAAATCCGCCGCGCCTCCAATGAACTGTCGCAGCGCACCGAGCGCCAGGCGGCGAACCTCGAGGAAACCTCCGCAGCGCTGGACGAACTGACCGTTGCCGTGCGTCAGACTGCCGACGGCGCAAAGGAAGCCTCCCAGCGCGTCAGCGCTGTCAGCAACGAGGCGACCCGCAGCGATGCCGTCGTTGCCCAGGCAATCGACGCCATGAGCGGCATCGAAC
>UCHV01000005.1 GCA_900472395.1 Hyphomicrobiales bacterium
GAAAGCGGCGACGCCAAGGTTCAGGCGGAAATGCTGGCCGGTTTCGGCCATGCCATGCTGCTCGGTCTGCTGCTTGTTCTGGTCGTGCTGATCCTGCTGTTCAAGGATGTCATCCAGCCCTTCACCATCCTGTTCTCGTTGCCGCTGGCCATCGGCGGCGTGGCAGTGGCCCTGATCATCACCCGCAACTCGCTCTCCATGCCCGTCCTCATCGGCATTCTGATGCTGATGGGCATCGTCACCAAAAACGCCATCCTGCTGGTCGATTTCGCCATCGAGATGAAACACGCCGGCATGGCCCGCGTCGAGGCCATGGTGGAAGCCGGCCGCAAACGTGCCCGCCCGATCATCATGACCTCGATTGCCATGTCCGCGGGCATGCTGCCCTCGGCGCTCGGCGTCGGTGAAGGCGGCTCGTTCCGTGCGCCGATGGCGATTGCGGTGATCGGCGGCATCATCGTTTCCACCGTGCTTTCGCTGCTCGTCGTGCCGTCGTTCTTCCTGATCATGGATGACCTGTCGCGATTGCTTGCCCGCATCTTCGGTCGCCTCGTCGGCAAAAAGGATGAGGAAGAACTGCCGATGTCGGAAGAAGAACTCAGCAAGGCTTCCCGCGAACAGGCGGCCGGCATGGCGGACCTTGAAGAGCGCATCAGCCGCATCGAGCGTGAAAAGGCTGAGGACCGCTCGGCCCGTGGAAACGTACTGAGGCTGCCCCCGCTGGCTGCCGAATAGGATCAACTGCGGTCAAACGACACAAGTCTGATTTTCCGGCAGGCACTTTGATGAACATCAAATTGCCTGCCGCACCATCCGCTATCCTCCCAGCATCGAAAAACCGCCGGCCCTTTAGCCCCCGGCAAAGGAGGAACTGCAACGATGAACAAACATGCCATCACCGAAAGCGAACGCGGCCAGCTCCTGAGAACATCGCTTTTGTCCGGGCTGCAGGGGCGCTCCCTGCAGCGCATGCTTGACAGCGCGGTCGTTGAAGACCGCGAGGGCCGCTCCTCGGTGTTTCGCCAGGGCGAAAATGCCGATGCGTTCTACTGTGTGCTCAACGGCTATGTGCGCATGTTCCGGCTGAGTCGCGAGGGTCGCCACGCCGATGTGCGCATTTGCCAGCCCGGCGACGTTTTTGCCGAATGTATGATCTACGGCGGCGATGAATATACGTTCAACGCGCAGACAGCCGATACGGCGACGCTGGCCCGCTTCGATCTCGGCACCGTCCGCCGTCTGGCTGAAGAGGACAGCAACATCGCCCGCGCCGTGATGACCTGCCTCTCGCAACATCTCATCGACACGATGCACTGCGTCGGCAGCGATCGTTTGAACACCGCGCCTCAACGTGTTGCCGACTACCTGCTGGAACGTTGCCCGCTCGACCGCGGCCCGGCCTCCGTGCAGCTGCCTTTCCAGAAAAACCTTCTGGCCGGTATGCTGGGTCTGGCACCGGAAGCGCTGTCGCGTGCCTTTTCAACACTTCGTCCGCGCGGCGTTACCGTTCGTGGCCGCATGATCCAGATCGGCGACGTTCAGGCTCTGCGCGAAGTCGTCTGAGGCTCAATCGGCCAAATTGCGCTTGCGCCATGTGAATGGCGCAATGCGGATACGTTGGCCGATATCGCCATCCCAACTCGCCTTGAGGCCGTGCTGCGCAAGCACGGCCATGGCTTCGCGCGCGATCACCGGCGCCATCTGATCCGGATTTTCGAAAGCGCCGAAGGCGAGATAAAGCTCGCCAGAGGCAAGAGCGCCATCGACATCCTGGGAATGATAGAAAACCCAGCCCCGTGAGGATCGCCCTGCATCCTTGCGGGCGTGGTATTCGTCACCGGCATCGGAGCGCCCATCCGACTGGGTGTTGCCTGCGTAATGAAGGGCGATGATCTCCGCCTTGCGCAACTGTTCGAAGGCGGCTTCGAGATGGTCGACATCCGTCTCTTTGGGCCAGCTCTTTTCCTCGTCGCGTTTTTCCTCGAACAGGCCGGCAGTCTCTTGCCCTATCCACTGCCGGTCGGCATCGCTCAGTTCCGAGGGATCGAGATATTCCTCGACGATGATTTCCTCGACTTCCGCCCGTGTTTGGAAGCCGCTCCAGACGAGATTGCGAATGGCAAGGCCGGTTATGTGTCTGTCGATAGCCTCGAAAGCATGGGCGGGTTGCAAGGCTGAAACGGCAAGCAGGATACCAACCAGGATTGTGCGCAATGTCATGATGATCCGTAGAGTGGGGAGATCGCCAATTCCGCACGCACTTGGTGTTGCGTGCAGGTCAGCGACCGGCCTCACAACCTTTCAGTCATGATTGCAGCCGGGGCCGTGAACGTGGCCGTGATCATGACCATGCGAATGAGCGCCACGCGCCGGCTGAAACGGCTCTTCGACATCATAAACCTTGGCGCCCAGCCCTTCCAGCATGCCGCGGATGACATGATCGCGCAGAATGAGAATGCGATCTTCCTCGATCTGGACCGAAAGATGACGGTTGCCGAGATGCCAGGCGATTTCGACCAGATGCCGCGCATCGCGTGCGTTGATCTCATAAAGTTTTTCGGGCGCGGCATGTATCTCGATCGTGTCGCCATTGTCGAGGATAAGGCGGTCGCCATGATGAAACATGACGGCTTCCTTGAGGTCGAGCATCACCATGCCGCCATTGGACAAATGCAGCAACTTGCGGCGCAGGTGGCGCAGATCATGCGGCAGGCTGACGGTGTCTATCGGCGGATCGGTAACGACGCCGGCCGGACGATAATACTGGATATGCTCCATGGCTTTCCCACTCGATTACGGTTTTCCGCATCATTGCCAACCGCCGTGTCAAGCACAAGCCCGGCGTGAACACCATTTGCACAAAGCAGATCCACCCGGGAGGGGAACCGGGTGGATCTTGCGCGTCTACACCACTTTGTCAGCGCAACAGCGCCAGGGCCTCGTCTATACCGAGCGCTGCCGGCTGAGTGCAGGTCGTGGTGGTCGCGACGAAATTGCCCTCGGATCCGGATTTGAGGATGGAGGTCATCACATCGACGCCGTGCAGAGCGCGGTCGATAGAGCAACGCACATCGCGTCCCTCGATCAGCGCCATGGCCATATCGGCAAGGCCGGCCGTGCGATAATTGGCGCGCGGGCCGCTGGGGCTTTCCTGGTTGGCCTTGCTGAAGGGATGATCCCAATCCTTGAGCGGCTGGATATCCTTATTCCGACCGCTCGCTTCCACCACACCGCCGAAGAAGTTCGGATCGGGCACATAGATCGAGCCTTCGGTGCCATAAAGTTCCATATTGGCATGGCGATGCGACCACACATCCCAGCTTGCCGACAGCGTGATCGTCGCGCCGCCACCGAACTCCAGCAAGGCATGGATATTGGTGGGTGTCTCGACCGGGATGCTCTGCCCTTTCAAAGGCTCGCTGGTAATCAGGCGGGTCGGATTGGCCATCGAGGTCAAAGCCGCCACCCGCTTGATCGGGCCGAGGAAGTTGATGAGGTTGGCGATGTAATACGGCCCGAGATCGAGGATCGGCCCGCCGCCGTTCAGGAAGAAGAAGCCCGGATTGGGATGCCACATCTCCATGCCGGGGCTCATCACATGGCAGGTGCCCGACGTGATGCGTCCGACACCGCCTTCATCGATGAACTGCCGGGCAAGCTGATGCGCGCCGCCGAGAAAGGTATCGGGTGCGCAGCCGACGGCAAGGCCCTTTGCCTTGGCCAGCGCCTGCAATTCCTTGCCTTCTTCCAGCGTGATCGTCAGCGGCTTTTCGGAGTAGACGTGTTTGCCGGCCTCGAGGATCGCCTTCGACACGGTGAAATGTGCCGCCGGAATGGTGAGGTTCACGACCACATCGAGCTCGTCATTGGCGAGAAGCTCGGGGATGGTTTGTGCCTTCACGCCGTATTCCTCGGCGCGAAGTTTTGCCGCTTCCGGATTGAGATCCGCGCAGGCAAGGATTTTCAAACCCTTGAAGAGCGGCGAAAGCGCAAAATAGGTGGTGGAAATGTTGCCGCATCCGATGATGCCGACGCCCAGTTCCTTCGACATGAGTAACTCCGCGTATCTTGAAATCAGTAGGTGTTGAAAGAAGCGATGGAGCGCTTGGCAAGCCGCACGACGTCGTTCGGGTTGTCATGCTCCAGCACGAAATGTTTGGCCGGCGTTTTCTTGAGCGCAGCGATCAGATCCTTCCACGGTACAGTGCCGTCGCCGAGGTCGGCCCAGCCGTCCTGATCGGTGTTTTCGCCGGCCGGTGCGATGTCCTTGACGTGCACGGCGGAGATCTTCTTGCCGTAGCTTTCGATCCAGGCGAACGGATCGGCACCGCCGCGGATGACCCAGGCGATATCGGCTTCCCAGGAAAGATCGGGGCCACCGGCAAAAATCTGCTCCTGCGGCGTCGAACCATCCGGCAGCGCCTTGAATTCGAAATCGTGATTGTGCCAGCCGAAGGTGTAACCGGCATCCTGATAGCGTTTGCCGGCTTCTGCCAGACGCTTGCCAAAGGCGTACCAGCCTTCAGCGTCTGCCGGCCGCTGGTCTGCAGCAAGATGCGGGCAATAGATGCCGGAAATGCCGAGCGTCTTGGCGATCAGCAATGCCTGTGCCGGCTCCTTTTCCAGAAGATCCAGCCCGAAATGGCCGGTCGGCATTGTCAGGCCGTTGGCATCCAGTTCGGCACGAAAGGACTTGAGGGCCGCCTCATCGAGCGTGGCGTAGAGACCGCCATAACCCTCGACTTCCTTGTAGCCCTCGCTGGCCACGAGTTTGAGCGTATCGGAAAGCGGTGGAAAATTGCGAGCGCTGTAAAGCTGGAAACCGAAAGTCGTCATGTCATCCTCCTTGAAATGAAAAATCTGCCTGATCGGCGTCAGGCCAAGCGGATCGTCAAATCCGCTCCTCCGTACCGGCATCGAAAAGCGATGCCATGGTCATGTCGAAACCGAGCCGCACCTGCGCACCGATGGCGTAACGCCGCGCGCCGCCAACACGCACCGAGATCGTGTGACCGGCCAGTTTCAGCCAGATGAGATTGTCGGCGCCCATCGGTTCTTCGATATCAACCACCGCCTCATGCGCCTCCTCGCCGGCAAGATCGCCATCGACCTTGATATGTTCGGGCCGCACGCCGAGCACGACCTTGCGACCGGCCTCGAGCATTTCCGAGGTGTCGTAACCCTCGAGCGAAAAGCTGACATTGTTGGTGCGGAAAACGGTACGTCCGCCCTCCTCCACCAGTTCGCCGTGCAGAAAATTCATGGACGGCGAGCCGATAAAACCGGCGACAAACAGGTTGTTCGGGCGGTTATAGATGGTGATCGGATCTGCCAGCTGCTGGATGACGCCTGATTTCATGATGGCGATACGATCCGCCAGCGTCAGCGCTTCGATCTGGTCGTGGGTGACGTAGATCATCGTGTTTTTCAGTTGCTGGTGCAGTCGCTTGATCTCGACACGCAGTTCGGACCGCAGCTTGGCATCGAGGTTGGAAAGCGGCTCGTCGAACAGGAAGACATCGACATCGCGCACAAGAGCGCGCCCGATTGCCACACGCTGCCTCTGGCCACCGGACAAGGCCGCCGGCTTGCGCTGCAACAGCGGCTCGATCTGCAAAATCTCGGCGGCGCGGGCAATGCGCTTGGCGATCTCGTCCTTCGCCATGCCGGCAACCTTCAGGCCGAAGGAGAGATTTCCTTCGACCGTCATCTGCGGGTAAAGCGCATAGGACTGGAACACCATGCCGATGCCGCGATCCTTCGGCTCTTCCCAGGTGACGTTCTTGTCCTTGATGAAAATCTGCCCCTCGGTCGGCTCCAAGAGACCGGCAATGCAGTTGAGCAGTGTCGATTTTCCGCAACCGGACGAACCGAGCAACACGAGAAACTCGCCGTCATGGATATCGAGATTGAGGTTTCCGAGAACCGTCAGCGCACCGAAGGACAAGGTCAGGTCACGCACGGAAACGCTATGATTGGCCTTGGAAAATTGCATGGGAACTACGTTCATGGAGGTCATCCCTTCACTGCGCCGGCGGCGATGCCACGGACGAAAAGGCGGCCGGATACGAAATAGACGATGAGCGGAACGGCACCGGTCAGCAGCGTTGCTGCCATGTTGACGTTGTATTCCTTCACGCCCTGCACGGAGTTGACGATGTTGTTGAGCTGCACCGTCATCGGATAGGTGTCGGGCCTCGTGAATACGACGCCGAACAGAAAGTCGTTCCAGATGCCGGTGACCTGCAGGATCATCGCCACCACGAAAATCGGCAGTGACATCGGCAACATGATCCGCCCGTAGATCTGCCAGAACCCGGCACCGTCGATACGCGCCGCCTTGAACAGTTCTTCCGGCAGCGAGGCAAAATAGTTACGGAAGAGCAGCGTCAGGATCGGCATGCCAAAAATCGTGTGGACGATGATCAGCCCGGTCAGCGTGCCGTAAATACCCATCTCCCGAAGGATGATGACGATCGGATAGATCATCACCTGATAGGGAATGAAGGCGCCGATGATGAGGATCGAGAAGAACAGTTCCGAGCCCTTGAAGCGCCAGTTGGCCAGCGAATAACCGGAAACCGAAGCGACAAGGATCGACACGATGACGGACGGGACCATGATCTGCACGGAGTTCCAGAAACCACGTGAAAGACCGTCGCAGTTAAGGCCGGTGCAGGCTTGCGCCCACGCCTTCACCCAGGGTTCGAAGGTGATTTCCACCGGCGGCGAAAAAATGTTGCCGAGGCGGATTTCCGGCATGCCTTTCAGCGAGGTCACAACCATCACATAAAGTGGCAGCAGGTAATAGAGCGCGGCCAGGCCGAGAATGCCGTAGAGCATGATGTTGCGACGCGACAGCACACGTTTTGGCTTTCTGCCACGGGGGCCGGGCGCCAGAGTGGGTCTGACGGCATCGGAGCCGACAGCGGCGGTGTTGAGAGTGGAAACGTCAGCCACGCTTGCGCCCTCCAAATTCAAGATAAGCCCAGGGAATGATGATGATGGCGACAGTGAGCAGCATCATCGTGGAAGCGGCAAAACCCTGCCCCAGGTTCTGCGCCTGGAACATGTAGTCGTAGACGTATTTCGCCGGCACTTCGGAAGCATTGCCCGGCCCGCCGGAAGTCTGCGCCACGACGAGATCGTAAAGCTTGACGATGCCGGCACCGATGATGACCAGCGTGGTGACGAAGACCGGCCGCATCATGGGGATGACGATGAAGATGTATGTCCGCCACATGGGAATTCCGTCCACACGGGCAGCCTTCCAGATATCCTCGTCGATGCCGCGAAGTCCGGCCAGCATCAGGCACATCACAAGCCCGGTGCCCTGCCAGAGGCCGGCAATCAGGATGCCATAGATGACGATGTCCGCATCGTAGATCGGGTTGAAATCGAAGCTTTCCCAGCCAAGCGACCGCACGATGCCCTGAATGCCGAAATCCGGATTGAGGATCCATTGCCAGACAAGGCCGGTTACGATGAAGGACAGCGCGAAGGGATACAGAAAAATGGTGCGGAAGACGTTTTCAAAGCGGATCTTCTGATCCATCAGCGCAGCCAGCACAAAGCCGACCACCAGCGAAAAGATCAGCGACAGGATGCCGTAAATCGCCAGGTTCTGGATCGAGATGATCCAGCGGGACGAGGCCCAGAGCCGTTCATACTGGTCGAAACCGACAAAATTGGTACGCGGCAGAAGCCGGGAGTTGGTAAAGGAATAAACGACTGTCCAGATGGAGCCACCCAGGAAAATCACCAGGGCGACAAAGATCATCGGGATGGAGGCAATCTTCGAATTGAGATTGCGGAAAAGCTGATTGGGTCGGGCAGATGGGGTGGATTGAGCCATATGTCTTCCTCGATCGGCCGGCAGCCGCAAGGGCGCGGTTTTCCGTCCGGCCCCGTGCGATAGCGGGGCCGGTCAGTTTGAGCGATGAGAGCGGTTATCAGTCCGCCGAGCCGATGATCTCGGCAAACCGCTCCTGGGCGGCTTCCGGCGTCATCGAAGCCTTCGCGAAGAATTCGGACATCAGGTCCTCCTTCTGCTTCATGCTGTCGGTGGATAGAAGCTGATCGACGCTGGTGGCGGTGCCACCCTTGGCGATGATGTCGATACCCTTCTTCATGCAGTCGTTGGCGGCAGCCATGTCGATATCGCTGCGGATCGGCACGGAACCCTTTTTCAGGTTGAATGCCACCTGCACCTTCGGATCGACGATGGTTTCAGCCAGAGCTTCCTGTGCCTTGGCTTTCGCCTCGTCCTTGAGCAACGGGAAGTAGATGGCGTCGCCGCCGGTGGTCAGCACTTCGTTGAGGCCGAGCCCCGCAAGGCAGCTATATTCTTTGCCGGCAGTCTGACCTGCCTGCTGGAATTCGCCCTGTGCCCAGTCACCCATGATCTGGCCGCCGGCCTTGCCGGTGATGACGAGATTGGTGGCCTGGTTCCAGTCCTGCACGTTGTTGCCGCGGGCAAGCTCACGCGCCTGCACGGCCGCTGCAAAGACCTTGGCCATTTCAGGCCCGGCAGCCGCCTCTTCGTCCTTGTCCTTGTAGACCTTTTCGTAAAGTTCCTTGCCACCCACGGTGATCACCAGCGTGTCGAACAGGCCGTTGACCTGGAAGGCCTGGCTGCCGATGGCGAGGGGCTGAATTCCGGCTTCCCGCAGTTTCGGGCCAGCAGCGACGAACTCGTTCCAGTCTTTCGGTGCAGGAACACCGGCCTTTTCGAAGGCGGCATTGGAAACCCAAAGCCACTGCCAGGAGTGAATGTTGACGGGCGCGCAATAGATCTTGCCCTCATAGGTGCAGCTGTCGAGCAGGCTCGCCGGCTTAATCACCTCTTTCCACTTGCCCTTTTCCGCCACCTCGGTGAGGTCGCGCATCAGGCCGGATTGCACCAGCTCCTCGGCCTGACGGCCGTGGTTGAACTGGGTCGCGCCCATCGGGTCACCGCCGGTGATGCGGCTGATCATGATCGGACGCGCCGTGCTGCCGGAACCGGCAATGGCGCCATCCACCCACTTGTTTCCTGTCGCGTTGAAAGCGTTGGCCAATTCCTTCACGGCAGCAGCTTCGCCACCCGACGTCCACCAATGCGTGACTTCAAGATCGGCGGCCTGCACGATACAGGGCAGTGCCACCGTGGCAGCCATGACAGCTGCAAAAGAACGAATACGCATGAGTCTCCTCCCTCACTGAAACGTTGCAGTAAAAAGCTAGGCCAAAGATTTCCGGGTGGCAACCCGAGATTGGATGAATATTTTTTGCAACAAGATGGATTCAACCCAAAAGAGAATTTGGAGATTTTTGGCAAGTCAATAAATCTGTTAAAAATCAGCATTATCGCCTAACGATATGTAGTGATCACTTCGCGAGTGCAAAATTGTTGTGCGCCTGCGTTGTACCAATGTAAAATTGCAGGTTGTCGCATTCGAAGCCGCAGAGGGTTTGAAAATTCACTGTAACGTTACAGTTTTTTACCGTATGAAGCGAAATCCGGTGATCAAAAGCTTTTTCATGCGGCATATCCAGCGCGAACGGCAGCCATGGACGAACAAGACAAAAGATTTGCTCGCACAGCGCCCGCGGCCGAGCGGCCGACCCTGAAAACCATCGCCTTCATGACCGGCCTCGGCATAACCACCGTGTCGCGCGCATTGAAGGATGCGCCCGATATCGGCGCCGAAACGAAGGAGCGGGTGCGTCTGGTCGCTCGACAACTCGGGTATCAGCCGAACCGCGCGGGCGTGAGGCTGCGCACCGGAAAAACCAATGTCATCGCCCTTGTCCTGAGCATCGAACAGGAATTGATGGGTTTTACCAGCCAGATCGTCCAAGGCATTTCGGAAGTTCTGGGCGGGACGCAATACCACCTCGTCGTCACGCCTCACTCCTTCGAAAAGGATCCGATGGTGCCGGTGCGCTATATTCTCGACACCGGGTCTGCCGATGGCGTGATCATTTCACGTATCGAGCCGGACGACCCGCGTGTGCGCCTGATGACCGAGCGTAACCTGCCTTTCGTCACCCATGGGCGCACCGATATGGGCATCACGCACCCCTTCCACGATTTCGACAATGAGGCCTATGTCTACCAGGCGGTCGAGCGGCTGGTAAAACGTGGCCGTCGGCGCATCGCTCTTCTGGCCCCTCAAAGCAGGTTTTCCTATCACCTTCACAGCCGTATCGGCTTCGAACGGGCATTGGCCGATTTTCAGGCGACGGAAGTCTCCATGGGCCGCCTGACGACGGAAACCGCGCTCGACGAATTGCGCAGCCATTCCGAACGTTTGTCGCGCCTGCCCGAACCGCCCGACGGCATCGTCTCGCTCAGTGGCTCATCCACGATCGCGCTAGTGGCAGGAATCGAAGCAGCCGGCCGCCGGCTGGGGATCGATGTCGACATCGTTGCAAAACAATCGGCCGAATTCCTGAACTGGATCCGGCCTGAGATCCTGACCGTCACCGAAGACGTGCGCCACGCCGGACAGGAACTGGGCAAGGCGGTGCTGGCACGGATCGATGGTGTGGCACCGGCCTTGCTGCAGAGTATCAGCGGTCCCGTCTGGTCGAACATGGGACCGAAAGACTGACAGCAAAAAACCCGGCACAGGACCGGGTTTTTCAAATATCGCAAAAAGGCAAAAGGCCTTATTCGGCGGCGATCTTCATGGCGCGCAGGTTTTCGAGAATGTTCTGCGGCGAAGACGCACCGTAAGGGTCGCTCTCGCAATTGTCGGAATAACCTTCTTCCTCGAACCACTGCTCGACCACGCCATCGTTGACGATGGCGCCGTAACGCCACGAGCGCATGCCGAAGCCGAGATTATCCTTGGCAACCAGCATGCCCATCTTGCGGGTGAACTCGCCCGAACCGTCCGGAATGACCGTAACGTTTTCGAGATTCTGGCTCTTGGCCCATGCGTTCATGACGAATGCGTCGTTGACGGACATGCAATAGATGGCGTCGATGCCTTCGGCCTGGAAGTCGGTGAAGAGCTTTTCGAAATCAGGCAGCTGGAAAGTCGAGCAGGTCGGCGTGAATGCACCCGGCAGCGAAAACAGCACGACTCGCTTGCCCGCGAAATAATCTGCGGAGGTGACATCCTGCCAACGGAAGGGGTTCGGGCCACCAACGGCTTCATCGCGGACGCGAGTGCGGAAAGTGACTTGGGGAACGCGTTTGCCCAGCATGACTGTCTCCAAAAGAAATTGAACATTCGCCCCGTCCAGAGGCAGATGAGAACTCCTCTAATGAATATTGCGCCGCAACGCAGCAAGCTTCTTAATAAAATCTTGCATTGCACAGCAGCTATTCACAGGAAGCATTGCTTGGCCGCTGCCTGGCCTCAATTATCGGCACGATTGAAGAGCTGAAGCGAGACATCGAGTGTCTGCGGCAACGGATTCCAGAAGCCCGTGCGCAAGCCGGCAGCTCGCAGCGCTGCTGCGGTCCACGTGTTGCAGCCGGCAAGAGCGTTAAACCAGCCATGTGCCTCGAAAAATCGATCATAAACGCCATACCCGGCATCAGGTATCAGTGCGACCTGGCCCTTTTCGTAGACGAAACTTGCCAGAATGAAGCTGGAGAGGTGTTGGAATGCGCTCGGCGAAAGCTCGAATGCCCGCACCGCAGCATGTGTTTCGTCAATGGGCCCGGCAATATCGACATGGATGACCGAACGATCGAATGTCAGCGCCCGAAAAACGGGCATGGGCTTCAGTTCGCCCCAGGTCGGTGTCTCCAGATAGAACGACCGCCCTCCCCAGCCGATCACCAGCCATTCGGCCCGAGGATCGGCGACAGGAATGCCGGATGCTCCGAGAAACGCATAGGTAACGCGGGTTTCGTCATTCAACGGAATGGCAATATCCGTATGGATCGGGTTTGAAATAACAAGAATGCGACGCGTGTCGGTGGGAGCGGTAACATCCCGGGAAAAAAGCGGGCGTGGGATGAGAGCGCCGATGACGACGGCCAGCAAGATGGCGGCGATTGCGATAGATGGCGCCAGAAAAACGATGCGTCTTCGGCGCATATCAGAGCGGCCGACGGAAATAGACAACCCGCTCCGTCTCGGCAAAACCCCAGCTTTCATGCGCATTTTGCGAGGCGAGATTATCGATATCGGCATCCGAACAGAGTTCGACGAAACCTTCGGCCGCGCAGTCGGCTGAAATCCGTTCGATCAGCAGGCGGCCGACACCGTGCCGGCGATGATCACCATCAATCCAGATGCCTTCCAGAAACGGCACCGGCGAATGGGTGCTGCCATTAGCATAACGACGGAAGGAAATTTCGGCGAAACCGATCGCTTCACCCGGAGCATCGAACGCCAGATAGCCGCGAAGGATGCCACCGGCCATCGCGGCGACAATTTCCGCCCTGTGCTGATCCGGCGAACCATCCGGCCAGAGCGAATGCCGCAGCCGCGCCCATGCGGCCACATCATCAACGTCGGAACGACGGACCGAATACGCCATGGCCACCTGCCCTACATGGTTTCGGCCAGCGATTTCAACTCCTTGGTCCGTGCGCGCGTAAGGTTTGCCGAACAGGTCGAAATCAACATGGGCTCCATCGATCCGCCTCGCGCCTGATACCCCCAGGATGCACATTCCGCATCACGATAGGCGATCCAGGCACGCTGGGCTTTCACGAGCAATTCTTCTGCGCCCTTCATGTCCGCTGTGACGGCACCGATATCCCGCGCTTTCACGGCTTTGCGGGTCGCCTGATATTGGGCGTTGAGTTCACGGTCGGCGACCGCCAGATCTTCGCCGGCGCAGATCGTCATGTCGGTCTGGGTCTGCGGCGCCTTGCAATCGGGCTTGGGCTCCTGCGCGGGCGCCGGGCCATCGACAAGCAGCACACATCCGCAAAGAAGCGGCATCATTGCCAGTTTCAACATCCGCCTGCCCTCCCGCACGTCACGCCGCCGCGCCATCGTGATGATAGGACTGGAGTTCACGCGGATCGACGCCCTCCAGGCAATTGACGTTAAGCGCCACCATTTCCGAACCATCCGGCTTGCTGCCATAGGAGAAGCTCTGGATACCGCAGGTCTTGCAGAACTGATGATGGATCTTCTTGCTGTTGAAGAGGTATTCCGAGAGATTTTCAGCACCGGTTTTGAGCGAAAACGCATCTCTGGGCACAAAGGTCAGCACAGCACCGAGCCGCTGGCAGCGCGAGCAATTGCAAGTCACCGTCTGATCGAGATCGGCATCGGCTTCAAATGTTACGGCGCCACACTGGCAGCCGCCGCGATAGTGTTTCGTAGACATCCGATGTGCTCCCGCGTTTCGTTGCAATGAACGATTCGTTGTACCAGAGAGCCGCATCTGCGTCACCGCCTGTGCCGCAAGCCGGACGCGGGATCGGTCCGAAGAAAAGGTTCAGCACGATCGAAAAGGCCGGTCGTCAAGCGGCTTTACCTCATGATTACCGTCACTTAGTGGATGGATATGAATCTTTGTGTCAGGCAGTTAAAGCAGTTTGAGGCTTGCAGCCCTCGGCCTTGAGAACGCGTTGCGTCGAGGCGGGGTGACGTGCAAGCGCCGCCGCGGGCCGCACCGGACGGCGCACGAGTTCGCCACCGCAATTCGGGCATGTGCAGCCGAGCATCTCGGAGGCGCAATCGGCGCAGAACGTGCACTCGAATGTGCAGATCATCGCCTCGCGGCTATCGGCAGGAAGATCCTTGTCGCAGCATTCGCAGTTCGGTCGCAGTGCCAGCATGATAAAACTCCTCGCATCACTCGGGGCCGAGACCGTTCTGCACAGGCCTGGCCAGAGTTTCGAAGTTTCGACAGCGCTGCATCATTGCGCAATACGAAAAATGCCGGATTTTGATTTTTCCGCATCGGGCCGGCCTTCATCGGTGATTGCCATCAAACCGATACAATCGGAACCGCTGGAGCCGCGAGGAGCCTTGCGGGAGTGCACGTCGAATACCTGCCGTTAGCGGCAGGCTGCACCGGTGGCGGCCATGCCACCGCACACTATGCTATCCACAAGCGCTGCTCTTACAGCGATCCCTTCGCGCCTTGCCCGCTGCGGCGCATGTCGGCGGTCTGGCCGGTTCTGCAAGTCATTTCCTGGCTGTCACCGGTTGCCATGCAGTCCTTGGCGGCAACTGCATCGCTAAGCTTGGCCTTGGGCTGTGCGGCGGTCGCAACGACGTCGGTGCTGTCTGCCTTGCCGAAGAAGTCCCACATCCGATAGGCGGGATCGACATTCGCATCGAATGCAGGTTTTTTCGCCGTAGCGGAAACCTTCACGACGCCGTTGGTGCTATCGGTCGCGGCGGCGATGACCGTTTCCTTTTCCGTCGGCTTCGGCCAGTCATGCGTGCCGTTGGCAAAGGAATAAGAGGCGATACGGGCGCCGTTCTTGCACGTATCGTAGATGCCGTAAGTCACGCCGTTGACGGTGTCCGTACGACCATTGCCGGTGCAGCCGTCGAGATCCGTCCAACGCTGAATGGCCGTTTTGAAACCGTATTGCCAATAGGCAGCGCCACCGCCGGCATAGGGGTTCTGCTCGTCCTTCTGGCCCGCAAATGCAACGATCGAGACTGGCTTCGCCGGGCTGCAATTGGCCTTTTCAGGCCCCCACTTGCCTTCGGTCTCCACCGGGCGTCCGGCGCGAAGCGAATTCACGAACCCGGCCGCGACAAACTCGTCTCCACCAGAGCAGAGATAAGCGGACAACATGCGCCCACCACCGGAGTAACCGGAGGCAAAGATGCGGTTCGGATCGACGCAGAAATCTTCCTTCACCTCATCGACAGCCTCATCGATGAAGGAAATCTCGTCGAGACCACCCTGCCCGCCGGTCGGGATGATCGCCTTGCTGACCTCCACATGGGGCACGTTCCAGGCAAACGTGCCAGGCGCCTTGCCCGGCAGGCTGCCCTGAAGCGCCACTGCAATGAAACCGTTCTTTTCGGCAACCTTGTCCCAGGAACTGCGATTGAGCTGACCACTCGGATTGCTGTTGCTGCCGTGAAAATCGAAAACGACCGCAACCTTTTCCTTGCCCGTATAGGAAGACGGCACGTAAAAAACGGCGGAACGCTTGACGCCATCGGCTTCGATCGTGGCGATGTGGCGACCCGGCTTATAGCCCTCGCCGCAACCGGCCTGGGCCAGGCCAAGACCACCGGCCAATAAAAAAGCTCCGGTCGCAAAAAAAGTTGCCAGAGCTTGGGAACCAGATCGACCTGCAATGCGTTCAAATGCCATCAAGCGCCTCATGGTAAGATGCGGGGTGGATTTCGGCTGTCTGAATGCAAGCTGAATAACACAAGTTAGAAAAGCTTTAAATGGCTCTACCGGGTAGCAGCCATGCAATAAATTACACCTATTGATATAAAAGTTGTGAGACCGCTCCGGTGACGTCATTTTTATGACATATCGGGCGCTTCCGATCGCTTTTACGCACAATCCTGCCATGATCGACGAGCCGCGGCACGTCTGGCTTTTTCAGATTTGCGACCGGATTTTCAAGCAGATTGTCCAACCGGAGCGGGTCACGCCGCTCCTGTGGCCCGCCATTCTCGTATCGAAGCGGGAAAACGCGCCATCAGGAGAGGAGCGTTCGCCGCAATGTATCGAGCGCAATTTGTTGCTCCGTCGTAGGCTCACCCTGCACGGCGCAGACTTGCTCCGCAATATCGATCAGCTCCCGCCGCTCTTCCATGTCGAGTGATGCCAGCCACAATTTGCGGAACCGGCCAACGAGATCGGCAGGCGCCACCACTTGCCGGATAGCCCAATCGGCAAAGTTGATGATCTCATCGATATTCTCACCGGCCATGACGGGGCGCATGCGCGCTTCGATCACCCGCTTTTCACCATCACGCTGCACGGGGCGCTGGTTGGCCAGCGACCAGAAAAAACAAATCGCCGCAATACCCGGATGGGTGATCGACGCAAGCGGCGCAGCAGCAGCCTTCTTGCGAAAATCACGGCGCTTATACGCCCCGCGCATACGCTCCACGGTATCGATGATCTCGCTTCCCGCCTCTCGCATCATCTTGAGACGCCAATACCATACGGCAGCGCCGCCGATCGCCATTACCAACACACCGAGCAAAGCCATCTTGAAACCTCGAAGTAAAAAACAGCCTTTATTAGATCGTTTCGGCAACGCACAACAAGTCTTGATTTTTTTAGAGATAACGCCAGCTTATTTCGCCTGACAATATTAGGCATTGGCGCATAAAGAGGGGAAATATACCCTTATGACCACCAAAGGCGGGATTGCGAATTGTGCTAAACGTGACGATCCCTGACAGTCTTCGGGATTGTTGTCCGCGATAACCACCTTCACCGGCCAACCAAAACGCGCCGCCCTTCGGCTTGTCTTTTGGCCTCACGATGGGAACCGAACCGGCGCCCCACTGTTGTGTTTGACAAACGGAGGCCGGACCATGTCTTTCAAGATCAAGCCCCTCAATGGAAACAGTCCAATTTTCGAAGCTGAAACCGCCCGCGAGGCGACGGATGCCGTGCAAAAAGTCTGGCGCGATGGCGGCGGTGCCGCGAAGGTCGAGATTGATGACGAGCGCGCCTCGGCCGACGAAACCACGGCTTCTGAGCGCGATCTGATGCTTCGGGAGAAACCGGTCAAGGATTGAACAGCTTTTGCCAAGCTAATCAGATTTGCTCGTGCACGGCTCGAACACCAGAAACAAGAAACCCGGCTTGCGCCGGGTTTCTCGTTTTTTCGAACATTGGTAGTCGGGCCTTAGCTGCCCTGCTGGAAGTAGCTGAACTTTCCGTCCGGACCCTTCTTCCATTCGTACATGACGTAGCCCGGAAGCTTCGGATCGCCCTTTTCGTCAAAGGCAATGTCACCCAGAACGGTCTTGAACGGGCCCTTTTCCTTCAGCACCTTGGCAACAGCCTCGGCGTCGTCACCGCTGCCGGCTGCCTTGATGCCTTCAGCGATCAGCTGAACGGCGGCGTAGGAATAGAGCGTATAGGCTTCCGGGTTGAAACCGGCAGCCTTGAACTTGGCGACCAGATCCTTGTTTTCCGCACGCAGCGTCGGATCCGGGCCAAAGGTGTTGAGCGTGCCTTCGACGGCATCGCCGGCGATCGAGGCCAGTTCGTTGGAAACGATACCGTCACCCGAAACGAGCGTTGCCTTGAGGCCCTGATCCTTGGCCTGACGGATGATCAGGCCGGCTTCGGTGTGAAGACCACCCCAATAGATGATCGAAACGCCGGCTTCCTTCATCTTGGCGATGAGGGCGGAAAAGTCCTTGTCGCCGGTGTTGACGCCTTCGCGGACGACTTCCTTCTTGCCGGCTGCGTTATAGGCCTTCTGGGTCTCGTTCGCGAGGCCCTGACCGTAAGGCGTCTTGTCATCGATGATGGCGATCTTGGCATCGGCGAACTTGTCGGCAAGATACTTGCCGGCAACGCCACCCTGCTGGTCGTCACGGCCGCAGGTGCGGAAAGTGTTCCACAGGCCGCGCTCGGTAAAGACCGGGTTGGTTGCTGCAGGTGTCACTTCAAGAATGCCGTTTTCGGCGTAAACTTCAGATGCCGGGATGGAAACACCCGAGTTGAAGTGGCCGACCACGTATTTCACACCGTCCGCCACGAACTTGTTGGCGACGGAAACACCCTGCTTGGCGTCGGAAACGTCGTCGCCGAGTGCGATCGTCAGCTTTTCGCCGTTGATGCCGCCGGCAGCATTGATGTCTGCGATGGCCTGTTCGGCGCCCTTCTGAAGCTGCGCACCGAAAGCGGCGTTAGGACCGGTCAACGGGCCGCCCACGGCGATGACGATATCGGCCCATGCGTTGCCGCCAAAGGCAACCATGGCCGTCAGCGCAACCGCGGAAAGAAGAGACTTCTTCATTGAATAACTCCCAGTTATTTATGAGGTGAGTTCTTTTTGGGATCCAGCGCAATACCCACCATCACCGCGCCGGAAAGCTGTTCCACCTTTTGGTGTATTTTTATCTTTGCCCAAACCGATCTGAATTCAGATTAGACCGGCTGTCAATCTTTGTTCCTCCAGGAAAATGCGGAGGTGGGCTCGTAGAGCCAGTAATAGTTCTGGACCATCTGCCTGGTGCGACGGATACGGAAACCGGCCAGCGCAAAAGCAAACAGCAACACGAAATCCAGAACGAAGTAGAAGGCGTTGATAAACGGCCCTTGGAACAAGGCGTAATGCAGGAACTGCATGGCGCAGGTCAGAAGCAGCGAATAGATCACCACTTCGCGATAACCATTCCAGCCTTCCGCTGCCGCCTTGCCGGCGCGCCACGCGGTCCAGAAACCGAGCAGCAGGACGATGCCGCGGAGAAAATAACGAACCGTCGTATCGTCTTCGAAAAACAGGCCCTGCATGTCAGTTTTCCCCCATGGAGAGGTCAGATAAGATCGCGCTCAATGCCGGCCTCCTTCGAGATAGGCTGCACGAACTTCCGGATTGGCCAGCAATTCCTTGCCGGAACCGCTCATCGTCACCTTGCCGTTGACCATCACGTAAGCGCGGTCCGAAAGCTTCAGTGCCGCAAAGGCGTTCTGTTCGACGAGGAAGACGGTCAGCCCCTCTTCCTTGTTGAGTTTCTTGATCGCCTCGAAAATGCCCCTGACGATCAGCGGTGCAAGACCGAGCGACGGTTCATCGAGCAGCAGCAGCTTCGGACGCGCCATCAGCGCACGGCCGATCGACAGCATCTGCTGTTCGCCACCCGAAAGCGTGCCGCCGCGCTGGCTCTGGCGTTCCTTCAGACGCGGGAACATCGCAAACACCTTTTCGACGTCCTCTTTGAAAAATTTGAGGTTGTCGAGATTGGCGCCCATCTGCAGGTTTTCGAGCACGGTCATGCGCGGAAAGATGCGACGGCCTTCCGGTGACTGGGCGATGCGCTTGCGGGCGATCAGGTGCGTCGGCAGCTTGGTGATGTCCTCGCCATCGAAAATGACCTGGCCGGTGCGGGCCTGCGGCGAACCGCAAATGGTCATCATCAAGGTCGACTTGCCGGCACCGTTGGCACCGATCAGGCTGACGATCTCGCCCTTATGGACATCGACATCGACGCCGGAGAGCGCACAGATATTGCCATAATAGGTTTCAACACCCTGGACTTTCAGAAGGGGTTCACCGGCCATCAGATGGTCCCCTCCTCAAGTTTTTCCTCGATTTCTTCAACTTCATCATCCTCGACACCGAGATAGGCTGCAATCACCTTCGGGTCGTTTTTCACGTGATCCGGTGTGCCGTCGGAAATCTTCTGGCCATATTCGAGAACGACGACATGGTCGGAGATTTCCATGACCACGGACATGTCGTGCTCGATAAGGAGCAAAGACGTGCCTTCGTCGCGAATGCCGCGCAAAAGCGCGTTCAGCGTCAACGATTCCTTGGGGTTTAGACCGGCTGCGGGTTCATCCAGGCAGAGCAGTTCGGGCTCGGTGCACATGGCGCGGGCAATTTCCAGACGGCGCTGCGCACCGTAGGAAAGATCACCTGCCGGGTCGTCGGCGCGATCGGTCAGATCGGCTTTTTCCAGCCAGTATTCCGCCTTCTCGATCGCCGCCTTGGCGGCATTCTTGTAGGCGGGCAGGCCAAGCAGGCCGAGAATGGTAAAACCCGAAGCCTTCATCAGCACATTGTGCTGCGCGACCAGCAGGTTTTCCAGAACCGTCAGGCCGGAGAACAACCGGATATTCTGGAATGTACGGGAGACGCCTGCCACCTTGTTGATCTCGAAGTCACGCAGGCGTTCCAGCAGGAATTCCTTGTTGTTCGAGCGCTTGAGCGTGAGCATGCCCATGGTCGGCTTGTAAAAGCCGGTAATGCAGTTGAACACCGTGGTCTTGCCGGCGCCGTTCGGTCCGATCAGCGCGGTGATTTCGCCGCGCCTGGCTTCGAACGAGAAGTCGTTGATCGCCATCAGGCCACCGAACTTCATCGACAGGTGTTCGACCTTGAGGATCGTGTCTTTTGTCATCGTATTGGTACCCGTCGCCATCAGCCGTGGCCTTCCTTGGTGAAGCTGCCGGAGACAGCCTTTCTTGTCCTCAGGAAGGCCGTCGGTTCACGGGTGCCGACAAAGCCGCGCGGCTTGAACAACATGACGATGATCATCGCCAGGCCGAACAGCAGCATACGATAGAGCTCGGGCGTGAAGTCCGGCCCGAAGACATGCTTGAGAAACTCCATTTCACGCAGCAATTCGGTGCCGCCAACCATGACCACCGCCGCAATGGCGATACCGGTCAGCGAACCCATGCCGCCGAGAACGACGATGGCGAGGATGACCGCCGATTCCAGGAAGACAAAGCTTTCCGGAGATACGAAGCCCTGACGGGCAGCGAAGAAGGAGCCGGCAAAACCACCGAACATCGCGCCCGTTGCAAATGCCGTCAGCTTGGTGGCGACGGTATTGATACCCAGCGAACGGCAGGCAATCTCGTCTTCACGGAGAGCCTCCCATGCACGGCCGATCGGCATGCGGCGCAGACGGATGGTGACGTAAGCTGTCAACATGCACAGCGCCAGAATGATGTAGAACAGGAACATCTTGTAATACACCGACGAGGCAGGCAGGCCCCACACCTTGGCAAAGTTGTTCGCCGTACCGGTATCGAAGGACCAGATGCCGAAGAAGGTGGCCTTGGCGATGCCCGAGATACCGAACGTACCGCGGGTAACGTCCGTCCAGTTGATCAGGACAAGGCGTATGATTTCCCCGAAGGCCAGCGTCACGATTGCCAGATAGTCACCTCGGAGCCGCAGAACCGGGAAACCGAGGATGATGCCCCAGAGTGCGGCGAGGATGCCGGCCATCGGCAAAAGCAGCCAGAACGAGAAGCCGAAATGGGCCGACAGCAGCGCGTAGGAATAGGCGCCGACTGCATAGAATGCGACGTAACCCAGATCGAGCAGACCGGCGAGACCGACGACGATATTGAGGCCCCAGGCGAGCATCACATAGATGAGGATCTGGATGCCGAAGTTATCGACATATTTCAGCGAGCCCTGGCGACCGAAGATCATCATCGCCAGGAAGGGATAGCAGAGCAGGAAAACGAGCGCGATTTTCAGGAAATGCTTGTGGAAGAAGCTTTTTTCTTCCGACACTTCCAGAATGCCGGTCTTGGCCTTGGCAAGCTTGCGCTTGTCGAGATGCGGCTTGATGAAACCGACCGTCAGGAAACGCCCGACAGCGGCCACGATGACGAAGACGGCAAGCAGACCCCAGCGCGTGCGCCAGACGAGCTGGTTGTTGATGTCCTGATAGGTCTCGATGCCAACGAAGACAAGAAACATGAGAAAGGCGATGATGCCGGCGATGGCACCTTCCTTGACGGCCTTGGCCATCACGTCCTCTTGAACGTTTTGATATCCGTTTGCCATGTCAAACCTTCTCCACTTCCGGCCGGCCCAGAATGCCGGTGGGCTTGAAGATCAGCACGATGGCGAGGATGGCGAAGGTCGCGACATCCTTGTAGGCAATCGAGAAATAGGCCGACCACAGGCTTTCGATGAGACCGATCAGAAGGCCACCGAGAACAGCGCCCGGCAGCGAGCCGATGCCGCCGAGAACGGCCGCCGTAAACGCCTTTACACCCGGAATAAAACCGTCGTTGAACGAGGCGACACCATAATACATCAGGTACATGGTACCGGCGACTGCAGCGAGCGCTGCACCCATGATGAAGGTGATCGAGATCGTACGGTCAACGTCGACACCCAGGAGAGCGGCCATCTTGCGGTCCTGCTCGGTCGCTCTTTGCGCACGACCCAGCGGCGTCTTGTTGACGATGTACCAGAAGGCGAAGAGCAGGATCGAGGTTATCACCACGATCAGGATCTGCTTCAGCGAAATGGTGATGTTGCCGATGTGGTAGACGTCGGTTACGAGAGGCGGGATCGGCTTGTTGCGCGGCCCCTGCGTCACCTGAATGAAGTTCGACAGCACGATCGACATGCCGATAGCGGTAATCAGCGGCGCCAGGCGAAACGATCCGCGCAGCGGCCGATAGGCGATGCGCTCGATCGTCCAGTTCCACAGGCCAGTCATCAACATGGCGATGACCAGCATCAACAGAAGCGCAAGCGCCACCGGAATGCCGGCGAAGAACGTGGTGAGGATGAGGAAGACGATCAGGGCGGCAAAGCCGCCGAGCATGAAGATATCGCCATGGGCGAAGTTGATCATGCCGATGATGCCGTAGACCATCGTGTAACCAATTGCCACGAGGCCATAGATAGATCCGAGAGTCAGCCCGTTGGCGAGCTGCTGGATAAAGTATTCCATGTAATTTCCCCTGGGATACGATCCTTATTGGTCGCATCTCTTTGTTTGCGTCCCTTAAGGGATCTTCAATTTTTTTGATTCCTACCCGTTTCGATAGAAATGTGAAGTGCAAAAGAAAGAGGCATAAAAAATTTAGTGAGCTTTTGCTCCGCTTGGCGCAAATACGCTCACTGATGCTAAAAATGCGGCATTTTCGTCACAAAAAATGTGCGGAAAATAGATGCAGAGGCACTGGTTAGTGCCTCAATAGTTTCAATAAATTGCAATTCCAGCGAGCACGTTCAGTTCCATGACTGAGCGCGCCCGCAATTACAAATCTACGCCGCAAAGCCGCGCGTCATGGCAAACTCACGGCCGGCCTCGCGCAGCTCATCGAAAACATAACCGGCATAGGATCGCGGCACGACAATCTCGAATGTATCCGTTGCCACGCGCGCAAGATTGCCGGCGACCCGGCAGATCATCATCGACCCGGACTGGCCTTCGACAAACACATCCGGGTGGAGGTCAACCGCCAGGCATTTGGCAAGAATCGTGCGCACATCGGGACCGGAGATCGTCATCAGCACCTGACCATCGCCCTGCTCGACGAAAGACAGGCCTTCGATGGCGGCTAGAGAATCGACGATCGATTCCGCTTCCGCCACATGCGCAACGGCCAGCCAGTCCGACGGGCTGACGGTTCGAACCGATATATTCTCCACCGCGGACAACGCGTCCGCGACTGCGGCCTCGCGACCGGCATGGGCGAGAACGGAAAATATCGCCGGGCGACGCGCGACGGCCAGATGGTTGGCGTTGGGACTCAGCTCGTAACCGCTCATGCGGTCTTCGAGAACATGCCGGTGCGTAAAGGAAAGCGACATCTTCGGCACCTCAGACATGAAGGTTCAGGTTATCGGGATCGACGAAGACCGGCGCACAGACTTCCGCCAGGAACTCGGTGCTGCGCACCGCATCCCATACGAGAATTTTTTCGCCGATGCGCTCACGGCCGGATTTCAGCATGGCAAGCCCGATCCACTGGCCGATATGCGGCGAGAAGCAGGCCGAGGAGACAAAGCCCTGCCCCGCCGTCATCGACGGCTCGACACCCTCACGCAAAAGCGCGGCGCCGGCTTTCAGCGGCTTGTCGAGTTCGACCGGTTTCAAACCAACCATCTGCAGGCGGTCTGCGGCCGTCAGACCATAACGACTGGAAAGCCCCTTGCCGATAAAGTCCGGCTTGGACGTGGACATCATCTTGCCCAACCCGACATCGTCCGCCGTGGTGCGGCCATCGAGTTCGGAATGGGTGACATGGCCTTTTTCGATGCGCAGTACATCCAGCGCCTCGACGCCATAAGCGCAGATCCCTTCCCCGCCACCGGCTTCCATGATCGCATCAGCGACCGCTTCGCCATATCCGGCGGGCACCGCCAATTCATAGGCCAGTTCACCGGAAAACGAGATACGGAACAGCCGCGCCGTCAATCCACCCTTCAGCTGCACCTCGCGGGCAGCAAGGAAAGGGAAGGACGCATCGGAAAGATCGTCTTCGACAATCTTTTGAAGGATCGTCCGCGATTTTGGCCCGGCCAGCGCCATCTGCGCCCACTGATCCGATGTCGAGACAAAACGCACATCGAGATCGGGCCAGAACGTTTGCGAAGCAAATTCCAGATGCGCCATCACTTCCGCTGCATAAGCCGTCGTGGTGGTCATGACATAATGGTTTTCAAAAAGGCGACTGGTGGTGCCGTCATCGAATACCATGCCGTCTTCACGCAACATCAGGCCGTAACGCGCCTTGCCGACCGGCAGTTTCAGGAAGGCATTGGAATAGACGCGATTAAGGAATTCCGCCGCATCGCCTCCGAAAATCTCGATCTTGCCGAGTGTCGAGACATCGCAGAGACCGGCGTTCTGGCGTACATTCAGCACTTCGCGATCGACGCTTTCGCGCCAATTCTTTTCCTCACCCTGCACGAAATAGGCGGATCGATACCAAAGCCCGCTCTCGAGAAAAGTCGCCCCGTTCTTTTTGGCCCAGCCGTGTAGCGGCGAGGTGCGGATCGGCCGCGATTGTTCCGCCCGAGCCGTGCCGGCCAACGCACCGAAGGAAACCGGTGTATAGAATGGACGATAGGTCGTGGTGCCAACCTGCGCCGGCGAAACGCCACGCATGCCGGCGAGCAGCGCCACGGCGTTGACATTGCCGAGCTTGCCCTGATCCGTCGCCATGCCGCTGGTGGTGTAACGCTTGGCATGTTCGACATGGCCGAACCCTTCGCGGGTTGCCAGCGCCAGATCATCCACATGGACGTCGTTCTGGAAATCCACAAATGCCTTTGCGCGCGCACCCGGCACATACCAGAGCGGCGCAAACGACGGATCGTATTCGCCTTCCACTTCCGGCGTGTTCACATGCCCGACCAGACGGCCCAGCGCTTCCACCGCTGCATGTGCCTTCACCGCACCATCGCGCAGGCATTCGGAAACCGTGGCATGGCCCGCCGCCGAACCGGCAGCGATAAAAAGCGGCCCGACATCCGGCGCGAGAAAAGCCTGCGCCTCTTCCGACCAGACGGGCTTTGCACCGCGCTGGCACATAAGATGCACGACCGGAGACCAGCCGCCGGACATGGCCAGCGCATCGCAATCGATCATTTCGTCGTAACCGAACCGGTTGGTCATGATGCCGGACAGGCGGTGTCCACCCTTGGTATCGACGATGGAACCGCTGCAAATGACCCGCACACCATAAGGCGCAAAATCCGCAGAAGCGGCTCGGCTATCGATGATAGCGGCAATATTGACGCCGCGTGCCGACAAATCGGCGGCAGTGCGATAACCGGAACCGCCATTGGTGAATATCGCCACCTTGCGGCCTGTGGCCACACCGTAGCGGTTGAGATAGGTGCGCGTCGCATCTGCCGTCATGATGCCCGGGCGGTCATTTCCACCGAACACGAGTGGCCGTTCCTCGGCACCGGCGGCAAGGATGGCGCGACGGGCCGCGATGCGCCACAGCCGTTCCACCGGTTTGTCTGCACTCGGGACGGCCACATGTTTCTGCACCTTCTCTACGGCACCGAAAACCATATCGTCATACCAACCGAACACGGTGGTGCGCGGCATGATGGTCACGTTCGGCATATCAGCCAGTTCGGCAACGGTCGCAGCCACGAAATCCGGGGCAGACACGCCGCCGATCATCGCGGTTTCGGAAAGCAGCGACCCGCCGAGGCGAAAATCCTGCTCGGCGAGAATGACACGCAGACCGGCACGACCGGCCGTCAAGGCCGCCATCAGGCCGGAAGGACCGGACCCAATGACCAGCAGATCGCAATGCGCCCAGCTCTTTTCATAACGATCGGGATCGGCGGCAAGCACCGCCTTGCCGAGACCGGCGGCGCGGCGGATGACCGGTTCATAAAGCTTTTCCCAGAAAGCTGCGGGCCACATGAAGGTCTTGTAGTAGAACCCGGCGCCGAGCATCGGGGAAAACAGGCCGTTGATCGAGCCGATATCGTATTTCAGCGACGGCCAGGCATTCTGGCTGCGCGCCACCAGACCGCTGTAAAGTTCTGCCACGGTCGCACGTGTGTTCGGTTCGGTACGGGCGTCCTTGCCGATGGTCACCAGCGCATTCGGTTCCGACGGTCCGGCTGTTACCGGCCCTCGCGGACGGTGATACTTGAAGCTGCGGCCCATCAGCGTCACGTCATTGGCCAGCAGCGCCGAGGCGAGCGTGTCGCCTTCGAAACCCTTGTAAGCGCGGCCATCGAAGGAAAATTTGACGATACGGCTGCGATCGATCAGCCCCACATTGGCGATACGGGAAGAGGTCATGCTGCACCTCCTTTTGCCAGATCCCGTGCGTCGGTCACGGCATAAACCTCGTGGGTCACATTATCGCGTTCGACCACCAACCAGCGGCGGCAGCCTGCCGCATGGTGCCAATATTCACGAATGGTCCCGCGAGGATTTTCACGCAGATACACATAGGCGTGCCACGCTTCCTCCGAGGCGACAGGCGTCGGCCTTTCAGGCACGGCATCGCCACGGATGGAGAATTCTTCCTTGGGTCGTCTTCCGCAATGCGGACAGGTGATCAGGCTTGCCATCAGTAAAATCTCGGTCGATGCGTCATCAATGAATGTTCGGCTGCGGGCCCTTGCCCGCTTCGTCCACCGCGTAACCGCGCTCGAAACGGTCCAAACGCAGGGCGCGCGCCACATGATGCGGCTCGTTTTTGGCGATCAGGTGGGCGAAGCAGAAACCGGAGGCCGGCGTTGCCTTGAAACCACCGTAACACCAGCCCGCGTTGAGATAGAGGTTTTCGATCGGTGTGCGGTCGATGATCGGCGAGCCGTCCATCGACATGTCCATCACGCCGCCCCAGCTGCGCAGCACTCTCAGCCGCGAAAGCCCGGGGATCAGCGACACGCCCTCCTCCATGGTGGACTCCACGATGGCGAGATTGCCGCGCTGCGCATAGGACGAATAATAATCGATGTCCGCGCCGAACACCAAACCGCCCTTGTCCGACTGCGAGATATAGAAATGGCCGCCGCCATAAACGATGACATTGTCGATCACTGGCTTGATGCCTTCCGACACGAAGGCCTGCAGCACATGCGTTTCGATAGGCAAACGCAGATCGGCCATACGCGCGGTCTCGGACGAGTGCCCAGCCGTCGCCAGCGCCAGCTTGTTGCAGCCGATAAAGCCCTTCGAGGTTTCGACACCTGTCACCCTGCCCTTTTCGTCGCGGCGAATGGCGGTCACTTCGCAATGCTGGATGATATCGACGCCGTGGCTGTCGGCACCGCGCGCATACCCCCATGCCACCGCGTCATGCCGTGCGGTACCGCCGCGCTTCTGCAACAGGCCTGCCTTGATCGGAAAACGGGCGTGGTCGTAATTCAGGTAAGGCATCATTTTCTGCAGGTCTTCGCGATCCAGCAGTTCGGCATCGACACCGTGCATGCGCATGGCGTTGCCGCGCCGCGCAAAGGCGTCGCGCTGACCGTCGGAATGCGCCAGCATCATCACGCCGCGCTGGCTGACCATGGCATTATAGTTGAGGTCCGCCTCCAGCCCCTCCCAAAGCTTCAGCGAAAACTCGTAGAAAGGAATGTTGCCCTCGAGCAGATAGTTGGAGCGCACGATCGTGGTGTTGCGGCCGACATTGCCGGAGCCGATATACCCCTTTTCCAGAACGGCAATGTTCTTGATGCCGAATTCCTTGGCCAGATAATAGGCCGTGGAAAGACCGTGCCCGCCGCCGCCGACAATGACCACATCGTAATGCGGTTTCGGCTCTGGCTCACGCCATGCCGGTTTCCAGCCGCGATTGCCCGACAGCGCCTGGCGGAGAATGGAAAGGGCGGAATAACGCATTGAGCAGTCCTGTTTTCGAACGCGGCCAACATGCGCATATGCGTTTTGAAGGACAAGCGCAAACCCGGTCACAACATTCTGTTTGCGACCATTTTTCGCGACTGCCCATGGAAAACGGCGACGCGAGCGGCTTCAACGGCGGCAAATGCGCACCGGGGATGTCTTTACTCTCCATTTCAATATTTTCAATCACTTGGCTCCAATTTCATCCCCGCTCTTCGCGGCGGATCTAAAATGTCATGGTTTCAACGCTCCAAAGGGAGAGCACACATGACAGACAGGACGACAAATCTTTCCATGCCCTTCATCCTGCCTTCGCAGGCGCAGAAACACGTAACCCACAACGAGGCCTTGCAGGCTCTGGACGCTGTGGTTCAACTGGCCGTCGAGGATGTGGCCTCCGCGCCTCCGGCGGCACCAGGTGAAGGCATGCGCTTTATCGTGGCGGCCGGCGCCTCCGGTGCATGGGCCGGGCACCAAGGCCAGATCGCGGCCTGGCAGGACGGCGCATGGTCTTTCTTCACTCCAAAAGAAGGCTGGCTTGCATGGGTCGTCGCCGCCCGCAAGCTCAAGGTCTTTCACGCGGCCATCTGGAACGACCTTCATCCGGCGGATGCGGAACTTTCGAGGCTCGGCATCAACACCGTGGCCGACAACAACAACCGTCTGGCCATTGCCTCCGAAACAAGCCTGTTTACCCATGTCGGCCACGGGCATCAGGCCAAGATCAACAAATCGTCCGCAAAGGACACCGCAACGCTGCTTTTCCAGTCGAACTGGACAGGCCACGCAGAAATGGGCCTTGCCGGTGACAACGAGTTTTCGATCAAGGTCAGCAATGGCAAGGATTGGCTGACGGCACTTCAAATCAGGCAGGATGGCACGGTCATCCAACCCCAGCGACCGGCCGGACGCGCCTACAAGAACAATGGTGCCACCTCTCCCGCGCCCGACAGCGAAAGCGGCTTCACTTCGCTGGATCAGGTTGCCGGCAAGGTCGCTCTGGGCGCGGCCTTGGGCAATGGCGACCGCACTTTGGTCGTCCCTGTCCGGGGACTTTATCTGGTGTCGCTCATGAGCACAGCCGTCAGTTCGTCGGGGCATTCCACTGCTCTTTTGCGCAACCGGGCGGAAATCCTGTTCACCCTGTGGGCTCCGGGTGCCGCGCCGATGACGGTTTCGCACAGCCAGCCGCTGCTGCTGGAAGCAGGTGACGAGTTGTCGCTGAAGCATGCCGGAACGGCACAGATCTACAATGCGGCGGGCGCCACACAATTGGCGCTTGTCATGCTGTAACCGGCTTGCCTTGGTTTGGACGCATCGACACTTCAAAGTGGTGCGTACATTCGCAACCCAAGGGAAACATGGGGATGCGGGCAATCACCTAAAATTTGAATAAGGGCTGTCATGAAAATGCTGCAATGCAAAAATACCTCAATGAATTCATGACACCCTTAATTGATCACTAATCAAGCGGGTTGAGCAGTCCTGAGTTTGTGTTATATCAGGATTTAGACAAACGATTGAAAACATAGATAACGCGAGTGAACGTCGTGAGCATATCCGATCTCCACAAAAGCGCCGCCTATGCCACCGTCCGGAGTCGCGAGTCCTTCGCGGTTGCGAAAAGCAACAGTCGCGCCGTTGCATTCTCCAAACCCCGGCTGAAATCCGGGCATCTCGCCGCCAAACGTGCGGTCGATATTTCCGTATCTCTGATGGCCTTGATCGCGCTGGCGCCCTTGCTGCTGGCGGTTGCAATACTGATCAAGCTGGACAGTCCCGGCCCCGTGCTTTTCCGCCAGACACGCTGGGGTAAAAGCTGCGGCAAGATACGTGTCTACAAGTTCCGCTCCATGCGCACCGATCTTGGCGACGCCACCGGCGTGGCGCAAACGGTCAGGAACGATCCGCGCATCACCAAGATCGGCGCGATCCTGCGCAAGACCAATATCGATGAATTGCCGCAGCTTCTGAACGTGCTGAAAGGCGACATGTCGCTGGTCGGTCCGCGTTGCCATGCCATCGGCATGCTGGCCGCCGGCATTCCTTACGAAGACCTGGTGCCCGATTACCACCGTCGCCATATGGTCAAGCCCGGCATCACCGGCCTTGCGCAGATGCGTGGCCTGCGCGGCCCGACGGATCGCCCCGGCAAGGCGCGCGCCCGCATCGCCTGCGACCTGCATTATATCGACAACTTTTCCGTCTGGTTCGATATCCGCATCATGGTCGGAACGGTCCTTTCCGAACTGCGCGGCGGCAAGGGGTTTTAAGACCCACGGTCGCCGAACCGGAATTTTCCCCCGAAACAAAAAGCGCCTTCTCGACGGCGCTTTTTTTTCGCACTTTTTCCGTTATTGGCTCAACTTTTCCACTGCAGGGACAAAATCCCGTGAAGCGCTTAGCTAAATGTTAAAACTGCGGCTCTAGGCTCCTTCACGTGGTCTTGTGTAGTGTAGAGAGTCCAATGACCGAAATGATCCGACCCCGAGTTAAATATGTCATCGGACCCGATGGCAGCCCACTGACGATTGCGGACTTGCCCCCGGCCGATACACGCCGTTGGGTCATTCGTCGCAAGGCAGAAGTGGTCGCTGCGGTCCGTGGTGGCCTGTTGAGCTTGGAAGAAGCCTGTGAGCGTTACACGCTGACAGTAGAAGAATTCCTGTCCTGGCAGGCATCGATTAACGACCATGGCCTCGCTGGCCTCAGAACAACCCGTATCCAGCAGTATCGTCACTGATCACTGTTACGCCGTCACCGGCCTGCTTTAACCCCTCTCGACCTCAGGCCGCGAGGGGTTCTGCTTTTCAAGGCGGCGCTTTTGCCGTGCATAACGATCCCAGATCGGCAAAAACGCACCGGAAATCAGCGTCGAGCCGGCATAAAACCAAAGGCCAGGCTGCGTGATCGCCACCGCCAGCCCGCTTGTTTTGGCAGCGAAAACCACGATTGCCACGAGCATCACATCCATCATCGACCATTTGGAAAGATGCGGCATCAAGCGCCCCAGCCAGCTGCGCTTCAATTGCCCCTCACCGCGCAAGGCGCCAATCGCAAGCACTGCGAGTTTGAGGATCGGAAACAGGATGGAAAATCCGCCGACCAGCAGCGCCAGAAAAAAATCACCACCCAGCCAGAGCGAAGACACAATGCCGACCAGCGACGGGGTTTTGGTGAAGAAATAAAAGCTGTCGAAACGCATGATCGGCAGAAAAAGGCCGAGCAGCAGACAGATTGCTGCGAGCAGTATCAATAAAATCTTCGGCGGGTTCATCGATAGCTCCGGTCATTCGGCGACCGGGATATAGCGTATGGATCAGCGGCTCGATACCCGATAAAAACGGCAACGGGCCCGGCAGGAAAACCTGCCTGGCCACGTTAACGTTAAATACCTGGAAATTGCGGGCGGAAACTTAAGCGCGTGCGCGCTGGTTTCCGATGTCCCGCTCTTCCAGCGCCGTCGCCTTGGAAAGCTCGGCCTGGGCTTCTTCAAGCACCAGTTCGGCGGCGTCCTGCTGGCTTTTCAGCTCTCGGATCGAAACCTGGAGATTATCCGCCCGCTGCCGTGCCGCCTTTGCAAAGGTCGGATAGGCAAAATGGCTCGGATCGGTAATTCCCGATTTCTTTTCTTCAAGCGTGATCTGGTGTTCCAGCTCCTTCGCCATTCTTTCGAATTCCGCCATCATCATCTGCAACTGCTGCAGCTGGCGGCGCTTGTCATTCACCTGAAATTCTTTCAGGCGAACCAGACTGTCACGCGATTTCATACGCAATACTCCCGTGGATAGCGAGACCCCGGCCAATTCACAAACATGCCTGTGTCCGAGCTGATACAGATAGGACCAAAAAAATTTCCACGACGTTAATAAATTTATGGTCGCGGTAACCTTTCGTTTACGGGCATCGTTAATGATAAGCCCGATCGCTTAAGGGTCAGTAAATGCCACGGTCGATTTTCGACTAACGACAATGACGAGTCGTATGAATCACTTAGCGCAATTTCCTCGCGTTATGATTCAGGTTTTGGCGGTGACGGATTCTCAATTGAAATCAGGCCAGTACCAATTTTGTTTAACAAATTCCTGTACCTTGCCAACACGAGTCAGAGTTTGTTAACCATTTGGTGGCAGCCTCCAAATCAGGCAACGACTGGATCCGGTGCGCGTTAGGGGGTTGCAAACCTTTCGCGGCGGTAAAGGGGAAAAACATGCGGGTTCTATTGATCGAAGACGACAGCGCAACAGCTCAGAGCATCGAGCTTATGCTGAAGTCCGAAAGTTTTAACGTTTACACCACCGATCTCGGTGAAGAGGGCGTCGATCTCGGCAAACTCTATGACTATGACATCATCCTTCTGGATCTTAACCTGCCGGACATGTCCGGTTACGAAGTGCTGCGGACGCTGCGCCTCTCGAAGGTAAAGACCCCGATCCTGATCCTGTCGGGCATGGCAGGCATCGAAGACAAGGTACGAGGCCTTGGTTTCGGCGCTGACGACTACATGACCAAGCCGTTCCACAAGGACGAACTGGTTGCACGTATTCACGCGATCGTTCGTCGCTCAAAGGGTCACGCCCAGTCGATCATCATCACCGGTGAACTGATCGTTAACCTGGACGCCAAGACCGTTGAAGTCGGCGGCCAGCGCGTTCACCTGACGGGCAAGGAATACCAGATGCTGGAGCTGCTTTCGCTCCGCAAGGGTACGACGCTCACCAAGGAAATGTTCCTGAACCACCTTTACGGCGGTATGGACGAGCCTGAACTGAAGATCATCGACGTGTTCATCTGCAAGCTGCGCAAGAAGCTGGCAAATGCAGCCGATGGCGCCAACTATATCGAAACCGTCTGGGGCCGCGGCTATGTGCTGCGCGAGCCGGATGGCGCGGAATACGCCGAAACGGCCTGATAGAAATATCGGAATTCCCCTTCCGCAAGGCCCGCGCGATCGTCATCGCGCGGGCCTTTGCACGTCCGGCATCCGCACAAATACCAGGACATCCAAGGACGCAAAAAAGCCGGGCACACACGTCCCGGCTTATGTCGTTTTATCGATGAGGAGATCAGGCGGCTATCGACAGATTTGAGAAAACCGACGACAAAATCTTGCGGTCGAACGGCTTGAGCAGAAAATCGTCGGCACCGGCGCGTTTGCCCTGCATCATCTTGCGCAGGTCGGCCTCGATCACGCAGTAATAGATGCGCACCTTGTCGCCGTTCGGAATGGCGCGGACACCGGCGATAAGCTCAAGAGCCCCTTCTAGGCCGGCGTCTACGATCATGACCAAAGGAAGCTCCGCCTTGCACCGCTGCAATGCTTCGCCGGCGCTGGCCGATTCCGAGACCATGAAATTCAATTCGGTGAGAATGCGCTTTGCAACGGTCCGTACGATATCGGAACTGTCGGCAATCATCAGACGCTGCATAGTGGGCTCCCCAGTCGTTCCGGCATGCTAGGCGCCGGGACTCGATAGTAGGGGAGCCGCAACTAATGAATGGTTACCGATCCACGTTATAAATCACGCGATTGCGATTTCCGCGATAAAGGCAATCTTATCTTCGAAGACCACGTGCTTGAGGTCCATTCCGGCCTCTTCGGCCAGAAGCACCGTATAATACGGCTGCACGGAATGGGCATCGATCGCTTCTTCGATATTGCCCGAGCAGATCTCGATGAATTTGGGCGGCACGCGCAGCATCCGGCCCTTGGAGGTGATGGTGAACTTGGCGTCACCCTCCGGGTTTTCCAGAATGATGTCGAGGCTACCGCCACGCGGAATGGAACTGTAGGCCACCATGAAAAGGTTGAGCAGAAGCTTTACCCGGTTCTTGGGGATGATGGCGCGCGGGCCACTCCAGGTAACTTCCACCTTCTTTTCAGCCTCGGCGAAATCCTTGGCTGCCTTTTCTGCTTCGCCGGTATCGATCGATGCGCCGACCGAGCCGGAGGCGCCGAAGGCCAGACGGGCGAATTTCAGGCGGACCGAAGCGTTGACCGCCGACGTCCGTATGAGGTCCAGCGCTTCTTCGTCGGTACCACCTTCGTCAAGCAGTTCGAGACCGTTATTGATGGCGCCCACCGGCGAGATGACATCGTGGCAGACGCGGCTGCACAGGAGGGCCGCGAGGTCGGCACCGCTCAAGGTCAGATTGGGGTTCTTCGGCATCGGGTGTTCCTGTTGTTCAGCTTTAAAATGTCACAGCGTCCTTGGTGCGCCATATTGATGGCGCACGGCGCTGTAATGTCGGCCACGAATGGCGAGAAACTGAGCACGCCAACGTTGCGCGAAAATGACGTCAGCGTTGTGCCTTAAGAACACCATTTTTGGTAAACCGATTGTTAACACCATCGCCTCAAGATGGTCAGACCGCTATATGCGACGAGATTCGATGCAAACCACGGAAAGTACGATGCGCCCGAGCAAACTTTACGCCATCGCCCGCCTGGGTTTTCAGAGCCTGCTTGCCCCTGTTCTTGCAATGCCTCTTGCCCTCCCCACCGTTGCCGCCGCCCAGCAGAGCGGCGAACAGTACACGGCACAGGAAATCGTTGACGCCGGTCACGGCTTTTTCGGCAATGCCAGCGGCGGCCTTGCGAAAGTCGTCGAACGCGCCTTCCAGCAATACGGCCTGCCTAATGGCTATATCCTCGGCCAGGAAGGTTCCGGCGCGTTCATCGCCGGCCTCACCTATGGCGAAGGCCAGCTATATACCAAGAATGCCGGCCAGCACGAAGTCTACTGGCAGGGCCCCTCCCTCGGCATCGATTACGGTGGCCAGGGTACACGCGCGATGATGCTGGTCTACGACCTGCCTTCCATCGATGCACTTTATGCCCGCTACGGCGGTGTCAGCGGTTCGGCATTCGTTATTGCCGGCGTCGGCATGACCGTGCTCAAGAACCGCAATGTCGTACTTGTGCCGATCCGCACCGGTCTCGGCGCACGCCTTGGCGTCAATGTCGGATATTTGAAGCTGACGCCCAATCCGACCTGGAATCCCTTCTGATCCCTGTTATCCAACTTTCGCCTTTTAGGCGTGCGAAGCGCTTGCCGCCTTGCACGCCTCGTGCCAGTTTATACTTGGCTCCAGACGGTAATAGGCTCGATAATTCAGACTGCGGGATGGCCCTGACGTGATCCAATTTGCCCTGTTGTTCGGCCTCGGCTTCCTGACCGCCGTTCTTCTTGCCATGATACTTGCACCGGCTATTCACCGGCGCATCGTGCGTTATACGGAAAACCGTGTTCAGGCGACCATGCCGATCAGCCCGCAGGAAGTGCGCGCCCAGCGCGACATGGCCCGCGCCGTTTATGCCGCTGAAAATGCCCGCACCAAGCAGGATCTGGTCAAGGCGCGCGATAACGCCGTCGCGCTGCAACTGCGCCAGGACACGGTGACCGCGGATGCCACGCGCCTGCAATCGGAAAACCACGAACTGCACATGCAGATAGACGACATGAACACCGAAGCCGCCGACCTTCGTTCGCGCCTTCGCCGTGAGGATGTCTATATCCAGCAATTGCGCGCTGCCCTTCATACCGTTGAAGACGCCGCCGCAGCAAAGGATCTGGAGATCGAGACGCTGCACAAGCGCGTCATGAAACTGAGTGCGGATCTCGACAATCTGACCATCGATCTTTCCACCCGCGATACCGAGGTCGAAAATCTGAAATTTCGTGTGTCCGCATTGCGCGACGAGCGCGATGCGCTGCGCCAAGACGTCAAGCTGGTCACCACGCGCGCCAAGGAAGCTGAAACTCGCCTCACCCAGGAAGAGCATCGCGCCTTGCGGCTCGAAGACAAGCTGTCCCGCGAAGTGGCTGAGCGCAACGACAGGGAAGGCGCGCTTGAACGTCGTGACGTCGAAATCACCCGCCTTCGCGACAAGGTGAAGACCGCCAATTCCGAAACACGCGCCGCAAACCGCGCTCTGAAAGCGGCAGGCATCGCCCTGCCGACGCCGAAGAAAAAGGCGGAAGAGAGCGAACCCGAAACCACACCTCCGGCTCCAGTCACCGCACTGGCCGAAACTGCGAGCGATCTTACGCTCCTGACGCAGGATATCCGCAACCGCGGCACGGCCCTCGGCGAACGACTGATGAAATCGCGCGGCACAGCCGGTGATGACGCGATCCGTGCAGAAATGGCGTCGATCGCCGCCAGCATGGTCGCGCTGACGGCAGCAGCAGAAGGCCCGTCCTCGCCAATCCACAAGCTGCTGGAAGCACCGGAAGAGGCATCCGGCAACGACCGCGTAAGTCTTGCCGACCGCGCGCGTGAAGCGATAACCGAACAGGCCTAGATCTTGGCCTGAATGCGGGCGATTTCGTAAAGCGCGATGCCTGTCGCCATGCCGGCATTGAGGCTGTCTAGACCCGGCCGCTGAGAGATACGCGCCGTGCCGAAGCGGTTCATGACGGCGTCGGGCAGCCCCTCGCCCTCCGTACCCGTCACCAGGGCGATCCCACGCCCATCGGATGGGATTTCGCGCAGATCCATAGCCCCCGAAGGCGAAAGCCCCCAGATGGACAGCCCGCGTTCTGCAAGCCGTTCCAGCAACGGCAGGATGGAGTTACCGCGCGCGTATGGCACGGACAGGACAGATCCGACCGAAACCCGCAGCGCCTTGCGATAGAGCGGATCGCAGCAGGTCTCATCGAGAAGCACCGCATCCGCCCCGAAGGCAGCGGCATTGCGAAACATCGAGCCGATATTATCGTGATTGGATATGCCGCAAGCGGCAACGACCAGCGCCCGCTCTGGCAGACGATCGATCAGGTCATCGAGATCGGGCTCACCGACACGGCGGCCGAGCGCCAGAATGCCCCGGTGCAGGTGGAAACCCGCGATCGCATCGAGAACGGCGCCGCTTGCCACATAGGTCGGGACATCTTCCGGCACGTCAGACAGAATATCTTGAACACCATCGACACGGTTTTCCAGAAGCAGGATCTTTTCGATCTCGAAAGCCCCTGCCCCATGCGCGGCAGCGGCCATGCGCAGCACGACCGTACCCTCGATGATGAAGCGGCCCTGCCGCCCGGCAAGGTCGCGTTCCTTGATATCGCGAAATTCCGCGATGCGGGGATCGGCCGGATCATCGATCCGGATAAGTCCGTTCCCCTCGGCGCGCATCAGTGGCTGCCGACCGTGACGTCGGCGATGATGCGACCGACGGACAGATCGAAGATCAGCGCCTTGGATGTGCCGTTCAGCTGACCGAAGAACAGGATCTGATTGCCAGAATGCGAAACCGACTGCACGACGAAACCGGCCGGCAGGTTTGCGGTGGCGGCCAGTGGCTGGTCGGCAGGCACGGAAAGACCGCCGGAAGTCGCAACAGTTGCGGCGCTCTGCGGTGCCGGACGCGTGATCTTGTAGACAATGGCGGCAAGGACAGCCATAAAGCAGACCAACAAGATGCCGCCGGATACGAGCTGCAGCTTGATCATCTTGCGACGGATGTTCTCCATTGCCGGATCGAGCGGCTCTTCTGGGCTCTGGTCCTCGATTTCGGCTTTGGTCATGGAACGGTCCTTGCGTCAGATTTTCAACATCGGATGAATGAATGAACGACCCCTTTAACCAAGGCGAGCTGCCAAGGAAAGTCCTGACCGCCGGAGAAGATGCCGAAGGCCGCATCGATGCGTGGCTGACAGCCGAACTCGGCGGAGAATTTTCGCGCAATCGCCTGAAAGCCCTGATCGAACAGGGCGCGGTCAGCCTCAACGGCAAACCCTGCACCGAACCGAAGAAAAAGGTCTCGCCCGGCGACATGATCGAGATCGACCTGCCCGAACCGGAAGACCCGGAACCCAAGGGCGAGAACATTCCGCTGGAAGTGCTCTACGAGGACAAGGATGTCATCGTCATCGCCAAACCGGCCGGCCTCGTCGTCCATCCCGGCGCGGGCAACTGGACCGGGACGCTGGTCAATGCGCTGATCTACCATTGCGGCGACAGCCTGTCCGGCATCGGCGGCGTCAAGCGCCCCGGCATCGTCCACAGGCTGGACAAGGAAACATCCGGTGTCATGGTCGCCGCCAAGAACGACGCGGCCCACCGCCACCTTGCCGACCAGTTTGCCGACCATGGACGCACCGGCCCGTTGGAACGCGCCTATATGGCCGTCGTCTGGGGCCGCCCCAATGGCTTGAAGGGCACGATCGATGCGCCTCTCGGCCGCGCCAACGGCGACCGCACAAAACGTGCGGTGAAGAAGGAAAACAGCGACGACGCCCGTCATGCCATTACTCATTATGAGGTGATGGAACGTTTCCACGAAAAACCCGATGCCACCTCCCTTGCGGCACTGATCGAATGCAGGCTCGAAACCGGCCGCACGCACCAGATCCGCGTTCACATGGCACATGTCGGCACGCCTCTGATCGGCGATCCGGAATATGCCGGCGGTTTCAAGACCAAGGTGAACACGCTGCCGGAGGAAGCCAGAGGCGTGGTCAGCCGCTTTCCGCGCCAGGCGCTGCACGCCTTCCTGCTTGCCTTCGAACATCCCCGCACCGGCGAAGTGATGGAATTCGAAGCCCCGATCCCGCAAGACATGGAAGAGCTGATCGAAGCGCTGCGCGCTTGAAGCCGTGTTTGATGGACGTGACAATGTAGCCGGGCCTTGCGCCCGGCTTCTTTGTTTGACGTCTGGGAACGTCGTTGCTCCTGGAGCGTTTTTGGAAACAGTCAGTCTCCGTTACACCTGAAGATCAGCCAAGCAATCCGGGTGGAAACGCGCTAAAACGATTTTCGGGAACAGCCGGTCCACTTGACGGTTCCTGCAGTGTTCATGGCCATCGGAAGCTTACGAATTTGTAATGATGTAACGTGTCCGTGACGCATTGAATCACCGTTCCGCCGTACTTATCTGGTATCCGGGTCGGAGTGGGGTTGAGACGTGACCCACGCCGAAGCGGCTTGCCTGAAAGTGTTTTTAGATGATGACCATATGTGATGGTCTCAGCCTGAGGGAGCCGGCAATACACGATCAGAAGGGGGTGCTTTATGGCCCGCAACAATCTGCCATCCATTACCGCCGGTGAAGGCGGTCTGAACCGTTATCTCGATGAAATCCGCAAGTTTCCGATGCTGGAACCCCAGCAGGAATACATGCTCGCGAAACGTTACGCTGAGCATGGCGACCGGGATGCCGCGCACAAGCTGGTAACCAGCCACCTGCGTCTCGTCGCCAAGATCGCCATGGGTTACCGCGGTTACGGCCTGCCGATCGGTGAAGTCGTGTCCGAGGGCAATGTCGGCCTCATGCAGGCTGTCAAAAAGTTCGACCCGGAACGCGGCTTCCGTCTGGCCACATACGCCATGTGGTGGATCAAGGCTTCGATCCAGGAATATATCCTGCGCTCGTGGTCGCTGGTAAAAATGGGCACGACTGCCAACCAGAAGCGCCTGTTCTTCAACCTGCGCCGCCTCAAGGGCAAGCTGCAGGCTGTCGAAGACGGCGATCTGCGCCCCGATCAGGTCAAGGAAATCGCTACCACGCTGAAGGTGTCTGAGGAAGAAGTCGTCTCGATGAACCGCCGCCTTTCCGGCGACGCCTCGCTGAACGCTCCGATCCGCGCCACGGAAGGCGAATCCGGCCAGTGGCAGGATTGGCTGGTGGACGACAGCGAAAGCCAGGAACAGGTACTGGTCGAGCAGGACGAACTCGATACCCGCCGTCGCATGCTGTCCAAGGCCATGGGTGTTCTCAACGATCGTGAACGTCGTATCTTCGAGGCCCGCCGACTGGCCGAGGATCCGGTGACGCTGGAGGAATTGTCGAGCGAATTCGATATTTCACGCGAGCGCGTGCGACAGATTGAGGTCCGTGCCTTTGAAAAGGTACAGGAATCGGTGCGCAAGGAAGCGATTGCACAGGCGCAGGCACTTCGTGTCGTCGACGCCTAATCGGTCTGATATCAGGTAAAAACAAACGCCCGCGGCAACCACCGCGGGCGTTTGCGTATTTGCCGTCTCTGAATGGCTCAGCGCGTACCTGATGGCATGTTACGCTGTTCCGATGCCATGACCTCCGCAAGTGCTGCCCGGAAAAAATCGATGAGCAGAAACAGCAGCAGGCTGACGCCCATCACCGGCAGCGCAATACCGACGATCAGCGCCACGGCAAGCACCATGAACTTGGTCACCGGCGAGAGGTAAGAAAAGCTGCGCATCAGCGTGCGCGTGGAACCGCCCGGCGCCGGACGCCGCAGCCACCACATGCGATACCCGTAGATGATCATGGCCGTCAGCGCGATGCCTAGCGTCGCCATCACGATCTGATTGGCCACACCGAACAACACCCCCATATGTGCATCGATGCCCCAGCGGATCAGTTTGGCGACCACCGGAAAGCTCTCGAAATCGGCGCGGCTGGTCACCGTGTAACTGCCCGGATCAACCGCGATCGTATCGACCTGTGTCGGCCAGCTGCGATCGTATTCGCTCACGCGAAACGCCTGGCCGACGGTGCGCGGCTGGCGGATTTCGATCATCGGCGAATCGATGCCCGCGGCACGTGCGGCGGCAACGACCCCATCGAACCGGGCCACCATATCCTGCTCCGAAACCGCAGCGGCCGTTTCAACCGGCGCGCCCATGCCATGCGCCGCATGTTCACCCATCGCGGGTGCCGCAGCGTGCGGGTCGAGCGCGGTGGTGATGGCGGGCGTGACCCAACCGGCCTCGCTACGGAAGACATCGATATTGTCACCGGCCCAACGGGACCAGGTCAGCCCGGTCGCAGACAGAAACAGCAGGCCCAGCGATACCCACAGACCGATCAGCGTATGAAGCCTTTTGGCTCGCGCGGCATCGTTTATCCTGGCGGTTTTCGGTCGTTTCAGGCCACGTTGCCAGTACCAGAGCAAAAGGCCGCCCAGAACCGAAATCCACAGCCAGGACGCGGCAAGCTCGCTGTAATGCCGGCCGATATCGCCCAGAAGCAGATTGCGGTGAAGATAATCCAGCGTGATACGGAACGGCAGGATGCCGCTTGTGCCATAGGTGATCAGTTCACCCTGCGAAGCGAGCGACGCCGGATCGATAAAGACAGTGCGCGTTTCCGATCCGCCAAGTCCCGGTTCGGTAAACATCACACGCGTGGTGCGTCCAGGCGCGGTCGACGGTCGCACGGCGAACAGCCGCGGACCTTCGCCGATTGCCGCGCGTGCCGCCGCGATCTGTTCCGCCAGCGGTCGCACCGGGCCATCGCTGCGCGCTACCAGCTGGTCCCGGTAGAGCATGTTTTCAATCTGCGGCGTCAGAACGTAAAGCGTGCCGGTGATGGCAGCAACGAGCAGGAACGGCCCAACAAAAAGGCCGACATAAAAATGCAGCCGCGTCAAAAACGCGCGAAGGGTTTGGGCGCTTTCCGTTTTCGAAGGTGATGCAGGCGCGGTGAACGAGCCGGAAGTCATGAGCATGCCCTCCCGATTTGATCAGCTATCGAGACAGGGTTGAGTGGGCAAAAAGGCGGGCGCAGCGGCTCCGCAAAGGAAAAACAGGGCATGAAAGCCTCCACGAGAACGGACGAGCCGGATCGTCATCCGGCGGCTAAACGTCGTCAGATGGAGAAATGTGGTGGCCCGCGTGCGTCCCTGAAGCGTCCGGCCGGCTGAGAAGCGATAGGCACAGCACGCCATGCGGCAACTTCATCACTCTCGAGCAACGGCCATTGCGCCGTGATTGCGGATGGAAGGTCGGCGGCAGCAACCTGCGCTGCAAACTGGCAGGCCGCCGAACAGCATTCCGGATGTTCGGCCTTGCCACCGTGTTTGTGATGGACCGGCTTGGCGCTTTCGGCGCCATGGAGGTCATGCGCCTCATGGCCGCTCGTATCGGTGGAACAGATGATCTGCGTGGCTGCAAGCCGTTTAGCTGCCGCCATTGCGCCAAGTGCGTGTGCACCGATAGCGCCATCGAGCATCATCATGAACGAAAGAAGCAGGGCGAGAACACCGCCGCTCATTTTGTCCGCAATGATTTTCCTGACGAAACGCATGGTTGTTCCATGGCATTTCGCAAGCGATCTGTCACTGCGGCAATTTGTTTAGAAGCAAAAAGGCCGGCCGTTGGAGAACGGCCGGCCTTAATTCATTGAACTTTTGCCCGGGCTAACTCGGGGACGATCACTGTCCCGTTGCAGGCGTTCCGGCCGACCATTCACGAATGGCCGTGTTGAAGGCGCGAATACCTTCCGGCCCCTTCTGAAGCGTCAGCAGAGCCCGGCGGCCGTTGCGATAGGCCAGCGGAATATCGAGCCAGTTCTTCGCACGCAGGAGTTCCAGATTGGTTGCGCGTGCATCCGGGAAGTCGTTGAGCGCAATCATATGGAAATCGTCGGTGATCTTGGCCGGAACCGCTACAAGCGGTGTGCCGCGATCCTGCTCGGTATCCTTCATGGCGATACGCTGAACACTGTCGATGGCACCGCCTTCGAAGTCCGGCGGAACCGAAAACACCAGTTCGATCAGATGGCTGGCGGGCAGCGACGGATCGGAATTGCGTTTGAAGGTGACAAGCGCCGTCATGCCGCGGCCGGGTATATTGATCCGGGCCTGGACGGTCGGCTCCTGACGGCCGTTTTCACCCGGTTCGGTCTGCAGCGACCACGAGACATTGCCTTCGACAGCAGTCGGGGCCGGCTGGCCGAGACGCTCTTCGTAAAGGAACATCTTTTCGCCGCTGACAGCAGCCGTATCGGCCGGGTTCACCGCTGGCGCATTGGCCGAAGGCGTTCCACCCGCTGCCGGAGCAGCCTCGTTCGGTGTTGCAGCCGGCGTACCCGGAGGGCTGTTGAGCTGCGCGACCGACTGGCCGCCGCCGGATGCCTGCGGACCGCCAGCTCCTTCATCGACTTCCGTGCCGTTCGCCAGCAGGCGCTGCGTGAATTTCTGGCCGGAAGCAGTGCCATCGGCAGCAGGCGGCGTTGCTGAATTTGAAGCCTGACCGTTATTGGCAGGTGTCTGCGCAGGAGCGTTGTTGCTCTGATCTGCCGGCGGCGTCTGGGTTGCCGGCGGTGTCTGCTGCGGGGCACCGGTTCCCGAATTGTCGGACCCGGCAATGCCACCGATCATTTCATCGACCTTGTCCCAGTTGGACCAGGCGACATAACCGCCGCCGCCAAGGATGACGAGGCCGAGAACGGCAAGGATGATCGGGCCGAAGCTGCGTTTCGGCTTCGGCTGGGCACGATAAGGCCGCACCGGTGGCGGCATCATGTCGTCGTGAAGTTCGTCGTCCGAGGTTGCCGGCGCGTTTTCGGCAGCAGCGGCCGCGGCCTTGTTGTAGCCGATCAGTTCTTCGAGGTCGTTCCAGGGATCGGCATCGGCAGGCTTCGCCTGAGCGGCCTGTGCATTCGCAGAACCGCTGGTCGCGGCGGCACCCGCTGCAACAGCAGCAGCGCCGGCTGCTGCGGCACCACCGGTCATATCCGGCTGCGCACGCAGATATTCCGCGAAGGGATCGTTATCGTCCTGCTGCAGCGGTGGCTGATGCTGCGGCTGTTCCGGTGCATGCCCGAAATCGGGCAGTTCGGAAACGGCCGGCATGCGAGCATTGGCGGCTGCATTGACCGGAGTTTCGAAATGCGCGTCGAAGTTTTCCGCCGCAAGACGGTCGTCGAACTTCTGCCCGCCGAACGCGACCGGGGCAGCTTCGTCCGGCTGACGCGGCAGTTCTACCGGGTTGGCCCAGGCAACTGCGGAAATATCAGGCCCAGCCTGCGGCTCGTCAGCCTTCAGCCAGCTTGGCTCTTCGGTTTTCGCCGGTTCCTCCGTGAAGTCCGCCATCGGTTCGACAAGGCGGGAACTTGCATGGCGGGTATCGCGATCGCCATCGAAGGACGGCTCACGAGTATCTTCGAACGGACGATTCGGCGCATCCGGGTCCGCCGGCCAGATCGATGTCTGCTGAGGGAAGGTCGGCTCGTGCGAAGGGATCAGGCCGTCCTGCTCTTCCGCATAGGAGACGGCTTCCGGCAATTCCGGTTCGCGACGGAAAGGCGGTTCGTCGGGATAGGGCGCGGTCACCGGCTCTGCCGGTTCATCCCAGCGAGGCACTTCTGCCGGCGGCACGGCCGCGTATTCATCGACGCGGCGCTGCTCATCGACGGATACATCCGGCTGCCCATAGGCAGCAGGGCGTTCTTCCTCGACCGGCTCCGCATAAGGTTCCGCTTCGGCAGGCGGCTGATAGGCAGCCGGCTCGTATGAAGGCGCGTCATATCCCGCAGCCTGATGCACAGGCGGCTCATCGGCAACGGTATCGGGCGTCGGCGCTTCAGGCGCGTAGGCGTCAGGCACCTGCGCATCCGGCTCTGTCCGGTCATAGGCACTGTCGGAATAGGACGATGCGGCATCGTCCAGCACGGGCGATGCAGCCGCTTCGGGCTCAGGCTCGCGTATCGATGGCTCTGCCACTTCGGGCGCAAAAACAGGCGCAGCATCCGGCTCCGAAGCCGGCAATGCTTCCGCATGCTCTGCCTCGACGGAAGCGATCGCCGCCTCCAGCTTGTCCATCTGGCGGCGAAGCATGTCGTCCGACGGGCGCGGCTTCATGTTCTCGAGCTGTCGCTGAACAGCACCGCGCGCCTTTTCATACACCCGCAGCCGCATCTCGGGAGTATTGTTCGCCAGACCATCCACGGTCCGGCGAATAACCGCTACAAAATCAGCCATCGATACTTTCTCTTGATCACCGGCCGACAAGGCCCGGGTGAAAGATGTGTCAAACTAGGATATTAGTCCTCAAACGGGTCCGTCACAAGTATGGTGTCATCCCGTTCCGGAGAGGTGGAAAGTAGGGCGACGGGCGCACCGATCAATTCCTCGACCTGACGGACGTATTTGATCGCCTGCGCCGGCAGGTCGGCCCAGGAACGGGCACCGACCGTCGATTCTTTCCAGCCTTCCAGCGTTACGTAGATCGGCTCGACGCGAGCCTGAGCGGCCTGCGCCGCCGGCAGGTGATCGATGCGCTTGCCGTCCAGCATGTAACCGACGCAGATCTTCAGTTCTTCGAGACCGTCGAGAACGTCGAGCTTGGTGAGCGCGATGCCGGTAATGCCATTGGTGGCGACCGACTGGCGCACCAGCGCGGCATCGAACCAGCCGCAACGGCGCTTGCGGCCCGTGACGGTGCCGAATTCATGGCCCTTCTCGCCCAGGAACTGGCCGATCTCGTCGTTCAATTCGGTCGGGAAAGGACCTTCGCCAACGCGGGTCGTGTAAGCCTTGGTGATGCCGAGGATGTAACCGAGCGAACCCGGACCCATGCCCGAACCGGCAGACGCCTGGCCGGCAACGGTGTTGGATGAGGTGACGAACGGATAGGTGCCGTGGTCGATATCGAGCAGCGAGCCCTGAGCGCCTTCAAAGAGGATGCGCGAACCCTGGCGACGCTCCTTGTCGAGCAGTTCCCAGACGCTTTCCATGAACGGCAGGATACGGTCGGCAACGGAGGTCAGTTCCTCCATGATGTCCTTGTGTTCGACTTCGGCTGCACCGAAACCGCGACGAAGGGCATTGTGATGGGTGAGGATACGTTCGACCTTGGCTTCCAGCGCATCCAGATCGGCCAGATCCATGACGCGGATGGCGCGACGGCCGACCTTGTCTTCGTAAGCCGGGCCGATGCCGCGGCGGGTGGTGCCGATCTTGGTGCCGCTGTTGGAAGCCGCATCTTCGCGCATGCCGTCGAGTTCGCGGTGCAGCGAAAGGATGAGCGTGGCGTTTTCGGCGATGCGCAGGTTATCCGTGGTGACCTTGACGCCCTGTGCTTCCAGACGGCCGATTTCGGCGATCAGAGCATGCGGATCGACGACGACGCCGTTGCCGATAACGCCCTTCTTGCCCGGGCGTACGACACCCGACGGCAGAAGCGAAAGCTTGTAGCTGACGCCGTCGATGACGAGCGTATGGCCGGCATTATGCCCCCCTTGGAAGCGAACGACGATGTCCGCGCGTTCGGAAAGCCAATCGACAATCTTGCCCTTGCCCTCGTCACCCCACTGGGAACCCACTACCACGACATTCGTCATTTCACGATATCCTGCCTTGCGGCGCAAGACGTTGCGCCTACTCAAACCGGCGCATCTATACTGCGCCGAACAGCGGAAAGCGACCGCTTTATCGACTTGTCTGTGGTTTTTACGTGACAAATCACCACCCGCCCCGATAACTGCGCCACCGGGAACGCCATGGAATGGCGGCCTTGCAAGGCATTGGAGGAGGAAGCGGGTGCACGGCAGAGCCTATATTTTTCTGATCATTGCTACGCTTTGCTGGGGTGGGAATGCCGTCGTGGCCAAGCTGGCGGTCGGCCATATCAGCCCGATGACCTTCACTTTTTTCCGCTGGACGGTGGCGGCGCTGGTGATTCTGGCAATCTCGCTACCGCAGATCAGGAAAGATTGGCCGGTTGCCAGACAGCATCTTCCGGTGCTGATCTTTCTCGGCGCAATCGGCTATGCGGCGTTCAATGCCCTGCTTTATACCGCCGTGCATTACACGACGGCGATCAACGTCACCATCGAGCAGGCGGCCATTCCGTTTCTCATCTTCGTCGCCAATTTCGTGCTGTTCCGCATTCGTGTCTCGGCGGCGCAGATCTTTGGCTTTTCACTGACGCTGGTGGGCGTGGCGCTCACGGCTGCCCATGGCGACCTGTCATCCTTGCTCGCCCTGACGGTCAACTATGGAGACGGCCTGATGATCTTTGCGATCATCGCTTATGCCGCCTATACGATCGCGCTGCGCTGGCGCCCGCCGATCGACTGGCGCACGCTGATGGCCATTCCGACAATCGCCGCCTTGTTCACCTCCGTGCCGTTGATGCTGTGGGAATACCGGGCCGGAGACCTTCTGCTGCCCGATCTCCAGGGCTGGGGCGCCACGCTTTATACCGGCATCTTCGCGTCATTGCTGGCGCAGATCTTTTACATCAAGGGCGTCGAAGCGCTTGGCGCCAACCGGGCCGGCCTTTTCATCAATCTCGTGCCGGTATTCGGCACACTGCTGTCGGTGGCGATCCTTGGCGAGCAGCTTTTCCTCTTTCACATACTCGCACTTGTGCTTTCTCTGAGCGGCATCGCCATCGCCGAACGCTGGAAGCCAAAGCAGCCAGCGGCTATCTGACCCTACTCGATCGGATAATCGAAACCGTTCAGCACATCGCGCACATGCGCAGGGCCATTGCGGTATTTTTTCTTCAGCCCCATCAGCCGTGCATCCGTACCGCGGCAATAGCGCTCGAGTGCGGCTTCGATTTCGCGGCGGCGCTCGGCATCATAGGGCTCCTCTCCGCGAAAATGATCGCAGTTCTGCCGCTCAGCCACATAGGTCTGCACGTCGGGCGGTAGCGATGCCGCCGAGGCGGCAACACTCGCCACGAGCAGAATGCACGCGGATAACAGACGAACCAAGTCGATCCCTCCTCTCCACTCCACCGCCAGCGCTGCAAAATCCTCAGCTGCGGTGCTTGTTGCGAATGCGCCTGACCGTGAGCCAGATGCCGAGAACCACGAAGGGCACCGCAGCGCCGGTCAGGGTTTCAGGCGCGATGTGTACGCCGAGATTATGCGCGAATTTGGCGAGATAACCGACCAGACCGATAACGTAATAGGAGATGGCCGCAACGGAAAGACCTTCGACAGTCTGCTGCAGGCGCAATTGCAGATGCGCGCGCTTGTCCATCGATGCGAGAATTTCGGTGTTGAACTTCTGCAGGTCGACATCGATCCAGCTGCGCAAAAGCGCCGTGGCGCGTGTCAGCTTGCGAGACAGGTTTGCCTGCCTCTCCTCGACCGACTGACAGGTGCGCATGGCCGGTGCAAGGCGGCGCTGCAGGAAGCCCCCGAGCGTTTCCGAACCCGGCACTGCCTTTTCACCGAGCGTTGAGACACGATCGAGCACGATATTGTTGTAGGCGCGGCTGGCGCCGAACCGATAGAGGCTGAGCGCCGCATTGGCTTCGAGTTCGGCCGCCAGCGCGGTGATTTCCGCCAGCATCGCATCCGCCTCGCTACGGGCATGCTGTTTCATGCGCTGGGTAATTGCCGTAAATCGCGCCTCGATCTCACGGATTTCCGGCGACAGGTTCTGCGCCAGCGGCAGGCCCATCATGGCAAGCGTCCGATAGGTCTCGATATCGAGAATGCGCTGGGCCAGCATGCCGCGCGCCGCTTCCGTCATGCCGTGGTCGAGGATGAGGAACTTCGTCAACCCATCCCCATCCTGGCGGAAGTCCGTGACGACAGTTGCCTGCCCATCCGCCACCATGCTCTGGCAAAGGCTTGTCTGGTCGAAGCCGGAAATGACGTCGATCATGTTGTCTTCCGACGGACGAATTTCGATACGCACACCGGAGATGAGAGGGCCCGGCGCAGCAAATTGCGAGCCAAAGGGATTGACGGGAATTTCAGCGCCAAAAGTGGCTGGCGCCGGCGTATCCCAGAAATAGGTGGAGAATTCCGTGTGCCGCTCCCAGCGCAGTGTGCCGCTGCCCCAGGTCATGGTGTGGTGGCTTGTATCGGGGGCCGGAGCCGGCACGCCCTGCCCCAGCGACAATTCGGCAAGGATAGCCTGATCGGCGGCAAAGTTCTCTTCAGTCAGAAAAGCGATCTGAAAGATCACGCGCGGGAGCGGTAAAAGCGTGTAAGGCCGCGAATGGATTTCGCCGAGCGCACGCGCCCGAACATCTGCGACCGGAAACGAAAAGCTGCGTCTCGACATGCGTGTGATTTCCCCACCCCGGCCCCATCGGCCGGGTATTGGGCTTGGCTATTATCAAATCGTCGAGGTGGCGCGAGATGACGCTTTGCCGCAGAAAAATAACATTCTCCTGTTCATCACAGAAACGCGATCTCAACAGGCAAATCGACAACGCGCCGGACCTGTAAACTTTTCATTAAATTTTAAGGAGCATCACTTTCGGCATGACCCGAGTTTCTGCGATGCGTATTGCGTTTTTCATCGCGCTCATGGCTCTGACCGGCTGCGCCTCTGCGCCGAGCCGGATCAACAATGCCTGCGCCATTTTCGAGCAAAGAGACGGCCTGCTCAACAACTGGGCCCGTGACGCAAAGCGCGTCGAACAGGAATTCGGCGTTCCCGTGCCGGTTCTGATGGCGACGATCTATGTCGAATCCAGCTTCCAGCCCTATGCCAAGCCGCGCCGCAAATACGTGCTCGGTTTCATCCCATGGGGCCGCATCTCTTCGGCTTATGGTTACGCACAGGCGCTCGACGGCACTTGGAAGACTTACCAGAAAGACACCGGCCGCTGGAGCGCCCGGCGCAGCAATTTTGGCGACGCCATCCATTTCGTCGGCTGGTATCACAACCGCAGCACAAGACAGAACGGCATTTCACCCACCGATAGCCGCAATCTGTACCTCGCCTATTATGCCGGCCACCGCGGCTTCGAACGCGGCCAGTTCACCTCGGCAATTCGCGGGGCCGCGCAGAAATCCGCCAACATGGCGCAGCGATACGAAGCCCAGCTGCGCCAATGCGGATATTGATCAGGCGGTGGTGCCGATGGTCCTCCATGCCGGATGATCAGGCACCATAGGGTTCGAGGAAACGCTTCACCGCCTCGATTTCGTTCGAGCGGATTTCGTGGCTGCCCGGATGCCACTCGGTCGATACCTCATCGCCCTGTTCACGCAGGTAATCGGCAAGCGCAACGGTCAGCGGCACCGGGCAGATGGGGTCACGCTCACCGGCGGTGATCAGCACACGTGCCTTGGCATCGCCCACCCTCGCCTTCGGCTGGAACGGGATCAGCGGGTGCATCAGCACACCCGCATCAAACAGGCTTGGCTGTTCGATCATGACATTGGCAAGAATGTTGGCTCCGTTGGAAAAGCCGAGACCGATAACCTCGGAAGCTCCGTACTTTTCCCTATTGGCTGCAACGAAATCGCCCATCTTTGCAGTTGCCCGCGCAAGATCCGTCATGTCGTAAACACCCTCCGCCGTGCGGCGGAAGAAACGAGGCGCGCCATGCTCGGACACATCGCCAAGCGGCGAGATGACGGTTGCGTCCGCCAGCAAACGGCTACCGAAATCGAAAAACTGGTTTTCGTCGCCGCCGGTGCCGTGAAAAACGAAAAGGATCGGAGCACCCGCCGCGCCAGCGCGCGCACGGTGCAGATAGCTGTCAGCACTCATCACAAAATTCCTTTTTTGATTGGGAAGCCGGATCGCCGGCGATCAACCGGCGATCCGCGAAAGGCCTCAGCCTTCCAACGGCTCAAGATGCTCTTCCAGCGACTTGCGCAGATGCGCATGCTGGCTCGGCAGCTTCAACGCCTCGCCAAGATGGGCGGTATCCTCGTCGCGGTCGAAGCCCGGCTCATTGGTGGCGATTTCAAACAGGACGCCACCCGGCGTGCGGAAATAGATCGCCCAGAAATAATCGCGGTCGATGACAGGCGTCACCTGATAACCGGTATCCATCAGCGCCTTGCGTACTTCCAGCTGCTTTTCGCGGTTTTCGACCGCAAAGGCGATGTGGTGAACCGAGCCGGCTCCGAGCCTTGCATTGGAAATGTTCGGCATGGTTTCGATATCGATGAAATCGGCACCATTGCCGCCCGGCATGCCAAGACGCAGCACACCGTCCTTGTTGTCCACCTGTTCATAACCCATGAACTTCAGAAGCTCTGCGGTGGCGCCATCGTCACGCAGACGCAGCGAGGCGGAGTGAAAGCCGCGGATCGCCTCGTCAGCGCCGACACCGTTGCCGGTCCACTGCGCACGGGCGTCGTCCCGCACTTCCACCAGTGCAAAACCATCACCATCGGGGCCGGCAAAATGCAGGCGCTTTTCGCCAAAAGCCTCGTCGGCCTTCAACCCTTCGGCACCAGCCTTGCTCAGGCGATCGGTCCAGTAACCCAGCGAGCCCTGCGGCACGGAAAACACGGTGGTGCCGACTTCGCCGGTGCCCTGACGGCCGCGAGCGATATGCGGGAACGGAAAATAGGTCATCACCGAACCGGGCGTGCCGACCTCGTCACCGTAATAGAGGTGGTAGACATCCGGCGCATCGAAATTGACGGTCTTCTTGACGCGGCGCAGGCCAAGCGTGTCGGTGAAGAACTTGTTGTTGGTGCGGGCGCTGCCAGCCATGGAGGTGACGTGGTGAAGCCCTTTGATCTGGTCGAGCATGGAAATATCCCTTCTCTGCGGGTTCGCTTGAACCCCGTGTGATGAAGGGAAGATGGTGGATCGATCGCCATTTGGATAGACGATCAGTCCCGAACGCATTGTTCAATAAATGACGACGAAAAACATTCGTCGTTCACCAATGCGCGCTTAGACGGTTTCCGGCAATTGCCAGTCGACGGGATCCTTGCCGATCGATTGCAGATATTCGTTCGTCTTTGAAAACGGCCGCGAGCCAAGAAAACCGTTATGCGCCGAGAGCGGCGACGGATGCGCCGATTTCAGCACCAGATGGCGTTCCTGATCGACGAAGGATGCCTTCTTCTGGGCATAGGAGCCCCAGAGAATGAAGACCACGCCATCACATTCGTCATTGACGGTGCGGATCACGGCATCGGTGAATTTTTCCCAGCCCTGCCCCTGATGCGCGGCGGCCTTGCCTTCCTCCACCGTCAGCACGCTGTTGAGCAAAAGCACGCCCTGCTCCGCCCAATGTTCGAGAAAGCCGTGTTTTGCAGGCGCGATACCAAGATCGGCCTGCATCTCCTTGTAGATATTGACGAGCGACGGCGGCGTGCGCACACCCGGCTGCACGGAAAAACACAGGCCATGCGCCTGCCCCGCCCCATGATACGGATCCTGACCGAGGATCACGACCTTCACCTCGTCGAGCGGTGTCAGGTTCAGCGCGCGAAAATATTCCGAGCCCTTTGGAAAGATCTGCTTTCCCGCCTGCTTTTCAGCGACGAGAAACTTTTTGAGGTCGGCCATGTAAGCGCTGTCGAATTCCTCTTCGAGCGCAAACTTCCATGTCTCTTCGAGCTTGATATCCGCCATGACCGATCCTCCCCTTTTACTGAAACCGTCCGCCGCGCTGGATGACTTCGGTTTTGTAGCCATCCGGATCGGTCACGAAGAAGAATTTCGCAAACGGTTTTCCATCGCGCGGCATCTCCACCAGCTTGCCGACGGTGAGGCCGAGATCGGTGAAACGTTTGTGCTCCGCCTCGATATCCTCCACAGTCACGGCCAAATGACCGTAACCATTGCCGAGGTCATAAGCTTCCGCCTTGCCGTCGTTGACGGTCAGTTCCAGCTCGAAACCGGTCTCCGGGTTGGAAAGATAAATCAGCGTAAAACCATCAAAGGGCACACGCTCGGCGACTTTCAGGCCGAACGCCTTGTCGTAAAAATCGATCGACCGCGCCTCTTCCAGAACGCGGATCATCGAATGCACCAGTTTTGCCATCGGCAAATGCCCCTCAACTCAAAATGTGGTTGCTGCGCGAATGCCAGTCCCAGGCGGACCGGATGATATCGTCCAGCGTATATTGCGGTTGCCAGCCGAGCACGGCCTTGGCCTTGTCGTTATTGGCAACCAGCGTGGTGGAATCACCATCGCGCCGACCGACATATTCCACCGGAAACGGTTTACCGGAAACAGCCGAAATCGCGCCAAGCAGTTCTTTCACCGTCGTGCCCGTGCCTGTCCCCAGATTAAGCTCGACGGTCTCGCCGCCGGCGAGCAGATAATCCACCGCCCGCACATGCGCATCAGCCAGATCGAGCACATGGATATAGTCGCGCACGCAGGTGCCGTCGCGCGTGTCGTAATCGTCGCCGAACACCTTGAACCCCTGGCGGCGACCAAGTGCCGCTTCGATGGCCAGCGGGATCGCATGGGTTTCCGGCGTATGCCATTCACCGATCCGGCCTTCGAAATCGGCACCGGCAGCATTGAAATAACGCAGCATGACCGACTTCAGGTCCTTGTAGGTCCCAAAGTCCTTGAGTGCCTGCTCGACGATGAATTTCGTGCGGCCATAAGGATTTATCGGCGCCTGCTTGTGCGTTTCATCCATCGGAACGCTGTCCGGCAGGCCGTAGGTGGCACAAGTCGAGGAGAAGACGAAAGCCTTCACACCGGCATCCATGGCAGCCGACAGCAGCGTCAGCGCGCCGATGACATTGTTGTCGTAGAAGGCAACCGGATTCTTCACCGATTCCCCCACCTCGATCAGCGCCGCGAAATGCAGCACGGCATCCGGCTTGTACTTGGCAAACACCTCGTCGAGGCGAGCGCGGTCACGGATATCGCCCTGTTCCAGCGGTCCCCATTTGACGAATTCGGAATGGCCATTGGAGAGGTTGTCGAAAACGATCGGTTCATAACCCCTTTCCGCCAGAAGCAGGCAGTTATGCGAACCGATATAGCCGGCACCACCGACCACAAGCACTTTCTTCTTCGACATCGACACCTCGAGGTTTTGCCATTGAGTGTTGCGGCGCAATATAATGAGCAGGACTCAAATATCCAGAGCGCGTCGCCCCTCAACAAAAGTGGAGCATCGCGGAAAAGAATTGCGACCTGTGCGCCAAGCGAATATCTTCGCGCGCATTGGTTATCGGCATCATGCCCATGGAAATGCAATGCGCCTCGTTTTTCTCTGTCTTGGCTGGTTTTTCGTCGCCCTCGGCGTCATCGGGGCATTCCTGCCGGTCATGCCCACAACACCGTTCCTTCTGTTGGCCGTTGCCTGTTTCACCCGTTCGTCGCCGCGCATGAAAGCATGGCTCCTGAATCACAAGACCTTCGGCCCGCCACTCAGAAACTGGCAGGAGCATGGCGGCATTTCCCGCCGCGCAAAAATCATGGCCATCTGTCTGATGGCTGCCAGTTACGCGGGCTTCTGGTTCGGCAGCCATCCGGCGCCGTGGCTCGCTGCTCTGGTGGCCGCCATCATGCTCGGCTCGTCCGCCTTCATCATCACCCGGCCGGATGGCCGCACCTGACAAACATTTGAGGAGATCAAATATGTATATCGCCATGAACCGTTTTCGCGTCGTCCCCGGTTTTGAAGAAGCCTTTGAAACCATATGGAAAAACCGCGAGCGTCACCTTTCCACCCTGCCCGGTTATCTGGAATTCCACATGCTGAAGGGCCCCAAGGCGGAAGATCACACGCTGTATGCCTCGCACACCGTATGGGAAACACAGGAGCATTTCGTTGCCTGGACGAAGTCGGAGCAGTTCCGCGCCGCTCATGCCAAAGCCGGTGAAAACCGCGGCAAGGTCGAATATCTGTCCGGCCCGCATTTCGAAGGTTTCGAGGTCATCATCCACGAAGACAAAAACGGCGCTCGCGCCGACGCGGCTTAAGGTTTTGCCCATGGACGCTCAGGCTGAAAACACAAGCGACCGCCGCGCCCGCGCCACCGCGGCACTGGCCGAAAAACCGGACGGCGTGGTCGAGGCGATTGCCGGCAACGCTCAGGTAACGCCGGCGGAAATCCTCGAAATCCTGCCGGAGGGCGCGGCCGTCATCGCGGCGAAGGAAGCGTTCGCACCGATCTGGACCGACCTCACAACGTGGGGAAAAATCCTGTTCATCGTTCATACCGACGATATCGTGCTGGAGGCTGAAGGCACTTTGCCGGAAGGCTCTGAAGGTCATGGCTGGTTCAACATCCATGGCGACAGCCCCATCGGCGGTCACATCAAAAAGGACAATTGCGCCTCGGTGACCTTCGTCGACCGCGCATTCCACGGTCGCCGCTCGTGTTCCGTCTGGTTCATGAACGCAAAGGGTTCGGCCATGTTCAAGGTCTTTGTCCGTCGCGACGAAAACCGCGAGCTGATTGCCGAACAACTGGCAAAATTCGAGGCACTGCGGGACAACTATAAAGCTCGGTAAGCGAGCCGCCCCACCCGGTCCGGCGGACCTTTGGGATCGGGTGGGGAACCACAACCAAAAGGCGACAATCGGCCAAAATACAGCCTGAGGCAAGAATTGCATGCAAAGATGCCACAACAACCTCAGGGAGAACCACCATGACTTCTGTTGGATCCGCATTTGATTTTCATGTCGCAACTCGGCATTTGCGGGCAGGCGATCCGACCTCCCCCGGTGCCGGCAATACATTCTCCGATGCCATGCAGGAAAATCACCAGGCCATCGACACCGAGAATGACGGCCGACCGTCCTTCATCGTGAGCTTTCAGGACAAGCTCTACAATCTTGGCAAAACCACCCTGAACAAGATGCCGGACTCTGCCCGTATCAACATCGCCGAACTGCCCGAAGATCGATACCGGAGCTACATGGAGCGCGAACAAGAGTCTATCGAGATGAGCGAGAGAGCTCTCAGGTCCCAATATTCATCGATGGAGGAGCTTCCGGAAAACGATCCGCGGAATAAAACTTACGCAACGATCGTTATTGGCGGCAAGGTCGTCGCAACGATCGACAACCAGGGTTGCATCGGCGGCGATAATGCCATCATGGCTCACCTAGACGGGCTTTTGCCGGATGAAGTGAATGGCACCAACGGTCCTGCTCTGGCAAAGGCACGCGCCGAAGCCGCTGCCGCCATTTTGGGCGGGCGCATAATCGTATCATCGACCGCAATCAGTCAGCAACAGTTCGATGCGCTCCCATCCATGGATTCACTCAGGAGGCTGGTCGATTATGACGGCATGAAAAACGACCCACTCTACCAGGAGATCGAAAACATGCGCGCCAACTACCAGCGGCTTGAACAAGATAGGGCGGCCTATCTGGCGAAACAACAGGCTGCAAACGCCCCGCGGCAATCCTGATTGTTCACATCGCCGGCACCCATTTCCACAACACGGCCTCGCGCCGTTCCGGATAATATTTGAACTCGCATTCGAAACGACGGCCGTAATCGGCGGCGGCCTTGAGTGCCGCCTCGCTCGGCGGGTTCATGCCGGTGCCGGGCGCAAACCAGTCTTCCAGAAGATCGTCGGGAATGTAGATCCCCACCCTCAGCGGCAGCATTTCCAAAGTCTTGGCGAGATCGTCCGGTGGCATTGCGTTCTCCTTCGAAGGTCTCAATGTCATCTGCGCCTAAGACTATCGGATCGAAGCGCAATCAGGAAGCGCGATGCTCCGGTTTGCCCTTGCGTTTGGTGGAAGCCATATCCTTCAGCTCCGTTTCGCTCATGGATTTTTCCATGCTTTTCGAAGCGCCTTTCAGATCCTTCTTTTTGGTTTCGCCGCGTTTGGCGGACAAGGCCGCGCCGGCGGCCTTCTGTTGTGCTTTTGAAACTGCGGGCATTTTTGAAAACTCCTAATGGTGACGGCGTTCATGCGCCTCGAAATCCCAACAGGCGGAAGCCGCCGGATGTTCCGAAAATCACGACCGGTGCGACGCATTGGAACCGCAGCGCGCCGCCGCGGGTTGTTCTGTCGAATGAAACCCGAAAGGCCCAAAGTCATGGACAACAAAAAAATCGACCAGTCGATCGAACAGGAAACGCTCGACACCACAAATCCCGAAGCCATTCGTGAGGCCGCCCGGCTCGGCAATATCGATACGTTTCTTGTCAAAACCGACCTCGAAGACGCTGACCAGCGCGAAGGCGAAGACGGCGAGGACGGCCGACCCAGCCCGATGGCGAATGCCGACAATCCCGAAAAATGACCCAACCGTTTCGCCGCCTTCGGGGAACCTGACGGCGGCAGAACTGTTGTCCCGCGCAACCATTCTGGAGGAAACGCATGAACGCCCAAAAGAAGGCCGTGCAGGATCAGGCGCTGGCGGACATTCGCGATGGCGCACCGGTCAAGGAGCCGAAACCCGCCCCGTCGCGCGCAGAGCCGCGCATTTCGGCTGATGAAAGCGCCGGCAACGAGATGAACATAGAGCCGAAGGCCTCGCCCACCTTGGCCGATGCCGATGCCGAAGCATTTGCCGCCGAGGCGATCGATGAACTCGTTGCCTGCCATATCCCGTTTCTGGTCGCCGGCACGTTTGCGGTCAGTGCCTATACCGGCATTTCCCGCCCCACCAAGGATCTCGACATTTTCTGCAAGGCCGGTGATTACACCCGCATCCTTGCCCATTTCAAATCCAAGGGTTTCGAGGTGGAAGTCGAGGACGACCGCTGGCTGGGCAAGGTCAAGCGTGGCCGGCATTTTCTCGATGTCATCTTTGCGGGCTCGAACGGCACCATGCCGATCGGTGATCTCTGGCTGGACAATGCCCGCCAGATGGAAATGCACGGCCACAATGTCCGCGTCATCGCGCCAACCGAACTGATATGGTCCAAATGTTTCGTGCAGCTGCGCCACCGTTATGACGGCGCCGATGTCGTGCACGTCATCCTGAAGGCTCATGACCAGATCGATTGGGAACGCCTGCTCGGTCATATGGAAGTGCATTGGGAAGTGCTGCTCATCCACCTCCTGAACTTCAGGTGGATCTACCCGACCGAGCGCGACAAGGTGCCGGAATGGCTGATGGATGAGCTGCTCGACCGCCTTGCCGCCCAGCGCCAATTGCCACCCCCGCAGATGAAGATTTGCCGCGGCCGCATGTTCTCGCGCATCGATTTCGAAATCGACGTCAAGGAATGGGGTTTTGCCGATGTCGGCGGCGAAGGCGAGCTGCGCGACGAAACCCAGGAAGGAGCATTGCTGTGACCGAAGAAGCGATCCACCAGAGCGCCAACAATCCGCCGCAGGACCTGCCGGAGACTGAAGCCGTGCACAAGCCGCTGCGCATCGCAGCCGTTGCCGACCTGCATGTGAAGGAAAACGGCAGCCAGTCCTACAAGGAACTGTTTGCCGAAATTTCCTCCAAAGCCGACGTCCTCGTCATGGCCGGAGACCTTACCGATCTCGGCAAACCGAAAGAGGCCGAACTTCTGGCCTCCGACTTGCGCAGCTGCACCATTCCCGTCGTCGGCGTACTCGGCAATCACGATTATGAATGCGGTTCGGTCGATGAGGTGAAGGATATCCTCAAGGACGCCGGCGTGCACCTGCTCGAAGGTCAGGCGGTGGAAATCGGCGGCGTCGGTTTTGCCGGTGTCAAAGGTTTTGCCGGTGGTTTCGGTCGCCACATGCTCGGCTCCTTCGGCGAACCGGCCATCAAGGCCATGGTGGCCGAAAGCGTGGAGGAATCCATGCGCCTGGAAAACGCGCTCCGGCAAGTACGCTCGCACCGGGCCATGGTCGTGCTGCATTATGCGCCTATCCCCGAAACCGTGGCCGGTGAACCGGAAGCCATTTACCCCTTCCTGGGCTCGTCACGGTTGGCGGAAACCATCGATCGTTTTCCGGTCTCGGCAGTCGTGCACGGCCATGCCCATCGCGGCACTTACGAGGGCAAGACCCCCGGTGGCGCGCCGGTCTACAATGTCGCCGCCCATATCGAGAAGCCGACCGGACGCCCTTATGCGCTGCTGGAGCTCTAGCGCTCGATATTTTGACAATCACCCTGAGGAAGCGGAACCTCGGGCCTGATCCGCCGTTGAGGGCATCGATAATCACATTGGGGATTTTTGATGCCTTCAGCCGATATCGCTAGTGAATTCCGAACCTTTCCAAAGACATGGGGCGCAGAATATGTTGCAGCAGGCGAAGTACGCTTCCGCCTGTGGGCGCCCGCCCAAAACGCGGTAAAACTGCGGCTTGACGGTGAAGACACGCCCATGACCCGCATGGATGAAGGCTGGTTTGAAATCTTGGCGACCGGCATCCAACCCGGCGCGCAATACCAATATGTGCTGGACGACGGCCTGGCCATTGCCGACCCCGCGTCCCGCGCCCAGAAGGCAGACGTACACGGTCCTTCCCTCGTTATCGATCCGACCGATTTTCCTTGGCGACAGTCCCACTGGAACGGTCGCCCCTGGGAAGAAGCGGTCATCTACGAACTGCATATCGGCACGTTTACAAAAGAAGGCACTTTCCGCTCGGCCATCGAACGCCTCCCCTACCTGGCAAAGCTTGGTATCACAGCGGTGGAAATCATGCCGGTCGCACAGTTCGGCGGCAACAGAGGCTGGGGTTATGACGGCGTGCTGCTTTACGCCCCGCACAGCGCCTATGGCCCGCCGGAGGACTTCAAGGCCTTTGTCGATGCCGCCCACGAACAGGGGCTGATGGTCCTGCTCGACGTCGTCTACAATCACTTTGGCCCGGACGGAAATTACCTGCCGGCCTGCGCGCCGGAGTTTTTCCATCCCGACACGCCCACTCCATGGGGTGCGGCCATCGCCTACGACAAACCGGCAGTGCGCAGCTTCTTCCTCGAAAACGCACTTTACTGGCTGGAAGAATATAATCTCGACGGCCTGCGTTTCGATGCCGTCGACCAGATCCGCGACGAAAGCGAAAAGCACTTTCTGATCGAGGTGGCGGAAAAAATCCGCGCGGAAAATCCCGGTCGCCACATCCACCTCACCACCGAGGACAATCGCAACATCACCTCTTTGCACGAACGCGGCGAAGGCGGGTCGGTGCCGCACCACACCGGTGAATGGAACGACGATTTTCACAACGTCATCCATGTTATCGCCACCGGCGAGACCGACGCCTATTACAAGGATTTCGCCAAAGCCCCGCACAAACACCTCGCTCGTGTTTTGGCGGAAGGATTTGCGCATCAGGGCGAAGTCGCAGCCTCGACCGGAAAAAAGCGCGGCAACACAAGCACCCACCAGCCGCCAACGGCATTTGTCGATTTCATCCAGAACCACGATCAGGTCGGCAACCGCGCGCTCGGCGAGCGTCTGCTGACCTTGGCGGGTGAGGACAAGGTAAAGGCCCTGATGACGGTGCTGCTGCTTTCCCCTCATATCCCGCTTCTGTTCATGGGTGAGGAATTCGGCGAGGATCGGCCCTTTCTGTTCTTCACGGATTTCCATGGCGATCTGGCAAAGATCGTGCGGGAGGGCCGCCGCAAGGAATTTGCCGGCCACGCCGGTTTCCGCGATGGCGAAGGCGACACGTCCGACATCCCCGATCCGAATGCCAAAAAGACGTTCGACGCCTGCAAACTCGATTGGGACAAGCTGGAAACCGGCACCGGCCGGGACTGGACCGGCCTCGTCGAACACCTGCTGAAGCTGCGGCAGGAAAACATCCTACCGCTTCTGGCTGGAGCCGGAGGTCACGCCGGAAAAGTGCTGAGCGTTGAAAACGACACGATCGCCGTCAGCTGGAACCTCGGCAAGGCCAGACTTGCCATGGCCGCCAATCTATCCGACAGGGAAACATCCCGCCCTGAATTGACAGGCAGGATCATCCACGAAACGGCGGGCGGGGGTAAAAAACAAGCCAGCGGTGGCACGTTGCCGCCATGGAGTGTTCTGGTCACCATCGATAGCGCGGAGGGCGACAAGTGATGGCTTACCCCACCTCCACCTATCGCCTGCAGTTCCGCAACGGCATGACTTTCGAGCGCGCCACAGCCTTGGTGCCCTATCTGAAGAAACTGGGCATCAGCCACCTTTATGCCTCGCCGATCTTCACGGCCACCAGCGGCTCTACCCACGGTTACGATGTCACGGATGCAAACGAAATCGATCCGTCGCTCGGCGGCCGCGAGGGTTTCGACAAACTATCCGCGGCGCTGAAACAGGCGGGCCTCGGCCTGATCCTCGATATCGTGCCCAACCACATGGCCGCTTCGCTGGAAAATCCGTGGTGGCGCAGCATCGTGGAGTGGGGAGAGCAAAGCCCCTACGCCCGCCATTTCGACGTGGACTGGAGCCGACCGCTCACCCTGCCTTTCCTCGGCGACGATTTCGCGGCCGTTGCAGGCGACCTGTCCATGACGGCCGATGCGGAGGCCGGATGCCTTGCGCTCAGCTATTACGAAAGCCGTTATCCGCTCCACCCCAACACCTATGCCGCCGTGCTCGAAGGCATGGACCTGCCGCTCGCCCGCGAGATTGCGGCTATCGCCGCAGACATTTCTTCGCAACGAGCCGATGAATTCCACGCCTCTATCCGCAGCCTGCTTTCGACGGGTGAGGATGCCAGCTTCAGCCCGTCAGACACGATGGCGCTTGCTTCGGCCCTCGAGAAGTTTTCGGCCGACCAGGATAACCTCCGCAAAATCCACGAATTGCAGCCCTGGCGGCTCACTTCATGGCGCACTGCGGCTGACAGTCTCAGCTATCGCCGTTTCTTCGAAATCACCGGACTTGCCGGTCTCCGGGTTGAAGACGAGGCGGTGTTCGATGACGCCCATCGCCTCGTTCTGGACCTCGTGCGGGACGGCACTGTCGATGGCCTGCGTATCGACCATGTCGATGGTCTCGCCGATCCGAAAGGCTATCTGGACCGGCTTCGCAGTGAGATCGGCCCGGACACCTATCTGATCGTCGAAAAAATCCTCGGACATGACGAGGAAATAGCCGCAGACTGGCCGATTTCCGGCACGACCGGTTACGAGTTCATTGCTGAACTGACTGACGTGATGATCGACGGCAATGGCCTGAAGACGCTCTGCCAGACCTATGACCGCCTGCGCGGCCGCCCCACGCATATTGCCTCGGAAGTCCGGGACGCCAAGGGCCTGATGTTCGATCGCAATTTTGAAGGCGAGGTCTCGACCCTGCTGCGGCTGGCAAAGGACGTTCATTCCCTGACCGCTGGCCCGTCCCCTATCGATGACGACGCGCTTCGGACGGCGCTTCGCGAAATCATGCTGGCTTTCCCGGTTTATCGCACCTATGGCACAACGGCAGGCATGCCGGACGACGGGCGGGCGCTGCTGGCCGATGTTCTGGCGGATGTGCGCCAAAACGAGCGCGCCGATGCGACCATTCTCGCCTTCCTCGAAAAGCTGATCCTCGGCGACGTGCCACCGGCGGCAGTGGACAAAGCTGCCAACTTCCGCATCCGCCTGCAGCAGTTGACCGGACCTCTGACCGCCAAATCGATGGAAGACACGCTGTTCTTCCGCATCAATCCGCACCTCGCGTTGAACGAGGTCGGCAGCGAACCCCATCCGCGTGATTACGACCTTTCCCATTTTCACGCAGCCATGCAGGCGCGGCTGGAAAGCCAGCCGAATGGCCTTTCAGGCAGTTCCACGCACGACACAAAACGCGGTGAAGATGCTCGTGCCAGACTGCATGCACTGACCGAAGCGCCCGATATATTTGCCGAAGCGGTCACCCGCTGGCGTGGGCTCAATGCCTCAGCGATCCAGTCCCTGCCCGATGGGGCAGCGCCGGAACCCGCTGTCGAGTGGATGCTTTACCAGACACTTGTCGGCGTCTGGCCGGCCGAACTCGGCCTGCACGATCATGATGGGATAGAGGCACTGTCGCAACGATTTCTCGGATATGTGGAGAAGGCACTGCGCGAAGCGAAGCTGCGCACCGATTGGGGCGATCCGAACGAAGCCTACGAAAAAGCCGTGGCGGACTATGCTCGCGGGCTGTTTTCCAACCGCATATTCCTCTCCGATTTCATCCCCACGATCCAGCCCTTCTGGTCGGCAGGCGCGGTGAACGGCATTACCCAGACCCTGATCAAACTTATCGCGCCGGGAATTCCCGACATCTATCAGGGCAGTGAGACCCTCGATCTCAGCATGGTCGATCCGGATAATCGCCGGGTGCCGGACTTTGCGGCTCTGGCCGAGCAACTGGCGGGAACGACGCACCTGCCGGTTTCCGACGACGATTGGTTGAGCGGCGCTCTGAAACAGCAGATCATCGCCCGCGCATTGCGCCTGCGGCAGGATAAGCCAGGCCTCTTCGGAAAAGGGCGATACATTCCTCTCCATGCAACTGGAAAACGCGCCCGCAATATCGTGTCCTTTGCCCGCGCCGGTGACGACGGCGCGGTTCTTCTGATTGCGCCACGCATGGTGCTGAGCGCCTTTGCAAACCACCCCTCGCCCGCAGGCTTGCCGTCGGTCATGGACGACTGGGAGGAAACGGTGCTGCCACTGGATGGGACACTGGCCAATCGCCGATACCGTGACCTTTTCTCAGGCCGGGAAATTTCCACAGGCGACAGGCTCATGGTGTCGGAGGCACTCGCCGGGCAGCATTTCACGCTTCTGGTGGCCGAGGGTTGACCCTCGGCTGCCGGCAGCGGCATTGACGCAAACAGGGCGCCGATCCAGCAGATCGGCGCCCTGTTTGATTCCTTGCCCTGACGTTACGGGTATCAACCGATACCGACGAAGGACAGGACGGCAAGAACGATGACCACGGCTCCAACGAGCCAGACGATGCTGTTCATGATGGTTTCCTTTCCTCTGTTAAATCAGATGGTTTCAAGCCTCACGCGAAGCCGACAAGATTGAGAACGGCGATGACGATGACGACGGCGCCGACAAGCCAAACAATGCTGTTCATGATGAACTCTCCTTTTTTATAGTTGTGAAGCGAACGGTTGAGGCGGGCAAAAGGTTCCGTTTTTGAGAGACTGCCGAAGGCCTTTGTTTCAAAGGTTTAACCCGTAATACCGCTCACGCGCCGGGTGTCGCCATGCCATCGCCACGGCGCAATTTGCGGATCTGTTTCATGACCCTGAGCGAGCTCGAAGCGCGCACGGCCGACCCTTGCGAACTGCTGGAAATGACCCGCAGCATATCCTCGGCCTCATCGACGGAAATCGTGCCGCGTGAGGCAAGCCCGTCGATCAGCAGCATCAACGCGCCTTCGACGGCGAGTGCACGCCGCTGGTGTTCGTTTTCGATGACTTCCGCATCCGACATGATCTGCTCCCTGATTGCGAGAGACGAATGAGTTGGGCGGGTGCTTTGTTCCGTCCAACCTGCCGAATAGGCCGGAGGTCATCGGCGTCGGGTGGGGCAAGAAGCCCCGCCGGATGTTTTTCAGGCGCGAAAGATGAAGGAGGCGCCGATGGCGATCATGGCAAAACCGATGACGTGGTTGATGGTGAGGTTTTCACCCAGCCAGAACACCGAGAAGCCGGCGAAGACCACGAGCGTTATGACCTCCTGGATCGTCTTCAACTGCGCTGTCGTATAAACTTCCGATCCCATACGGTTGGCGGGCACCGCCAGGCAGTATTCGAAAAAGGCGATGCCCCAGGACGCGGCGATCGCGATCCAGATGGCGCTGCCCTTGTGCTTGAGATGGCCATACCAGGCAAATGTCATGAACACGTTGGAAGCGAGCAGCATGACGATGGGCCACACGGCAGCGGGGCTGAGCGAGAAAGGCATTGGTTGAGAATCCTGTGGAGACGATGCGGTGGCGGAGAATGGACCTGGCTGTGACGCCGCTCAAGTGGGTGCGAGGGCTGTCCCATAGAAAAAGCCCCACCGTATCGGCAGGGCTTCATCACACTCGAAATATGCCGGATCAGATTTCCGGGCAACCGCGCTCGTTGGCGAAGGTGATGCGGTCGGGGCCGCGGCGAGTCATGCCTTCGACCGTGATGCTGCGACGGGTGACCCGTGTTACCTCGGCATCACGAAGGCCGGATTCGCGGGCAGCGCGACGAGCTTCGCGCTCACTGCAGCCGCCACGGCGGTCATAACGGTCGCCGTCGCGATCACGGTCACGATCCGGAATGACGGGACGGATGCCATCAGGGCCGATGCGCAACTGCACGTCCTGTGCCTGCGCAGACGTAACGGCGCCGGTCAGGGCACCTGCACTCATCGCCAGCGCCAGGCTGGCGGTCGTCAGGAATTTCAGCATTTGCTCCTCCTTGGCGCCGCCCCATCCCGAGCCGGTCGCGCACAATTGTCTGACGCCGGAGAAACGCGCGATAACGGATTTTTGTTCCACCGTGAGAGGCGGGCAAAACCGAATAAGGAAGATGTCAGGCACCGGGACAGCGGATTGAAGCCCGATACCGGCCCGTCAGAGTTTAGCCCTGTGGCCGGCAAAGGCTACGGGCGGCGGGGCTGCCTCATGAACCTTGGCCAGCGCCTCCAGCCATGTTGCCAAGCCCTCGGGAACCTCTTCGTTTCCTGCCTCCAACGCTTCTATCCAGGACAGATCGCACTGCAATGCCGAAGCGATGTTGATGGGCGTCCAGCGAATGACCCGCAGACATTCGTTGAAGCGTTTGGAATTCATGCCGGTATCAAGCTCCCCTTATGGCCGGACGATATCGACCTGGAATCGCAAGCCGGCCGGCAAATTATGCGGGAACACTGCCAGAGCATGCCGCCCGATGCAATCAGCACGGTGCAAATTCGTCACGACAATGATTTCATGAAGGAAAAATGGTAGCGGGGGGCGGAATTGAACCGCCGACCTCAGGGTTATGAATCCTGCGCTCTCACCAACTGAGCTACCCAGCCACACCGGATGGGAAGACCGTTTCAGATCGTCCCGCCGTTTGATGTGCGGCTTATAAAACCCATGTCATCGAAGTGTCAAGCAGGCTTTGGGCAAAAATCTGGGAAGATAGAAATGCCCTCGATTTTCACAGGGTTCTCAAAGGCTCAAAGCCCCGCTTCAGGCCGCAACCGGTTGAGCCAGCAATGCCTTCAAAGCCAGCTCCGCCTCGGCGGCACGTTCCGAACGCTCGATGAAACCACCGCCATAAACGCGCGAATCTGCACCTTCACCGGAATAAAGCACGCAGGCCTGACCGGGGGCGACACCTGCCTCGCCGACCGCGAGATCCACATAGATGCCTTTTTCATCCGCATGCAGCACGGCAGGTGCCGGCGGGCGGGTGGAGCGCACTTTTGCAAAGCAGGCAAAACCGTCCGCAGCGTCGGCGGCAAGCATGCCGTCACCGAGCCAGTTGACGTCGCGCAGATAGACACGATGCGTATCCAACGCTTCCTTCGGACCGACGATGACGCGGCGCGAACGGGCATCGAGATAAACGACGTAAAGCGGCTCGCCGGTCGCAACGCCAATACCGCGCCGCTGACCGATCGTGTAATGCAGGATGCCTTCATGGCAGCCAAGCACGCGCCCGTCGATATGGACGATATCGCCGCCGAGAGCCGCATTCGGCTTCACCTTGTTGATGATGTCGGTATATTTGCCGGCGGGCACGAAACAGATATCCTGGCTGTCTGCCTTCTTGGCGACGACAAGGCCCATTTCCTCGGCCAGTTCGCGCACCTGCGCCTTGCTCATGCCGCCGAGCGGAAACCGCAGGTAATCGATCTGTTCCTGCGTGGTGGCAAACAGGAACCAGCTCTGATCGCGATCCGCATCGGTCGGACGATAGAGTGCACGGCGGCTCGGGTTTTCCGGCGAGGGATTGAGCGCGGAGCGGATGTAATGGCCGGTCGCCAGCGCATCGGCACCCAGATCACGCGCAGTGGCAAGAAGATCGGCGAACTTGACCGTCTGGTTGCAGGCAACGCAGGGAACCGGGGTTTCGCCCATCGCATAGGCTTCGGCGAAGGGATTGATCACCGCATCGCGAAAACGCTTTTCGTAATCGAGCACATAATGCGGGATGCCGAGCGTTTCCGAAACGCGGCGGGCATCGTCGATATCCTGGCCGGCGCAGCAGGAACCGGCGCGGTGCACGGCGGCGCCATGGTCGTAAAGCTGAAGCGTGATGCCCAGCACATCATAACCCTGACGTTTCAGAAGCCCTGCCACAACGGAGGAATCCACGCCGCCCGACATGGCGACGACAACGCGTGTGTCTTCAGGCCTCTTGTCAAAATCCAGCGTGTTCACGAAACTCTCTCGATATGTTTTGGCGCTCGCATGTCTGCAGCGGGTGTCTGCCGGGCTGAGGGATCGACCACAACCGGGCTATTTTCGTCTGCCGGATATAGAAAGGAATACGTGGCTGCGCAAGATGAGCCGGTGCGGGGGTGTCTGGCGGCGTGTGCATGGCTCCGTTCGCGGCAAGACCGCGACAGGCAGACTGCGCCCTCGGCGAGCTTCAGACTTTCAGAAATCACCCGCGTTAGGTGGGCTATCAGGTCGGGGCTGTGTGCCGCACAGGCACGCCCGGCGTAACACCTCCCCCGTGTCGCCAGCGGGGATGAAACTGTCTTCAAGTGATTGATATGTTTGAAGCGGAAGTTTCACCTCGCGATCCCATCGTGCGCGTTTCTCCAGTAATGCTCCACGATATTCTGCTGGTTGCGAATGAGATGCCCCGCAACGACCGGATCGCCGCCCTTCATGGTTTCAGGATCGGCACCGCACAGAAGCAGAAACATGCGTTGATGCACGACCGAAGCGAAATAATCGTAAGGTGGCGGACTTTCGACCGTGCCCTCGCTCTGCCACGCCTCCATCACCTGTTTCGTGGCATTGTCCAGCGCCGTCATGACGGATGCCATCATCTCCTCATCTGCGCGGTGAACGATATCGGCCATCTTGCGTTCGGCCGGCGTAAGGACGGGGCAGGAATTGCTCATGAGGCGATCTCCGTTAATGGTTTCGGTCACGGTCGAAGCTCGATACTGCGCAGGTGTGACAAAAAGGGAGGCTGCTGAAGCCGCGTTTTTGCGATAATGCAATCGGACGATAGACCGTGTCATAACCGTGGAATATTCAAAATGTGGGATTGGTTCCCGATCGTCTTTATTCCGTTCAAGCTCGCCGTGCTCGGCACAGGCATGTATTTCGCCATCAAGTGGCATCACGATCAGGCAAAGAAGAAATAACCATCCAGCGAACGTCAAGCGCCCGCCCGGCACGCCCTTGATGTTTCGAATTGATCGATCGGAAATTGCGCGACATGTGGGAATGTGTCGCAGGAGGTCCGTAGATGCCACGGTACGTTTCTTCCGAGGAAGCTGTGAGGCTACTTGCCGATGCCAAGCGAGTATTGGTCATCGGGTGCTCAGGCGGTGGCAAAACGACGTTTTCCACGAAGATTGCAGCTTGCCTTGAACTTGAATTTCAGTCGCTGGACCGAGACGTGCGTTGGCTTCCGGGCTGGGTAGAGCGCGACCGGGCAGGACAACGAGACATAATCGCCCGATTGGCCGAGCGCGAACGCTGGGTAATGGACGGCAGCGGAGCATCTTCTTTCGATATCAGGCTTCCACGAACCGAATTGGTCTTGTGGGTTCGGGTTCCAAGACACGTCGCTCTTTTCGGGCTGTTCAAACGTGTTTGTCGATACCACGGATCCGTCCGTCCGCAGATGGCCGAGGGTTGCCCGGAACCTTGGCCTGACAGGGATTTTCTGTCTTACATCTGGAATTTCGAAAAGCGGTACGCCCCTCTTTTCATAAACCGGATCGACCAACATGGGCCTAACGTCCCCGTGGCCGTGCTGCGCTCTCACCGCGAGATGGATGCCATGCTTCAAGCTTTCGCATGACGTCGGCGCGCCGCTTGCCGCTTGCCCCGTTTCATCGTAGAGCAATCACGGTCGGCACCGTCCTTCTTGATAAACATCGAAAACACTCCGGATCCTGCGGCACCGTCCGCTTGCCGAATGGGTTTTCGCAAATGGAGATTGGGCGATGAATGAGATCGCAGATCATGGCGTCCGTTTTGGACGTATTGCCGCCATGCTTCCCGTTACCGATATCGACAAGGCGCTCGAGTTTTATGTGGGCGTCCTCGGCTTTACCAAAACCTTCCAGAACGGAACGCCTGTCGGCTTCATCATCTTGAAGCGCGATGCCGGCGAGTTGCACCTGACGCTTCAGCCAAATCACAAGGCGGCGCATTTCAATGTCGCACACCTTCTTGTCGATGACGTGGATGTTCTGTTTGCGCGATGCCGGCAAGCGGGCGCACGGATCATCAAGGGGTTGCAGGATAAGGATTACGGCCTGCGCGCCTTCGTTTTCGAAGACCCGGACGGCAATCGCATCGATGTCGGGCAAATCATCTGAGAGACAGGAGAGGCCCGAAATTCTTTTCGGGCCTCGGCCTTTACGGGTCAAGCCGCGGGAACGTCCGGCGCGACTACCATTGGATCATGCCCTGCGACTTTGGCCTGGCCGTTCCGCCACCTGCCCGTAATTGCGCAGAAGTGTGGCCGCCGCATCGCGATCCACCGCCCTGGAAAACAGGTAGCCCTGCCCCAAAGCGCAACCGAGATCGAGCAATTGCGCGGCCTGCGCATTTTCCTCGATACCTTCCGCCACGACACGGATGCCGAGTTTGTGGGCGATATCGATGACACCCTCCACGATAAAGGCCGCCGGATCGAGCGGCCGCAGGCGGTCGGTGAACGACTTGTCGATCTTGATGATATCCACCGGCACCGTGAGAAGATGCGTGAGCGAGGCGTAACCCGTGCCGAAATCATCGAGCGCCACGCGCAAACCGCTTGACCGCAGGCGGCGAATTTCCTCGCCGATATCGAACCCGCCCTGCCCGAAATAGACGGATTCGGTTACTTCCACGATGACGTGTTTCAGCGGCACTCCGGCCTCTTCGAACACGGAGCAGATGCGCTCGTTGAGATTGCCACCGGCAAGGTCGGCTGCGGAAAGATTGACGCCGACATGCTGCAACGGCAGGCCGTCATCCAGCCAGATACGCATGTCGCGCGCCACCTGTTCCAGCATACATTGGGTTAGTTCGGCCGCCACCTGCGCATCCTTGGTGGCCTCATGAAAATGCGCGGCGGCAACGATTTCGCCCGATGGCGTGCGCATGCGGGCCAGCGCTTCGAAACCGACGATCTGGCGGTTATCGAGCCGCACGATGGGCTGGTAAAAGGCATGAATGCGCGCCTGCGCCAGCGCCAGCCCGACATCGCGGATTGCCCGAAAACGGCGAGTAAGCGCGGTGCCCAGGCCATCGGCAAACTGCACATATTGGCCGCGGCTGCGTTCCTTGGCATGGTAAAGCGCCAGATCGGCATTCTGCAACACGGCGTCAGGCGCCTCATCGGCACCGGCCAGCGCTCCGCCGATCGTGGCCTTGGGAAACACCACGTGGCCGGCGCAATGACAGGCGGCCGAAAGCGACGACAGGATATCCGCGGCCATCCTTTCCAGCTCATCCGGGGCATTTTCGCGATAAACGATGATGGCGAACTCATCTCCACCGAGCCGGAACGTGCTGTCCGGCCCGCCGAGCGCTGAGGCTCGGGAAGCAACCGTCTGGATCAGGCCATCGCCCGCGGCATGGCCAAAAGTGTCGTTCACCAGTTTCAGGTTGTCGATATCGACAAGAAGGATGCCCCAGGGGCTGATTGCATTGTCGAGGCCCGCCAGAACCTTGTTGAACCGCGCGCGGTTGGGCAGGCCGGTCAGGGCATCGGTATAGGTCAGCTTTTCGCGTTCGCGCAGGCGTTCGTCGCGCTCGATGGCAATGGAGCAGAGGTGAACGCTGGCCTCGACGATGCGTTTTTCCGTTTCGTTTGGCCCACGGTTTCGCCGAAAATAGAATGCGAACGTGGCGGCCACCCGCTCGCCGACCATGATCGGAGTGGACCAGCATGCGACGAGGCCGAGCGGCAACGCCAGATCCTTGTATTTGCTCCAGCGACTGTCAGTGGCGATATCGGTCACGACGACCGGCTGCTTCAGGAACGCCGCCGTGCCGCACGAACCTGACATCGGCCCCGCAGGCAGATTATCGACGGCGGCGGAAAAATGCGGCGGCAAGGATGGCGCTGCGAGCGGATGCAGCAGCCCGTCCCTGACGGACAGAACGGAACAGACGATATCCGGCGCGATGACTTCCACCTCGCGGCAGAGAAGATCAACGATCTTTTCGAGCGGCTCGCCGCGCGCAATCATTTCGAGAATGGCATTCTGCAGTTCAAGGATCATGATATCGCCCGATGAAGAAGCAATCCCATCCGTAGAGCGCCGGAATTGCCAGGGCGTTTTATATATCGGTAAATTCTAATCTAAGGTTTACGAGCCGGCCTCGCATCACGATTGAAATGCCATCGCGCGCGTTTAGCGCACCACCTGCACCGTCTGCGCCAAAAGCTTGAACACGGGACGCGCGGTGGCCGTCGCTTCGCGGGTCGTTGTGCAGGCAATGCTGATGCGGCCGGTCGGCGTATCGGCAAAAACGACGTACTGGCGGGCAGTTTCGGCATCCGGACCTGCGGTCGGGGCAAGCAGCATTTCCACACCCTTGGCATTGTGCAGGTTGATCGTCTGCAGGTCTTCCACCCGTTTTCCGCCCTCTTCCATCGAGGCGCGCAGCGGCTTTACCAGTTCATCGAACATGGCCTCGCCGTTCAGCTTTTCCTGAGACCAGCCGTAACGGGGATTATCCTTTTCCCAGCTACGAAAACCGACCTGGCAAAGCGACGAGCCGGGCACTTCGGAAAAACGCCCGGATGTCGTGGCGCCGAGATTGTATTTCACCGTCTCTTCGCCCGGTGGATCGGCTTTGCCGATGGTTTGCAGCTCGGCCGGCGTGGTGAAGGTGAGGCCCGTCGCCGCATCCTTGACGGTCGGGTTGGGCAATATCATTTCCATGCGGATCGGCGCGACGATCTTCTCCGTTTCGCCGGTCATGTCAGGGGAAAAGGATGCGACCGGCGACATTCTGAGGATCGCCTGGCGCGCGCTTTCATCCACCTGCGGCACACCGGAGCTTTCGCGGATTTCCACGTCGGTGATCGAGCCATCCTTTTGAACGACAAAGGCGATCTTGGCGGTCTTGACACCGCTGACACCTGCAACGGGGCGCGGAACCCTCAGAGAACGGTGGATCTTTCGCGAAAGCGCAGTCGTCCATTCCTGTTTGTTGGAAGGTTGCGGCTCCGGCCGGGGCCCCTTTGTCTGCGCCATCACACCGGTCGCTGCGCAAAGCAGCGCCGCCAGCAAAAGTCCCATCCGTTTCATGTCATGCCCACCCACGCGATATGCCCGGCAAACTAGCTTATTTGCCTCATATTTCAAGCACATAAATGGACAGATGAAAGACGGTGACCAGCCTCAGCCGCGGCGGTTCATGTCGTGCACGACCCAGCGGAAAAAGAAATAGATGGCAACCGACGCGATGAACAAGGGAAACAGATTGTGGATTGTATCCATGCTGAAAAATCCGGCGGCGCCCAAGGATTCGGGACTGTACTAAGATTGAACGAAAATCATTAAACGCAAATTAAGTAAATATAGAACTGTTCGCAGACGCAGCAAAATTGCGTAGCTCCCAAAAATGGTTTGTGTGCGCCACACGACAACCGTTAGCCCTGTACGGTCATCGCACTGTCATGCGGATCGAAAACCGGGCATAATCAGCGTTTTGATGCGGAGTTCTGATGTGAGCGTTGCCTTTACCAAGGAAGAAAGCGCGGAAACGGCGGCGGAAACGCTGTTGCCCGCACGACCGATTTCGCCACACCCCAATCTGGTCACGGAAACGGGCCTGAAGGCGCTCGAGTTGCAACTGCAAGAAGTCCGCGCGGCCTATGCCGCTGTCGAGGATATCGACGATGTCAACGAAAAGCGCCGCCAGACGGCCGGGCCGCTGCGTGACATCCGTTACCTGAGCGAGCGCATAAGCACTGCCCAGCTGATCCCTGCCCCGACGTCGACCGACATGGTGTCCTTCGGCAGCACCGTCACCTTCGAACGCGACGATGGCCGGGTTCAAACCTACCGCATCGTCGGCGAAGACGAGGCCGACCCCAAGGCCGGTTCAATCTCCTACGTCTCGCCGGTGGCCCGCGTTTTGCACGGCAAGGCGGTGGGCGATGTGGTGAGCGTCGGAGGCCAGGACCTGGAGATCATCGCGATCGCCTGACGATGCCGTCGCGACAACGCATCGCTCCAATCCTGCTTCAGCTCTGCAACATGTGTTGGCGCGCGCCATCCATGATCGCCGCGCCATTGGCATTGGCCGCACCTTCGGCCCGCACGCGCGGCAAAGCGGCCGGATATTCGCGCTGGATAAAATCGATGATCTTTTCGCGCATTTCGCAACGCATGTCGAAAGTCTTCGGCGCGCTGGGGGCCGAAATCAGGATGCGGATCTGCATCACGCTTTCGGTGAAATCCGTCACTTGGACATTGACCACCTTGCGATCCCAGATTTTCGATTCATTGGCGATTTCCTCCACCCGTTTGCGGATGGCCGATACCGGCACCGAATAATCGAGATAGATCATGACCGTGCCGATCAGCGCAGAACTCTCTCGCGTCCAGTTCTGAAACGGGTTCTCGATGAAATAGGAAAGCGGCAGGATCATCCTTCGCCAGTCCCAAAGCTTCACCACCACATAGGTCGAGGTGATTTCCTCCACATTGCCCCACTCACCTTCGACAATTAGCGCATCGTCGATGCGGATCGGCTGGGTGATGGCAAGCTGAATGCCGGCAAAAATGTTTTTCAGCATCGGCTGGAGCGCCAGACCGAGAACGATACCGGCAACACCGGCGGAAGCCAGAACGCTGACGCCATACTGCTGCACGGCCGGAAACGTCATCAGCATGGCGGCAATCGTCAGCGCCACGATCATGAATGAGCCGATACGCTCCCCGATACGAGACTGGGTCACATGTGTGCGGGCGAGCAGATTGTCTTCGGCATCCAGCTTGAAACGGCGCAGATAGACGGTCATCCAAATATGCAGGACCACCTTTGCGGACCAGCCGAGCAAGAGGATGAAACCCAGCAGCAGAACGTGGCGGATGAAGCCGGCGGGTTGCGGCCCCAGGGGCGCGATGCTGGCAGCAAAGGAAAGTGTGAAGGTGAGTATCGCAAGCTTGAGCGGCCGCTTGCCACGCGATACCAGCGAACGCCAGAAAAGGTCCTTGTTTTCCACCAGCCGCGTAAAAATGCGGAAGGCCAGACGATGGATGGCCAGACCGGCAAACAGCGCGATGACCAGCACACCGATGCTGACCATCCAGTTCGGCAGCCAATCGGTATAGGCGCGGAATTCAGCAATAAAATGGTCCATGCTTCCCAGCTAGGGTGCATTGCAGCATATAAAACCCCTCTCCTCAAAATTTCACGCTTTCGTCAACGTTTCGGCGAACAGATGGCCATGTTGCACGTTGGGAAAGCAGAAGGAGAAGATCATGGCACCGACAATGGCAACTCGATCACCCATTCCCGGCAACGGATCGCAATCCGAAAATGCGTTCACACACACTGGCGGGCAGGATGATTTTTACCTCGGACGATTTCTTGCAGCCCAGCAGGCGGTTTATCCGACCGTGCTCGAAGAGCTGCGAGGCGGAGAAAAACAAAGCCATTGGATGTGGTTCATATTCCCGCAGGCAAAGGGGCTTGGCCGCTCTCCCATGGCGCACCGTTACGCAATCGCATCGCGGGCGGAAGCGGAAGCCTACCTCTTAGATCCCATTCTCGGCCGGCGGTTGACGGAATGCACCGAAGCCATGCTGACCCATTCGGATCGGTCGGCACACGATATTCTCGGCTCGCCCGACCACATGAAATTCTGCTCTTCGATGACATTGTTTGCCGAGGTCAGCAAAAAGGGCTCGCCTTTCGAGCGAGCCCTTGATGAATTCTGCGATGGCAAGCGCGACGAACGCACGCTTGCCTTCCTGAACTAGACGCCCGGCGCGATTACGCCCGGCGCGATTACGCGCCCTGGATAGCTGACAGCTTCCATTCGCCGGCGGTCTTGCGGACAAAGGTCCAGACCTCGACGGTTTCACTTGGCGTACGCTCGTCACCTTCGACGACGGCGCCGGTGTTACGGTCGCGCATGATGTCGATGCTGGAGTAGCGCATCGCGACGGTCGCATATTCCTGACCGTTTTCGCGCCAGGCTTCCGAAAGATCACCCTGCAGAAGCTGGATGTCCTTGACGTCGTTCTTCACGCCGGCCGTTGCGTTTTCACCGAGTTCTTCCGCCAGGTAAGACATCGCCTCCGGCGTGGTGAGGTCACGCAGCTTGGCATAATCTTCCGCGCCATAAGCGCCCTGAACATCCTGAAGCAGCTTTTCGAACTGGGTAAGGTCGCGGTCGGTAATGCCGATTTCATCGGTCTGCGGACCAGCCTGACGTGGCGCAGCTGCTGCGGCAGCAGCACCGGCGGCCGCTCCGCCACCCATGGTCGGGATGCGGAAGCCCGGCTGACCGCCGTTGCCACCCGCATTGCCATTGCTGCCACGCGGGGCGTCATGAGCGTTGCGCTGCGAACCGTAACCACCTGCCGGACCGGCAGCCTGTTGCTGACGACGCGCGAAGAAGCGGAATGCCAGCATGGCGAGGCCGCCAATCAGCGCGATCTGCAGCAACATGCCCATGAAGCCGGCCATGCCGCCAAAACCATTACCCATCATCATGCCGAACAGGCCGCCAAGGGCCAGACCGCCAAGAAGACCGCCGGCCATACCGCCGAACATGCCGGGACGGCGCTGCTGCTGTGCAGCCTGCGCACCCATGCCATTGGCCGGGGTGGCGGCGTTCTGTTGCGTATTCGGGGTCATCGAACGGTTGATGCCGGTTGCGGCACCGGGAGCCGTGTTGGTGGTGGCCGGCGCCGAATAGGTGCGCGAACCACGGCTGCCAAAACTGCTGCCGCCGCGACGGGCTTCAGCAAAATCCACGGCCACGAGCGAGACCGCAATGCCGAGTGCGGCCACTGCGAACACGTGCTTCAACCGCTGAATTTTCGATAACATCAATCTCTCCTTCCGACCGCAGAGGTGCGGTCTGTCCCGCATCACATAGTGATGACGGACTCGGAATTTTAGAGCCACCACCACGTTTTCCCGCACCAGTAGATAGTCAAGAGATCGCGAGCCGCCAACTGAACTTAGCTCACATGGATGTGATAAGGCAGCCGAAGTAATTGATAGATCGACAGGATTCGCTTGGCGCTGTGGCTACCGCCTCTGCAAAGCAGAGGGCCCGGCGTATGACACCGGACCCTCTGTTGTTACCCCTGGGAGGATTTTATCGTTATGCGGAAACGTCTTATTCGACGTTGAAGACCAGCGGGCGGGCCTGCTTGACAGCTGGGTTGGCGGTCAGTTTTTCGAGAACATCCTGGGCAACCGGACCATCGACATAAAGCAGAGCGATGGCATCGCCACCTTCCTTGTCGCGGCCAAGCTGGAAGTTGGCAATGTTGACACCGGCATTACCGAGCGTGGTGCCGATAAAGCCGATCATGCCCGGTACGTCGGTGTTGGAGATATAGACCATGTTGGCACCGACATCGGCGTCCATGTTGATGCCCTTGATCTGGATGAAGCGTGGCTTGCCATCCGAGAACACGGTGCCGGCAACGGAGCGCGTGTGCTTCTCGGTCTTGACCGTCAGCTTGATATAGCCGTCGTAAACGCCCGTCTTGTCGCGCTTCACTTCGGAAAGGACGACGCCCTTTTCCTTGATCATGATCGGCGCCGAAACCATGTTCACGTCAGACACCTGATTGCGGATCAGGCCGGCGAGCAGTGCCGAGGTCAGCGCGCGGGTGTTCATGCCGGCGGTCGCACCATCGAACAGGATTTCGATTTCCTTGATCGGATCGTCCGAAACGCCACCGACAAAGGCACCGAGAACGTCGGCGAGCTTGATGAAGGGCTTCAGGATCGGCGCTTCTTCAGCGGTGATCGACGGCATGTTGATGGCGTTTGAGACGGCACCCTTGACGAGGTAGTCCGACATCTGCTCGGCAACCTGAAGGGCGACGTTTTCCTGCGCTTCCGTGGTGGAGGCGCCCAGGTGCGGCGTGCAGACGACGTTGTCGAGCCCGAAAAGCGGGCTTTCGGTTGCTGGCTCGACGGCGAACACGTCGAAACCGGCGCCGGCGACATGGCCGGACTTGATGGCTTCGGCAAGTGCTGCTTCATCGACCAGACCGCCGCGGGCGCAATTGATGATGCGAACGCCCTTCTTGGTCTTGGCAAGGTTTTCAGCGCCAAGAATGCCACGGGTCTTGTCGGTCATCGGCACGTGCAGTGTGATGAAATCGGCGCGCGGCAGAAGCTCGTCCAGCTCGACCTTTTCGACACCCATTTCCTGGGCGCGTTCGACCGAGAGGAAGGGGTCATAAGCGATGACGTGCATGCCGAGGCCGATCGCCTTCTTGCAGACGATGCCGCCGATATTGCCGGCACCAATAACGCCGAGCGTCTTGCCGGTGATTTCGACACCCATGAATTTCGACTTTTCCCACTTGCCGGCCTGCGTGGAGGCATCGGCTGCAGGCAGCTGACGGGCAACGGCGAACATCAGCGCGATGGCGTGTTCGGCAGTGGTGATCGAGTTGCCGAACGGGGTGTTCATGACGATGATACCGCGCTTCGACGCAGCCGGAATGTCAACGTTGTCGACACCGATACCGGCGCGGCCGATGACCTTGAGGTTGGTCGCGGCGGCAATCAGCTTTTCGGTCGCCTTGGTGGCAGAGCGGATGGCGAGACCATCGTAATTGCCGATGATTTCGGCCAGCTTGTCCTTGTCCTTGCCGAGCTTCGGCTGGAAATCGACTTCGACGCCGCGATCGCGAAAGATCTGGACGGCGGTTTCCGACAGTTCGTCGGACACGAGTACGCGAGGTGCCATTTTTGGGCTCCTTAAAAGGGGTTCAATGCTGAATTCGGTATGAGGCGGTGCCGCATCATATGGCGGCACCGGGTATCAAAAGATCAGGCGGCGGCCTTGTTGAGCGCGGCCTTCTGCGTTTCGAACGCGTAGGTCAGCCACGGCATCAGGGCAGCCATGTCGGCGGTCTCGATGGTCGCGCCGGCCCAGATGCGAAGACCGGAAGGCGCATCGCGGTAAGCGCCGATGTCGAGCGCGACACCTTCCTTTTCGAGGATGGAGGTGACGCCCTTGGCGAATGCGGCCTGCGCGTCGGCATCGAGAGCGGCAACATCAGCGTCAACGATCTTCAGGCAGACGGAGGTGTTGGAACGGGTCTCGTCGACCTGCGCGAGATTGGCGATCCAGTCGTTTGCCGCAACGAAATCGAAGATGACCTTGGCATTGGCATCGGCGCGGGCGATCAGGCCCTTGAGGCCGCCAACCGTCTTTGCCCATTCGAGCGCATCGATATAGTCCTCGACGCACAACATCGAAGGCGTGTTGATCGTTTCGCCCTTGAAGATGCCTTCCGAAAGCTTGCCGCCCGAGGTCATGCGGAAAATCTTCGGCAGTGGCCATGCCGGAACATAGGTGGTGAGGCGTTCGACGGCGCGCGGGGAAAGGATGATCATGCCGTGACCGCCCTCACCGCCCAGAACCTTCTGCCAGGAGAAGGTGGTGACGTCGAGTTTCGAAAAATCGAGATCCTGCGCAAAGGCGGCAGAAGTGGCGTCGCAAATGGTCAGGCCCTTGCGGTCCGCCGGAATGAAATCGGCATTGGCGACGCGCACGCCGGAGGTGGTGCCGTTCCAGGTGAAGACGACGTCACGGTCGAAATCCACCTCAGCGAGGTTCGGAAGGAGACCGTAATCGGCCTCGAACTTGCGAACATCCTTGAGCTTCAACTGCTTGACGACATCGGTAACCCAGCCGGCACCGAAGCTTTCCCAAGCGAGCATATCGACGCCACGCTCGCCGAGCAGCGACCAGAGCGCCATTTCGACAGCGCCGGTATCGGATGCGGGAACGATGCCGATACGGTAATCGGCCGGGACGTTCAGAATTTCACGGGTGAGATTGATGGCCTGTGCCAACTTGTCCTTGCCAACCTTGGCGCGGTGCGAACGACCGAGCGGGGCATCGGAAAGAGCTTCGAGCGACCAACCGGGGCGCTTCGAGCAGGGGCCAGAAGAAAAATGAGCATTATTCGGACGTACGTCCGGTTTCGCGGTGCCATTGGCCATATGTATACCCTTCCAGGTAATTAGCCTCTCGTTGGGGAGAGGTGTCCCGCCATCGTCAATATGCGGCTGCGCCTTCACAGTCAAGCCGGTCGATATTGCCAGCGTTATTTTTTATGGCCCCCACCACCCTGACAATAGAGCAGCGACGACGACGGTAGCCATTCGCGATGCCGAGAGCCGCAGAGCACCCGCGAGTCGCTTTATGGCAACCGACCACAAAGCGGACACATAATACACAAGCTTCAACCACCAATAAGCCAAAATAAAACCGCAGTATATCCATGATTTTACTTTATTAATAAACAATATATTGGTAAATATCCGATTAAATAAAATAATTATCATATTTACTACTAAAATTTCTTTGCAAATATGCGAAAAACAACTTAAATATCGTATTTTTACCTTGGATTTTATTCGAATTGATCCGTACGAACTCCACCATCAGATAACGGAGTTACGAATGTACAAGATCATTGCTTTGGCTTCGGCCCTTGCCTTCTCAAGCACTGCCGCAGCTTTGGCTGCGGATCTCACCGAACAGGAAGCAGCGCCGCCGGCCGTTTTCCAGACGCCGGCCTTCACCTGGACGGGTGCTTATATCGGTATCCAGGGCGGCGCAGGCTGGATGGATGGCACAGCCACGAAGTTCGGCCGCTATACCGCCAAGCAGGATTTCGACGGCAGCGTCGTCGGCGGTTTTGCCGGCTATAACTGGCAGTTCGAAAACGGCATCGTCGTCGGTGTCGAAGGCGATATCGAGTACAATTCCAACGACGAGAAGATTTTCGGCAATAAGACGGTCGGCACCGATTGGGCCGGCTCCGTCCGTGGCCGCGTCGGTTATGCCATCGACCGCCTTTTGGTATTCGGTACTGCCGGCTGGACGATGGCCAATGGCCACATCGAATATCCGTGCGTGGACGAAAACCAGAAGTTCAGCGGCTGGACCGCCGGCGCCGGTGTGGATTATGCCCTGACCGACAAGGTCCTGCTGCGCGGCGAATACCGCTACAGCGACTTCGGCAACAAGGAAATCGTGCGCGGCATGAACATCGATTTCGACCAGAGCGCCGTCAAGGTCGGCCTCGCCGTCAAATTCTGATCCTCCTCTACGGCAAGTCACCCTCGCCCGCCGCCGGGGAAGACATTGCCAAGGGTGAAAAGGGGCCGCTATGGCCCCTTTTTACTTTACAGGAACAGCAAGTAAATCCCGGTATCCATGACCGCTCTATACTGCAACGACTTGCCGGAAACTGGCAGACCTGCAGGTCAGAACATGTCAGGATAACGTGAAGCAAGCCGCGAGGCCAGATGCGCCGCCCCGGCAAGCGTCAGATGTCCGAAGTCGAGAAAGACCAGCTTGTCGTCCTGCGTGAAAATCTCGCATCTCGGCGCGCACATCGATTTTTCGATATCGATATACGGCATCTTCCCCTCGAACATCATGCGCATGGGGATATTCACATCGTCTGCCGGCGTTCTGTGCCTCATCACGTAGTTGTAAACCTGACCGCGATCGGTGCTGGCCGCCTCGTAAATCAGATCGGGTACGTTTTTCACGAAACGCACCGGCGGCGCGGCAAATGCGACAGTGATCTTGCGACTGTTCAGCGTGGCGATTGTCTCGACAAGATCCCTCAGATCGCTATCCACCCAATTGGCGCAGATCACCACGGCATCAACAGCGTTGCGGTTGAGAAAATCGTTGAAAATATAGTCAAGCATATCGGCGCATGTCTGCGCATGTTTGCCCGTCATCGTCGGCGTGCAGTTGCCCGCTGTCGCCTGCAGGAAATTGGCTGAAGGATAGGCCTGCCTCAATGCGGCATAAAGGTCCGCGGCAAAGCTGTCGCCCACCACGAGCACATTCTTTTTCCCGTTTTGCTTCTCCAGGCAGAACGCCTTGTCAAAGCTGTCGAATCCGTTTTCCTCCGCAATGAAACAGCGCGGAATATTGACGCTCGTCTTCCTTTCCTCCCACATTTCCACGGCTGTCGGCAGCGGCCCGAAAGGTGCGGGACGCCAGAGCCTGCCTTGGGTCGCGAACGCATAGGAGGAAAGCGATACGCCGGCCACGGCGAGCCCCGCGCAAACCACGCCAGATGTTCGCAGACCGATCAGTCGGGGCACCTGACGCCTGGCATTTCCGGTATCGAACGGCTGCTCCACCAGAAAATACAGCAGGATCGCAGCGATGGCGCTGCCCACAATCAAGACGACCGGGTTGGTACCCGTTGGCGAAAGCAGGATGATCGGCCAATGCACCAGATAGAGACTGTATGAAATGCGGCCGATAAAAACCATCGGAGCACAGCCCAAAAAGGCCTGCAACGCGGGATGACGGCCACCGTAGATCACTGCCGCCGCCCCGGCACAGGGCAGCAGAGACCAGAACGATGGCATCGGAACATGCTTTTCCAGAAATGCCACCGATGCGAAAATGGCGGCCACCCCCGCCCATCCGGCCAACGCTTCGTTCGGAAGGCGACGCGCAGAACCCTGAGCCAAAAAAGCCAGCATTGCGCCGAGCGAAAACTCGAAAATACGAAACGGCATCCAGTAAAAGACAAGGCTATGGTGGTCCGTTACCAAAATTTGCGCACAAACGAACGAGGCAACGCCAACCAGCGCGACAAATATCGGCAGGATCTTCCTCGACATCGAACTGCAGACAACCAGCGCTATCGGCCAGAAGATGTAGAATTGCTGTTCAACCCCAAGGGACCAGGTGTGCAGGAGAGGCTTCAGGCTGGCGTCGAGATCGAAATACCCGACGGATGACCAGTAATATATGTTGGAGTGAAGACCGATGGCCGCGATGGCCGAACCCGCCAGATCCATGATCTGATCGGGTGAGAGCGTGAAATATCCGACGACCAGCGTCATGATGATGGTGATGCCGCCGGCCGGAAAAAGGCGGGACGCTCGACGGCGGAAAAACGTCAGGAAACTGAACCGTTGCAGTTCGATATCCCGAACGATGTTCGCGGTGATCAGATATCCGCTGATGACAAAGAAGATATCGACGCCCAGATAACCACCGGGCAACCATCCATTATTGATATGAAAGAGCAGAACGGCGAGTACGGCAATCGCCCGCAAGCCCTGGATATCGGATCTGAATACCATCCCGCATGTCCCGCTTTTTTTCGCGGCGGATCGGGTTTGCCTTCATCCCGTCATCCGCCAATCGGCTCGTGCTGAAAGCCCCGCCTCAGACCAATCGCTTCCTGCGGAAAAACAGTGTCGGGTGCGTATGCCGTTCGGGGATGAAGCGGAACTCCAGGACGTCGAACCACTCGGAATAGCGTTTCAGATAGGCTTGGGGGATGAAGGTTTCGCCATAGAAACTGTCGTTCATGGCACCGCCGCCGCTGACCCCCAGCCGGTTGGAGTGAACGAACTCCCCTCGCCGATAGCGGGCGCGGGCGTCATCGAAATCGTCGAACAATTCCGAAAGCGCCCCCAGATAACCGTCGTGGCCCGCTCCTTTCAGCGATTCGCAGAAATCGAAGAACGGATACCCCCGGGTGGTGACCGAAACGACGCCGCCGGGGGCAAGGATGCGGTGAAACTCCTGCATCCAGGCAAGGCATGCGTTTTCGGAAAGGTGGGAGAAAACGGAATAACCGACGATGTGGGAAAAGCTCGATGACGGCAGACGGCTCGGCGGAAATGCGGGGCAGACGGAAAAATTCTCCGTCCCGAACATTTCCCGGCAACTCTTGATCGCGACCTCGGTGACATCGATGCCATGGATACGCGACAGCGGTATATCTTTCAGGAAAAAGCGGGCGATGCGCCCCCAACCGGTGCCGAAATCGAGCAAAGCGCTCTGCTCGTTGAACGGGGCTCCATTTTGCTCAAAGACATGTTTGCAATCGCTATAGAAATTGAAGGCTTCGCGCAGGGTCGGTTCACCGGCTTGTCCCGTCGTATTCTCCTGCACCTCGTCAGAAGGGAAAGCCGGAAGAGGAACCCCTCGATACAAGACCGGCGGCGTCCTGTAACTTGCCAGCAGTTCCTGAAACCAAGCCTCGTCAATGTGCATTACACCCCTCCAATGCGCCCGAGGGTTGTATCATGGCATGAAAACTCGTCACATGGCAATTTGTGTTTTCATGGTTTTCGAGAGGTACTCAACACTCCCAGGTAATGACTTGGGGAACGCTCTTTCCCAGACATTTGACACCGGAAGATGCAAAAAAAAGGCCGCTCCCTGGGGAACGGCCTTTTTAATGCGGTGGATCGCGAAAACTGAGCCGTGAAACGGCTTATTTGTAGACTGCCGGCTGCAGCGGAATATCGGCCGGCTCGTCGATCATTGCCTGCTCGCAACCGCTGAAGGAATAACGGGCGCCAAGACGGGCTTCGTGGCTGTAGAAGCCCTTGTCGCGGCCGGGGCCACCGTTATTGGCAAAGCCGAACATGTTGCCGCCATCGATATAGCGGAAGCGATAACCAAGGTCGGCCTTGAGATTGCAGGTGATATCGATGGAAGCACCGGCCATCAGGGCGGCAGTAGCACGCCATTTGCCCTTGCCGCCATGCTCGGTGTATGCGCAACCCGCATCGGCCGGATCCACGCAATCGACGATCGTGTTGCGCAGCTTGTCCCACTTCACGTAGGAGGCGCCGAAACCGGCACCGACGTAAGGCGTGAAATAGGCATATGTGCCAAGGTCGACGTAAAGGTTGGCCATCAGCGAATAGGCCCGGAAGGCAGAACGATCCGACGAGTTGCAACCGTATTCACCGGGCGCCGTACCGCAGGTGCCGGTGGTGCTGCCGCGGAAAGTGCTTTTCGTCATGTGATCGAAGGTCAGGTCGCCGCGCAGGTGATCGTTGAACTGATAACCGATACCACCGCCCAGCATGGCGCTGTCACCCACTCGGGCCGATGTGAAATCCGCTTCGCTGCCCGCAAATCCGCCCTGATAAAACCGCGCGCCGCGCAGCTTGTTGAAGGAATAACCGACATCACCGCGCAGATACCAGCCGCCCGAAGACTGCTGGATTTCAACTTCCGGCGCAGTGTCCAACGGGATCGGCTGCGGCTGGTAAAGATCTGCGGCATGGGCGGCGGTCGACGCCAAAAGAAGGGCGACCGCTCCGCTCAGGATTTTCCTCATGGCTTCCACTCCGGGGCTTGGAATATCTCATCGCCAGGCTTTACTCCCGGCTTGCTTCATCCCCGATCATTAACGATAAAGGTTAAGGAGCCATTAATCATAAACGATGCCAAATTATATTTGATAGGCCAAGTAAAAAACAAATCAATCGAACAATAGAACAAACAAAAAACGGCGACCGAACCGGCCGCCGCATCATGTTTCAGTTTATTATAAGATGTAGATCAGGCAGCCGTGCGAGCATTGCCGATAATGCCGATCAGGCCATCGACGATGCGCTCCACCTGGGCGCGATCATCACCTTCCGCCATGACGCGGATCAGCGGTTCCGTGCCCGAAGGACGGATGACCAGGCGGCCCCTGCCGGCAAGCTCGGCTTCGGCATCGGCGATGGCCTGACGCACGGCGACTTCTTCCAGCGGCTTGCCGCCGGCGAAACGCACGTTTTTGAGAAGCTGCGGCACAGGTTCGAAACGGCGGCAGATTTCGCTGACCGGACGATCCAGCTTTTTGACCCGGGCAAGAATCTGCAAGGCTGCGACAAGACCATCGCCAGTGGTGCCGAAATCCGAAAGCACGATATGGCCGGACTGTTCGCCGCCGACGTTGAAATCGTGATTGCGCATGTGTTCGACCACATAACGGTCGCCCACCTTGGTGCGGGCAAGCGACAGGCCCTTGTCGCCGAGGAAACGTTCGAGACCCAGGTTCGACATCACGGTGGCAACGATGCCGTTGCCGCGAAGTGTGCCATTATCGGCCCAGCTTTCGCCGATGACCGCCATCAACTGGTCACCATCGATGATCTGGCCGTTTTCATCGACGATAATGACACGGTCGGCGTCGCCATCAAGCGCGATGCCGATATCGGCGCGCACTTCATGCACCTTCTTCTGCAGCGCCTTCGGGCTGGTGGAGCCGCATTCGAGGTTGATATTGGTGCCGTTGGGTTCGTTGCCGATCGTCACGACGTCGGCGCCCAGTTCCCAAAGCGCCAGAGGAGCGACCTTGTAGGCGGCGCCATTCGCGCAATCGATGGCGATGCGCAGGCCCTGCAGGGTGACATCGCGCGGAAGTGTGCGCTTGGCATGCTCGATGTAACGATAGATATCGCCTTCCACGCGCTTGGCGCGGCCGATTTCGTGCGGCTTAGCCAGCTGCGCGTAGATATCCTTGTCGAGCAGTTCCTCGATCTGCATTTCCAGCTGATCGGACAGCTTGTAGCCATCCGGGCCAAAAAGCTTGATGCCGTTATCCTCGAATGGATTATGCGAAGCGGAGATCATCACTCCGATGTCGGCGCGCAGCGAACGTGTCAGCATGGCGACGGCCGGTGTCGGGATCGGGCCGAGCAGGAAGACGTCGAGACCGGCGGCGGTAAAACCGGCCACCAGCGCGTTTTCCAGCATATAACCGGAAAGGCGGGTATCCTTGCCGATGACGACGCGATGACGGTGACTGCCGCGACGGAACAACGTGCCGACGGCGATGCCGACCCGCATAGCCAGATCAGGCGTCATCGGGAACACGTTGGACTGGCCGCGAATGCCGTCAGTGCCGAAATAACGACGTGTCATGGAAACTCCTTGGTCCTCGCGCGGCTTTTTGGAGCGCGCTGTCTTTGTTTTGGCCGTTCTGGGCTTTGCCGCTGTGGCGGCAGGAGCCTTAACCGTGGCTTTGTCAATCATACGAAATTCGCTCGATGCGAGTGCAATCTGAGAGCCGCGTGATGACACAGTTTTCTCGATCAGACACGTAAAATAGCGTCAAAATGGATTACATCTTGTTACCGGGAAAGTTGCGGCCACTATTCCAGAGATTTCCATTTGTGTTTTATTCGAAGAAACACCGGATTGTCGCCTTCGGCGCCATTGGAGCCAATTGAAAATTACGTCGATGTCATGAGGTCTGAGCGCCTCGGTCTTGGACGGCGCATATCGGCTGCGCCGGTCACAAGATCTCACGCTTGGAGCGACGGAATAACAGGTAAATGGCGCAGACCATGGCGAAATAACCAATGTCACAAAGCGGCCCGGCCACAAAGGTCACAATGAAGGGACATTGCACATCCTCGCACCGATAAAGGCCGGCAAAACCTGCCCATGCAGCAGTCCAAAAACCCACAAAACCGCACAGGCAGAGAACCGCACACAAAACGAGACTGATTTTGAGCGTCGTCAACGGAGCACCTCTTGAACGAAAAAAGCCACCCTCACTCGCGTAAGGGTGGCTCCATATCAATAACAGTCACACAGCTCAGTGAGGCTGCGGCTCCAGCCCGCCTTCGGAGGCATCGCCCTTCGGCTCGTCCTTCTTGGGGCCGGCGGAGGGCACGGCCGAACCGCGGCTCGGGGTCGAGTCGTCACCGAGATCGCGCGAAGGCTTTTCGCCCTTGATCAGCGACTTGATTTCCTCGCCGGTCAGGGTTTCGTATTCCAGCAGGCCTTCCGCAATCGCCACGAAACCATCGTGATGGTCGGTAAGGATCTGGCGGGCTTCGGTATAAGCCTCGTCGATCAGTCGGCGCACTTCCTGGTCGATCTTCTGCGCAGTCGCTTCCGAAACGTTCTTCGACTGCGAAACCGAGTGACCGAGGAAAACTTCCTGCTGGTTTTCACCATAGGCGACCTGGCCGAGGATGTCGGAAAAGCCCCACTGGGTGACCATAGCGCGGGCAAGCTTTGTGGCCTGCTCGATATCGGAAGATGCACCCGAAGTGATGTTTTCCTTGCCGAAAGTCAGTTCTTCGGCAACACGGCCGCCCATCATGATGGTCAGGCGCGACACCATCCACTTGTAGCTCATGGAGTAACGGTCGCCTTCCGGCAACTGCATGACCATGCCGAGTGCACGACCGCGCGGAATGATCGTCGCCTTGTGCAGCGGATCGGCAACCGCAACCTTGAGCGCCGTGATGGCGTGGCCGGCTTCGTGATAGGCGGTAAGCTTCTTTTCGGCTTCGGTCATGGCGGAGGAGCGGCGTTCCGCGCCCATCATGATCTTGTCCTTGGCGTCTTCGAATTCCTGCATGGTGACAAGGCGCTTGTTGCGGCGCGCAGCCATCAGGGCAGATTCGTTGACGAGGTTCATCAGGTCGGCACCGGAGAAACCAGGCGTACCACGGGCCAGAACCTTCAGATCGACATTAGGCGCCAGCGGCACGTTGCGGGCGTGAACCTTGAGGATACGCTCGCGACCGACGATATCCGGGTTCGGCACCACGACCTGACGGTCGAAACGGCCCGGACGCAGAAGTGCGGGGTCGAGAACGTCGGGACGGTTGGTGGCGGCGATCAGGATGATGCCTTCGTTCGCCTCGAAACCGTCCATCTCTACCAGCAGCTGGTTGAGCGTCTGTTCGCGTTCGTCGTTACCGCCGCCGAGACCTGCGCCACGATGACGGCCGACGGCGTCGATTTCGTCGATGAAGATGATGCAGGGCGCGTTCTTCTTGGCCTGTTCGAACATGTCGCGGACGCGGCTTGCACCGACACCGACGAACATTTCTACGAAGTCCGAACCGGAAATCGTGAAGAACGGTACGTTTGCTTCGCCGGCAACCGAGCGGGCGAGCAGCGTCTTACCCGTGCCCGGAGGACCAACGAGCAGAACGCCGCGTGGGATACGGCCGCCGAGGCGCTGGAATTTCTGCGGGTCGCGCAGAAATTCAACGATTTCTTCAAGGTCCTGCTTGGCTTCGTCGACGCCGGCAACATCGTCAAACGTGACGCGGCCATGCGCTTCGGTAAGCAGCTTTGCCTTGGACTTGCCGAAACCCATCGCTCCGCGCGATCCACCCTGCATCTGGCGCATGAAGAACAGCCAGACACCGAGGATCAACAGCATTGGCAACAGGGTGCCGAGATAGCTCAAAAAACCCGAGGAACCGTCCTGCTCCGGACGCGCGGCGACCTGAACGTTCTTGTCCGTCAAGCGCTGGATCAGCGTATCGTCGATGACGGGAGAATAGGTCTGAAAGCCGGGACCGCCCTGCGTATACGTGCCGAGGACGCGGTTGCCGGTAACGACTACATCACGCACCTGGCCCGCATCGACCTGCTTCAGAAATTCCGAATAGGCGATTTCCTTCGAGCTCGTCTGCGACGGCGCGGTCTGGAACATGCTGAAAAGCGCGATCAGCAACAGAGCGATCACCGCCCACAGAGCAAAATTACGAAAATTTGGGTTCATCGAACTCCCCGATATGCACGACAGCTTTAGGCTACCGCCTTTATTGGCCCTTAACATAGGATTGTGGCAGGCCGTTGCCAAGGCAAAGCACCGGTAACCTTCGCGTTTTCCGTGCGAAAGCGTTAAACGGGTGGCAATAAATAGGGTTCTCGCCCCATCAGCTGCGCAATCCGGCTGGCAAGCGGCAGATCGAAGACCGGCAGAAAGCGGTCGAATGGCGCAAGATGCGCCCAGACGGAAACGTCACCACCACCCTTTTCCGCAATATCGGGGCAGACGCGCGCCGCAAGCCGCGCAAGGCCGGGCGGCGCGCTCTGGAAAGCGATCGCATCCTGCAGGCCCGGTGAAATCTCGATCGGCAGGCTCGAATGATTGGCAACCAGGAATCGGTTGTCCCACATCACCGCCTTGCCCGGCTGAGCGATGAGATGCGGCAGGCTGCGGTTTTCACGCAGGATATAAAGACCGCCGCGCCGCATGTCGAAAACGACACGGCTGGCGGTCATGCGGCCATGGGTCCCGCTGGTCAGAAACGTCATCAACCGGTCGCCGTTTTCCCGCGAGAGTGTGTAGGGGCGGCCGCCAAGAACTGCCGCCAGCGTGGAAAGCGCATGGCGAACGGTTGCGGGGTTTTCATTCAGGCCGTCGGGCGCAATTTTTGCCAGCACCGCATGCTCGACGCTGGCGTAAGCGCCAAGCCAGTCGGCGGCATCTCTGGCAAGCAGCGCCCTCCCCTGCCCAGCGGCAGCAATCCGGTCAGGACCGTGGCCGGCACCATCCGATGCCAGCGTCTGACGGGTGCGCACCCGTTCATAATGCGGATCGGCATTGCTCGGATCGTCGATCCAGCCACACTCTATAGCAGTCAGATAAGCCCGGATATCCGCCCGGCTCGTGTGCAGCAACGGACGAAGGATCCAGTGGCGGCCATCGAGCAAAGTTGCCGGTGCCATGCCGGACAGGCCGGGAGACGGCACGGCATTTTCAGGTTGACCCGTCGTCGTGACACGCTCCGCCCGCATCACCACCGTCTCCACCTGGTCCTCTGCCGTATGCCCGGTGACAATGGCCGTCGCGCCGATTTCATCGGCAATCTGCGACAGGAGCGAATAACGCGCCTCGCGAGCGGCGGCGGAAAGACCGGTGGCGGGTTTTTCACCTTCCCAGCGGCGGATAACATGGAAAATGCCGAGATCGGAACAGAGTTGCGCCACCGCCCGTGCCTCGGCGGCCGCCTCCGGGCGCAGCGCATGATCAATGGTGGCGGCAGAAAGATGAATATCGGGAAAGGCAGAAAGCGCAGAAGCAAGGCCGACCAAAAGGCCGGTGGAATCACTGCCGCCGGAAATGGCGATGAGAAGGTGCGTGGGTTTTCTGAGATCGCGCAGGAAATCGGAGAGCGCCGACATCAGCGGCTGGCTGCGATCCGGGCGAGCGGCAGTGGTGTCTTGCAGCTGCGGCGTCAATGCGCAGGCCGCCGCATCAGCAGCCTAGACGCTTCTGTTCGGAGCCGACCTTGGTGGTAACGGCTCGCTGGGCATTCGGGTAACGGCGCGTGACTTCTTTCAGCGTCGCGCAGGCGGTTTCCTTGTTATCGAGAGCCGCAAGCGACATGCCGAGCTTCAAAAGCATTTCGGGCGCTTTGGGAGACGTGCCGAAAGCCTTGTGAGCATCGAGGAAAGTCTTGGCGGCTTCGTTGTATTTGCCCTGCGAATACTGGGCTTCGCCCAGCCAGAAATGCGCATCGGCAGCCCGTTCGGTCTTCGGATGGGCCGCGATGTAGTCGGTAAATTCCCGCTCGGCGATCTTGTAGTCACCGGAAAGCACGTGGCCGTAGGCAGCACGGTAAGCCTCGCCCTCGTTGCCGAGCGCGGCCGTCTGCTGTGTGTTGCGGGCGCCCGCGGTGCCATTGCCGGTCGATGGACGCGAGCCGGTCTCGACGCCCGGAAGCGAACGCGAGCTGTTATTGGCGCCCTGGTTCATCGTGGCGCCCTTTGGCATGCCGGCCTGATCCATCTCGATCGAGCCGAGCGTGGTGGGTGGCGGCGCGGCTGTGCCCTGGCCGGATGGCGCCTGTGAAGACGCCCCCTGCCCGCTCATGCCGCCCGGGTTCTGCTCGATGATCTGGCTAAGTTCATCGTTTTTTTTTGAGCCTTCTGCCGGAGCGGCAGCGACTGCTGGGCGGTTGCCCGAACCACCGCCTTCGGATTTCTCGAGCTCCTGGAAGCGGAACTCGTTGTCCTCCTGGGCCTTGCGGATCTGTTCCTGCATCTGCAGAAGCTGGAAGCTCATTTCCTCGATCCGGCCGTTCAGCTGGCGGATTTCCTCCTGCAACTGCTGAACGCGCACGGCCTCGTTGCCGGCCTGAGCCAGCACGACCGGTTGCTTGGGTTGCGCCTTCTCAGCCTTGTTCAGAAACGGCAGCGTGAACGCTTCCGCCTGGCCGCCTGCTGCGGCAAGCCCCAGCATCGCTGCCAAGACAAGTTTCTTCATATCGTCGATCCCGAATCATCTGAAGCTACGCCGGATTGGCGTCAGCAGACATTTTGACAGTTGACGGCAAAAAACAAGTGAAACTCGGCCAAACTAAGGAGAAACGAAAAAGGCGACCCGAGGGCCGCCTTCAACTTTTCGTTTCCCGAAGGAAAGATTACATGCCGGCGCCGCCGAGAACGGTAACGGCGCGACGGTTCTGCGACCAGCAGGAAATGTCGTCGCAAACGGCGACCGGGCGTTCCTTGCCGTAGGAAATCGTGCGCATGCGGTTGGCAGGGACGCCACGCGATGCGAGATATTCCTTGGTGGCGGCAGCGCGGCGTGCGCCGAGAGCCAGGTTGTATTCGCGGGTACCGCGTTCGTCGGCATGGCCTTCGACGGTGATGGCGTAGCGCGGGTAACGCTGCAGCCACTGCGCCTGACGGTCGAGGATCTGCTGCGCGTCGGCACGAACCGAAGTCGAGTCGGTATCGAAGAAGATGCGGTCGCCGACATTGACGGTGAAGTCCTGGGCCGAGCCCGGGGTTGCCGCCCCGGCACCGCCGTTCAGGCCGAGATCACCGGCGTTGTTGGGCATGTTCTTCTTGTTGGCGCAACCGGCCAGAGCAAGAGCGAGCGTCAGTGCGATGACGGCCGGGTTGCGGGCAAGGGTCTGCATGCGGCTCATCGCCTGGGTCTCAATGCGGCTCATGGCCGGTCTCTCCTTGGATAAACTTTACGGTTGCCGGACCATAACCTTTCTCGGTTAATCGACGGCAAACGGTTATGGTTAACAATCCGTAACCAATGTCCCTTTCTGGCGTTTTTCAGGACATTGCGGCGGTAAAGAGGCGAATGTCCGCCTCTCCTGTCTTCAAGGTCGTTCTGTCAACGTCACAATAGGAAAGAGGCGGTCACCCGCCTCTGCCAATCTCGATGCTATTCCATCAACGGCGACCAGGCCGGGTCGGACGCGAATGTGGGGGTCTTGATGGCCTGCTCGTTATAACCGGTCAGGTCGATCGAATAGAGCTGCGGGCCACCGGCGCCGGCGTTCTGGCGGAAGAACATCAGCACGCGGCCGTTCGGCGCCCAGGTCGGGCCTTCGTTATGAAAGCCCGAGGTGAGGATACGCTCGCCCGAACCATCCGGCTTCATCACGCCGATCGAGAACTTGCCGCCCGACTGCTTGGTGAAGGCGATGAGATCGCCGCGCGGAGACCAGACCGGCGTCGAATAGGAGCCGTCGCCGAAGGAAATGCGGTTCTGGCCCGAGCCGTCTGCATTCATGACATAGATCTGCTGACGACCGCCACGGTCGCTTTCGAACGTGATCTGACGGCCATCCGGCGAATAGGACGGTGCAGTATCGATGGCGGCGGTGTTGGTCAGGCGTGTCGTGGTGCGCGAGCGCAGGTCCATCGTATAGATATTGGCATTGCCTTCCTGCTGAAGGCTCATGATTACCTTCTGGCCATCCGGCGAAAAGCGCGGAGAGAAGGTCATGCCCGGAAAGTTGCCGACGACTTCACGGCGGCCGCTTTCCAGCTGAAGCAGGTAAACGCGCGGCTGGTCGCCTTCAAACGACATGTAGGTCACTTCCTGACGGCTCGGCGAAAAGCGCGGCGTCAGAACCAGATCCTTGCCGCCGGTCAGCGCACGAACATTGAAACCATCCTGGTCCATGATCGAAAGCTGACGCTGACGGGCCGTCTTCGGACCGCTTTCGGAAACGAACACGACGCGCGTATCGAAATAGCCCTTTTCACCGGTGATCTGCTGATAGATCGCATCGGCGATGATGTGTGCCACACGACGCCAGTTGTCCGGCTGGGTGAAGAACTGCTGACCGGTCATCTGCTGACCTGCAAAGGTGTCCCACAGGCGGAACTCGGCGCGCAGGCGGCCATCGGCTTCACGCGTGATACGGCCGGAAACCATGGCCTGCGCATTGATGGCCTTCCAGTCCTCGAAACGCGGCTGCTTGTTCGGGTCGGAAATCTTCTCGATGAAGGCGGCCTTGTTGACCGGCGCGAACAGGCCCGACCGCTGCAGGTCTGCAGCGATGACCTGGCTGATCTGCGGCCCGAGCGCATCATTGGACAGGAAATCCGTGATCGCGATCGGCAGCGGTTCGACGCGGCCCTTGTTGACGTTGATCGTCACCGCAGCCTGTGCCGCGCTTGAGAACATCACGGCCATGCCCGCAAGAGCGATCACGAGACGGATGAAAGAACGTTTCATCATGGTATTAAAGCCTTTCAGCTACGCTTTCAGCTGTTTAGAGCGCGAAGTCGGAGGGATCGAAATTCACGATGACCTCGCTCCACGTGTCATATTTATCGGCCGGAAGGCCCTGGAAAGGTTGCGATTTCATGACGGCACGCCGCGCGCTGGCTTCCATCGTCCGACGCGCCGTATCGGACCCGCCTGTCGATGAAACCTTGGGTGTGCCGACGATATTGCCACCCTCGTCGAGACTGAAGCTCACGGTGATGATCATGCCCTGAAGGCCTTCTATCCCCGCAAAGGTCGACCAGTTGTTCTGGATCTGGCCGCGCAGCGCGTCCATTTCCGACATGCTGAGGCTCTGGCCGCCGGTCGTCTTCTTGCCACCGAGCGCGGCGGTCTGGGTCGAAGCCTTGGCACCGCTGCTGGGAGCATCCTGCTTGTTCAGGAAATTCTCGATATCGTCGGGGTTGAACTTGCTGTCGCCCGCCTTGGTGGTCTTGGCGGTTTCCTGCTTTTTCTCGGCAACCTTCTTGTCAACCGGCTTTTCGGCCGTCTTCGTTTCGGTCTTTTTCTCGACCGGCTTTTCCGGCGGTTTTTCGGCGGGCTTCGCCTGTTCCTTCGGCGGCTCCGGTTTCGGGCGCGCAGCCGGGAGCGGCACGCTGGAAGGCAGCGGCGTTTCTTCGGCCTTCGTTTCGGCAGGCGCAGGCGTCGGCTCCGGCGGCTTGGGCGTCGGCTGCTGGATTTCCGGCTTCGGCTGCGGCAGAGATGCGGTCTCAACCGGCTTTGGCGCGGTTTCCTCCTTCACCACGTCCTTGACATCGTTGTTTTCCTTGGCCGTCTCCGGCAGCGGCTTGTCCACCTTCGGCGGCGCTGCAGCGGATTCGGTCTTGACCGGGCGCTCGACCGGTACCGGCGCGCTTTTCAGGTCGACGGAATTGTCGCCGGTATTTTGCGCATCCTGCACATTGGTCGGCTTTTTCGTCGGGGTCGGCGCGGACTTTTCGGCCTTGGGAGCCTTCTTGTCGACTTCCTGGATCTGGGTGATCGATTCCACCGGCACGATATCGACCGGCAGCGCCTCGACGGGCGCCACTTCCATGGGTGCCGGCGCGCCTATCGACACCAGAGCAAATGCCAGTGCCGCGGAGTGCAGAGCAAAAGATGTGCCGAGACTGGTCTTCATGGCACCCCGATCACTGCGTTTCCTGCAGGGTAACCAGACCGATATTCTTGAAGCCGGCCGCTGACACGCGGGCCATGACCTTCATGACGACGCCATAGGCGGCAGCGGTATCGCCGCGCACATAGATGCGTTCGTTATAGCCGGTTGTGGCAATGGCTTCGAGCTTCGGCACGACTTCCTCGATGCCGATCGGGGTTTCCTGCAGATAGATTTCGCCCGCCGGGTTGACGGAAATGGTGATCGGCTGCGTATCGGAGTTCATGGCCTTGGCCTGTGTCTCCGGCAGATCGATCGGTACACCGACCGTCATCATCGGTGCGGCAACCATGAAGATGATCAGGAGAACGAGCATGACGTCGACAAGCGGCGTCACGTTGATTTCGCTGATGGCGCCGCCACCTGCGCGACGACGACGACCGCCACGACGACCGCCACCACCACCTTTTGCACCTCCGGCCGACATGCCCATGGGTTATGCTCCTTGAACCGTTCTGCCGTGGGTTTACTGCGCTGCCTGGCGCGGCTGCAGCTTTTCATCGATCTGGCGCGACAGGATGCCGGAGAATTCGTCGGCAAAACCTTCCATGCGCGCAGACAGCTTGCCGGCATCCCCCATGAACTTGTTGTAGGCGATAACGGCCGGGATAGCGGCAACGAGGCCGATTGCGGTTGCAAGCAGCGCCTCGGCGATACCCGGCGCAACAACAGCAAGGTTGGTAGACTTCGAACCGGCGATTGCCTGGAACGAGGTCATGATACCGACAACCGTACCGAACAGACCGATGAACGGACCGGCCGAGCCGATGGTGGCAAGCGAACCGAGACGGGCTTCGAAACCTTCCGCTTCGCGGGCAAGCGTCACGTCCATGGCGCGGTCGATACGCATCTGCAGGCCGATCGGCGAACGGGCGCCGCGCTCAAAACTCTTTTTCCACTCGCGCATGGCGGAGACGAAGATGGCAGCAAGGCCGACATTCTGGCGATCGGACAGGGTGCGGTAAAGCTCTTCCAGCGACTGGCCGGACCAGAACACCTGTTCGAACTGATCGAACTGGCGCTTGGCCTTGGCGAAGTTGATGTATTTGTCGATGACGATTGCCCACGTCCATACGGACGCGAACAGAAGGCCGATCATGACCAGCTTGACGATCAAGCCGGCCTGCATGAACAGCGCCCACAGACTGACGTCGTGTGTCGCGGCTTCCAAAGCTACCTGTTCCATCTAATTCTCAATCCCCGAATCCAAACGCCCGGCTCGTTTAAAGACCGGGCGGGTTCAAAAGCGCGCTCTCGCGAGTATGTGTCTGTTCGCTAAAGAAACCGACTGACCCCAGATACCCTAGGTTTTCAGATGGCTTCTCGCCTTCAAATTTGGTCAAAGGAAGGCGTGCGTTGCACAATTTCCTCACGCCTGAGTAAGACATGATTATCGTTAAGAAAGAGTTACATCTAACTCGGCCATGCCTTTGGGAAGACTCGCAAATTAGACATTCAGTCACCCGCAACCGATGGCGCACACCGGAAAAACTGTTGCCATGGCTGGTTTTAGCACCGATCGACTTGATCCCCGCCCTGCCCCGTCGTATCGCGCTTCCATCGCTTTCAAGCTCACTCAGCCGCCGTAAGGCAGGCTCTCAGCTTCTCACCGAGGTAATCACATGTTCGTAACCCTGCGCAGGTTCGCCGGCATTGTCGCCGTTTCTTTTCTGGCCTTTTCCGCAGCAATTGCCGCCGATTTCCCGACACGGGCGACAGGCCTGTGGATCCTCAAATCACCGGACAATCCGTTTGCCGACTGGTCGCTATGTGTCGATGACAGCAAAGGTCATTTCGTGGACAGCGACGTGTGGAGCGATTTCACCACGGAATGCACGGTCGTGACGTCCCGCTGGGATGGCGACCAAGGCGCTCTGGAAGCGGATTGCGCACTGCGTGGAACAGGCGATGTCAAGCTGACGCTGACCTATTCCGGCGACTTTGAGAAAAGCTACCGATTCCAGTCCGTCACAAGCTTCAAGGTGGCTGGCGATCAGACATCGCAGACCAACACGGCCGAGGTGACATTTGCCGGACAATGCCCTGCCGAACTGCGCCCCGGCATGAAGAAGATGACCCGCACCGGCATCATCCTCGGCAAATGATGCAATCGCCCGCCGGCGAACGGCGGGCCGTTCCGTCAGACGGACTTGCCCAAAAACTTCTCCGCAATCGTCTCCGGCAGACGCCGCGGACGACCGTGCTTGTTGATCACGGCAATCACCACCTTGGCGGCGATCAGCAGCGTATCGCCACGGCGGATCTCCTGATTGAGCACCATCTTGGCGCCACCGGCCTTTTCTGTGATCGTCTGGATGGTGATCACGTCATCCATGCGCGCAGGCTGCTTGAAGTCGATCTCCATGCGGTGGACCACGAAAACCAGTCCCTCGTCATCGACCGCGATCAACTGGCTCTGCTCGCAGCCGAGGCAGCGCAGATAGTCGGAGCGGCCGCGCTCAAGGAAGTGCAGATAACGGGCGTGATAGATCAGGCCGGAGAAATCCGTGTCCTCGTAATAGACCCGCTGCACCAGACGGTGACCGTTTTCGATAAGATCGCCAGAAAGCGAAAAACTGTGCTCAGTCATGGATATGCCTTGGAATTTTCATGTTGTGCCCTTCATAAGGAAAGGACCACACACCACGCCTTAATGCCTGTCATGAAACTTCCCTAACAGGATTTTTCGGCAAAACCAGCGGAGACATCATCATGAAGATTGCAGTTCTGGGCGGCGACGGATTTGTCGGCTGGCCGACTTGCCTTCACCTGTCGGATGCCGGACACGACGTCCATATCCTCGACAACCTTTCCCGCCGCTGGATCGATACCGAACTTGGCGTTCAGTCTCTGACACCGATGGACTCGATACAGGAGCGCACCCGCATCTGGCACAATGAGACGGGCCGCCGCATCCATTTCAACCTGATCGACATCGCCAAGGACTACGAACTTCTCAAAGGCTGGCTGGCCAAAAACCGCCCGGACGCCATCGTGCATTTCGCCGAACAGCGCGCAGCTCCCTATTCGATGAAGTCCGACCGCCACAAGAACTACACCGTCAACAACAACGTCAACGCCACGCATAACGTGCTGAACGCGCTGGTCGAGCTCGATCTCGATGCGCATCTCGTGCATCTCGGCACGATGGGCGTTTACGGTTATTCGACTGTCGGTGCCGCCATTCCGGAAGGGTATCTGCCGGTCGGCATCGAAACGATGGACGGCCGCACCGTCTCCCAGGAAATCCTCTATCCGGGCAATCCCGGTTCGATCTACCACATGACCAAGGTGCTCGATCAGCAGCTGTTCGCCTTCTATGCCAAGAATGACGGTCTTCGTATCACCGACCTGCATCAGGGCATCGTCTGGGGCACCCACACACAGCAGACTCGCCGCCACGAGCAGCTGATCAACCGTTTCGATTACGATGGCGATTACGGCACCGTGCTCAACCGCTTCCTCATTCAGGCGGCCATCGGTTATCCGCTCACCGTCCACGGTGTGGGAGGCCAGACGCGCGCCTTCATCCACATTCAGGATTCGGTGCGCTGCATCGAGATCGCGCTGAACAATCCGCCTGCCAAAAACAGCCGCGTCGAGATTTTCAACCAGATGACCGAAACCCACCGGGTTCGCGATCTGGCCGAGATGATTTCCAAGATGAGCGGCACGGAAATCGCCTGGCTGCCGAACCCGCGCAAGGAAGCGCCGGAAAACGATCTCGTCGTGAAGAACGACAAGTTTTTGGGCCTTGGTCTGGAGCCGACCACGCTTGGCGAAGGCCTGCTGGCGGAGATCGTCGATGTTGCGAAGAAATACGCCTATCGTGTTGATCGCACACGCGTTCCCGCCGTTTCGGCATGGACGAAGGACATCGCCGCCAAGATCGAGCACGATCCTGAAGGCAAGAGACTGAAATCGGTTTCGTAAGCAACCGGCTGAGATAAGAATAGGAATTTACCCTCTCCGTCATCCTCGGGCTTGTCCCGAGGATCTGCCGCCGTTGAATATTCTCTGGCGTGCTTAGATCCTCGGACGAGCCCGAGGATGACGGCAAAGGGCGTCGTGAAGGAGCAATGCGACACCATGAACCACGCCTTCGTCACGCTCGTCACCAATGCCGATTACGCCATGGGCGCAACGGCGCTTGCCCGCTCGATCCTGCGCACCGGCAGCGAAGCGGATATCGTCGTGCTGCATACGGCAGCGGTTGCCGATTTCGAACTGCTGACATTGCGCGCACTCGGATGCCGGCTGATGGCGGTCGAACATCTGCCGCTGTCGGACGAGTTCAACGAACGCCATGCGCGCAAAAACCTGCATGGTGCGGCTCCTTTCACAAAGGGTCGCAAGCCGGAGTTTCACACGCCGCTCGATAATTTCTGCAAGCTGCGCCTGTGGCAAATGACCGAATATGAAAAGGTCGTCTTCATCGATGCCGATGCGCTGGTGCTGAAAAACATCGACAAACTGTTTTCCTACCCGGAATTTTGCGCCGCCCCGAATGTCTATGAAGGGCTTGGCGATTTCCACCGCATGAACTCGGGCGTCTTCGTTGCCAAGCCTTCGCTCGAAACATTCGACGCCATGATGGCCGCGCTCGACGTAACGGATGCCTTCTGGCGGCGCACCGACCAGACGTTTCTGGAACATTTCTTTCCCGACTGGCACGGTCTGCCGGTGACGATGAACATGCTGCAATATGTGTGGTTCGCCATGCCCGAACTCTGGGACTGGAAAAGCATCGGCGTACTGCATTACCAGTATGAAAAGCCGTGGGAGGAGGATCATCCGAAGGCCGACAAGCTGAGGCCGCTGATCGATCTTTGGCATGCCTTCCACGAGGGACGCGAACTGCCGGATATTGCGACGCTCGAAAATCCATCGGATCGGCAGCAATGAAGGTTCTTGTCTCGGGTGGAACAGGGCTTGTCGGACGTTATGTCGTCGATGGCTTGTTGCGCGCCGGACATGCGGTGAAGCTGGGCGGCCGCTCTCCTTCGATCTCCGCCCTTGCGGGGGAGAAATCAGAGAAACTGGCAGAGGGGGGAGATCGGCCAACATCATCCGCGTTCATCACTCTCACCCTCGATCCAACCCTCGACCAGCGCGAACAATTCGCCGGGATCGATACCTTCGTCCATCTCGCCTTCGATCATCTGCCCGGTCGTTACCGCGGTGGAGAAGGCGATGATCCAGCGCGATTTCGCCGCCTCAACCACGATGGCAGCGTCAAACTTTTCGAGGACGCCAAAGCCGCCGGCGTCAAACGTTGCATCTTTCTTTCCAGCCGCGCCGTCTACGATGGTTTGGCGGCAGGCAGCGTGCTGGTAGAAGACATGGCCCTGTCTCCCGACAGCCTCTACGGCCAGATCAAGCTTGAGTCGGAACAGGCACTTGCCGCGCTTTCTTCCAGCAGTTTCATCACCACCAGCCTGCGGGCGACAGGTGTTTACGGCGAACGGCATCCGAACAAATGGGACGCGCTGTTCGAAGATTATCTTGCCGGCAAGCCTGGCGCACCAAGGGCCGGCAGCGAAGTCCATGGTGACGATCTGGCGGCGGCCATCAACCTGCTGCTTGAGCAGGATGCGGGCAAGGTCAATGCCCAGGCATTAAACATCTCGGATATGGTCACCGACACCTGCGAAATACTCACGCTGTTTGCGCGGTATGCCGGCAAACATCACCCTTTCCCCGCGCCCGCTGATCATACGGTGGTGAGCACCATGAATACGACCCGGCTACAAGCTCTTGGCTGGCAGCCGGGCGGCAAGCCGCTGTTGCATAAAACACTGGAGAGACTGGCGGCGGCCTTCCGCGCAGAAGGTTAATGCACGCTGCGTTTGTTTCGCGCCTGTACCTGCCCTTGCGCCCACGTCCTGCCGGCATCGCCGCCCCACAGAAGCCAGGCGATATAGCCGGCCGACGGATCCTCGTCATTCCCGAAGTTTTCGGCGCGCTTGTCCACCTTGTGACGAGCAAAATAACGAGCCATGCGCTTCATGACGTCATCCGATACGGGCCGACGGTTCTTGAGATCGCGGGCACGGGCTACGCCGATCGTGGTGCCACCGCGCCGGAATTTCTGTCGTAACGCCAGCCCTTTTTCGGCAGCGGACGCGACGGTGACAGGGGGAATGTAATGGGGTTTCTCAAGTGTCATTGGCGGGCCTCACCTCCGAACGGCTTTTCAGCACCCTATCGCCATCTTTCTGGCGGATCAGAAATGCAGGCTCCTTCTCGTCGGCCTTGCGCTTGATAACCTTGCCCTTGATCTTCCGCGACACGTCATCTGTGAAGGTCTTTTCCACCTTGCCTTCGGCGTGGTTGGCGCCCCAGGTCCATTCGACCTTGGTACCGGCACGGATTTTTCGCATGTTTCGCCTCCTTTGCGAGAGGTTGCTCACAAAGGCGAAACCGGCCCCGGCCGGGATTGTTCCGGCCGAAGCATTATCGGTGAGCGTTTCAGGCGGTGACCTTCTGCATCAGTGGCAGGCCGGCAAAAATTTCCACTGAGCGCAGGCGCGCATCGACATCGTGGATCGGCATGGAGACGATCAGTTCATCGGCTGCGGTATCCTTGAGGAATTCACCGAGCTGCCTTTCCAGTGTGCCGGCTGAACCGACGGCTGCAAAACGCAACGTGTGTTCGACATTGATGCGCTCGATCTCCGACCAATGCGCATCCATGTTGTCCACCGGCTCCGGGAATTTGGTGCGGATGTTCTTGCGAAGGTTGACGAACTGCTGCTGCGACGAGGTGAACAGGCGTTTTGCCTCCTCATCCGTTTCAGCACCGACACCCATGACCCCGACCATGACATAGGGCTCGTCGAGCGTCGCCGAGGGCTTGAACCGCTCGCGGTAGATGTGGAGTGCCTCAAACAGCATGTCGGGCGCGAAATGCGAAGCGAAGGCATAAGGCAGGCCAAGCGCTGCAGCGAGGTGGGCGCTATAGACGCTGGAACCGAGCAGCCAGACTGGCACATTGGATTCGACGCCCGGAATGGCAAGGATGGCCTGATTTTCGAGCGGCGTGCTCAGCAGGTGCTGCAATTCGAGAATATCGTTGGGAAAATTGTCGACACCGGCTTCCATGTTGCGGCGAAGCGCCTGCGCGGTGCGCATGTCCGTGCCCGGCGCACGGCCGAGGCCGAGATCGACGCGCCCCGGGAAAAGCGCCTCGAGTGTGCCGAACTGTTCGGCCACCACAAGCGGCGAATGATTGGGCAGCATGACACCGCCGGAGCCGATGCGGATGCGTTTGGTCGCCTGACCGATGTGGCCGATAACGATGGCGGTGGCAGCGCTGGCGATGCCCGGCATGCCGTGATGTTCTGCCAGCCAGACGCGATTATATCCTTGCTCCTCGGCCTTGATGGCCAGCCTGCGTGACTCGTCGAGAGCCTCGGATGCGGTCTTGCCTTCGCCAATCGGCGAAAGATCGAGAATGGAGAAAGGGATCATGATGAAATCCTGCTGGCGAACGTGAAAATGCGGTGGACGATTATCCACCGCACCTCGCATGTAGGAACCCCTATCGCAGATGCTAAGGGTTCCGAATTGTTTTTCGCCAAGTCATCGTCACTTAACCTGCGCTTCGGCGGCGGCTATTTGACGCGGCGCAAGTAGGGACGCGGACCAGACGGACGGGATGTATTTGCCGGCGTCGGTGCTCCGGGCTGCGGAAATGGGCCGAGTTTCATTTCCAGGCGGCCAAGGCTGCGCGAAAGCGCATTCATTGCCAGCACGGTTTTTTCGACGATATTGGCGTGGGCGCGGGCACCGGCTTCCAGTTCACGCGCCAGGCATTCTGCCTCGCCTGTCACTGCCACATCCTCTGCGCTTGCCCTCGCCAGCATCGCAACGCGGTCTTCGATGATTTCGACCTGATGGCCGACAGCATCGATATCGGCCAAAGCCTTGTCCATGACCGCTACCGCAGCACTGGCTTTGCCGCTGTTGGGCGCAACTGCACCCGAGAGACTGCTGGCCGCGCGTGCCGCACGGTCGGCAAGCGCCCTCACCTCTTGCAGCACCGCCGGCAGGTCGAGCTGTTGTTCGCCGGCCTGCACCGCGCCGATGCCGAGGTTGAGCGATGCAAAGCTGGTTTCGCGAAGGATGTCCTGAACTGTTGCAGCCGTCGCATTCATTTCCGCAGAGGTTTTCGACGCAGTATCGACAGCGGTTTTGACGGTTGCGACCGTCTGTGCGCATTGCATGATTTCGGTGCGAACCCATGCGGCAAGCGCCGCAAGCTCCTGCGCTTCGTCGGCGCGGGCAACGGCCCCTTGCGCCAGTATCGAAGCCGAGCGGCGCAACTCGACGATACCGGTCGCCTGATCCGCCCCCTGTTTGGCCAGGTCTGCGCTGGAGGCCAATAGAATGCCGGTATCGCGCACAAGCGCCGCATGGCTGCCATCGGCGCCGAGATTATCGGCCATCATGGCAGAAGCACGATTGAAATTGACCCGTAGCAACTCCAGTTCGGCGGGCATCGCGAGATCGAGCGTGAGGCCGAGCTGACCGTTGCCAAGGCGGCGAAGACCATCGGAAAGTTCAGCCACCGCAGACAGGCGAACCTGCTCTTCCACGCTCTGCCGGAACAGTTCCGCCGCCAGAAGCTCATCGACGTTACGGCGACGCTGGTTTTCCTCATCGGTGCGACGATGGCGATCCGCAAGAACCTGACGCAGGCGCAAAAGCGATCGTGTGGATGCCGTCAGGTCGCCGCTCGATGCAAGCGTCAGCCCCAACCCCGAAACCGCGTCACCGCCGCCGCGCATCACTTCCGCACTGAGTGTACGCACCGCCAATTCCAGCCGCCCGAGCGGATCACGCACCAGCCGGCCAAGCGCAATCAATGCCGCAAGTGTGGATAGCAGCGCAGCCGCACCCAGAACCGGCACGACGATACCTGTCTCTGCCGCCTGCATCATCATGGCACCGACAGCCAGACCATTGAGCATTAACAAAACGGAAAGGACCTGCACTGGCCGGGCCCGCAATTGCCTCACTATCGTCATCATGACCTCCTCATCCCCGTCGTTATTACGGGATTTATTTAAGCAACGACTGATATGAAGAGGTAGTTTCAAAAACCGTTGGAAGAGGATTAACCGGGTATTAACGCCCGTCATGTTTTTGGTTTGTTCGCATTTTACTGGCCGCTTTCCGGCGGCCGCGATAGGATATCCGGCATGACACAGACGATTCGCATCATCGGCATCGACCCCGGACTTCGCCGCTGCGGCTGGGGCGTCATCGAAACGCTTGGCAATTCGCTGCGCTTCGTGGCCTCCGGCACCGTGACCTCGGATGGCGACATGGATCTCGCCTCGCGCCTGTGCCAGCTGCATGACGGCCTCGCCGAAGTCGTGCACAGCTATCAGCCGGATGAAGCCGCCGTCGAACAGACCTTCGTCAACAAGGATGCAGTGGCGACACTGAAACTCGGTCAGGCGCGCGGCATCGCCATGCTGGTGCCGGCGCGCGCCGGACTTCCTGTTGCCGAATACGCGCCGAACGCGGTGAAGAAATCGGTGATCGGCGTCGGCCACGGCGACAAGAAGCAGATCCACATGATGCTGAAGATCCTGATGCCCAAGGTGGAATTTAAGGGCAATGACGCCGCCGACGCGCTCGCCATCGCCATCTGCCACGCCCATAACCGCGGCGGCAACCGCATGCGTCAGGCCTTGGCGGGGTAAGCCACAGCAGCGTTTGTTCTTGACTTGTTCTGGACGTGCCGGTAAGTAATACCTTGGAGGTATTACAATGCGCGTTACCGAAAAAGGCCAGGTTACAATTCCGAAAGACATCCGCGACCGGCTGAATATCGGCCCGGGATCGGAGGTGGATTTTGTGGCAGATGACAAAGGCGCACGGCTCGTGGTCGTGGCCAATGGTGATGACGTGGCGGGAAAAGATTTCGAAACCTGGCTGAAAAGTCGGTCGGGCAGTTTTGATACCGGCGGCATGACCACCGATGAATTTATGGAATTTCTGAGAGGACCACGCGATGACCTCGGTCCTCGTTGATACGAATATCCTGATCGATGTGTTCGGTCCGGAAACGCGTTTCAAGGAATGGTCGTCCGAGATGATCCTCAAACTTCGCCCGGACTGCAAGTTCATCCTGACACCTATCGTCTGGGCGGAACTAGCCACAATGGCCCCGACTGAAGATGCACTGATGTTCATGCTGGGGCGTCTTGAACTGATACGCGAGCCATTGCCTTTTGCTGCAGCATATCAGGCAGGCCTTGTTCATGCTGCTTACCGACAGGCTGGCGGAATGCGCGAACGGACCTTGCCGGATTTTCTGATCGGAGCCCATGCGGCCACACGATCCCACCGCCTCCTGACCCGGGATGTGTCGCGTTATCGCACGTACTTCCCGCATCTCGAGATCATCTCGCCCGACACCCATCCTCTCTCCTCCTGACCCTGGACCCCAGCACATGATCGGCAAGCTCAAAGGCACTATCGACGAAATCGGCGACGACTACGTGCTGATCGATGTGCATGGCGTCTGTTACGAAGCCTTCTGCTCGTCTCGGACGCTGTCGCGCATGAATGTCGGCGAGGCAGCCGTGCTGTTCATCGAGACCTATGTGCGCGAGGACCAACTGAAACTGTTCGGATTCGTCTCGGCTCTGGAACGCGAATGGTTCAACCTCTTGCAGAGCGTGCAGGGCGTCGGCTCCAAGGTGGCGCTGGCCGTGCTCTCCACCCTCACCCCGTCGGAACTGGCGAACGCCATCGCGCTTCAGGACAAGACCGCGGTGTCGCGCGCGCCGGGCGTCGGCCCCAAGGTGGCGGTGCGCCTCGTAACGGAACTCAAGAACAAGGCGCCCGCCTTTGCCGGTGAGGCATCCGCCAATATCGGTCTCAAGCAAGAACTCGGCGAAGGCGTAGCGTCCGCACCGGTTTCCGATGCCGTCTCGGCCCTGACGAACCTCGGATACTCGCGTGATCAGGCCGCCAATGCGGTGGCCGCGGCCATGAAGACGGCAGGCGAAGGTGCCGACAGTGCCAAGCTGATCAGGCTGGGACTGAAGGAACTGGCGCGGTAAGAAATGACAGACAAACGAAATACCGATATGAATGTGTAAGAAAATTTTCGGGAGGTAAGAAATGGGCGCTTTTACCACGATGACCTCGAAAGGACAGATCACGATACCGAGTGAAGTCCGCGCAGCACTGAACCTTGAGCCAGGCACCCGCTTTTATGTCGCTGCTCGCGATGGGCAGGTTGTCGTCATTCCCAAAAATAGGAAGCTGATGGATTTCGCCGGCATTCTTGGCAAACCACCGAGTGGGGAAAGTCTGACGATCGAAGACATGAATGACGCAATCGGGCAGGCAGCCGCCAGCGATGACGAACGCATCACACGCGAATGGGCGGAGCAACACCGGTGATTGGTATAGACACCAATGTGCTGGTCCGCTTTCTTGTTGACGATCAGCCGGTCCAGAATCTGGCGGCTCGCCAGTTTTTGAGCGAGCGCACGGCGGATAGCCCGGCTTATGTGAGCGCAGTTGTTCTTGCCGAAACGGTATGGGTGTTGAACACGCGTCTGAAATACCCGATGCCTGTTATTATTGAGGTCCTGCAAAACCTTCTCGCCGCCGAAAGTTTGATCATAGAATACACCGAAGAACTCGATGCACTGTTCAGTCAGGCCGGCACCTATGGCGACCTCCCTGATTATCTCATTGCCTGGTCAGCACAACGCGCCGGCTGCATGCACACAGTCACCTTCGACAAGGCTGCGGCCAGAAGAATACCCGGAATGGAACTGCTCGCATGACAGACGAAACCCGCATAATCTCGCCGGAAAAGCGGGGTGAAGATCTCGATACGGCGCTGCGCCCGCAATCGCTTGACGAATTCACCGGCCAGGCGGAGGCCCGCGCCAACCTGAAGATCTTCATCGAGGCTGCAAAAAACCGCGGCGAGGCGCTGGATCACGTCCTGTTCGTCGGCCCGCCGGGTCTGGGTAAAACCACGCTGGCGCAGATCATGGCCAAGGAGCTCGGCGTCAATTTCCGCTCTACCTCCGGCCCGGTCATTGCCAAGGCCGGTGATCTTGCCGCACTCCTCACCAATCTCGAAGAACGCGACGTGCTGTTCATCGACGAAATCCACCGTCTCAATCCGGCCGTCGAGGAAATCCTCTATCCGGCCATGGAGGATTTTCAGCTCGACCTCATTATCGGCGAAGGCCCGGCTGCACGTTCGGTGAAAATCGACCTGTCGAAATTCACCCTCGTCGCCGCCACCACCCGCCTTGGCCTTTTGACCACGCCACTGCGTGACCGTTTCGGCATTCCAGTGCGGCTCGCCTTCTATACGGTGGAAGAACTGGAAGGCATCGTGCGGCGCGGCGCCCGGCTGATGGGCCTTGGCATGACCGACGAAGGTGCCCGCGAGATCGCTCGCCGCGCACGCGGCACGCCACGTATCGCCGGTCGTCTGTTGCGCCGCGTGCGTGACTTTGCCGAGGTGGCGCGCGCCGAAGCCGTAACGCGCGAAATCGCTGACGAGGCGCTGACAAGGCTGAACGTCGACAATATGGGTTTCGACCAGCTCGACAAACGTTACCTCAACATGATCGCGGTGAATTTTGCCGGCGGCCCTGTCGGCATCGAAACGATTGCCGCCGGCCTTTCCGAGCCGCGCGATGCGATCGAGGATATTATCGAGCCCTACATGATCCAGCAGGGTTTTATTCAGCGCACCCCGCGCGGCCGCGTTCTGACGGCCAATGCCTGGAAACACCTTGGCCTTCAGCCGCCGAAAGATCTGGAAGCCGCACAATTTCGCATGAGCCTCGACGATGAGTAAGAAACAGCAGGACCTGCGCATCCGCAAAAAGTTCAAACCCGGCCGCCTGTTTCAGATGCGCATTGCCGGTCTTGCGTTTCGCGAAGGCCACGTTCTCGTTCACCGCGCGGTGCACGAAACCTTCTGGACCTTTCCGGGCGGTCGTGCCGAAATGGGCGAGACTTCGCAGGAAACATTGGCGCGCGAAATGGTCGAGGAGCTTGGCGTAACCGCCGAAATCGGTCCGCTTCTCTGGGTGGTCGAGAACTTCTTCCACTACGAGGAAAAGGACTGGCACGAACTCGGTTTCTATTACCGGATGGAATTGCCGGAGAGCTTTGCGTTTCACCCGAGCGATATCGTCCATCGCGTTATCGACAGCCACGAACTCGAGTTCAAGTGGGTGAAGGCAACAACCGGTAGCCTGAAGGCGCTGGATATCCCGCCCTATTTCATCGCCGAGGAAATCGAGAACCTGCCCACTTCACCGCGCCATGTCGTATGGCGGGATGGCGATCTGGATTTGAAAAGTTAGCCTGAACGCAAATCGGGGCCTTTCGGCCCCGCTAGCAATCTCTGAATTCTCAAAAAATTCAGGCCGAAAGCTTGGCCATGACTTCGTCGGACACTTCGAAGTTGGAATAGACGCTCTGCACGTCGTCATCGTCTTCCAGCGTGTCGATCAGCTTCATGATCGAACGTGCCTTTTCTTCGTCCACTTCGATCGTGTTCTGCGCCTTCCAGATGGCCTTGACGGTTTCGGCTTCGCCGAGCACACCTTCAAGCGCCTTGGACACTTCGTTCATGTCCTCGAAACCGCAATAGATCGTGTGGCCGTCTTCGTCGGAAACGACGTCATCGGCACCGGCTTCGATTGCCGCTTCCATGACCTTGTCCGCATCGCCAACCGAAGCCTTGTAGGTGATTTCCCCGACGTGATCGAAGGAGAAGGACACCGAACCGGTTTCGCCGAGTGCGCCGCCGGCCTTGGAGAAGGTGGAGCGAACACTGGAAGCCGTGCGGTTGCGGTTGTCGGTCAAAGCTTCGACGATCACCGCCGTGCCGCCCGGACCGTAACCTTCGTAACGGATTGCGTCGTAGGTTTCGGCATCGGCGCCCGATGCCTTCTTGATGGCGCGGTCGATATTGTCTTTCGGCATCGACTGCGCCTTGGCATTCTGCACAGCGAGGCGAAGAGCCGCGTTCATGGTCGGGTCAGGCAGACCCGTCTTTGCCGCAACCGTGATTTCGCGCGCGAGCTTGGAGAACATCTTCGAACGGATACCGTCCTGCTTGCCCTTGCGGTGCATGATGTTCTTGAACTGTGAATGGCCAGCCATGGCACCCCTGCGTCATTTGTAATGGAATGGCCGCCTTATAGTTTCGATGGCTTTGCTGTTCAAGAGGGCTGGGCGGCAACGGGATGTCGCCCCTTCCCGCATTTTCGAGGAACAAAGCCGCCACTCGCGTCGTTTTTTGCTGCGAACATGCAATGATCCCGACCAAGGAGAACACCGATGGCAAGCCTGACCGAAGCCCGTGAAGCCCCCGCCCGCCAACTCTGGGACGAGATCGCCGAAATCCATGCCGGCATGCTCGGCATCGAGGGATCGCGCATGCACATGCAGCCGATGGCGCCGCATGCGGATCCGAAGACCAACACGATCTGGTTCTTCACCAAGACCGACACCGATCTGGCGCAGGCGATCCGCCCCGGCACGCGCGCACATTTCTGCGTCGTCGGCAAAAACCACGATTATCATGCCTGCCTTGGTGGCACGCTGGAATTGCGCGCCGATCCCGCCAAGATCGAGGAATACTGGAGCAGCGTCACCGCCGCCTGGTATGAAGACGGCAAGGCCGATCCGAAACTCACGATGATCGCCATGCACGTGGATGACGCCGAAATCTGGGCCTCGACCGACAGCAAGCTGAAGTTCGGCTGGGAAATCGCCAAGGCCAATTATTCGGACGAAAAGATGCCGGAAGTCGGCGTGAAACAGCATCTGGCGTTTGCGTAAAACGCCGGTTTGATAACTGAATGGCTGGAGCCGCGAGCGGAAGTTCGCGGCTTTTTTGCCTTAAGAAGGGAAACGAGGCCTCTCTTCCGTCATCCTTGGGCTTGTCCCCAGGCATCTAACCACGCTCAAAATCATGCGCAGCAGATCCTCGGCACAAGTTCGAGGATGACGGCGGAGAAAGTAGAGGACGCCGCCAACCACTTGTCACAACCCCTTCGGCACCATGATCGTCGGCTTTTTCGGCAGGCTGCGCATCGAAACCGAAATCACATTCTCTTTCGCGTAAGTGATGTCGAATTTCGTATCGAACATGGCCAGAAACGCTTCGAGCGGCGGGCCGAACCGGTGCATGGGCAGGATCAGTGAGGATCGCAGCCGTTGCACCACCCGGCTCATGCTGTCGGCACCCATGGTCAGCCCGCCATCCACAGGCACCATCAGCACATCCAACCGGCCGATCTCGGTATATTGCTGCTCGTTGAGTTCGAAATGTAGGTGCCCGAGATGGCCGATACACAGGCCCGCCACCTCGAAGATGAAGATCGAATTGCCGTTTTCCTCGATACCCCGCCCCAATTGCGAATATCGGATGCGACATTGCGAATATAGGCGTCCCCAACGACGACGTTATGCTGCGCCTTTTCCCCCGGCACATCACCCCAGCCCGGCAGCACGGTCTTGATGCCGGGGTCGGGCGTCAGCGTGTAATGGGTGGAATGCGCCCGGTTCATCGTGATGACGTCCGGCAGGCGATAGGGCCTGTAGACGCCGCTGTAATCCGTGGCGATGCCGATGCCGCCGGGTGTTTCGATAAAATACGTGGAATGGCCGACAAAGGTGATTTTCACCTGCTCATTGTCAGGCCGGGCCAAAGGTTTGGCGGCCTGCACTTCCCAGACCGGCAGCGATGTGGGCGGCGTGAAATTGGCGTAGGTGGCGCGCGGCAAGACCTGTGCAATCGCCTGGCACTGGCTGACGGGAAGGCCGCCACTGGAGCCTTTGGGCTGGATCGGCGATTGCGCCAGAACCGGGCTTGCGGCAATGGCCATGATGGAAAGAACGAATGCGACAGTCCGCAGCATCATGCCACTCCCCGCTCGGTTCTGCCGCCGTTGCGGCCAGTCCATGCGGCAAAGATGCGGGAAGCGTGACAGTCGGTCCAGCCGGTTATGACAGGGCGACCGTCACGTTTTAGTCATTGGCAAAGCGCAGTTCAGCCGCCCGCACCCTGATACCGCCGCTGGCATGCCTGCCAGACCAGAATGGCGACAACAACCATAACCGGGCCGGCAAGGATGGCCGCGAATGGTGCGGCAGCGCCGATCAGCGGCACCCGTTTGCCGAGAAGCGCTGCGACCGGGACATAAGCCATGTAGCCAAACGGCACGATGGACAGGAGCACGAACTGCAGCGGCATGGCAAAAATGGTCAGCGGATAACGCGAAAGCTCCCAGAAATCGAAATAGAGGCCGAACAGGTAACGCGAGCGGGTGAGCACCAGCGCCATGGCGGAGATCGCGGTCAGGCTGGCGGCGGTCAGCAGTGCGGCACTGATCAGGCTGGCACCAAGCTGCAGCACCGTCAGCCACGTCCAGTCGATGCCAAGCTGCGGCAACGCCCAGATCATCATGCCGATACCGAGCGTTATATGGCCGCCATATTCGATATTGATGCCGGAAAACACAAGGAACGCCCAGGGGCTGACCGGCCGTACCAGCAGCGTATCATAGGTGCCAAGCCGCACCAGTTCCTCCATGCGGCGCAGCTGCACCAGCGTGAACAACGCGCCCATCGCGTAGCCGAGCACATGGAAACCGAGCATCAGCGCAATTTCCGGCCAGACCCAGCCGCCGAGTTTCTCAAAACGGCTGGCGACGATCCAGATAGCGCCATAAACGCTGGCATAACCGAACGCCTGTGCCACCCAGCCGATAAAGAGATTGGCGCGATATTGCAGACGTGTGCGCAACTGCAGGCGAATGAGATAGAGGTAAAGCGAGAGGCTGTGACGCACGGCTCAACCTCCCTGCACGACCATGCGGCGGCAGGCGGCGCGCCACATGAGGGCGACGAACGCAGCGGAAACCGCCGCCCAGCCGAGACCATAGACGAGATGCAACACACTGGAAGCCAGATCGAGCTGGCCGAGATAGATGGCCAGCGGATAAAAGCTGATCCAGGCAAACGGCAAATACAGAACGGCATTCACCACCGCATCGGGGTAAAACCAAAGGGGCACGAGCCCGCCAGAAAACAGCGCCAGCGTACCCCGCATGAACCATTCCAGCGCCAACATATCCATAACCCAGAAACCGATCATCGACACGGCAATGGAAAAGCTGAACAGCAGGAAAAGCGACAGGATCAACGACAGGGCAAACAGCACGGCATGCCCGATGCTGGCCGGTGGCTGAAAACCATAAAAAGCCCCCATGAGAACGGCGACCGGCAGCCCGATCATCAGCATTTCATGGGCGCGCACTCCAAGCTGGCGGGCAAACAGAGACGCCGGATAGCTGTATGGCCGCATCAGGTGGCTGACGACATTGCCGCTGCGAATATCCCCGCCGATCTCGCGCATGATCTGCGTGGCGTCCCAGGTTGAAAATATCGTCGCGCCCAGGATCGCATAGGTCACCATTTGCGGCAGGCTGACCTCGGTCGATCCCGCACCATGCAGAAAGACCGAATGCCAGATCGAGACACGCGCGACGACATTCAGCATGCCGCTCAAAAGCTTGAACCAGAACTGCGCCCGGAAACGAGACTCGATGCGAAAACCTGCCGATGCAAGCGCAAGAAACATCGCCTACCCCACCAGTCTGGTTTCGGGCTGCGACGTCTCGACCTGCCGCGACTGGTAATAGGTGCGGATAACCTCTTCGATATCCGGCTCGTGCAGATGCACGTCGACCAGTTCGGCATCGGATTTCAGCGCCGTGATGATTTCCACCAGCGAGCGTTTTTCGTCCGTCATCAGGAACGTACGGATCACGCCCTCTCCTCCCGCAGGTTCGGCATCCGCAAGCGTCACGGTTTTCGGCTCCGTCGCAAATTCCAGCTTCAGTTTCTTGCGCGCGCCAAATGTGGCGTTGAGATTGACGAGCGGCCCATCGAACAGCAGCTTGCCGTCATCCACCATGATCAGCCGCGGGCAGATTTCCTCGATATCGCGCAGGTCATGCGTGGTGAGGATAATCGTCGTGCCGCGCTCGCGGTTGATACGCGCGAGCAGCTTTCGCACCACATCCTTGGCAACGACATCAAGCCCGATCGTCGGTTCGTCGAGAAACAGGATCTTTGGCTCGTGCAGAAGCGTCATGGCAATCTCGCCGCGCATGCGCTGGCCAAGGCTCAGCTGCCGCACCGGCCGCTCCAGAAACGAGGCGATCTGCAGCATGTCCACCAGCTCCGCGCGCACGATATCGAACCGTGCTTTTTCCACGCGGTAGATACGCCGGTGCAGCTCGAAACTTTCAAACAGCGGCAGATCCCACCACAACTGGCTGCGCTGGCCGAACACCACGCCGATATCGCGGGCATTGGCGATCCGCTCCACATGCGGCACACGACCGAGCACATTGACGGAACCTGCAGTCGGCACCAGCACACCGGTCAGCATCTTGATCATGGTGGATTTGCCGGCACCGTTCGGCCCGAGATAACCGACCGCCTCGCCTGCCTCTATGGCAAACGAGATACCGTCCACCGCCTTCACATCGCGGGTAACGGGCTTGAGGAAATTGCGCAATGAACCGGCGAGACCGGACTGCGGCACTCTCTGCGCAAACCATTTGGTCGCGCTATCGGCGGAAATGATAGGAGGCATGGCGGGAATCCGTATGAGGGATGCGTATCCGGTACATGCTCAGTATGACTGTCATACGACAGGTGCCAAGAGGTGAAATTTTGCGGGGGAAATGGCGGTGGTGCGACATGCTCCCTTTGATCTCCCCCACAAGGGGGGAGATCGGATGGGCGCACCGTCCTGCCTGTCAATTTACCGCCAGAAACTCGGAATATTCTCCGCCAGCCGCGGTCCAATGCGCAGAGGTTCGATCTTTTCCGCAAGACCCGTCGCATCGGAAATCTCGACGCCGACGCCGCAAAGCGTAGCCGGGCCGGAAGCCGCCTCGAAACGCCCCTTCGGCATCTTGGAGATGAACCGGTTGAGCGGCTCTTCCTTTTCCATGCCGAGCGACGAGTCGTAGTCACCGCACATGCCGGCATCCGACATATAGGCGGTGCCGCCGTTCAGGATCTGGTAGTCGGCGGTCGGCACATGCGTGTGCGTTCCGACCACGAACGAAGCGCGGCCATCGACGAAATGGCCAAAGCATTGCTTTTCGCTGGTCGCTTCCGCATGGAAATCGAAAACGATGACATCGACCTGATCCTTCAGCGGCGCGGCCTCGAGGATCGTCTCGGCGGACTTGAAGGGGTCGTCGAGCTCCGGGTGCATGAACACGCGGCCCATGATGTTGGCGACGAGAACACGCGCACCGTTGCGGGCGTAAAATATGCCGGAGCCTTTTCCGGGCGTACCGGCCGGGTAATTGGCCGGGCGCAAAAACTGATCGTGGCGGCCGGCAAAGCTGACGGCTTCCTTCTGGTCCCAGACATGGTTGCCGGTGGTCACCACGTCGGCGCCGGCATTGATGGTTTCCAGATAGATGTCTTCGGTGATGCCGAAACCGCCGGCGGCGTTTTCGCCGTTGACGATGACGAAATCGAGCTTCAGGTCGGAGACGAGGCCCGGCAGCTTGTCCCAGACGGTCGTGCGTCCGGTCTTGCCCACCATGTCACCGAGAAACAAAAGGCGCATGCTAATCCAATCTGTGCCTGTCAGATGGAGATGCCGGCCGCGCCCCTCTCAGGCGAAGGGCCGGTAACCGCTTTCCGTCAGGATTGCGTCCAGTCTGATGTCGTGAGGTTCTACCGGCACTGATGCCACTTCCTGGCAGTCGAATGCAATGCCGATCAGCCTCGGATTGTGGCCTTTTTGACGTAATTCGTGAATGGCACGGTCGTAATAACCGCCGCCATAACCGATCCTGTTGCCGCGGGCATCGAATGCGGAAAGCGGCACAAGCATTATTTCCGGCTGCAAAACCGGCTCATGCTCGGCCGGGCCATCGGTGCCGAACCCCATGGCAATGAGTTCCGCATCCGGCCGGTACTGGCGAAAAACGATGGTTTCCTTGTCGAGAATGGCCGGCAGGCAAAGCCGCGCGCCCTCTTGCGCAAGCGCCGCCATCAACGGCTTCAGATCGACTTCGGAGCGGATCGGCAGAAAACCCGAAACGACGGTGCCGACAGATACCTGCACGGCACCAAGACCATGGGCGGTGAGCGACAGGTTTTTCTCCAGCCGTTCCGCCTCTGGCAGGGTATCGCGGGCGGCAAGCCGCCCGTTGCGCAGGTTTGCCTTTTCGGGCGTTGTCGCCATCAGTCCTGATCCGATGCCCGGGACACAAGCAGCTTGTCGATGCGGCGGCCGTCAAGGTCGATGACTTCGAATGTCCAGCCCCGGGTGGTGAACTTTTCGCCGAGTTCCGGCAGGTGCTTGAGTTCGTCGATGACAAAGCCGGCAACGGTCTCGTAGCCCGGATCCTCTTCGATAGAGATGCCCATCTGGTGGCCGAACTCGTCGACCGGCATCCAGCCGGCAACGAGGTAGGAACCATCATCGCGCGGCACGATGGCCGGTTCTTCGATTTCGTCTTCCTGGAAGACGCCGGTAATGGCCTCCAGCACGTCGCCGGATGTGATCACGCCTTCGAAATGGCCGTATTCGTCATAGACCAGCACCATATGCGCCGGCGCCTTGCGCAGCGCCTGGATGACATCGAGCGCACCGGTGAGGTCCGAAACGACCGGCGCATCGCGCAGGATGGTCTTCATGTCCACGGCCTTGCCGCCGGCCATGAAATCATAGGCATCCTTCACGAACAGCACGCCGATGATCTCATCGGAACTGCCCTTGCGGACCGGCAGGCGCGAACGGTGAGTGGCGCGCAACTGTGCCCGGATTTCGTCCGGATCGTCTTCGGTATCGATCACCTCGACATCGCGGCGCGGCGTCATCAGGCCACGCGCAGTGCGGTCGGCCAGGCGCATGACGCCGGAGATCATTTCGCTCTCGCCGCTTTCGATCACACCGGCGCTCTGCGCTTCGGCGAGAACAGTGCGGATTTCCTCGTCGGTGACGCGATCTTCGCTTTCGCCGCTCTGACCGAGCAATTTCAACACCGTGCGGCCGGAGACATCCAGCAACCACACCACCGGCGCACCGATTTTCGACAGCAGCCACATGGCCGGCGCGACACGCGCCGCAACGCCTTCGGGATTGCGCAGGGCAACCTGCTTGGGAACCAGTTCGCCAATGATCAGCGACATATAGGTGATGATGACAACGACAGTTCCGACGCCGAGCCAGTCCGCGACATTCTGCGACATGCCCTGCACGACCAGCCAGCCGGTCAGGCGCGCACCGAGCGTGGCGCCGGAAAAGGCACCCGACAGGACGCCCACCAGCGTGATGCCGATCTGCACAGTCGAGAGAAAACGGCCCGGGTCATCGGCCAGATGCAGCGCCGTGGCAGCCCCCCGGTTGCCCTGCTCCGCCATCACCTTCAGGCGAATGGGACGCGAGGAAACGACGGCAAGTTCCGACATCGCGAGAACACCGTTCAAAACCGTGAGGCAGACCACGATGAGTATTTCGGTTAACACAAGAAGCTCTTTGATTGGAACTGAAGGATCCGGCCGAGGCGCATGCGGTTAAGCCCGCAGCGATGATCACGCCGGAATGAAAAAAGGCCTGCGCAAAAAAGCGCAGGTCCGGCGTCTCAGCAATGTCTCACACAGCGTTCGGAAAACCGTCGCCGGTTCAGGGATGTCATGGTCCTGTATCCGTCAATAGACCCAGACAATAGGGTTCGCACCGGCGCTTGGCAATGGCAGGACATCAAGGAAGGTGTTTTTACGATTGCCGATCAGCCTTCGAGATTGATCGGCAGTTCGGCGCGAGTGCCGACAGCGACCGGCACATAGGCAACGGCGGAACCGAGGGTCGATGCCATCGACTTGATGATGCGAGTGCCCAGACCGGTGCCCTTCGGCACCGCACCCTCAAGGCATCCGATGCCGTCATCTTCCACCGCAAGCAGCGCATGGGTATCGTCGGTCTTCTTGAAAATGACCCGCACTTCGCCATCGGCCCCGGTCGGATAGGCATATTTGATCGCGTTGGTGAGAAGCTCGGTCACGATCATCCCGACGGACACCGCACGGTCGGAGGAGAGCGAAATCGCTTCGGCTTCGAGCCGGATCGAGGGGCCCTTGTCGCCCATCTCGACCGAGCGCTGCACTTCCTTCACCAGGGTTTCGAGATATTTGTCGATCTCGACAGTGCGCACGTCGTCGGATGTATAAAGGCTGCGGTGCATGCCGGCGATGGCGGAAATACGCGCCTGCGTTTCCGTCAGCGCCTCCTTCACCTCGTCGCTGCGGCTGCTGGTGACCTGCAGGCGGATCAATGCCGCCACCAGCGCCAGACTGTTGGCCACGCGGTGGTTGACCTCGGCCAGCAGCACCTCGGCGCGTTCCTTGCCGATGCGGATTTCCGTCTCGGCCTTTTCCTTGGCGCGGCGCAGTTCGGCATTGGCGATCGCCTGCCGAATGGCGTTTTCCATCAGCGACCAGAACTCACCGCCAACCGTCTTGATGACATAGTCGGCGGCACCGCTTTTCAATGCGTCGATGGCAATCGTCGCCTCGCTGGAACCGGTAACGTAGATGACCGGTAGTTCGATGCCCCGCTCTTTCAGGCCGCGCAACACGTCCTGGCCGGTCTCGGCCCGCAGATAATGGTCGAGCACGATGGCGTCGACGCCGCCGGCTTCTGCCAGCGACAGGCCGGTTGCGCCATCGACGGCATGTTTCAACGTATAGCCGGCGCGGCCGAGATACCGTTCCGCGAGCCGCCCGAGGGCGACGTCGTCATCGATGTAAAGAACGGTTTGCGGCATCGGCGCGATGGCCTTTTCATTCACGGGATTTCAGGGGATTTGCATGACCGAGAAGAACAGTCCCAGCTGCCGGATGGCATTGGCGAAACTGTCGTATTCCACGGGCTTGGTAATATAGACATTGGCGCCGAGATCGTAACAGCGCTGGATTTCGCGTTCGTCATCGGTAGTGGTGAGAATGACCACGGGCAAGCGTTTTGTATGCTGGTTCGATTTCACCTTTTCCAGAATGTCGATACCCGACATGTCCGGCAGGTTGAGGTCGAGAAGGATCAGCAGATAACGGCCCTGCGACACGTCGCCCGAACGATCCGGGCCGAGGATATAGTCGAGCGCGGCCGTGCCGTTGGTGAACGGAACGATCTCGTTGTTGACGCCGGCGCGACGGACGTTTTTCTCGATGAGGCGGGCATGGCCTTCATCGTCCTCGATCATGATGATCGTGACTTCTTTACCGGAAGCGTTCATGACCCGTTGCTCCTGACATACTGGGACAAATCCACGGGCAGGCGGATCACGAATGTCGAACCGCCCCCCAATGTGGACGTGACCGTAATGTCCCCGCCTAAATTTCTGACTAACGATCGTACATGTGCCAGACCGATACCCTCACCCGCCTTGTCCTGCAAGCCGGAACGGCGAAACAGCTCGAAAACCCGCTCGTGATCTTCCGGCGCGATGCCGCGGCCGTTGTCGGCAACCTCGATACGAAGCGCCGAGCGACCGGCCGGATAGGCTCGCACCGAAAGCTGCAGCGGTTTTTCCGGGTTACGGTATTTGACGGCATTGTCGAAAAGGTTGCCGAACACCTGCTCCAGCGAAAACCGGTCGGAGACCAGACCGCGCGCGGCATTGACGGCGATTTTCACCTCGCCGCCAGCGTCGACGACCTGGTGATTGATGGTCGCGGCGGTGGTTTCCAGCATGTCCGTCAGATCGATCGGCTCAGGCTTCAATTCACGGCGACCGTCACGGGAGATTTTCAGAATGGCGTTGATCAGGCCGTCCATCTTCTTCGTCGATGAACGAATGAAGGAAATGGCTTCCGGAAGATCTTCCTCGACCGCGAAACGCGCCTGCTTGATCTCGTCTTCGCCCGGCATGCCTTCCGCCAGGACATAAGCCTGGATATCCTTCATCGTGGTTTCCAGCTCGCTGGTAAAACCCATGATGTTGACGAGCGGCGCACGCAGATCGTGCGAGACGATATAGGCGTAACGCTGGATTTCGCTGTTGGCGCGCATCAGGTCTTCGGTGCGTTCATCGACGCGCTCCTCAAGACCGGCATTGAGAAGCTCGACTTCCTGACGGGAGCGCTGCAGCGCGCCCACATGCTGGGCAACGATGGCGATCGCGCTGCCGACGACCAGAAGGATGACGAAACCGCCGCCCAAGCTGACCCATTGCAGGCTGTCGGACGCTTCACGCAATTCGCCGATGCCACGCACCAGCCGCGTATCCATCTCTCCGATGATGCCGTTGAGAATGGTGGATAGCCGCTCCATGATCAGACGACCGGAATCATTGCGCACGATGGCGACGGCACCCTTGATATCGCCGTCGTTGATCCGCGCGAAAGTGGATTCCATCTCGCTGATCTTGTCTTTGATCAGGCCGCGCAACTCGTCCATCGGCACGGCAACGAACGTCTGTGCGTCACCGGCGCGCTGTACCTTGTCCAGCTGGCCGGGAATGGCGTCGCGCGCATCGTTGAAAGTTTTAAGGAAGGCGGCATCGCGCGTGATCAGATAACCGCGCTGCGCCGTTTCGGCAGCCTGCACGCGCAGCAGCAGATCCGCCGATGTGGTGCGCAATGCCCGCAGCCGCGTGACGTCGTTGAAATAGTTGCTGGTATTCTGCGCCAGGAAAAACGACGACAGAACGATGCCAAGCATGATCACGCCGCCAACCAGCAGCATGAGCAGCGACGAGCGCGCGAAAGTGTTGTTCAGAATGGCCATCGAGTCGGCTTGATCTCCCCGCTGACAGAAGTGGGGAGGATGGCAGGGAAGTCAAGCAGTTAGAGCGGGGAGGAGAAAACGGCGAAGGCCATATTCCCGCCCCCCCGCCTTATGGCCATGGGCCGAGGCGTCAGGCCGCCGTGCCAAATTCCATGGAGACCGGATCGACCATCGCCAGAAACGCCTCGCATAAATCATTGCCGCGCCAGCATGCGCAGATTTCCCGTGCCTTGAGCTCGTTCTCGGCAAAAGCCAGGTCCATGAACATTCCGTCTTCCAGCTTCACAAGTCGCTGATCACGCCATCCGGGCTGACGCATGAGATGCCCACGTACCATAGCGGAATACGCCAAGCGCATCTGGCCCTCATCGACACCCGGCTTCAACCGGAACCGCCCGATTTCGATACCGTTGCCCACCACCGGCACGGCAGCCGAGGATGGCATCTGCGTATAATGACCGATCGACTGCACACTGGCGATCTCAGACCGGAACGATGCGAACTCGGCATCGTTCCCGACGCGGTGAGCCGCCGCCTGCGCATCGGCCAACGTCGTCCAGGTGACGAGGTCGACACACTTGGCGGCATTTCTGACGTCGGACAGCTGTGTCGATCCGATAAATCCCGGGAAGGTCTCGATGCGTTGGAATGCCTCGGCTCTCGCCACTCCTTTGCCTGCCTGGTCATGCAGCGTGTAGACGACAACTTCGAAACAAGGACCTGTCATGTATGCGTTTCCTTTTTGAGTGAATACGCGGCGACCTATCACCCGCCCCCTGACATCTCTTGTCAGGGATGTGCTATCAGCGCCGCATGAAATCGCTCCGCCTCCTGTCATTGCTGGATCACCTGCGTGCCGCATCGGCTCCGGTTTCCGCCGAAACGCTGGCGGGTCTCATGGAGGTATCGCCAAGGACGATCTATCGCGACATGGTGACGTTGCAGGCCTTGGGCGCGCCAGTCCGTGGTGAAGCCGGGCTGGGTTATCAGCTGGAAGCAGGGTATTTTCTGCCGCCGCTGCATTTTGATCCCGACGAAATGGACGCCATAATGCTGGGCATTCGCCTCGTTGGCGCGCGCGGTGGTGCGGCGCTTTCGCAAGCAGCAACTCGCGCCTCCGGCAAGCTGGTCGCGTCGATGGGCAAGGATGCCGGAGAACACTTCGGAAAGCTGCCGATAAGAGCCGTATCCCGAAAATCCGCCGGCCGGATCATCGAGAACGATCTCTTTTCATTGATGCGCGAGTGCATTCGCGATCGCCTTATGCTCCTGCTTGATTATATCGATCTACAGGGAAAGCGAAGCGTTCGCACAATCCGCCCGTTAGGCCTGACCATGTTCGATGACACGACGCTGTTGACGGCGTGGTGCAACGAAAAGGACGACTTCAGAAATTTTCGACTGGACGGGATTCGCATGGTCGAAAAGACCGGCGAAGTTTTTCATCACCAACCGGAGATGCGGTTCGAAACCTATTTGAAGACACTGCAGCCAGAAAACTGAAAGATGGCCACGCGATCTGTCCGCATCTATTTCACGACAGAAACTTCCGCACGATCTCATCCTCCGGTTCGGAGCCCGAGAATTCGCTTAACAGCCGCTTGGCGATCTGCTTGCCCTCGCCGCTGACCAGCTCGACGCCGCGCATCGCGCATACCCGCACATGCGCGTTGTAGATGCGGTGCAATTGCTCCGGCGTGTATGTCCTGCCCTCTTTCATGAGACCGAGATAGGGCGGGACGGCCTGTCACGCAGGGCATGGGCGGATAACATTTTTGGCAACATCTTCAATCAAACGCAAAATTGCCGAACACGGCCGCCCTCCGCAAGGAGGGCAGGTGTCGGCGCGACAAATGTCGAGAAATCCAGGTGCGATCCACGGCAACCGATGGAGGTTTACGATCCTGGGTGCCTACAAACGTAGGTGGGCGCCATATGTCCAAGCCCACGGGCCTGGCCAGGGACAGCTCCCTTTGGATCGAGTATGGCCCCAGGGATTGTGGTTCCTGTCGGGAAGCGCAGAACGCGAGTGCAATATAGGAGGTCTGTGCGGACACCGCCAGAGGCCCAAGGGTGTTACGCGTGGATTTTATTTCGGTTGCAGAACCGTCCGTCGGATGGACGGAGAAATATCAATTCGCCGGCGCGTCCGGTTGGCGGTTCGAAAGTTTCGCCGTGATACCCTGCAGCCGCGAAGTCAGTTCCTCGACAGCGGATACCATCAGCGCCTCGTTACGGGCCTTGTCCTGCGCCTGTCCCTCGCCGCTCGAGCGCAGCGAAGCGACCTCACCTTCCAGGCGTTCGATCTTGCGGTTGAGTTCGGCCAGTTCGTCCATGATCATGATGCCGGCCATGACGGTGATCCTGAGATCACCGATCTCGCCGAACTGGCTTTTCAGGTGTCCGACATATTGGTCGAAACGGCCGGCCAGCGTTTCGAGATGCTGTTCCTGACCTTCTTCGCAGGCCATGCGGTAGGCCTTGCCGTCGATCGTTACCGTGACCTGCGCCATCTTGTGCTCAATCCCACTCTTTACCGATCGAGCACGGCGCGGATGGTCTCCATCGCCGTGACCAGACGCCGCGACACTTCGCGATTGACCTCTTCGAGCCGGTTGGCGCGAAATTCGGATTGATCGAGCTCCTGCGCAAGGCGCGCCCGGTCGGCATGCACACGGCGCACCTCGCCCTCGACTTCCGCGCCCATGCGTTGCCGCTCGGCGCGTGCGTCGATTGCATTTTCCAGCCCGCCGATCGCGGACTTCAATTCTGAAATGGCAAGCTCCAACGTCTTGTCCGTCGGCATCTTCCGTCTTCCCGGTGCATGCAGGCAAAGCGACGAATCGCCAACTCCTGACTGTCCAACAGATATCGCAGATTATGCACCGTCACGATGCGGGTCAATAAACCAGTGCCTTTACCAACCCCTCTATCTTGTGGATCGACAAGTTCTTTTAGCATCCGATGACGGCTGCACCACATGTGAGCAGCCTGCGTCGAAATGCGGCACTTGCCGGATTTCGCTATGCCCCCATTTGTTGACTTGCGCGATGCACCTGCTAAGGATCAGGCGCTCCCTTTACAGGGCCCGCCAAGGGCCCGCTGACCGACACTCGGACGATAGTGGATAAGCCATGACTTCTTGCGAACAAAATGACCGGATGGCGAATGCGATCCGTTTTCTTGCCATGGATGCCGTCGAAAAGGCGAATTCCGGCCACCCGGGCATGCCGATGGGCATGGCCGACGTGGCAACGGTCCTGTTCTCCAAATATCTGAAGTTCGACCCGTTGAAGCCGAACTGGCCAGACCGCGACCGCTTCGTGCTGTCGGCCGGCCACGGCTCGATGCTTCTCTATTCGCTGCTGCATCTGACCGGTTACCCGGATATGACTGTGGAAGACCTGAAAGGTTTCCGCCAGCTCGGCTCCAAGACCGCCGGCCACCCGGAATACGGCCACGCCACCGGCATCGAAACCACCACCGGCCCGCTCGGCCAGGGCATTGCCAATGCCGTCGGCATGGCGATCGCAGAGCGCAAGCTCGCTGACGAATTCGGCTCCGACCTGCAGGATCACTACACGTATGTGATCAATGGCGACGGCTGCCTGATGGAAGGCATTTCCCACGAAGCCATCGCACTTGCCGGGCACCTGAAGCTCAACAAGCTGGTTCTCTTCTGGGACGACAACTCGATCACCATCGACGGCGCCGTTTCGCTGTCGGATTCGACCGACCAGATCGCCCGTTTCAAGGCCGTCAACTGGAACACGATCCAGATCGACGGTCATGACCAGGCAGCGATTGCCGACGCCATCGAACAGGCCCACAAGTCGGACAAGCCCACCTTCATCGCCTGCAAGACCGTCATCGGTTTCGGCGCTCCGAACAAGGCCGGCAGCCACAAGGTTCACGGTTCGCCGCTCGGTGCTGACGAAATCGCCGCCACCCGCAAGGCACTGGGCTGGGAATTCGAACCCTTCGTCGTTCCGGAAGACGTTCTGACCGAATGGCGTGCCGCCGGCACCCGTTCGGCCGACGCCGTCAAGGCATGGGAAGGCCGCCTCGAAAAATCCGCTCACAAGGCCGAGTTTACCCGCCGTTTCGCCGGTGACCTGCCGGCCGGCTTCGATGCCGCCATCAGCGACTACAAGAAGAAGCTCGCCGAAACCAAGCCGACCGTCGCCACCCGCAAGGCTTCGGAAGACGCGCTGGAAGTCATCAACGGTTTCCTGCCGGAAACCATCGGCGGCTCCGCCGACCTGACGCCTTCCAACAACACCAAGACCAGCCAGATGGTCTCGATCACGCCGTCCGATTTCGCCGGTCGCTACATGCACTGGGGTATTCGCGAACACGGCATGGCATCGGCCATGAACGGTATCGCGCTGCATGGCGGCCTGATCCCTTACGGCGGCGGCTTCATGATCTTCTCCGATTATTGCCGCCCGCCGATCCGCCTCGCTTCGCTGATGGGCATCCGCGTCATCCACGTTCTGACGCATGACTCGATCGGCGTCGGCGAAGATGGCCCGACCCACCAGCCGGTCGAGCAGATGGCAAGCTTGCGCGCCATCCCGAACCTGATGATGTTCCGCCCGGCCGATGCCGTCGAAACTGCCGAATGCTGGCAGATCGCAGTCTCGACCAAGGATCGTCCGTCGGGTCTGGCGCTCACCCGCCAGAACCTCACCACCGTTCGCACCGAATATTCGGAAGAGAACCGTTCGGCCAAGGGCGCCTACACGCTCTCCGGCAAGGCCGACGCAAAGGTCACCATCTTCGCTTCCGGCTCGGAAGTCGAACTGGCCGTTGCCGCCGCCAAGACGCTTGAGGAAAAGGGCACGTCGGTTCGCGTCGTATCCGTTCCCTCGACCGAACTGTTCTTCGAACAGCCGGACGCCTACCGCGCCGAAATTCTCGGCAAGTCGCCGGTCAAGATCGCTGTTGAGGCTGGCGTTCGCGAAGGCTGGGATGCGTTCATCGGCCCGGAAGGCACGTTCATCGGCATGAAGGGCTTTGGCGCTTCCGGTCCGGCCAAGGACGTCTTCAAGCACTTTGGCATCACGGCAGACGCCGTCGTCGCCGCTGCGGAAGCAAAAATTTAATTCGGAATGCCGCTCTGGATCAATTCAGGGCGGCATCTCATCGGCCTATATAAAGGCCCCATCATTCAGGGAGAAAGCTTCATATGACTGTTAAGGTTGCCATCAACGGCTTCGGCCGCATCGGTCGTAATGTCCTGCGCGCCATCGTCGAATCCGGCCGCACCGACATCGAAGTCGTTGCCATCAACGATCTCGGCCCGGTTGAAACCAATGCCCACCTGCTGCGCTACGATTCCATCCACGGCAAGTTCCCGGCCGAAGTGAAGGTCGAAGGCGACACCATTACCGTTGCCGGCGGCAAGCCGATCAAGGTAACCGCCGTTCGCGACCCGGCCCAGCTGCCGCATGGCGAACTCGGCGTCGATATCGCGCTGGAATGCACCGGCATCTTCACGAGCCGCGACAAGGCCGCCGCGCATCTCGCCGCCGGCGCCAAGCGCGTCATCATCTCGGCCCCTGGCGACAATGCCGACCTGACAGTCGTTTTCGGCGTCAACCACGACCAGCTGACCAAGGACCACCTGGTCATCTCCAACGCGTCCTGCACCACCAACTGCCTGGTTCCGGTCGTAAAAGTTCTGGACGACGCCGTCGGCATCGACCACGGCTTCATGACCACGATCCACTCCTACACGGGTGACCAGCCGACGCTCGACACCATGCACAAGGACCTGTACCGCGCCCGCGCCGCAGCCCTGTCCATGATCCCGACCTCGACCGGCGCCGCCAAGGCTGTCGGCCTGGTTCTGCCGCACCTCAAGGGCCGCCTCGACGGCACCTCGATCCGCGTGCCGACCCCGAACGTCTCGGTCGTCGACTTCAAGTTCGTCGCCAAGCGTGACACGACTGCCGCCGAAATCAACGAAGCCATCAAGTCTGCCTCCAACGGCGCCCTGAAGGGTATCCTCGGCTACACCGAAGAGCCGCTGGTTTCCCGCGACTTCAACCACGACAGCCACTCGTCGATCTTCGCAATCGACCAGACCAAGGTTCTCGAAGGCAAGTTCGTACGTATCCTGACTTGGTACGACAACGAATGGGGCTTCTCCAACCGCATGGCCGACACCTCGGTCGCGCTGGCAAAGCTCATCTGATCGAGCAAAAAGGATGACGAAAGGGGCGCTTCGGGCGCCCCTTTTTTGTTTGCTGGCGACAGGTGTCACCTCCTCCGTCATCCTCGGCTCGTCCCGAGGATGACGAAAAAATCGGCTGCAAGATTTTTCATCAAACTGAGATGGCTTCAAAGACAGGTCTCTGCAAAACCAGACCTCACCCGCGCACCACCATAACCACCCGCCGCAATACCGCTGCACAGATCAAACCATTCGCAGCCTCGACAGGCATTTCGCGTAACACCACCGGCAAAGGCCTTGCGCATCCGCACCAGCAATGCCGGATGCAGCTCGATCCGCGTACCGGCGGAGATCGTCAGATCCAGAAGATCACCAACATCGGCCGCCGCCTGCCGATCCCGAACAACAACGCTGTCACGAAAACAATGCGGCGCAGGCTCACAGAGCAGCGCCGCACAGACATCATCCGGCCCATCGACCACCAGAACATCCTCACCGCCCGACAGTCGTTTGGCGATGCGATCGTAGTTGGCAACGAAGGCCGGCGTATATCCCTTGCCCACATAGGTGAGCAGGCAAAGGAGATGATGCGGACGAAGCCGAACCGTCATGCGGCAGGCTTCACCCTGCCCCGTGCCAGCAGACGCAGGACCGCAGCACCAAGCGCGGATTTGAGCGCCGCACCGACAAGGAACGGCAGAACGCCGAACAGAAACGCCTTTTCCGCGCCGATCATGAAACCCAGCACGATACCGCCGATGGCGAGGCACAACAGGTTCGCGGCCGCCATGGCAACAAAAGCCAGAACCGGGCGATGACCGTTCCAGCCCTTCTCGGCCAGATACCCCATCAGCGCCGCAATGATCGGGAAGGAAAAGAGGTAACCGGATGTCGCCCCCATGAAGGGCAGCAGACCGGACGCGCCGCCCGCAAGAACCGGCATTCCGGCCGCGGCTTCCACCAACCAGGCGATCACGGTCGCAGCCCCCAGACGCCAACCGTAAAGCGCGCCGATCAGGGTAACGGCAAAAGTCTGCATGGTGATCGGCACCGGCACCATCGGCACCGAAATATACGATGACGCGGCGAGAACGCCGGTGCCGAGCAAAATGGCCATGCCCTTCCAGACCAGCGAGGCGTTTTGCAGATCAAGCGGACTGAAGGCCGGCTTGGACAGTTGCGATGAAAGATAGCTCATGTGGATCTCCAAATTATAGATAATTTTTAGAATCTATAGCTAATGAGTCCACAGAATAGAAATTTTGGCAAGGCGCGAACTGTGCAGCCATGAAACGGCATTGATAAAGAAAGGAAAAAATTGATTTTCAGCACTCTGCGCAGAACAGGACACCCATCGCTGCAGCAGCGGCACGCCATTATTGCTGGCACAGAGCGCGCACCGAATGGGCGCGAAAAAGGTCAGCGCGGGTTCTTGCCGACCCATTGCACATGCCGCGCAAGCACGGCCGCCGCCTGATCGACGTCACCACCCCTCAACGCAGACAGAATGGCACGATGATCACGGTCTGTCGGCGCCTCCCACTCGGCCCGCCAGCCGGAAAACAGAAGCCGCGCGCTTGCCATCTGCAGATCGTCGACGGCCTTCAACAGACGCGGCATTCCGCAGGGCGCGAGGATCAGCCGGTGAAATGTGCGGTTCGCCTCTTCCCAGGTCTGCACGTCGGCCGCCTTGTCTCCGGCCTGCGTGGCGGCCTCCGCAGCGTCGAGAATGGCCCGCGTCAGATGCGGCGCCGCATGGCGGAGCGCCAGCACTTCAAGCGCTGCACGCATTTCCGCGACCTCCTTCACCTCGTCGAGGCTGAAGCTTGCCACACGCACGCCGCGCCGCGGCTCGCTGACGACAAGCCCCTGCGATTCCAGCAGGCGAAACGCCTCGCGCACCGGCACATGGCTGGTGCCGAATTCTTCGGCGATATGATCCTGCCGAAGCTTTGCCCCGGCCGCGAGCGTACCGGCAATGATGCGCTCGGCAAGCGCGCGTCCGATGCGGGCGGCAATCGTGTCTGATTTGGCGGTCGTCATGAGATTATAGATAATTTACGAAAGCAGGAACGTCGAGTGTTCTGCATGCCTGCGCACAGTCTTTCCGGGCTTTGCGCATCTCCATCAGCACCAAAAAACCGTTGCCCGGCATTTTGTCCGTAAAATTCCCCAGCCTGCCCTTCTCTCGCCCATTTTTCCCATCCCTAATCGATCGCTGCCTGATTCCCGCCGGTGCAAGCCGGACCCACGCGCATCTTCAGTTTTTCGTCTATGATGAGACGACGACCGGCCCGCTTTCGCGGATGCCGCAAGGGAGATGCCATGATCGGAAACCCGACAGTGCTTTAGACACGCAGACAAGGGAAAGACGCAGTGGAGGCATTTTACATCATCCTGCTGGTCAGCACGGTTCTGGTGCTGGTGGCTGCCTTTTCAAGCCTCATCGCCTTCCGCTTCGGCGCGCCCCTGCTTCTGGTTTTCCTGATGATCGGCCTTGCCGCCGGTTCCGATGGTCTCGGCATCCATTTCGACAACAATCCGCTGGCCTATATGATCGGCTCGCTGGCGCTGGCGATCATCCTGTTCGACAGCGGTTTCGGCACCTCCGTGCACTCCTTCAAGATCGCCGCCCTGCCGGCGCTTGCCCTTGCTTCGGTCGGTGTATTGCTGACGGCGATCATCTTTGCATTCGCCGCCTCGCTTCTCCTCGGCTTCACATGGCTGGAAGGCCTGCTGCTCGGTTCGATCGTCGCCTCGACGGATGCCGCCGNNCGGCGGCATCCATATCCGCGACAAGGTGCGTTCGACGCTGGAAGTGGAATCCGGCACCAACGATCCGATGGCGATCTTTCTCACCCTGTCGCTTGTGCAGGTCGTCAGCCTCGGCCACGGTTCCGACGGCCTCAACATAGATTTGCTCGCCGAATTCGTGAAGGAAATGGGCCTTGGCCTGATCTTCGGCCTAGCCGGCGGCATGATGATCGTCGCCATCGTCAACCGTTTTGCCGCCGACCGTGGGCTTGCGCCGATCTTCGTGCTCGGCCTGGCTCTGCTCGTCTTTTCATTCACCGGCACGCTCGGCGGCAGTGGCTTTCTCGCCGTTTATGTCGCCGGCATCTACGCGGGCAGCCGCAAGATTTTCGCCAAGGAGGCGATCCGCCGTTTTCAGGACGGGCTGACATGGCTGGCGCAGATCATCATGTTCCTGGTGCTCGGCCTGCTCGCCACGCCCTCGCAATTCGGCGACATCGCGCTGCCCGCCATCGCGCTTGCATTTTTCCTGATCTTTGTCGCCCGCCCGATCGCCGTGTGGCTGAGCCTGCTGCCCTTCGATTTCACCCAGCAGGAAATCGGCTTTTTTGCCTGGGTGGGCCTGCGCGGTGCCGTCTCCATCCTGCTGGCCATCCTGCCGGTCATGGGCGAGGTGCCGCATGGCCAGGTCTATTTCAACACCGCCTTCATCATCGTTCTCGTCTCGCTTCTGATTCAGGGCTGGACCATCAAACCGGTGGCCCAGAAACTCGGCCTGATCATTCCGCCGCGCATCGGCGAGGTCGACAAGGTGGAACTGGACCTGCCCGGCCGCGCCAACCACGAACTGATTTCCTACCGGGTTGCCAAGGACAGCCCCGTGCTCGGCGGAGCGCGCATCCCGCGCTGGGCAACCCCCTCTCTCGTCATCCGTGACGGCCGCAGCATGCGTTACCAATATGCCGGACGCCTGAAGGAAAACGATCAGCTCTACCTTTTCATCGCCCCCGGTTATTCACGCCTGCTCGACCGCCTGTTTGCCAGCCGCCTGCCGGTAGACGAGGACGACGCAGACTTTTTCGGCGCCTTCGCGATCTCACCTTCGCGCCCCGCAAAGGAACTCGACGCCGCTTACGGCCCTGGCCTGATTACGGCAGCCGAACAGGCGATGACCGTTTCGGAACTCATCCTGCACCGCCTGAGCGGCCACGCCGAATATGCCGACCGCGTACGCCTGGGCTCGATCATCCTCATCGTGCGCGATCTGGATGAGCAGAACCACATCAGCGGCGTCGGCATTTCGCTGGAACCGGTGGAGCCGGCAACCGAACTGCCGATCTTCATCAACATGCGCGAGATCGCCCACCGCATCCGCGACGCGCTGCGGCGTTACCGGGCACGGGCAAGAGAGGCACGGGAGAAGACGGCAACGGGGGAATGAGTACGCCCCCTTATCGCTCTGGCGAGATCAACTCTACAGTCGGAAAATAGCTGGGATAGCTGCCCGCGAGCCGATCAGGAATTCCGGCAGCACGCCGGTACGCGAGCCACCCTCGCGACGATTGTCTCCTGACCTTTTGAAGTCACCGTCGTGCTCATCCGCACCCCTTTGTAATACCAACCCGCATCAAGGTATTACGCCACTTCAGGGTATTTAACCCTTGCTGAACAAGCCCAAAACTCATCCAGCCCGCCACGTATTTTTCCCCGCAGCCTTGGCGCGGTAAAGCCCGCTATCGGCGCGTGAAAGCGGCTCCTTCAGATCTACCGGCCATGTGGGATACCAGGCGGTGCCGATACTGCAGCCGACCTTGACCTCGCCATAGCTGATGATCATCGTTCCGGCCATGAACTCGATGATGCGGCCGCTGATCGTGTCCATCAGCGCCTCATCGGCGCCGGAAAGCACCACCACGAATTCGTCGCCGCCGGTGCGGCAAATCAGGTCGTGGTCGCGCACTGCAGCCCGCAGCCGACGCGCCGTTTCCACCAGAACCTCGTCGCCGGCATCGTGCCCGAATCGGTCGTTGACCAGCTTGAATCCGTCGAGATCGATCGCCAGCACGCCGCAGGCCTGATCACGCTGCGCCTTGCCGAAGGCAGCCTCAAGGCCGCGACGGTTCAACAGTCCGGTCAGGCTGTCGCGGTTCGCCTGCTCCTGTGTCAATCTCAGCTCTTCGCGCTCGGAAGAAATATCGAAGGCAACGCCGACGATCTTCAGCGGTTTGCCCTCTTCGTCGCGCACCAGCTTGCGTTCGCAGCGCATCCAGTGTTCGCCGGTGATGGTGCGCAGGCGATATTCGGCGGTCTCGCGTTCCGTGCGGCCGGAGATCAGACGTTCGAAACCGGCGCCCGCGCGGTCTTCCGGCTCCATGCGCTGGATATAGGCATCCAGATCGAATGGCACCGGCCCGGGGCCGACGATAAAAGTCTTCAACCCATCGGACACACGGAAGTCACGCTCGGCGATATCGAAATGCCAGAAACCGCCGCTCACCGCGTCCATGGCCAACGCCAGCTGGGCGTTGATGGCGCTCATCTCGCGCTGTGCCTGTTTCTGTTCGGTCAGATCGACGATCTGCGAGATAAAACGCACGATCTCGCCTGCCTCGTTGCGCATGGCGGTGACGGAAAGATTGGTTTCGGTAATGCTGCCATCGGCGCGCAGATAACGCTTGTCGATCCTGTAACTGTCGCGGTGTCCGGCCAGAACCTGCCGAAACAGAAACAGGTCGGCATCGATGTCGTCCGGGTGAGTGATACTGCCGAAACCGATACCGGTAATTTCGGCCACGCTTCGGCCCAGCATGTCGGCAAAACTTCTGTTCGCCTGCAGGATGATGCCCGACGTATCCACCAGCGCAAGGCCGATCGGCGACTGCTGGAATGCACCTTCGAACAACGCCTTGCTGTCGGCTACACGCTTGTGAAGGTCGATCTGCTCACCAAGCTCCAGAACATGCGCAAGAACACCGCGCACGCTGCCATCGGCGCCGATATCCGGGACATAATGCGCCCGCACACGGCATTTCTTGCCCGGCAACATCAGGTCGTATTCGAACGAGACGGCTTTGCCTCCACGCGCCGTTTCCAGCCGGTCGCGAATGGCTGCGTAATTTTCGGGCCCGGCCAATTCGCGCACATGTTTGCCGATTGCCGATGCGCGGTCCATCTCGCGCCATTCGGCATAAGCCCTGTTGACATAAAGAAGGCGCAGATCGGCATCCACGTAGCAAATATGGGCAGGAAGAATATCGAGAAGGCGGCGGTCGTCGAATGCCTCGGGTGCCGCAGCTGCCGGCACTGCGTCTATCGTGCCGGCCGTGTCCTTCTGATTTGACCGAAAGGCCATTCGTCAACCTCGCTTGGCGCACCATGACCTTGCGCGCCATAAGCCGCATTACATGCCGGCATCATGGGAATTTCGTTAACATGTCATGTCAACGTATTTTGCGACAGGACGTCGACACCGCGTGTGGCCAGCAGCTTTCGGGTCATCGTAAGCGGCCTGGCAACGCTGTGTGGAGCCAGCCTTTGACCTAGCTTCTTGCGTCCGCGTTCAAGGATAGTATGGTCCGCTTCGAAATTCCAACCCGTAAAAACATGGATTGACGATATGGCGGCCTTCAAGACACTCGACGACCTCTCCGACATCGCAGGCAAACGCGTTCTCGTACGCGTCGATCTCAACGTGCCGATGGCCGATGGCAAGGTCAGCGACAAGACCCGCATCGAGCGCGTCGCACCGACCATTCTGGAACTGTCGAAAAAGGGTGCCAAGGTCATTCTGCTTGCGCATTTCGGTCGCCCCAAGGGCGAACCGGTCGCCGACATGTCGCTGTCGCTGATCGTCACCGCCGTCAACGAAGTGCTGGGAGAAAAAATCCTGTTCGCTTCCGATTGCATCGGCACCGATGCGGCAGACGCCGTGTCCTCCATGCAGAACGGCGATATTCTGCTTCTGGAAAACACACGTTTCCACAAGGGCGAAGAAAAGAACGATGCGCTCTTCACCGAAGAGCTGGCAAAGAACGGCGACATCTTCGTCAACGACGCGTTTTCCGCCGCACACCGCGCCCATTCCTCCACGGAAGGCCTTGCCCACCACCTGCCGGCTTACGCCGGCCGCACCATGCAGGCCGAGCTTGAAGCGCTGCAGGCCGGCCTCGGCAATCCGGTTCGCCCGACCGTCGCCATTGTCGGCGGCGCCAAGGTTTCCACCAAGATCGACCTTCTGCAGAACCTCGTGAAGAAGGTCGATTGCCTCGTCATCGGCGGCGGCATGGCCAACACCTTTATTGCCGCCAAGGGAATAGATGTCGGCAAGTCGCTGTGCGAACACGATCTCGGCGAAACCGCCAAGGCAATCATGGCGGAAGCGGAAGCTGCCAACTGCGCCATCGTTCTGCCGGTCGATGCCGTCATCGCCCGCGAATTCAAGGCAAATGCCGAAAACGAAACGGTAGCCATCGACGCCATCCCGGCGGATGCCATGGCGCTCGACGTTGGCCCGAAGACGGTCGAAGCCATCAGCGAGTGGATCGGCAAGGCCAAGACACTGGTGTGGAACGGTCCGCTCGGCGCATTCGAAATCGCGCCGTTCGATACAGCAACCGTTGCAGCGGCAAAATTTGCGGCAGAGCGCACCAGGGCCGGCGCACTGACTTCGGTTGCCGGTGGCGGCGATACGGTTGCTGCGCTGAACCATGCCGGCGTCGCCGACGATTTCACCTACGTTTCGACTGCAGGCGGCGCATTCCTGGAATGGATGGAAGGCAAGGTTCTGCCGGGCGTGGAAGTTCTCAAGAAGGGCTGACGCACGGGCGCCGGCAACGGCACTCCGCTCACCCAAAATATCCACAGTCATGACGAGCAGGAGAGCGGCTAAGTTAGGCCGCTCTCCGTTTTTAACAAGCATGTTAAAAAAATTTAGATCTTTTAAACGATTGAAATAATTTTAATCGTTTCAAATAATTAGCTCCCTGTTTTTCGCGCCCTATTCTTCTGTTATCGGCGAAACATAAGCTTTTCACAGCCTGGGAGACTATGATGACGGAACGCCTCGAAGATATTGCCGTACAGATGGTTGCGGACGGAAAAGGGCTGCTGGCCGCCGATGAATCCACATCGACGATCAAGAAGCGCTTCGACACGATCAACCTGGAGTCGACCGAGGAAAGCCGTCGTGATTATCGCGAAATGCTGTTCCGCACCGAAGCTGCCATGAAGAACTGCATCTCCGGCGTCATTCTTTACGAAGAAACGCTGTTTCAGAAGGCAGCCGACGGCACACCTTTCGTCGACCTGATCAAGGCGGCGGGTTCCATTCCGGGCATCAAGGTCGATACCGGCGCAAAGCCGATGGCTCTGCATCCGCACGAGTTCATCACCGAAGGCCTCGATAACCTCTATGAACGCCTTCGTACCTACCACGCAGCTGGCGCACGATTTGCAAAATGGCGTGGCGTCATCACCATCGGCGACCAGCGCCCGAGCTGGGGCTCGATCAAGGCCAATTCGCAGTCGCTTGCGCGTTATGCCGCCCTCTGCCAGCAGGCCGATATCGTGCCGATCGTCGAGCCTGAAGTAATGATGGACGGCGATCCGGCAACCCACGACATCGACCGCTGCGCCGAAGTCACCCAGCATGTGCTGCAGACGGTCTTTACCGATCTCTTCGACGCGCGCGTCAACCTCGAAGGCATGATCTTGAAGCCGAACATGGTCATCGACGGCAAGAAGGCCCGCAAGGCATCCGTTGAGGAAGTCGCGGAACGCACCGTCAAGGTTCTGAAGGCCACCGTACCGGCGTCCGTTCCGGGCATCGCCTTCCTTTCGGGCGGTCAGTCCACCGAGGAAGCCACGGCACACCTTTCGGCCATGGTCGCCGGTTACGACCTGCCCTGGAAGCTGACCTATTCCTACGGCCGCGCGCTGCAGGAAACTGCTCTCAAGGCATGGGGCGGCAAGTCTGAAAACGTCGCCGCCGGCCAGCGCGCATTCCAGCATCGCGCCGAGATGAACACGCTCGCCGCAAAAGGCACCTGGAAGGTCGACCTCGAAAAGGCCGCCTGAGGCTTACAAAGTTTCCCGGGAGAGGAAAACTGCATGGAAGCCGCCTGGAGACAGGCGGCTTTTGTGTGTTTTGCTGATGGACGCCATCACAAACTTTGGCTAGTTGTCCTGTGGTCGTCCGGCTAGTCATGAATGACCACAGTCATGCAGCCGGAGATGCCCATGCCGACCGTCCGTTACGTCACCGTCGATGTTTTCACCGACAAGCGCTTCACCGGCAACCCGCTTGCCGTCATCTTCGATGCGCAGGATTTGAGCGATGCCGACATGCAGAACATCGCCAAGGAATTCAATTATTCCGAAGTGACCTTCGTTCTGCCGCCGCAAGACCCTGCCAACAGCGCAAGGGTGAGAATTCTCACACCGACCACGGAAGTACCGTTTGCCGGGCACCCCAATGTGGGCACCGCTTATGTGCTGGGACAGCAGGCCGAACTGTTTGGCAAGCCGGTCGGTGAAACGCTGCATTTCGAGGAAAAGGCTGGCCTCGTGGAGGTGACGCTGAAGCGCGAGAACGGCAAGGTTGTCGCCGCAGCCATCCGCGCACCACGGGCACTGGAGATCGGCGAAACGGTCGATACGCAGACCATTGCAGCCTGCGCCTCGATCGAGGCCGGCAGCATCGTGACATCGAACCATGCACCGATCTACGCCTCCGTCGGTCTTGCCTTCGTTTTTGCCGAGCTCGATGGCTTGCAGGCTCTCGGCAACGCCGGGCCCAACCTGACGGCTTTTCAGCAAGCCGTCAGGAAATATCCGGGCGAAGGCCTTGGCCTGCCGCTTTTCCTTTATGTCCGCGATCCGTCCCGCCCCTGGCATTTTCGCGCCCGCATGTTTGCGCCGCTCGATAACGTACCGGAAGATCCGGCAACCGGCAGCGCGTCCGCGGCTCTTGCAGCCTATCTGGTGGAAACCGATAAAGATCTCGCTGCCGATGGCACCACTGCCATCACCATCGAACAAGGCGTGGAAATGGGCCGCCACAGCGTTATCGAGCTGGAAGTGACGAAACGCGCGGGCAAAATCACCGATGTGCTGATTGGCGGCAGTTGTGCGCTGGTGATGCGCGGTGAGGTTAATTGCTGATTGAAGGCGTGACGCGCGAACCGGGCGTCACGCACTCACGTAAAATCCCGCAGCAGCAAAGTCACCGCCCAAAGCACGAAAGCCAGCACCGCCAGTTTCCAGAAATCGGCACGACGTTTCAGCCCCGGCAATCCCAGCGGTTTGATGATCTGGACGACCATGGCCATGAGCAGCAGCAATCCGATTATCTTCGTCATTCGAACCTGGCGTATTTCTTCTGCGTCCGCCACAGGCTGGACATTTTTTAGATCGACCACAGATAGGCTCAGGCGGCGGGATTCGGAACGACTTTTTTCATAACTCCGATCTACAGTCCGGCAGTCTTCCATCCGGTGCCCGATCGGGATATTCGATCGGGCGTGCTGACACACGAACAGTACGGTCGAACATAAGCATGAGACGCAATCTTCTGCCTGTCCTCGCCCTTCTCTCCGGCACGCTTTTCCTCTTTCTCGGCAATGGCCTGCAGGGCCTTCTGCTGCCGCTGCGCGGTTCGCTCGAAGGGTATTCCAACGAAGCGCTCGGTTTCCTCGGCACATCCTGGGCCGCCGGCTTTGTGGTCGGCTGTTTCGTGGCGCCGAATGTCGTCAGGCGTATCGGCCACGTCCGCGCATTTTCCGGTTTTCTCGGACTCATCTGTTTGAACGTGCTGCTGACCGGCATTCTTGTCGACCAGACGGCATGGCTGACGCTGCGCGCCATTACCGGCTTCTGTACCGCCGGCACATCGATGATCATCGAAAGCTGGCTGAACGAACGCGCCACCAACGAAAGTCGCGGCGCGATCTTCTCTTTCTACATTGCCATTACCCTGTTCGGCGTGGTCGGCGGGCAGATGATGGTGATGTTCGCCGATGTCTCGACGCCGCTTCTCTTCATGCTTTGCGGCATTCTCTATTGCGTGGCGCAACTGCCGACGACGCTTTCGAAGGCCGCATCGCCGCAGCCGCTCAAACGTGTGCGGCTGGATTTGCCGAGCCTCTACAAAAATTCGCCGATCTCCTTCATCGGCATTCTGCTGATCGGCATCGCCAACGGCGCCTATGGCACGCTGGGTGCTGTCTTCGGCGCGCGCGCGGGGCTTGAGCAGACCTCGATTGCCGCCATGGTGTCGATCACCATCTTTGCAGGCGCCATCATGCAGTTTCCGGCAGGCCGCTTGTCCGACCGCATGGACCGACGCCATGTTCTAGCCGGCCTGTCCGCAGCCGCAGCACTTGCCGCACTGATTCTGCTGATCGTGCAGCCCACCGATGTCACCACCATCATCGTGCTGGTCGCCATTTATGGCGCGATGGCAAACGCGCTTTATCCGATCGCCGTTGCCCATGCCAACGACTTTGCCGCCCCGGAAGACTTCGTGAAGGTTTCCGGCGGCCTGTTGCTTCTGTTCGGTATCGGCACGATCATCGGCCCCACACTCGGCGGGCCTGTGATGACGGCGCTCGGACCCTACGCATTGTTTGCAGTGACAGCCGGCGCGCATATACTCGTGTCGATCTATGCGGTCATGCGTAGCCGAGTTCGCGCAGCAGTGCCGGTGGAAGAGCGCGACAGCTATACGACGGCACAGGCGGGTAATGCCCTTCTCGGTACGCCGGAAGGCCTGGCGCTAGACCCTCGGGCTGCGGCAGGAGAAGCGCAAACCGAAAACACCGACGAAAACCGCCGCGCTCCAGCCTGAAACAACACAGGCTGCCGCCGGCTCTGGCCCAAAGGAGGAAGACATGACCTTTCTTGATGACGACCGCCCGAAGAAGCCTGTTGCCCACGAAATCGGTCAGGATCTTGCAACCCTCTCCGTCGATGAACTCGACAAGCGGATGGCGTTGCTGCGCGAGGAAATCCTGCGTCTGGAGGCGGAGAAGGCCAGGAAAGCATCCGGCAAGGCGGCGGCCGAGAGCCTGTTCCGCATGTGAAACCAAAAACTGGCGATGCAAAACGATTGATAAAAACAACATCGAATACGACTGATTTAACCGGATATTAAGCATTCTAATTCATTACTGTGCACATCCAGTTCTTCTGGTGTCAGACGATTTCCCCTTTCGGTGAAAGGGTCTGATTTTCTCCCTGTTTTACCTTGAGAGCCGCCTTTGCGGCTCTTTTTTTTGGGCGAGAGCACCTATTCTGTGGGAATTAACCCTTCCTTAAGAATTGGCTTGCGGATTTGAGCTATCAGTACCATCTTGATGCGGAAGACAGACGACGGCGGAACTTTTGGGCCACCTTCGTCATTGCCTGATCAAGTTGATGCGTTAGCAGGATGAATCCCATGTCAGAACAGGTATTGAATACCGTCAGTTTCGCAGGCCGCGCGGCATCGTCCTCGCAGTTCAAGTCTCTGTATTCTGAAGGTATGTCGCTGGTTGAAGAAACCGCCGGTTATCTGGATGGCACGGGCCGCGCAGCATCCAAGGTTCTGCCGCGCATGGCATCGGTGCTTTACGCAGCCGAATCCATGCGGCTGACCACCCGCCTCATGCAGATGGCCTCCTGGCTTCTGCTGCAGCGTGCGGTCAACAACGGCGAAATGAGCCGCGATCAGGTGATTTCCGAAAAGAGCAAGGTTCGCCTCGACGGTTTCAACGTCGACCGCAACGCTCCGGGCTGGAATGATCTTCCGGAAGGTTTCCGTGATCTGGTCGAACGCTCGCTGCGCCTGCAGAACCGTATCGCCATCCTCGATCGCGAGATCTACCGTCCAGGCGAAGCCAAGCTTCCCGACAACGAAAACGGCGTACGCGCGCAGCTGGATTTGCTGAGCACCGCGTTTTCGAGCTGATCTACTTTCTACGCATCCAAGCACAAATTTTTCAAAGCGGGCCTCGGTCCGCTTTTTTTTGCTTTGTGTCGGCGGATATCGTTGTTGCGAGCATGTCGGCCACGACTCAACCGGCGGCCTTGTTAGAGCACCCGTTTCCGCTTATATTACTGGAGGGAGAGACAGGGCCGAAACCCTGCCTCCCCACTCTTATGTAAGGAACTGGACCCGCACGGTGACTTGCCAGCTCGTGCGGGTTTTCCTTACCGTAAGAGTGATACTAAATGGGATGAACCACATAGATCATCTCCAGTTCAGCAATGAGGCCTTCGCCTAAAGGCCGGAGCGGCCCATCCTCCCCGGTGCGCCCTGGCAATGCGCATCTGCTTTCGCTGCGGAAGATGAACCGACAATCAATCACAATCTAAAATTGCACTCAAATACGTTCGCTGACCGCCACCGTTTGGCTTGCGCCCAAACGCAAAAAAGCCCGGCTTGCGCCAGGCTTCTTGTATTCAAGTAACAAGCGGAAATTAGAGGCCGAGGCCGCCGAAACGCTTGTTGAACTTGGAAACGCGGCCGCCGCGGTCCAGCATCTGCTGGTTGCCGCCGGTCCATGCCGGGTGCGACTTCGGGTCGATTTCGAGGTTCATGACCTGACCTTCCGAACCCCATGTCGAACGGGTTTCGTACTCGGTGCCGTCGGTCATGACGACCTTGATCGTGTGGTAGTCGGGATGGATGCTGGCCTTCATGACACTCTTCCTGATAGAGGGCTCATTTGTCACGTTGAAGCGCCGAGCCCTAGTCAATAAATTGAAGCCAGAGACCGGATCCGATCCTAGCTTCCCAATTTGATGCGGAGCCTATACAGGAAGGTCGCCGAGAGTACAAGTGCCCGCAGACGATCGCAGGCACATGCCGTATAAGAGGACGACCGTGGCAGATATCCAGGAAAACCAGACCAAGACCCGCCGCTCGCCGCAGCCGCTGATGCGTCTCATGCCGCATGTGCTGCGTTATAGAGGCATGGTTTGTGCCGCCATACTCTTCCTGACGCTTGCAGCCGTCACCACGCTGGCGCTGCCGCTGGCGGTGCGCCGCATGATAGACCACGGTTTCGCGGCGGCGGACGGCGGATTCGTCAACAACTATTTCGGCATGATGCTGGTTCTGGCCTCGCTTCTCGCGCTCGCCAGCGCCATGCGTTATTATTATGTCATCACGATAGGCGAACGCGTGGTCGCCGATATCCGCCGTGAGGTGTTTGCCCGCATCACCGCACTTTCCCCATCCTTTTTTGACGTCAACCAGTCCGGCGAACTGGTTTCGCGCCTGACGGCCGATACGACCCAGATCAAGTCCGCCTTCGGTTCTTCCGCGTCGCAGGCGTTGCGCAACACCATTCTCTGTCTGGGCGCGATGGTGATGATGATCTACACCAGCCCTGCCCTCTCCGGCATGGTGCTCGGCGCCATTCCCCTCATCGTTTTCCCATTGGTCGCCTTTGGCCGCTCCGTGCGCCGCCGTTCGCGCGCAGCACAGGACAGGCTGGCCGAAACCTCCGCCTTCGCGTCTGAGACCATCGGCGCGGTGCGCACCATCCAGGCCTTCAACGGCCAGCAGGAAGCCGGCATCCGTTACGGCGCCACCGTCGAATTCGCCTATGATGCCGCGCGCAACGCCATCCGCTCGCGCGCGCTTCTGACCGGCGTCGGCATTCTTCTCGTTTTCGGCAGTATTGTCGGCGTGTTGTGGTACGGCGCGCAGAACGTGCTGGCCGGCACGATGAGCGCCGGCACGCTCGGCCAGTTCGTGCTTTACGCCGTGCTTCTGGCAAGCTCGCTCGGCCAGTTGTCGGAAGTCTGGGGCGATCTTTCGCAGGCAGGCGGCGCTGCGGAGCGGCTGATGGAACTGCTGCACGAAGTGCCCGCCATTCGCGACCCGGAAGCACCTGTCGCCCTGCCCTCACCGGCCCGCGGCGAAGTCGAGTTCGACAATGTTTCCTTCGCTTATCCGAGCCGCGTCAGCGCGGTGACGCTGAACAGCCTGTCGCTGAAGGTGAAGGCCGGCGAAACCGTCGCCATCGTCGGCCCCTCGGGTGCGGGCAAAAGCACCATCCTGTCGCTTCTCCTGCGGTATTACGATCCGGTCGCCGGCAGCATCAAGCTCGACGGCATCGACGTGAAGCAGACCCGCCTGGCCGACCTGCGGTCGCGCATGGCGATCGTGCCGCAGGATGTCACCATCTTTGCCGCTTCCATTCACGATAACATCGCTTTCGGCAAACCGAACGCCACGCGTGAAGACGTGCGGGCCGCCGCAATCGCCGCTCAGGCTGACGGCTTCATCTCCGCACTCGACAACGGTTACGACACGCTTGCCGGCGAACGCGGCATCACGCTCTCCGGCGGTCAGCGCCAGAGGATCGCCATTGCCCGCGCCATCCTCAAGGATGCCCCGGTGCTGCTGCTCGACGAAGCAACCTCTGCGCTCGATGCGGAAAGCGAAACGCTGGTGCAGAAGGCACTGGACGGGCTGATGAAGGATCGCACCACGATCGTCATCGCTCATCGTCTCGCGACCGTGTTGAAGGCCGACCGAATCGTCGTCATGGAAAACGGCCATATCGTTGAACAGGGCACCCACCACAGCCTCGCCGCCGATGACGGGCTTTACGCCAAGCTGGCACGTCTGCAGTTCGATCGCGGACTGGAACGTCCCAACGGCCTCACGCACTAGTTCACAACACTAACACACCGCTAACACAGTCATGTTACGTTGATTTCGCGACCATCCATTCGCCGGATTGTCCCAACATGGGTGGTCGGTGCTTTCCTGTCCAAACCGGGCGGGAGAACATCAGTGATCCGATTGTCAAAAGGGCCTTGAGCGTTTCGACCGCATGGATGTGACCGATCAGCTGGCACGTGAGCCAGCCTCCCTCCCGCTCGATGCACTTCTCGATGAGGTGCAGTACCGCACGTTCCTGTATTTCTGGGAGGGCGCCCACCCGGAAACCGGTCTGCCTTTCGAAAAACGCCGCGCCGACGGTTATATGGCAACCGATGCGGTGGCGATGAGCGGTGTCGGGTTCGGCCTGATGGCGCTTCTGGTCGGCACCGAACGCGGCTGGATTTCGAGAGACGAATCGCTCACACGCACCGCCCTCATCGTCGAAAACCTTTTTCGCGCCCCGCGCTTCCACGGCGCCTTTTCGCATCTCATCCACGGGACGACCTGCGAAGTCCTGCCGTTTTCGCAAAAGGACGATGGCGGTGACCTGGTCGAAACCGCGCTGCTGATGCAGGGCCTGATCTGCGCCCGGGAATATTTTGCCGGCGAGAGCAAGACCGAGACAAAACTGCGCGCGGATGTCACCCGCCTCTACGACGAAACCGACTGGCGCTGGTACACGCGTGGCGATGACGATGGCCCGCTATATTGGCACTGGAGCGCCGGACACGACTGGATCATGAACCTGCCGATCACCGGCTGGAACGAATCGCTGTCCGCCTACGTGCTCGCCGCCGGTTCCAACACGCACCCGATCGATCCACAAAACTACCATTCCGGTTGGACGCGTAATGGCGCCTTCGTAAACGGCGAGAGCTATTTCGGCACCCGCCTGCCATTCGGCGAGCCGCTGGGCGGACCGCTGTTCATGTCGCAATATTCCTTCTGCGCACTCGATCCGCGCGGACTGGAAGATCGGTATGGCGATTACTGGGAGCAGGTGGTCGCGCACGCGCGCATCAACCACGATTATTGTCTGACCGTGCCGGAATATCTCAAAGCGAACGTATGGGGCCTGACGGCGTCGGAAATCCCCTACGGTTATGCCGCCAATTCGCCGACAGAGGATGTCGGTGCCATCGCTCCAACGGCCGCGCTGTCGAGTTTCCCTTTCCTGCCACGCGAGGCGGAAAAGGCCCTGCGCGCCTTCATGGCCTTCGACAACGGCGCTCTTTTCGGCCCGCTCGGTTTCGTCGATGCCTTCACGCCGACAGGCGGCTGGACGGCTCCACACTACATCGTCATCGACCAGGGCCCGATTGTCGCGATGATCGAAAACTTTCGCTCAGGCCTGTTGTGGGATCTGTTCATGAAGGCACCCGAGGTTCGGCGCGGCTTGGACCGGCTGGAGTTTCAGGTCGGCAATCAGCATTCGGGGTGAGTGCCCCTCACCGCTCCGTCAGCTTCAACTCGATACGGCGGTTCTGCGAGCGCACCTCGGGCGTATCGCCCTCGGCAATCGGCTGGAACTCACCGAAACCGGCAGCCACCAGACGATTGGCCGGCACGCCCTTGGTGATCAGATATTTGACCACCGACGTCGCACGTGCGGATGAAAGCTCCCAGTTGTCGCGGTAACGGCCGGTGCCGGAAAGCGGCGCGTTGTCCGTATGTCCGTCGACGCGCAGCACCCAGTTGATCTCGGCCGGGATTTCCTGCGCCAGTTCCAGAAGTGCTGACGCCAGCTTGTCCATCTCGACGCGACCGGCATCGTCCAGTTCGTTGCCGCCGACGGGGAAGAGCACTTCCGACTGGAAAACGAAACGGTCGCCGACAATGCGGATGTTTTCACGATCCGACAAAATTTCCCTCAGACGGCCGAAGAAGTCGGAACGGTAGCGGTTGAGTTCCTGCACACGCTGCGCAAGCGCGACGTTGAGGCGGCGGCCGAGATCGGCGATACGCGCCTGAGACGATTGGTCCTTCGCCTCCGAGGCCTGCAACGCACCTTCCACGGCCGCGATCTGGGCGCGCAGGGCAGCGATCTGCTGGTTCAGGAGTTCGATCTGGCTCGCGGCACGGGCGGAAATCTGCTTTTCCTGGCCAAGTTCGTCGGTCAGGGCGCCAACGCGGGCATTGGCGGCATCACCTGCGCCGGCACCGCGGTCAAGTAGCGATTGCAGACGCGAGCGCTCGCTTTCCGAGGTAGCAAGAGAGGATTGCAGGTTGGCAAGCGTATCTTCCAGATCCGTCTTGCCGCTCTTTTCCAGCGCCAGAAGCTCCGTCAGTTCGGAAATCTGGCTGTTGAGGCGGTTCAGCACCTCGTCCCGACCGGAAATTTCTCTGGAGAGGATAAACTGCGCCAGCACGAACACCGTGAGCAGGAACATGATGGCGAGCAGGAGCGTCGACAGCGCATCGACGAAACCCGGCCAGTAATCGACGCCACGCTCGCTGCGGCGGTGCCTACCAAGCGCCATCGCTTATTTGCTCCCGCTTTTGTCGGCAGCAGCCGTTTCACCGGCAAGTTTTTCCGTCAGCCGATCGAGCGACTTGCGCATCGCCTTGGATTCCTCCTGCTGCGCCTCGATCCAGTCTCGCAGCATCTGTTGTTCGCTGCGCATGTTTTTCACCAGTCCCTGAATGCCTTCCGCGAGATTGGCCATGGCCGAGAGCGAGCGTTCCGCCTGCGGCCCGCCTTGGGCCTGCGCCTGTGCAGTCGCCAGTTTCTGCAGCTGTTCGGTCAGCGCACGCAATTCATCGACGGATGCAGGGGCCGCCGGCACGACACCGGGGGTGACAATATGCTGGTGCTCGCCACCGACTTCGGTCACCGAAGACAGCCAGTTTTCCAGTTCCGTGTAGAAACGGTTCTGGGCGCGGCCGGCCTGCAGGTCGAGGAAGCCGAGGATGAGCGAACCGGAAAGACCCAGCAGCGAGGACGAAAACGCCGTGCCCATGCCCGACAGCGGCGCGGTGAGGCCGCTTTTCAGCGCCTGCAGAATATCGTTGTTATTGCCTGATGCCGGATCGAGGCCCTGGATGACGTCGCTGATCGAGCCGATCGTGCCGATCAGACCCCAGAACGTGCCGAGCAGGCCGAGAAACACAAGAAGGCCGATGAGATAACGCGAAGTGTCGCGCTTTTCATCCAGTCGCGTACCGATCGAATCGAGGATGGATTGCAGCGTTGCGGTGGACAGCGCCACCTTGCGTCGACGGCCGAGAAGCGCCCGCATCGGTGCCAGCAGCTTTGGCTCACGGCCCACCTTCTCGGCGCTGCCGGCGGCGCGGAAGGAATTGAACCAGCGCACTTCCGGGATAAGCGAGACGATCTGGGCATACACCAGGAAAACGCCAATCAGCAGAACGCCGAGGATCAGGCCGTTCAAACCCGGATTGGTCATGAAAGCCTGATGGGCCTGCCGGTAAAGGATCGCGGCAATAAACCCGATGATGATCAAAAAGACCGTCATCGTCCAAAGGAAGGGGATCGGGTTGGAAAGTTTGTGGCCGTAATCGCGCGGAGCCTGTTCCGAAACGTCCACATCCCCCAGCGAGTCATTCGTCATAAAGGCAACCTCCGCATGTCGTGAGCGGAAGCTAGTTTAAAATTGCGACGAATTGAAGTGCCGAAGCACTGGAAAAGCATGAGGATTTTACCTCGCCCCGGCAGAAAGCCGGGGTGAGGCATCATATCGTGCGAGGCTGTTTTAGCGGCTCGGAACCGGGCGGTTGGAGACTTCGAGCAGCGCCTTCTGGATCAATTCGTTTCCGGCAACCACGGTTTTGGTTTCGAACATGTTCTGGCCGCCCTTCATGTCGGACGAGAAACCACCGGCTTCCTTGATGAGGATCAGGCCGGCGGCCATGTCCCACGGATGCAGTTCGGCTTCCCAGAAACCGTCGAGACGGCCCGCAGCGACGTAAGCGAGATCGAGTGCAGCAGCACCCATGCGGCGCACGCCGGCAACTTCACCCATGACGTGGCGCAGTTCGACCAGGAACTTGCCGTGATTGCCGCGACCGAGATGCGGCACGCCGCAGCCGATGACGCAATCGGAAAGAACGCGGCGGGCAGCCACGCGCAGACGACGGTCGTTGAGGAAAGCGCCACCGCCCTTTTCGGCGGTGAAGAGTTCGTCCGTTGCCGGGTTGAAGATCACGCCGGCGACGATTTCGCCATTGCGCTCCAGCGCGATCGAGGTGGCGAACTGCGGAATGCCGTGCAGAAAGTTGGTCGTGCCGTCGAGCGGATCGACGATCCAGCGATGCGCGCCGTCGGTACCCTTTTCCTCGCCGCCTTCCTCACCGAGGAAACCGTAGGTCGGGCGGGCTTTCATCAGCTCGTCATGGACAATCTTTTCGGCCTTGAAATCGGCCTGCGATACGAAATCGCCCGGTCCCTTGACCGAAACCTGCAGGTTCTGGACCTCGCCGAAATCGCGTGTGAGCGACTTGCCCGCCTTGACGGCAGCCTGGACCATGACATTGAGAAGGGCGGAGCGTGCCATACGGGAAATCCTTGAGGGACAAGTCCCGCGCATGCGTGTGGCGGGATGTCTTTTTGTCAGTTTGTCGTGATGTGCGGCTTCATGACCACAAATCGCTTAGAAATTCAAGTGAGACGCGACATAGTTGACACTTGCCAGTTCTCTCCGGCTTTGCGACAAGCAGCGAAACGCCGGGACAGGCCCCCTGTCAGGACCGCGCTCCGGCTCTCAGGAGTATGACATTTTGCCCATCGCATTGCCGCTGTTCGTCAGCCTTGGCCTGTTGATCACCATGAGCTCTCTTTCGATCGGCCTTGTTGTCGCCTTGCCGGCGGAAACGCAGCTGCCGATCCATTTCACGCTCTGGGGCGAGCCGACCACATTTGCATCGGCGGCCGTTGCCTTGTCGCTGCTTCCGGCAGCCGGCGCGCTCGCCACGCTTCTTTTCGCGCTCGGCCCGAAATTCAACAAGGGTATCGCCGCCATCCAGGGCCGGTACCTCGCCATCTGGCTGGCGACCGTGTTCATCCTTGCCATCGCCCACGGCTTCATCATCCGCGGCGCGCTTTATGCCCTGAAAGCCGCAATCAGCTAATCATCGGGAACCGAGCCGCCTCCAAAGCATGTCGCGCAGAAAGCTCCCGCAAGGATCGCTGCGCGCTTCAGCTGCGCCGAAAGCGATTGGCGGCCTCGACTGCCTTTTTCTGCACTTCCTCGTCGATCCCGAGATAGAAATCTTCCAGCACCGGGTCGGGCAGCCCTGCCCGGCGTGAAAGCACATACCATTTTGCAGCTTCCACCGGGTCAGGCCGGGTGCCGAGCGCATTGATGTAAAGATGCGCCAGCTTGTTCTGGGCCACGACATTTCCACGCACGGCGGCGATCCTGAGCCAGGTGAAACCCGCGTCGAAATCGCGCTCTCCACCAACGCCGTTCACCAGCCAGATGCCCATGTCGAGTTGCGCCGTGTCGAAACCGGCCTTGGCCGCCCGCTCCAGAAACTCGCGCGCCAGTCTGGTCTTTTCTGCCGGCAGATCCCTGATGGAGACATAAAGCTGCGAGACCGCATATTGCGCATCCGCCAGCCCCTGCACGGCTGCCTTTTCATAAAAGGGCAGCGCCAGTTTCAGGCCCTTGTCGCCGGGGTTCTGGGATACCAGAATCTGCCCCCAGTTGAACTGTGCAGACGAATTGCCGGCCTCGGCCGCCTTGCGCATATATTCGTCAGCCTTGGCCTTGTCGTGTTTCACGCCGCGGCCGGAAATCAGCATCAGCGCATACTGGAACATGGCCGGCGGATCGCCACGCTCGGCCGCCTGGCCGAACCAGAAGGCGGCGGAATTGATATCCCGCTTGATGCCCTGCCCGCGCATGGTCATTTCGGCCACCAGCGTCTGGGAAGCTGCATCGCCCTTTTCCGCCTTGGGAAGGGCAATCGAAAGCGCGGTATTGTAAAGCCCGCGCTGATAAGCGCCGTAGGCTTCGTCTATCTTGCCGGAAAACGGCTTTTCCGCAGGCAGAGCCGGCAGCGCCGTGCCCATGCGCTGGTAAAGCGTGATGCCGCTTGAGGGAATGTCGCCGCCCTGGCCGTTTTCACCGGCATCGCGCGCGCCACGAAACGATTGCGCACCTGATTCAACAGGGCGCGACACGGCGCGGGGCGTCGTTTTCGACTGCTGCGCTTCGGCAACTGTCGGCAGCAATGTCGAGACGATTGCCACGGCAGGCAGAAGGTTCTGAATCATCGATGTTTTAACGGCGCGGCTCATGGAACCCATCAAGCGCCAAACCGTGGCGCTTTTTCGTCCAAGGCCGCGTTGATTTCAGCGACGGCTGCTCGCGGGCCTTGCGGGTGAGAAAACACACCGAGGCGCATGGCGACGAACTCGGCACCCGACTCGGCAACGGTAACGGCGGAAGAGGCGTCCGTACCGCCCATGACGATGCAGGGAATTTCCACCATCGACGACCACCATTCGCCGAGTGCCACGTTTTTCGGATGCGCTTCCGGCTTGATGTCGCCATCCAGCTTGCCGAAGAAAATGTAATCGGGACGCAATTCGCCGACTTCCAGCGCCTTGTGGCGGTCGGCCGCCGCACCGGCACCGACCATCAGCTTCGGCGTGAATTTTTCGATTGCTTCGCCGAGTTCCTCCAGCGGGCCGGTGATGTGCAGGCCATCGGCCTTGGCACGACCGGCAACGCGGGTATCGCCGCAGATCATCGCTGCCGCGCCGGCTTCCTGGATGATCGGCACCAGTTTTTCGGCAAGCGCCTGAAACGCCTGTTCGGCCAGATCGTATTGCGACACGATGACGGAAGCGACATCGCCGCCGTCGAGCGCTGCGGAAAGCTGCTCCACAAGCGCTGCTTCATCCGCCATTTCGGGCAGGATCAGCACGAGGCGGCAGCGGTCTTCGGATGCGGACATGGTGTTTCCATTTCTTCGAGTTGCGAGGCGAACCGTTTACCGGCATCGCGCCCTCGCCTTGTTGTGGCAAATTCGATAAACCGGAGCGGCACAAGGATCAACACCGCTTCATGTTTCTCCCATCGCTCGATTTCTTTCTGGCGGCCATTCCAGCCGTGATTTTGGTCGGTCTTTCCAAGGGTGGCCTTGGTGGAGCGCTGGCGCTGATGGGTGTGCCGCTGATGGCGCTCGTCGTCGGGCCGGTGGAAGCGGCGGCAATCTTTCTGCCGATCCTGATCGTCATGGATATCGTGGCCTTGTGGGCCTGGCGCAATTTCAACGACACCAGAACGCTGCTGATGATCCTGCCCGGTGGCATTGTCGGCATCGCGCTCGGCTGGGCGACATCCGCCATGGTTTCGGCCGATGCGCTGCGTGTCGTCATTGCCGTCGCCACCATTCTTTTCGCTCTGCGGTATTTCCAGCAAAAATGGATGACCCCGGCCGATAGCGAAACAGCCCCTTTGCCACACCGGCCGGTGGCGGCCAGCTTCTGGGGCATGTTGTCCGGTTACGCCAGCTTCGTTGCCCACGCAGGCGGGCCGCCTTTCCAGATCTACGTCATGCCGATGCGGCTCGATCCGCGCGCCTATACCGGTGCGAGCGTGCGGTTTTTCGCGCTGGTGAATGCGGTAAAGGTCATTCCCTATTTTGCGCTTGGCGCCTTCGATACCAAAAACCTGACCGCGTCCGCCACGTTGTTGCCGGTCGCATTTCTCGCCACCATGGCCGGCGCCGCATTGGTGCGTCGCATGAAGATCGAGTTGTTCTATCCGCTGATGTATGCGCTGGCGCTTGCAGCCGGCCTCAAGCTTCTGTGGGACGGGTTGATGTAGATGCCGCACACGAGAGTGTGACCAGAACAAATCCTGCTGCACCGCACAATGTGCCTTGCTGGTACACTATCCTTGAGTGTAGCGTGGCCGCATGACAGCCCTTGACCCCTTCACCGCCATCGCCGATCCCAACCGGCGATATCTGCTTGAAGAACTCAGGCGGACACCCAAGACAGTCAATGAATTGGCCAAAGGATTGCCGATCAGCCGGCCGGCCGTCTCGCAACATCTCAAGGCGCTGCTCGACTGCAATCTGGTGACCGTCACCTCCGAAGGCACGCGGCGCATCTATGCGATCAACGCCAGCGGCTTCGACAGGCTGAACCTGTGGCTCGATCAATTCTGGGGCAATGACGCATAACGGCGGCGTGTTCATCCAACTGTTTAGATCGATGAACCGGCTTCTCAGCGAATGCGCGTTAAGCATCTGTTTACGCTGATTATATTTTGCAATTTCTGAAAGAAACGAAAAAGCCGCCGCCGAACCACCTCATGGGCATCCGGCGACGGCTCGAAACTTTTTACTCAAATATGTTTAGTGACGCGTAGAACCTTTCAAACGTTCCAGCTCATCTTTGATACGCAGTTTGCGTCTTTTCAGGTGGGCAATCTCCTGATCGTCGGTGGAGGGAGACGCAAGAACACTTTGAAGTTCGTCCTCAAGAACCTCGTGTTTCTTCTCGAGCGATGCAATATGAGCCTGTACGGTCATGTGGCATATCCTTCCTTATAGTACCTGCCTCCTAACCATCCAATCGGCAGGAGGCTTCAGGTTTACGAAGGAAGTGTGACACGATCAAAGCCGGATGTCGAAGGTGAAATCTTGATAAGAACGCGGCAAATTCGTGGCATTGATAACGAATTATGATCGATATCTAAAATAAAATTGCGTTGCGTTATTCGGCTACCGTCAGCGCGCAAAACCGGTCCAATATGAACCTGAGCGTCGCCGGGGATCGGTCGCATCCATTTCCGCTGGAATACGGAAGTTGTGTTCTGCGGTAACCGTCGCTTCATTTGACGCTTTGTCAGACTAGTCCTTCCACGAGTTTGATGGTAGGAGCTTGCGCGATATTTCAGGGTCCTTCAGAGGCCCGGAACGGGAATGGGGACAGGAATTATGGCAGATCAGGAGCAGGCGGATATCAGGCTCGCGCTGGCAAGGTTGCGGCAGGAGCATGAGGATTACGACGTCGCCATCAATGCCATGCTGAAAGTCGGCGCCGACGCCCTTCGCGTTCAGCGCATGAAGAAGAAGAAGCTTGTCATCAAGGACAAGATGACCCAGCTCGAAGATCAGATCCTTCCCGACATCATTGCCTGAAAGGTTTTGCCGTGACCGACAGACCCGCCGTCGCCATCATCATGGGTAGCCAGTCCGACTGGGAGACCATGAAGAACGCTGCCGATACGCTCGATGCGCTCGATATCGGTTACGAAGCCCGGATCGTCTCGGCCCACCGCACGCCGGACCGCATGTACGAATTCGCCAAGGGCGCGCGGCACGAAGGCTTCAAGGTCATCATCGCCGGTGCCGGCGGCGCGGCACATCTTCCGGGCATGACCGCATCGCTGACGCCCCTGCCGGTCTTCGGCGTGCCGGTGCAATCCAAAACCATGAGCGGCCTCGACAGCCTATATTCGATCGTGCAGATGCCGGGCGGCATCCCTGTCGGGACAATGGCAATCGGTCGCGCCGGCGCCATCAACGCCGCGCTGATGGCAGCGGCCGTGCTGGCGCTTTCCGACGAAGATCTAGCCGACCGTCTCGACATCTACCGCGCCGAGCACACCGCATCGGTTGCCGAATACCCGAGCGACGAGGCTCCCTGAACCGCATGACCAACAAGATGAAGACGATCGGCATTATCGGCGGCGGCCAGCTGGGCCGCATGCTGGCAATGGCCGCTGCCCGCCTGAACTTTGCAACCATCATTCTGGAGCCGCAGGCAGACTGTCCGGCAGCCCAGGTGGCGAATGCGCAGATCACCGCAGCGTACGACGATCCGGCAGCGCTGGCCGAACTGGCAAGCCGCTGCGATATCGTCACCTACGAATTCGAAAACGTGCCCGTTGCCGCCGCCGAGACCCTGGCGCGCAGCGTACCGGTCTATCCGCCGGCAAAGGCGCTCGACGTCGCGCAGGACCGCCTGACCGAAAAACGCTTCCTGAACAGTTGCGGCATCGAGACGGCAAAGTTTCACGCCGTCGATAGCCAGGCCGACCTTGAGGCAGCCCTTGCCGATTTCGGCGGACAGGGCGTTCTGAAAACCTGCCGCATGGGTTATGACGGCAAGGGCCAGCGCGTCTTCCGCGGCGGCGAAGACCTCACCGGCGCCTTCGATGCGCTCGGCGGCGTGCCGCTGATCCTGGAAAGTTTCGTCGCCTTCGAACGCGAAATCTCGATCATCGCCGCCCGCGGCATCGACGGGTCTGTTGCCTGTTACGATCCGGCCGAAAACGTCCATCGCAACGGCATTCTGCACACCTCCACCCTGCCCGCTCGCGTACTCGACACGACGGCGCAGACCGCACGTGAAGCAGCGCAAAAGCTGCTGGCCGCGCTCGATTATGTCGGCGTCATCGGCATGGAGTTTTTCGTGATGCCGGATGGCGGGTTGATCGCCAACGAGATCGCACCGCGCGTCCACAATTCCGGCCACTGGACGGAAGCCGCCTGCATCGTCTCGCAGTTCGAACAACATGTTCGCGCAGTCGCCGGAATTACCCTCGGCAATCCCGTGCGCCATTCCGACTGCGTCATGACCAACCTGATCGGCGACGATATCAACGACCTGCCGGAATGGCTGAAGCGCAAAAACGCCTATGTGCATCTCTACGGCAAGGCGGAAGCCCGGCCCGGCCGCAAGATGGGCCACGTCACCCAGCTGCTCGACTGATTGAGGGCGATTCTCCCACGCACCGGGAATAGCCTCCCCCATCCCCCTATAGAACCGGGGCCGGCGGGGCTTTTCCCCCGTGCCCGCTGATCCGTGTGAAAATGGCCGCCACAACCGGCATCCGACCGGGCATTGCGTGGGTTGCTTACTCAAAAAAACGTAAAGTATCCCCATCTCTACCGCCGCAAGCCCGCGAAATCAGCGTCATATGGTTGACATGCGGCACCCCTCGGGTTATCTCGACGCCAACCTAAAGGCGCGCCATCCTTTGAAGACCAAAGCGGCGCGCTTTTGATTGATAGAGACAAGCGGCCAAACGGCCCACAGACTGCTGGATCAAGGCAATGAAGATCAAGAACTCGCTCAAGGCGCTGAAGGCTCGTCACCGCGATAACCGTCTGGTTCGCCGCAAGGGCCGCATTTACATCATCAACAAGCAGAACCCGCGCTTCAAGGCCCGTCAGGGCTGATGCCGGTCGGCGGCTTTTCATCAGGCCGCCACGGATCACTTTGTTGATAACGAACCGAATTCGGTTTGATATTAAGCGCAGGCGGATTATCTTTTCCGCCATGCGCTTTTTCCGTTTTACCGTCCCGTTCGCCCTTGCCCTCGCCGCCATGCCGCTGTCAGGCTTCACGCCGATCAGCCTTGCTTTCGCGCAGGAAACGCCGAATGGCGCGCTGCCGGGTAACGATAGTCTTCCAGGCGTCACCATCCCGCCTAAATCCAGGGCACCCGATCAGCCGTTGCCACCGCTGCCGGAGCGCCATGTCGATACGCCGCCATCGCCAAGTGCAAAGGCACCGGAGCAGGCAGCCAAGTCGCCTCCTGTCGCACCAGCGGAAAACCTGTCTCCCGAAGCCAAGATCGACAGCCTGCTGGCCAGGCTGAAGCGTGAAAGCGATCCGGACAAGGCAAAAAGCATCGCCGAAGAGATCCAGACCGACTGGAGCGAGTCGGGCAGCCCGACCGTCGATCTTCTTCTTCAGTGGGCATCCGAAGCGGTGGAAAAGAAGAACAACGGCGCAGCGATGGATTTCCTCGACCGCGCCACGATCATCGATCCGGATTTCACCGGCTCCTGGCACCAGCGCGCCACGCTGCATTACACGATGGGCGACCCGCGCAAGGCGATGGCCGATATCAACGAAGTGCTGAAACGCGAGCCCCGCCATTTTGGCGCCATCGCAGGCATGGCGGCGATCCTGATGGAAGCCGAACAGGATGCCTTGGCCGAAAAGGCTCTTGAACAATATCTGGCAATCTACCCGGCAGACAAGGAAGCTCGCGAGCAGATGGAAAAGCTGGCGGAAAAAATCGCCGGCAGCCGGACGTAATCAGGTGGGTGGCGGAAACTTACAGGCCACATAGCCCGTTATGCCGTGAATGCCACACCTCGCCCGCAAAAAGCCATCCAGACGTTCCCGCATCATGATCACAGCCCTTGTCGTTTTCGCTCTCCTGCTTGCCACCGGTTTCGGGTTCACGGCATGGCAGGCCGCCGCCATCGAGCGCCGCTTTCCCAACATCGGCACGCTGACGGATATCGGCGGCTACCGCATGAACGCGCTGCATGTGCCGGCCGGCGAAAATGCCGATCTGCCGCCGCTGGTCTTCATTCACGGCGCCAGCGGCAATCTGCGCGATCAGGCAGCCGCTTTCCTCGGTCCCATGCGCGGTCGCGCTGAAATGCTGTTCGTCGACCGCCCCGGCCACGGTTATTCCGAACGCGGCGGCCACGAAAACGATACGCCCGACGGCCAGGCCGCCGCCATCGCCAGGCTGATGGACGCCTATGGCATGAAGCGCGCCGTCATCGTCTCTCATTCCTTCGGCGGTGCGATTGCGGCAAGTTTTGCCGTCTTCCATCCGGAAAAGACCGCCGGTCTTGTGTTCCTGTCGCCCGCCACCCATCCATGGCCGGGTGGCGTCGATTGGTATTATAGCCTCGCGCCAAAGCCGGTCATCGGCTGGCTGTTCACCCGCCTCGTCTCACTGCCGGCCGGCCTCTTCCTGATGGATGGCGCGACCAAATCGGTGTTCAGCCCCAACCAGCGGCGTGACCGTTATGTCGAGGAAGGAGCGCCCGCTCTCGTTCTTCGTCCGGACACGTTTCGCGCCAACGCCACCGATGTCTTCAATCTGCATGACTACGTGACCCGCATCGCCCCGCGCTATCGCGAGATCAAGGCCCCGACAGTCATCATCACCGGCGACAGCGATCCGGTGGTTCTGGAAGAGATCCACTCGCAGGGTCTTGCCCGCGATATTGCCGGCTCGCAACTGGTCATGGTCCACGGCCTCGGCCATAAGCCGGATTATGTCGTCACCGACCTCTGCATCGCGGCCATCGAAAAGGTGGCAGGGCTCAATCGCGACCTGCAGGCAACCGCAAGGGCTGCGGAAGCACGGCTGCAACAGCGCGGCGTGCCGGCACAGCCGGCAGTCGGAGTGGCTATCGAGAAGAACTGAGGGCGTTCAACTTTTCGGATGCCGATACACCAGGTCCGCCGGATCATGCCGTGCCGCGTCCGCATCCAGAACAGCACCCAGCCTCTCCGCCAATCGGCATGACGCGGCGTTTTCGGGATGGATATAACTCACCAGCGTTTCGAGCCTGAGCGTCTCGAAAGCCCAATTCCGCAGAGCGGTCGCCGCCTCGGATGCGTAGCCCCTGCCCTCGAAACCGGGATAGAGCATCCAGCCCAATTCATGTTCGGGAAACAGCGGTCCGCCATTGAGCCCCACCTGGCCGGCACATTCTCCGGCCGCCGCCTCGCCCTCGCGCACCTCGATCATCAGCGCGCCGTGGCCAAGCAAATGCCATTGCGCCACGTCATGACAGAACATGCCCCAGGCGATTGCCTCCTCATGCGGGCCGCCCATGTAGGTGGAACGGTCCGTTGCCATGAAGGCGGCATAAGCCGGCCAATCTTCCATGCGCGGCGCCCGCAATATCAGGCGCGAGCTCACGAGGGTGGGGATTGTGGGTGTCGGCAAAGGGCTCATGGAAAGACAACCTTTCAAAAGAAAACGGCCGGATTGCTCCGGCCGCTCGAATGTTTTCATCAAACCTGAAGAGGCTTAGACAGCACTCTGGCCGTCAGCGCCGATATAGGCGATGCGGACCATGTTGGTGGCGCCCGGCGTGCCGAGCGGAACACCGGCCGAGATGATGATGCGGTCGCCGGCTTTGCCGAACTGCTCTTCGGCAACGATACGGCAGGCCCGGTTCACCATGTCGTCCAGGTCCGTCGCATCGTGGGTGACGACACAGTGCAGGCCCCAGCATACCGACAGGCGACGCGCCGTCTGGATTTTTGGCGACAGCGCCAGGATCGGAACGGTCGGACGCTCGCGCGATGCGCGCAGACCCGTCGTGCCCGACGAGGTATATGTGACGATGGCGGCAAGGTTCAGCGTTTCGGCGATCTGGCGGGCAGCAAGCGAAATCGCGTCGGCACCGGTTGCCTCGGGCGTGGCGCGCTGTGCGTAGATGATGCTCGAGTAAAGCGGATCCTGCTCGACGGTATGAGCGATGGATGCCATCATCGACACGGCTTCGACCGGATACTGACCGGAAGCCGATTCCGCCGACAGCATGACGGCATCGGCGCCTTCGAACACGGCAATCGATACGTCGGACACTTCGGCACGGGTCGGAACCGGTGCGGTGATCATCGATTCCAGCATCTGCGTGGCAACGACGACCGGCTTGCCGGCGCGGCGGCAGGCGCGGGTCAGCTGCTTCTGGATGCCCGGCACCATTTCGATCGGCATTTCGACACCGAGGTCACCACGGGCAACCATCAGTGCGTCGGAAAGCTCGATGATTTCTTCGATACGCTCGAGAGCCTGCGGCTTTTCGATCTTCGACATCAGGCCAACGCGGCCGCCGGAAATGCGACGCACTTCGACCAGATCTTCCGGGCGCTGCACGAAGGAAAGCGCTACCCAGTCGACATCGTCGGTGGCAAGAACGGCATCGAGATCGGCGCGGTCCTTGTCGGTCAAAACGCCGACTTCCAGCAGCGTATCAGGCAGGCTCACGCCCTTGCGGTCGGAGATGCTTGTGCCGGCGACGACCGTACAGACAATCGACTTGCCATCAGCCTTGGTAGCCTTCAGCGCCAGCTTGCCGTCGTCGATCAGCAGGCGGTCGCCGGCCTTGACGGCAGACAGGATTTCCGGATGCGGCAGGAAAACGCGGTTCTCGTCGCCCGGCGCTTCATTGTCATCGAGCGTAAAAGTCTGGCCGGGGGTCAGCGTCACCTTGGTGTTGGCGAACTTGCCGACGCGAAGCTTCGGGCCCTGCAGGTCGGCGAGAATGCCGATCGGACGGCCCGAACGGGCCTCCACGGCACGGATGCGCGTGATCAGCGTGCGCATCATGTCGTGGCTGGCATGGCTCATGTTGATACGAAAAAGATCGGCGCCCGCTTCGTGCAGCTTCTCGATCATCGCCTCTTCGGACGATGCCGGACCGAGTGTTGCAAGAATTTTTACTTTGCGATTACGCTTCATCAGTTCTGGCCTTCCTGCGTGCCTGTGTTGTCGGAGAGCTGGACCATCCAGCTACCCTGACGGCCTGTGTCATATTCCTTGAAGCCCATCTTCTGATAACCGCGAGCAAAGCAGTCTCCGACGCCGGTGATCTTGAATTCGTTTTCGGCGACGCACATGCTGACTTCGCCGGTCCAACGGCCACCACGGGCAGAATCTTCGGCGTAGAGATAATAATAACGTGACTGCAACTCACCTTCGATCAGAGTTGCGCAACTGGAGGCAGGAACCTGCCACCAGCCTTCGGACATCCAGCCCTCCTGGGCACGGTAACCGATACCGACGCCCACAAGGTTCTGGGTACCGTTACACACGCGGAAATCCGCGCGCGCTTCGCTGGGCGCAAAGATTGGTGAAACAAACGCGAGCGCCACGCCTAAAAAGGCTGGCGACAAAAGAGCGGTGAAGGAAAACAAGGATGGTTTCGACACGGTTTCCAGCGGATCCCCTGCTAAATCAGATGCGACTGTCTTGGCGCGCTGGAGACCGAATGTCAAACGAAAGTCTAATCGTTTAGCGTCCGTTTAAAAGCCGATTTCCCGCGTTTACGTCCCGTCCGCCTTGCCTATCCGCAATCTGCATGCAATCAAGCGCGAGCGTAAAAATCACGCAAAACAAACAATTGGCAAGCCGGGCAGCAGGCAATGCAGGACTTCGACGCCTACGAAATCGTACAGGGCAATTATGACGGCGGGATGGTGCTTCTGGCCGACCACGCCATGAACCGATTGCCGCCCGGTTACGGCACGCTTGGCCTCGCCGAAGCGGCGTTCCACCGCCACATCGCTTACGACATCGGCATTGAAGGCCTGACGCGCAGGCTTGCATCCCTGCTGAATGTTCCGGCCGTGCTTTGCGGTTTCTCAAGACTGCTGATCGACCCCAATCGCGGCGAGGACGATCCGACCTTGATCATGCGCATTTCCGATGGCGCAATCATTCCGGGCAACCATCCAATCACCGAAAGCGAATGGCAGCATAGGCTCGATACTTTCCATCGCCCCTATCACCGCGCCGTGGATTTGACGATCGGCAAGGCGACCGCGGTGAGTGGCAAAACGCCGCTGGTGCTGTCTCTCCATTCTTTCACGCAATCGTGGAAAGGCGTTCCGCGCCCGTGGCACGCTTCGGTTCTGTGGGACACCGACCACCGCGCCGTCCGGCCACTTCTGGACCTGCTGCGTGCCGACCCGAACCTGCTGATCGGCGATAACGAGCCTTACGATGGCGCATTGAAGAACGACTGCATGTACCGCCACTGCATGCGCACCGGCCTGGCGCACGCACTTCTGGAAGTACGCCAGGACCTTATCGGCGACGAAAGCGGCATTGAGGAATGGGCACAACGTCTGGCGCCGATCTTTCAAAAGCTCAATGAAGACCCGGCTCTGCACCAGCGGCAGGTTTTTGCCTCCCGCACCGGCCCCTACCCTGCATAACGCAGCCGCCAAATCGGCACAGACCTTACGCGTCCGACACTCAAAAAGCCGCATTCGGGCGCAACAAGCCGTGCCAAGGGTGAGCCGTGAGGCATTCATTATTGAATGGCTCTTCGCGTAAATTGGCTTGACCTTGCCTGCACTTCACGGCAGGTGACACCACCCGCAAAATTGTCGAGACTATTTTAGGAGGCCCCGATGTCTGATGCCCATGGCGTCGCCCGCGACCAACTCCGCGCCTTTATCGAGCGCATCGAACGACTGGAAGAAGAAAAAAAGACCATTGCCGACGATTTTCAAACATTCGCCGCCTTACTTTAAACGGAACATTCCAACAATAACAATGACATAGGGCAGTGTTTTAGACGCCATCGCTTACCGGTATTGGTTCACAACCAATTGTGCCCATTGTGAGGCAAAGCGCTGGCTGTCATCATGTCCTCCTAAACTCATGGAGCTACAACGTGGATGAAATTGAAACGTCCGGCACGACGGTTGCCGCCGCAGAACTTCGCTCTATCATCGAGCGCGTAGAGCGCTTGGAGGAAGAGAAGGCTGCGATTGCTGGGGACATCAAAGATGTACTCGGAGAAGCCAAAGGCCGCGGTTACGACACCAAGGCAATTAAGACGATCCTTCGCCTTCGCAAAAAAGATGCCAACGAACGCTTGGAGGAAGAATCCATCCTTCAGACATATATGGCAGCGCTCGGAATGGAATAAAGATCGCTTGATATCGTTGGTTCATCTCAAGAAAATCTCACAGGAGATTTATTGCTCTTCGAGCGGAATCAATAATAGTCTTGGTGGAGTTTGCATTCACCAAGACTGACCCTGCGGACGAAACGTCACCGCCCCAGCAATGTGCTCAAATACAACTTGAACTTTATCTGTCGTATATTGCCGCCCCTCCAAAATTGAAGCGGCTGCGCTAAGCACATCGCCCTGCCCCCTGAAAACCATCTCTCCGGTTACCCCAGAAGCGACATCAATGCCGCCAGCGATGACTTTCTGTATTTGAATCTTCCTGCTCATCATTTCGCTGGTGCACTGAGCCCATTCCAGTGGGTCCTCGGACCAGGTCTCTATAGAAAAGCGATAACCTGTAAGTTCCAGGAACCGGCTTACCAAGCGACTGGCGCTTTTGGTCGGATTAATGAGTTCAAGTCCGAAGTGGACGCTCTCATCGATATGGAATGTTGATCGGCGATACTCTATTCGCTCGAACTCAGTCTGCTGCCCAAACGGATCCTCCACCCTTTCAGAACGGATGAGTTTTTCTACATAAGTGCCTGAGATCTGGTTTGCTCGCGTTTGTGCAAGCATGAAGCCTTCAAGGTGGCCGGGTCGAAACCCCAGTGCTTTCAGTTTTACAATTTCCTACCCAACCTGCCCAAGCAAACCTAAAGACCTCGAACGTTCTATCGCACAATTTGGTATCGCCGTCGTCGTCAACCGGGATGTCGCAGTATAACACTGCTTTAACTGTGACTGCTTCAATACCCGGCGCACTGTCTAATAGAAGCAAAGTTTACGCCTTCACGATATCCGCTGGAGGCGTCGCGAGCCGTGCACCAAAGCCGCTTTTTTGCGTATCCTTCAAGAAATGAACACCCTCGGCTTCCAGTGTTTTGAACGCAAGATCAATAAAAGCAGGCTCAGGCCTTCGCGAAAAGTCGTCGTTTTCGAACTTCGTGTAGAAGCTACGATTGACATTCAGTTTTTCCGCAAATTCCCGTTGTAAAATACCTACCATTACCCGTCCGGCTTGAATTTGCCGCCGATGAAAGATGTCTTTCCTACCTCTCTGTTCCCACCGCACGCCTGGTCCGATTTTGCTATTTGCGGCAAGGAACTCCAAGCCTTGGCTTTCGTAGTAGATGCGGACCTCATGGGCGGAAACGGTCGGCACCCGATAGCCTATGCCCTCCAGCCGCATAATTACACGAACACCTACACCAGCAGCTGACGCGATGTCCTTCTGCTCGAGACCGAGTAACGCCCTTGCGGCCCTGAATGAGCTTGCCGAAAAGTCCATGACTGAGCGATGAGCGAACAAACCAGAAAAATGTCAACACTATGTATCTGAGGTTCGAGTTTGGCATCTGTGGTTCCAGTTATTGACATTATGTTCTCGTCCGTGGTTTATCATCTCGCAGTCCAAACAGCTCGTAAACCGAATCGGAGACCGAATGCCTGACCACTGGCTCGGACAGAATCCGCATGACATGGTCAGATCGCTACGCGTTCTGGCAGATGACTTGGAGCGTCTCGCGAATGGCGCCCAGCCAGATCGTCACACCGAGCCGGTTCGCATCAGAGACTACCTGCTTTCAAAACGCACGGTTCCTTGTCTGGTAGGTCGTGTGAGCGGCCATCCCACGATTCCGGATGATGGTGCTGGAATGACTACCGAGTTGTATTACGTGAATGAAAAGAAACGCGTCGTGAGGACTTTCAACCGGTTCTACCAACTCGTCGGCAACCCGCTTGATTTGTGGAAATGACAATGAACCCTGATAGATTGAGAATATTCTTTCAGCAGGATGCGGAGGACGTCTTCAAGCGAGGCCTGCAGCTAAATAGGCCAGCTATCAGAAATACAAAAAAGGCGCGGGCTGCACTGGACGTATCCGCCGCACGGTTCATCGCCTATTGCGCATTCGCAAGGTTTGCACGACGTCATCCCGGTGCCTTTTTACCGCTATCTTTCGTAATCGTGCTCAGAGTTCCCCGACACGTCGAGGTGAGTGAACTGATTGCAGCGGCGAAATCAGTGCTGAAACTGAATCCCGAAATCTGGATTGGGTTTCACGCTGAAAAGGACAAGCGCGGACACTCATTTGACGCTGCAGACGTCTTGAAGTCATCGAGAGTTGTGGTCTTCGCATATGACGACAGCGAACTTCACCCCAGTCTGCTTATTGCGGTGAACCAACTTCATACGGTCGAAGTCGCCTTGCCGAGACATTTCGAAAGCCTCGCTCGAATGATGGGATGTGGCCTGCTTTCGCAAAGCGAGTTGGAAACTCTTCGTGCGGTACCGATGGACCAGTACGACGCGATCTTTCGCGTTCAACAGAGCGCCTCCGCTGCGCTGGGACGTATTCCCCGGCAGGAACGGTTGAATGGTAACGTGGCTGAAAAGCCCTTGATGGATCCGATGAAGGGCTTCGGTGAGGCTGGTCGGTGGGCCCGGAATCTGCGCGACGATATAAATGACTGGCGAGCCGGGAAGATCCAATGGTCCGATATTGATCAAGGGATCCTGATCTACGGCCCGAGCGGTACTGGGAAGACCCTTTTTGCCAAGACGCTTGCGGAGACGTTGGGCCTAACAATTATCGCCACCTCGGTTCAAAGATGGCAATCTGAAAAAGACGGTCACCTCGGAGACTTGTTGAAAGCTATGTACGCTACATTTGCAGCGGCGCAGTTGCAGGCTCCATCGTTGCTGTTCCTAGACGAGATCGATTCTATAGGTCATCGAGAGCGATTTCCATCGCGACACGAAAACTACTCGATGCAAGTCGTCAATGGCCTCTTGGAATCCTTGGATGGCGTTATAGCCCGCGAGGGCGTAATCGTGATCGGTGCGTGCAATTATCCCGAGAAAATAGATCCTGCGCTTTTGCGAAGTGGGAGATTAGAGAAGCACGTTCACTTTCCTCTTCCTGATGCAAAAACAAGGCTAGAGATTTTTGAAACATATCTTCCCCATTTGACGAATAATCCACGGCTTGAGGACGTTGCGAAACGCATTCCGGGCAAGACAGGTGCCGACATCAACCAAATTGTTCGGGAAGCCAAACGCTTGGCGAGAAGGAGTTCACGCGAGGTCACTGTCACCGATTTAGAGTACCTCACTCCGCCTCCTAGATTCCTCTCCGAAACCGAACTCTTCCGTGTGTCAGTCCATGAGGCGGGTCACGCAGTCATTGCGGACTTGCTCGATGTCGGCATCGTTCAAGAGATCGAGGTGTTCGACAACAACAACACGCATTCTTCAGATGCCAGCAGCCACGGTTTGACGCGCATCGACTACCATAATACCGTAATGGCATCACAGACAGAACTCCTTGCTAAGATAGCAATGCTGCTTGCAGGTCTTGCTGCGGAGGAAATTATCTTTGGAGACAAATCCACCGGCGCAGGCGGCTGCCCGACGAGTGACTTAGATAGAGCGACACGGCTTGCCATGGAGATGGTGACCATCCATGGCCTTGGCCCCAGTCTCTCTGCCTCCTACGATGCGCTAGATCGACTTGGCATACAGGAGCTTTGGAAGGACGAGGCGTTCAGAGTTGAAGTCAACAGCATACTGGACACGGAATACCTCCGCGTCACCGAATTGCTGTCCCGTCGGAAATCTACCCTGTCTGCGATAGCTAATGCGCTGAAGGGCAAGATGTCATTGTCAGGTGACGATCTTTATCAGCTACTCCGCTCCTCTGAGACGCCAGAGTTCGGCATATCGAGCACCGCTATGTCGAACAGCCCGACAATCTGAGTCACAAGATCCCGCTCCACCCATCAGCCAGTCGGCGATAATCTCGATGACTGCCCGTCAGCTTCTTGCGCCCTGCAAAATGAGGTCACGACAATGCGTGCATGGATCATAAGTGATATACACTTCTCTCCGATTGATCTCGTCCGGGGACGTACCCCGCAAATCCCAAAAGCTGATATCTGCATTTGTGCTGGCGACGTTTCAGACAACGTGGCTGCAAGCATCGCATATCTCCGGCGCAATATCGAGCCTCACATGCCGATCGTGCTCGTGCTAGGAAACCACGACTATTTTGGCTCGAGCATCGATAGCGCCCTTGAGCGAGCTAGATCCTTAACATCTGACACAAGAATTCATTTGCTGGAAAACGAAAGCGTGGTGATAGGCGGCTGCAACTTCATTGGTGCGACGCTATGGACGGATTTTGCGATTCCGATTGGTGGAGATGACGACCTCACGCCTGAAGAACGGAAGAGGATCGCATTTAGTCTCGCGCCCTACCGGATGGCGGATTACCACTGCATATACCGGTCAGATGAGAGGCTTCCAGAGGAGAACGGAATGCTGACAGTTCGGGAGGTCTTGCTCCGTCACGTCGCCAGTCGAAAGTTTATCGAGGCGCAACTTAGGAGCGCCGAGGGAGAGAAAGCGATAGTCGTCACCCATCACGCTCCCCTTGTCGAAAGCCTGAGCAGCCGTTTCTACGGCCACGTAACCAACGCCTGCTTTGCCAGCGACCTTTCTGAAATGGTGACCCGGTATCAACCGGCCGCTTGGATCCACGGGCATATTCATAGCGCTCGCGACTTTATTCACGAAAAAACACGTATACTTTGCAATCCTCTCGGCTACGCCCACGAGAACGCGAGTTCAGGCTTCCGGCCGAATTTTATAGTCGATCTGTAATCGTAGATTGATAGCGATCGAGCGTCACTCTGCTGTCGGCTACGGACCAGTTCTCTGGTATAGTACACCCGCCAAACATTCGATGACCGTATATTGGTGACGGAACGAACAGGCAAAGTGCAGCGACACTGACTGGTTGACCAGCTGTGACGGCGACGTCCGCCTGTGACTAATAGGCTCCTCGCGGGCGCCGCTAAGTCGCTCCCAGCGAAATGCGAAGCGTTATAATATTCGCATCGGCCAGTTGCGAAATGCAGCGCTTTAACCCATCATTTGGCGATCGACATGCCGAGCATTCACCTTGACATCCCTATCCTACCCCACAGTTACGCCTGACGAGCTGAGCTCGCAGGAGCAATTCGTCGTTTCATTCGAAGCCCTGGGTGGCCTTGCGGTCCAGCAGGCGACGATGAGAGAGTTAGCCGTGGAATTGGTCTTGAGATCAGGCCTTACCTATAGAACCCAACAGCTCGTGAATGCGAGATGGGTTGCGGAAGTCACACGTCATCGCGGCAGGAAAATTTTGGCTAAGACGCGGCAGATGGTTTCGGAGCACGCTGCTGAAACGGAATTCTTACGAGGATTTATTGCGGCACTCTCTGACAATGATAGATCGCGCTTTTTTGACGTTAAGCGCGTCTCTTGAAGTACGAGCTCGGCAGTATCGTGGCGTGGCGGGCTGCCTGGAACGTTCGCTTTCATGTCGTCACAATGTCGTCCCTTAAACTTGGCTACGCAGCGTCGCGATGAGGTCGATACCGGTTGGCGCTTTCCGTAAACGTCCAAATCACTTAATGAGTATAGCCGACCGGGGACCTCGTTGCCTGACGTATCATCCCGGTCTAAGAGGAAGGCATTTCCTGCAACACATTTGCCTTCCTCGCCATGATATTCACAAATGATAGTCCAGCCGGAGCTGCCGTTTTGAAACATGGGCAGACGGGCGTGGTCCTGACGTGCAAGATGAGCGAAATTCCGCTAAGATCAAATCGCCTGCCTTCCAGCAGAGACTATTGCGGGCACCTGTCACATCAAATGGCCTGAACGCTTATGTGCCGACGTTGGAGGGCAACTTTTTCTCAGGTTAGTTTCAGAGAAATTACTGAAATTACGCTTTTGAAATCAGACATGGGTTGTGCCGATCGGGTTTTCGGACAACCCTTATGCTAACGCGGTCGCTAAGAGCAAAATGAACACCAAAGACCCCTCGTCATCCAATACCCAGAATTGCAAGCAACAGACTTCGACGGATACGACAAAGCTTCAAACCGTTTCTCTGAGCGACCAACGTTCTGAAGCAGCTCTGGGCGGCGATATCATCTACACCGCCGACCTAAAGGTCTGTGCCACCGTCTACATCCGCGCGAGCAATATTGAGCAAGCGCAACGAGTTTTAGCGTCCCTGAGCCACACAGCGCTCTTCGCGAGCGGTGAATATGTTGGCGAGAGCAAATTTACAGACTGCTTCCCAAATGTTGAAATCTCTGAGGCGATGACCATACACGGTCAGTTTGATGGAGACATTCTCGTACCCCGTTACGACCTCGCCAACCAGATCGACTACAGCTGATCGCTCCATTCCAACCACGTAGGAAGACACAAGGTCTCCAACACTTCGAAAATGGAAAGGTCGCAGGAGGCGGCTATTCGCGCTGTTAAAAGCTGTTTCGACTTGATGGAATTACGTAAGTTACGTCACCTATCGCCTGCACGGACGGTGTGGAAGAGGGCGCCGAAGCTTAGGAGCAGTCCATTCATCAAAGGGCGCACGATCCGAAAAAGAGATCGCCAACGAACCTTACGATTGAGCCAAGAACTTGCCGTCGTGATAAGCGCGGAATCTTAGCGCTTTCGTCTGCATTGTACTGATCAAAAATTGCGATCTGATAAATCACGTTTCAATTTACGCGGACAATGCGGCACGAGCCACGTCTTGCAACGTTCAGTCCTGGTGCACGCGGTCGAATGGTGTCAATCGGCTCGGAATGTTGACCCCTTATCGGCGTCCAATATTCACCCCCTATAAGCGATCAGCGCTTGGCCTGCCCGGCGCTGGCCGGGGTTGCAGAGGGTAGGCCAAGTGCGGGTGATGGGTATCTTCGGCTTTAGCTTTGAGAACGGTTCTTGAAGCGCCAGGACTCGTTTCCGGTTTCCACGATCTCGCAGTGATGGGTCAGGCGGTCCAGGAGCGCTGTCGTCATCTTGGCATCGCCAAATACCGACGGCCATTCGCCGAAGGCAAGGTTCGTCGTGACGATGACCGAGGTGCGCTCGTAGAGCCTGCTGATAAGGTGGAAGAGGAGCTGACCTCCGGCCTGCGCGAACGGTAGATAGCCGAGTTCATCGAGGATGATGAAGTCGAGACGCGTGAGGTAATCGGCCATCCGACCTTGCTTGCCGTTGCGCGTTTCCGTTTCCAGGCGATTAACCAGATCGACGACATTGAAGAAGCGTCCACGCGTGCCGTTGCGGATTAGCGCACGGGCAATTGCGATAGCCAGATGGCTCTTGCCGGTTCCCGTGCCGCCGACGAGGACGACGTTGCGCTGGTCGGCGACGAAGGTGCCGGTGGCCAGTTCCCGCACCAGGGATTCATTGACGGGCGTGCGGCGAAGTCGAAGTCGTCAATGTCTTTTGCCAACGGCAATTTGGCGATGCTGAGCTGGTAGCGGATTGAGCGTGCCTGCTTCTCGGCGATCTCCGACTGCAGGAGGTCGCCGACAATGTGCGGCGGCTCGTGCTGCCGTTTGATGCCGTTTCCCATGACTTCGTCGTAGGCGCTACGCATTCCGTAAAGCTTCAGCGTGCTCATCAGTTCGAGAACTTGTGTGCGTTCCATCAACTTACTCTCCTGAGCCTGTCGTAACGGGCGCAGTCGGCGACCGGCTCATGAGCAAGCCGAAGCGCATCTGGGATTTGCAGGGTTGCAGCGGGAGCCGGGTCGCGGCTTCGCGCCAGAATGTTGATGATCACCGAGGCCGAGCAGACGCCGTGATCGAGCGCTTCCTGGCAGGCAGCCTCAACGGCTGCGAGACCATCGGCGGGAACGCATCCGAGTATGGTGACCATCTGCCGATCACCGTCATCGACGCTTTTCAGTCGCTTACGGACCTTCTCCATGGCGGCTGGCAAAACCCACTCGCGGAAGGGAGCGCCGTTGCGCAAGGCACCGGGTTTGCGAGCAAGGACAGGGACATAGTGCCAGGGATCATAGACTGTATCGCCACGGCCGAAGCTACGCTGGTGTTCCGCGACCGTCACTCCATCCTGTTTGATGACGATCCGATCAGCATAGGCATGAACCTCGACTGGGCGGCCGACGGCAGTCGACAGGACCGAGTATTTGTTGTTGTCGAAGCGGACGGTGCAGGTCTTCGACACTGAGGCCGGAACGCTGTGGAACCCATCGAATGGGCCCACGTAGCGTACGAGACTGCTGCGTTCGGCTTCGAACATCTGCCAGACTGTCTGCGCCGTCTGTTCGGGATGACTATGGGCCTTGGCATAGGCAACGCATTTGTCGAGCAGCCAGACATTGAGTTCCTCCAGGCTTTTGACCCTGAGACGCGGCGTGAAGAACCGCTCGCGCACAAGGCCGACCTGGTTCTCGACCTGTCCCTTCTCCCAGCCGGATGCGGGTGTGCAGGCTACGGGGTGGACGAGATAGTGGCTGCACATCTGCAGGAAACGGCGATTGTAGAGCCGTTCCTTGCCGATAACGACAGCTTCCACCGCCGTCTTCATGTTGTCGTAGATACCGCGCGTGCAGGTGCCACGAAAGAAGTCGAAGGCCTTGTCGTGGGCGTCGAAGACCATCTCCTGGCTCTCGCGCATATAGGCCCGCGCGAACATCATCCGGCTGTGGCAGAGCCGGACATGGGCAACCTTCACCGTCGTCGTCACGCCCTGGATCAGGACGATCTCATGGCTCCAGTCGAACTGATAAGCCTCGCCGGGCGCATAATAGAGCGGCACGTAGGCCTCAGCCGTCATTGCACCCCGGTCCTTCGACCATCCCTTCGCATAGCGCCGGATCGCATCGTAACTGCCGTCGTAACCCAGCGCCCGAAGCTCTTCGTAAATCCGGATCAGCGTCAGTCGCTCACGAGAGGGTTTACCTTCGTTTGCAGCCAAAAAGCGCTCGATCTCGCCTTTCCACCGACCCGTCTTCGGTAAAGGTTGTCGCTCTCGCTCGTAGGAAAAGTCCGTCTCATCGGATCGCAAAATCTTGCGAACCGTGTTGCGAGACACGTTCAGCTCCCGGACGATCTTCTTCACCGACCAGCCCTGAACGTGGAAGGCTCGACGAACACGCGCAATCGTATCCACTCGCTTCAACTCCCCCTCCATCCGTCACCAAAAGACGGATGGTCAGACGAAACAGGTGGGGGGTCAAAATTGGACGCCGATCACCCCGCCAGAGGGGTCAATATTCCACGCCGAAACACAAGGATGTCCAGTTTTATCTTGGAGGACCCTAAATCTCATCGGCGCAACCCTAAAATCATCGACCAAGCCGAACTGACCTGATGTGAGTCCGACACCCCACATTTTGCATTTCGCGATGCCGGGAGTGGTGGCCGTCCATCACATCAGGTCAAAACTCCCATGGAACTTTAGGACCTAGCTTGACCGCTCCAGCCGCATTGCCACTAACGCTCTGATTTGGCGAGCCAAACAATGAGCTTCCATGTGAGGTTTTTTTTCAACGTAGCAGCTTTTTCGAGAGCTTCGTTGAGAATTTCTGACTCGAATTTGCGGGACTTGACCCGTTTGGCTGGTTGAGGACCTCAGCATGTTGAGCATCAGGCAAACCGACTTCGTAATTTGCGACCCAAGTCCAGCTCATCACAAAGGCTCCGTCCTTCCCCCTTGAGATGACGGTATCGTCATCGACCTCGAGCTCATCGCTTGTTTTCACCGCAGCGGCAAATACTCCTGTATCTGGATCTGGCCGCTCGGATAGCTTTGCAGTCAGTTGGTCGTCAGGAACGTGTTTGAGAATGAGTGCGATCTCTTGATCGTCTAGGGAACCCTCATGGTCACGGCTCTATTTCGGTAATACAATGGTGCACACTGTAGCGATCGGCCGCAACCCGGTGGCATCCTGACATGGCTTCTTCTGATTGCGATCGTCAGACGACCTCCCCCCATGTCTCTATGCCTTTTTTCCGCTTGTCTGTTCCCGTCCTGCTCAACGTGCGCACAATTTGCGGTTAATCGTCCGCAGCACATATTGAAATTAGCATTTCAAATATCGACCTCTAGGATAACTCGGAGGCCAAGATGCTATACGTTCTCGTCGCGATGTCCGCTATCGTCGCAGCAATGTTCATTTGTCGGTACTACGCGGCCAAAACACGATTGGTCGAGAAGGAGATCGAAAAAGCGATTGCACGGAGAGTAGCGACCAGCGACAAGGTCGTTGAGTTCGCACGAATTCGGGAAGAGAACGCGGTGATGCGCAACTTGTTGCTCGACCTATTAGAGAACGAAGCAAGTTTGCCCGTCACGCAGTCAGGAGCATCTCCTGATGACGTATCTCGCCTCAAGTTTGCAAAAATTCAGCGGTACCGGGAAATTCTTGCTGAAAGTCAGCATTTTGTTCGGCAAAGCGAGGCTACGGTCATACTAGAGCGGGCCCAATTATCTGCAAACCCGCTTCGAACATAGTTGACACCAATAAGTCCTCTCCACCCCGGCCCTGACCGTCTCTCTGTTCGCCTGGATTACAGCCACAAAAGACCGTCAAGATGCTTGCCGCCGACGAAAATCCATGCCGCAATAGTATTCAGCGCAATTGGTTATGGATAAGATGAGCGTACATAATTTCCAGTCACCCAACGGCAATCTGATCGTTGGCACGGCGGAAACGGTTCTCGCAACAGCGTGGATATCTTACATTGATCCGGAGACAGAGGAGCCCGAGTATGAGGGGGGTACAAAGATCTACTGGGACACCCAAGAGACCCACACTCGTGATGAAAAGATCCTTTTCGTCTGCACTGCAGGAGAAGAGTGGACCTTCGATCAATTAATACCGTTCCATCCGCGGGAAGCTTAAAACACATTCCTGTGACGAAACATGGGGCCTCACGCCTACCCGGGTGGATTGATAGCCCAACTAATGGTCGATTAGATGAACCAATAAATGAAACGTCCAGTTACTTGCAGTCGTGAATGACCAGGCGTCTCGTTGCTAACGTATCATCTCGGTCACAGAGAGCGTCTCCTGCAGAAATTTTGCCCTCCTCCCCGCGCTTGCGCTCTTGGTTTCAGCGAAACGCCGTTTCACAACTCAGTATATTCTCAGCGGAAGGGAATAATGTTATTGCCGCGCATAAACGCTACGGGACCCTCAGTTTCGATAGCCTTCACCGCTACGTCCCGCGCGTCTGCATCCGATACGAATTGCTCATCCCAAACGTGACTTGTGTTCTCGTGGTCAACCACCTCAAGCGTCCAGGTGGTATCAGTCTCTAATCGGAAGATGTTGATGACGAATGGATAGCCACCACTGACGATCCGCTCGCTCTTACCAGATGCAACCAAGTTGGGTTCGTTGTCTTCAATCATTTAACACGTCCAGCTTCCGTTACGGCGACCAGTATGCCGGTGCAAAAGGCCCCGTCAAGCGGCTGGCTTGAAAGTGATCTCTGCCGCAACGGCGGTTTGCCGCTACGAATTTCACAACCCCACTGCCACTGTTTTCTCAGGCGGGGTTTACCTCAATTATACCGATGGTAGATGTTTAATAAAATAACGGCCACGACCTGAATTGACGGTCTAAAGGTTAATCTGCAAATTGTCCCGTCAGCCAAGACCGGGAGGTAAATATGAAAATTCAGACTGCCATTGACCAAAGAGGCATAATCAAAAAAGGGATGGAAGAGAAACAACAGGCGGGGCAGCTGCTGACGGAATTCTTGCTGCAGGGGCCGCTGTATAAACAGCTAGAATTGGCCGATAACGACATATCGAAAAAGGTTGTTTGGCTGTGCGAGGAAACCGATTTCCAGTTTGATGCTTATTGTACAGGATGTGATCGAGACAGCCATTTCAAGAGACGGCTCGTGAATAAACAGACGTACAACGGCTTTTTGGAAGGTTATAATCGGCTGAGTACGAAAGAAACAGTAGCTAAATTTGTTTGCCAGAGGCACGATACTCACGTTTACCAGTTCAATATAATGAGGTCTCGATCTGCCCTTATAAAATACGGTCAAATGCCTTCATTAGAAGATATTGCCTCCTCAGACATAAAACGCTTTCGATCCGTACTCGAGAGCGAGTATTTCTCAGAGCTGCATCGTGCCAATGGTCTTGCAAGCCACGGAATAGGTATCGGATCATTCGTCTATCTACGCCGCATTTTCGAGAAGCTGATTGAGGATCATCGCGTGCTCCTAGAGAAAGCTGAAGCACCCATCGCCGGTTTCGACGGGATGCGGATGGCGGAAAAAATCAAAGCTCTACAACGGGTCCTTCCCCCGGCAATCGTCGAATACAAGGGATCATATGGGATACTGAGCAAGGGCCTACATGAGTTGAGCGAAGAAATGTGTCGTAAGTATTTCCCCGCCGTTCGAGCTGCAATCATCGCAATCCTAGAGCAAGATCTGCAGGAAAAGGAACGGCGGAAGGCAGAAGAAAACCTCCGAATAGAACTGAACCGTATAGGATCTGAATTGTCTAACGAGGGGTGAAAAAAACCATACCGCTGCATACTAAGGTTACCGAATGTTGAAACCTGTGAAAAAGCCGGAAACATACCCCCGGTCGAAGTTCTTGCTTACTGGCCTGGCAGAATTTGTGACCGCACTGACAATAATGGTGACCGCTTGCGGTTATCTTCGGGTCTCAATGGTAGAGGTTTTTTCTGCAGTAGAGCTAAAATCGTACTTTTCCCCTATAGATTTCTTTTACGTGGGATTGAAAAGCACCCCAGCCTTTTTAACGGTGTTGGTTGCGCTATTATACTACAAAACGTCTATATACGCCTCCGGGCGAAATGACTGCGTGACTAGACGGCAGGCGATCGTAAATTCGTCGATTGCGTATGCCGGATGGGCGTCATTTATATTGATACTTTTATATAATATATATAGGCATTCAGATACATACTACAGAGTAGTATATTCTCTAGTAACGTCCTTGCCCCTTATATGCATATATTTAGTGTCGCTTTACTCACTATCGACACGTAAATATAAGCAATCTGTCGTTTTTGATAGCACTAGGTTAATAATCGTAAGTTGCGCCACATACATGACATTGTTCTTTCATCCACATATTTCGTCCTGGATCTTTTTTCGTTCATTGCCTGAAGCTGAGCGAGCAATGTACGGCGATAGAAAAGGGTCATGGCCCCGAAAGGTGGATGAGTGGCATTTTGAGGGGGGAACTATGCTCAGCGAGCCTAAACACTTCCTTATGACTAAGACTACAGAATTTTTTATTTTTTTGGATACAGAAAATCGTAACGTATTAGTTGTGCCACAATCAAAATTCCTCAAAGCGGTCCTAGTACCTCAGTAAACACCTCTCTGCTGATAGACAATCTCCCGGCCATAAGCGAATGATTGATAGTTGTTTCACCGAAATCTTAACACCAAGAGCGTCGTATAGGTCGGCGCCACCGACAACGGGGGTGATCTGCTTCTAATAGAAAGCGCTGTCAGTATCGTTTACCCCGCGCACAACGGCTATCCATTCCTCGAACTGATCGAGTCCCCACTCATTTTTCGCAAGGTTACATGCGAGGTGCGTGATCTGAACGTTGGTCTCATCGTAGGCGCCATTAGCGCTGTCGATGCGGTCAGCGGATGGCTTCATCATCGCGTTCGTCGTCCCAGCACGGATAGGCGTACCGCAAAGTGCACAAGCGCCTCCTTGACGCTCTTGCCACAAGCGCGTGAGGAGCGCGGTCAGATCAGATAGATTTGGTGCGAACCTAATTGGATTAGTCTTGACCGAGGTCTCGCCGCCTCTTTTTACTCGATCGACGATCAGAAGTGCCATTCGTGATATTTCTTGTCTGACCGATATTGGTACGTCGACACTCAGGCTCGCGCGAAGTCCAAGATATGCCGTGACCTCCGGCGCGAGATTAAGATGAAGCGGAGTGACTTCAAGATCCATCACAGCGCCGCGCTCCGCGCCCACCGCCTCCACGAACCAGCCGCGGTTTTCAATTGCAGCAAACGACGAATAGGCTTTAGGAACAAGTTCACGCGCCGACGGATAGGGAGGCCCGTTGATGCTCGCGGCTCGCACAATCGCCAGTGAGTGAGGCCAACGTGCGCCGTTGTCTCTAAGCGACCAAGCCCAACTTCGAGCGGGGATAATCTTCTTTGTTTCGTGAATCCGATTAGGTTCTGGCACTACAGCCGACAGAAGACGGCTTCTGTGGGCTGGATCATTCGTTAGTTCGCTTGTCGTGCCTACGTAGATAAGGATGTCTCGTCCCGGCTTAAATCGCTGGCTCAGATCATTACCGACAGACCTCTTCGTGAAGGAGACGGCAGGCCAATAGTCGCTAATTGGCGCCCATTCGCTCTTTAGGAACACGTGGCCGTCTGGCCGCATCATGTCAGCTACCAGCATCTAATCTCTAACCTCAAAAAAGTTGAAGAAGTCCCGCTCGATGGCTTCTAGGACCTTAGACACTCCCCGACCGGAGCGGTCGAATGTCCTCGCAAAATCGGCTTTGTCCGTCTCGATTATACTCTCACCGGTCAGAGCAAATCTCCAGATTCCGGAAAGTAGATATGCATCATGATTGTAGGACTGAGAATGCCGCTCTAACATAGATGTAGTGATACCAAAGAAAGCGTCAATTTCCTTCATGGTCAACGTCCGGCGAAAAGCGCGGCGGAAATAATCGGGCTGCAAGACTTGCCAAAGAACCAATGCAATAATTACGGTCTGGAACCCAAAGGGAAATTCCCCAAGTTCTTTACTTCGGGGGAGTACAACTAAGCGTGTCAATATTTTTTCGATATCACGAAGAGTAATCTCGTTATGGGCTATCGCCAGTTCTAGTTGATCGAGTGCGATGTTTCCCGCCCTTGCATCTATACCCATTTCATCGGCGGCTGTGCGAAAATATTTCAATTGGGCCCGCAGAACTACGCCGTCGCCGACATACTTCGGCAGCTGTATCGACAGAGAAACGAACCTCTTGATATAGTCTGTAGCGTTGATACCCGCGCCGTATCGGACGCGGACGATATGCTCAAGAGCATCCATGTTCACGCCAAGGACGAAGTGGACACGCTCCACGGCAAAAAAGTGTTTGATGACTTCCAATGTCGCAAGCGCATAATCCGGCCTACAGCGGTCAAGCTCATCCACAACGATGATCAGGACCGACCCGTCTTTTGTAATTTCGGCCAAGGCATTTTGAAACTGCTGCATCGCGGCGCGGCGCCCGTCTTCTCTGCGCCAAAATGCTTCTACGGCCTCTTCCGCCTCCTTACCCCCCGCCTCGATGGCAGCGTCAATGATGGGACCAGTTAGCTCGGTGGCTCCAGCTGTAGCTAACGCCGCCCCTACCCGAAAAAGCGGCCGAGCTACCTTAACGACAACTTTTTTGGCCTTCTTCCAACTAACTCGCTGCTTGGCGCTCGGCAGCCTTTCACCTATCGAACCTGTTAGGCCGATCAATGGATCTTCAATGAAGTCATTGGCGAAAGCGTCAAAATACACAGTGGTTGCCCGGCCATCATTTTCGACAGCGTGCGCTCCGACCCATCGTTTCAGAAAATGAGTCTTGCCGCTTCCCCAAGCTCCGTCGACCGCCAAGACAACAGGGTCATCGACTTTTTCAAGGAGATCTGACAAGCGCTTTCCAATGCCCTTACGCTCTAACAGATCTCTGTCGCCGAAACCCTCCTCATAAAGCTTAACATCAACCTGCGGCGGGAAGAGCTTCATACGGATACCCCTCATGGATCCAAATATTTTTACTGACACGCGGACTTAAACGTAGTGCTTCATATGCAAATGAGCCGAAATTTTCGTCCATGCGCACGTGCAAAGTTACCAACCAGAAAGCGAAAAACCTGTCATAGCGGTTTTGCGCCGTCCCGCTTGCCCATCAGTAACTTCCATAGGCATTGCTGACATATACCTGCGTACAATTCCATCACCGGTTGGCTTCGGTAAATTTTCGTCACAAAGCAATCTGACGGAGCATCTACCATGACGCAGCTTTCTGAAAGTTCAGCCCCCGCCCTCTCGCCTACAATCATCACGGACCATGAGGAGGCCATCGTCCGCCTCATGACTAATTACGAACGACATTCGGCACTCCAACTGATGTGCGCACGGCTTACCTTGTTGGCTGATGAAGCTCGATGCCAGCTCAAATATGGTCTTGAGGCCATTTTGCTTACCACGGCGGCGGAGGTCATGATTTTCTCAATAGAGATATCGGCTGCACCGTATGCCCCAGTTTTTATCCATAGGCTTGAACAAGCTATTGAGCGGGTCCAACTCGGTTTCGACGACACCGGTTCACTTGTTAGACAAGCGGCTATGCACTGAGCGGGTATCATCTGGCTGAGATCCTCGTATGGGTTGACCATACCCCCGTATAGCTGCGGGCCCGACGACAATTTCGTAATCTTTCGAAATAGCTGATCCTTCCCGTTCCGAGTTGGACCGGCTTTTGAACATATCCTATCGTGGAGCATGACAATGAGAGCATTGATCATTTCTGCGGCCCTATCCGTTCCGGTACCTTTAAATTCCTGGTTGCTTATGATGTCCTCAGTCGGTTGCAATAGTTGGACATCCCGCGAGTTCGCAAAAAGATCATTGATTCTAGCGCGTTGCCCTGACTCCTGCGGTTGCAGTGGAAAATTGAATCAAGCCATTGAAAAAGAGTCTCTTTTCGAATCGGAACAACTGCCGCGTGATTCGGTTGAATCGCCAAAGTTGCATCAGTTGCGTAGGAGAGTTCGATGGCAGGCCAGCGTGCACAGTGGAAGGGCTTCTTGAAGTTCGGCGAGGTTTCGGCAGGTGTCGCTTTGTACACGGCCGCGTCGACATCGGATCGCATCGCGTTCAACACGATCAACAAGGCGACTGGTAACCGGGTCAACCGTGTGTTCATCGACAGCGAGACCGAAAAGCCGGTCGAAAAAGATCAGCAGACCAAAGGCTTCGAGATCGAGAACGGCCAGTACATCATCATTGACCCTGATGAAGTGGCGGCGACGATCCCGGAAAGCAACAAGACCCTCGAGATCGAAGCGTTTATTCCCTGCACCGATGTCGACGACGTCTATTTCGATAAGCCCTACTATCTGACTCCGGACAAGATGGGATCGGATGCCTTCGCTGCTCTCCGCGACGGGATGCGCAAGTCGAAAGTTGCCGCCATTGCAAGAACGGTTCTGTTCCGCCGCATGCGGACAGTTCTGATCCGGCCACACGGCAAGGGCCTGATCGCCACCACCCTGAACTACGACTACGAGGTCCGCTCGTCGAAGAAGGCCTTTGAAGAAATGCCCAAGATCAAGATCGAGGGCGAGATGCTCGATCTAGCAAAACATATCATCAGCACCAAAAAGGGCGATTTCGACCCGGCAACCTTTGACGATCGCTACGAAGCGGCGCTCGAGGAACTCGTAAAGGCGAAGATCGAAGGCAAGTCGGTGCCGAAGCGGAAGAAAGTCGAGGTCTCCAAACCGAACGATCTGCTCGCCGCTCTTCGGGAGAGCGCCGGAATGACAAAGGAAAAGGACGACAAGCCGAAACGCACCGCAGCCAATGCCAACGCTGGCAAAGGCAGGCAGCGCGCCGCGAGCGGGGCGGCATCGAAGTCCGCCGCTTCTAAAGCTGCCCCGCAGCGCAAATCAGCCTGAGGAGAGTAACGATGGCGCTTCGTCCATATTGGAAAGGCTACCTCAAGCTGTCGCTGGTCACCTGCCCGGTCAACATGACCCCGGCGACCTCGGAATCCGAGAAGGTTCGCTTCCACACCCTAAACAAGGAGACAGGCAACCGGGTTGTTTCCCAGTACGTCGACTCCGTGACGCGGAAACCTGTCCGCGACGAGAACGAGGCGAAGGGATATGCCCGCGGCGAGAACGACTATGTCATCCTGACCGACGACGATCTCGACAACGTGGCGCTCGACACGGTGAAGACGATCGATATCGAGAAGTTCGCCCCCGCTGATAGCATCGAGTGGGTCTACCTGGAAAAGCCGCACTACCTGATGCCCGACGATGCCGTCGGCAACGAGGCTTTCGCCGTCATTCGCGACGCGATGAAGGCGGACAAGGTGGTTGGGATATCGAAGCTGGTCATCGGCCGCCGCGAGAAGGCGGTAGTTCTCGAGCCGCGCGATGACGGCATTGTCCTATGGGCGTTGCGGTTCGGAGATGAAGTCCGCCCGGAGGAAAACTACTTCGAGGATATCGATGACGAGGCAGATCCGGATCTGATCCCGCTGGTTCAAAAGCTGATCAAGCAGAAAACGAAGCGGTGGTCGACGGAAATGGTCAGCGACCCGATCCAGGAAAGCCTGCTGGCGCTGATCGATGAGAAGAAGAAGGCGCTCAAGCCGCGGAAAAAGTCCGGGAAGTCGAAAGATGCGACCCCTCCGGCATCGAATGTCGTGAACATCATGGATGCTCTCCGCAAGTCGGTTGCTGATGAACTCAAGAGGAAGGCTGGCTGAGATGATCGACGAAACCGAAATCGTCCTCTGCGAACCCGCACCCTTCCTTTATCACGAGAACGGCCAGATTGCAGTGACCGATGGATCGTCGGTCTGGCTAGTGATTGTGACCTGCGAAGCGATGAAGGCCACCACTCATCCGCCGGAGAAGTCGCTTCGCCGCCTCTTATTCTTTGCGGAGTACTACCGAGATCTGGCAGCGGCCGCGATCCGAAATGGCGAAGACATCGATGGCAAGGTCTGGGTGACGGAGGCCACTGTTCTCTCGTGCCCTCCTGCCCAAGCGTTTCGACAATCTGACCATGTGGCGGCCCATACCCAACCCAATTCGTGACCACCACGGATTCCGGATAGCAGTATGCAGTCCAATGGGAGATCAGCGTCATCACGCCACCGGGCGGCGAGAGGGTGGGGTCGAGTGCTAAAGTACCAACCGCATCCCTCGTTGAGGGCGCCGAAATCTACCTGAGGCGTGAGAAGACTGACAACGTGTCTCAGGGACAGACCGCCTGAGCGCCACGCGACCCTTTCGAAATACGAGCAAAAGTCTCGGTTTTTCCGGAACGAAACTCCGAGACTAGAGTTCGCTTGTCGGGTGGCCTACCGGGCGGACGAATGAATCAGCGAATATTAATCGTCGAGGACCAGTTCCTCATTGCGATCGACATCGAGGATGCGGTCTTGGGGCTTGGCCACCATGTGGAAGGGATTGCCGCATCGCGCGCCGACGCGCTCAAGCACGGCGACATGGTGGACATCGCGCTCGTAGATGTGAACCTGCTAGATGGCCCGACAGGCCCGGAGATAGGCCGCGCGCTGGTTCAGAAGGGTTGCACAGTCATCTTCATGACCGCAAACCCGGAAACAGTTGCGGGAGGCATAGAGGGGGCCGTTGGCGTGATAACGAAACCTGTCCGAGACCTCGACCTTGTCAGCGTAATTCAGTACGCAAGCTCCCTGCGGAGCGGGGACCACCTACCCCCTCCCGCAAGCTTACAGCTCTTTGCCTAACCCGCTTTCAGCGGCATCGTGAAAGTGAAACGGGTTTCGTCCTTGTCCGAACGCACCCCCAGTCTGCCACCGTGCGCGCTTGCGATTTGCGAGGCAATGTAGAGCCCAAGTCCGAGCCCCTGCACTCCAGGTTTCGCCTCACCACGACGGAACGGCTGGAAGAGGTTCGCGAGACGCTCCGGTGGGATCGGCTCGCCACCGTTGCTCACACTTATCTCAAGCACCCCGTCCCTTGCATGGCCTGCGATCCTGATCTCGATCTCAGGATCGCCATGCGTCACCGAGTTGGACAGCAGGTTCGAGATCATTTGGGCAATCCGGAGATGATCAAGCGTGACTGTCGTTGGCAGCTCGAAGGACGATGACAACCGTCGTTCCGGATGCGCGACCCTCAGCTCTTCGACCACATGCATGAGGGTCTGGACGAGATCACCGTCCGCATGCTCCAGTACAATGCCGCCACCCATTCGCGCCCGTGCAAGATCCATAACGTTCTCAACCAGCCCGGACATTCTTGAGATGCTCGACTTCATCAGCTTGAGCACCAGCGGACTTCTGTCCGTCCATCCCTCCTTGAGCAGGCGGCTGGTGCCAGCATCAATCGCCGCAATTGGATTTCGTAGATCGTGGCCGAGAACCGCAATGAACTGCTCACGTAGTTCGGCCATCTTCCGCTCCTGATCGAGCGTCTCCCGCGTTTTTACCAGGCGTGCCTCGGAATCGAGGTGATGGGCAATCAGCTCGGCGAACAGCTTGAAGGCTCCGAGCACTTCCGGATTCTTCACCTTGGCTGGGTTTGGATCGATCGCACAGAGCGTCCCCCAGAAAGCACCATTCGACAGGATGATGGGTTCGGAAATGTAGCTTCGCAGGCCGTAGATCCGGGGGGTGGATGGTCGCAATATAGCGGATCCGCCGCAGCGTCGTCGAAAACGATGGTCTGCCGATGCCCGCGGATCTCATTGCAGAGGGTGCTTTCAAGAGGCAACTCGTCGCCGGGCTTGAGACCGAAGCGGACCGGATCAAGAACCTGGCAGGCAACCCACTTTGTGTCGGTCACGCGTGCGACTGCGGCAAACCCCATGCCTGTCATTCGCAAGGCGACGTCAAGAATTGTCGGAACGGCCGCTATCGCTGCGACACGAGCGATGTCCGCGGTGAACTCGGATGATGCTGCCTCATTGTTCGGATCAAGACCCCTTAGATCCTCGCGAGCAGAGAGTGTGGCGATCACCTCAATGTTCTTGAAAGCGGTTGCGGCAGCCTCTGCTAGAGCCTCAAGTGTCTCCACTTCCCAAGTCGCAGGCGTATATGGCTGAGACCAGTATGCGCCGATCGCGGCGATCGGATCCTCGACGTTTACTGGAGCCATCGCCATCGCGCGGACAAAAGTAGTCGCGTAGAGATCTCTCGGAACGCGTTCGTCCATAGAGACATCAGGGATCACCGCGGTTTCCCCAGATATCATCGCCCAGCCGCTAACGCAGGCGGACACGGGAAATCGGTGCCCTTTCCACAGAGGCCCGATGGCATCCTCCTCCACGTAGTGACACATGTCACCTTCGCGAAGAACAATCGAAACGCCTTCGCATCCGATCAGTGCGCGTACCGTACGACGAATGGTGGCAACGACCTCATCGCGGCTCTGTGCACGAGAAACGGTGGCAAGCGCCTTCGTCAGTGTGGCAAGGGGTGTAGATGGTCTGGTCCGCAGATCCATGGATCATCGATCCTCTCCGGCGAATGCCGTTTCGAAATTGGCACTTTCGCACACTTCGGAGGCATTTCAAAACAATGTTCCATGACGCGACCTAGTTGGCTGGGTCATCGTAAGAACTGCGAGCCGCGGCGGACAGGTAAAGGTGCTCGCCTGGCATTTCGTTGCCCGCAGCGAGAAATCGGGAAAACCGCCGCGTTCACCGTCTCCGTCATGCCCGATTGGCACGCCACGACCTCGGTTATCCAACACGCTATGTGGATATCGGTTCCAGTCCGCGCTTATCAGAAAGTGTTTCGCGCGGCGCTGCTTGTAAATGTCGTAAAGTGATCTCGAAGGTGGCCCGGTCCCAGATAATCAGTGTTACCGGAACCACTTCTCAGCGGCGGCAAGCAACTTTCGCTCGTCGTCGATGCCATCCTGAAAGAGGCGGATAAGGAGCATGGCCAATTCGTCCGGATGTGTGTCGTGCTCCGGGATCACTTGCGCGAACACTCTCTCGAGCTTCGCCAAGTCATCCGGCCGGAGTGCAACATCTGCTGGTAATCTTCCGCGCATGCTGCAAGCTACGGCTCGTCGTTGCGCATTGCAATTGTTCAATCACGAAGAACGGACAGATCGCAGATGAATTCGACGTTTAGGGTGCAGGGAATCGACCACATTGTCGTGAACGTGGCGGATGTCGAGCGATCAGGCAGTGGGGATGGGAGGACCAAGAAGATCTGACCGAAAGCCGGAACGGCTCAAATGCGCCAGTAGTGGTCATAAGACCTCGCTAACGTTATGTTTCCAGCGAGGTCTTTGAGCCAAACGATTATCTAAAAGAGCTTGGACCCTCTGCCCACGACGGAGGAGCGGAGGTTTTCACGTCCATCCATGTAAAGCATGTCGTTCGCGGCAAGGCCTACCGCCTCGGCAAAGGTCTTTTCCTTCATGCCGAGGTCTTCGCGGAAATGCTTGAACGGCTCCTCGTAGGCCGTAATTCTGGCTGCCCGATCCGCTTCATAACGGTTTCGATGCAGGACAACGTCCTGGGATGGACGCGGCCGCAGTCGCCCCTGCGCCTCCGGTGCCGGATAGCCAACTACCATGCCGAACGTGACGGAAGCGTAGTTAGGCAGTACCAGCAGATCGGCGACTTCCTTCGACTTGTTGCGCATCCCGCCGATGTAGACGGTGCCCAACCCAAGCGACTCCGCCGCGAGGGCCGCATTCTGCGCTGCAAGTGCCGTGTCTATGGTTGCCATCACGAAGGCGTCGAGATGATCGTGAACAAGGTCGTCGTATACGTTCATCGGCATCTCGCACAGGGTGGGCCAAAGCAGGATGTCGAGCATTCGACGTGGCGCCACTCACTGATGAACTGGGGCCATGACCCCATGAAAGACTGAAATGACATGGACCATGCTCTCACCTGCACCAGACCTGGAGAGGCTGTTTCCCTGGGCGGAGACCATCAGGGATCCCGAATTCGTTTTCGGCAAATGGGCGGGTGGGGAGCAGCGAAGCGGCGTTACGCAACTCCTCTACTACGCATTCTCAGACGATGCTCTGAGGTTCCTCGACGACGTGTCTGCCGGAAACTGGGTGCGACCGGAGATTAGCTGGTCTGGAGAGCCGGAGCGAGAACAGTTTTTCCGCATGCGAGATGACCCAGCAGCGATAGAATTCGCATCGGTAGAGGAAATTGCGCTGCTGCTGACCACGCTGGTGCGCGGAGACCGCTTCAATGAGGGAATGCTGGCCAAGGCTTTCGAGGATCGCATGATCGAACGAATCCTTGCCCGCGTGCAGTCGTTAGCGACAAACCCGCAGTGAAGCATTTGTCCATCCGCATGGAGTGCGCTTTACGAACCTTTACGCCATTCGCTTCCTGAAACACGTCGGCGCTCACGGGCGGCGTTTCGCTTTGCGCCGTGCCTCGCGAAGTTCATCGATGGTCGGCTGCCACCAGCCGCGTCCACGCTCATGTACTCCCGGCTCCGCTCGCGCAGGCCATGTGTGAATGAGCTCGTCAGCGGTCGGCATGCGCCAGCTCGCCCAGACGTGTTCATCATCGGCGTGGGGATACAACTCGGCAACCTGTGCGGCGTTCACCAACTCGCCAGTCACGTCGGTGAAGACAACGATTCCGTATGCGCTTGTCATAAGCGTGCGATCCGGTGGCGGTAGGTCGCCGCTCGGCACAGGCAGCCGTTTCCGCCGACGCTCAAGTGAGCGGCGTTTCGCCTTTGCCTCTTCCTCGGTCCCTTTTCTAAGCTCGGCTCGCTTCCGGCGTTCTTCCGGCTCGTTCCGTTTCGCAGCCTCCTCGATCGTCTCCCATCGATCCTGGAGGTCATCGTAGGAAGCGTATGGAACTTCCCAAACCTTCTCGTCCCCGTTCCATCGTGCGAACGGGATCTGCCTCAGTTCAGCGACGACAGTTCGAGAGTATGGTGTCGCGATACGGAAGCCCCGGTCGTAAACTGACAGGTATGGGCTGAGTATGGGTTCGAACTCATATGCGTCGCGGCCACGCTCTTCCTCGTAAGGTGTCCTGCGAGCAGCTTCGGTTGCCAGCCAGCGATCGATGCGGCGGCGAGCGCTTGTCCCCGGAACTGTCCATGCCTGAAGGGCGTCACTCCAACGCGCCATCGGAAATGTCTCCCGGAAACGCGCGACAGTCATCCTGTCAAACGCAAACGACACCGTTTCTGGCTCGGATGGTAACTGTTCGTCATCGCGTTCTTTCTCCATAACTGGAAAACTTCCTGAGGATGAGGAGGTTTCCATCACGAAAATGATCTCTGAAGAAACTCGAGCGCTTTCTCCGCGCCACCAGGGGAAATCGTATGCCCTACGGAGGGCAGGATATCCAACTCGACATTGAAGCCCGCCGCGCCGAGCTGGTTCGCCGCCATCGTTGAAGCCATCGGCGGTATAGTCGGGTCGTCCTTTCCATGAAGAAGCAGGATAGGCGTGGTGTTGCTCTGAGGCGAAACCTGCGTCGGAGGGAGAAGCCCAGCGAACGATACCAGAGCACCGACCTTCCAGCGGCCGGAAGCCACAGCATCGAGCGCGACGATGGCACCCTGCGAGACACCGACAAAGGCTATGCGGTCGTGCATGGCCTCGAATCCTTCCCTGCGAACGATATCGGAGACGGTGTTGTCAAAGCCGTCCCGTGCCGATCGGAGATTGTCCGGAGCAAGCGGATTGCCATCGATCCGAAACCACTGGTGGCCGCGCCAGTGTGTGAACGGAGCATCGGGTGCCGCGAAGCGAGATTGCGGAAGGGACGGCCGCCAAGACGTGGCGAGCGGCATCAACTGCGCGCCGGACGCACCAATGCCGTGGAAAAGGATGATGAGACTATGCTGCGACATGCCGTTCCTAGATGGTAATGGAAAACGAGCCGAGGGCGCTCGACCCTTTCGGGGAGCGCCCTCTCACGCCGAACAACGACATCACGCGCGTCCCCGATCGGGGTTGCTGCGGAACTCTGTCGGTGTTTTCGGGTGGTGAGCTTCAAATGGTGTCGCCACCCGGCAACTGCAAGAGCGTGGAATCCCGCAGCAGCTTCGGAATTACTGAACCTGATCAGTAGGGAGCAATGCTGTAGCGCCACCCACGTCTCTAACCTCTGCGTATGGCATCCAATCCGGATTTCCGCGTTCGCCGTTCCGGTTCACCCATACACCCCGCAAGCCGAGTTCGTGGCAGGCCTTCATGTCAGTATACATCCCCATCGCGACGTGGACCGTATGCTCCGGCTTCACTGCCATCTGCTCGTATGCGTACCCGAAGAGCTCTCGGGATGGCTTGTATGCCCGCGCGTGCTGAGAAGTGATGATGAAGTCGAAAGGCACCCCGATCCGTGCCGCGGTCGGGCCGATCAGATCGTCATCGGAGTTCGTGAAAATCGCGAGTTTGTACCGCTCTTTTAGTCGCCGCAAGGCACCGGGCACATCGGGGTGTGGCTCCATCGTCGCCGGGGCATGTGCGAGGCGCTCGATCGCTTCGGCATTAGGCGAAACGCCGTTCTGCCGGAACGCTGCTGTGAAGCCCATCCTCAGTATGTCCTTATAGAGCCGATGTGGCTTCTCGGCGGTCAATCTCCGGCTTTGAGCGGAGAAGCTATCGAGGATTTTGGCGGCATTCGCTGGGTCATCCTTGTGGTTCGATAGAACCGCGCCGATCTCACGCAGGAACACTTGGTGCCAATTCACGAGTGTGCCATAGCAATCAAAAGTGATGACGTGCGGCGTGGGTTCAAGACAGAACATTGATTGCCGCTACTTTTTGAGCTTGGCTTCGACTTTGTCGCGGCTGTTGCCGACCATATCCACGGCCTTCTGCACCTTTTCCTTGGAGGCGCCAGTCTTCTTCGCTTCGTACTGGACTTCATGATCCTGGCCGCCTGCGACGAGCTTGCGATCCTGTGAGCGTCCTCTGGATGTCGTGGCCATCGATGCCTCCTGTGTCGGGTTCTCTCCCCAGAACGTCGCGTGTTCCCAGAGGTTCCTTAAGGGGCGAGACACGCGTCGCAGATGCCGCAGAAGTCATGGTCTATTTACGACGATGAGCATGGTTCGCAACAGCACAGAGACGTCTTCACCGCTGAGGGATCACCCCGGCCTCACCTGTCAGGGTTTGGCTTCTATATTGCCTTCAAGGATCTGAACCCACTGATGTTTGCGCGATTCAAATATCGACCTCGTGGGATGAGCAAACGTGGGGTCAGCGAACGCGCCCACGGGAATTGCGTATGCCCCAGGCAGATCTTCGTTCTCGTAGAAGACCGTCGCGCCACAGCCCGGACAGAAGTGATATCGAGCCCAAAGGCCGCTCTCTCCCACCCGCTCATAAGTCCTGAACTCTCCGTCCGTCGTCACACACAACATGGGAAAACGCGCCTGAACACCGAACACACTGCCTTTTCGTCGCTGGCATTCCAGACAGTGACATACGGAAACCTGCGTGGGTTCGCCTTCGCAGCGAGCCTTCAGTGCCCTGCATCGGCGTCGCGCGATCCGCATCAGCACTATCTCCTATAGCTTCGACTGAAGATGTTGCCTCAGCGAGACATCGCCGCGAACGAATGGGTCCGGCAGTTCGGTACCGTCAGTCGTCGCTTTCGTCATCGTCGCATAGGCGCCGGCTGCCGAGGACGAAAAACCGAGGTCGAGAAAGCTCTGCTCGACTTCGGCTCGTGGTACCTGCTGTAATCGGACCCGGCGTTCCAAAACATCGGAAAAGATCGCAGCGACCTCCGCCATCGTGTGCCGGCTCGGGCCCTCGACGTATTCGATGCCAGTATCCTCAATCGAACTCGTCAGCCGTCGTGCAGCAGCCTTGCCAAGGTCGATTGGTGACACCATCGGGATCATAAGATCGGCGGGGAATGGCGTTGGCAGGATGCCCTGCCTGGCGGACTCCAGCATGGCATCGAAGTTGGTGAAGTAGTAGGCTCCGCGGTTGATCCCCGTGGGAATTCCTGAGGCCTCAACGCTGCGCTCGAGATCATAGAGGACGGAGAGATCACCGATCCGGCTACCCGGCTGTGCTCCGTACGTGGATGCTACGACCACCTTCTCCAGACCCGAGCCGATCAGGGCGGCACTGATGCTGTGAGCGGTGCGCAACTCTTCCGCATCTGTGTCGGTAGTCGGCGGCGCTGGTGGGTTCAGTAGGAAAGCGCGCTTCCCCTTCGCAAGAACGGCCCTCAGAGCCTTGATATCGAGAATATCCAGGGCAATGCCTTCTACGTTGTCAGCCGTGACTTCGCTCGCCTTCTCTTGCGTACGGGTGACAGCTAAAACCTTCTCGTCGCCCTGGCTAAGTTCCCGCAGGACTTCTCGTCCGATATGGCCTGTCGCTCCCAAGATCACGTACATGATGCCATCCTCCCATTTCTCACGATCTCACACGCCGGAGCGGTCTCTTTTTTGCCGCCATCTGATGAGGTAGCCAAACCCAGGTCCGATCAGCATGCCTCCCAGAACCCAGTGGAAGACAGTGAGCGGTTTTTCGTCCGGATCATGCCCGGTCAAAAACAGGATCAGAAAGAAAAGCACGACGCCGCCGACCAGAAGGACAAGCGGGAACATGATGCTATCGCGAAAACTCTGCATGGATCTCCTCCCTGAGATTCAAATGCTGATTGGAGCGCGACTGGATAATCGCGCCTCCTGACGGCTAGACCACGCATCAGCGCCAGAAACGCTTGGCATCCATTACGTCGTCCAAGGCCTGCTGTGCATTGTCGATCAGCGTTGACTTGTCGGAATGGGAGATGAGCTCGCCTGCTCCCACAATGTCGCCCACGCCATAGCTCTGAAGAACCTCGGGCCCAGTTGCCAGATCGTTCAATTCTCCAAGTTCATCCTGGAGCGTTTCCATCGCTCCGACGAATCGCTTGTATCGGCGAGCCTGCTTCTTGTCCGTAAACAGCGAACGGAAGAACTCTGAAGCATATCTGATCTTCTTGGCATCCTTACGAGCTTCGTGCCGATGCTCATCGTCGACGGCGGAAAGATCGGCGCCATGCTTCTTGAGCTTCTTTCGAGCCCTGTCCAAGGCTTCGGCCGCAAATCGCTCGGCAGGTATCTCGCGAACCTCCTTGGTCGCGGCGCGAGAACGATAGTCGCCGCAATGAAGCCAGTCGTTGAAGTCGAGCATGAGCGCGCGCATTCTTGAGCTGTCAAGCGCCTCGAGCGCAGCCTCGTAAGCAGCATCTCGCTTCGAGAGCAGTGTGTCGCGCAGCTTCCCGGGCTGCGCTTTCGGTATCAGCACATCAAGATTGCGGGCATCGCCCAGAATGCCTGCAAGCCATTTCAGCTCACCGGAAAGCCGCTTCGCCTCCGCATCCAACAGCATCGGTTTGAATAGGGTGATCGCGGATCGAAGCCTTCTGAGAGCGACGCGGGCCTGATGCAAGGATTCGGCGTTGCGCAGGTTCCGCAGGATTGTCTCGTTGAGGCGGAACTGGCGCAGACAGGAGCTGGCGATCGCCTTGAAGGCCTCCCTTGTCGACGTGCCACGATCGAAGTTGATCGGCTCGGCCTTGACGACGATCCGCGCAGCCTCGAGTAGCCGGAAGCCACGCTCTGCCTTGGAGAGGACACCGAAAGCGATCGGCACGACCGCCTCGATCTTCCGGGCAAGGACGAACAGGTCCGCGGCTTTTCCGTCCTTAAGCTCAAGCTCAAGTTCCGTTATCGGACTTCTCCGATCAACGACCCGCACCTCTCCCCTGTCGAGAGCCACCTCGATCGTCGATCCGTTTTCGATGACAGTCCATGTCTGCCTTTCGATGGCGACGGTGAACTTGGGTTCAACACTTCTGGCGATCTCGCCGAACTCGGAAAGCAGCGGGTTGGAGTGATCGATGATCGGGCGGTTATCGGTGACGGGCGTCTCCCATTCGCTTCGCGCGAATATCGAGGCACCGGAGCCAGTCGCTTTGATCGTCTGGACCTTGCTGTCCCCGGCTTGTCTGATGCGAAGCGTGAAACCCTCCGTAAACAGGGCGTTACCTGTTGTGTCGAAATAAATCGAGTGCTGGGAAACAGTGGATGCCGACGCAGGGAACAGTCCTGCACTCAAAAGCGCCTCTACATCGTGGTGGGAAATCTCGAGTTTCAGTTCGATTTCAGACAAGGCGTGCTCCGAGGTTTCGGGACGATGGATCGATACCTCGGGGATATAGTTCATGTTCTTGTCACGGCTATATCAGGCCAGCGCCCAGTTGCCTGCATGAAGGTGTCGCCTATCGAAAACTCGTGTTGGCGCAAGATCGGCGTATTCTGCAAAGCGCCTTGATTGGAAGTCTCTGCAACGATCACGGTCCCGATGACAAGTTCTGTAATACGCCCGCGTCGAACGATGCTACACTTGCGAGGAACGATTATTCCGTGCCCCCGTTTCCTTGTTCCACGAAGCAAAAGGAAACACCGATGGCATTCATTGAAGCGAAAGACGGCACTCAGCTTCACGTCAAGGATATGGGATCGGGGCACCCGGTGGTGATGATCCATGGCTGGCCACTCACAGGTGACATGTTCGAGTACCAGACGCTTGCACTTCTCGAAGCGGGCTATCGTGTTATCACCTACGACCGACGCGGCTTCGGTCAGTCCGGGCATCCTGCGAGCGGTTACGACTACGACGTATTCGCCGACGATCTGAGTGCGGTCCTCGAAAGCCTGAATATCGAAAAAGCGCATCTGGTAGGCTTCTCAATGGGCGGCGGCGAAATCGCTCGATACCTTTCACGACACGGCGCGGGTCGGGTGTCGAAAGCGGTCCTCATCGCTTCAGTGGTTCCCTACCTGCTCAAGGACGATTCCAATCCGGACGGCGTGGATTACAGCGTGTTCGCCGACATGAAGCAGCAGGTGCGCGAAGATCGCTTCGCTTTCCTTCAGAGTTTCGCGAAAACGTTCTATGGTGTCGGCCTCGTCACGAAGCCTGTCAGCCAGGGTGTTCTCGACTGGTCTTTCGTGCTCGGAGTCATGGCAAGCCCCAAGGCGACAATCGACTGCATCGACGCATTCGGCAGGACCGACTTCAGGCCTGACCTCAAGTCCTTCACGATCCCGACATTGGTCATCCATGGCACTTCTGACAAGACGGTTCCGATCGACCCTGCTGGTCGTGCGGCTGCGAACGGTATTGCAGGAGCAAAGTTGATCGAATACGACGGCGAACCACACGGCCTGTTCGCGACCGCGCCGGATCGTCTCAACAGCGATCTGATCGAGTTCCTCGGGTAATGCATGCCCGAAGATGAGCGGCTGCCCGCCGCTCATCTACTAGGAAACAAGGCTTCCCTAATCTGCGATCGCGGGGGAAAGGTAAAAGATTCAGCGTCCACTGCCTGAAGATCGGATGATGGTCGGAAGTAATCCGGATGCTGACAAGAATGACCTTTTCTCGGCGCTGTGATATCGATGTCTTCAGATGCAAAGCCTTACCCGCACACGCCAGACGGCAGGTATTTCGTAGTGCGCGGTCGTCTGTGGCGCAATAGCAATCCGGGGCTCGAAAGAGCTGATGTCGGCGAGACGCGCAGTCCGAGGCTCCAAAGGTGATCGGGCAAAGATCGCCGAGGCCCGCAAGAGAGTGGATGCCGCGAAGGTCTCGCTTGGTGAGCGCAGGCCTGTCTGGTGGAATGATGGGGCTCCCGACTTTAACAGGCATTTGGCAAAAAACACCCCATACGCGGATTGGTTTGGTCGCCTTTGCTCAAGTTTGGGTGTCTGAGACCTTTTGTTAGGCTAAGCCTAATTGCGGCGATGCCATCATAGACTTGATGGCGCCAACGGATGGACTGGAGCGCAAGATTGAGCGGCAGAGCCATCAGCAGCCAGGGTCGGCCGCAGCGGAAAGTTGGTGCCCCAAGCCGCAAATTTACAGCCGGTTTACAGTAAGCGCCTTACCCGACGAACAGCAAGGTGTCAGCATCTGCAGGAACGGAGGACTTCCTATGTTGATAGGCGCCTTAGTCATCCTTCTTCTGCTCGCAACATCGGTTCTAGGCGGAAGGCTGGCGTTTCTTTTGACCGGAACCGCTCTCCTAATTGAAAACAATCCCCGCATCGATGCATCAGATTTTGAGGAAGGCCGATACAGGCTCCGCGCGGCTTTGACTGAACAAATCGCAGATTTGGAAGAAATGCTAGAAATCGTCGGCGAGTGACCTAACGATCCCATGGTGGGATGAAGCGACGATCCTGGTAATCGGAAAGATATCCGCTATGACGCGGATCAAGCCAATTCTCGGACTTCATGAACCCCAAGGCGGAGAGGTGTTCGCCGCCGCCAACGGCGGTAACCCATAATGTGCTTCGGAAGCTTCCCGGCTGCCCGACATCCTCCAGCTCGTCAAGAACGGGAAGACGTTCCTCATCGATCTCGAAGAGTTCGCCCTGGACACGGAGACCTTCACCTGGGCGGTCGAGCATCATCGGACCAAAGAACGATTTCGCGATATATAGCGGATATGGATCGACTGTCTCGACATCGCCCACGTAGTGAGCTCCATTCAGGCCCTTCTGGTGGAGAGGGAAGCCCCGTTTTAGGGTGCCATAGATGAATACCTTCAATTCCAAGTTCCTGATTCAAATTGGGCGGGTGGATCGCCACCCACCCAAAGGAGTTAGAGAGACTTGGCTGTCGTCTCGAACCATGCCCGGTGGCGTTCTTCGTCAGCATGTGCCTTCGCAAAGAACGTCTGGGAAGCGGGGATCGCATCCTTGTGGCGAGATGCCCGTTCATAGGCGGTGACTGTGTCATCCTCGTTGGTCTTCATCGCCTTGAGGATCGCGGCGTCGCCCATCAGGTCGGCGAGCGCGATCTTCCCAGTGGTTAGGATCTGCTTCATGTCGCCCTTGGTCGGGGCTTCGATACCAGCCTCAGCAGCGATTTCGTTGAGCGTCGACAGATGTTGTAGATGATCCTGGCGGAACGTCTCGACCTGTGCGCTCAGCGCCTTGTCGTCGAGACGCTCGATAGTGGACTCGTACGCAGCGATTGCGTCGTGCTCGAGATAGATCAGATCTTTGATGAGCTTTCCGAATTCGCTTTCGTTGCCGACCATGGTGACCATGTGTTTCTCTCCTCGTTGTTGTCGAGTTGAGAGAATGCCAGGGTCAGCCAGATGTTCCGAAACTCAAGAGTGCCCTAAGGCACCCGCGACTTGAGGTAGCCCCTCTTCCGCCAATGCTTGAGCGCGAAGCCATCGTCCGAGACGCGTTCTCCACGCAAGAGAGCTTTGTTCGCGCGTTCGATGTTTCGCTTGGCGGCCGCAAACATGCGCAAACCTCGTTCGAGAGCATCGCCTCCGGTGAGCCAAGGATGCGTGTATTCTCCCTCATCGAGATCGTCCATGTGCTTGACCGTCACGCTCTCCGAGCCATCGGCGAATTTAAGGATCTCGAAGAAGAAGAGATCGGTGTCGTCCTCACTCGACGACACCCGCAACATCGGGGTATCGCCCGGCCTGTTTTCGGCCTGTCGAAATGAACAGATGAGGCTGCCCAACCACAGACCGTGGCGATCGCCGTCGTAGAAGTCGTTATAAGGCTCAGCCAGCGGCAACGCCAGCAGTTCCCGTAGTACCGTGGGATCGAGATCCTTCCGGACACGCTGACGGCTTACGGCGGATTGGAGTGCGGCATCCCAGCCACGTTGCAGGAGCTCGTGGATCTCGGACGGAGCCGAGGCATCGAGATAAGCCCAAGCTCCATCATGCTCAACGTCCCGCCACAGCTTTAGGAGGTGTTGATCGCGCGGACGACCGAACAGTGAGCCGATTGCTGCCTTTAACCGCCCCATGAAAGTGGGAGGCCTGTTAAATAGACCGATGAGAGCCCCGAGTTTCTCATCGAGCTGGAAATAGAGCTTCCGTTCGGGCGCATTCCTTCCGTCGGCCAGCAACATCAGGCGAAGGAAGAGATTGTCTGACCAGAACTCAACGTGGCCGATCGCGTTGTGATCGCCTCCTGCGACGAGATTGTCCGCCGCCGCAACACGTTTGATGTTTCCGGGCGTGATCTGTCGATCCGGGAAAAGATCCTGCCGTACACCGACGATTTCAGATTCCTGCGGCGTGTGAATGACATCCTGTCCGGCACGCACGGCAGCGAGGATTTCGTCTCGTGCCAGCGGCGGGAGATCCTCGTCATCAACGATGAATGCGCTGTTGATAAGATCGCCGAGAGCGTTGGGATCCTCCAGCCGCCAACCCTCGTCACCGTCGCTGTCCGAGATTAAATGGTCGAAGTTGCGCTCGCCAGAGATCGAGGAGCTGTACTCTTCCGTCGATAGAAAAAGGCGGGCGCTGACATCCCCTTTGACGATCAGTTCGCCATGATTGTAGTCGCCCCAGAACAGATCCGCGACGCGCAGGCTACCGGACACATAGATCTGCTGGCCACCCACGATGGCGTTACGGCACGTGAGATTACCTTCGACGATCAGACCAGATGCACCGTCGGTGTCCCTGTTGCCGAGGGTGCCTTCCACCGTAAGATTTCCGCGAGCGAATACCAGGAAGACAAAATCGCCGGTCCCGAGCGGATCGTCGAGATCGATGGCATCAAGCCTTTGTTCGCCTTCGAGGATGAGAACGGTCTCATTCTCGAACTCCCGCTCGCCGCGTTCGCTACGGATCGCCCAACAATCCTCTGGAAGCAGGTGCTTTATTTCCGAGAATCTGGTCCGGGACGCGTTGCTCAAACTGCCTACCATCAACTGCTCACCTCTCGAGGAACCTGCCTGCAACCTATAGCGGCTCCCCAATGTTGAAAGAGGCCAACGTCTGGCAGGCCACCCGGCGGTATCGGATGTTCGCGGCGTGCTGCGCCATTGCAACAGGAATGTATGTTTAAACAGGTGTGCCGACTTATGGTATTCGACCAGGCATCGAGTTCGATGATACGATTAGCTACGCGGGTGCAAAGACCAGAATGCCGCCTTCGTCATCGATTGCATCAACCACCTCTTGCCCCGACATCGAGACCGCGAATAGGACATCGCGTACGTCACGTTGCCGAAGCGACACTGCTGCCAACGGAGTATCACTTTTCATCTCCGAACCGGAAGTCGATCCTATCGCATCGTGTGCCAGGATGTATTTTGCTGCGGATTCTAGGAGAAGGAAATGGACAGCGAGAAGAGACTAGCAATCTTCGAAAGGGCTCGGAGCCGTGCCGAGGCAACCGGAACGCCAATCGAGTCCGATCCGCGGTTTACTGAGTGGGTAGGTCAATGGATAGAGGGAGAAATCAACCTTAACGAACTCAAACATCGATATGGCGAGTTACTCAAGCAGAGGGCGTTACTCAAACGGGACATTAGTGGATAGCGAAAGGACCGGCTGAAAGAATTTGAAGCTGCAAACAACACAGAGCATGCCCCAATCATTATGCGTTGTAGGGATTACTGTCTTAAGGATAAGAAGACCATCGAGCCGCGATCTGGACAGAAATGATCCGGCGCCCAGAGGCCGCTTTCGCCGACGCGTTGATAGGCATTGTGTGTGCCTTAGACTTTTACAGATGTTATGGAAAAACGCGCCTGAACACCGAAGGCGCTCCCAGTACAGCGCTGACTTTCCAAGCAATGGCAAACCGACACCACCGTCGGCCTTTTTGGCAGACGGCGGTCAAGCTACCGCATCGACAACTTGCAAGTCGCATTGGGATTTTTCCAGTGCTCATCGCTCGGCACTAGGATTTCTTTAGAGCGTCAGGTTTATGCGCCGCCCTCTTTCCTGACTTTTCGCTCTCCACGATAACCCGCGGATCGTCCTTCGAGGCCTTTACGGTGTGCCCCTTTATCTTGGTGTCAGAGGTCTGTTTTTTCACAACCTTGCCTTCGGTCTTCCCTTGGCTTGTTTCCCAAGTGACCTTGTCGCCTTTTTTCACATTCGCCATGAGAGTCTCCCTCAATCGGGGCTGATAGCCGACGGCGGCTTAATGTCGGCGGCGTTCTCCGCTTTCGTGTCATCCTTGGCGAATTCATCGTCAGCCTGCTGATTGATCTTTATCACGTCATCCGTTGCCTGCTCGGTGAGTTCGTGCTGGTCTTCTGCACGTTGCCAATGGTCATCGTGCGCGCCCTCGGGCCGACCTTCGTCCTCCCAGATTTTGTAAGCACGTTCTCGGCGCTGCTGTTCTCTTTCGTCCATGGTCATTTCTCCTGGGTTGCGCGATCACAACTCAAACGGCTCCGGACTCGTTCCTGTGAGCGGCGGTCATTTGAGGATTTCGTGATGTGATCCTCGTATGGCAAAGACACCGTCTGACAAACGCTGCTTGATCGGCTATCCCGAATGCCTCTTCGTGGACAGCGCCGGTGAGCGCAAGACGCAGCTCACACCTCCTTGCCCTTTGACCCCATGCGCGCACGGATCGAACCATGCCTTGCACTTTTGTAGAGTAAGCCGCCCGAAGGTCGTGTGAGACTACGAGATCAAATGAGATGGCTATCGGGCGTGCTTGCACTCCGAATTGGGCGGCAAGGTGCGGACCCTGAGACGGCGGCATGATTAAACAGCCCGCTCTCCCTCGGTCGTCAACGCGGCCCGGGATTGGGTCCCGCGACAATGATCCTTAACGGCGAGGCGGAGGTGTTGGACGAGCAGAGGCGCTCTGACCTAATCGCACTTATGGCACTGTTTACATTGGAGCCGCGCGAACTGGCACCACGGATCGCCAAGCCCATGGCCTCATCTCGGCTGGAGAGTCACGCAGCACACCGTAGCAGCGAAAGTCAGGTCTCCGGTAATCATATAAGCCAAGCTAGCTGCCGAGACAGAATTTCGAGCGTGGACGGCCGACGGAAATTGCGGCATGCGAGTTTCAAAGGATTACGCGTTACCAAGATGGGGTAGAGTTCTATTCTCTGGATGGATCGGCGGCACGCCAGTCGTCGGCTGGCTCATCGATGACCCGTTCTTCTTCAAGCCCTGACAGCCTGTTGTTTGCGGCATCCATGACGGCCGTGAGAAACTCGATCCGTTGCCATCCGAGTGTATGGGCTTCCTCAGTCAGCAACTGAACCGCATAGTCGACTGTTTGATCAAGCTCGGTTTTACGCTCATCGGTTCCGGGCTTCTGTGTCGGCGGGTCGATCATCGCTAGCTCTTCTGGAGAGGACGAGATCGCAGCGGACGGGTAAAGGTGCTCGCCTGGCGTTTCGTTGCCCGCAGCGAGAAATCGGGAAAACCGCTGCGTTCACCGTCTCCGTCATGCCCGATTGGCACGCCGCGACCTCGGGAATGGAACCGCCTTCAGAGCTAAAAGTTCCCGTGATTGGTTGATGCCATCGATAGAGCATCTATGTTTCGGCGAGAGTGGGAGACGCTTATGTGCCTTCGGCATAGTGACCAAAATGACGATACTGTTCCCGTCTCCGGGGCCCCAGCATACCTTCGGCCTTTCCCCGAGGTACTCGCAAATCGCGCGCGCCACTAGAGTAGGCTTATAACTGCCATTGTCTGCCACCGTACCCTGTCTGAATATGGATGTTCCTGTGGGAACGATGCATGCAACTACGGATTGACGGATCTCACCCACTGGAGATCTGGCGACATGACGTACGCTAAAACCGCCCGTGTTCAAGCGGCAATGATTGAGTTGATTCCTGCCCTTCGAAAATTCGCCCGCCGATTCTACAGGCAGGAAGGCGACGTCGATGATCTGGTCCAAGATACCGTGACAAAGGCGCTCGGAAATCTCGATAAATTCCAGGAAGGCACTCGGCTCAAGTCGTGGCTTTTCACGATCATGCGCAACACGTTCTCGACCAGATATGTCGTTGGGAAAAGAACGCTCACTGGATTGGACGATATGATCGGCATCGAGCCAACTCAGCAAGCCTCGCAAGAATGGGCTATGCGAGGTCACGATTTCGAGGAAGCCTTTATTGCCCTACCTGAATGCTACCGCCCGGCGGCACAGATGATACTGTTGGATGGGACAAGTTACGAAGATGCCGCCCATCTGCTTGGGTGCAAAGTCGGCACCGTCAAAAGTCGTGTCAATCGGGCGCGAACGCATCTTGCGACCAGCATGGGAGACACCGTTCGCGCCGCTGCTCGGATCTAGCGGAACGCTTGTACTGCTGAGCGACATATGAATGCTCCGACATAATTCGAACTCGACGTAGCCCAGGATCAATTTGATGAAACCAGTCGCACTGCGATCAACAGTCCAAGAGGAAATGAACGACTGGTTTCAGACACTCGATCGGGTCCACCCCACCGAGCTGATCGGGCTTTGGAGAGGGAACGGGTATCCATCAGACCACCCGCTCGACGGAGTTCTGGAAAACCTTCACTGGTTCGGCAAGCGTTTCCATCCGGACAAGCGGGCCGATGCGCTTCTGTTCAAGAGAAATCCTGGCAAGCTCCTCGCCGTCGATCCCGCCTTCTTCCCGATCAAGTGGGCACTCCGTTTTGCTGGTATCGGCCGAACAAAACCTGCGTCGAACCTATTCACCCACATACTACCGCGCTTGAGAGCACGAGGAACGACGGCTGCATTAGAAGAGCGGTTGGATGTCGGTGTGATAACGGCCGCCATGGTTTACGACAAACAGCCGATAGTTGACTACTTCAGGCGGACGGACAACGGAGCTGTCGTCGGTAAGATGGTGGTTGACGGCGATCCCAGACGATACTTCTTCGGACTGCAAAGAGTAGGTGAAGGAACTGAGCCCTGACACGACACATGCACCGAGATCCGCGGTTACGGTGATGCCGTGGCTTTAGAGCGTAGCCATGGTTCGGCATCTCGCAGAAGCGGTGCGATATCGACGATGTGGATTTGAGAACAATTCAGTCAGAAAGCCGTTGAACACGCTATGGACAGATTTTCAGAAACAGAGATCGCCTTGTTGACCCGTTTGCGGGCACTAAAGGCGAAGCCTGAAATGGCGATCAACCTAATCGACCTAGAAGCGCCCTTGAATGCCGACGGTTTCTTGGAGGACGAGATAATGGCTATTCTCCAGGCACTCGAGCAAGAGAAGGTGATCGCGTTCGGGCCGGGCAACCGCATTTCCATCCTCAGAAAGCTGCCAGAAAGCTAGCTCCCGTTACGACCCGTCAGATTGCGCCCCGATCAATACTCGAGCTCGACGTTGCAATGAGAAGACCAAGTCGAAGGCGGATTTGACCGACGACGACTATGCCCACATGCGTAAAGTGGTGGGTTATGTCCATCGCCATCTTGCGCAAGGAGGGCCCAAGAAGGACGTCGAGGGCTCCACATGGCGGCACTCGCTTATGAACTGGGGTCACGATCCGCTCAAGGACCTTACCCGCTGCTGCATCGGATAAGCCCAAGAGAGAAGCCGAAAGGCCCGTGACATTGCTGATGGCGACAGCGGACCATGGCTTGCTGCCGCGGTAGAACTGAGCAGCAGCACCGGCAGGACCCTTCGGCTCGTAAGAGAGCGCCAAGGAGGTCGAAAAGCTGGCAGGCCCTTGCTCCACGTAAGCGAGAGTTCCAGCGTCGACGGCGTTAACGGCAGCGTTGACGTTCTCCTGATTAGTCGGTTGGGCCGCTACAATTCCCGTCCCGCCAGCCGGTCGCTCTTGGCGCTGGCCTCGGCTCCGGATCTGCTCAGCAAGGACCATATCTCTTGTCACCTGTGAATAGCCGGGAATAGAGACGTAGGTAAGCGCCACTCATTGCGAGGTAGCCCGTCTTCGTGCTGTGCTCTTTGCCTTAGAAAAAGGAGGAAGCAAATGAAGTATCAGCAAATCACGGACTTAAGAGACTGGGCGCCGCATAGCGTGTTGGTTCACATCAACCGCGACCAGAAAGCAGTGGCGAGGCTATACCATCCCAAAACGATTCCTGCAGACTGGCGCGATATCGAGGTGGCACTCAATCAGGCGCATTCTTTTGTTCACAGCCAGCCAGACTACCGCGACGTCCTAGTTTATCTTGAGGATGGCGCAGAATGGAATGACCAGTTGGGCGAGCTGGTATCGCCCTGATCATCTTCCTCACGCTCGCGGGCGGTGCCCTGTTTTGGGGTCAGGTTTCCCATTCGCGCACTTTCATGCAATCTAGCCGTCATTCACTAGGGAATTGCGAATGCGTTGGTTTATTGAGACCGTCCGAAACCGTGACGAAGAACAGGCCACATACGCCGCTTCATTCCCCGTCCCCGACGATCGCAAAGACGCCGTCCGCATGCTGGAATATTACATGCGGGTGTTTCCTCACCGAGGGTACAATGAGGAACACGATTATTGGTGGGCATGGGACGATGACGAGCCGAACCGACTTCACCGTTGGGTGCTGCGCGATAAGCTGCCAGATACCTTCTGAATTTCGCCTAATCCCACCAGAAGCAGCATTTGTCGGCAAGTTCTCTCATCGTGAACATCTTGCCATCCTCGGCCATTACCTGCTCATATACAGGTTCAGCCTTGGGAGGATGATATGGACGAAAGTTCGAATAGCGCAGCAATCGCTTTCTACCGTGAGCAGGTAGCCGCGCACGAAAAAGCAATCAAAGACATTGATGCCCAAGTATTCCCCTTATCCGGCATGGAGTGGACCGGCAAGAAACTGGCGGAACTTCGGGACCACCATGTGCGATCTCGAGCTATATTGAAGGAAATTCTTCACAGCCTTTGATCGAGTTGCCTTGTTCGCGCTTTCGGTCGGTGGTCGGGGACCTGTAGGAACCTCGCCTGCTGGCAAAAGCGGCTTGAGCGATCCGATGACGTGTAGGATGATCGGCTTATAAGCTATGGGAGGAGAAGCACGTGGCATTCATCCAGGCAACATGGACTTTCAACGACAACAAGATCTCCATTAACGTCGACCATATCGTTGCCGTTTACCCCGGCGATGACCACACAGTGATCCAGACGCTGTCCCCAGCTCAAAACGTCGGACTGCAGTATTGGGTGACTGAGTCTTACGAAGACATCATTAAGCGGATTGAGACTGCTCAGGTATACGGACCGAAATGATCTGCGTCGGACCAAGGCGGCGTTCAGCCTCGCGCTGCTTCTCCGTAAGGTTTCCTGGTTCTGCGCGATAACGTAACAAATCCCTAGTAAAGAGCATGGGTGGCGACCTGCGTCTCCGCCCGTGGCGTGCTCCTAAACGGGGTCAGCGTTGGGAGGATGGAATGGACGATAAAGACAGGCAAATCCAGCATTTGATCGGCACACACGAGGGCGCCGCGGCCGTCGCTGAACTATCCTTGGCCGCCCTTGTCCAATCGCTAGGGTTAGCCGCGTTGCCACTCATAGATGGTATCGAACGAAAACTTACCAGCCGCTACAAAAACTCTGAGATACCTGCCGATCATGAGCTGAGGCACGCCGATCTTGTTAAGCCAGTCATCGACGAGGTCGAACGGCTGATATCGGCCGCCAGGGATAAAGTGTAGCCTCTTCCTCACGCTCGCGAGCGGTGGTCATGCGGATAAATTGTGTCACAAGCCAATATAGGCGTCCATGTAATCGCGGACGTAATCCGGTGAGGACGATTTCACGATGAAAAACCGCTTCTTACGGTCTGGTAGGGCTCGCAGCGTCTCCATGGCCGCGATCAGACGTTCGGCCACATCTGTGCGCGAAACCCTGCTCCGCTCGGTGATGGCCGGAGCTGTCTTGCGCGGCGGCTTAGGGTTAAGCCAGTGCTTGGCCGTCACGCTCAAAATTGATGCGGCCGAGCCTTTTTCAACACTTCGATATCCAGCCGACGAAAGCAAAACAGAGAGAAATCTAGGAACAAGTCGCCGTGCCCGGCGACCAGGACCCTAGCCGCATGAGGCACACTACAGGCGGGCGCTCGGATCTATTCCGAGTCTCCATTCCCGCGAAAACACTAGGACAAGCTGGGTGACGAGACTGCATTGTCTCCGCCGTCCCACTATGACGCTCCGGTCTACATCTGATCACAGATGCCTTAAGAAAAGATAGCGCTGGTCACCAGCGGAGATCGGGTATCGCCTGAATGGTGGCCATCCTGGTCGCGCGCGTAGGTCATTCCGGTGATCGTCAAGCCAGTCCTTCGACCGATTACGCACCGGATGAAAGATTTTCGACGTCGCGTTGTTAGGGGATTGTCGGTCGGGCACGACGCGATTGGTCACTGGAAGTTTCGGCTTTTCACTTTGAGCGTGTCGATGTGGAGATCCGGCACGAACATGTCCCTTGCGTTCGGGATTGGCTTTGGCCGACCCCTTGCATCCCCTCCTCCTGCAGACCCATGCGCGAACTCATCGCCACGGCCGCTGGGGTTCTTGAACTCCGCATCGCGATCCGCCAAAGCGGACAGGTCGCTGGATAGATCATTGAGTTGTCTGGCGATGAGATGGACGACATCCCCTTCTCTTTGGATCTTGCCTTGGATCGCCATCATGCTTGCGCCGAGGACAACCCGGCGCCTCTTCTCGAACAAGCTCGGCCAGACAACGACGTTGGCGATCCCGGTCTCATCCTCGATCGTAATGAACATCACACCCTTTGCGGATCCCGGCTTCTGGCGGACGAGCACTAGGCCTGCGACACACAGCCAGCTTTTGTCGCGAGCGCTCATCGCGTCGGCACAGGTCACGATCCGGCGCGCGGAGAGATCTCGCCGAAGGAATGAGATCGGATGTTCCCGAAGCGTCAGCCCGACGTGAGCGTAGTCCTCGACTACGTTATGTCCTTCGGTCATCTGCCGCAGCGCAACCGCTGGCTCTTGTTGCTCCGCAAACACCCTCTCCTCACGTTCCGCTGCAGCGACAAACAACGGCAGAGGCTCGTCCCGCAGTGCCTTGATTGCCCAGAGAGCATCGCGCCTTTCAAGGCCGAACGCAGGCCGGAACGCGTCGGCTTCCGCCAGTTGAACCAAGGCCTGCGACGGAACGTTTGAACGACGCCAGACATCATCGACGGACTCGAAGGGCTGTACCATTCGAGCGGCGACGATCCGAGCAGCATCGACGGCTGCTAAACCCGCCACTTGCCTCATGCCAAGCCTAATTGCGTGACGCTCAGTGCCAGGTATCTCTTCGAGAGTGCAGTCCCATCGCGAATGCGCCACCGAGATGGGCCGCACTTCCACACCATGCTTCCGCGCATCACCAATGATCTGCGCAGGCGCATAAAATCCCATAGGAAGCGAATTCATCAACCCGGCGGCGAACGCATCCGGGTAATGGCATTTGATGAAGCAGGAGGCATAGGCAATTAGGGCGAACGATGCGGCATGCGATTCCGGAAAGCCGTAAGAACCGAAGCCCTCAAGCTGCTTGAACGTGCGTTCGGCAAATTCCTTGGTGTATCCATTGCCAACCATGCCGTCGATCAGCTTCGTCTGGAAACGCGATACACCACCAGTGAACTTGAAGGTGGCCATGGATTTGCGGAGCTGATCAGCTTCCCCAGCCGTAAATCCAGCGCAGACCATCGCGACCTTCATCGCGCTCTCTTGAAAAAGCGGCACACCCAGCGTTTTGCCCAGCACCGCTTCGAGTTCCGGTGTTGGATACTCGACAGGCTCCTTGCCCTCGCGACGGCGAAGATACGGATGAACCATGTCGCCTTGGATCGGGCCAGGCCGAACAATCGCAACTTGGACGACTAAGTCGTAAAAGGTTCGAGGTTTCAGACGCGGCAGCATCGCCATCTGCGCCCGGCTTTCCACCTGGAATGTCCCGAGGGTGTCGGCGCGGCGGATCATGGCGTAGGTCGGACCGTCCTCTTGTGGGACTTTCGCAAGATCAAGATCTTCGTGCTTATGTTCGCGGATGAGGTCGAACGCTTTCTGCATGCATGTGAGCATCCCTAGAGCAAGAACATCCACCTTCATCATCTTCAGGGCTTCGACATCATCCTTGTCCCATTCGATCACTTGACGATCCTGCATTGCCGCAGGTTCAATCGGCACTAGGTCGTCGAGCCGAGACCGCGTCAAAACGAAACCACCCACGTGCTGACCAAGATGCCGAGGTGCCCCCATTAACTCGCGAGCAAGACGAAGCGTCATCACCAAGCGGTAGTCATCGGGATTGAGATTCAGCTCTCGAACATTGCGCTCGGTAACTTCTTCGGACCATGACCATAGGCCCGACGACAGCGCCTTTGTAACATCCTCCGGCAATCCCATCGCCTTACCGACGTCCTTGATGGCTCCTTTCGCCCGGTATCGTGTGACTGTGCATACAAGCGCCGCCCGGTCACGGCCGTAGGTCTTGTAGATCCATTGTATAACTTCCTCGCGTCGCTGGTGTTCGAAGTCGACATCGATATCTGGCGGCTCGTTCCGCTCCTTAGACACGAAGCGTTCGAACAGCAGATCGTTCGTTTCCGGATCGATCGAAGTTATGCCAAGAATGTAGCAGATGGCAGAATTCGCAGCTGAACCCCGGCCTTGACACAGAATGCCTTGTGACCGGGCGAACCTGACGATGCTGTAGACCGTCAAAAAATACGGCGCGTAATCCATCTCTTTTATGAGATCGAGTTCGTGCCTAACCGAACGCAAGACCTTCTGGGGCAAGCCTTCAGGATATCGATCCGGGATACACTCACGGACGCAATGCTCAAGTGATTGCTGGGCGTCCATGCCGTCGATCAATGCTTCTTCGGGATATTCGTACGTCAGCTCCTCAAGTGAGAACTTGCACTGTTCCACGATCTCCATCGTTCTGGCCAGCGCTTCCAGATACCGTGGGAACAAGCGTTCCATCTCTGCGGGAGGCTTGAGGTAGCGGTCCGCGTGCCTTTCCCTGTCAAAGCCGACGTCATCGATGGTCGTGTTGTTGCGGATGCAGGTGACGATGTCCTGGAGCTGCCGACGCGAAGGCTCGTGGAAGAGAACGTCGTTCGTGACTACCGTCTTCACCTTGAACTTGACCGCCATATTCGAAAGCTCGTGCAGCCGCATCTGATCGTTTGGCCGCCTCCTGAGACAGAGCGACACATACGCCCGTCGACCGAAAATCTCAGCCATCTTGCGCATTTGAACCGCACAGGCATCGTCAGGAAGATCCGGCACAAGAATGCCGATCATTCCCTCCGAATAAAGCAGGAGGTCCTCGACATGGAGGATGCAGTTGTCCTTACCGCCCCTGCTCTTGCCGAGAGTTATCAATCGGGTCAGGCGTGAGTATGCCGTCTTATCAGTCGGATAGACGAGTATCGACATGCCGTCCTGCAGATCGAGCCGACACCCGACTACCAATCGGAGACCTGTATCCCGAGAAGCTTCGAGCGCTCGAACGATCCCGGCGAGGGAATTGCGATCGACCACGCCGATGGCGTCGATGCCAAGTTGTTTTGCCGTCGCGAACAGGTCCTGCGCAGACGATGCGCCCCGGAGGAAGCTGAAGTTGGTAGTAACTTGGAGTTCCGCGTACCTCATGCGAATATCCCGTGCATGAACCACTTGTGCGACCCGGTCTCAGGGTCAATGCCGTCGCCAGCTCTGAAGATCCAGAACCGCTCGCCTCCGTCGTTCTCAATGACAAAGTAGTCCCGCACTGCTTCCAACTCATTCGGCGTCCGCCACCATTCGCCGAAGACACGCTCAGGGCCATCGGCTTTTCTCACGCGGTGGCGCTTGCCACGCCAGGTGATTGTGGCAGGCGGATAGTCGGGCATCATAGCGATCGCTTGTATCTGCTCTGGTCGGTCAAATAACCGGACCGGCCTTCGCCAATGCCGAACCCACCATACATCGCTCTGCTCAGCGACTGCTGAAACCCGTTGGACACTGCGTTCAGGAATATCCGAAGGGAATGGCGCGAAGCGGTAGACACGCTGCCCGCGGTTCGCAAAGATGTCGACCAGAGGTGTAAAGTCCTTAGTCTCTTCCTCGACGAGGGACGAAGCCTTCTGCTCTTGCACCAGAGGCTCGGCGGAAACAGCAATGAGCTCCAGCTTTTCGATCCCGAAGCCCGGTTCAATCTTCTCCGTTCGATCCCTGAAAAGCTTAGTTAGCCAAGCAACGTCTCGGGCAGGCTTCGCCGTTCCGGCACGTATTGCCTGGACGGTATTGTCGACTTTATGAATAATGAGGTCGGTCCTGCGAGCACCAAGGCCGCGCTTTTCCAGTTCGGCGACAAGCTGCACCACAAGTCGGCCAACGTACTTGTTGATCGTTTCGGCTGCTCCGATGGGTTCCTGAAAGGATCGCGAGACCGCGACTAGGTCTGCCGTGCGAATGGGGTCGATCGGATCGGACATCCGGCCGAACATCTGATCAAGTCTACGTCCAACCTCAGGTCCGAAGCGAAGAGCGATCGGCGCACGTGGCGTATTAGATAGTTCGCCGACAGTCTGGAAGCCCAGCACTCGGAGATCCTGCACTACCTTCTCCGGTAGCCTGAGTAAGGAGATCGGAAGCTTTTCTACAGCACGCACGATCTCGCCACGTGGGACTATGACGGTATCCCGCTTGATTGCCCGCACACATGCGTGTGCTGCACCCCACGTGTCAGCGATAGCGACCTTGGCAGTAAGCTTCTTGGCACGAAAAAGGTTCACGATCCCGGTAATCATTGGAAGTTCGCCGCCCTGCAAATGGTCGGCACCTTCAGTATCGAGCACGATGCCGTCTGTACCATCCACCGCGACGATCGGAGAGTAATGGCCGAGCGCCCACAGTCCAAGACGGTCGAGCGCAACTGAATCAGCGACTGGATCAGCATCAATAAGCATGAGCCCACGAAAAACGGCCTGGGCTTTCGCGGCGGGCATGCCTTTGCGGACCCCAATTATCCTGGCTGCGTTATCCGCTGCCGACACCCAGCGTTTCGATCCGCTTCGCGCGATGACAGCGATCGGCTGGTCATCCGGAATAGCGGGATCGGCCCGCCTTATCCTGTCCGTCGGCAAATCTGGCAGATATATCGATACGACCCTGGTCATCACACGCTCCGACGCAAAACTCAGCACACTCGCCTGCACGCGATCTTAACAACTCTAAAAACCATCGAGCCCGTCCGATGCCAGGCACCGGGAGGTCCTCCGACGGCATTACGCTCACTCTCCACCGCGTTGTCGCTGCCGTGGGCTGCCCGAAATCGTTGGCTTCCGTCTGGCGCCGCCACCGACGAACCACTAGAGCCATCGTACCGGTCCGCTCGGCCACGAGCTGCAATCGTCTGCTAGTGACCATCGGCAACCGGACCATTTCTCCCACCACGGCTCCCAGACCGCCGTAAGACAGTGCCTCCTCCATGTTGGCCGCAACGTCATCTTCTTTATCTGACTCCACGAAGGTCACTTGGCTGGCTTTCAAACCGACCTGAGCCAGGGCTGGAAAAAATAGATCCGGTCGCGTCAGACACCAGACGATCGGGCCGCGCGTTCGAGCGGCTACCCCAGCTGCAAAAAGCGCGGCCGCACTACCATCGACCGTTCCGCTTCCCCCGCCCGCAAACTCGTGTAGGGCGCCGAACGCGAGCCCGTTGCCCGGCAGCACGGCATCGATACGCGGCACGCCGAATGGGAGCGACCCTACTTTCCGGTTTCCTTCTCCTTCCAGCGCGGCGATGCGTTCACGCAAATCCGAAATCACCAAATCACGGGCAGCAGTCATCGTTCACGGCTCCCTTCAGAAACGTGTTGAGGTGGACGACGTCATGTCGCTAATTCATACGTTCACTAAATGTTCCGACTAACTGAGAGAGTCAAGCACGCCTGTGTTGGGAATATTATCCCACCCACATCGATCGTCTCAAAGGTGCAACAGATTCAAGCTACTAGGCATATGGGGAAAATTTTGAGTTATTCGTGGGGTTGGATATCGCCCGTTGAACAAAACGGCAGCCCTCTTACCATGACCGACCGACCCAGACCCATTAGCCGCCGTTAGGAAAAGCATTCTAACATAAAAGGGATTTGACGGCGTCAATTACCCGGAAGTTCCGGAGGAATATCGCTCAGTTTGGTTTCCCACGGCAATAGTGCGATCTTCGTGGTGTTCAAACAAAGTTCTTTCTCACCAAACGAAATGCTAGAAACCCCTTCGGCCGACACTTTGTCCGCGAGATCCTTTCCTCCCCAAGCGAACCCGAGGCACGTGTATTGCAGCCGCCCCTTAGGCATCCCGTACTGACCTGTGGACGTTGCAGTCATCGTCAAACAAGATTCCGTCTCCCCTACCTACGTCGGCAACTGGGATCACTTTGACATTCGCAGACTGCGTGGTGTGCTCGAAATACCTTGCTTTGATGTTCACATGGATCGCTTGGGCACGCCCTCATCCTCTCATGGCCCCAGTTACATCAGACACGCTTTCAAAGAAATAACTTTACTCTCATAAATTACATCCGCGATTAACTGACCAACCGATTACTTGTCCGGCAATCTCCGGAGCGTTTCCTATAACTTAGGTCAATTGTAAGGAAATCAGTGAAAAATGGCTCGGGGGTCTCACGGCCTCGCGATTTTCAAGGACCTAACTGCTCACCATCTCCCTCATGAAGACTGACATGCAAAAACCAACACTCCCCCAGTGCTCAATCTGCGGCTGCGCGTTAACGCTTGACGTCCTCCAAGCCGATCATATCGTGCCGTGGCATTCGAAAATTGCTAGACGCGCTCCCGATGCAAATTTCAAGTTTGTGTGCGCCGCTTGTAATGCGGGACATAGTTTTGCATCTTATTTGACCCAGCTACTAGATCGGCATCCAATGTACTCGCCATCGGCAGAAGTCGTGGATCAGAGTACCTCGGGGCCCCGTCCCGACATACATGCGTTCTATTCGCATGGAGGCGAGGTAAGATCGCTCTATATATACTGTCAGAATTTTTCTGAATACACTCCACAGCGGGCAATCTCTACTTCCGACCAGCTTACTTTGGCGAAAGAGTCTTACCCCTCTGGCGAATTGATCGTAGCGTTCCCTGGACTTATGGATGATGCAACGCTCCAAAGTTTTCAACAGGATGGCTACACGGTCTGGGATGCACGTCATCTTCTGGGGATATTCGAGCACGAAATCAAATCGACGCCTCACGAAACCTACCAGCAACGCCTCATGGACCTACCCGAACGTCTCCCACAGGAGGAGTTTCTAAGTTTGCGACTTAGAAACTGCCCTCCCGGGGCAAGTCATTGGATGGATTATCAAAAACTGGTTGGTGAGATTCTGACACACCTCTTTTGCGGACCGTTGCTTTTGCCTCAAGTTGAGCATTCGGACGCGACGAAGAAAAATCGGCGGGATTTCATTTTCCCGAATTACGCCGAGGGCGGCTTCTGGAGATATTTGCGGGATCGCTACGAGGCAGATTACATCGTAGTAGACGCGAAGAACTCCGCCGAGGAGGTGGGTAAAGACAGCGTGAACCAAATCACCAATTACCTCAAAGGCCCGGGTACGGGACTTTTCGGCATTATTGTTTGCCGTACAGGTCCAAGTTCAGGGGCCAGTACGACGGTCTACGAGAAGTGGCTTTTTGACAGAAAGTTAATTGTGTTCGTTACTGATGAGGACATCGTGAGAATGCTTCTCGCAAAAGCGGCGCAAGGTGACCCAACACGCATTTTAACTGACATCATACAACGCTTTCGTCTTTCGATTTAGCCTAGCAAGCCGGTGTCTTTGACGTGGTACCGCGAACACAACCTCCTTGATATAGGCGATGCCATGATAACCAACTTGCCGACGGCGGAACAGCTTGATGAATCGGCCAAAACAGCCTTCTTCGCTGGGTGGGTTGATCTGATGCGTATGATTTCGGACTTCGAGAATTACTCTCAAATGTCGATCGCACACCAAACAGCTGAACGGGCTGAATATTACAGGCATTGCTGTGCAGAGATTGACAAAATCTATTTTTGGGCAAGCCAGTCCAACGAGCTGGCGCTCAAGGCGATGATCGTCAAAGTAAGTCCTTATCTCCTGCTGCTTGGCGTAGACAACAAGCTGAAAGGATCGGTCAAAGATATCGACTTCACCGAACTCAGGACACTGGACGCCGTAGATCTTTTGGCTGTGGTATCGACAGCGACTGAGCGACAACTTGCGCCAGAATTCAGAGAACTTTTTACGGCGTTCAGAACGCGTCGAAACAAGATAGCACACCAAGGGAAGGCGGACGACCGAGATGACCCGTTAACGTTAGTCGCCCTTATGGCGCGGCAGTACGGCACATTGTGGCCCGATCACCGATTTCTCCGCGACTGGTTTACGTATCTGTCCGGAACTCGGCATTCCTATTTTCATGACGGGAAATGGTCGACGCCTCATATGCAGTTGTACGAGATTTTGTCGCCATTTTTCAATCATGTCCGTGACGGACACATGAAAGCGCTCACCGGAATATCGAGAAAAACCCGTCGGTATTGCTGTTTGAAATGCTATTCTGATGGCTCTCTTGACCGAATGGGTGCGCTGGAAACAGAATTCCGAACTGCCTATCTTTCAGATAACTCGCACCTGTCTTGTCTGCTATGCGAAGAGGCATTCGAAGTCAGCCGGATCAAATGCAGTTCCCACTCATGCAAAGGGAACGTTATCGCAACTGGGGATTGGGAGGGCGCTTGCCACCTCTGTGGCAGCTACGGCTGAAGAGAATTAGGTATGGATAAGTATTAACGGCAAGATGCGTACGTTTGAACGTCAATCACGTCCCGGCCTTGGTCAAATGCTCAATCTTACGATCCTTCGCCTCCAGAGCTGACAGAAGCTCCAGGTTTGTGAGATGCGCCAATTCCAGTTCCTGACCCACTTTCTTTAACTGGACCTTCAAGGACTTCAACTCATCTCTGAAATCATCTTCTGATCTTCGTCTATGCTTATTTCGGTCATTCGTACTCAACCCGATCAATCGGCTGCGTTGCTCGCTGATCAGCGTTTTCAAGTCGTCATTATGTTTGTGCAGCGCATCGCTCCCGCACTTCGCCTTTTTCCTTAACCCTTCCCAGTCCAAGGTCAAACCGGCCGCGATCTCGTCGTTGAGGTTTCCAAGCGTCTGAATTCCACGCATGAACTCAAGTAGCGCCGCTACCTTTCCACGCGCTGCCAGGGTACTCTTGCGAGGTTTAGCCTCGACAGGATCGATCGCATGTTTTCGCTTATTTAGCATTGAACGCTCTCAAGAACCTGCGTGCGTATAGTCTGCCTTTCCTCCCGAGACGACGTAGATGCGTGGGGGCCCTCTCGTCGTTTTCCAAAGCCTGATGCCTGAACTCGGATGCCTCCCAGAAAGTTCGGAAAGTGCTGGTAGTCAGAAGATTTGAGCATCCGCCACAAACGGATTCGGTTTTTCCCACGGTTGGCCAGTGGTTGATATCGGCGCCGTCACCCGGAAGCTCACAAGCGCGATGCTTCACCGCTGTCTTGTCCCAGACACAATATCCGAAGTTTATTGGCAAGATACGCATCTCATTCTCGCGAACTTCCGTCATGAGCTTTTCGGCGACCTCAGCCGGAGTACCCAACTTGAAGTTAAGACGCGCAACGATTGTTTCCACCTTTTTGGCGGCCCCGCCGAGCAAGGCTAATCCGTTTTGGACATGTTCACCCAAAACGTGCAACGCGAGGCGAGTTTGGCTCTCGCGTATTGGATCCAAGTTGGACGACCGCCGTCCGTAAAGGACAGTAACTGACAGGCTTCCATGATCTAGGTATCGCTGAAGGGCGCGAAATTTCCCGCCATAGGAGTAATAGTGGATCCATAACGTCGGAAAAAAACGGCGCAAATGGCGTGGGATGAGTTTTATGCCAGCGGAGTTCGGATCGTTGACATATCTTTCGCCGAAGTCCGCCACTTGCCGTCGCAGCGCGGATTGGTCCGGAATCGAGTCACGTAAGCGGTTTGTCCGAAAGAACAGCTTTGTCGATTTTTCGCTCGCTCGCGCGGCCGCCCCTAATTTGGTCGCGACATGCACAGCTTTGACCACGACCAGGGGGCATGGATGAAAAGTCGCGGTCCCAATCGTGTCATTGCGGTCCTTGAATTTGCGGGATTTAATGTACCAGCCGTCCAGTCTTTGGTCTAAGCAATCAACATCGAGATCAAGTATCTGTCCGGTACGCTCTCCTTGCCAGGCTAAGATGATGATGATCGAAGCCGTCCAGAGATCAACCACGGCTCTCTCGAGGCTCATTTTTGACGAGTTAGCCGAGAAACCAACGATTTCGATCGGCCATGGTGAAGCGCTTCCGCTTTTTTTACCGAAGTACGGCAAGCCCAGCTTGACGGAGGCACCTCTGTCGCGAGCGTTCTCGCCTTCAACTATGCGACCAGTTTTGGTCGCGATAGCCTGGAGCTTGTATTTGATCGCGTCTAAGCCTGACTCATCCTGCCTGTGTTTGAAACATTCAGCTATTAGCTGTTTATAACGCGGTTTGTGGATGCTCGTGGCGTCCATCCCAAGTTTCGAGGCAATATTAGGATAAATTGGCCCGCTGGCGGAAAAGAGTTGGCTACGATCGTTGGTGACTTCGTCGTAAAGAACCGCCGCTAACTGCCTTAAACGATCCCCTGGCCGGGCTCGGGACACCTCCCTCGAAACAAGGTTCTCATTGCGGTCCTTCAACTCTATTATTTCGTCAGAGTAATCGTACAAGAATTGAAGTGCTGCGTCGGTGTACTGAAAAACCAAATCGGGAGCGAGATCCTCTGTTTGCTCGTGGTCCTTTCCGGCCTCATTATAGTCGCTAAATGCTTCCACCGAGTAACGAAATCCGTCCCCGAGAGCATAATTCTCCCCGTCCATAGGATGCACATACAAGTCATGTAGCTCCCAGATGACCGAACGGATTTGGGAAAGGTGCGACTTTGCATAAGTTGTTCCGGACGCCTGCTCCAGCGCGTCGACATCAATGCTCTTGCCAGGCCGCTTCCTAGTTTTGCGCTTTTCGCCGTCGGCAGCCCATGAACCTTCCTCAATTGTCGAAGTGAGATTTTGAAGTGCATCATAACTGACCTGAGAAAATGAGGTGTACCCGCATTTGGTCAGCCATTCGCAAAGCTTTATTGCTATATTGACACATGCGAACGCCGTCGAGCGACTCACCGGGCGTGAGCGGTACCCTCTAAGGTAACAATAATATCTGCGTAAAGTCTCCCAAAGTAACGACCACTTCGGATCAGTCAGCTTGCCATCTGACAAATCACGCTGCCAGATGATTTTGAATGGCTGCGACCGATGGTGGCGTTCGTGCTCGTAGATTTGGTCGTCCCATCCTCCCTTCATGTCTGAGGGAAGTTCAAGGTTTGCCAAAGGACGAATTGGCCGCTGGGCCTGATGGATCTTATATGTCTGATGCATCACGTAATCGGTCCATACTGAATCGGACGCTGCTCTAGTAGATAACGAGCGTCCTGAACAACTTTTGGGGACATGCTGTCGATCACGGTGGAGCACGCGACAAGAAGTGGGAACCACAACTCTTCGTATCGTACAGTGCCCTGTATCGACTTTCCCTCGCGTAGTATGTGTTGACGAAACGCCAAAAGCTCCGCCGCCACCTCCGGAACCTCAAATACCAAGAACTTCGTCCCGGAGAGCAATCTCTCGACCATGGAAACCTTCAAATCCGATTCTTCGACGCTCCCAGACAAATTGTATCCAAACAGCCCCGCTGCATGAGCATTTCGGAGGACCTCGGTTCTCCGTTCCTCGGAGAGCCCAAAATCCTGGGGGGATCTACCAGCCGCGTGCGCTGAAGCAGCCACGAATGCGTCGTGAACATTCCGAGCATACATGCTATCGATCGCATCGCCTTCCAGTGATTCAATGTAACGTGAAGTGTTACGGATGCTGTGATGCCCAAGTTCCTGGCAGACTTGGAAAATGTCGCCCGTCAGCAAGTAGGTTTCCAACGCACCTGTGGGTCGGAACTGAGACAACGTGAAACGAAGTTTCGAAAGGATCGCCGAACGATCTCTAAACTTGTTCCATCCCCGACAAACAGTCGCCTGACGCGGTTTCCAAGCCGCTACGCGTCCATTCACGGTAAGCCTAATCAAGCACAAGCTCCTTTCCTGACCGGCGACAGCGACCGAACGAAGCGGTTCGGACAGCTCGCTCAGCATAAGCATCACTCGCCCAGCCTCTATTCTCTCTGAACTATTACTTCTCAGCGCGTCGAATGATCCTGTCGGCATCTCGTCACTTAAACGTGCATACCTGGCTCGCGGCTTAGTCCACTTCGCTCGTTGCTCATTTCCCACGGCTTGTTCGAGATCTGAAACATTCATGTTCAGGGGCGACGATAAGTTCATTTTGGGCCTATCCAGCAGGACCAAGGCCAGCATTGGCACGAAGGAGCGGTACTCCAGATGGAAGCGGCCAGTTAACGAGGATTTGCCATGACAATTATAGATGAAATTGAGAAAGGGACCGTCGTTCTCACGGCATGGCATCACCCCCCCATACTTCCGCTGTAAGTACACGAGCAAATTCGGGAAGGATGTCAGGTCATTCCGCCAACCGCGTCTTCGCACGAGCTTCCCCCCGACAATCTTCTCGTATGCCTCGCAATACGCGTCGTAATCAAAAGACAAGTTTTCCTCGACTATGCGTTTCGTTTCACGAAACAGATGCCACGCTTGCCTGATTTCATTCTCCGCATGACGCCGGACAATCCCTTTGACCAAATCGGAGAACGCGAGACGGCTCTCTGGCGCTGATTTTCCCAGCAACGACTGCAATCTGAGCCAATCTTCCTGATCGGCTTCTAACCAACTGGACACTTCATCTTCGGATGCCGTCGTAGGGACCGCGCGTGTAATGCTCGGCCTACTTTCAGAATTGCTGTGTGGGATGGCCGATGGCCATGGAAAACTCTCAACCAAGCCTTGTCGGTGTAAGTAAGCGAAGAAAACCCTGCAGGTGCTCAAATACGAGTTCTTCGTTCCATCCTCCAAATCGGCGTCAGCTTTGAGCGCACTGAACCAAGCATTCGCCATTCCCCTCCATTTCATGCCGGTCAGATGGTCCATCCCGTTGGGGCTGGCCTGGTACGTTTTTGCGGCGTGCGTGAAAAACGAGCGTATACCCACTATACGGCCGTCTGCGGTCTCAACTGGATTCCTAGTGTTCCACCGCAAAAAGGCGCCCGCGATATCGTTTCCAAGCCGACCAAATGCGCTCAATACTTCTAAGTTGAAGTGTTTCGGCTTACCCGGAATGCTATGCGTGGGTGAGTGAATGCGAAACGGATGCGACGCGCTGCCAGGCTTCAGGATGGATGGTGATGATATCTCTAGAAAATCCAATTGCCCGGATCGACGGCGCGTCATCGGCGCTTCTTCCTCGAACCGCTCCCGCTACCTCGTCCATCGAGCAACGCATCCAGGCGAGCCTTGTCCAAGGCCGCATAGTGTTTCAATACTTCATCATCCCTGATTTCGTTTACTCGACCCTGCTTGATAAGAACCGACTTGCGGCGCGACTGCCCTAAGTGCAGATATCCCAGCATTGTTGATAGAGACATCCCAGCAGAATTCATAACCTCTTGCATGGCGTGGATCGGGTCCAGCCCGGCTTCCAATCGACCCGCTAGTCCATCGGTCACACGACGATGACGTAGGATGTGACCGTGCACCCGGCCGATATCAGCTAACTCCAGCTCAGTAGCGTTTCGGGCAACGGCGCTCTCCCGCGCTTTAGCCCGGGCGCGGCTATAGAGGTTCGTGATCGACTGCGGGTTCAGCTTCCCTCCATTTTGCAGCGATATAAAAATTGCAGTCTCACCCGGACGAGGCTTGAATTTCGGACGTTCCTCATCGATGAAGTCCCGCAACATCTCGACCTTGCGAAGGGGGAACATCACCATTCTCTCGTGATTTGTTTTTGCACCCTTGATCCTGATGGGTACAGCTTCCAGCCGACCAGTCGACTGGGCTTTGGCCCGAAGCGCTTTAAGTGCGGCAGCGGAGGGTATCGCGGATATTGGGAAGTTGATTGCTTCCTTTCGCCGCAGCGCTTCGTCCATAACCGAAGCAATTTGAGCGTTGCGCTTCCGTATTAGCCCGCTGGTTACATTCTCTTCCATTGCGATCCAGACGGCGTTGATTGCATCGTCCACCGGTATGGCAACTTCGTCTGGCTTCTCCTCGTGCATTTCGACCTCATGGACCGGGTAAGGATGTTCCTGGTCAAGATTGATGCGATATGAACGAGTTTTGGTTGGGACTCCGATCAATCCAGTTGTCCAACCTTTGCTTTCGCAGTACAGGAGGAACTGCAGGAGGACTGAAAGATTCCTGTTCCATACGGCGCCCGTCACGCCTCGTTTTCCAGTTGGCTTGCCATCGTGGAACTGAGGACCCGTGAAGAGGATGCGCAGTCGATCCAAGAGATCATCGTCCAACTGGTCGAACGGGATCCCCTGTCCACCGTTGGCGTTGGCCAAGACAAACATGATGTCTGCAAGCATTCGCGCGTACAGGTGAACTGATTCAGCTGAGTCCCGCTTCGATTTGCGTCTCTTCATCCGGAGAAAATCAGTCGCCTCAATCAACATACGACCAAACCGGTCGACGAGGATTGGCTGATAGGGTGCGAATGGCTTGGCGCTGGTTCTGATTAGCTTGACTACCGGCCCGCCGTAGAGATCGTCGCCGTTGTGTCTCGGTGCGCTTACAATTTTTGGCTTAAACTTCGCCACGATAAATCATCCCGATAAAATCTGCGACGATGATGATAAAGGGTATTATATTTGTCAATACGTTATTTTATGGGATTTTTTTTCTAGGAAACTCAAAAAAATCCCTGCTACACAATAAATCGAAGTTTCCTTGCTCATTATTTTTCGGCATCACGGTGGAAATTGAAACATGCCCGGGCAATCCGAGCTCTCACATTTACCGCTAGTGTGAAAGCCGCCGCTACGCGACGGGCGAGAGCTGCTTCGCAGCAAAGAGACGGGTACGCCCGAACTTTCCTTTGATTAGAGAGTAAGTCATTTGGCCGTGTAGCTGTGGGGGCATAGTCCAAATAACTTACTCTCTAATGCTAAAACGGATTCCGTCTTGTCGACGGAAACTTGTTTGTTGGACTGCCAAGTCGGTAAGCAAATTTGATGATGTTTGTAAAAAGGCGACATCAAGGACGTACTTGGAGAGGCGAAGGGTCGCGGCTATGACACTAAGGCGATCAAGACCATCCTCCGCCTCCGCAAGAAGGATGCCAAAGAACGCCTTGCGGAGGAATCGATCCTCCAAACCTACATGGCGGCGCATGGAATGGAATAGCTCCATGCGGGCGGATAACCCGTTCGCACTAAGGCAATTAGAGTTCCCCGCTTCACAGCGGGGCATTTCACATCCAGCGTAGTTCTTCGTTGATGCTAGCAATGAAGGCCGTCACCCATTTCATCCTGGGTCTGTCGATCTCGTTTCTTTCAATAAGCTTGTTCATCACGACGACAGCACGCGCTATCAGATCGTGATATCGCTGGGCGGTTTTTTGGATACGCTTGATTTGGTCAAGCTCCAAATCACGCAGCATTGCTGTCGCTTCGGCCGCTCTCGGCGCGTTCGGCTTCACAGCGTAAATCCAGCCCGGATGAACCTCGATGTTGAGGTGAAAATCGTCGAAGTACGGATGCAGCCATTTAAACGACCCACTGCCAGTCCGTAGCGACTTAGATGCACGCATCGCTGCATCACCAAGATCGCGACTACCTTTCTGCATGTTGCAGGGGTGGCACGCCATGGTGAGATTTACGGGCGAAAACGCCCACTTCCTGTAGCGTGGCTTCGCCTTGTCCAGGTAATGTTCAATATCTTCGCAAGCGTTGCGTCGTTCCTGATAAACCAGTTGGCGGCAGAAGTAACATCGCTCAACCTGTTGTGCCCGCAGCGACTTCCTGAGGTCAGTGCGAATGCCAGCCAATTGCTTGTCGGCCCACTGGATTTTTCCTTGACGGTATAACCGGATAGCCTTTCGGTACTGTCTTCTGTTCAAAGCGCTTCGATGAGTTGGAAGCATCCGACCTGGACCAAGATTCACGTTGTTCCCCGGGCGAACTTACGAATGGTTTGAAGCGGCTTAAATAATGGATCAGACTCGGCGAGAACCAAGTGGAATGTCTCTAGGTCAGCCGCAGCGCCAATAAATTCGGGGTCTTTTGATTTCCCTTCGGAAATTAGCGTTAGGCAGCGCTGGATCGCGTTAATGACCCTCGGTGATCGGGGAGAAACGACCCCGAAGTGTTCCAGCAGTACCGTATCGGATGTCTGTCCAAAAAGGGTCTCTTTCTTCCACTCGCTTCCATGCGGAAATTCGCAGGTGAGTGACGTTTCGTTTGAGATGCTCGCCACCACCAGTGGGGAATGAGTAGTAACCACTATCGTCGCGTTGATCATGAGCTGCGCCACTATATCGAGCAGCGTGGCCACTACTGTCAACTGCCACTCAGGGTGGAGAGATGTCTCGGGCTCATCGACGACAACGAGAGAGTTCGTGGGGAGACAAAAGCAGAATGCGAGCATGAGAAGAAGAAAAGACCTCTCGCCAGCACTCAACTCTTGCAGAAAAAGCCGACGATCATTTCTATAGAACGCAAATTGCGCTCGGGCCGTTGATCTAGAAGGTGGAATTGCCGGTTTTACCCAGTCATCGAAGTCGAGAGTATATTCGCTATCACGTCGACCTGTCTCACTCGGCAAGACCAATACCACAACAGGTTTGAGACCGAGTTGCTGGAGGCACGAACCCGCCAGGTCCAAAGACCGTTTCGTTGGCTCTCGTTCCAGTACGACCCTAAATAGTTCACGGAATGGAGCAGTTTCAGAAAACAGATTGTTGTTCCGGCGATATCCAAGATACGTGAAATGTTCGTAATCAAGGGTTTGCCGGTAGACCCGCTGTGAATATTTATCGACCACAGGACCCGAGAGGCAGACGACGTGCGAGAATTCACTGTCGCCCGCTTTCAAGTCGTCAATTGTCTGATCAGCAAGCGCAGATATATAGCGTGTTTTACCGGAACCGTTGACGCCAGTCAGTATGTGAACTCTGCCCGGGACGGGACGTGGAAGAACCTGCGTTTTCAATGACTATATCCTTAGGTTCTCGGACGCTTATGAGCCTTAAAAGGCGCAAGCATTGGTACTCTGCTCCGCAAGTTCTGAATGCGAGCGGCGAACAGGCTTATGTTGACAGTCCCGAGCCCGACCGAAGTTGTTTTCCCGCCCCGAGGGCGACTTCCCCTAAGGATCACCACACTCTGGCCAAATAGCATTTTTTACTTAAGCGGCGTGCGGACCGCCCATTGATCCGCTCGCGCTCAGAACTATTTTGGCAAGCAGCGTATAGCCCAGCATCACGCCTGCGTACCGTAAACAGTCGACCCACGCCGTACCATTCGGTTGATCCAACCTACGCCTTCGCGCATATTCCTGGTTGCGTCTCTCATAATGAGGCCGTCAGCATCAAAGAACATGTGGCAGTAATCGGAATGGAATGACTATTGAGGAATAAGAGCGCTCTGCGCGTTTATTCAGCTGCCTCCGTTACTACCTCGGTCGCAGCTGCAAGTGCGGCCCGAACTTCTTCGGGCAAAAGACCAAGTTTTTGGAAGAAGCTCTGGTTTCGTAATTCGGCATCTCTGAACACTTTCCTATAGCTGAGCACCCTGAGAGACGCACGATGGTTTGGAGAAAATCCGTAGTAGCCAAGTCCATCGGGGGTCGGGTTCTGGGCAAGGCTTCTCTTGAATCGCTTTCTTGCGCCTTCCGTGAGATCGCAAAGAATAATGCATTCAAACGGCGTATCCTCGTTGATCTCAGATACCACTTCGCCGTTCTGGTCCCTTACCGTCTTGCTACGAAGCTTCTCGACGTATTCAAGAACTTGATCGACCGGATCACTGGATAGTTGCTCATCCCCGGGCCTCTTGAACTCGACCACCACCACTGGATCATTCGTCCCCTCGCGGCGGAACCCATACGGGTTGAGAAAGATTAGATCGGGCTCCTTCCTTTCACCATCGACACCGAATGCGGACATCGCCTTGTCCGATGCAAAGAAGCTGTAATAGGAAAGCAGGTCATCGACGAGCCACAAATTATGATCGTCGTAGTCCTTCGTACTGAGCATCTTGCCCATTGGGCAAATCATCTCGTGCAGTGTCTTTTCCCAGTGATAGGATTTTTTATCCTCGTCGGAGTATCTTAAGAGTGATCTGGCGAGCTGGATTATTTGATGCCGCTTGATGGTATATTCGGCCAATCGTCGTTTCGCGTCCTCACTGACCTTCTGAACGAGCTTATCAATCTGATCCTGCCGACCTTCACTCGCGTTGGCATCCGCAGCTATAGACGTGATATCTGCCTTAACTTTCTTCTCATGGCGATAGAGGACTGTAAAAAGGCTCTTTCCTATATCCTCGTCAGACATTCCAGGTGTCAACTTTTCGACATAGTTGTCGATATCGTCCACGGAGACTGCAAGCTGCGGGTGCTCCTGGAGAAGGTCAACAACTATCCGTTTTTGGCCCTTTCGAAGCGTCTTGATGTGAGGTTCTAAGAACGCCTCAGCCGCTTCCAATGCCTTTTCGTGGATTGCCGCAAGCTCCGCTTGAGAAGCCTTGAAGGAGGTTCTTTCCTGATCAACGTTTGCATCGAGAAATTTGCCTCGAACCACACAAACGTAAGCCTTGCCATTCTCTAAGCCGCTCAGAGCAAACTTCTGACCAATTTCAATTGTTTCGACAACTCGACCTTGGGCGGCCAGAAGAATGGCGTTTGAGAAGCCCTGTGAAATATTCTTTTCAACGTAAACGTGGGTAATTTCCAGCTCGCCAATTTTATTGAAATCGAGGTTTTCCTTTTGCTCGAACTGCTTCTCAACACGGTCGGCAAGGTAGGCTCCGATATCGCGTGGTGAAGGCCCAATGGCCGCAACCAGCTTCGGCATTCCGCCAGCAATAAACATAGGAAAGAAGTGATGGCAAAGTTGGCGAGTCAGTGGACCCTTGCCAATCGCTGCGTTTTGATCTGGTCGTATTGAACCTAGAACGATTTGCGTTCCAACATCTTCAACTTTTCCAGGAAGACGCTCTATATTGACTAAGGACTCTTCAAGTCTTGGATCAAATGAGAAACGAACTTGTTCGCAACCGTCGAGGCCGACCTCGTAAGTGCTCCGCACCAGAATTTCACGAAATACTTTGGCCCAAATAAGACGCCCAACACCGCGCCCTCCAATATTCTCTTTTTCGCGAGTGTCGCACGTTTCAAACGATTTCAGATGTTTTCCATTCAATCCGACGCCGTTGTCGGAAACCGCAACGTGCTTCAGGTTCTTATCCTTGTCGAAATCAATGCTCACCGTGATCACGCCACGCTTTGCAAACTCCGACACACCGAAGCGCTCTTCAATGGCGTGCACCGCATTGCTTACTGCCTCGTAGATTGAATAGGACAAACCGGTCCGATTTGACGGCACACGCAGATTGTCAATGCGCCCATTGATATCAAACTTCATCAGCTTCCCCCTCGCCGTCCCGAACATAAAGCTATTTAAGGTTGATTATCAATCGGACAATCGATGATAGTTTGCGGAATAAGATAGGCTGGGAAGCACACTCTGCGTCACATTGAGCTGAGATGTTGAAATATATATTGCGACTCTGCGGAGTGCTCACCGTATGCGGCTCAATGTGGATCAACGATCCACCTTACGCCCGCTCCAAATGAATACGTCGCAGGGGTCGCCTCAACGTTCTTGGAACTTAGACCCAAGACAAGTTTATCAAGAGCATCTTGATTGATTGCGTCGTAGCGGTTTTTCTCCAATCGCGCGACAAAACTTGGATCGACCCCAGCAACTTTCGCCAATTCTCTCTGACTTATGTCAGCGAGGCCTCGTGTAGCCCTGATTATTCGCCCACCAAAATGATCCGGGTCGCTACCTTGAAAAACGATTTCTGATTTCCGCCAACGCACTCCACCTCCGCGCCCGCTTGACGGTTCGGTAAACTCGACGCCAGCTAAGGTTGGATTCAAACAAGAAGCCTAAATTCGTGACTCAAATGCGAAGGAAGAAACATCGGTCGCTTGTCCGAACCGTCGTGCGTGGCAATCATTACGGTTCCATCGGCATGGAGGCTCAGCGACGTCGATGACGCTGCAAAAATCATTTTGACGGACAAGGGGGGTGTCAAGACATGTCTGCACCCAACCTCGAAACACAAGCGTGGCTGGGAAATTGACGCAGGTGAATTGCTAGAGACCGGCAAAAAGCTGATCATCTTCACGCAAGAAGGCACGGTCGTTTACGAAGACTTCGAGCTTACGGCAACCGTTTTCGACAAGCTTACCGTGTGCGATCCTCGACATATCAGAGCACTGAGTATATTCCAAAAATGCGGCACACTCACCGACAAGCAAGTGGCGATGATCGCCCTTCAGCCTTCGGATAGAATGGAAGCAATCTTTCGCCGTGACCAACCGGCGAGCCGAGCGGCTTCAAGGTTAAAGCCGCCGCTACGCGTCGGCCAAAGGGCTGCAAGCAGCCAAATTGACGGGCTAAAGCCCGAAGTTTTTCGAGTTCGATTGCAAGCCATTCGGCCGTGTAGTTATGGTCCATAGTCCGAATAGCTTGCACTCTCTGTTAAAGCGGATTCCGTCTGGTCGACGGAAACTTCGGACATGAAGTTCCTTGCCGGTAAGCTGCGCCGCTGATATTTGAAAACGACGACATCAAGGATGTCTACGGCGAGGCAAAGTCGATGGGTTACGATACCAAGATCATGAAAAAGGTCATCGCCCTTCGCAAGAAGGACGACCAGGAGCGCATGGAAGAGGATCTCATCCTCGATACCTACCTCTCCGCTCTCGGCATGATCCCGGGCGCCGGCACCGAGGAAGATGAAGCGGCCTGATCGGCGGCTTCACTCCCGAATGCTCTTGAGGGCGGCCGCGCAAGCGAGCCGCCCTTTTTCTCATTTTTCTTTCGCGAACCAGCTTGCCTTTCGTCAACGAATGGCACGTCCACAAAGTCTATGACGCTTCGTGAGAACGGAGTTCGATCATGGCCGCTGTCGACCGCAAGAAACCTCAGCCGAACGAACGGCGCGGCGGCGTACCCCGCGGTCTGCTGCAGACCGGTCCGGTGCTCTTTTCCTACGGTTTCCGCCCGTTCTTTCTCGGCGCCGCCCTCTGGGCCTGCGCAGCCATGGCGCTTGGGATGGCCGCCATGGCCGGCCTGTTCAAATTTGCCGGCGATTATGGCGTTTACGCCTGGCACGCCCATGAGATGTTGTTCGGTTTCGGCTCTGCGGTCCTTGCCGGTTTTCTGTTGACCTCCATACCCAACTGGACGGGCCGTCTGCCCGTGTCCGGCAAGCCGCTTGCCTGCCTGTTCGCGCTCTGGTGTTTTGGCCGCATTGCCATGCTGATGCCCGGCACGCTGGGCCTTATGCCGGCTGCGGTAATCGATGCGTCTTTCCTGCCGGCATTGCTGGCGATCTGCATGATCGAGGTTGTTGCCGGCAGGCGCTGGGCGAACCTGAAGATCATGTTCGGGCTCGGCCTGCTTTCGGCCGCCAATATCGGCTTCCACTACGAAACCGTGGTCTTCGGCGCGCCGGATTACGCATCGCGTCTGGCAGCCGCTGCTTATACGCTGCTCGTCACCATCGTCGGCGGGCGCATGCTGCCGAGCTTCACCCGCAACTGGCTGGCCAAACAGGGCCGCACGGATTTCCCCAGCCCGCATGCCCCGTTCGACACGATAACGATTGCCGTGTCGGTCATGACCCTGCTCATCTGGACCGCCGCTCCGGATGAACCGACGACCGCCGCCATCTGCATGGTTGCCGCCGCCCTTCAATTCATCCGTCTTTATCGTTGGCGCGGCTGGACGGTTCGGGCAGAACCGCTCGTTCTGATCCTGCACCTCGCCTATCTTTTTGTTCCGCTCGGTCTTGTGACGATGGCCGCTGCCGCCATGCGATGGATGGACCCGCCCGCGGCTATTCACGTCGTCACTATCGGCACGATGTCGAGCATGATGCTGGCGGTAATGACCCGCGCCACCCGCGGCCATACCGGCCGTCAGATGACCTCATCGCTGCCGACGAACATCTCTTACGCCGCGATCCTTCTATGCGCCGCGATCCGCCCCCTCTCCGCATTCCTCCCGGAACAACTGGATCTGATCCACGCGTCCGCCGCCATTTTGTGGCTGGCGGCATTTGCGCTTCATCTTTGCGAATACGGCCCGATGCTGACAAGGGTCAGGCGCCGGCCCAACGGCTGAACAGCAAAAAGCCCGCCGAGAGCGATCACGGCAGGCTTATGATTGAAGTCGAACTTGCGCTTAGAAGCGGCCCGGATCGATTGCCACCGGATGCGCCGGCTTGAAGCCGTCGTTCATCGCAGCGTTGTCCGTGCTGAACGAGCGTGAAACACGCGGCGCCTTGGCCGTGGCTTCCGCCTTGCCCTTCACCTGTGCCCATTGCGTCAGCATGTCACCGGTCAGAGCCTTGTCGGCCGGTGCTGCCTGCGAGGGAGCGGCATTGGCTGTCGGCGCCTGGCGGATAGCCGCCTTGCCAGCAGGCTTCGGCGCATCGAAGCCATCGCCAAACACGGCACGGCCGGCATTGTTGCCCGCACTCGGGTTAGCGAGCGCGACCTGAACCGGACGCTTGCCGGGAAGCGGAACGGATGCGTCGGTCGAACGGCCGTGTTCCGCGCTTTGCGCAAGAGCAGCAACAAGTTCAGGTGTCAGAGCCTGCGAACCTTCCGCCACGGCGCCACCGGAGGCCAGATGCTGGGCCTGCGCGTCGAGCGTGTTGGGAACCGCATGCGGCGCTGCGGCCGCAAGCTGCTGCGATTGCTGGGCCGGCAACGACGCATTCATCGGAGCGGCGGAGAAGGCCGGACGATGAGCAGGCACCGGCAGGGAAGCCACATTGATCTCGGCAGACTTCATCGCGGCGGCATATGCCGTCATCGTGCCGCCTTCGGCATCGCCCTTCATGCCGCGGGGGCCAAGCAGGGTCGGAACCGGAATGTTATACTGCTGCAGATCGGCGAAAGTCTCGCCATTCTGCGGCGTAGGAAGCGCTGCCTGCAATGCGTCCTGAGCGGCGCTGCGGCCACCCGGGGAATAAAGCGCGTTTGCAAGGCTCGTGCCGTTGTCCTGGCGGAAAGCCGGACGCGACTGCGGAACGGGCGCATCGATTGTCGGAGCCTGCGGTTCGGCAGAGGCCACCATGACCGGCGCGCCCTCGCCCTCGTCTGCCATGGCAGGCGCCGAAGGACGACCGGGAGCTGAAGGTGCCGGCGTGGCGATGGCTTCGGGATCTTCGTCCTCGTCGCCGCCGCCAAACAGCATGGCCAGCAGGTTCTTCTTTTTCTTCACGGTCGCAGAAGAAGCCGGGCCAGCCGTGCTGGCAACCTCGATCGAGTCAGCCCCGACACGCTTCTTGTATTCGGCCAGCGCCTGGTCGTAACCCGGCAGCGGCTTGCCATCGGAAGGAAGATGGATGGTGTTGCCCCTCGGGAAGATGCGGGCCAGTTCGTCGCGCGACATGCGCGGCCAGGCGCGAACGCCGCCGACATCCAGATGCACGAACGGAGAACCGGAAGTCGGATAGAAACCGACGCCGCCGACCTGAAGCTGCATGGCGGTCGCACGCAGCGTCGAAAGTTTCACGCCGGGGATGAAGAAGTCCATCGCCTTGCCCTGCGTATGCTGGCTGTTCTTTGCGACACCCTTGGTGCGCGAACGCAGCATGCCGTTGGTGGTCGGCGAGCGATATGCGGAAACGATGTGGATGTAATCCTTGGCGCCGACGCGACGGTAGACTTCCCAGACCAGATCGAAGAGACGCGGGTCCATCTTCGTCGGTTCGTTGCGGCGCCAGTCGCGCAGGAACTGGTTAAGCTGCGCCAGACCCTTGGGGTCGAAACGGCCATTGCGCTTGAAGACGATCTCCGCCTTCTCCCGCGTATGCGTGTAATAAAGCTTGAGGCTGCGGGTCTCTGCCGAGGCACCGGTTGCCGAAGCAGCAGAGATCAATGGCAGGGCGACCACGCTGACCGCGGCAGCAGCGACAACGCGCTTGGAAAACGACAGGCAGCGCGCGGCCAAACCGCTGCGCCATGTCCCATTTCCGGGCGTGGTGTTTTCGTTCTGATACGGCAAGTCGATCCCCGTCCGATGACAGCACAGCCAGTGCTGCTTCACATGACTGTGAAATGCGGTCACACCATGGCAAAATCGCCACATGCCCACAAGTAATTCTTTTATAGTCAACAAACGACTTATAAAAGATTGACAGGGTTTACCAGCCCAGACTTGCGTCAGGATTAACAGGAAAGATCGCCGCAATAGCGATCTTTATGGACCATAACTGGTCTTGACCCCGCTCACGCAGCTTTTGCGCGCATGATCAGGCGGCTTCACGCAGCGGATTGTCGGGGTCGATTCCGTAATCCTTGAGCTTGCGATAAAGCGTCGAGCGACCGATTCCGAGTTTGCGCGCCACCTGGCTCATCTGCCCGCGGTAGAATTTCAGCGCAAAACGGATCAGCTCCTCTTCCACATCCGCCAGCTTGCGCACCTCACCAGCGTCATCGGTGCTGACGATGACGTTGTCGGGAACATGCAGCGGCAGATGGTGGGCGGAAAGTTCATGGCGCTCGCCGGCATACTGACCGGCCTCATCGACGCGCGCCGATGAGGCCGACGCCTGATGCGGCAACTCGACGGCGATTGCGCGCAGTTCCTCGGTGCGGAACTCGGGCAGCTGCGCCGCGATCTGCGGAAAATCGTCTTCCGTCAGTTCGTCGCCGCTGGCCAGAACGACCGCACGGAAGATCGAGTTTTCGAGCTGGCGGATATTGCCCGGCCAGTCGTAGGCGGTCAGCAGCGCCAGCGCGCCGGCATTGAGCGTCAGGTTACGGTCGAGCTTCTGCTCAACCGAAAAGCGCTCGGTGAAGACGCGGGCGAGATGCGGAATGTCTTCCTTGCGGCGACGCAGCGCCGGAATGGTGATCGGGAAGACATTGAGACGGTAATAAAGATCCTCGCGGAACCGCCCGGCGCGGACTTCCTCGATCAGGTCCTTGTTGGTGGCCGAGATCAGCCGCACATCGACCTTCTGGGTCTTGGAGGAACCGACCGTCTCGATTTCGCCTTGCTGAACGGCGCGCAACAGTTTCACCTGCACGTCGAGCGGCAAGTCGCCGATCTCGTCGAGAAACAGCGTGCCGCCGTCGGCTTCCACGAATTTGCCGGTATGGCGGTCGATGGCGCCGGTAAACGCACCCTTTTCATGGCCGAACAGGATGCTTTCGACGAGATTATGCGGAATGGCACCGCAGTTGACGGTGATGAACGGCTTGCCCGCACGGTCGCTGCCGCTCTGTATGGCGCGCGCCACCATTTCCTTGCCGACGCCGGATTCGCCTTCCAGCACGACCGGAATACCCGAATGGGCGGCGCGCTCGGCGAGATCGATCACGCGCAGCATGTCCGGGCTGGCGGAAACGATATCGGCAAAGCCGATCGGTCCTGTACGGCCCTTGCGCACGGTGCGCGTCTTCGTTTCGCGCTGATCGAGCTTCAACGCGTTGGCGATGGAGGCCGCGATACGCTCCGGCGAAACCGGCTTGACGACAAAATCGAACGCACCGGCCCGCATGGCCTGAACGACCGTTTCGATCGAACCCTGCCCGGTCTGCACGATGATTGGAATGTTGAGGTTCAGCTCGTTGGCCGCATCCAGAAAACCGAGGCCATCCAGCTCCGGCATCATGAGGTCCAGAACGACGGCATTGAACTGCGCGCGGTTGCGACGAAGGAACTCAAGCGCGATCCGGCCGTTTTCGGCCAGATGACAGGAATGACCATGACGCTCCACGGCGTTCTTCAAAAGACGACGTTGTACCGGATCGTCGTCCACGACAAGAATGTGCGCAGTCATGCTCGCTCCCGAAATCGTGTGCAGTGCCGTAATGGCACCCATACGAGAGGTTGTGTCATGAAAGGCTTGAACATCCCGTTTTGAGAAACGCTTGCATTTTAACGGCTTGGGATCAAAACAGGGCACACGGCTGAAACACGCTTCGAAATTGGCCGGAAACGGCACTTCACACATTAACAGGAAGGAAATCCACAAGATGACGTCCCACGTTCGACCGAATGGCATCGAGACCCGCCGCGGTATCGTGGTCGCAGCCGAGAGTGCTGCCGGTTCCGCCGCAGTTTCCGGTCTCGGCGACCTGCCGACCTGGCGCCTGGAAGACCTCTATGAGAGCCGAGACGGCGCCAGCTTCAAGGCCGATCTTGATAGCGCGACCGAACGCGCTCGCAATTTCGAAGCGGCCTGGAAAGGCAAGCTTGCCGATGCCGCAACAAAGACGGGCGCTGAAGGGCTCGGCGCGGCGATTGCCGACTATGACGAACTCGACGACCTCTTTGGCAAGATCGGCTCCTATGCCGGCCTCGCGTATTTTTCCGACACGTCCGATCCGGCAAACGGCAAATTTTATGGCGACGTACAGGCAAAGCTGACGGACCTGTCATCTCACCTTCTGTTTTTCGCGCTGGAACTGAACCGTATCGATGATGCGCTCATCGATGCCGCCATCACCCGCGATCCGGCCATTGCCCATTACCAGCCATGGATCGTCGATCTGAGGAAGGACAAGCCCTTTCAGCTGGAAGACAAGCTGGAACAGCTCTTCCTCGACAAATCGATGACCTCGGCCGCCGCCTTCAATCGCCTGTTCGACGAGACCATGGCCGACCTGCGTTTCGAGGTGGATGGCGAAAAGCAGTCGCTGGAACTGACGCTGAACATGCTGCAGGAACCGGACCCTGAAATCCGCGCCAAGGCCGCGGCCGCCCTGTCCGCCACGTTCAAGGACAACCTGCGCGTCTTCACGCTGATCACCAACACTCTGGCCAAGGACAAGGCGATTTCCGACCGCTGGCGCGGTTTCGAGGATATTGCCGACAGCCGCCACCTCGCCAACCGCGTCGAGCGCGAAACTGTCGATGCGCTGGCCGCAGCGGTAAAGGACGCCTATCCGCGCCTGTCGCACCGCTATTACGCCATGAAAGCAAAATGGCTCGGCATGGAAGCCATGAATTTTTGGGACCGCAACGCGCCGCTGCCTGAAACGCCCAATGCGGTCATCCCATGGGCCGAAGCCAAGGATACCGTCCTTTCGGCTTACGGCGCATTCTCGCCCGAAATGGCCGATATCGCCCGCCGCTTCTTCGACGAACAATGGATCGATGCCCCTGCCCGCCCCGGCAAGGCACCGGGCGCTTTTGCGCATCCGACGGTGCCGTCGGCGCATCCTTACGTTCTGGTCAACTATCTTGGCAAACCGCGTGACGTGATGACACTCGCGCATGAACTTGGCCACGGTGTGCATCAGGTGCTGGCCGGCGGTCAGGGTGCCCTGATGTGCCAGACGCCGCTGACACTCGCCGAAACCGCTTCCGTCTTCGGCGAGATGCTGACCTTCCGCGCACTTCTGGAAAAGACGAAGGACAGACGCGAACGCAAGGCCATGCTCGCCCAGAAGGTCGAGGACATGATCAACACGGTCGTGCGCCAGATCGCCTTCTACGAATTCGAGCGCAAGGTCCACACCGCCCGCAAGGACGGCGAACTGACCGCCGAGCAGATCGGCCAACTGTGGCTGTCGGTACAGGCGGAAAGTCTTGGCCCGGCGATCAAAATCTCGGAAGGATACGAGACCTGGTGGACCTATATCCCCCACTTCATCCACTCGCCCTTTTACGTTTACGCCTATGCGTTTGGCGATTGCCTGGTGAACTCGCTTTACGCGGTCTACCAGAACGCGGCTCCCGGATTTCAGGAAAAATACTTCGACCTGCTCAAGGCCGGCGGCTCGAAACATTATTCCGAACTGCTGAAACCGTTCGGCCTCGATGCTTCCGATCCGGCCTTCTGGTCGAAGGGTCTGTCGATGATCGAAAGCCTGATCGACGAACTGGAAGCGCTGGACGGGGCAAACTGATCCGGATTGTATCTTGCCGGCCGGACGAATGTCCGGCCGCGACCGCCTGCGGGTGAGATCCGAATGTCGCCCGAAGATGTCAGCGCGATGAAGCTGCTCGAAGGCGCTCTGGGACCTCCCCTCGTCGTTACAGCCACTTGTGAATCCGTCACTCCGGGTCTACGAGAACGCCGCGCCTGATAAGGCGTGCGCTCCGAGGACCTGACCGCGTGAACACTTCGTCGCCCTTCGCTTTCTTTCGCGACGACCGCTCCGGCCAGAGCATGGTCTTCGACAATCCGCGCGACATCATCCTCGCTCATACCGCCGCCGACATTCTGCCTGCGCTGGAAAAACTGGAAGCCGCAAGACAAGCCGGGTTCTGGCTGGCGGGGTACCTCTCCTACGAGGCGGGTTACATCTTCGAACCCAAACTGCGGCCGCTGATCGAGGACAATCGGAAAACGCCGCTGATCGCCATGGGCATTTTCGATGCCCCCGCCGGCAACGATCATCCGCTGGCAACCGTCCCTTCCGCATCCGATACGGCAACACTCACCAATTTCCGCGCCGGCTGGGATTTCGATACCTATGCGGAACGCTTCGCACGCCTGCACCACCATATCAGGCGCGGCGATTGTTATCAGGCCAACTTGACCATGCCGATCACCGCCCACTGGGAAGGCGATGCGAAGGCTTTGTTCTGGTCGCTGATCGAACGCCAGCCGGTGCGCTATGGGGCGTTGATCGATCTGGGGGGCCCCACCATCCTGTCGCGCTCGCCGGAACTGTTCTTTTCGGTGGATGCCGGCGGCATGATCGAAACGCATCCGATGAAAGGCACCGCCGCTCGTGGAAGAAACGAAGCGGAAGACAGCGCCATCATCGCCGCCATGCTGACGGACGAAAAGACGCTCGCCGAAAATCGCATGATCGTCGATCTCCTGCGCAACGACATTTCCGCCGTGACGCAGGTCGGTACGCTCAATGTGCCAAAACTTTTCGAGATCGAAACCTATCCGACCGTGCACCAGATGGTCAGCCATATCAGCGCCCAATTGTTGCCGAAAACAGGCTTGCCGGAGATTCTGGCCGCTCTTTTTCCCTGCGGTTCGATCACCGGCGCCCCGAAAATGTGGGCGATGCGCATTCTGTCGGAACTGGAGGACGGACCGCGCGATGCCTATTGCGGCGCGATCGGCTGGTGTGATCCGGCAGGTCCCATGCGATTTTCGGTGGCCATCCGCACGATCTCCCTTTTCAGGAACGGGAATGCGGTCTTCAATGTGGGCGGTGGCATCGTGTTCGATTCCACGGCAGAGGCGGAGTATGAGGAATGTCTGCTAAAGGCAAGGTTCGCGGCGGGAAGCCAGCCGATCTGTCGCTGATCGAGACCATGCGCTGGGAACCGGATACCGGTTTTGCCCGCATCGACCAGCATTTGCGCCGGCTGAAACGTTCCGCCGATGCGCTCGGTTTCCGCTCCGGCCCCGACGACCTTCTGCAACGCCTGAAGACTGCAGCCGAAGGCGACGCCCCCTTGCGCGTGCGTCTGGAAATGACCTTTCGCGGCAATATCGACATCACCACGACGGCTTTCAGCCCGCTTTCGCAGGAAACCGTCTGGCGCATAAAGATCGCCGAAACCCGCATGCCATCCGACGATCTGATGTACCGCCACAAGACCACCCGCCGCGAGGTTTACGAAGCCGCGCGCGCAGAATTCTCCATGGAAGATGTGGATGAGGTTCTGCTCCTCAACGAACGCGACGAACTCTGCGAAGGTACGATAACCAATATCTTCGTCGAACAGGCCGACGGCGCTCTGACGACGCCGCCGATCTCTTCCGGCCTTCTCGCCGGCATCCTGCGCGGCGACCTCATCCGTGAAGGCCGCGCCAAATCCAGCTTGGTAAAACAGGCAGATCTGACGGGACGGCAGATTTATGTCGGCAATTCACTGCGCGGCTTGATCAGGGCGGAACTGGTGGCTTGAGGTTCGATGCCGATATCGCCTAGCGAACGAAAGGCGTTCGAGGCATTTTTCGGCGACCATCGAACACCTCTATGATTTCGATCTCATCGCCCACGCGGCGGTAAATCAGAGAATAGACGGATTGAGGCACGATAAGGCGGCGGACGTTCGCGATGACCGTTGCAACCCCCATATCCGGGTGATCCGCCAGCAGTGCCGAAATATCCAGCACCCTTTTGGCGAGACGGTTGGCAGCAACCGGATTGTCTTCGGAAATGTGGGCACGAATGCGTGCGAGATCGACAATAGCCTCTCCCGCCCAGACCACTCTCATCGGCGCTTCTGTATGATATCCGGCTCAGGCGGCGACAACTCGTTCGGTGTCCCCCAGGAAAGCAGCCATTTTTCCACTGCGGAATGCGAAACGAAGTTACCTTCATCCGCTCTATCGACCGCCGCCTGTAGATAACGCCGCTCGTTTTCCCTTTCCTCCAGATAGGCCGCAAGCGCATCTTCAACCAGAACGTTTGCCGGCCGCCGCGTTGCGGCCGACAATTCATCCAGTCTGGTTTTCATCTCTTCAGAAATCTGAAGCGACATGATGTGGGATGTCATCGGCAAACACGCCTCTCTTTTGCGGCATTATAGCACGAGACGAGAGGCGCGAAAACTACGGCTTTTGCCGGTAAAACACCATGCCGCCATGATGAAGCACATCGAGGCTCACGAACTCGCCGTCAGCGGTGAAACCGGTATCGTCCCAATAATCGATGTGGCTTCCGGTCACTTCGTATCGTCCCTGATAGGCGCTTTCGCGGCTGCCGCGTGCCTCGTCATAGCGGTTGTCGGGCAAAAGCTCGTGGCGGATGCGGCCGTCTTCGGTCACCCACATGCCGACATAAGGGTGGGTCTGCGAGGTCTTGTTCATGGTGGTCTCCTCTGCAAAAACGGGATGGGCGAACACCGCCGCCAGCGAAACGGCGGTGCGAAGGGCAAGCTGGCGGCGGGTCATCATCGCCTCCCTCAATAGGCCGAGCGAACCGAGCGCACGACGATCTCGCTGACATCGACATCCTCGGGCTGCTCGATGGCGAAGCGCACCGCGCGGCCGATTGCGTCTGGCGTGAGCGCAATCGCGCGGTAGCTTTTCATGCCCTCGGCCGCCACCGGATCGGTAATCGTGTCGGCCAGTTCGCTTTCCACGACGCCGGGATGAATGCAGGTGACGCGCAGCTTGTCGTTTTCCTGGCGCAGACCATCGGAAATCGCCCGCACCGCATATTTGGTGGCACAATAGACAGCGGCCGTCGGCGAAACGGAAAGCGCACCCACCGAGGCAATGTTGATGATCTGGCCGGACCCGCGCGCAGTCATCTCGGGCAGCACGGCAGCAATGCCGTAAAGCACGCCCTTGATGTTGACATCGACCATACGGTCCCATTCCTCGACCTTGAGCGAGGACATTGGCGATAAGGGCATGACGCCGGCATTGTTGACGATCACATCCACCCGGCCGAATTCTTTTCGCGCCGCTTCGGCAAAAGCAGTCACGTCGGCGCGATCGGTGACATCGAGCTTGCGGGTCATGACCTTGCCGCCGACGGCGCGGATGTCGTCCGCAACCGCTTCCAGCCGGTCGGTGCGGCGGGCGCCGAGCACGACGATAGCACCTGACTTTGCCAGTTCATGGGCGATACCGACGCCGATACCGCTCGATGCGCCGGTGATGAGAACGACCTTGTCCATGATCTTGTTCACTGACTTTCTCCTTGCGATTTTCCCGCATCATTGCGGTTGCCATGAACCTAACCCTCGCGCATTGTTGCGATAAGCCGCTCATTACTTTCCATAATGGCAAGGAAAATTAACCAATGATGCCTGACTTCAATGCGCTTGCCGTTTTCGCTCTGGTGGCGGAGGAGAGGAATTTCCGCGCCGCAGCCGACCGCATGGGCGTCACCCGTTCAGCCGTCAGCCAGACGATCCGAAGACTGGAAGAAACGCTCGGCATCGCGCTCGTTTCGCGCACCACCCGCAGCGTTTCCCTTACCGAAGCCGGCGAGCGGCTTTACGCGGAAACGGCGCCAGCGCTGTCCGACATGCGCGGTGCGGTCGAGGCCGCCGCCAATCGCCAGGATCGTCCGCGTGGAAAACTCAATCTGGCTGTGTCTTCGATTGCCGAGAGTTTTCTTTCCGGCCCGCTGCTGGCTGCGTTCGCCGAGGAAAACCCGGATGTGAAACTGCACATCACCGTCACCGATGAGGAGTTCGATATTGTCGCCGAAGGGTATGATGCCGGTGTGCGGCTCGGCGAAGTGATCGCGCAGGACATGATCGCCGTGCCCGTCTCCGGCAATCAGCGGCAGCTGGCCGTCGCCTCACCCGCCTACCTGAAACGTTTCGGCACTCCCGCGCATCCGCGTGACCTTGGTCAACACCGCTGCATCGGCTGGCGTGTCGGCCCTCATGTGGCACCTTATCGCTGGGAGTTTGCGGAAGACGGCAAGGAATTTGCCGTCGCCGTCTCCGATACCATCACCACAACCGACATGGCCCTGATGGTCAGCCTTTCCATTGCCGGGGCGGGCATTTCCTTCGGCATGGAGGACACGTTTCGACAGCCGCTGGCGCGCGGCGAACTGGTGCCGGTTCTGGAAGATTTCTGCCCGTGGTTTCCGGGCTTTTACCTCTATTATCCAAGCCGGCGAAACATGGCGCCGAAACTGCGGGCGCTTGTGGATCATCTGCGGCAGTTTCGGAAATGATCAGCCTTCCCGCCGCTCAACCTCGTAAACGCAGCATGTCGCGCCATCGATCTCATATCGACCGCCCGCCTTCCACAAGGAATAGGCAGGTTCCAGATCGAGCGTCGGCGCCTCGCGACGCAGGCCGAGCTTGGAGATCAAACCGCCCCTCGGCCTCGGTTTGGGTTGCGGCAAATCGGGCTGCAACAGAAACAGCATCAACCAGTCCTGCAAAACATAGTCCGTCGTCACACCATGACAGGCTTCCTTGAGACAGTAATGCCAGCCGGGTCTTTTGGGCCCTGAATAACGCACCTCATCGGCGAAAGCGTCCAATGCGTCGCCGGCTTCCTCCCATTCGGGATGCTCCGGCTTGCCCACCACAAATGTCAGGTTTTCAAGCGCCTCGGCATGGCTCGTTTTGCCACGTGCGCGCAGGAAAGCAGCCCGCTGCGCGATATCGCGACGCGCGAGCTCGACGAGAACCTCTAGCGGACGTGCGTTGCGGGCAAGCGGATGAACGTGAGAACTTGCGTCCGCCTGTTCTTCATCCGATGACGAAGCGGAGTGCCAGGATAGCCTGTGGTCCGAAAACAGCCGTTTCAACCTTTCGAGAAACCGGCCTCCATCCGGCAGATCACCGAACAGGGCATCGAAATGGTCCGGATGTGCATGCCTGAGGAGCGCAATGAAACGGCCATAGTCGTTTTCCTTTTCGCCCGTATAGGTTTGCCGCCAGAGCGTTTCCAGATCGTCCTCTTCATCCCGTACCGGTTCGGGTGACGAAACGCCCCCGGCATCGGCCTCTTCAGATGGCTTCGATTGCGGCTCTTCGGCCAGGTCGGCAAAATGCTTGAGCGGCAGATAGATATTGGCCACTTTCACGCCCGCGGCGCCGATAGCCATGTCGGATCCTTCAGGCCACCAGTGCCGGCTGTCACGAACCCTATTGGCGCCCATGACATTGTCCAGCCCCTTCCAGAGATCGCAAAGCCGGCGCGCCCACGCCTGATATTCCGGCGACTTATCATCCACCTTCGGATGCGGAAGCTCCAGCAGCCAGGCCTCGATCAGGTCCTCTCCCGGCCCGATATCGTCATCGGATGTATGCCTTTTGCCGAGCACAACACCCTTGCGCCATTCGCCCGCAAAAAATGCCAGCCTTGCATGGTTTTCACCGCCCGGCGCATAACTGCCATAGACGATCAGCGCCAGGGCGCGGTTGTTTGCTTCACTCAATATCGGTTCCCTGGGTCATTTCGGCAGAATGTCGTTTTCCTTGGCCACGCGGATCATTGCATCGGACATTGCGCCGTCATCCACCGGCCCGGTCAGTTCGTAAAGCGCATTGTCGAAATCCTCGCCCTTGGTCGCCATGAAATTGCGTCTTTTTTCAAGATCGCGCGGATAAGGGGTTGGAAACATGGCGATCCCCTTGTGCACCGCCGCCGCATGTTTGCTCAATCCCCAGTCGGTCAAAGCCGCTTCCACTTCCGGCATCAGGTTGCCGGAGGAATTGAAAAAGGCCTGATGCACCGAGCCGTTCAGCATCTCGTCCTGAAAATATTTGACCACCATGATCTGCGCATAGGGCTTTGGCAGACCGGAGAGGCGCGAAAGCACGGCATCGGTATCACCGTAAGGATCGACACAGGCAAAGATACCGCCGGCCATGCGGTTGAAGCGGGTTTCCTCCGGCATGTTGGCGCGGATCGGTTCGTAGATCGCCGTCAGTTCCGGCGAAGCCTCGATGCGCTTGACCGCCTCATCGAGCAGGCGGGGAAGTTGTCGGAAGCGGGCGGAAAGGTCCTTCAAACCACCGTCGATTGTTTTGTCGAACTCACCCTCACCTTTATTCCATTGATCGTAGCGCTGTTTCACCGTTCCATAGTCGATGCCGAACAGAGCCTTGCCTTGCAGCAACAAGGCCGCATGCGCCGTCAGGCCCTCGGCATCCAACGTCGCCAGCAGCTCGTCGACAAAAACGCCGTCGAGCAGAACAAAAAAATTCAGAAGCCCGTTGTCATGCGGCGCTGTGGTCCATTGACTGCCGGCGACCAGCATGAGGATCGGACGTTCGATTGCCGGATAGGTCGCAAGACCGCGCGCCAGCGCCTCACGTCTTTTGATGGCACCTTCGGCGCTCATGAGGTCCTCATAACTCATTCGAGATCGGTCGGGTTCGTCCATGAACTTGATGTGGGGAGAGCCGATCAGGAAAGCATGCTGCGCAATCGCAAACGACATCGGATAACGTTTCAACGCCTCAAGATCACACGCCTTACTCTCCTCGTCCGCCAGCGCCACGGCCATGTTGCAGCCGAGGAAAAACACGATCCAGAAGGCCAGCCACAGCGCCCAGCGCGGCAGACCGGCATTGTCCTTCACGGCAGCAATCATCCTGCCCGCTCTAACCACAACCATTGTAACCACCCGCCCCTGCGCGCCGCCGTTTTCGGCGCCAAAACCCGTTTTTCCCCTTTCTAGGGCGCGGCAGGAATGTTCCAAGAGCCGAGGGTATATTTCCACGCAGGCAACCGGACATTGACAAGCGGCGGAGACGAAGCCAGCGTGCAGGCCATGACATTGACCTACACGCCCTATGACGGTTCCTCGCCGCTTTTCACCATCGGCCTTTTGCCGCTCGATCCAGAACGCTGGATCGAACCCGATGGCGAACTCGGTTTCCACCTTGCCGAAAAACGCCGGCTGCTGGCCGAACATGGCGAGAAGATCCTTTGCGCCGAACCGGGCACGGAAAACGGCCAGCGCGAGGTCCTGGAAAGGCTGACGGAATACGTGACGACCCGCCATCCGGAGATTTACAGCCGCAACGGCAACGTGATGACCATGGCAGGCCAAAGCGCCGATCTGACGGACGAAACCATGTTGCCGATCCACCGCGCCGGGCTTTTGGTGCAGGATGATCTGGTGATCATGAAACAGGGCGAAAACGGCTGGCGGCTGGCTGCCGGTTTTCTCGCTTTTCCTTCCTCATGGGAACTTTCGGACAAATTCGGCAAGGTCATGGACGAGGTGCATGCCCCCGTTCCCGGCTTTGAAGGCGGCAGCCGCAATGCGCAACTGATCAACCGCATGTTCGACAGGTTGCAACCCGGCAATCCGGTCAGGCGAATGAACTGGTCGGTCAACTGGCGTCACGCGCTTTACCACCCGGTCTCGATGCCGGCTGCCGAGGTGAGCAAGGTGCCGCCGCAAAGCTCGGTCATCCGTATCGAGCGGCAAACGTTGACCAAGCTGCCGGTCTCCGGCGATATCCTGTTCACCATCCGCATCTATCTCGATCCGGTGGCCGCGATCCTGTCCGAACCGGATGGAGAAAAGCTCGCACTGAGCATGGCGGACCAGCTGGAAGCGCTGTCCCTGGAGCAGGCCAACTACAAGGGATTGAAGGAAAAACGGGCGGAATTGGTGAGCCATCTGCGATGTCCGCAATCCGTTCACCAGAAACAGCAAAAAACTCTTGCGGAATAGTGCCTTGAACCGGCCATGGTGATGGAACAAACGCTTTATTGTTTCAGGGAATTGTGATCTAGCGCAGCACACCAAAACGCGCGTCACAATATCCGTCACATTGGCCCATTATGCGTGAGAAGCCTGACTGCGGCGAAGCAACAGCAGTCGATCATTAGGGAGCATGACATGTCTGACCAGAACTACCCGGTTTATGCCGAAATCACCGGCCCGATCGTGATGATCGGCTTTGGTTCGATCGGTCGCGGCACGCTGCCGTTGATCGAACGCCACTTCAAGTTCGACAAAAGCCGGATGGTGGTCATCGACCCGCGCGAAGAGCCGGCCGACATGGAAATCCTTGCCAAGCATGGCGTGCGCCACATCAAGGAACACGTCACCAAGGAAAACTACAAGGACCTGCTGAAGCCGCTGCTCAACGACGGCAAGGGCGGTCAGGGTTTCTGCGTCAACCTCTCGGTCGATACCGGTTCGGTCGATCTGATGAAGATGTGCCGCAAGCTCGACGTGCTTTATATCGATACGGTCGTCGAGCCCTGGCTCGGCTTCTATTTCGACACCAACATGAAGAATTCCGAGCGCACCAACTATGCACTGCGCGAAACGCTGCGTCATGAAAAGCGCAAGAACCCCGGCGGCACCACCGCCGTTTCCACCTGTGGCGCAAACCCGGGCATGGTCTCGTGGTTCGTCAAGCAGGCGCTGGTCAACCTCGCCAACGACACCGGCGTGAAATTCGACGAGCCGGACCAGAACGACCGCGAAGGCTGGGCCAAGCTGATGAAGAAGCTCGGCGTCAAGGGCGTGCACATTGCCGAACGCGACACCCAGCGCACCAAGCATCCGAAGCCGCTCAACGTGTTCTGGAACACGTGGTCGGTCGAGGGTTTCATTTCGGAAGGCCTGCAGCCGTCGGAACTCGGCTGGGGCACCCACGAAAATTGGATGCCGAAGAACGCCAAGAAGCACAAAAAGGGCTGCAAGGCCGCCATCTATCTGGAACAGCCGGGCGCCAACACCCGCGTCCGTAGCTGGTGCCCGACGCCGGGCCCGCAATACGGTTTCCTCGTCACCCATAACGAGGCGATCTCGATTGCCGATTATTACACGGTCGAAAAGGACGGCGAAGTCGTCTATCGCCCGACCTGCCACTACGCCTACCACCCGGCCAATGACGCGGTTCTGTCGCTGCACGAAATGTTCGGCAATGGCGGCAAGGCGCAGCCGGTCCTGCACGTCCTGAACGAGGACGAACTTGAGGATGGCGTCGACGAACTCGGCGTGCTGCTCTACGGCCACGAGAAGAACGCCTACTGGTACGGTTCGCGCCTGTCGCTGGAAGAAACCCGCCGCATCGCGCCTTACCAGAACGCCACCGGCCTGCAGGTCACCTCGGCGGTTCTCGCCGGCATGGTCTGGGCGCTGGAAAACCCGAAGGCCGGCATCGTTGAGGCCGACGAGGTGGATTACAAGCGTTGCCTGGAAGTGCAGACGCCTTACCTCGGCCCGGTCGAAGGCCATTACACCGACTGGACCCCGCTCGAAGGTCGCCCGGGCCTCTTCCCGGAAGAGATCGACGAAAAGGACCCCTGGCAGTTCAAGAACGTTCTGGTGCGCTGAGCCCGGCCGGAATTGTGATTAATGGAACGCCCGCCATCGTGCGGGCGTTTTTCATGTTGAAGAATTGGTAAAGGTCTCTGTCAAAGAGAACATCTTGCGTTACATAGCGGATGACAGCATGGTTCCGACAGAGAGCCGATTTGCGGAGATTCGAGTAATGAAGCTGAAACTGAGCCTGGCACTGGTTGCCGTAGCCACCTTGAGCGCCTGCGTATCCTCTCCCCCGCCGCGCCAGATGGCCTCCGCCCCACCGCAGCCGCAGGGCGTGGAAGGCACCTGGTCCGACCCGAACGGCATCATCTCCACCTTCCAGGGCGGAACTTTCAACACCCGTTCCACCGACAACAATGCGCTTCTGGCATCAGGCAACTACGTCAGCCTTTCGCCGACGCTGGTCGAGATCAACATGACCTCGCTGGTGCGCAAGACGCAGTCCAAGGTCAATTGCGCTCTCGTCAACATGAACCAGCTCAACTGCACCGCCGACAGCGGCTCGCAGTTCTCGCTGTCGCGCCGCAGCTAAACGACAAACCGGCACCGCCGGCAGCGACCATTATCGAAACCGCTTGCGACAGGCATGTTGCAAGCGGTTTTTCGTTTCCGCGGACCGGAAAAATACCTTAAATCGCACCGCAGAATGAAATCCGCATCGGCACACATTGCCGCACCGTCTTTCCCGGCCATATTCCGCCGTGATCGAGATGGGGAGCGCTTCAAAACCATGGAAACCGCCGAAAACGCCTGTGACCGGGCGCAATGGACGCTGGCCGATTTTCTCTGCACATACCGCTTCTGGGCGCTGTTTCTGGCGTGGCTTCTGGTGGGGCTGGCGGCGCAGGGTTTCTTCATCATGATACCGGCGATTGCCTCGATCGCCGGCCTCAGCGCCACCGAAACCAGCATGTATTACTCCGGCTCCGCCATGGGCTGGTTCGGTGCGGCCTTCATCGCTTTTGTTGTGGCCGGCCGCGCGGGCCGGGCCGCCCTCATCTGGCCGTTGGCGATCTGCGTCCTGGCCGTCGGCACCTTCATGACTGCGCAATCCCTGTGGGGATCCCCGGTTTTCCTGTTTCTGCTCGGGTTTCCGATCGGCACCGCACAAGCGGTTTTTCCGTTGGCCACGGCCGTCTTTCTGGTCGGCGCGAAACCGGAAAAAATCGACTTCGCCGGCGCCATGGTGCTGTTGTCGGCGGCCCTGCTTCTCTCCTTCCTCGGGCCCATGATCACCTCGCAACTCTACGAGGATCAGAACGTCATACCGGTCGCGATATTCGTCCTCACCGCTTTTATCATCGCCATCCTGCTGATTGCTCCGGCAGGAAACATCGCTTTCGACAATGCACCACGCCTGCGCCACAAACCGCTCGCGCCACGCCGCCGCTCCCCGCTCACGGTTGCCCTCGTCCTTCTGTCCGCCCCCATCCTGTGGCTGGTGGTCGGCGTCTCCATAGAGGTCTTCCGGGCTGACCTGCTGGAACAGGCCGAAAGGCCTTCGGCCGTGCTGGTGGTGTTCTTGCTGATTGTCCTGATCGCCACCGTCACCGCAGTGATCTATTTCCTGTATTGGATCTATCGCATCCATGGCGAACTGGCGGGCGCGCAAGCCTCCCAACGCCTTGTCACTCCGCTGCCCGCCCTGTTGATCACGCTGCTTGTGCCGCTCGGCCTCCCCATACTCCTCATGACACTCGGAGAATTGCTCAAGGACCGCGCCGCGCAAAAAGGTCGGGAACGCCCGCTTTCGATCGGTTGGCTGGCCCTCTGGTCATTCTGCCTTCCGCCGGTCGCCATGGCCATGATCCAGAACGCGGCGAACCAAAGTTATACGCAGGAGACGCTCCTGAAATAAGGAAATGCTGCGCGACCTGCTTGCACCAAAACCAAACGTACACCCCTGTCACATTCCCCCTTGAACACCCCCGCTGTTGATGAAAGCATGCGGCCCGGAAAACCTGTCATATTTGACAACTAGAACAAGGCGGAACGGCTTCGACAGGGGCCTGATGATAATGGAGAGAGATATGATGAAGAGATTGAAATTCGGCCTTTTGACCGCATCGGTCATGGCCCTTTCCACCAGCGCGGCCTTTGCCGATTTCGAGCTCAACATTCTGCATATCAACGATTTCCATTCGCGCGTCGAAGAGATCAACAAGAACGACTCGACCTGCTCGGCCAAGGAAACGGCGACACAGGAATGCTTCGGCGGCGCAGCCCGCCTGAAGACCGCGTTCGAAGCGCGTCGCTCGGCTCTCTCGGGCAAGAATGTCCTGTCGCTCAATGCCGGTGACAACTTCCAGGGTTCGCTGTTTTATTCGACCCTGAAGGGCAAGGCCGAACTGGAAATGATGAACGTCATCGGCTTCGATGCGATGACCGTCGGCAATCATGAATTCGATGATGGCGAAGAAGCCATCCTGCCCTTCCTCGAAGGCGCAAAGTTCCCGGTTCTCGGCGCAAACGTCAAGGCCACGGCTCAGTCGACGCTCGGCGACCGCATCAAGCCTTCGACCGTCGTTGAAGTCGGCGGCCAGAAGATCGGCATCATCGGCGTCGTCACCACCGATACCAATGAAATCGCCAATCCCGGCCCGAACGTGAAGATCGAAGACGATGTCGCCGCCATCGAAGGCGAAGTCGCCAAGCTGAAGGCAGAAGGCGTCAACAAGATCATCGCGCTCACCCATGTCGGCTACAAGCGCGACCTCGAGGTTCTGGCCAAGATCGCCGATATCGACGTCATCGTCGGCGGCCACTCGCATTCGCTGTTGTCGAACACCGACGCCAAGGCCGAGGGTCCTTATCCGACCTTCGTGGACAATGCCGGCGGTTACAAGGTTCCGGTCGTCACGGCCGGCGCATACAGCAAATATCTCGGCGAAGTCACAGTCACCTTCGATGACAACGGCGTTGTAAAATCCGCCAAGGGCGACCCGATCCTCGTCGACAAGACCTTTGCGCCGGATCAGGCCGTTGCCGCACAGGTGGCCGAACTGGCCAAGCCGATCGACGCATTGCGCAAGAAGGTCATCGGCCAGTCTTCCGACAAGATCGAAGGCGACCGCACGGTTTGCCGCGCCAAGGAATGCTCGATGGGCAACCTCGTCGCCGACGCGATGCTCGATGCCGGCAAGGGTCAGGGCATGACCATGGCGATCATCAACGGCGGCGGTCTGCGCGCCTCCATCTCCGCCGGAGATGTCACGCAGGGCGACGTCATCAGCGTCCTGCCGTTCCAGAACACGCTCGCCACGTTCCAGCTTTCGGGCGCGGATGTCATCAAGGCGCTCGAAAACGGCGTCAGCCAGATCGATGACGGCGCCGGTCGCTTCCCGCAGGTCGCCGGCCTGAAATTCTCCTTCGACAAGTCCAAGCCCGCCGGCTCCAAGGTCAGCGATGTGCAGGTGAAGGAAGGCGAAAACTTCGTCGCAATCGACCCGGCCAAGACCTACGGCGTCGTCTCCAACAACTTCATGCGCGCAGGCGGTGATGGATATGCGTCCTTCAAGACCGGCGCCCAGAACGCCTATGACTACGGTCCGGACCTTGCCGACGTAACCGCCGCCTATGTCGGCGCAAACGCTCCCTACAAGCCCTATACCGATGGCCGCATCACCGATCTGACGCCTGCCGATTACAAGCCGGCTCCGAAGGTCGATGCCGCTCCGGCAGCGCCTGCTGCTGCTCCCGCTCCGGCAACCACCGCACAGGCTCCTGCTGCGGCCCCCGCCCCGGCAGCGCCTGCCGCGACCACCACCGCTCCGGCGGCAGTGGAAGCCCCCGGCCAGACCGCACCGCCGGCCAGCGGCCCGAGCAAGTACACGGTCGCCAAGGGCGACTCGCTCTGGACCATTGCCGAAAGCGCCTATGGTGACGGCACACGCTGGACCGAGATCTCCAAGGCCAATAGCTTGCGCCACCCCAACCTGATCCAGGTCGGCAAGGAACTGGAACTGCCGGCCAAGTGATACAGCGCCACTAAGGACGATTTGTCCTATGCTAAACAGCGGCCCGGGGCTTTCCCGGGCCGTTCTTTGTTTCTACATAAGCGGATAACTGCCGTGCCTTCTTGCGCGCGGACACCTCGAATTCACTCGGAAAGCCCGCATGACTTCTTCCACAGCCGTTTTGCCTGCCAGCCACCCCAAGGTCTCACTTGGCAAGGTGGGTGTTCTGCTCGTCAACCTCGGCACGCCCGACGGCACCGACTACTGGTCGATGCGCCGGTATCTGGCGGAGTTCCTGTCCGACAGCCGCGTCATCGAATGGTCGAAGCTTTACTGGTATCCGATCCTCTACGGCATCGTGCTCAACAAGCGCCCGCAAAAGGTCGGCAAGGCTTACGAGGAGATCTGGAACAAGGATCTGAACGAAAGCTACCTGCGCACCTACACGCGCAGCCAGGGCGAGCTGATGGCCGAACGCCTGAAGGACCTGCCGAACGTGGTGGTCGACTGGGGCATGCGCTACGGCAATCCGTCGATCGCCTCGAAGATCGATGCGCTGAAGGCTCAAGGCTGCGACCGGATCGTGCTCTTCCCGCTTTACCCGCAATATGCGGCTGCAACGACCGCCACCGTCAATGACAAGGCGTTCGAGCACCTGATGAAGATGCGCTGGCAGCCGGCCGTGCGCACCGTCCCGACCTATCACGACGACCCGGTCTATATCGAGGCGCTGGCCAATTCGGTGCGCAACACGCTGGCGACGCTCGATTGGGAACCGCAACTGCTGATCACCTCGTTCCACGGCATTCCGCAATCCTATTTCAAGGCCGGCGATCCCTACCAGTGTTTCTGTCAGAAGACGGCGCGGCTGCTGCGCGAAAAGCTCGGTTATCGCGAGGATCAGCTGCGCATCACCTTCCAGTCGCGTTTCGGGCCTGAGGAATGGCTTCAGCCCTATACCGACAAGACGATGGAAGGGCTGGCTGCCGAAGGCATCAAGCGCGTCGCCATCATGAACCCCGGCTTCGTGTCGGATTGTCTCGAAACGCTGGAGGAAATCGCCGGTGAAGCGGGCGAAATCTTCCTGCATCACGGCGGCGAAAAATTCGTCCACATCCCCTGCCTCAACGACAGCGCCGACGGCATGAACGTGCTGGAAGCGGTGGTTCGGCGCGAGCTTCAGGGCTGGGTGTAACCGGAGAACCAACGGAGAGCATCATGAAGAAGGCAATCGTTACCGGCGGCGCAGGCCTGATCGGAACCGGCATCTGCGAGGCGCTCAGCCTTCGCGGTTTCGAGGTTGCCTCCTTCGATCTGACCGACAGGCCACATCCGGTCGAAGCGGTGCGCCATATCCAGTGCGATGTCTCCGATGAAGCTTCGGTGGAAATCGCGGTCGCGGAGTTGGGCTGGGATCGTCTCGATCTTCTCGTCAACAATGCGGGCGCCACCGGCGGCGCGCTTGGCACGCCGTTGCTCGATCTGTCTCTTTCCGAATGGCGCCTCGTCATCGACAGCCACCTGACCGGCGCCTTTCTGATGACCCGCACAGTTGCCCCGCTGATGCGCGAGGGCGGCTCGGTGGTCAACATGACCTCCACCCGCGCCTTCATGTCGGAGCCGAACTCGGAAGCCTACGCCGCCTCCAAGGGCGGGATTGTGGCCCTCAGCCATGCGCTTGCCATAAGCCTTGGCCCAAAAATCCGCGTCAACGCCATCGCACCGGGCTGGATCACCGCCGAGACCGATCTTTCTGCAGAAGATCAGGCGCAGCACCCGGCCGGGCGTGTCGGGCGGCCAAAGGATATCGCAGACGCCGTTCTTTATCTCGAAAGCGCAGGTTTCGTGACCGGGCAGACGATCACGGTGGACGGCGGCATGACCCGAAAGATGATCTACGCCGAATAGGTTTTCCTGGCAGCAGCTGCCGGCGGCATCAGGCCGTGGTCGGAAAAATAGCGTTCCAGCGCGTCAGGCCGCGCCTCATGGGCGGCACTGGCGACATAGCTGTCGGGGCGCATCAGATAGGCGGCATCGCGGCCGATCCCCGCCTCCTCGAATGCCGACTGCCATGGAAACACGTGCAGAGGCAGGCCGTTTTCGCGGCACCAGTCTTCAACCTCCGGGCCGGCGTAACCATACACATGCACCTGCCAGCAGAGATCGCGAAAACCGTCATGGTTGGAGCGGCCATCGCCGAGATCGAACCACGGCAGCCGGTCGCCGCCATGCACGTCGCCGGCTTCGCCCCGGCTGAGATAATCGCCGCGATAGTTGATCATCAGCTGCGATACGGTGCGGAACATGAAATCCCGTACCGGCTCGATCTGCACCGCCAGCGGCACGACCAGCGGCACCAGTCTGGTACGCACGAACCGCGCCAGCCCGCCATCGGCCGTGGCAAGAGAAAAGGCCTGATCGGTGGTGCGCACCAGTTTTCGGGCAAAGGCGATGCGCTCCTCCTCGAACGTGTTCAGCAAACGGTTTGCCGCCGCGATATCGTGCACGCCGCCGGCAAGCACGGCCTTCAGTTTCCAGGCCAGATTGATGGCGTCGCCGATGCCGGTATTCATGCCTTGCCCGCCGGCCGGGCTGTGAATATGCGCGGCGTCACCGAGAATGAAGGCGCGTCCCTTGCGAAACCGCTCGGCGACCCGGTGATGCACACGGTAGGTCGAAAACCAGTTGACCGCCGTCACCTCAATGCCGAGATGCGCAATCGCCCGGTCGTTCAGATCCTCGAAACGTAACGTTCCAGCATGGGCCGTGTCCTCTTCCACAGTCCCGACCAGCCGGGCGCGCTTGCCCTGGTCGAGCGGGAAGACGGCAAGGAAATCGGCGCTGTCGAGCGCGATGTTGAGTTCGCCGTTCATCGGTGGCCCGGAAGCTTCGACATCGGCCACATAAAAGGTCTGCAGGTAGGTATCGCCGGGAAATCCGATGCCGATGCTCTTGCGCACGGCGGAACCGGCACCGTCACAGCCGGCAAGGAAAGCCGCCTCGCAAACGGTTTCGCTTCCATCGCCCAAAACCAGCCGGGCAGACACGCCGTCGGCGCTCTCCTTGTGCTCGATAAACGTGGTATTCCATTCGACAGAAACGCCTGCGGCCTCCAACCGGCCCAGAAGCAGTTCCTCATGCGCATCCTGCGGGTAGATGTGCAGGAATGGGAACCGGGTCAGATGCTGCCCGATATCTCCAAATGCCGCGCGCGCCTTCTTTTCGCCGCCCACCCAGAGATTGACCCCGGCGACATGATGGCCCTTGGAGACCACCGCCGTGGCCAGACCGATCTGATCGTAAAGCTCGAGTGTCCGCGCATGCACGGCCAGCGCGCGCGAGGCGGTGCCCGGCCCCGGCGCTTTGGCGATGATGCGCACCGACACACCCATCGTCGTCAGCCACAAAGCCAGAACCAGCCCTGTCGGACCGGCGCCGACAATCAGAACATTGTCACGCATGAGTTTCTCCTCCTCATCCGTCAACAAATCTAGAGCAACCGCCAAAAAGGCAAAGCGGGAAGATCAAACGCCTCGTTTGTTGCCCCAGAGCAGAACATGAAGCTGCGGCAGCACGGTAGCAGCGAACCAGCGGTCGGCCGTCACCTTGTCCACCAGCCACAACATGCGGTCCATGATGCCATCGATATCGATGCGGGCATCGTCGTCATCGGGCGGTGGCGGCGTGTGGTTTCCGGGCTGCAGATAGACCGGCAGATCAGGGAAACGTGCCGCTGCATCCTTGGCAAAAGCATAGTCGGCATCGTCGAAGATCACGAATTTCAAACCGATACGCGGGCCACCGGAGGGGCGCGCAGTGGCGGCCTTCAGACAGTCGTGGAGAATATCCCAATCCGTTTCCATGCCGCTCGATGGCGGTTTTGGTGAAAGTACGAGAAAATCGAGATCGGCAAACCAGTCACGCGCGACGCTGCCCTGCGTTTCGATGGCAAACCGGTAGCCATCGCGTTTTCCCCGCGCGATCAGCGAACCGAGCGGCTGGATGGCCGGGTTGCCGCCGGAGAGCGAAACGGTAAGCGGCACACCACCCGAAAGCTCCAGCACCCTATTCCAGATAACCTCGGCCTCCATCGGCAACCAGTCGTGCCGATAGGCGCTGTCCACCGCATGCAGCGTATCGCACCAGGAACAACGGTAATCGCAACCGCCGGTGCGCACGAACACGGTCGGCTGGCCGATCAGCATGCCCTCGCCCTGGATGGTCGGCCCGAAGATCTCGCTGATACGGATCTTCTCTGAAAGGGCGGTCATGGCCGATACTCGGCCCATGTTTTTGGTGTCTCGCTGACGCGGACAGCGGACGTCTCCGGCAGGCGCTGCTTGCACCAGTCGTAAAAATGCTTGGCCAGATATTCCGACGTCACCTTTTCATGGCCCAGCACATCGTTGAGATGCCGGTGGTCGAACTCTTCGTCGATATAGCGCTTGAGCGGCGCAAGCTCGTGATAGTCACGAACAAAACCGTCGTCATCGAGATCGGCAGCAGTAAGCTCCACCACGACGATATAGTTGTGGCCATGCAGGCGCGCGCATTGGTGATCGGCCGGCAGATGCGAAAGCTGGTGCGAGGCGGAAAAGTGGAATTCCTTGGTGATGCGATACATCAGCGGACCTCCTCTGCCTTGAAGCGGTCGGTTGCCGCCTTCCAGAAGTCCGGGTCCGCGTATTCGGTCGGATCTTCGACGCCGGCCAGATGAAACGCCTCGCGCCGTTCGACACAGGTGCCGCAGCGGCCGCAATGTTTGGTCCCCCCCTTGTAGCAGGACCATGTGTCGGCAAACGGCGTGTCGTGCCTGGCGCCATCGCTGACAATATCGCCCTTGGAACCGTTCACATAAGGCGCCAGCAGTTTGACCGAAGCATATCCATCCAGCGCATGCCGCTGCATGGCATCGAAACTCTCGATGAAATCCGGTCGGCAGTCGGGATAGATGAAGTGGTCACCGCCATGCACGGCGATCGCGACCGCATCCGCTTGCCTTGCGGCGGCAACACCGAAGGCAACCGTCAGCATGATCGCGTTGCGGTTAGGCACGACCGTGAGACGCATCGTCTCCTCGGCGTAATGACCGTCGGGCACATCGACATCATCGGTCAAAGCCGAGCCGGTCAGCTGGCTGCCGATGGCTCTCATGTCGATGATCTGATGAAACACGCCGAGCCTTTTTGCGCAGGCGGCGGCGAATTCGATCTCCTTTTTATGGCGCTGGCCATAATCGAAGGAGATCAGTCCCATCAGATCGCCTTGCGCGGCAATACGATGGGCAAGCGAAACGGAATCGAGTCCGCCGGAGCAGACGACGAGTGTCTTCATGATAGGTGTCCTTGTTTTGACCGGGTAGGCTGCGACCGGCATTCCGACAGGCTCCTTAAACCCTTGGCGAGCAGTTGAAAATGGACCCAACCAATTTTTGCGATAATCGCACCAAATGTCTTTTGTTGTATTTTTCACAAAACGACATTGAAATATGCAACCAAAGGGGGATAATGACGAAAACGCACTCAATAGGTGATTCCATGGCAGGCCGCACACCCCAGAAGATCGACCGCGAGCGCGGTAGACGTCTCCGACAGGCACTTGGCGCGCGGGGACCACAGAAGATGATGGCCGTTGCCGCCGATCTCGATATCTCGCCCGCCGCTGTTTCGAAATGGATGCAGGGGCACGCCATGTCGATCGATAACGCCCGCAGGTTGGCCGACCTTCTCGGGGTGTCGCTCGACTGGCTCCTGTCCGATGCACCAAAACCAACGGATGTTGCGAGCAGCAGGTTGAGCGGCATGGAAAAGGAACTGATCGAGCAATTGCGCAACCGACCTGCGCATGTTTTGCCCCTGCTGGCCCGGCTCGTTCAGGAAATCCCCTCAAGTCCCCAGCGAAGCTGATGAAATCACACCGGAAAATACCCTCAGCTCACCTGCGAGCTTGTTTATACCCTTTCGCTTGCATAGGATCGCCGCCGATCAAACATGAGTTGAAGGGGGTATCCCATGCTGGACCTGAGCGGGTTCGATATTTTTGTCATCGGCATCGTCATCCTGGCGATCCTGTTGCTGTTCGCCCTGGTGAAAACCGTGCCACAGGGTTATGCCTACACCGTCGAGCGCTTCGGCAAATACACGCGCACGCTGCAGCCCGGCCTCAATATCCTGACACCGTTCATCGAACGCATCGGCGCGCGCATGAACGTCATGGAACAGGTGCTGCATATCCCGACGCAGGAAGTCATCACCAAGGATAATGCCAGCGTATCGGCCGATGCCGTCGCCTTTTACCAGGTGCTCAACCCTGCCCAGGCCGCCTATCAGGTCACCAATCTGGAAGTCGCCGTCCAGAACCTGACCATGACCAACATCCGTTCGGTCATGGGTTCGATGGATCTCGACGAGCTTCTCTCCAACCGCGACATCATCAACGACCGCCTTCTGCGCGTCGTCGACGAAGCCGTGCAGCCCTGGGGCATCAAGGTCACGCGTATCGAGATCAAGGACATCCAGCCGCCGGCCGATCTGGTTGCTTCCATGGGTCGCCAGATGAAGGCGGAACGCGAAAAGCGCGCCCAGATTCTCGAAGCCGAAGGCGCCCGTAACGCCCAGATCCTGCGCGCCGAAGGTGCCAAGCAGGCAGCCGTGCTGCAGGCTGAAGGCGAACGCGAAGCGGCCTTCCGTGACGCTGAAGCCCGCGAACGTCTGGCCGAAGCCGAAGCCCGCGCCACGCAGGTCGTCTCGGAAGCCATCGCCGCCGGCGACGTTCAGGCGATCAACTACTTCGTTGCCCAGAAATACACCGAGGCACTGGTCGAAATCGGCAAGGCCGGCAATTCCAAGGTCGTGCTGATGCCGCTTGAGGCCTCGTCGCTGATCGGCTCGCTCTCCGGCATCGGAGCGATTGCCAAGGAAGTGTTCGGCGGCGGTGACGGCAATGGCCCGATCTCCACACCATCGGCACCGCGTCAGCCGACCATCCGTCGCCCGCCAACCGTGCCGCCATTCGGCTCCACCGAAAGCTGAGGCCATGGTGATCGAACTCTGGAACAGTTTTGGGCCGTGGAGCTGGTGGATCGCCGGCCTCGTGCTGCTGGCGCTCGAACTGGTAGTTCCCGGCTTTTTCCTGATCTGGATCGGCGCCGCGGCCGTCGTGCTTGGCGCACTGTCGCTGGTGTTTTGGGGCACGGGCTTCTGGGGATGGCATGTGCAGCTTCTGCTGTTTGCCGCCCTCTCGGTGGTCTTCGCTCTTGCCGGTCGCCGCTTTTACAGCGGCAGCGGCGCGAAGACCGACGAGCCCTGGCTCAACCGTCGCGGCGAAAGCCTCGTCGGCCGCACCGCCACACTTGCCGAACCGATCTTGGAAGGTCGCGGCCGCATCAAGCTCGACGATACGACGTGGACGGTCATGGGCCCGGATCTTCCCATCGGTACACGTGTGAAAGTCATCGCGTCGAGTGGACGCGACCTCACCGTCGAACAGGCTTGAATGTTGAAAATGCGATCGGCGTCAGGCGACGCCGATCCGCAGCAGATCGTGGAAATGCACAAGTCCCAGTGGGCGGTTATCCTCATCGACCACGATCAGCGCGCCGATCTTGTACTGATTGAGCTGCGCCAGCGCCGCCGTTGCCAGAACGGACGGTTTGATCGTCTTCGGCTGGCGGGTCATGATGTCATCGACCGACAGTTCGCCAAGATTGCGCGAAAGATTGCGCGCCATGTCACCCTCGGTGACGATGCCACACAGACGCCCCTCTTTATCCAGTACGCCGACACAGCCGAAATGCTTGTGCGACAGCACGGTAATGGCTTCCACCATCGGTGTGCCCATTTTGACCAGCGGCACACGGTCGCCGGTGTGCATGATGTCGCGCACGTGCATAAGGCTGGCGCCCAGCTTGCCACCGGGGTGGAAAACCCGGAAATCCATGGGCGTGAACCCACGCGCTTCCAGAAGCGACACCGTCAGCGCATCGCCAAACGCCATCTGCAGCAGCGTCGAGGTGGTCGGTGCAAGTCCATGCGGACAGGCCTCCTGCGCATCGGGGAGCACAAGGACGACATCGGCTGCACGACCGAGCGAGGATTCGGCATTGCAGGTCAGGGCAATCAGGGTGATGGAAAAACGGCGCGTATAGGCGACGATGCTCTTCATCTCCGCACTTTCACCACCCTTGGAGATCGCCAGAACCACGTCATTCTGCGCGATCATGCCGAGATCGCCATGCGCGGCTTCCGCCGCATGCACAAACGAAGTCGGCGTGCCGGTGGATGACAGGCTTGCCGCCATCTTCACGCCGACATGCCCGCTCTTGCCGACGCCGGTAATGATGACACGGCCCGTGGTCGCGAGGATCACGTCGATTGCCTTGCGGAATGGCTCGGCCAGACCGTTCTTCAACGCCGCTTCCAGTGCGTCGAGCCCCTGCTTTTCAAAGGCGACTGTTCGCAAGGCCGATTCGATGACATCTGCCTTGAGAATGGTTTCAGTGGTGGTTTCTGGCGCGTTCTGGGTCATGGCGAGCATGTATCGCGCTTGTCGTTCAGAGTCCATCTGCCCGCGCCATGGCCATGGAGGCGGATCGCCGCACGGTGACACTGCTCAACCGTTCATTAACCATGACGCTTTAGGATTGGATAATATCTACCCTCTTCAGGCGATGCGATGAACGGCACAGGATACCAGGCTCGATCGGGAGCGGCCCGCAGGCGGGCGGTTTTGCCGCGTGCAGCCGCCAAGACCATGCCCGTTGCCGCCCCCTCGCGTCCGCCGGTGCAGGACCGACCGGCTTTGCATCGCGGGCCGATGCTGCTCCTGCTTGCCTCGACGGTGCTGGTGCCCGGCCCGCTTCTGGCGCAGACCCCCTATTCGGGATCGGCGGCCAGCCGCACCTCTTCTTACTCCTCCACGTCCAGTGGCGGCACCGGATATGGTACGCCTGCCACCTCGGGCAGAACCGCCACCGGCGCTCTCGGATCGAGCAACGGCATCAGCCCGGTTGCAGGCAACCCGATCCCCACAGGCGCCAACACGGGCACAAACAATCCGTATGGCGATCCCTACGCGCAAGATGCCGGCGTCGACGATCCCAACCAGCCATTGAACGGCAGGCTCCTCGCAGAACAGCAAGGCGTCGCCGACGAAAGCGGCCAGCCGGCGGAACTGGATCTCAACCAGCCGGTTGAAGGCCCGCTCAATCCGTCTGAACTCAACCGCGACGGTGCGGAAAATCCGTTGGCCCGCGCGGATGACGGCCTGGGTGTGCGCCTCGGCACCTTCACGCTGCGTCCGAGCGTCAACCAGAGCATCAACCACGAGACTGAACGCACCGGCACCGGCCGGGCCAGCCGCAATTATCTCGCAACCGCCATTCGCGGCACGTTGTCGTCCGACTGGTCACGCCATGCGCTGACGGTGACGGGCGAAGGTACGTTCGAAAAGACGCTTTCCGGCCGCACCAGCAACAGTGCCGATTTCGAGCCGGAAGGCCGTATCGATAGCAACCTGCGGCTCGATCTCTCCAATGATACGATCGCCAACATCACCGGCAATTACGCGCTGGAACGCGAAAGCAACAGCGACCCCAACGCCGTTTCTGGCGCGGCCATGCAATCGACCGTGCAGCGGTTCGGTGGCGGCGTCGCCGTCCAGCGCGATTTCGGCGTGTTGCGCGGCACCGCCGCCGTTACGGTGGCGCGTTCGGTTTATGGCGATGCCGACCTTGCCGATGGCACCAGCGTCAGCCGTGCCGATCGCGACCGCACCGGTTTCGATGGCCGCCTGCGCATCGGTTACGAACTGTCGCCGGCAATCATTCCCTTCCTCGAAATCGCCGCCGGTCGCGCTGTTTATGACCAGCGGTTCGACAGTTCCGGCTACCGGCGTTCATCCAACAATTACGCAGCCCGCACCGGCGTCGAATTCGACTTTTCCGAAAAACTGCGCGGCGAACTCGGCGTCGGTTACGTGGTTGCCAAATACGATGACGGCCGCCTTTCCGATCTCGGTGCGGTCGCCTTCGACGGCAATGCCACATGGTCGCCCCGGCGTGGCACCGATGTCGATTTCGGCCTGCGCACGACTTTGCAGGATGCAACGGCGCCGGGTGCAAACGGCTGGGCGGAATATCGCTTTTCGACCGCTGTCCAGCACCAGATGCGCAACGACCTGATCGCCCGGCTGACCGGCGCAACGACGCTGCGTGATTTCCCGACCGGCAGCGACGAACATACCTACGAGCTTGGTGCGGGCATCACCTACCGGCTCAACCGCTATCTCGATCTGACGGGCGACGTGACCTATGAGCACGAGGAAAATGGCGGCGGCACACCGACCAAGACGGTGCAGATCGGCGCAGGCCTGACGCTGCGGCGGTAATCGACATAACGAAAAAGGCCCCGGAACATCATTCCGAGGCCTCGATTATTTAGATCGCCAAAACTCAGCCGAGCTTGGAAACCAGCGCCTTGAGGCCGTTCTCGACGCTCGGACGGATATCCGCACGCTTCAGCGCAAACGCGACGTTGGCGAGAATGAAGCCATCCTTGGCGCCGCAGTCATAGGTTTCGCCGGTGAACTTGTAGGCAGCGAATTCCTGGGACTTGGCGAGCGTCAGCATGCCGTCTGTCAGCTGGATTTCGTTGCCGGCACCACGCTCCTGGGTTTCCAGAATGTCAAAGACTTCCGGCTGCAGAATGTAGCGACCGTTGATGAAGAAGTTGGACGGAGCGGTGCCCTTGGCCGGCTTTTCGACCATCTGGGTGATCTTGAAACCGTCGCCGACCGCATCGCCAACGCCGACGATGCCATACTTGTGTGCCTGTTCCGGGTCGCACTCTTCAACGGCCAGGATGTTGCCGCCGGTCTTTTCGTAAAGCTCGACCATGCCCTTGAGGCAGCCCTTTTCGGCCGACATGATCATGTCGGGCAGAAGCACGGCGAACGGCTCGTCACCGACGATGTCGCGCGCGCACCAGACCGCATGGCCGAGGCCGAGCGGCGATTGCTGACGGGTGAAGCTTGCCATGCCCGCCTGCGGAAGCATGTCGGAAAGAATGGTCAGTTCGGCATTCTTGTTGCGCTCCTTGAGGAGTGCTTCCAGTTCAAACTGAATATCGAAATAATCTTCAATAACGCCCTTACCGCGACCGGTGACGAACACGAGATGTTCGATACCGGCTTCGATTGCCTCGTCCACCACGTACTGGATGACTGGCTTATCGACGACGGTCAGCATTTCCTTCGGCACAGCCTTGGTCGCGGGGAGGAAGCGCGTCCCCATACCTGCTACCGGAAATACTGCCTTACGAATCTTTTGGTGTCCCACTCATGCCTCCTAAAAGCACAATCTGTTTTTCTGTCGGTCGCCCGTGAAACGGTCTCTAGGGATATATTTCAACCTTTTCGGGGCAATGACACTACGATGTTCTCATGGTAAAGAATTTATTTATTCTGATGTTCTACGCTGACCGTAACCCGGCTGCCATCACCGGTGAAAACCCTGACTGGAAGAACAACGGATACGCCGTAATGACTATGTTCCGCACCCGTCGCTTTCAAGCGCTCGCCCTCTCGATGATCGCAGGCATGACGCTCGCGGTCACTCCGATACATGCTCAGGCAGACCGAGGTTTCAAGGCTTGGATCTCAAATTTCTATGAGACCGCAGCCCAGAGCGGCATCACCCGCTCGACCTACAACAAGGCCTTTGCCGGCATCAGCACGCCTGATCAGGACGTGCTGCAAAAGGCTCAGTACCAGCCCGAATTCAAGTCGAAGATATGGGATTATCTGGATAGCCGCGTAAACCCCTATACGGTCAAGATCGGCCGTGAAATGAAGGCCCGCCATGGCCGCCTCCTCAACGCCATCGAGCGTCAGTACGGTGTCGATCAGAACATCGTTCTGGCCATCTGGTCGATGGAATCCAACTATGGCGCCGCACTCGAAAACCCGGAACGTCTGCACCATGTGCCGCAGGCCCTAGCCACGCTCGCATGGGCCGATCCGAAACGCTCCAAGTTCGGCCGCACCCAGCTGATCGCCGCGCTGAAAATCCTGCAGGCCGGCGATGTGACGCCAAAACAGCTGACCGGCTCTTGGGCCGGCGCCATGGGTCATACGCAGTTCATTCCGACCAGCTACCTGCTTTACGCGGTCGATGCAGATGGCAACGGCAAACGCGACATCTGGCATTCCGTGCCGGACGCACTGGCGACGGCGGCCAACCTGCTGTCCAAGAACGGCTGGACCTCCGGCAAGACCTGGGGTTACGAAGCAGCCCTTCCGGCCGGCGCCGCCAGATATGAAGGCCAGACCAAGACGATTGCCCAGTGGGCAGCGCTCGGTTTCACCCGGCCCAACGGCAAGGGCTTCCCGCGTGGCGGTGATCGCGCGACGCTGAAGCTGATGGCGGGATCGAACGGCCCGGCATTCCTGATGATGAAAAACTTCTTCACCATCAAGAAATACAATGCCGCTGACAGCTACGCACTCGCCGTCGGCCTTCTTGCCGACCAGATTGCCGGCTACGGCGGCATGCAGCAACGCTGGCCACGCCCGGAAGGCACGCTCGACATCTCGGAGAAATTCGAGCTGCAGTCGCGCATGAAGGAACTCGGTTATTACGATGGCGAAGTCGATGGCAATTTCGGCTCCGGCTCGAAAGCCGCCATTTCCGCCATCCAGAAGCGCCTCGGCATGCAGCAGGACGGCGAGCCTTCGCATTCGCTTCTGAAGGCCATCCGCTGACCGCAGGTGTGATCGGCCAACCGATTGACAGTCAAGCCGGGCTGCGATCCACTCGCAGCCCGTAACAATATGGACGGCAGGGACATGAAGTCTGCACGGCTCCTCATCCGGGAACGCACGAAGTCATTGGCAAAGCGGCTTGTCATCGCCCTGATGGCCGCCATCACCGCCCTGCCCGCCACCATCACGCCGGTCGCCGCGCAGGAACGCCGTTATTACCTGGAGGATCGCCGATACGAGCAGCCGCGTCGCCGCACACTGATGGACATGTTTTTCGGTGATCGCCGCCAGCGCGACCGTTCCGTTATCGAAATGCAGCCGCGCCGGCAGAGACGCGCGGCACCTGCCTCGACGCCGCGCCGCCCGGTGCGCACCGCACCGGCAGTCGCCCCTGTTATCGCCAGCGAGCCCCCGCCCGCCCCTGTCCAGAAGCTGGAAAACGCCAGGAAGGTGCTGGTTGTGGGTGATTTCATGGCCGGCCGTCTTGCCGGCGGCCTGGAAGCAGCCTTCGCGGAAAACCCGGGCGTGGTCGTGATCGATCATGCCGAAACGGCGTCCGGCCTTGTTCGCCAGGACCATTACGACTGGCCACAGGCACTGCCCGACATGATCGCCAACGAAAAGCCGGCGCTTGTGGTGGTGATGATCGGTTCCAACGACCGCCAGCAGATCGACAGCAGCGATGCGCGCGAGAAATTCCGTACCGAACGCTGGTTCGAGATCTACAAGCAGCGCGTCAAGGAATTCGGCCAGATCGTTCGCGATCACGACCTGCCGCTGCTTTGGGTGGGTCTGCCGGCCTTCCAGTCGGCATCGATGACTTCAGATGCCGTCACACTCAACACCATATACCGCAGCCAGGCGGAAGAAGTCGGCGGCGAATTTGTCGATATCTGGGACGGGTTTGTCGACGAGGACGGCAAATTCATCGTCACAGGCTCCGACGTCAATGGCCAGCAGGTGCGCCTGCGCAGTGCCGATGGCATCAACATGACCGAAGCAGGAAGGCAAAAGCTCGCCTTTTACGTGGAAAAGGTCGCCCGCCGCCATCTCGGCGATGTGCCGGCAACCGACATGGTCAATCTCGACGGCAGCAACCTGCCCGCCCTGCCCGTGCTTCCCGGCACACCGATGGCGGCCGTCGTCTCCACCCAGCCGATAGCATTGTCCGATCCGGACCTCGACGGCGGCACGGACCTGCTCGGCGCAAGCGCTCCCGCGCCGGCATCGACACGGTCACCGCGCGATCTTCTGGTGACACGTGGCGAACTGCCGGAGGCACCGGCCGGCCGTGTGGACGATTACCGGATCAAGACGACGCAGTAGGATGGGTCCGCGCTCTCGCGGATGCCGCTGCGTGATCGACCTTGTCGATAAAAGCCTGCGCGCGCGGGATGACATCATGCAGATACTGATCCGGCCCCAGCATCTTGCGAGCGTTCAATTCCGCCGTGTCGAGCAGATCGAAATCGACGATCTCGATTGAAAAACTCCAGCCGGGATATCGTTGCGACCAGCCCTTGGCGTGATGCGCCAGCAACCGCTCCCGCAACGAATAACCGTGATAGTCAAAAACGACAGTCCCGTCCGTCACATAGGCATGTCCACCGGCAAGATCGTCCGCCGGAATGATGCGCTCCGCATGAAAGCCCGGCAAAGGCGGATGGCGCAGGAACGTCCCTGCCAGCAACGCACATGCACCATGCCCGAAGAAGATGCGATCGGGCAAAGCCCACCGTCTTTCCGGGTTCCTCTTGATGCCGTGCTTGAGAACATACATGGCAATGAAGGTGCGGTGATTCCATTTTAGCGTCAAACACCGGCGCAACAAAAAGCCCCTCGCCAGAATGACGAGAGGCTGATCTTCAATCGCGATGAAGCGCGAAAATTAACGCGGCAGAACCGAAGCGCCCATCAGCGCCTCATCCACCGCCCGCGCCACCTGACGGCCTTCGCGGATCGCCCAGACGACCAGCGACTGGCCGCGGCGAACGTCGCCGGCGACATAGAGCTTGTCGATCGAGGTCTTGTAGTCACGCTCGTTGGCAACGACGTTGGTGGAGCCGCGACGGTCTGTGTTCAGTTCGAGCTTGCCTTCCAGTTCCGAAAGCACGCCCGTGGTCATCGGGCCGGAGAAGCCGATGGCGATGAAGGCGAGATCGGCCTTGATGATGAAATCCGTGCCGGCGATCGGCTTGCGGCGCTCGTCCACCTGGCAGCAACGCACGCCGGTCAGAACACCGTCTTCGCCGACAAATTCAAGCGTCGCCACCTGGAATTCGCGGTTGGCGCCTTCGGCCTGGCTGGACGAGGTGCGCATCTTGGTGGCCCAGAACGGCCAGACGGCAAGCTTGTCTTCCTTTTCAGGCGGCATCGGGCGGATGTCGAGCTGTGTCACCTTGACGGCGCCCTGACGGAAAGCCGTGCCGACGCAGTCCGACGCGGTATCGCCGCCGCCGACAACAACGACATGCTTGGCACCGGCAAGGATCGGTTCTGCCGGCCAGCCGGTCGAGTCAATGTTTTCGCGGCCAACGCGGCGGTTCTGCTGCACGAGGTAAGGCATGGCATCGTAAACGCCGTGCAGTTCGACGCCGGGAATGCCGGCCGGACGCGGGGTTTCCGAACCGCCGCAATAGATGACGGCGTCGTGTTCGGCCATCAGTTCTTCGGTCGGCTTGTCTACGCCGATATTGACGCCGTAATGGAAGGTGACGCCTTCGCCGGTCATCTGTTCGACGCGGCGGTCGATGAAGTTCTTTTCCATCTTGAAGTCGGGAATGCCGTAACGCAGCAGGCCGCCGGCCTTCGTCTCGCGCTCATAGACATGCACTTCGTGACCGGCGCGAGCGAGCTGCTGGGCAGCGGCCATGCCGGCAGGCCCCGAACCGATGATCGCGACCTTGCGGCCGGTTTTGACAGTTGCCGGCTGCGGCACGATGTAACCCAGCTCGTAGGCCTTGTCGGCAATCGCCTGCTCGACGGTCTTGATGGCGACCGGCGCATCTTCGAGGTTCAGCGTGCAGGCTTCCTCGCACGGGGCGGGACAGACGCGACCGGTGAATTCCGGAAAGTTGTTGGTGGAGTGGAGGTTGCGGATCGCCTCTTCCCACTTGTTGTTATAGACCAGATCGTTCCAGTCGGGGATCTGGTTGTGCACGGGACAGCCCGTCGGGCCATGACAGAACGGAATGCCGCAATCCATGCAGCGCGCCGCCTGTTTGGTGACTTCCGCATCCGACATGGGAATGGTGAACTCGCGGAAATGGCGAATACGGTCCGACGCCGGCTGGTACTTGCCAACCTGCCGGTCGATTTCCATGAAACCCGTAACCTTGCCCATGTCTCAATCCCTATTCCGTCACCGCGCTATCGCAGCCAGTTTTCGATCTTCAATCCCGGCACGCGGGAAAACTCACTTTCATTACCGGTCACCAGGACCGCATCCAGAGCCAGAGCATGCGCCGCGATCCAGAGATCGTTCGGACCTATGTTCTTTCCCTGTCGCAACGCCAGCCGCGCATCGGCATAACGCTGGTCAGTTGGTAGCTGAAGGGGAGCAACAAAAAGTCGTCGCGTGACCGCAGACACCTTTTTGGACAGCTCCTCCGAGCCATTTTTCTTCACGCCGTACCAGATCTCACCATGGGTGATGATGCTGATGAAGGCGTTCTCTTCTCCTACCTCAAGCAAGCGCTCGAACGCCTTGCCACGCGGATCCCTCACAATCGCCGAGACGATGTTGGTGTCGAGCATGAACCGCATCAGAACTCGACTTCCCCAAGCGGCGCCAGATCCTCGTCATCAACAACGAAGTCATCGCCAACCCAAGGTTCCGCCGTCTTGAGGTAATCGATCAGGCCGGCGGTGACCGCAGTTCGCATCAAGATCGATCCGTCTGGCTGCTTCACCAGCATGGCCCTATCGCCATCAATCTCGAACTCTTTTGGTATCCGCACCGCACGGCTTCGACCGTTCTTGAAAATGGCGACTTTAACCTCGCCATCTTCTGGTGTTTGCTTCACATGCTCATTCATGTCTCGCTCCATCGCCGTCATATGCCGCCAGCATATCACATCAATGGGGCTTGTTAAACTATTCCGCAGCCACGCCCATCCGCATGCGTTCCATCTCCTCAAGCGCGCGGCGATACTCCACCGGCATGACCTTGCGGAACTTTGGACGGTACTCACCCCAGCGATCCAGGATTTCCTTGGCGCGGGTGGAGCCGGTGTAGTGCATGTGGTTGGAGATCAGCTGATACAGACGCTCCTCGTCGTGGCGGGTCATGTCTTCCGACACGTCGACACGGCCCTTGTGCTGGATATCCCCGCCGCGGTGGTGCAGCTTTTCCAGCATGTCGTCCTCTTCCGGAACCGGCTCCAGCTCGACCATGGCCATGTTGCAGCGCTTGGCGAAGTCACCGACCTCATCCAGCACATAAGCCACACCACCCGACATGCCGGCGGCAAAGTTACGGCCGGTTTCGCCGAGAACGACGACGATGCCGCCGGTCATGTATTCGCAGCCGTGGTCACCCACGCCTTCGACAACGGCGATGGCGCCCGAATTGCGCACCGAGAAACGTTCACCGGCAACACCGCGGAAATAACATTCGCCCGAGGTCGCGCCGTACAGCACGGTATTGCCGACGATGATCGAGTTTTCCGCGACCAGCTTCGAGTTTTCCGGCGGGCGCACGATGATACGACCACCAGACAGCCCCTTGCCGACATAGTCGTTGCCGTCACCGACGAGATCGAAGGTGATGCCGCGGGCGAGGAACGCGCCAAAGGACTGGCCAGCGGTACCAGTCAACGTCACGCGGATCGTGTCGTCCTTGAGACCCTTTTCATTCCAGCGCTTGGCAAGCTCGCCCGAGAGCATGGCGCCGGCCGAACGGTCGACATTCTTGATCGCCACGTCGAAAACAACCGGCTCCTTGCTTTCCAGCGCAGGCATGGCCTTTTCGATCAGCTTGCGATCGAGAATATCGTCGATCGGATGTTTCTGGCGCTCCGTCCAGTAGGTGGCTTCCTTGGGTGCTTCCACCTTGTGGAAGATTTTTGAGAAATCCAGACCTTTGGACTTCCAGTGATCGAGCATCTCGTCCTTGGCCAGAAAGTCCGACGAACCGATGATCTCGTCGAGCCTTGTGAAGCCGAGCGAGGCCAGGATTTCGCGCACTTCTTCGGCGACGAAGAAGAAGTAGTTGATGACGTGTTCCGGCGTGCCCTTGAAACGCTTGCGTAAGACCGGGTCCTGCGTTGCAACGCCGACGGGGCAGGTGTTCAGATGGCACTTGCGCATCATGATGCAGCCGGCAGCGATGACCGGAGCGGTGGCAAAACCGAATTCGTCGGCACCGAGCAGCGCACCGATGATGACGTCGCGGCCGGTCTTCAAGCCACCATCCACCTGCAGCGCGATGCGCGAACGCAGACCGTTCAGCACCAGCGTCTGCTGGGTTTCGGCAAGGCCGATTTCCCATGGGCTGCCGGCATGCTTCAGCGAAGTGAGCGGGGATGCGCCCGTGCCGCCGTCGAAACCGGAGACGGTGATATGGTCGGCGCGCGCCTTGGCGACACCGGCGGCAACAGTGCCGACGCCCACTTCGGACACCAGCTTGACCGAGATATCCGAGGTCGGGTTGACGTTCTTCAGGTCGTAGATCAGCTGCGCCAGATCTTCGATCGAATAGATGTCATGGTGTGGCGGCGGCGAAATCAGGCCGACACCCGGCGTCGAGTGACGTGTCTTGGCAACCGTCGCATCAACCTTATGGCCGGGCAGCTGGCCGCCTTCACCGGGCTTTGCACCCTGCGCGACCTTGATCTGCAGCATGTCGGCATTGACCAGATATTCGGTGGTCACGCCAAAACGGCCCGACGCGATCTGCTTGATGGCCGAACGTTCCGGGTTCATCGAACCATCGCGACGCGGCAGGTAACGATCGCTTTCCTCGCCGCCTTCACCGGTGTTCGACTTGCCGCCGATCTTGTTCATGGCGATGGCAAGCGTCGTATGTGCTTCGCGCGAAATCGAACCGAAGGACATGGCGCCGGTGGAGAACCGCTTGACGATATCGACGGCAGCTTCGACTTCATCGATGGAAACCGGCTTGCGGCCAAGCTCTTCCGCAGACTTGATCTTGAACAGGCCGCGGATGGTGTTCATCCGCACGGCACTTTCGTTCACGAGGCCGGCGAACTCGCGGTAGCGATCCTGGCTGTTGCCACGCACGGCATGCTGCAGCGTGGCGACAACATCCGGCGTCCAGGCATGGCTTTCGCCACGCATGCGGTAAGCATATTCGCCGCCGATATCGAGCGTCGAAGCAAGAACCGGGTCCTTGCCGAAAGCCGATGTGTGGCGCTCGGTGGTTTCGCGGGCGATTTCGTCGAGGCCGATACCGCCGATGGAGGACGCTGTGCCGAAGAAATACTGCTCGACCAGTTCGGACGACAGGCCGACGGCATCAAAAATCTGCGCGCCGCAATAGGACTGGTATGTGGAAATGCCCATCTTGGACATGACCTTGAGAATGCCCTTACCGACCGCCTTGATGTAACGATAGACCACTTCCTGCGCATCGACTTCCTTGGGGAATTCGCCGCGCATGTGCATGTCGGTCAGCGTGTCGAAGGCCAGATACGGGTTGATGGCTTCGGCGCCATAACCGGCGAGACAGCAGAAGTGATGGATTTCGCGCGGCTCGCCACTCTCCACAACGAGGCCGACCGAGGTGCGCAGACCCTTGCGGATCAGGTGATGGTGCACGGCAGCGGTCGCCAGCAGCGCCGGAATTGCCATGCGGTCCGGGCCGATCTGGCGGTCGGACAGAACGATGATGTTGTAACCGCCCTTGACCGCAGCCTCGGCGCGCTCGCAGAGACGGTCGAGCATTTCCGGCATGCCTTCGGCGCCACGCTCGATAGCGTAGGTGAAGTCCAGTGTCTTGGTGTCGAAACGGTCTTCCGTGTGACCGATGGAGCGGATCTTTTCGAGATCGCCATTGGTCAGGATCGGCTGGCGTACTTCCAGACGTTTGGCGTTCGCCATACCCGTATGGTCGAGAATGTTGGGGCGCGGGCCGATGAAGGACACGAGGCTCATGACGAGCTCTTCGCGGATCGGGTCGATCGGCGGGTTGGTGACCTGCGCAAAGTTCTGCTTGAAATAGGTGTAAAGCAGCTTCGACTTCTCAGACATGGCCGAGATCGGCGTGTCGGTGCCCATCGAACCCACGGCTTCCTGACCGGTGGTCGCCATCGGCGACATCAGGATCTTGGTGTCTTCGCGAGTGTAACCGAAGGCCTGCTGGCGGTCGAGCAGCGACACGTCACGACGCAGCGCGCGCGGTTCAACCGGCTTCAGCTCTTCAAGGATGAGCTGGGTGTTGTCCAGCCACTTGGAATATGGGTGCTTGGTGGCAAGCTCGGTCTTCAACTCCTCGTCGGAGATGATCTGACCCTTTTCCATGTCGATCAGCAGCATCTTGCCGGGCTGCAGGCGCCACTTCTTGACGATGCTTGCCTCCGGCACCGGCAGCGTTCCGGCTTCCGATGCGAGAATGATGCGGTCGTCATCGGTGACGAGATAACGGGCCGGACGCAGGCCGTTACGGTCGAGCGTCGCGCCAATCTGCTTGCCATCGGTGAAGCAGACGGCAGCCGGACCATCCCACGGCTCCATCAGCGCGGCGTGGTATTCGTAAAACGCCTTGCGCTCCTTCGACATGGACTGGTTGCCGGCCCATGCTTCCGGGATCAGCATCATCACGGCATGCGCCATGGAATAACCGCCACGCAGCAGGAATTCCAGCGCGTTATCGAAACAGGCCGTATCCGACTGGCCTTCATAAGAGATCGGCCAGAGCTTGGAAATGTCGTCGCCGAACAGCGGCGAGGAAACGGATGCCTGACGTGCCGCCATCCAGTTGACGTTGCCGCGCAGCGTGTTGATTTCGCCGTTATGGGCGACCATGCGGTATGGATGCGCCAGCTTCCACGACGGGAAGGTGTTGGTGGAGAAACGCTGGTGGACGAGTGCGACCGCGCTTTCGAAGCGCGGGTCAGCCAGGTCCTTATAATAGGCGCCGACCTGATAGGCCAGGAACATGCCCTTGTAGACGATGGTCGAGGAGGACAGCGAGACCGGATAAAAACCCTGATCGACACCACCGAAGGCATCATAGATGCGGTTCGAAATGACCTTGCGGATCAGGAACAGCTTGCGCTCGAATTCGAGGTTGGTCGCGGCATCGCGCCCGGCCCCGATGAAGACGTGGACGTGATAAGGTTCGGTGGCGGCGATTTCCGGCGCCTTGGAAAGCGAGGAATTGTCGACCGGCACGTCGCGGAAACCGAGGAACTGCTGCCCCTCTTCGGCGATGACATCCTTCACCACCTGCTTGTAATGCTCGATCTCTTCCGGCTTGCGCGGCATGAACAGATGGCCGACGGCATATTCACCGGCCTTCGGCAGGGTGACGCCCTGCTTTGCCATTTCCTCGCGGAAAAAGCGGTCGGGGATCTGCACCAGAATGCCGGCGCCATCGCCCATCAAAGGATCGGCACCGACGGCGCCGCGGTGCGTCAGGTTTTCGAGAATGAACAGGCCGTCCTTGACGATCTGGTGCGACTTCTGTCCCTTCATGTGGGCAATGAAGCCGACGCCGCAGGCATCGTGCTCGTTACGTGGATCGTAAAGACCTTGGGGCACAGGAATACCCGACGCGACGAAGGGCACATGCTCTTCGGCTTTCGCCGAAGCTATGTCGGTGGGACAGTGCATGTCCAGGATCGTCTTCGTCATCGTCAGTCCTCCAGTTGGCCGCTCCAGCGGGCAAGGTGGTATCGGTTCATTGCGCGGAACGAGATGCGGGTGTCGCACATCAATCCGAAATTCATGCGACAATCCTGACGCCATTCGGAACTGCCCGGTCGGACAAATGCAACATCCAGAGGAGGCAGCATAACCCGATTTGGAGCCGACGTCAGCGGAGAAACAGGCCCGTCGCCGGGCGCTTCCCTTAAAAATAGGACAGTCACTATGACCTATTTCACATTTGGTATGACATGAAAGTTAATATGTCACAAGGGGTAGCCGCAAGATTCAAATCGGACAAAACGACACAAGAATACCGATTGACGCCCGTCCAGCGCAATAAAATTACCCAAAAATCCAAAAGCCATTCCTGTGATTGCGAGTACGAAAGGTCCGTCGACATGGCGCGGCTTTTCCGTTGATTGGCGTCGCAAAAGCCTTAAGCTCGCCGCATCTCCCGAACTTCTGCGCATTTCGTAACAGGATCCTCCATGTTCTTCGCATCCGATAACTGGGCTGGCGCCCACCCTGCCATCAACGAACGTCTTTCGAAGGAATCCACCCGCTTCGCCTCGGCCTACGGCTCAAGCGATCTCGACAAGTCGATCGAGGTCCGTTTCAACGAAATTTTCGAACGAGAAGTCGCAGTGTTTTTCGTCGCGACCGGCACAGCCGCCAACTCGCTGTCGCTTGCCAGCATCGCCCGCGCCGGCGGCCTCACCTTCTGTCACTCGGAAGCGCATATCATCGAGGACGAGTGCGGCGCGCCGGACTTCTTTTCCGGCATGCGCATGGTCGCAGTCGAAGGGCCGGACGGCAAGATGCTGCCGGAAAACCTGATCAGCCGCATCGCCCGTTACCCGCAGGATGCCATCCACCACGGCCGCGCCGCCGCCATTTCGATGACGCAGGCAACCGAGGCCGGCACCGTTTATACGCTGGACGAAATCAACGCGATTGCCAAGATCGCCAAGGATAACGGCCTGCCGCTGCATATGGACGGCGCGCGTTTTGCCAACGCCCTAATGGCGCTCGGCTGCACGCCGGCGGAAATGACCTGGAAACGCGGCGTCGATGTCCTGTCCTTCGGCGGCACCAAGAATGGTTGCTGGTGCGCTGAGGCAATCGTCTTCTTCGATCCGCAGCTCGCCAAGGATTTTGCCTTCCTGCGCAAGCGCACCGCCCAGCTTTTCTCCAAGTCCCGTTTCATCGCCGCCCAGTTCGACGCCTATCTGAAGGATGATCTGTGGCTGGGTCTTGCCGGCCACGCCAACGAGATGGCCAATCGCCTTCGCGCCGGTTTCGGCTCACTCAACAGCGCCCGCCTAGCCTGGCCCACCCAGGCAAACGAAGTGTTCGCCATCCTGCCGAAATCCTCGGCCAAGGCGGCGCAGGAAAACGGCGCGAAGTTTTACGACTGGCTGGAACCACGCGACATGCCCGAAAAGGTCTCCGCCGACGAAGTGCTGATCCGTATGGTGACGAGCTTTGCCACGACGGAAGAGGATGTGGATCAGTTTCTGTCGATCTGCGCTTCGGCTTGATAAGGCCGCAGAGCAGCTGGCCGCGCGGCTTGCTCCCTTCGATCTCCCCCCATGTGGGGGAGATGTCACCGAAAGGTGACAGAGGGGGGTAAGCAACGGTGCGGCGAGTGGGTCGAAAGCGAAATTTGCGTGAGCATTACCCCCCTCTGCCCTGCCGGGCATCTCCCCCACATGGGGGGAGATCGGCTGGGCGCGCCCTCCCACTCACCAACTCACGGCACGATCCGCGCAGTAATCAAACTGGACACCGCTTCCACCAGCACCGCATCCGCACCTCGCCGCGGCACCAGCACAAATTCGATATCCTCCAGATCCGGCAGACGCCCCGGCGCTATCTCGCGTAATCCCGCCGGCGCCATGCTGCGCGGCTGCACCAGCACACCCATACCGGCTCTCGCCGCCGCCGTCAGTCCGGAAAGACTGCCGCAGGTACAGACGATCCGCCATGCGATATTGCTCTGATCCAGCGCCTGTTGCGCCACCTTTCGCGTGATGCTCGGCGGCGGAAAGGCGATCAGCGGCACGACATCGACCCGCGACAGCACATCGGAATCGCGCGCCAGCCAGACCAGCGGCTCACGATACAGAAGCCGCCCGTGCGTTTCTCCGAGATGCCGTTTTGCCAGCACCAGATCGAGTTCGCCAACCTCCTGCATCTGGAAGAGGACGCCGCTCAAGGCAACGGTCAACTCCAGGTCCACCCACGGATGCAGCCGGCTGAAATCCTCCAGTATGGCGGTCAGCCGGCTGGCCACCACATCTTCCGAAACACCCAGCCGCAAACGCCCGCGCAACCGGCTTTCGCCGAACAGCGACGCCACCTTGCCGTTGAGATCGAGCATGCCCCGCGCATAACCGAGCAGCGCCTCGCCATCTGCCGTCAGCCGAACCTGATGGGTGTCGCGCTGCACCAATTGCCGACCGAGCGATTTCTCAAGCCGCTGGATATGCTGGCTGATGGTCGATTGAGCGATGCCCAACCGTTCGGCAGCGAGGGTAAAACTGCCGGCCTGTTGCAGCATCACGAAACTTTCGAGATGATGGAGATTGAGCACGCCTATCCTGCTTCGTGATAACTGTTAATTGTTGCATCGCAGTTCATGATAAGGGAAGACGCTGCCGAACCGAAGAAAAATCAGTGTCAGGGAATATCCATGAGCCGCTTCATGCCGGACCGTTTCACCATCATGCTGGTCTGCGCGGTCATCCTCGCCTCCTTCCTGCCGATCCATGGCGAACCCGCCTACTGGTTCGGTATCGCGACAGATATTGCCATCGGCCTCCTGTTCTTCCTGCACGGCGCCCGCCTTTCGCGTGAGGTCGTGGTCGGCGGTCTGCTGCACTGGCGCCTGCATCTGACAATCCTGGCCACCACGTTCGTAATCTTCCCGCTGCTCGGTCTTGCCATCGGCTTTCTGCCGGAAAGCATTCTGCCCGCCCCGCTTTACGCCGGCATTTTGTTCCTCTGCGTTCTGCCCTCCACCGTGCAGTCCTCGATCGCCTTTACCTCGATGGCCAACGGCAACGTGCCGGCAGCCATTGTCTCCGCCTCCGGCTCCAATCTTTTCGGCATGTTCCTGACGCCGATCCTCGCCGGCCTCGTCATGTCCACGACGGGCGAAGGCGGCGGCGTTTCCGCCGATGCCATCGAAAAAATCGCCCTCCAGCTTCTTGCGCCCTTCGTCGTCGGTCAGCTTCTGCAGCCATTCATCGGCAACTGGATCCGCGCGCGCAAAAAACTGCTGGCTCCGGTCGATCGCGGCGGCATCCTGATGGTGGTGTACCTCGCCTTCTCGACGGCCGTGATCGAAGGCATCTGGCGCACCTTCTCGCTCACCGATATCGCCGCCGTCATCGTTACCGACATGGTGCTTCTCGCCATCGTTCTGGTCATCACCATGTATGGCAGCCGCCTGCTCGGCTTCTCCAAGGAAGACGAGATCGCCATCACCTTCTGCGGTTCGAAAAAGTCGCTGGCATCGGGTGTGCCGATGGCCAACGCCATCTTCGCCGGCCAGTCGTCGGCCATCGGCGCCATCGTGCTGCCGATCATGCTGTTCCACCAGATCCAGCTGATGGTCTGCGCCGTGCTGGCGCAGAAATACGCGCAGCGCAAATCGAAGGCTGAAGACAAGGCGACGGCGGCAGCTTGAACCGCAAACAAAAACGCCCCCTTCCGGCTGGAAGGGGGCGCATTGTTGGCCATATGGCATTCCCGTTTCCAGGAAACCGTCTTGGGAGGAATGGCCTTGGGAGTTAGTTGACCTGCTGCGGTTGCGACACCTGCGCCTCTATGGTCTTCGGAGTATCGACCGGCTCTGCAGCAATCGCGATCCGGCGCGGTTTCATCGCTTCCGGAATGGAGCGCAGAAGATCGATATGGAGAAGGCCGTTCTTCAGCTGCGCGGTCTGCACCTCGACATGATCGGCCAGCTGGAAGCGGCGCTCGAAGGCGCGCTTGGCGATGCCGCGATGGAGAAACTCGCTTTGACCGGCGGCTTCGTCCTCGCTCTTTTCACCCTTGACGTGCAGCACATGCGCACGGGCCTCGATGCTCAGTTCCTTTTCGTCGAAACCGGCAACGGCCATGGTGATGCGATAGGTGTTCTCACCGGTCCGCTCGATATTGTAGGGCGGATAGGTCTGCGCCTGATCAGGCTGGCCAAGACTGTCCAGCATCGTGAAAAGGCGGTCGAAACCAACGGTGGAACGATAAAGGGGGGAAAAATCGACGTGACGCATGATGTCCTCTCATGAAGCGACGTGTTGCGGTTCTGCAAGGCGGCATCCCGTTCTGGCGATGCCTGTCCTCTGTTCGCGGACCCGTTATCGGCGCCCGCAGGACCAAGATGGGAATTGCATTTTCCGGCTTCAAGACCCTTTTTTCGGTTTCCGGAACATGCGACTTGCGCGCGAATTTCAGAAGGCGACCGATACCATCAATCCGCTGCCCTGGCGGTTTTCTATCGACAGGCTCAATCCGTAGACCTCGCAGATCTCCTTGACGATCGAGAGACCGAAACCGGTTCCGGGCGTCTGGCTGTCAAGCCGAACCCCGCGCTCAGTCATGCTGCGGATCTTCTCCGGGTCCACGCCCGGCCCGTCATCCGACACCATCAGGCGGCTGCCCTTCCACGAGATGCACACTTCGCCGCTCGCCCATTTCACGGCGTTTTCGGTGAGATTGCCGATAAGCTCGCGCAGGTCATGCGCATCAAGCGGCACGGTAGATGGCTCGCCGATCTCGACCACCCATTGCAACCCTTCGCCTTTCGGCGTGCGCTGCAACGTCTTCACCACCTGCCCCACGATCTTGTCGATCTCCGCATCGGTCCGGCGCATGTCGGCATTGGCAACGATTCGGCTGCGCGCCAGTTCGTGTTCCACATGCCCGCGCATCAGCCGCACCAGTTGCTCAATCTCGTCGGCAATCTCGCCCTGCCCGCGCTCACGCAAAGTCAGCGCATCGTTGGAAAGCACCGTGAGCGGCGTCTTCAGCCCATGCGCCAGATCGCCGGCCCGCGCTCGCGCCTTGTCCAGCGATTGCGCCTGCGATGCCAGCAGCCGGTTGACCGCCGCTTCCACCGGCGCAAATTCGACGGGCAATTCGTCTTCCAGCCTGTCTCTGCGACGTTCGCGGATACGATCGAGCCCCTTGGTCAGGTCAGCCAGCGGTTTGAGGCCAAAAATCACCTGCGCAAAGGATGCACCGATCAGGAAGACGGCAAGGCCCGCAAGGTAAGGCAGGATATCGAGCGCAAAACCACGGCTCGCCTCATCCAGCGCCTTCGTATCGGAAGCAACCGAGATCTTGACCGGTTTCAAACCGTTCGGGGCACTGACCATGATCTGCCGTTCCAGCACGATCAGACGTGCGCCCTCCGGGCCTTCAGCCTTGTAGCGATGTACGGCACCATCGTCCGGGCGGTGACCGGGGCCGATCAGGCTCGTGTCCCACAGGGATTCCGAGCGAAACAACGCTGGCGTGGCCACATCGCCGATCTGCCAGTAAAGACCGCCATAAGCCTGGGTAAAACGCCGGTCCATGAGGCTGAACGGGTGCTCGATCCGGCCATCCGGGCCGAGCCTGATCGACGCCGCGATGGTGTTGATATGGCCCTTCAATTCCTCTTCCAGCCTCCTTTCGAGGCTGGCGGAAAACATGGAGGTCATGAATAACGCCGCCAATGCGAGCGCAGACGGCACGGCCACCAGCGAAACCAGCAGAAAACGGGCCCTTATGGACGGCGGGCGCTTCATACGGCACCGATCCGGTAACCGTAACCGCGACGGGTCACGATCAGGTCCTTGCCGAATTTCTTGCGCAAACGGCCGATTAGCACTTCCACGGAATTGCTCTCGCGCTCGAAATCCTGCGCGTAAAGCTGCTCGGTCAGTTCCAGCTGCGAGACATGCCGCTCCGCATTGGCCATCAGGTAATGCAGGCAGCGATATTCAAGCGGGGTCAAATCGGCAGGCTCGCCATCCAGCGACACGGTGCGGCTGCGCGGATCGATCTTCATCCGTCCGGCGGAAAGAACAGGGCTGGCCTTGCCCTGCGAGCGGCGGATGATGGCGCGCAGACGGGCGAGCAACTCCGGCATCTGGAACGGTTTGGCGAGATAATCGTCAGCCCCGGCATCAATGCCTTCGACACGTTCTTCCCAATTGCCGCGTGCCGTCAGGATAAGCACCGGCAGTTCGCGTTCCGCGGAACGCCAGCGCTTCAGCACGGAAAGCCCGTCCATGCCGGGCAGGCCGAGATCGAGCACGACGGCGGCAAATTCCTCGCTGTCGCCGCGATACCAGCCGCTTTCACCGTCGTTTTCGTGTTCGACCAGATAACCGGCACGCGTCAGATGATGCGTGATATCGCGGGCAATCAACGGATCGTCTTCAACAAGCAGAATGCGCATGGGTCTCAATCGTCGTCATCATCGTCGACATCGAGAATGCGGCCGTCGCTCGCATCCATCTCGATCTCATAAAGCCGGCCATTCGCCTGCAGCACCTTGAACTCATAGGTAAAGCGATCGTCGTCGTCATCCAGTTCGACACGGATGATATCGCCCGGATATCGTGCCCGCAGTTTTTCCTGCAGCACGGAAAGCGGCAGCACATCGCCGCGTTTCACGGCATCGCGCAGCTTGTCCAGATCCCGCGCGAAGCCCGCCGCCGGAGAGACGATGAGCAGCGCAGAGATCAGCGACGCTTTTATGAGCACTTGGTTCAACATGGACGCGAAACTAACACTCCCAAACTGAAATTTTGCTGACACCGGCCGTCAGTTATCGATCAGTGGCCGTCACTTAAACGTTGCTTCATCGGCCGGGCAACGGTGCCCGCCTCATCTCGAAGGAGACCAGCCATGAAGAAACTCGTCCTCGCCGCCGCCATTGCCGCCACGACGCTTCCCGCCTTCGCACCGCTTTCCGTGGCCCATGCGGATGACCGCGACGACCGCCTTTGCGGCAATGTCCAGCTCGACAAATGGATGAGCGAAGCCCAGATGCGCGAACGCGCCGGCGGTCTTGGCATCGAAGTGCGCGATGTGGAGATTGACGATGGCTGCTACGAAGTCTCTGGCCGCAACAGGGACGGCCGTCGCGTCGAAGTGAAGTTCAACCCGGAAACCGGCGAACAGGTTTCGATCGACAGCGACGATTGATATTTTCGACGGCGGGCGCCGGAGACCTCCGGTGCCCGTAAACACTTTCCCCTTGACCCGAAAAACATTCCGCCTATCGCTTGTCTTCATGAGCGAAGCAGAAACCATCACGCCCGACATCCTCCGGTCGACACCCGATAATCCGGTGCCGCCCAACCATTTCGCCGGTTTTTTCACCGGCCATCGTGGTGCAAAGCTGCGTTATGCGGTGTTCCGCTCGGAAATTTCACCGGCCCGCGGCACGATTGTGCTTCTGCATGGCCGCAGTGAATCCATCGAAAAATATTACGAAACGATCCGCGATTTCAACGCCATGGGCTTGTGGGTTGCGACCTACGATCTGCGCGGTCAGGGCGGATCGGACCGACTGCTGAAAAAGCCGAAAAAAGGCCATTTGCGCCGCTTTTCCGATTATGAGCGCGATCTCGACCTGTTTCTCGAACAGATCGTGCTGCCCGATACACGCCTGCCTTTTTTCCTTGTGGCGCATTCCACCGGCGCATTGATCGCGCTTGCGGCGGCACCTCGTCTGACCAATCGCATCGATCGCATGGCGCTGGCCGCCCCGTTCGTGGGCCTGACCGGCCAGGCCTTGTCGGAAGGGGTAATCCGTCTCGTCGCGGCTTCACTTACCAATATCGGTCTCGGCCAGCTTTCCGCCGGTCCCGACCAGAATGGACGGCCTTTTGCCGGAAACCCGCTGACGTCGGACCAGAGACGATTTGCCCGCAACGGCGAAATCGGCATATCCAATCCCGACCTGATGATCGGCCCGCCCACCATGCGCTGGCTGAAGGAAACGCTGAAGGCAGGCCGCCGGGTGGCATCGCAGGCGCACCTCACCACCATCACCATTCCCACGCTCGTCCTTGCGCCGATGCGCGACGGCATCGTGCCTTATGCCGCGCAGGAAGAACTGGCCCGCAATTTCCGCGCCGGCCAGCTGGTCAACATTATCGGTGGTCGTCACGAACTTTTCAGCGAGGCCGATGTCTATCGCGCACAGGCGCTGGCGGCGATAGAGGCGTTCATGCCCGGCAGCGATGCGTCGCCGCTCGTTTCCGACGACGCCGCAGCCTGAGCTCTTCAGCGGGCGAGAAGCGCCCGCGCCTCGTCATAAACGGCACGGCTGCCGGCGGCGATGATATTGCCGCCATCCTCCGGGCGTCCGCCATCCCATGTCGTGATGATGCCGCCGGCCTGTTCGATGATCGGGATCAGAGCGCCGACATCGTAAGGCTTGAGATTGTTCTCGACGACCAGATCGATGTGGCCCGCGGCCAGCAGCGTATAGGCGTAACAATCGGTGCCGTAGCGGAACAGCCGCACCTTTTCCTCGACAGATCTATAGGCAGAAAGATCGGCACCCTCGAAAATATGCGGGGATGTGGTGAACAGGATGGCATCCGAAAGCCGGCCGCAATCGCGGACCTTGATCTGCTGCTCACCATCCGGACCACGATACCACGAGGCCTGACCATCGGCGAAATAACGCTCACCGGTAAAAGGCTGGTCCATCATGCCCATGGAAGCGCGGCCGTTCGAGCGCAAGCCGATCAGCGTGCCCCATGTGGGCAGGCCGGAGATGAAGGCGCGTGTGCCATCGATCGGATCGATCACCCAGACATGCTCGCGGTCAAGCCCGACATTTTCATGCTCTTCGCCGAGAATGCCGTGATCTGGAAAATGCGCAGTGATGAGCGCGCGAATCGCTGTTTCGGCAGCGCGGTCGCCTTCCGTCACCGGATCGAACCCGCCTGCCAGCTTGTTCGTGATGGATGTGCCGGTGCGAAAGCGCGGCAGGGTTTCAGCCTTGGCCGCATCGGCCAGCCTGTCGAAAAACGAACGATCTGGAAGCATGGTCACTCCGGGGCTTCTGTCTGCGGCCCCATAGATCACAGATTTGCGCCAAGGCCAATCGGGCGCGCACTTCGTGCAAATGCACAATATTTAGGCATCTAAAAAAAGTGATTGACGATTGTGCATGTCGCGCCTAACCTTGGCTTGCAGTCTTCGGGCTGCAATACCCTCCTTGGGTGTTTCCTCCCTAGACTTGACCGCGCTTCCGGCGCGGTTTTTTTTGGGCGCGCGAAAACCGGCGCCATGCACACGCACCCAAAAAAAGAAAACAGCGGGATGATTATTCGGCAGCCAGCGCCGAATCGGGCCCGAACTCGGCCGCATAATCGGCCATCGACCCCATGAACTCCGTCAGGGCACGAGCCAGATCATCGAAATCCGGCCGCTTCCTGAGCGTTGCCTCGTCGATATAAAGTGAGCGGTTGATCTCGATCTGCAGCGCATGCAGCCCGCGCACCGGCCGACCGTAATGTTCGGTAATGAAACCGCCGGCATAAGGCTTGTTGCGCACCGCCGTGAAACCGAGCCCTTCCAGGAAATACAGCGCAGCACGAGAAAGCTCGGCCGCGGCACTGGTGCCGTAACGATCGCCGATGATGAAATCCGGCCGGATATCCGATCCCGACAGACGAATATTGCCGGGCATGGAATGGCAATCGATCAGGACCGACATACCGAAGGTCGCATGGGTGCGCGCAATCAGTCGGCGCAGGCAGGCATGATAAGGTTTGTAGATCGTCTCGATGCGCGAAATCCCCTCCTCCACGGTGAGACGGCGACGATAGATCTCCATGTTTTCCGCAACGATTCGCGGAATGGTGCCAAGCCCGCCGGCGACCCGCATGGAGCCGATATTGACGTAAGGCGGCAAAACACCGTCGAACATGCGCGGATCAAGCTCGTAAGGCTCGCGATTGACGTCGAGATAGGCACGCGGAAAATGCGCCAGGAGAAGCGGCGCACCGAGATTGGGAGCATGCGCAAAAAGCTCATCGACATAATGATCTTCCGAACGCCTGATGCCCATCTCGTCGAGGCGAGATTCACTAAGGAACTGAGCAGGATAGTGGCGGCCGCTATGGGGAGAATTGAAAACGAAAGGTATCGTTTGCGACGCCGGCTCCCTCACCTCGAATAGGTCGATTTCGCCTGCCACGCCGTTCATCCGCCCTCTAAGATGCCGCCTTTACCATAACGGTAACTTGTTCGTAACGTCATGTTGCCAGTTGCCAGCAGCGAAGTCCATACTATGTAATGAGCCACCAATGGCGCCGTGCGTTGCTTCACCGGTTCTTTACCGCGAATTCGCTAATGTAGGGCACAGAGCCGAGTTTTAAACACGACCCACTGACGGTTTTCCAAAACGATGCAAAAGATCCTTCTCGCAGAAGACGATAATGACATGCGCCGCTTCCTCGTGAAGGCGCTCGAAAAGGCCGGCTATAAAGTGTCGTCCTTCGACAATGGCGCAAGCGCTTACGACCGCCTGCGTGAAGAGCCCTTCTCGCTCCTCCTCACCGACATCGTCATGCCGGAGATGGACGGGATCGAGCTGGCGCGTCGCGCCACCGAACTCGACCCGGATCTCAAGGTCATGTTCATCACCGGCTTCGCCGCCGTTGCGCTGAATGCAGATTCGAAGGCTCCGAAGGACGCGAAAGTGCTGTCCAAACCCTTCCACCTGCGTGACCTTGTGGAAGAAGTGAACAAGATGCTGGACGCCGCCTGAGGCAAAAAGCTTGTGTCATAAGGGGTTTGAAAAAACTTCAAAAAATCGACACAAAACCGATTGACGGCGGCAATTCCATATGGTTTATGCCGCCTCACGGAAGGGCGTGTAGCTCAGCGGGAGAGCACTACGTTGACATCGTAGGGGTCACAGGTTCAATCCCTGTCACGCCCACCATCCAGTTTCAAAAGGCCTTGGCGAATAAGATCGCCGAGGCCTTTTTGATTTGTGGCGACGACAATGGCGCACAGAAATCGCCCCTCCCTGATTGATCCCTTTCGCCCGTGTCGGGCAAAACCTGTCCGGCACCTTGAAAGCGCCAACGGCCGCTTTACTAAGTGCGGTCTGGAAATTTGATCGGGAGACGCCAGGTGGACAGGCTCGATTGCGACAGGATGTTCGTGGCAGTGGCGGAGAACGGCAGTTTTGCGGCTGCGGCCGGCCGCCTTGGCACCAGTACCGGGCAAGCGTCGAAACTGGTCTCGCGGCTGGAAGCGGAACTTGGCGTGCAGCTTCTGACCCGCACCACCCGCGCGCTTTCTCTCACCGAGGCGGGACGCGGATATCTCGAAGGCATCAAGCCGCTGCTCGATGATTACGATGCACTCGATACAGTTACCCGACATGCTTCCGGCGCGCCGTCCGGCCGCCTGCGCATCAGCGCCCCGATTACATTCGGCACCGCCCAACTGGCGCCTGTGTTAATTGATTTCGCAAAACAATACAGCGACATACAGCTGGACGTTAATTTTTCTGATCGAAACGTTAATCTGGTGGATGAAGGCTTCGATGCGGCAATCCGTGTCGGCAAGCCGGCCGATAGCAGCCTGATCGCGCGAAAACTCTGCGATAGCCGCGTCGTCGTTGCCGCCTCCCCCGATTACCTTGCCGCCCGTGGCACGCCGAAAACACCGGCCGACCTTGAAGGCCATGACTGCGTCATCGACACGAATTTTCGCGAGCCTTACCGCTGGCAGTTCAAGCAGCCGGATGGCAGCACGGAAACGGTGATGATGAAGGGGCGGCTGCAATTCTCCAATGCCGAGGCCTGCCTCGCCGCGACGCTTGCCGGTTTCGGCATCGCCCGCCTGCCAAGCTTCATTGCCGGCCCCTGCCTGCGCGATGGCCGGCTGATATCGCTCCTCACCGAGCGAGGGTATGACGATTACGGCATCTATGCGCTTTATCCGCCGGGCCGGCATCTGGCGCTGAAAGTGCGGGTATTGGTGGATTTCCTCACCGCCGCTTTCCGGGGGCGACCTGACTGGGACAAGGGCTGGTAAGACCCAGCGCAAATATTCCTTCCATTTTGGAAGCAATTATTTCCATATTAACCGGATAATCACGCGCGCGGAACGGGTGCAAAGAAGGGATATCTATTCCTCACGCAAGGCATCCGCTCATGACCGACACTCGCACGGCTCCTTACGCCGCACTCATTCTCCGCCTCAGCCTCGGCATCCTGTTTCTAGCCCATGCCGGCCTGAAGATCTTTGTCTTCACCCCTGCCGGAACCGCAGGCTTTTTCTCCTCGCTCGGCCTGCCGGGCTGGCTTGCCTATGTCACCATCGCGTGGGAGCTGATCGGCGCAATCGCACTCATCCTCGGCGTATTGCCGCGTCTGGCCGCACTCGCAATGATCCCCGTTCTTGTCGGCGCAATCGTCACCGTGCATGGTCCGGCCGGCTTCTTCTTTACCAATGAAAATGGTGGCTGGGAGTTTCTGGCATTCTGGATCGTCGGCCTCGTGGCGCTCGCATTGATCGGTGACGGCGCTTATGCGCTGCGCCCCACCCCGGTCGGCAAACGCTGATAAAACAATGGCGGCAGGGTTTTCTCTGATACCCTGCCGCCATCCCCGCCCAGGACAGCAGGAACGGAAAAAATGCTCGTAGATGGAAAATGGACGGCCGACTGGCATCCGGTACAGGCAACCGACGCCAAGGGCGGTTTCGTGCGGCAGGTTTCCGGCTTCCGCAACTGGGTGACGCCGGATGGTTCTGTCGGCCCGACGGGTGATGCGGGGTTCAAGGCAGAGGCTGGCCGTTATCATCTTTACGTGGCGCTGATCTGCCCCTGGGCGTCGCGCACGCTGATCGGCCGCAAGCTGAAAAAGCTCGAAGACGTCATCTCCGTTTCCGTGGTCGAACCGAAACTGTCTGACGAAGGCTGGCGTTTCGGCACTTATCCGGGTGCCGACAAAGACACGCTGAACGGCGCCACCTACATACATGAAATCTACACGATGGCCGATCCGCACTACACCGGCCGCGCCACGGTGCCGGTCCTGTGGGACAAGCACAAAGGCACAATCGTCAACAACGAATCGGCCGACATTCTGGCCATGCTCAACAGCGGTTTTGGAACGCTGGCGGATAACGCTGTCGATCTTTATCCGGCCGATATCGCAACCGAGATCGATGCTCTCGCAGAAGCGTTTTATCCGAAACTCAACAACGGTGTTTACCGCGCCGGTTTCGCCACCACACAAGAGGCTTACGACGAAGCCTTTGCCGACGTATTTTCAATGCTCGATACGCTGGAGGCGCGCCTTGCCGATGGCAGAAAATTCCTGTTCGGAGACCGGGTGACGGCCGCGGATGTGAGGTTGTTCGTGACGCTGATCCGCTTCGATGCAGCCTATCACGGCATCTTCAAATGCAACCTGCGCCGCATTGCCGATTACGATGTCCTGCAGACCTATATGCTGCGCGTCCTGGCGCTTCCGGGTGTGCGCGAAACGGTCAGCATCGATCATATCAAGCAGGGCTATTATTCGATCAAGGCGCTCAACCCGAACGGCATCGTGCCGGCCGGTCCGCACATTCCGGGCGTAACCGACTAAGGTCAGGCGCCAGCCCCCCCTGACCGCCTACGACCTTGCCGGCGAAGATCGCCCTTCGGTTGGACGACAGCTTTTGAAAACAGCACAGATTTCTGACCGAAATCGCGACATCGATAAAATGCCGCGAATTAACTTAGGTCCGTGTCTACGCATAACCGATAAGCCAGCTGTCATGGGGTTCCAACGGATTGGGCTGGGGCAATGAACATCTCGCTTCTCTTTTCGCGATTTCTCAACGATCGCGGCGGTAATTTCGGCATCATGACGGCGATCATCGCGCCACTGGCATTCGGTGCCGCAGGTCTCGCAATCGACATCACCCAGGCCATGAAGATCAAGGGCGATTTGCAAGCGATCGCCGACTCCGCTTCGCTCGCCGCTGCGCGCGCCCTTTCGGAAGAAGAGGGCATGACAGAGGCCAAGGCAAGAGAGCGTGCCGAAAAGATCTATGCCGGCCAGATCGTCAATTATCTGAGGACAGGCAAGGAAACCGACGCCGAGATCGACGCAATGGTTAAGGCGCAGCGTGCGGCTATGAAGGTGACCGTGACCGAAAAGCCGAACGGTAGCCGCGGCAAAAGCTATACGGTCACGGTATCATCCACCTACGCGATGCAGGTCAATGCGATGACCGGACTCGTGGCCGGCAAGACGATGGACTTGGCAACGTCGAGCACGGCGGCAAGTGCCACGGAATCGACCAACGGCATTTCGATGTATCTGGCGCTCGACCGTTCCGGTTCGATGTCCTTCAAGACCTCGACGGTGAACAACTCCTCCTATAGCTGCGTCAATTACACAGCGACCAACTGGCGGTATAAAAACACAACGGATAGATGGGGCAATCCTTATCTCCAGCCTGAGCGCCCGTGCTACGTGCGCAAGATCGATGCGTTGAAAACGGCCGCCAACAGCATGTTCAGTGCTTTGAACAAGGCGGATGCCAAATCGACACTCGTGCGTGTCGGCGCATCAGCGTACACCCACGAGACATTTCAGGCCTCGCCGATCAATTGGGGAACCACCAATGCCGCGAAATATGTTGCGGCCATACCGAGCCTTCCAGAGGGTGGAACGGACGCCAACAGTTCCATGACGGCGGCAATCAATGCGCTGAGCAGCGGCAATTTGACGGAAAAAAACGCGCACGCCGCAAAAGGCAACGACACTTTCAGCCGATACATCGTGTTGATGACCGATGGCGAAATGACCGGATACAGCGCCGACTTTGACGCTGGCCTCGACAAGAACGTTCGCGCCAAATGTGATGCGGCCAAGAAGGACGGCATCCAGATTTTCACCGTCGCCTTCATGGCTCCAAACACCGGCAAGTCGCTGCTGACCTACTGCGCCAGCGATACGAGCTATTATTACGAACCGGATGACATGGAAGATCTGGTCACCGCCTTCGGTGAGATCGCCGAAAAGGCGGCCAAGGCGACCACTCGCCTGACCAACTGATCGCCGGCGATCCTGATATGCCTCACACCCAAGCCCTCGCTGCCCGCAGCGGGGGCTTTGTTATTTCTGCCGAATTTCCTTTTTGGCCTTGCCGAAAAGAGCGACGCCCCGATATTGCCAGTCCATCATAAGAATGAATAAACTGTAGTTTACAGGCATGCCAGACGACTGAATCGGACGACCCTCCCATCCGCTCCACCAGCAAAGTTGGCGATCACATGAGCAATACCTTTTCTCCTAACGACCTCCCGCATCCCGCTCCGCGTTCTTCGCGCCCGGAAATCATGGCCGAGGAGATTATCGAACGTCTCACCTACCGCATCGGCAAGGATGTGCGCGTCGCAAAACCGCATGACTGGCTGACGGCCACGATTCTCGTGGTGCGCGACCGCGTCATCGACCGCTGGATGGATAGTACCCGCCAGGCTTATCGCACCGGCCAGAAGCGGGTCTATTATCTATCGCTGGAATTCCTGATCGGTCGCCTGATGCGCGATGCCGTGTCCAACCTCGGCCTGATGGCCGAAATCCGCGATGCGCTCTCGTCGCTCGGCGTCGATCTCACCGTCATCGCCGGTCTGGAGCCGGACGCAGCCCTTGGCAATGGCGGTCTTGGCCGCCTGGCTGCCTGTTTCATGGAATCGATGGCGACGGTCGAAGTACCGGCCTATGGTTATGGCATCCGTTATATCCACGGCCTGTTCCGCCAGCAGATGGCAGACGGCTGGCAGGTGGAACTGCCGGAGACCTGGCTTGCCCACGGCAACCCTTGGGAATTCGAGCGCCGCGAAAGCTCCTATGAAATCGGCTTCGGCGGCGCGGTGGAAACCGTCGGCGGTTATGACGATGCCCCGCGTTACGTCTGGAAGCCGGCCGAACGTGTCATCGCCATGGCATACGATACGCCGGTCGTCGGCTGGCGCGGCAAACGCGTCAACACGCTGCGCCTGTGGTCGGCCCAGCCGATCGACCCAATCCTGCTCGATGCCTTCAATGCCGGCGACCATATCGGCGCGCTGCGCGAGAGCAACAAGGCGGAAGCGTTGACCCGAGTCCTTTACCCGGCCGATGCCAATCCGGCCGGTCAGGAACTGCGCCTGCGCCAGGAATATTTCTTCTCGTCGGCCTCGCTGCAGGACATTCTGCGCCGCCACCTGCAGCAATATCCGGATTTCACCAACCTGCACGACAAGGTGTCGATCCAGCTCAACGATACGCATCCGGCGATCTCGATCGGCGAGTTGATGCGCCTGCTCTGCGATGTGCATGGCATGGAGTTCGAAGAAGCCTGGGAAATCACTCGCCAGACCTTCTCCTACACCAACCACACGCTGCTGCCCGAAGCGCTTGAAAGCTGGCCGGTACCGTTGTTCGAACGCCTCCTGCCGCGTCACATGCAGCTAGTTTATGCGATCAACGCAAAGATCCTCCTGGAAGCCCGCAAGGAAAAGAACTTCGGCGATGCCCAGATCCGCTCGATCTCGCTGATCGACGAAAGCGGCGAGCGACGTGTGCGCATGGGCAATCTCGCCTTCATCGGCTCGCATTCGGTCAATGGCGTTTCGGCACTGCACACGGACCTGATGAAGGAAACCGTGTTTGCCGATCTGCACACGCTTTATCCGACCCGCATTAACAACAAGACCAACGGCATCACGCCGCGCCGCTGGCTGATGCAGTGCAATCCCGGCCTCACCTCTCTCATCCGTGAGGCAATCGGCGACAAGTTCATGGACGATACCGAAGCTTTGAACGACCTCGACAAGTTTGCCGATGACAAGGCGTTTCAGGAAAAGTTCGCGGCGGTAAAGCGCGCCAACAAGGTGGCGCTCTCCAACCTCGTCGGCAGTCGCATGGGCATCCGGCTCGATCCGTCGTCGATGTTCGACATCCAGATCAAACGTATCCACGAATACAAGCGCCAGCTTTTGAACATCGTCGAAGCCGTTGCTTTGTATGATCAAATTCGCTCGCACCCGGAACTGGATTGGGTTCCGCGCGTTAAGCTCTTCGCAGGCAAGGCAGCCCCCAGCTACCACAATGCGAAACTGATCATCAAACTCGCCAACGACGTGGCGCGGGTCATCAACAACGACCCCGCGGTGCGCGGCCTTCTGAAAGTGGTGTTCGTGCCCAACTATAACGTCACGCTGGCCGAGACCATGGTCCCGGCCGCCGACCTGTCGGAGCAGATCTCGACGGCCGGCATGGAAGCGTCGGGCACCGGCAACATGAAGTTCGCGCTGAACGGCGCGTTGACGATCGGCACGCTCGATGGTGCAAACGTCGAAATGCAGGAACATGTCGGTGCGGAAAACATCGTCATCTTCGGCATGACGGCGGAAGAGGTTTCGAACCTGCGCGCCAGCGAATACAATCCGCGCACCGTCATCGAAGGCTCGCGCGAACTGTCGCAGGCGCTCGCCGCCATCTCGTCCGGCGTCTTCTCACCGGATGATCGAAGCCGCTTCACGGCGCTTATCGACGGCATCTACAGCCACGACTGGTTCATGGTCGCCGCCGATTTCGATGCCTATGCGAAAGCGCAGCGAGACGTCGATCATATCTGGACCGATACTGCGTCCTGGTACTCCAAAACGATCCGCAATACCGCTCGGATGGGATGGTTCTCGTCCGATCGCACCATCCGTCAATATGCGACGGAAATCTGGAGAGCCATATGACCAAATCGCCGAAAGAACTCGGAGAAGCAGGGGCCAGCAACGAGGCCGGTGTTGAAAACGACACCAGGGCTCCCGGTGAAATCCCCCTCTCCGAGATCGAGGCGATCATCAATGGCAAACATACCAATCCCTTCGCCGTTCTGGGTGTCCACCAGATCGGCGGAGGTTTCATGGCCCGCTGCTTCATCCCCGGCGCCGAGGAAGCCATTGCGCTCACCCTCGACGGCAAGGATTTGGGCGAGCTGAAACTGCGCCATGAGGCGGGTTATTTCGAGGGCATGGTGGCGGTCACCAGCCAGCAGCCGCTGCGTTACCGCGCCGCCCGCGGTGATGTCGAATGGGCGGTTACCGACCCCTATTCGTTTGGCCCGGTTCTCGGCCCCATGGACGATTACCTGCTGCGCGAAGGCTCGCATCTGCGGCTGTTCGACAAGATGGGCGCACATCCTGTCAAACATGAAGGCGTCGAAGGTTTTCACTTCGCCGTCTGGGCTCCGAACGCGCAACGCGTTTCCGTCGTCGGTGAGTTCAACAACTGGGATGGCCGTCGCCATGTGATGCGTCTGCGGCAGGACACCGGCATCTGGGAAATTTTTGCCCCAGACGTGCGCGCCGGTGCCGCTTACAAATACGAAATCGTCGGTGCCGACGGCACGCTTCTGCCGCTGAAGGCCGACCCTTATGCCCGCCGCGCCGAGATGCGCCCCAACACGGCTTCCGTCACCACGCCGGAACTCGAGCAGAAATGGGATGACGCCGCCCATCGCGAGCATTGGAAAAAGGCCGACCATCGCCGCCAGCCGATTTCCATCTATGAAGTGCATGCCGGTTCCTGGCAGCGCCGCGACGACGGCTCTTTCCTCTCTTGGGACGAACTGGCCTCGCAGCTGATCCCCTACTGCACCGACATGGGCTTTACCCATATCGAATTCCTGCCGATTACCGAACACCCCTATGATCCGTCATGGGGTTACCAGACCACCGGCCTCTACGCCCCCTCCGCCCGTTTCGGCGAGCCGGAAGGCTTTGCCCGTTTCGTCAACGGCGCCCACAAGGTCGGTCTCGGCGTCATCCTCGACTGGGTGCCGGCGCATTTCCCGACCGACGCGCACGGCCTTCGCCATTTCGACGGCACCGCGCTTTACGAACACGCCGACCCGCGTCAGGGCTACCACCCCGACTGGAACACCGCGATCTACAACTTTGGCCGCGTCGAGGTTTTGTCCTACCTCATCAACAACGCGCTCTACTGGTCGGAAAAATTCCATCTCGACGGGCTGCGCGTCGATGCCGTCGCCTCGATGCTCTACCTCGATTACTCGCGCCGCCACGGCGAATGGGTGCCGAACGAATATGGCGGCCGCGAAAATCTGGAATCCGTGCGTTTCCTGCAGAAGATGAATTCGCTCTCCTACGGCGCGCATCCCGGCATGATGACGATTGCCGAAGAAAGCACATCATGGCCCAAGGTTTCGGCACCCGTTCACGAGGGTGGTTTGGGCTTCGGCTTCAAATGGAACATGGGTTTTATGCACGACACGCTGTCTTATATGGGACGCGATCCGGTGCACCGAAAATTCCACCACAGCGAACTGACTTTTGGCCTCGTCTACGCCTTTTCCGAAAATTTCGTGCTGCCGATCAGCCATGACGAAGTGGTGCATGGCAAGGGCTCGATGATCGCCAAGATGGCCGGTGACGACTGGCAGAAGTTTGCCAACCTGCGCGCCTATTACGGCCTGATGTGGGGTTATCCCGGCAAGAAACTGCTGTTCATGGGCCAGGAATTTGCCCAGTGGAGCGAATGGAGCGAGGAGCGCGCGCTTGACTGGAACCTGCTGCAATACCACATGCACGAGGGCATGCGCCGCCTGATCCGCGACCTGAATTTCTGCTACCGCTCGAAACCGGCACTGCATGCGCGTGATTGCGAGGGCGAAGGTTTCCGCTGGCTGGTCGTCGATGACGACGACAACTCTGTCTATGCGTGGCTGAGGATGTCGCCGGGAGAAAAGCCGGTGGCGGTGATCTGCAATTTCACGCCCGCCTATCGCGAAAACTACCGAATTTCCTTGCCGAATGCCGGTCGCTGGCGCGAAATACTCAATACCGATGCCGAGATCTATGGCGGCAGCGGCAAGGGCAATGGCGGACGCGTGCAGGCGGTCGATGCGGGAGGCACGATCTCGGCCGAAGTGACGCTGCCGCCCTTGGCGACGATCATGCTGGAACTGGAATAAAAGCGGGCAGACAGCCGAAATTTGGGGAGGATGAAATGACCACGAAACGCGTTCAACCACTCGCACGTGATGCCATGGCCTATGTTCTGGCGGGCGGCCGGGGAAGCCGCCTGAAGGAACTGACCGACCGCCGTGCCAAACCCGCCGTCTATTTCGGCGGCAAGACCCGCATCATCGATTTCGCGCTGTCAAATGCGCTCAATTCCGGCATTCGCCGCATCGGCGTCGCGACGCAATACAAGGCGCATTCGCTGATCCGCCACATGCAGCGCGGCTGGGATTTTTTCCGCCCCGAGCGTAACGAAAGTTTCGACATCCTGCCCGCCTCGCAGCGCGTTTCCGAAACGCAATGGTACGAAGGCACGGCCGACGCCGTTTACCAGAACATCGACATCATCCAGGATCATGGCGTCGAATACATGGTCATTCTTGCCGGCGACCACGTCTACAAGATGGACTACGAACTGATGTTGCAGCAGCACGTCGATTCCGGCGCGGACGTGACCGTCGGTTGCCTGGAAGTGCCGCGCATGGAAGCCGTCGCCTTCGGGGTCATGCACGTCAACGCCAAGGACGAGATCATCGATTTTGTCGAAAAACCCGCCGATCCGCCAAGCATCCCCGGCGACCCGGACCATGCGTTGGCGTCGATGGGCATCTATGTTTTTCACACGAAATTCCTGATCGAAGCGTTGAAACGCGATGCCGCCGATCCGAACTCCAGCCGCGATTTCGGCAAGGATATCATTCCGCACATCGTCGCCAACGGCAAAGCCGTCGCCCACCGTTTTGCCGACAGCTGCGTGCGCTCCGATTTCGAACGCGAGCCCTACTGGCGCGATGTCGGCACGATCGATGCCTATTGGCAGGCAAACGTCGACCTGACGGCAATCGTCCCGACGCTCGATATCTACGACAAGTCCTGGCCGATCTGGACCTATCAGGAAGTCACCCCGCCGGCGAAATTCGTGCATGACGACGAAGACCGTCGCGGCTCGGCAATTTCTTCGGTCGTCTCGGGCGATTGCATCATTTCCGGCTCGTCCTTGAACCGTAGCCTGTTGTTCACAGGCGTGCGCGCCAATTCCTATTCGCGCCTCGACGGTGCCGTAATCCTGCCGAATGTGCGTATCGGAAGACATGCTCAGCTTCGCAATGTCGTCATCGATGCCGGTGTAACCATTCCGGAAGGACTGGTGGTCGGTGAAGATCCCGAAATCGACGCAAAGCGGTTCCGGCGCAGCGAAGGCGGGATCTGCCTGATCACCCAGAAGATGATCGACAAGCTCGACATCTGAAGACGAAACGGGGTTTTGGAAACAAACATGCAGGTTCTGGCCGTCGCATCCGAACTTTACCCGCTGGTGAAAACCGGCGGGCTTGCCGATGTGGCCGGCGCGCTGCCCCTGGCGCTGAAACATTATCGGGTCGCCACCAAAACCCTCATCCCCGGTTATCCGGCGGTGATGGCAAAACTGCGCGGCGAAACCGTGCAACGCCTGCATTTCGACAACCTGCTCGGCGTCTCCGCCGATATCATCGAAACCCAGATCGACGGTCTCGACCTCCTCGTCCTCGACGCACCGGAACTGTTCAACCGCCCCGGCGGCCCTTACGCCGATGCGACCGGCGCCGACCATGCCGACAACTGGCGCCGTTTCGCAGCGCTCTCTCTGGCGGCGGCCCGCATTGCCGGCGGCGAAATGGACGGCTGGCAGCCGGATCTGGTGCATGTGCATGACTGGCAGGCCGGTCTCGTCCCTGCCTATATGCGTTACGGCGAGCAACCCGAACTGCCGAGCCTGATCACCATCCACAACATCGCCTTTCAAGGCCGTTTCGATGCCGGCGTGCTGCCGCATATCGGCCTGCCGGCGCATGCCTATGATATCGACGGTGTCGAGTTTTACGGTGGCGTCGGTTACCTCAAGGCCGGATTGCAGACGGCATGGGCAATCAACACCGTCAGCCCGACTTATGCCGAGGAAATCCTCACGCCGGAATTCGGCATGGGCCTCGAAGGCCTGCTCGCCGCCCGCGCCGAACACCTGTCCGGCATCGTCAACGGCATCGATACCGATGTCTGGGACCCACGCTCGGATGCCGCTCTCGGCACCCATTACAGCGCCGCGACGCTAAAGGTTCGCAGCGCCAACAAACGCGCGGTTGAGCAGCGTTTCGGCCTCGATGAAGACGACGGCCCGCTATTCTGCGTGATTTCGCGCCTCACCATGCAGAAGGGCATGGACGTGCTGGCGGAACTGGCAGACGAGATCGTCTCGCTCGGTGCGCGCCTTGCCGTGCTCGGCTCCGGCGATCCGTGGCTCGAATCCGAACTCGCGGCCGCAGCCGCCCGCCATCCCGGCCGCATCGCCATCAACCGTGGTTATGACGAACCGCTGTCGCACCTGATGCAGGCGGGCTCGGACGCCATTCTCATTCCATCCCGTTTCGAACCCTGCGGACTGACCCAGCTTTACGGCCTGCGCTACGGCTGCGTGCCGGTGGTTAGCCGCACCGGCGGTCTCAACGATACCGTCATCGATGCCAACCCGGCCGCAATATCGGCCGGAGCCGCCACCGGCGTGTCCTTCAACGCCGTCACCACCGATAACCTGCGCCGCGCCATCAGGCGCACTGTCGGCCTCTACCAGAGCCCCAAGATCTGGCAGGCCATGCAGAAGCAGGGCATGAAATCGGATGTCTCCTGGGACAAGAGCGCCGGCCTTTACGCCGAGCTTTACGCCCAACTCATTGCAAATAAAGGATGACCATGTTCAAGACCGTCACCACCACGCCTTACAAGGATCAGAAACCGGGCACTTCGGGCCTGCGCAAGAAGGTTCCGGTTTTCCAGCAGGAAAACTACGCCGAAAACTTCATCCAGGCGATCTTCGACAGCCTTGAAGGGTTTGCGGGCAAGACGCTGGTGATCGGCGGCGACGGCCGTTATTACAACCGCGAAGTCATCCAGAAGGCGCTGAAAATGGCGGCCGCTTCCGGCTTCGGCAAGGTGATGGTCGGTCAGGGCGGCATTCTCTCGACGCCGGCTGCGTCCAACCTCATCCGCAAATACAAGGCCTTTGGCGGCATCGTGCTTTCGGCCAGCCACAATCCCGGCGGTCCGACCGAAGATTTCGGCATCAAGTACAATGTCGGTAATGGCGGCCCGGCCCCTGAAAAGATCACCGACGCGATCTTTGCACGCACGCAGGTCATCGACACCTACAAGATCGCCGACGTCGCCGATATCGACCTCGACGCCATCGGTTCGTTCGATCTCGCCGGCATGACGGTGGAAGTGGTCGATCCGGTCGCCGATTACGTCACGCTGATGGAAGAGCTTTTCGACTTCCCCGCCATCAAGGCTCACATCGCCGGTGGCTTCAAGGTCGTCATCGACTCGATGGGTGCCGTCACCGGCCCTTACGCCGTGGAAATTCTCGAAAAGCGCCTCGGCGCCCCTGCCGGTTCGGTACGCAATTCCACGCCGCTGCCGGATTTTGGCGGCCATCACCCGGACCCGAACCTCGTTCACGCCAAAGAGCTTTATGACGACGTCATGAGCCCGACCGGCCCGGATTTCGGCGCCGCTTCCGATGGCGATGGCGACCGCAACATGGTGGTCGGCAAGAACATGTTCGTCACCCCGTCCGACAGCCTCGCGATCATCGCCGCCAATGCGACGCTGGCACCCGGTTACGCCAAGGGCATCGCCGGCATCGCCCGCTCCATGCCGACCAGCGCTGCCGCCGACCGCGTGGCGGAAAAGCTCGGTATCGGCATGTACGAGACCCCCACCGGATGGAAATTCTTCGGCAACCTGCTCGACGCCGGCAAGGCGACGATCTGCGGCGAAGAAAGCTTTGGCACCGGCTCCGACCATGTGCGCGAAAAGGACGGTCTCTGGGCCGTTCTGTTCTGGCTGAACATTCTGGCCGTGCGCAAGGAAAGCGCCTACGACATCGTGACGAAACACTGGGCCGAATACGGTCGCAACTACTATTCGCGCCACGACTATGAAGAAGTCGACAGCGATGCCGCCAACGGCATGGTGACGGCGCTCCGCGAAAAACTCTCCACCCTGCCGGGCCAGACATTTGGCGCACTCAAGGTCGAAGCTGCAGACGATTTTGCCTATAACGATCCGGTCGATGGTTCGGTCTCGAAAAATCAGGGCATCCGCGTGATGTTCGAAGGCGGCAGCCGCGTTGTTTTCCGCCTCTCCGGCACCGGCACTTCGGGCGCCACCATCCGCCTTTACGTCGAACGTTACGAACCTGACGCATCCCGCCACGCCATCGAAACGCAGGAAGCTTTGGCCGACCTGATCGCGGTGGCCGACGAGATTTCCGAGCTGAAAAAACGTTCGGGCCGCGATGCTCCGACGGTCATCACCTGAGGGTGTTTCTGCTGACAACGAAAGGTCGACGGATGTCGTTACCCCCCTCTGCCCTGCCGGGCATCTCCCCCACATGGGGGGAGATCGGATGTGGCGACGCCTCGCGTTTCTTTTCCGTCAGAGCGAACGGCAATTTCGCATGCCGAAATAATGAGCCGGCGATGCTCCTTGCCGATCTCCCCCCATGTGGGGGAGATGTCCGGCAGGACAGAGGGGGGTGTAACTGGTGATGCCCTCTCCTTCCGGCCTCGGCGCAACGCTCACCAACACCGGCGCCACTTTCGCCATCTGGTCCTCATCCGCCGAAAAGATCGAACTCTGCCTCTTCGACGGCAACACCGAAACCGCTCGCCACACACTCACGCGCGGCGAAAACGATATCCACCACATCACCCTCCCCGGCATCACTGCCGGCCAGCGTTACGCCTTTCGCGCGCACGGCACCTACGATCCCGATCGCGGCCTCTGGTTCGACCCATCCAAACTGCTGGTCGATCCTTACGCCCGCGAACTCGACCGCCCCTTTCACCACGATATCAGGCTGATGCGTTTTGGCGAAGACACCGCCGATATCGTGCCTAAAGCCATCGTCACATCCCAGACGAAAACCAAAGTCACAGCACCAAAATTCAAACCCGGCGGTTTTGTCTATGAAGTGGCCGTTCGCCCCTTCACCATGCTGCACCCGGATGTGCCCGAACATCAGCGCGGCACGATCGCGGCTCTCGCCCACCCGGCCATCCTCGCGCATCTCCAAAAAATCGGTGTCGATGCCATCGAACTGATGCCGATCACAGCATGGATCGATGAACGTCACCTGCCGCCGCTGGGTCTCACTAATGGCTGGGGTTACAATCCGGTCGCCTTCATGGCGCTCGATCCGCGCCTCTGCCCCGGCGGCATGAGCGAACTGCGCGAGACGATCGCAACGCTGCACGAAGCCAGCATCGACACCATCCTCGATCTCGTCTTCAACCACACCGGCGAAAGCGACCGTTATGGCGCGACACTCTCCATGCGCGGCCTCGACAACCTCTCTTATTACCGCCATCTGCCGCACGCCCCCGATGTGCTGGTCAACGACACCGGCACCGGCAATACGGTTGCCTGCGACCATCCGGTGGTGCAGCGCCTGATCATCGACACACTGCGTCACTTCGTGCTCGAAGCCGGCATCGACGGTTTTCGCTTCGACCTAGCCCCGGTTCTCGGCCGCACGGCAAGCGGTTTTGTCCGCGATGGCGGCACGCTTTCGGCCATTCTCGCCGACGACGTGTTAGCCGACCGCATCATGATTGCCGAACCCTGGGATATTGGCCCCGGCGGTTACCAAATCGGCAATTTCTCGCCCCCGTTCCTCGAATGGAACGACCGCGCCCGCGACGATCTGCGCCGTTATTGGCGCGGCGACAATGGCCTGACGGGAGCGCTCGCGAGTGCGCTGGCTGGCTCATCGGAAATCTTTTCCCGCCACGATCTCGCACAAATCCGCAGCGTCAATTTCCTCGCCGCCCATGACGGTTTTACACTGATGGATCTCGTGTCCCATGAGCACAAGCACAACGAGGCAAACGGCGAAAACAACCGCGACGGCCACGGCGAAAACCTGTCATGGAACAACGGCACCGAGGGCGCGACCGACGATCCGTCGATCCTCGAAAACCGTCGCCGCGATGTTATCGCGCTGCTCTCCACGCTGTTCGTATCCCGAGGCACGGTGATGCTGACGGCCGGCGACGAGGGCGGGCGCTCGCAAGACGGCAACAATAACGCCTATTGCCAGGACAATGCCATCACCTGGCTGGACTGGCAAAAGCTCGATCCGGCCATCATCGCCCACACGGCCTTTCTTTCAAATCTGCGCAAACGTTTTCCGGCCTTTGCCGACACCGCCTTTCTGACAGGCAAGGGCGATGTGGAATGGCTTTCCACCAACGGCCAGGCAATGACCGTCGAGGACTGGGAACGCGGCGATACATCCACCCTGACCATGGTGCTTTCCACGCCCGATCAGACAAACGGGCGCAACGTCCGCATTGCCGCCCTGTTCAATCGCGGACACGACACCATCGAGGCCCGTTTGCCGGGCAACAACTGGCAAACGCTGGCATGTCACGGCTTAATCGATACAATCATGCTCCCACCGCGTTCGGTCAGTTTTTGCATCGAAACGTGATCCCACCCATTTTAGGAAGTTCAAGACAGGTCTCGCTCGAGTAATGTGTTTCGTGCAAAGCTCAGCGATATGTGTCGATAATCATTTTGCATTCGAGAGAGGCCCACATGCCACGCGAGATTTCACTGGGAGATGTAAAAAATCTTGTCGGAACCGAGATCGGCGTATCCAGCTGGATGACCGTCGATCAGACGATGATCGATACCTTTGCCGATGCCACCAACGACCATCAGTTCATCCATGTGGACCCGGAACGCGCCGAGGCGGAAAGCCCGTTCGGCGGCACGATCGCGCATGGTTTTCTGACGTTGTCGCTGCTCTCCGCCATGAACTACGAAAGCCTGCCTGTCATTCGAGAGCAGACGATGGGCCTGAATTACGGCTTCGATTCCATCCGGTTTGGCTCGCCGGTGAAGACCGGCAGCCGCATTCGCGGCCATTTCGTGCTGAAGGAAGCCCGCTTTCGCGGTGGCGCCATGCTGATGACCACCTATGACATCTCGATCGAGATCGAAAACGAAAAGAAGCCCGCGCTGACCGGCAGCTGGACGACGATCGTTCAGTTCGATCCGAAAGATCGACCCGAAGACGCATAACCGTAAAAATTGCAATTTTCTGATGCGCGCCAAACATTTGCGGGCTAGGCTGGGGACATTCATCCCCGCCGCAGGACGCTCTCATGTTTCCTCTCTCGCATATGATGAAATCCTTTATCCGCAAGGGCCGTCTCACCGTCATCGACGCGGACGGCAAACGCCACGTCTTTTCCGGCTCACCGGGCCTTTCAGTCACCATGCGGTTGACCGATCCAAAGCTTTACAAGAGCCTCGTTTTCAATCCCGAACTTGCCGCCGGTGAAGCCTATATGGACGGCACGATGCGGTTCGAGGAAGGCTCGACGCTACAGGATTTTCTCTCCCTGTTTTCGGTGAACCGGCTGTCGCTCGGCTCCTACCCGCTGCAAAAGGTGCTGCGGGCGATAAAAATGCGGTTCCGCAAACGCCAACAATCCAACCGCAAGGGTCAGGCCCAGCAGAACGTCGCCCATCACTACGATCTCGGCAACGAATTCTACAAACTCTTCCTCGACGACAACATGCTCTATTCCTGCGCCTATTTTCGCGAGGAAGGCGAAACGCTGGAAGAGGCCCAACGCAACAAGCTGCGGCTGCTGGCGGCAAAACTCGGCCTGAAACCGGGCATGAAAGTGCTGGATATCGGTTGCGGCTGGGGCGATCTGGCACTGTATCTTGCGAGCCTGGAAGACGTGCAAGTGCTGGGCGTGACGCTATCGAAGGAACAGCAGGCGCTGGCATCCGAGCGTGCCCAGAAAGCCGGATTGGCCGACCGGGTCAAATTCGAACTGCGGGATTACCGCGATGTTTCGGAGCAATTCGACCGTATCGTTTCGGTCGGCATGTTCGAACATGTCGGCGTACATCACTACGACGAATTTTTTGCCAAGATAAACACGCTGATGCCGGATGATGGCGTCATGGTGCTGCACTCGATCGGCCATATGAGCCCACCGGGCATGGCGAGCCCATGGCTTCGCAAATACATCTTTCCGGGCGCCTATTCGCCCGCACTTTCGGAAGTCTTCGAAGTGGTGGAACAGAACAGCCTGTGGGTCACCGATCTCGAATTCCTGCGCGTGCATTACGCCACCACGCTCGCCCACTGGAACCAGCGTTTCCAGGCAAACCGCGACAAGGTCATCGAACTCTATGACGAGCGTTTTGCCCGCATGTGGGAATTTTATCTGATCAGCGCCGAGATGATGTTCCGCACCGGCAGCCAGATGGTCTTTCACATGCAGCTGTCGCGCAAGCGCGATGCGGCGCCGATCGTCCGCGATTACATTACCGATAAACAACGCGATTATATCGAGCGGGAAAAACGGCTCGACCTATCCATTTGAGAACAGCAAAAGGAAATGCCATGGCCGTGGAGACAGAGCGTGGAACCGCTGTGCGCGACGCTTTTCGCAAGCAAATCAAGGCAGCGACAGAGCTTGGATCACCCTTCGTCGCCCGTTTATGCCGCCTCGCTGCCGAACGGCTGGACCACGGTACCGCTGTCGGTTGCGCTATTCTGGAGTGGCCGGGTGATGCTTCGATCAACGGCGATCTCATACCCCTGCGACTGGCCGGCTCACTACATGCGCTTGTTCTGTCTGGAAAGGACGATGCTCTTAAAGCGCTCTATCCACCACATGAAAGCAACGACGATACGCTCTGGCAGGCAATCACCAATGCGTTCGCAGTTCACGCCGATTTCATCCTGCACCGGCTCCAATCGCCACCGCAGACCAACGAAATCCGGCGCTGTAACGCGCTTCTGCCAGGTTTCCTCACGATAGCCGACCTTTTTGGCAAACCGCTGGACCTTTTGGAAGTGGGCGCCAGCGCCGGCCTCAATCTGCAATGGGATCGTTACCGCTACGATCTGGGCGGTTTTGAATGGGGCGACCCGGCCTCACCCGTAAATCTGAAGCCGGATTGGCAAGGCCCACCGCCACCCGACGCAGAGATCACCATCGCAAGCCGCCTCGGCTGCGACCTCAATCCGCTCGACGTCACTTCGGCGGACGACCGGCTGCGGCTGATGTCCTATGTCTGGGCAGACCAGCCCGACCGCATGCAGCGCCTCGACGCAGCACTCATGCTTGCCGTCGGCAATCCGCCGCCGGTGGAACGCGCCGACGCACTGGAATGGTTGCCGCGCGAACTGGTGAAACCGCCAACCGGAGCGGTGCGCGTCGTCTATCACTCCATCGCCTGGCAATATCTGCCGGCGGCCTTGCGTGCTCGCGGCGAAGCGACGATTGCCGAAGCCGGCAAACGCGCCACGAAAGACAGCCCTCTTGCCCGCCTGCAGATGGAAGCAGACGACAACCCGGATGGCGCAACGATCAGCTTGCAGATCTGGCCGACCGGCGAAAGCCGCGAACTGGGCCGCGTGGATTTTCACGGGCGCTGGGTGAAGTGGAAGGGGTGGGAGTAAACCGTCTCCTGATATCGATAGTTCGGCCGATTTGACAGCACCGAAACACAACCTATGATCGCATTGATATGTGTAAGGTTGGGACTATGAGCGGGCTTGATGCTGCGGAAATTGAACATACCAAACTGCTGGCGAATGCGCTGGATCGCGCCTCCACAGCTTGTTTTACGGTGGGAATTGCAACGCCGCTTGCCGCGATGATTTACGGCTTCACCAATCTGGGTATCAAATTCGGCTTCGTTGTCATATACTGCCTTACCGGTTGGCTATTCGTCACAATATTCCTTCACTATATGGCCAGACGCGTTTTGAGGAAATTGAGATGACTCCGGAATGGCTTTTTGTTTCATTCGGAATGCCCGCAATTATCGCGATCATCGCTTACATAGCGGTTCGCCTCCACGAATGGGATCTCGACCGGCGGCAAAAACACAAACACCGCCAACCCGGTGAGTGACCGTTCGCGGCGCCCTTACAGCGCCGCGTCCCTTGCACCCTCGGCCAGAAGACCGAACGCATAATCCGAAAACGACCGCCACACCTCGACGCGGAACGCATCTTCGGCAGTTCTCAGCAGCACGATCTCCACCTTCCCGAAAATCGTACGCGAGCAGGCGCCGACCGCAAACGCGGCAAGCGACAGGTCCTGCGGGCAGCCGGTATTGATGGCGGCAGCAGCACCTGGACCGGACACCATAATCGCCGTGTTGCGATGGGAAACGTCGGTTGCCGAATGCGGCACCGTGGCCTTGGTCGTGTCGGCAATCAGGCCAGTTCCAATTCCTCCGCTGCCCTCGGCAATCACCAGCCACTCGTCCGGCCCCAGCCACAGCGCGGTGCGGCCATTGGCGGAAGCGGATGTTTTCGGTTTGACCGGCAGGTCAAGGCCAAGCGCCGCAGACAATGCCGGCACGTCCGCCGCCGCCGCACGCAGCGAGATGCGCTCGGCCGGTGCCGCCAGTTCAAGCCGGGCAACGGACGAGCCGCCATGAACACCGGCAAGCGGAAGCGTCCTTACTGCAACGTCAGCCATTGATACGGCCTCCTTCCTTGTCGACAAACACCACATCGGTCACTTCGACGGCGATCAGCTTGTCCTTCATCGGCACGTAAAGTGTTTCGCCCATCTTGGCTCGACCGCCGGCCACCAGCGCCATCGCAATCGAACGGCCGAGATTTTCCGACCAGTAGGACGAGGTGACGTGCCCCAGCATGGTCATCGGTTTCGGCTGGTTCGGGTCGGCAACGATCTGGCCGCCCTCCTCCAGCACCTCGTTCGGATCCCTGGTCAAAAGCCCGACAAGCTGCTTGCGGCCTTCACGCACGAGGTCCGGGCGCTTCAAGCCACGAATGCCGACGAAATCGGTCTTCTTCTTGGAAACCGCCCAGCCATAACCGGCATCGTCCGGCGTGACCGTGCCGTCGGTATCCTGGCCGACGATGAGATAACCCTTTTCGGCGCGCAGAACGTGCATGGTTTCGGTGCCGTAAAGGCAGGCGCCGAGGTTTTGGGCCCGCTCCCAGATCGCCTTCCACACGGCCGGACCGAAATCCGCTGGCACGTTGACCTCGAAACCGATTTCACCGGTAAACGACACACGGAACAGCCGAGCGGGAACGCCCATGACCGTGCACTCGGCAACCGACATATGCGAAAATGCTTCGTTGGAAATGTCGAGACCTTCGACAAACGGAGCGATGATTTCGCGCGCCTGCGGACCCTGAACGGCGATCACCGCCCATTGTTCGGTGGTCGAGGTCAGCCACACTTTCAGATGCGGGAATTCGGTCTGCAGATAATCTTCCATATGCTGCAACACGCGCGGCGCACCACCGGTCGTGGTGGTCACATGGAAACGATCTTCGGCCAGACGCCCGACAACACCGTCGTCATAGATGAAACCATCTTCGCGGGTCATGATGCCGTAACGGCTCTTGCCCGGTTTCAGCGTGTCCCATGCGTTGGTGTAGAGCAGGTTGAGGAATTGAGCCGCATCCGGGCCAACCACCTCGATCTTGCCGAGCGTCGAAGCATCGAACACGCCGCCCACCTCGCGCACCGTCCTGCATTCACGGTTGACGGCGGCTGCCATATCCTCGCCGCGCTTCGGGAAATACCAGGCGCGCTTCCAGTTGCCGACATCCTCGAATTCCGCGCCTTCGGCCGCTTCCAGAGCGTGCATCGGCGTCTTGCGGGCCGGATCGAACAGGGCCCCACGCGAATGCGCCACCAGCGTGCCGTAGGTCACCGGCGTATAGGGCGCACGGAACGTGGTAAGACCCACCTGCGGGATCGGCCGTCCGAGCATTTCCGATGCGATGGCCAAGCCGTGCATGTTGGAGAGCTTGCCCTGATCGGACGCCATGCCGTTGGTGGTGAAACGCTTGATGTGCTCGATCGAGTGCATGCCCTCGCGCACGGCAAGGCGGATATCCTTGGCGGTCACGTCATGCTGGAAATCGACGAATGCCTTGACGGTCGTATCACGGCCGGCACCTTCGGCCGCACCGATCAGGCCGCCGGTCCATTCGTAGAGGTTGGAGCCGGCAAAGGCGATGGCATCGATGCTGGACGCACCCTTGTGCCCGGCCATTTCGGCACCGGCGGCAAGCGCCTCGCCGATCAGTGCCGAGAGACCGTCGGTGCCGTTGCAGGCGCCGATGGAGATGCAGTCCTGCGCATAGATATCCGGCAGGAAACGGTCGTTTTCCGCATCGAACCGCAGCTTTCCACGCGATTGCGAGAACAGGTGTACGGAGGGCGTCCAGCCCGCCGAAACCAGCAGCGCATCCACCTTGAGCTTGCGGCCGGTCTTTTCGCCATTGCGAGCGACGCTGATCGAGGAAACGCGGTGACGACCCGCCGTATCCAGCACGGAATGGCCGAGAAGAACATCGATGCCAAGTGAACGCGCTTCTGCAAGCACCGCCTCGCCGGGCAGCTTGCGGTTATCGACGATGGCGACAACATCGATGCCGGCGCGCTTCAGATCAAAAGCGGCTTCGTAAGCAGAATCATGCGCCGTATAGACAGCCACCGCGCGACCGACGGCAACACCGTGATGGTTGAGGAACGTGCGCGCGGCGGACGCAAGCATGATGCCCGGACGGTCATTGTTGGCGAACACCATATGGCGTTCGATCGAGCCGGTCGCGAGGATGACCTTTTTCGCCCGCACCTGCCACAGCCGCTCGCGTGGAAGATCCTTGCCCGGCAGCGGCAGATGGTCCGTCACACGCTCCACGAGGCCGAGGAAACCGTGATTGTAATACCCGAACACGGTGGTGCGGTTGAGCACCGTCACATTCGGCATCGCTTTCAACTTGGCGGCGACAGCTTGTGCCCAATCGTAACCGTTCTTGCCGTCTATCTCGGTCGATGAGTCGAAATGCAGCGCACCGCCGACTTCCGGCTGTTCATCGACGAGAATGACCTTGGCACCGGTCGAGGCAGCAGACAGCGCCGCCGTCAGCCCGGCCACGCCGGCACCGGCGATCAGCACATCGCAGTGTTCGTAACGGCTGGCATAATGGTCGGTATCGGCTTCATTCGGCGCTTCGCCGAGACCGGCGGCGCGGCGGATGATCGGCTCATAAAGTTTGTGCCAGGCTTCCTTCGGCCACATGAAGGTCTTGTAGTAGAAACCGGCAGCAAAAAACGGCGACAGCAGATCGTTGAACGCGCCGATATCGTGTTTCAGCGACGGCCAGCGGTTCTGCGAGGCGATCTTGGCGCCATCGAACACCTCCTGCACGGTGGCGCGAACGTTGGGCTGACGACGCGAGGCATCACGCGATACATCCAGCAGCGCATTCGGCTCTTCCGGCCCGGCCGAAAGGATGCCGCGCGGGCGATGGTATTTGAACGAGCGGCCGAGCAGGTGCACACCATGCGCCAGCAGCGCGGAGGCAACCGTATCGCCCTCAAGCGCCGTATAGCTCTTGCCATCGAAGGTGAAACGGGCGGTACGAGCAGGTGTGTGGCGACCGGCACCCTTGATACGAAATTCGCCACTGTTGGAAGATGCGCTCATCGGGCATCTCCTTCCGTGGCTTCCCAGGTCTCGACGGTCTTTTCCTCGGCGATTGCCTCGGCCTTAACCTCTGATGGAATCGGCTGTTTCGGAAGGCCTGCCTTGTAGGTCATCAGGAACTTGTCGCTCACCGTATCGCGCGCCGCGTTAAAGAAACGGCCGCAGCCATGGATATGCCGCCACCGTTCATAGGTGAGGCCCTTTTCGTTGTTGCGCAGGAAAAAATATTCGGCGAATTCCTCGTCGGAAATTGCCGAAATGTTTTCCGGCCGGGCGATATGCGCCTCGCCGGCCCAGCGGAATTCCAGCTCGGAGCGGTCTTCCTCGCAATAGGGGCAATGGATCAAAAGCATGGTTCGTCCACCTAAAGAGCACTATCCGGAAGATTGGTTCCGGGAGGTTGATCACACAGGCGCCGCCCCATGGAGACATAGGGCACAAGCCTTTTCAACAATTGTTCAAAACCGTCATACGGGCGAAGCACACCGGTCGTGCCGATATTCGCGATGGCGACTTCCACCATGTCGGTGCTGATAACGAAGGGTTCCATCTGCTCTCCGTCCTGGTCCTCACCGACAAAATAGACCGCCGGTTGGCGCAGTATCTTTGCGCAGAGCAACAAGCCCTTGGTGGGCACAAACGGCCAATCCGCCTCGTTTTTCGTGCGGGTTATGGTCTGCATGCGGAAATCATCGACACCCGGAAAGATGTCGTTTGCAGCGACAGGCTCTTCGCCGCCGGTTGACGCGCTGATTGCGGCCGCAAGGCCTATCGTCGCCACCTTGATCAATGCGCCACAGCGGCGGCCGCCGCCTCATCGATCAGGCGTCCGGTGCGGAAACGGTCGAGATTGAGGCCTGCTGCCAGACGATGCGGCTCTCCACGTGCGATCAGATGCGCAAACAGGTTGGCAGATCCCGGCGTCGCCTTGAAGCCACCCGTGCCCCAGCCGCAATTGACGAACAGGCCCGGCACTGGCGTCACACCCTGGATCGGCGAGCGATCCGGCGTGTTGTCGGTAATGCCGCCCCACTGACGCATCATTTTCACGCGGCGGAAGATCGGGAAGAGTTCGCAGATCGCATCCAGTGTATGGGTAATGATCTGCAGACCACCGGTCTGGCTGTAGGAGTTGTACTGGTCGGTACCGGCGCCGATGACCAGTTCGCCCTTGTCGGACTGCGAGATATAGGCATGCACGGTGTTGGACATGACAACGCAAGGGAAGATCGGCTTGAGCGGCTCGGACACCAGCGCCTGTAACGGATTGGAATGCAGCGGAACGCGCACGCCCGCCATTTCCATCACCACCGACGAATGGCCGGCAGCCGATACACCGATCTTCTTGGCGCCGATGAAACCCCTGGAGGTTTCGACACCCTGCACTTCGCCGGCAGGCCCGCGGCGAATGCCGGTGACTTCACAATTCTGGATGATGTGCACGCCGCGGTCGGCGGCAGCACGGGCATAACCCCAGGCGACGGCGTCGTGACGGGCGGTGCCGCCGCGACGCTGCAGGGCAGCGCCGTTGATCGGATAACGCGCCGTCTTGGCAATATCGAGAACAGGAACGAAGGCTTTCGCCTGTTCCGGCGTCAGCCATTCGTTGTCGATGCCGTAAAGCCGGTTGGCATTGATATGGCGCTTGAACGACTGCTGGTCGTGGATGTTGTGCGACAACATCATCACGCCACGCGGCGAATACATCGTGTTGTAGTTGAGATCCTGGCTCAGGCCTTCCCACAGTTTCAGGGAATGCTCGTAGATGTCCATGCTCTCTTCATAGAGATAGTTGGAGCGGATGATGGTGGTGTTGCGGCCGGTATTGCCGCCGCCGAGCCAGCCCTTTTCGATCACCGCGATATTGGTGATGCCATGTTCCTTGGCAAGATAATAGGCAGCGCCCAGACCATGACCGCCGGCACCGACGATGATGACATCGTAGCTGGAGCGGGGTTCGGGAGAGGTCCATTGCTGGTCCCAGCCCTTGTGGGCACGCATCGCCTCGCGTGCAATGGCGAAAACCGAATATCTGCGCATCTGGCCTCTCTTCCTTGCTCCACCTCAAGGGCCTCGCGGCCGCAATGAATTGGGTAATGTCATACCCATCGCAAATCAATATGCGCCGCAATGGCCACATTGCGACGCATGAGAGGATTGTTTCGACACGAACGAGATAGATGGAGAAAGGTCAGGCCTGATTGCGCAGCAGAACCTTGCCCTTGCGACCGGGCTCACCGGCAGCGGCGGCGGCTTTGGCGACATCGGCCAGATCGAAGATATCCGACACGGTCAACGCCACCTCGCCGCTTGCCACCGCCTGCACGATCTCGCCGATCATGGCTTTCATCTTGTCGGGTGCAATGGCCGGCGCCAGCTTGGCCAGCCAGAAACCCTTCACCGTGGCCTGCTTGAACACCAGGTCAGATGCCGAAATCTGCAGTGGCTTTCCAGACATCAGGCCGAAGGACACCAGAAGACTGTCCTCGCCGAGCGTCGACATCAGGTCGCTGGAGGCGGAACCGCCAACCCCATCGACGCCGGCCCGAATGGAAGCGCCGCCTGCCATGTCCGCAACGATCCTGCGCCAGTCGCCCTGCGCGGTCGAAACGACATTGTCGATACCCAGTTCTGTCAACTCGGCCACCGCGTCGTCACGCCTCACAAGGTTGATGACATTGACGCCGCGACGACGGGCAAACATGGCCAGCGCCTTGCCGACCGCGCCATTGGCAGCATTCTGGATGACCCAATCCCCCTTTTCCACCGCCATGAAATCCATCAGCGTCAACGCGCTCAAAGGCATCGAAATCAGCTGCGCTGCGGCCGTATCCGCAATTGCATCCGGCAGGGGAACGGTCGATGCAGCCCGCGCCAGGTAATATTCAGAGAAAGTACCCTTGCCGGACGCTGCCACCCGCTGGCCGATCTTGAGATGCGTCACCCCTTCACCGAGCGCATCGATCGTGCCCGCGGCTTCACTTCCTGCCAGAGCGGGCAGTTCGGGCTTCACCCCGTAGTCGCCGCTGATCGTCAAAAGGTCATGGTTGTGGATAGCGGCCATCGCCATGCGAATACGCACTTCCCCCGGTCCGGGCTGGGGAACCGGTCGGTCTTCGATCTTCAAAACCTCGGAAGGTTTGCCGAACTGTGAATAACTGGCGCTACGCATCGATAATCTCCAATATACATGTAACAAAAACGGGGCTGCGCGCTTGCGCAGGCATGATCCGCCTCGCTCAATGATTTAGGTGTGCAGATCCTCCATTTCAGCGGTATGGACAGGGCAAATTTCACACACGGCCCGCGAGGCCGCTGGACTTTACCTCATCCACCTGTTATGAGGCCTGCCAAATCGCACGGTTAACGCCGCGCGCACCTAACTCTATCGCCAAAAATCCTGTCAGGAATGGGCGAAAGCAAACCAAAGGAACGGGATTTCACGTGCAGGTACTAGTCCGCGACAACAACGTTGATCAGGCACTCCGCGCTCTCAAGAAGAAGCTGCAGCGCGAAGGTGTTTTCCGCGAAATGAAGATGCGCGAAAGCTATGAAAAGCCTTCGGAAAAGCGCGCTCGCGAGAAGGCTGAAGCTGTTCGTCGCGTTCGCAAGCTGGCCCGCAAGCGCATGCAGCGCGAAGGTCTGCTTCCGCAGACCCCGCGCCCTGCGCGTCCGGCCCGCTAATCTGTCGTCTTTTCGACGTTTTCTCATGCTTAAGAGCGGCGGCGACCTCTAACGGACGCCGCCGCTTTTTGATTTCTGTCTGGATTTCCGTCCTGGTTTTGCCTGAGTCGGCATCCCTGCTCATATGAGGACAAGCGCCTGATGGCTGCCATGACTGCTGCTGATTCCATGTCGAATGGTGTTTCGCATTCCACAGCCCCTCGCCGCCGCGGCATCGCGCCCATTGCCCTCGTCCTTCTTGCCGCCAGCGCCCTCACCGCCTGCCAGTCGACCGTGACCTCGATGGACACGATCCGGCTCGACCGCGCTCAGGGTTCCGAGCAGAACATTTCCTCGCTCACCTCGGTTATCAATGCCAATCCGCAGGATCCGGAAGGTTACAACGTCCGCGGTTCGGCTTACGGCCGCGCAGGCGATTTCCGTCGCGCGCTCGATGACTTCAACCGTGCGCTCCAGCTCAATCCGCAGTTCTATCAGGCTTACGCCAACCGCGCGCTGGTCTATCGCAACATGGGCAAGCCCGTGGAAGCGGCAAACGACTACAACGCCGCACTGCAGATCAATTCGAACTACGATGCCGCCTATATCGGCCGCGGCAACATTTACCGCCAGGCCGGCCGCACCAACGACGCTTTCAACGATTTTACCAAGGCAATTCAGCTGGAAACCACCGATGGCCGCGCCTATCACGGCCGGGGCCTGATCCTTCAGAGCCGTGGCCAGCACGCACAGGCAATCGACGATTTTTCCAAGGCGATCTCGTTGTCTTCGACGTCAGCAGAGCCCTATAACGGTCGCGGCATCTCTTATGTCGCCCTGAACGACGACGAAAACGCCTTCGCCGATTTCAACCACGCCATCGACCTGGACGACAAGCTCGCCGAATCCTGGGCAAACCAGGCGCTGGTCTATGAGCGTCGCGGCGACAAGGCGCGTGCGGCAAAGTCCTATTCGCATGCGGCGCGCCTCGATCCGAATTACAAGCCTGCCAAGGACGGCCTTGCGCGCACACGCGGCGGCGCCTGATCGGCACCCGGAAAATCCTGCAAAGATATATTCGGCCTCGCATCAGCGGGGCCGAAGTCGTTAAAGCGGTCCATTCAGGGATGAACCGATGCAGGGCATGAGAAATCTCAGCGCAGCAGGAAAACGCCGGCAACGTTCAAGACGATGAAGACGATCAGGCCGCCAAGAAAACCCGCACCGGAGAGGAAGCCGGCCGCCATCGCGATCATCAGCACGACGACAATCATCGTGCCCCACTTGGTGCCTGCCAGAAAACCGTCATAGGTCTTTTCGTGCTCGCGATAATCCATCTCGGCGCCAGTCTCGACCGGTCCGCTGCGATGATGCTCCATGCTTGCTCCTCCCAGATAAGCATTGGGCAACCAAGTGCCGCCCTTTCCCAATTGATCAATGCGGATCGCACATCTGTCAAGGCCAGTGTGTCTTCGCCGCCGCAGCAACGAAAGTTGCATATGCGCAGTCTTTCAATTTGACGGCCGTTTTGTTACATCGCCTGAAGAGGAAAAGGATGGAAAGAGGGAACCATCCGGGGGGATAAATGGCGATACTGCTTCGTTTCAGCAGCCTGGTCGACAGGCTGAGCGAGATCATAGGAAAATTTTCCGGATATCTCGTCCTGCTTTGCTGCCTTGTCAGCGCCGGCAATGCTCTTATCCGTTATACGTTCAACATCAGTTCGAACGGCTGGCTCGAGATCCAGTGGTACATGTTCGCCTTCATCGTGCTGATGGGCGCTGCCCATACACTGCGACTGAACGAGCATGTGCGCGTGGACCTGGTCTATGGCGCGGTATCGGAACGGAAGCGTCTGTGGATCGATGTCATCGGCCTGATCGTCTTCCTGCTGCCGGCCTGCGTTTATCTTGCGTGGATCTGCTGGCCGTTTTTCTGGCTTTCATGGGTGCAGGGTGAAGGTTCGTCCAACGCGGGCGGCCTCATCCGCTGGCCGGTCAAGTTCGTCATCTTTGCAGGTTTCGCGCTGCTCGTGCTTCAGGGCCTGTCGGAACTGATCAAGCGCATCGCCGCACTGATGGGCCTTGCCGCCGTCGATACCACCTATGAAAAACCGCTGCAGTAATCACCGGAGAGCCAGAATATGTTCGCTTACGGTGTGATGCCGCCTCTGATGTTTCTCGGCATGATCATCTTCATGCTTTACGGATTTCCCGTCGCCTTTTCACTGGCGGCGGTGGGCCTCTCATTTGGTGTTCTCGGGGTCTTCACCGGCCATTTCGAGGAAGTCTTCCTGCAGGCCCTGCCCTTCCGCATATTCGGCATCGTTTCCAACGATCTGCTCCTGGCCATCCCGTTCTTCACATTCATGGGCGCGATCCTTGAACGTTGCGGCCTGGCGGAAGACCTGCTCGAAGGCACCGGCAAATTGTTCGGCGCCATTCCGGGCGGCCTTGCCTATGCGGTCATCGTGGTTGGCGCCATCCTCGGCGCCATTACCGGCACGGTCGCCGCATCCGTCATCACCATGGGCGTGATTTCGCTGCCGATCATGCTGAAATACGGCTACAATCCGCGGGTCGCCACCGGCGTCATCGCCGCCTCCGGCACGATAACGCAGGTCATCCCGCCCTCGCTGGTGCTGATCGTTCTCGCCGACCAGCTCGGCCGTTCAGTCGGCGACATGTATCTCGGCGCAATAGGCCCCTCGATCCTGCAGGTGACGATCTTCCTGCTGTTTATCCTCGCGCTCTCCATCTTCCGCCCGAAAGACGTGCCGGCTCTGCCGCCGGAAGCGCGCGGCGAGATGAACATGGCACTGGTCATGCGCGTCCTCTGGGGCATGATCCCGTCGATCGTGTTGATCTTCCTCGTGCTCGGCACCATTTTTATGGGCCTTGCCACGCCAACGGAAGCGGGCGCACTCGGCGTTGTCGGCGCCATGGGCATCGCCGCCCTGCATGGCCGCCTGACATGGGACCTGACCCGCCAGGGCATGCACACCACGATGCAGATCACCTCCATGGTGGTCTTCATCCTCGTCGGCGCCACCTGCTTCAGCCTCGTATTCCAGGGCATGAACGGTGGCTTGTGGATCGAACATCTGCTGTCTCACGTCCCCGGCGGCGCGATTGGCTTCCTGATCTTCGTCAACATCTTCATCTTCTTCCTGGCATTCTTCCTCGATTTCTTCGAGATCGCCTTCATCGTCATCCCGATGCTCGTGCCGGTGGCCAACGCGCTCGGCATCGATCTCATATGGTTCGGCGTGCTCATCTGCATCAACATGCAGACGAGCTTCATGCACCCGCCCTTCGGCTTCGCACTATTTTACCTGCGCTCCATTGCGCCGAAATCGGTGAAGACGAAGGACATATATCTCGGCGCCATACCATGGCTCGGAATGCAGCTCATTCTCGTTGCCATCGTAATTTTCTGGCCTGAGTCGGTCACTTACTGGCTGGACAAGACACCGGAAGTGGATCTCGACACGATCAAGATCGAAGTGCCCGGCTTCGGCAATGGCGGCGGCAACCAGATGCCGAACTTCGGCCTGCCGCCGATGGATGGCGCCCCGGCACAGCCCGGTGGATTGCCGGGCCCCGGCCTGCCAGGAATGCCGAACCTGGGCGAGCCGCCGAAAATAAACCCGTAAAGGTTGCTCTTGTCGATTGTCGGGATGCGGCATATATTGTCGGAGTGAGGGCAGAGTTGTCGCTCTGCCCTCATTTACTACTTGGTGAGGAAGTTAATCCGGAACGCGACTGACCAGCCTGTTCGGGTCTTCCTGAAATGCAGTGTAATGCTTCGTGGTTTCCACATCGCATCACCTCCGGTTCGAGAGCAAGGCTTATGCCTAAGTCGGTGAAGCCCGTCTTCACCGATGCTCCGGCTGGCCTCGGAGCGTTCTGCTTCTGCTCGCTAACATCGCGACAGTAATTGATGGCGCGGCAAGCGCAAGGAAAACACACGCATAACGTGCAGTCATCGTCGTAAAAATGCCCCGAGCCGTTTAGCCGGGGCATCATGGTGTTATGGGCAAAATCTGCTCAGAGCTTGCCGTTGCGTTGCTGGATCATCATGAATGTGTCGAACGTATATTCCGACAATTGCAGCCACAGATAGGCTTCCTTTTTATAGGCCACCTGATCCTCGTAGATTTTCTTGAAGTCGGCATTGGTGGCCGAAATTTCCTTGTAGACCTCCAGTGAGGCGTTGAAGCAGGCCTCCAGAACCTCCTGGCTGAATGGCCGCAAAACCGTGCCTTGAGCGGCGATCTGCTTGATCGCGGTCGGGTTTTTCAGGTCATATTTCGCCATCATGTTGGTGTTGGCGAAGGCGCAGGCATCGGTCAGCGCAGCCTGATAGGCCTTTGGTAGGCTGTTCCATTTTTCAAGATTGACCAGCGAATGGATCGCCAGACCACCCTCCCAGAAAGCCGGGTAGTAATAATACTTGGCAACCTTGAAGAAACCGAGCTTGTGATCGTCGTAGGGGCCGATCCATTCGGCTGCATCGATCGTGCCTTTTTCCAGCGCCGGATAGATGTCACCGCCCGCAATCTGCTGCGGCACCGCACCGAGCTTTTCAAGAACGCGGCCGGCAAGGCCGGCAATGCGCATCTTCACGCCCTTGAAATCTTCGACGCCATTGATTTCCTTGCGGAACCAGCCACCCATCTGCGCACCGGTATTGCCCGCGAGAAGGCCATAGACGTTATGCTTGGCGAAAAACTCGTTCATCAGCGTATTGCCGTTGCCCTGATAGAACCAGGCATTGGTCAGGCGCGCGTTGAGGCCGAACGGGATGGCGCTGCCGATTGCAAACGTCGGGTCCTTGCCGACGAAGTAATACGAGCAGGTATGCGCCATTTCCACCGTGCCATTGGTCACGGCATCGAGAGCCTGCAATCCGGGCACAATCTCGCCCGCGGCAAACGGCTGGATGGTGAACTTGCCATCGGTTGCGGCAGCCACATGTTTGACGACATCGTCGGCACCGCCATAGATCGTGTCCAGCGACTTGGGAAACGACGATGTCAGACGCCAGCTGATCTTCGGATTTTCCTGCGCGATGGCTGGTGCGGCGAGCACACCCGCGGCGGCCGCGCCTGTCCCCGTCACTGCTGCTTTCTTGAAGAATGTACGACGATCCATGCTCACCTCCCAATGAATGTTACGTCGAGTGTCACGCTTGTGCGGGTTGCGGACCTCACCTCTCCAGATCCGCAGCCTTGATCGAAACAACCATGACGCTCAAAGGCTGGCAAGCATGCGACCGGCATTTTCAAAGCACGAACAGGCTGCAGCGCATGAGACTTTCGTCTTAGGCGTCGGTCACGGTTCTCGCGATACGGGCGACGGAACCGTGCCATACTTTACGCGATGCAGATCACCCATGCGTGCGAGCCTGCTTGACTTCCTTATATGAGCAGCGCCAAAAGGCTCGACCAAACCGCCCTTTCGGAGCCTCCCGCATGCCAAAGCCGATCGTTGCCATTCCCGCCGATATCAAGGAGATCGAAGGCGCTCTCTGGCATGCCACGCCCAATCAATACGCAAAGGCGGCGCTACAGGTGGCGCAAGCCATGCCCATCATCGTGCCGGCCTTCGAAGACGGCAACGATATCGATGCACTGCTCGACCGGGTCGATGGCGTGCTGATTTCCGGTGCCGCCAGCAATGTTCACCCATCGCGCTACGGCCTTGAGGCGACCGACAAGGATGGCCCATTCGACCTCGCGCGTGACGCCACCTCGCTGGAACTGATCCGCCGCGCCATCGATCGTGGTATCCCGCTTCTCGCCATCTGCCGCGGCATACAGGAACTGAACGTCGCACTCGGGGGCACGCTTGCCAGCGAAATTCAGGAAGCCGATGGCATGTGGGACCACCGCAAGCCGGAGGGCGCCGACCGCGATGTGATGTACTCGATCCGTCAGCCGGTTTTCGTCAAGGAAGGCTCCTGCATCGCCAACTATCTCGGCACGGCGGGTGAGGTGCAGGTGAACTCCCTGCATCGTCAGGCAATCGCCAGAACCGCCCCGAACCTGCAGGTCGAGGCGACGGCAGCGGATGGCACGATCGAGGCCGTATCGGTTATCGACGCCAAAAACTTCGCCGTCGGCGTACAATGGCACCCGGAATATTGGGCGGCCACCGACCAGCCGTCGCGGCAGTTGTTCGAAGCGTTTGGCGATGCCGTGCGGGAATACGCCGCCGGGAAAAACGAAACGACACCGGCAGCATTGCGGGCAGCCAATAAAGCGGTGTGATCCTCAGCCTTTGCAGAACAGTTCCGCTTTGAGCTTGCCATCCGCCAGATAGGCGTCGGCAACGACACGAATGGCCGTTGCCGTTTCAGCTCCCTTGCCGGCATCGATAAGCCGCCCTTCCGGCATGACAGGGCTTGTGATCGGCTCGATAATCACCTCGTTCACCCGGCCGGGAACAAGATCGCTGTCGATGGCAAGAAGCGGAACACGCCAGGAATAGACCATATCCGTCGAGGTCATGAGAAGCCTGACGGTTTTATTGGCGGGCAAAACAAGCACCTTTGTCGAAGTGCAATCGCGACCACCGACCGGAGCATCTTCATAAGAAGATGTGAGCCCTCCCTCCGTCGCTTCGACCCGGATCGTCAGGTCGATGCTGGCATCGATTTCTCCCCGCAGAAGAAGTGCAGCGGCCGCAAGACACTCATTTTGCGATACATGCGACAATCGCTGACAGACTTCATCGGGCGTCCGTTCGGCAGAATGGGAATGCACCGGAAGAGAGACGAGGCCAGCGACGATCAACAAGAAAAACCGGCAAGGCCGACGCATTTTGCGCATGCCTCCACCTGATATCCCGTCGCTGGCCGGTCGCCCCATCACCCCTTCACCGGTGTTTCCGGCACCGGTGTAAAAACCTTCTTTTCATCGAACCAGCGGATCAGGTTATCGACCACGAGATCGGCCATGGCATTGCGGGTCGGCACCGAAGCTGAGGCGACGTGCGGCAAGAGCGAGGCATTGTCGAGATCGAGGAAAGCGGACGCCGTGGTCGGTTCCTCGTAGAACACATCGAGACCGGCGGCGGCAATCGTGCCGTTACGCAGCGCTGCTTCCAAAGCCTCTTCATCCACGCTCGATCCGCGCCCGACATTGATGAACACACCGTTGGGACCGAGCGCGTTCAGGATTTCAGCATTGATGATCTTGTGGGTGGCGGCAGTGCCCGGAACGATGCAGATCAACGTATCGACGGCTTCCGCCATCTCCTTCAGCGACGCGAAATGCGTATAGGTCACATCGGTGCGGGGTGTGCGGGTGTGATAGCTGATCTTCAGTTTGAAGGCTTCGAGCCGCTGGGCGATTTCCAGCCCGATGCGACCGAGACCGAGCAGGCCGACGTGACGGCCTTTCAGCGACAGCGGTGACAACGCAAACGGGCCGTCCGATTTCCAGCGTCCGGCGCGAAGCCATTCCTCGGCCACCGGCAGACGGCGCACAGTATTGAGCAGCAGGCCGACCGTCGTATCGGCCACTTCGTCGTTCAACACGTCGGGCGTATGGGTAACGAGTATCCCTTTGGTCGCCGCATAGGCAGCGTCTACTCCATCGTAACCGACCCCGAAATTCGAGACGATCTCAAGGTTCGGCAACAGATCGATCCACGAATTCGGCAGCATGCCCGAAAGAGCAACGGCGCGCACCTGATTGCGAGCGTCTTCGTCAAGCTCCAGCTCGCCACCCTGTGTGGGCACTTTCACAACATCAAAACGTTTCTCCAGCCGCTCGAGCACACGTGGATGGATGCGTCCGGGAATGAGGACGGTGACGGGTTTGTCGGTCATGCTCTTTTTCCTGTGCTGGTCTGGATAAGGTAATTTGCGCCTCAGCGCGGACGGTGTGGCCCCGTCGATTGGCGGATCCGCATTTCCGGTTTGATGAGGTGAATGCCGTCCGGCTCGTGGCTTCCGGCAAGCCGGTCGAGCAAAGCGCGCGCCGCAAGGCGACCGACTTCGGCCTGCTGGTTGGAAACAGTAGTGAGCGCCGGCAGCGCAATCGACGCCTGCTCCAGATCGTCGTAACCGGTGACCGAAATATCCTGACCGACAACAAGACCGGCGCGGGCAATGCCGTTCATCAGACCGATGGCCACGAGGTCGTTCCAGCAGACGGCGGCGGTCGGCTTTTGCGGCAAGGACAGGAAGTTCACAGCCGCCTCGAAACCGCCCTGCATGGAGCGCGGCCCGGGAATGCGAAGGTTGGGATCGACCTCGATACCGGCCTTGCGCAGCGCGTTGACGTAACCCTGGTAGCGGTCACGGCCGGTCGAGGTCTGGTCGGTGCCGCCGATCATGGCAATGGATTTATGGCCAAGGCCGATCAGGTGGTTGGTGGCGAGCGAAATGCCGTAGCTGTCGTCACCACGATAGGTCGGCAGTGCCGTGCCCTCCATCGAACGGGCAACAAGGATCAGCGGCATGCCGTTTGTTTCGGCCAGCCGCACATCCTCGATAGGCGTACCGATGGCCGGCGACATGATGACGCCGTCACCGCCGAGCTGCAGCAACGTCTCGATGAAGTTGCGCTGCTTTTCGACCGAATCGTAATGGTTGGAAAGAATGAAGGTCTGGCGGTTGCGGTCGAGTTCGGTCTCGATGGCCTTGAGAATTTCGCCATAGAACGGGTTCATGATGTCATGCACCACAACGCCGATAATGCCGGAGCGCGAAGTGCGCAGGCTGGCGGCACGACGGTTGTATATATACCCCAGCGCGCGCGCCTGTTCCTTGATTTTTTCGCGGGTATCGGAGGCCACAAGCGGACTGTCACGCAATGCCAGGGAAATCGTTGCGGTAGAAAGTCCAAGGCTTTCAGCGATTGTCGACAGCTTGATTTTTTGAGCCACAGGGCCTCCGGCGCAACATGCACCAGAAGAGGCGCAATCAGGAATTAAATTATTAAAACAATTTAATTCCGTTTCGCAAGCATTGAAATTCAGCTTATGCGCGTCCGGTCATTCATCTTGCGGCTGCAGGTTCTCATCGACCGCGCGGAGCAGCTTGATCAGCGTTTTCACGTCCTTGTCAGACAGTCCCTTGGTGGCAAGCTCGCCGCAATTATCGGCCGACCGTCGAATTTGCTCGACGCTCTGGCGTCCAAGCTCTGTCAGGTGCACCTTGGAAAGACGCCCGTCGTTATCGTCGGCGCGACGCTCCAGAAAGCCCTGCGCTTCCATGCGGCCGATTGTGCGCGTCATTGTCGGCGCCTTCACGCCGAGCCTGTCGGCCAGATGTCCCGGCGTCATGCCATCTTCCTCGGCCAGCAGCATGATCACACCGTCCTGCCCGGCGTAAAGCCCGCTTTCCGACAACATGTGGCTGAGCGCGGTACGCATGGAGCGGGCAGCCTGCGTGATCGCCGGTGCGATATCGACAGCCTCGTAAGAGCCCTTCTTTTTGCCGGTCTTGTTTTTCTTCTCGGCTTTTTTCTTGCTCATGCCTTCACCCATCTCTGCCGTGGCGGCTTTGCCTTGGGAACGCCTTCCCGCTATAGGAATCACATCCATAGCGAAAGCCGGGAACCATCGCCAGATGTCGAATGCCGAGATCACGCCCGCCCATCATCCGGCGCCCCGTTTTGCCATGAACGATCCGGCCTTGCCACCCGAAGCGCGCCGCGACTGGATCGCCGTCCTGCCGCTCGGCGCCCACGAACAGCACGGCCCGCATCTGCCGTTCGAAACGGATGCCCTGATCGCCGAAGGCATGGTCGAGCGTATCGTCAAAAGGCTTCCCGCCCACCTGAAGGTCACTTTCCTGCCGGTCGAATCGGTCGGTTATTCGATAGAACATATGGATGTGACAGGCACAAAAACGCTCGGGTTTGCAGAGGCCGTCGACCGCTGGCTTGGCATCGCCGAAGACCTGCATCGCCAAGGCATCCGCAAATTCGTGATGCTGAACGCACATGGGGGAAACTCACCGCTTCTCACCGTCGTGGCGACGGAAGCGCGTGTTCGTTTCAACATGCTGGCGGTGGCCACGAGCTGGACCCGTTTCGGCCAGCCACAGGACTGGATCACGCCGCAGGACAAGGCGATCGACATCCACGGCGGCGATATCGAGACCTCGGTAATGCTGGCGCTCTGGCCCGAGCGGGTGAATATGGCGAAGGCGGAAAGGTTCAGTTCCCGGCAAGCGGAGTTTGCGCAGGAATACAAACATCTGCGCGCCTATGGACCGCATGCCTTCGGCTGGAAAATGAGCGACCTCAACGAAAAGGGCGTGGCGGGCGATGCCAGCGCCGCGACGGCCGAACGCGGTGAACAACTGGTGGCGCATGCGGTCACCGGAATTCTTGAGCTTCTGCAGGATGTGGCTCGGTTTGATGTCGAGACATTGAAGTGACGCCAAGTGTCCCCGAAATATATGAGGGATCGTTTCGAGCGCTTGTCGCCGAAACCGCGATACCTCATACTGCTGCAAGTTGTGATCGCCAGAGGAGGCGGACATGCGCATATCCATCGCCGAGGCCCAGGGCCAGCTTGAAGAACTTGTGAAACGTGCCGAGCAAGGCGAGGAGATCATCCTGACGCAGCCCGGCTTGCCCTCCGCGCGACTGTCGATTGTGCATACAGCGACACAAACTTCGCGCCAACACTACGATGCCGTCGCAGAGCTGGCCAAAATCGGTCCGCTGACATCGAAACGCGAGCCTCTGAGCGCTGAAGAGAAAAGAAAAGTGTTCGAGGAAATCCGCAGGCGCGCACCTGAGAGGGACCTTTTCGACAGCACCGACGCCGCTCACAGCCAGGATTTTCTTTATGACGAATTCGGCTTGCCCAAATGATCGTCATCGACTCGTCGGCAATTATCGCAATTGCAACGAACGAGCCAATGGCGCGCGAGTGTGAAAGGGTTCTGCAAACAGAGAAAGCAGTCCTTATTTCTGCTGGTACTCTCGCAGAGGTTCTGATCGTCGCGGCCCGACGCAAACTTGTTCAGGATGTAAACGATCTCTTGAACAGCGCCATTACCCAGATCGTAGACGTGACGCCAGCGCGCGCCCAACGGGCTGCCACAGCCTACGCCCAATGGGGAAAAGGCATTCATCCCGCCGCACTCAACTTCGGCGACTGTTTTGCCTATGCCACGGCGCAGGAGTTCGATTGCCCTCTCCTCTTTATCGGCGATGACTTTTCCCGCACCGACATCAAGCCCGCTATCGCAGCCTGATCGCCACCCCGTTCTCTTGGCGTCATCTTATAACATTAAACCCTTTGAACTCCTCCCGGCTTGCTCTTATATGGGGCTGACCGGATGTCCGGGTCCTAAAAATTCCGCGCGCTCAGCGCCCCAAAATCTCTCGAGGTTTCCATGACCGAAGCAGCCACCGCAAAGCCCGTTCCCGTTACCGTGCTGACCGGCTATCTCGGCGCCGGCAAGACGACGCTTCTCAACCGCATTCTGTCCGAAAGCCACGGCAAGAAATACGCCGTCATCGTCAACGAGTTCGGCGAGATCGGCATCGACAACGATCTGATCGTCGAGTCGGACGAAGAAATCTATGAAATGAACAATGGCTGCGTCTGCTGCACCGTGCGCGGCGACCTGATCCGCGTCGTTGAAGGCCTGATGCGCCGCCCCGGCCGTTTCGATGGCATCATCGTCGAGACCACCGGCCTTGCCGATCCGGTTCCGGTTGCGCAGACCTTCTTCATGGACGATGACGTGCGCGCCAAGACCGAGCTCGACGCCGTCATCGCGCTGGTCGACGCCAAGCATCTGCCGCTGCGCCTCAAGGACAGCCGCGAGGCCGAAGACCAGATCGCCTTTGCCGATGTCGTTCTTATCAACAAGACCGACCTCGTGACGCCGGAAGAACTGGCCGTCATCGAAGAGATCGTCCGCGCCATCAACCCCACCGCCCGCATCCACAAGGTGACCCGTTCGGGCGTCGATCTTGCTCGCGTGCTCGATCAGGGTGCCTTCAACCTCGAGCGCGCTCTGGAAAACGATCCGCATTTCCTCGAGCACGGCCATGACGATCATGTCTGCGGCCCGGATTGCGACCATGACCACGGTCATCATCATCACGGCCATGATCACCATCACCACGATCACGATCACACCTGCGGTCCCGATTGCGGCCACGATCATCATCATGATCACGGGCATGACCATGCCCATGATCATCACCACCATTCGCCGGGCGCCGTTGCCGCCATCCATGACCTGACGGTCAAGTCGATCTCGCTGCGCGGCGGAGAGATGAACCCGGAGCGTTTCTTCCCCTGGATCCAGAAGATCACCCAGACGGAAGGTCCCAACATTCTGCGTCTCAAGGGCATCATCGCCTTCAAGGGTGACGAGGAACGTTATGTCGTTCAGGGCGTGCACATGATTGTCGAAGGTGATCATCAGCGTCCTTGGAAGGAAAACGAAAAGCGCGAAAGCCGCCTCGTCTTCATCGGCCGCGATCTCGATTTTGCGAAGATCGAGCAAAGCTTCCTCGCCTGCCAGGCGACGGAAAAGACACCGGCCTGATGAGAACACTGACCAAGCGGTCATCGACGAAATCCATGCTTGAAAGAAATGCCACTGATGCCGACCGTTGCTCCGCTTGATCTTGAAGGCCATGTCGTCGGGGTTCACTTCCTCGGCGATACTCCATTTTTCGCCACCGCCGCCGGCACCATTCACCGCCTCGATGGTGGCGAAAAGGTCGAGGAAGCCCATCAGGGCCTCCTCACCTTCGTGCGTGATCCGTTCAGCAATTCGCTGCTCACAGGCGGCGAAGACGGCAAGGTGCTGCGTATAACGCCGGATGGTTCGACCACGCTGGTTGCAGAAGCACCACGCAAGTGGATCAATGTCGTGGCCGGCGGCCCGCAGAACGCGGTGGCTTACGCTTACGGCAAATCGAGCTTCGTGAAGCTCGCCGACGGCACCACAAAGGAATTTACCGAGGAACGCAGCGTCGAGGCGATTGCCTTTGCGCCGAAGGGAATGCGCATCGCCGCCGCCCGTTATAACGGCGTTTCGATGCACTGGGTCGGCACCAATGCGCCGGCACAGGATCTGGAATGGAAGGGTGCCCATACCGGCGTCACCTTCTCGCCGGATGGCCGTTTCCTTGTCACCATGATGGTGGAAAACGCCCTGCACGGCTGGAAGCTGGACGGCAAGGCGGGTGACGCCCGCCATATGCGCATGACCGGTTATCCTGCCAAGGTAAAGTCGCTGTCATGGTCGCCCAAGGGCAAGTGGCTGGCTTCGTCAGGCGCGCCGGCCGCCATCGTCTGGCCGTTTGCCGGCAAGGATGGCCCGATGGGCAAGGCGCCGCAGGAACTCGGCACCCGCGCCAATATCATGGTCACGCAGGTGGCCTTCCACCCGGCCGAAGAGGTGCTCGCCATCGGTTATATCGACGGCATGATTCTCGGCGTGCGGCTGGCCGATGGCAAGGAAGCGCTGCTGCGCCGTCCCGGCAAGGGCGGCATTACCGGCTTCAGCTGGAGCGCGGATGGCAAGCGTCTGGCCTTTGCATCCGATGCCGGCGATTGCGGCGTGGTCGATATCTCGGCCTGATTTATCGGGCGGCTCGGTTTTCATCTGAATGCCGGGTCGCTTCAATGCCGCCTTGCCGCTTCGCAAGATTGCGATCCGATAGCAGGGCAGCCATAAGACCCCATGGCGCAATGGCCCTGGATGGAGAAAACGATGATCCCCTGGATAGTGCTCGATACGGCAAAAGTGCCCGGTGGACGTGACGAATTGCGCCTGAAACAGCGCGGCTCGGAATTCTCCATCATGCTTGGCACCAACGAACTGATGAACAGCCGCCTCAGCGGCTCGGAAGAAGCACTGGCCAAACTTTCCTGGGAAAAGATCAAGGGACGCAAACAGCCGAAAATGCTGATCGGTGGACTCGGCATGGGTTTCACCTTGCGTGCGGCACTGAAGGTGCTTCCCGCCGATGCGCAGATCACCGTCGCAGAACTGGTGCCCGCCGTGGTCGCATGGGCACGCGGCCCGATGGCCGAGGTCTACGGCGACTGCCTGTCCGACCCACGCGTGACGATCAGGGAAGACGATGTCGCTGACCTGATCAATGCGCGGCCGCAGGCATGGGATGCCATTCTTCTCGACGTCGACAACGGCCCGGAAGCATTGACACGCGATGAAAACGACCAGATCTATGCCTCGCGCGGGCTTCGCGCCGCAAAAACCGCATTGACACCAGGGGGCGTTCTCGCCGTCTGGTCATCGGCACCCGACCCCAAGTTCACACGTCGCCTGCAGGCATCAGGCTTTACGGTGGAAGAAGCACGCGCACATGCCAATGGCCGCGGCAAGGGTGGCGGCGCGCGCCACATGATCTGGCTTGCCACCGCCTGAAATCAGGCAGATCTGACAGCGCCGATGATATTGCCGAGCAGCGCATGCAGATCGTCGCGATAACCGCTGCGGGCCGATGGTCCGTTGTCGCTCGAGGTCATCACCACCGTCATCTGCAATGACGGCACGATATAGACCATCTGCCCGCCATAACCCCAGCCGAACCAGACGTTCTCGCCGCCGATCGTGCGGTTGAACCAGCCGTAACCATATCCATCACCGGAAAAACGCGAATGGGTGCGCACCTGCCACGACGTGGCGATCCAGTCGGCCGGGATGACCTGCCGTCCCTCGCCCGTCCTGCCGCCATTGCGATAAAGCTCACCGAAGGCCATCAGCGATCGCGCGGTCATCGCCATCTGGTTGCCACCGAGATAGATGCCTTGGCGGTCCCGCTCCCAGGAACCGATGCGAAAACCCTCGACCGGCCCGAACCATTCCCGCGCCAGTTCCAATGTCGATTTGCGACCGACCCGTGTCAGGATGGCGGAGAGCAGATGCGTCGAGGCCGTGGAGTAGAGCATGTCGCCACCCGGCTCACCATCGAAGGGCTCGGATAGCGCAAACCGCACCCAGTTGCTGCTCGATACCCAACGCCCGTAATTCGGCCCGGACATGCGCGACAAGCCCGCCTGCATGGACAGAAGATTGCCGATGGTGATCTCGGCCAGCCGCGGATCGGGATTGGACGGCAGCGCCGATTTGAGGATCGGCGCGATTTTCTGGTCCGGCCCATCCAGCAGCTTTTTGCCGATCGCGATGCCGACCATGGCCGAAACGATCGATTTCGAAGCGGATTTGATATTCGTCGAGCCGTTGAGCGAATGACCATGGAAGGTACGCTGCGCAAGTGGCTTGCCTTCGCGATTGATCAGCACGGCCTTTAGCGGAGACAGGCGCGCCGCATCGTCGAGGACCGAGTGAAGCCCGGTATTGGTTGGCGCGCCCTGAGCAAACGCGTGGGCAGCGGGAATGAGAAACGGTAGCGAGACCAGAGCGGAGCGGCGCGTGAACATTGTGGCAAGCTAGGGCGCCAAATGGCCATCACCATGGTGAAACGCCGCGTTTCACACCAAGGTGAAAGACTGTGACGGCTCCGCGCAATGAAAACCCCGCCCCGACATCATGTCCGGGCGGGGCTTCAGGGCATCATGCCCAAGCGTCCAGTGGAGGACGAGCTTATATTTGCATTCTCGAAAATATGATTACAAGTCGAATAAATGTCAAATGGCCATGCGCCTGATTTTCGATGGCGCTCAAAAGAAAAAACGCGGGCCCCTCTCGGCACCCGCGTCGTCATCGTCATAAAAGGAGTGGCCGGCGCCGCCTCCGTTGCGCCGGCCGGCCCCCTGCCGGTTTGTCTCGCGTCAGAACCGGTAGGTGACACCTGCGCCGATCAGCCACGGATCAACCTTGGCCTTGCCGGAAAGCGGGCCATTCGTCAGCGCATTGTTATCGACCTTCCAGTCGGTTTCGAGGAAGATCTTCTTGACGTCGAAGTTGATGCCCCAATGTTCGTCGAGCATGTAGTCGAAACCGACCTGCAGCGCGGCGCCGAAGTCGTTCTTGACGTCGAGACCGGTAAAGCCTGGCTTGTCGGACTGGTTGTAGAACATCGAATAGTTGATGCCGGCACCGACATAGGGCTTGAATGCGCCCAGATCGGTGAAGTGATATTGCAGCATCAGGGTCGGCGGCAGCAGCCATGCCTTGCCGACATCGAGATCGCCCAGACCATCGGTCTTGATCTTGGCATAGGTCGTGCCGAGGATCAGTTCGGCGGCGAGATTGTCGGTAAAGTAATAGGTGATGTCCAGTTCGGGAATGACCGAATCGGAATAGTTCAGGCCAACGCCTGGAGCCTGGTCGATTGAACCGCTGTCATTGGTGATGACACCGAGCGCGCGAACGCGGATCTGCCACGGGCTCTTTGTCGAAAGCGTTTCATAAGCGGTCGGTGCCTCCTGCGGTGCGGCCATATCGGCAGCGGTTGCGCCCATTGCAAAAAGCGCAACGCTTGCGCCGGCCAGATAGGCAAGACCCCGTGCCCCAATCATCTTCATGTCCCTCTCCTTGTTCAAATGGATGCCCAAGGATTAAGCGCATGCGACGGATGGCCTTTGATCCGTATCAAAGGAACCACCACCATGCTGCCGACTGCGGCACAAAAGCCACAAATGAGCGGCGGCTGAAAAACAACCGGATGACAGCGAGGAACACAAATGGAAACGCCCCGCCTCCCCTTTGCAGGAAGACGGGGCGGGGCAAGATCGGAGATGCGCGAGGCCGTTAAGCGTGTACCGCCACACACCTTGTCTGTCTCATGTCGTTATTCCTCGGAGCGCCGCTTATACCGCGTTTATCCGAGGTGACACGGGTCAGGCCAGCTTGCGTCCACTCGCCACGATCATGCCGGCGGCATCATCCAGCCAGCCGGCCTTCAACTCCAGCGCCAGAAAACGGGCGCGGTCGCAAGGGCCGGGCATGACGAGGTGCCGGGTCTTGTCGGCAAAAAAGCCGAATTTCTGATAATAGGGCGCATCGCCGACGAGGATGATGGCGCCATGGCCACGCTTGGTCGCCTCGGAGATGGCGGCACGCATCAGCGCTGCACCAATGCCCTTGCCCTCACGATCCGGATCGACGGCGAGCGGGCCGAGCAGCAGCGCATCGACAGGAACACCATCGGCGGCAACGCCGGCTTCGATGTTCCACAGGCGAACGGTGCCGATGACATGGCCGGTCGCATCACGCGCAACCAGCGCCAGGCCTTCGGCCGGCAGACGCTTGTTGCGGATCTTCTCCGATGACTTCTTGCGGCGCTCAGCGCCCATGGCGCGATCGAGCAGGTTTTCGCGAGCCACGACATCTGCCGCATTTTCAGCGGAAATCGTGAAGGATTTGGATTTCGGCGCAAGGAATGCGCGTACAGAATCAAGAACAGCGGCCATCTTGGCCTCCCGAACTCAAAACCATTTCAAATGGTGTCGTCAGATCATTGTGGATTTGCGGCCCCCGCCTGGAGGATCGGGAACCGCGAACTGGTTTACGTCAGCTTCAGATGACGTAGGCCTTGAGTGGATCAAAGCCGTTGAAAGCAACCGCCGAATAGGTGGTCGTGTAGGCGCCGGTGCCTTCGATCAGAACTTCGTCGCCGATCGAGAGCGTGAGCGGCAGCGGATACATGTTCTTTTCGTACATGACGTCAGCCGAATCGCAGGTCGGGCCGGCCAGAACGCAGGGCTCCATCTGATCCTGATCGCGCGTGGTGCGGATCGGGTAACGGATCGCCTCGTCCATGGTTTCGGCGAGACCGCCGAACTTGCCGATGTCGAGGAAGACCCAGCGATGGTTGTCATTGTCCGACTTGCGCGAAACGAGAACGACTTCCGCCTTGATGACGCCAGCGTTGCCGACCATGCCGCGACCCGGCTCGATGATCGTCTTCGGCAGGTTGTTGCCAAAGTGCTTGCGCAGCGAAGCGGAGATCGCCTGGCCGTATTCTTCGGCCTTCGGGATGTCGCGCAGGTACTTGGTCGGGAAACCGCCGCCCATGTTGACCATCTGCAGGACAATGCCCTGCTTGGCCAGCTGCGAGAAGACGCGCTTGGCATCGGCCAGAGCCGAATCCCAGGCATCGACCTTGGTCATCTGCGAACCGACGTGGAACGATACACCGTAGGATTCGAGACCCAGCTGGTGCGCGTAGACGAGAACGTCGACGGCCATCTGCGGTACGCAACCGAACTTGCGGCTGAGCGGCCATTCGGCGCCTTCACCATCGGTCAGAACGCGGCAGAACACCTTTGCGCCGGGAGCGGCACGGGCGATCTTTTCGACTTCCTCGTGGCTGTCGACAGCGAAGAGGCCAACGCCGAGTTCGAAGGCACGAGCAACGTCGCGTTCCTTCTTGATCGTGTTGCCGAAGGAGATGCGGTCAGCGGTGGCGCCGGCGGCCAGTGCCATCTGGATTTCGGCAACCGAAGCGCAATCGAAGCTCGAGCCCATGGAGGCGAGCAGTTCGAGGATCCTCGGTTCCGGGTTTGCCTTGACGGCATAGTAGATCGAGCTGTCCGGCAGTGCGTGGCGGAAAGCCTTGAAATTGTCGCGCACGACGTCGAGGTCGACAACAAGGCAAGGGCCTTCTGGACGCTCGGTACGGAGGAAGTCGAGGATACGTGCAGTCATCGTTCAAACCCTCTGGAGCACCACGCTCCGGCAAGAGGACAAAGGACGTAATGAGTATGCGCCGACGGCGGTTTTTGGAGACACCGCTGCCTGGCACGCTCAAACGCGCGATCGATGGACCAACGCCCTGCCAAGAGCTTTGATCCGCTTTGTCTGCCATTGATTGGAGGGTTGTCCCTACCGCACTTCCGGCAATTCAGGTGTGCCTCTACAGAATTGCATGCTGATGGAAAGCATGCAGAGACTTAAAAGGCCCGCACCGTCGTTGCTTCAGGCGTCCTCGCATTTCCCGGTTGGCCGGAATAGCGACTGGAGGGGTTAGTTCCAGGTACCTTACCGATGACCTCACCTTAGAGATAAATCTCAATTCGAGGGTCGGCGGACACCCATGGGCACGTGCGACTTTGGGCAAGGCGGGAAATAAGAATATTCGCCGTCATAATCAAGCGTTTTTTTGACCCCTGACCAAAATTCTTAACACGACGCAGGCAGGGGTAATTTGCATGAACAATGGGGCAGAATTAGACAGGCATATGGAAACGCGCCCCTTGTGTTTCCCGCGGGTCTGACGTCTTGCTGGCCCCGAAAGCCAATTTGCGAACCGGAGCAAACACTTCGATGGATACACTCACCCGCATGCGCGCCTTTATCGACGTGGTCGAAGCGGAAGGTTTTTCCGCCGCTGCGCGTCGCACCGGTCGTTCCAAGGCGCTTCTGTCGAAATATGTGCGCGAACTGGAAGACGATCTCGGCGCGCTTCTGCTTAACCGCACCACCCGCCAGTTCTCGCTGACGGAGGCCGGGCACACCTATTTCCGCACCGCCGCCGACATTCTGAAAGAGATCGACAACCTCGCCGACCTCGTGCGCGAGAACAATGCCGACCTCAAGGGCCGTATTCGTGTTTCGGTGCCGCGCACCTTCATCGATGCACCTGTCGGCCAGTCGCTGATCGATTTCGCCGCAGCCAACCCGGAAATCGCGATGGAAATCGTGGCCGAGGACCGCTTTGTCGATCTGATCGAGGAAAGCTTCGATCTCGCCATCCGAATCACCCGTCTGGAAGATTCAGGGCTGATTGCGAGAAAACTCGCGGACTTTCGGGTCTATGCGGTGGCGACACCGGATTTCGTTGCCCGCTTCGGCCCGTTCGACCACCCGAGCGACCTCACCGGCAAACCGTTTATCGTCGATACCAACACGCGTTCGCACAACAACATCCGTTTCCAGGATCCGAATGGCGGTGCGCTTTCGGTGCCGGTCGCCGGTCCGATCGAGGTCAACAGCCCGCAGGCGACATTGCGCGCGGCGCAGGCAGGCCTCGGCGCTGCCATCGTGCCGGATTTCATCGTGTTGCCGCATATCCAGTCCGGCGCACTGGTGACATTGTTCGACGACTACATCGTCAAGGACCGCGGCATCTATGCGGTTTATCCGCACCGGCGTTATCTGCCGGCCAAGGTGCGCAGTTTCGTGGACTTTCTCACCGCCTGGTTCCGGGCAAAAGCGCAATGAAAAAGCGGCGATGACACGACTGTCATCAGGGAGCCGAAATTCCGTCTTATTTGCGGGTCACTCCGCATGTCGGTTACAGGGCAAAGAAACGCATCCATGAAGTTTTCCAGATCGATCATCGCCGCCGCAGCCCTTATATTGCTGCCCCTGCCGGCACTGGCGCATCCGCATATCTTCCTCGATGCGCGCCTCGAAGCGGTCGCCACCGATGACGGTCATCTGGCCGAACTGCGCAATGTCTGGCGATTCGACGAAGTCTTTTCCTCCAGCGTGATGCTCGATTTCGACAAGAATTCCGACCTGAAGCTCGACAATGAAGAGCTGGCCGAGCTTGGCGAAACGATGCGCGCCTCGATGGAGGATTTTCATTATTTCACGACGATTTCGGTCGACGGCAAGGACGTGCCGGTGGCAAAGCCGGGCATCATCCATGTCTCGTGGCAGCACGGCCAGATCCTCGTCATCTTCGCGGTAAAGCCGTCCAAGCCGGTGCCGCTCAAGGGCAAGCTCGCCTTCGGCATCTACGATCCGTCCATGTATACGGCCGTCAATTTTCCGACAGATAACGACCTCAAGGTCGAGGGCAAAGGGTTTGCCGCCTGCAAGCATTCGGTCGTGCGTCCCGATCCCGACGAGGTGATCGCCTCCAACAAGGACACGCTGACCGACGCCTTTTTCAACGATCCGACCGGCACCGACATGACCAAACTGTTCGCAACCCGCATGGAGGTATCATGCTGAGCCTGCGACGCATCGCGTTTATCGTTTTCGGCACACTGCTGATCGCCACAGCCGCACACGCACAGTCACCGCTCGGCGTCGGCTCGGCCGAGCCCAGCTTTTCGGTGGGTGGTCCACTTGCGCCCTATTTCCAGTGGATCAACACCTACCAGCAGAGTTTTTACCGATCGCTGACCGGCGCATTGAAGGCCATGCGCGAAGACCCGTGGGCGCTGTCCGGCCTGATCGGCCTTTCGTTTGCCTATGGCGTTTTCCACGCCGCCGGCCCCGGCCATGGCAAGGCTGTGATCTCGTCCTACATGATCGCCAACGAAACCGCGCTGAAACGCGGCATTGTGATCTCCTTCCTCTCCGCCCTGCTGCAGGGCGTCGCCGCCATCCTGCTCGTGGTCGTCGCCTATTTTGCGCTGCGCGGCACCGGCATCACGCTGACCCGCGCCACATGGGCGATGGAAGTCGCAAGCTTTGCGATGATCGCGCTGTTCGGCCTCTGGCTGCTGACGCGCAAACTCTGGTCGCTGCGCCGCACGATGCCTCTGCGCGGCCTTGCCATGGCCGCACCCACCGGCCCGACCGGCCTGCGTTTCGAAGCCGTCGAAGTCCATGATCATGACGACCTAGAACCCGGCAATGTCTGCGCCGATTGCGGCCAGATGCACATGCCGGATGCCGCTACCATCGGGGCAAAGGACTTCAGCCTGCACGAGGCATGGTCGGCGATCCTGGCGGTGGGCATGCGCCCCTGCTCCGGCGCTATTCTGGTGATGACGTTTTCGTTGCTGAACGGCCTTTATCTCGGCGGCGCGCTGTCGGTGCTCGCCATGTCGATCGGCACCGCCATCACCGTCTCGATCCTCGCCACGCTTGCCGTGACGGCCAAGGACCTTGCCGTGCGTTTCGCCGGCCCCGGCTCGAACCGCGGCGAACGCATCACGCTCGGCGTCGAGATCATCGCCGCTCTGTTCCTGGTGCTGATGGGCCTGTCGCTGCTCGGCGCCTCGCTGCAGGCGTGATGCTCGACTTATCCGTCGGTGCGACCATATCGCCGGCAGGGTATTGGGGCATGGGACGATGAGCGCGACAACGGAAATACTTTCGCTGCGAAGACAATGGGTGATTAGACTGGGCGTCGCGGCCGCAGCGATCCAGTGCTTTGTTCTCGGGCGCATTTTGGGCGGCGAAGCCTTTACCGACCTTGGTCAGACCGTAGCTGAATGCGCATTGTGGGCGCTCTTACACATCACCTGCTTGCTTGTCGCCATGGCCTGGTTTTTTGCCCGATCAAACATCCATCTGCGACGCATGGCCATCAGCTTCAAGAGAAAACGGCGCAGGATACGGAACCGCCTGAGAAGACGATGGGCGGAACAACGCCGGCTCCGCTTCTCTCACTGGGAGGAAGATCTGCTGTTCTGGCTTGTCCTGCTTTCGGCCTGTGCCACCATGATGCTGATGCCGGTACTCGGTTTCGTTCTGGCGATCGCCGCCGGCGTCATCTTCATCATTTGGTTGATCACACTATGGCTCTACAAGAATGCTCCTGACAATCCCGCAATAGCCATGCAGTTGTCAGCCTTTCTGGGACTTTTTATGGGCTACCTGTCCTAACGGTCCCGCCGCCGCTGATACCTTGCCCGCAGCCAGAAAATCCAGAAGAAGCACAGGATCAGCAGCGTACCGACGAGGACCGCAAGAACCGGCGAAAATTCGCCGATCCAAAGCACCAGCGACGGCATGAAATAGATCACGACGATAGCGCCGCCAAGAATGAGGCCGGCGGCGATCGCCTGCGATTTCGCTTCCGGCGTCATACGGAGACATCCTTTGCGATCTCGGCGCGAAGGTCTTCCAGCTTGCGCTTCTGCTGGCCGTCCGCGTCGAAATTCTCCGGCGCAAGCCAAGCTTCGAATGCCTTGCCGATCAGCGGCCATTCGCTGTCGATCATCGAAAACCACGCGGTGTCACGGTTTTCTCCTCGTGAAATCAGATGCTGCCTGAAGACGCCCTCGAAGGTGAAACCGTATCGTTTCGCAGTCACCTTGCTCGGTTCGTTTTCGTTGTGGCACTTCCATTCGTAACGGCGGTAATCCAGCCCCTCGAACACGTGTTTCGCCATCAGGTAATGCAGTTCGGTCGACATCGGCGAACGTTTCATCGCCGCGCCATGGGCAACCGATCCCACTTCGATCACGCCGTTCTTCGGGTCGGGCCGCATGTAGCTCGCCATGCCGACGACCTTGGCCGTGGCGTTTTCGCGGGCGACCAGCGTCACGAAGCCGGAATTGTCGCGGACATTGTCCAGCCATGCGCCAAAGGCTTCGGGCGTGTCGTAATGGTCGTTCGGGAAATAGCGGATCAGCTCGTTGATCGCCTGCGCCCCGCCCAGCGCCTCCCATAACGCCACCAGGTGTTTTTCGCGCTCATAGGGTTCGAGCGTAACGAAACGTCCCTTGAGGGTAACGGGTGCCGGAGCGGCGGGTCTGTAGGTGGAAAGATCGCGCATGGATGCCTCTGAAATTGACGTTTTCGAAGCTAAGCGAGGCCTTTTGGAAAGGCAACGACAAAGAGCAGCGATGATTTAAGGGTATTTTCCCGGTCGGTTTTGGGGTGGACAAACGAAGTCAGGAACCTAATTTGCGCACGATTGAACAAAGACATTCGTCTGTCACCTTAGCCCGCAGCAACGACTGCGAGGCGCTTACGAGAGATATATTTTCGCTCATTCGATCAACAGAAACGAACGGGAAGCACGATGGGACCAGGAACACGCATGAGGGATGCGAAGCCCTCCACACAGGCAACTGCGCAGCAGCAGAAGGCAACCCAGGGTTTTCGCCGGATCACGCTGAACGGTGGCCAGAGCTTCCCCCAGCCCGGTGAGAAGGTTTCCCAGTCGGGCGTCATTTTCAGCGGCAACACCCGTTATTACGACGATCTTGAAAGAACGATGAGCTGCAGCAGCGAATATTGCCTGCGCAACACCTTGCATAACGGCGTTGCCGGCATCGCCGACAATGGCAACCTGCTGTTTGCGGTCAACAGCCGCTTCAACGGCAAATACGCGACCGTCATGGGCGCGTTCGATCCATTCGGCAATCCGATCCCGCCGACGCTCAAGGAACAGAATTTTCTCGCAGGCATGCTGCCCAACGCGGAAAACCGCCTCGTGCTCGGCACCAAGAGCGGCAACGATCTGGGCGTGAAGACGCGTGACACAAATCCGAGCGCCGGTGTTTATGTCGGCCGCAACAAGATCACCTACGATCTCGGCTTCACGCTGGAAACAGGCAAGGACAGCTCGATTGGCGTCGATGGCTCGGTCACGACCGGCTATAACCGCCATACCATTCAGAGCGAATCCATCGGGCTGACCGGAAAGCTGGGCAAGGATTCGTTGCGCATCGGCGCCGAACGCAGCGGCCAGACGAAAACCTATACGCTTGAGGCGGCCGTGGACCGCTATTTCGTCAATGCCAAAGTCGCATCGGATGGCACCAACCGTAACCGCGAATACAATATCGGCATGAACGTCAACAAGTCGGTGACGCTGACCGCCACATTCCGCCCAGACTACAAGCCGCCGAGCTCGGCACCGACACAGCCCTACAAGTTCGATCCGATGAAGCCCCAGCCAATTCCGGATCACAGCAACGCCAAGCTGGAAGTCAAGATCGTCTTCTGATCTCAAAAATCACCCCGGAGCCTGAAGCGCCGGGGTGTTTTTCTATCTGGTTATGCCTGAACCTTTGCCGCCGACACCGTCGCGTCGATGTGATCGACCAGCGCATCCGGCAGATTGAGGCGGCCGGCCAGGAGGTCGAGATAACCGCGTTCGGCGCGCGTATCCGGCTCGATGGTCAGGCGGGTCGCGGTATAAAGCTCGACCTTCTGTTCTTCGGTGCGGGCAGCAGCCACGAGCTCATCGATATCGACCGGGTTTGCCAGTTCGTCTCGGATGAAAGCTTCAGCTTCCGAACCTAGATCCACTTCATGCACCTTTTCCATGATGTTGGCGCGTTCGGCCGCATCGATATGACCGTCAGCCTTGGCGGCGGCGATCATGGCGCGGATCAGCGTCAGCGCAAAATCGTTGGAAAGCTGTGGCGATTCCAGGCTGAAGGCACTGTCCGGCGGCGGCAGCGCAATCGGCTGGTTGCTGGCAGGTGCCGGCTGCGGTGCGGCTTCCGGCGCCTTGCCGGACTGATAGTTCTTGTAGGCGAGGTAACCGAGGCCGGCCACGGCGGCAATGCCGCCGATGGTGGCGACGTTACCGGCCAGCTTGCGGCCGGTCTTGGTACCGAGAATGGCGGCGGCGATGCCCGCGGACTTCAGGGGATTGTTCTTCGCGATATCGCCGAACTGGCCTGCCCGGTCACGAACGCTTCCCGAAAGACCGGGCACCTGCGAACCGAGGAACTGGTCTAGAAGCTTCTTGGCGTCGAACATTCAAATCTCCTGATCGTGAAAACACTGACCCGGAGATAGGAACGCGACCCACGAAATCAAAATGGATGACGAAAATGTCATGAGGCGGCCCGTGTTGACGGGCCGCCTCATGATCACGTTTCGAAATGTCCGGCTCAGGCCTTTAGCGCAAAGGCTTCCGAAGCGAGCTTGGTGATGCCTGCCCAATCGCCGGCCTCGATCAGTTCCTTTGGGGCAACCCAGGAACCGCCAACGCAGACGACGTTCGGCAGAGACAGGTAATCCTTGGCATTTTTCAGCGAAATGCCGCCGGTCGGGCAGAAAAGCGTGCCGGCAAGCGGCGAGGACCATGCCTTCAGCATGGCAGCGCCACCGTTCTGTTCGGCGGGGAAGAACTTCATCACATCATAACCGGCTTCGCGCAGCGTCATGACGTCGCTCGGCGTGGCCGTGCCCGGCAGAAGCGGGACGGAAGAATCGTTGGCGGCCGAAAGCACGCTCGGCGAAACGCCCGGAGACACGATGAACGTGGAGCCGGCCTTGACGGCGGCTTCGTAATCTCTGGAATTCAGAATGGTGCCGGCACCGACATTGGCGCCTTCCACTTCCGCTGCAACCGCCTTGATGGCATCGAGCGCGGCCGCCGTGCGCAGGGTGATCTCGATGGCGCGCAGGCCGCCGGCAACCAGCGCCCGGGCAAGGTTCACCGCAGACTTCGCGTCGTCCACGATCAGAACCGGCACAACGGGTTGCAGCTTGAGGATGGAAAGGACTTTTTCGGTCTTGCCGCTCATCATGATATCCATATCAAACGATTGAAGTCGGCATTGGAATACGCCCTGCCCCCGGCGATGTCGAGGAAAAACGCACCTGCGGCAATCAGCGGGACTGGTCGAAAGTGTCGCATTGCCATAGGTTTGACAGCCACGCTTGAATATCGAGTAGGCGGCCATGGCCAAGGAAATAGAACGCAAATTTCTGGTAGCGGATGACGGCTGGAAAACCGGCGTCGGCGAGACCAACAGCTTTCTGCAGGCCTATATCGCAACCGGCGACGACAGGTCGATGCGCGTCCGCATTATCGATGGCGTCAGCGCCCGCCTGACGATCAAGATCGGCCGTGAACTGCTGGTGCGCGACGAGTTCGAATACGACATTCCGCTGAGCGACGCCGAAGAATTGATGCAGGCGGCAATCGGCATCGTGCTCGAAAAGACCCGCCACAAGGTCGAGTATCGCGGTTTCACCTTCGAGGTGGATGAGTTTGCCGGCTTTTATCACGGCCTCGTCGTGGCGGAGGTGGAGATGAAGAGCGTTGAAGACACACCGGATTTGCCGGCATGGCTTGGGCGTGAAGTGACAGGCGACAAGCGTTATTCCAATATGGCGATGGCAACGGAAAACCTGAGTACGGAGTTGGGCCATGGCCTATCGAATCCGCCCCTGTGAACCCTTCACCAGGGAATTTCGGCGGGTGGCCGAAAACCAGCTGAACCGGGCGGTTTGCCTGCTGCAGGAGCAGCCGGACGGCCAGCACAAGGCGATCCACGATGCCCGCAAGCGTTTCAAGAGAGTGCGCGCACTTTATCGGCTGATCGAAGCGGATGCCAAAGGTTTCCGCAAGGCGGAGAACGCCCGCATCCGTGATATCGCCAAGACGCTTTCGACGGCACGTGACGCCACCGCCTTGATCGAGACCACGGAATATCTGGTGGGCGACGCAGCATCGCCGGAGGAAATCTCGGCACTGACCTTCGCTTCCAATGCGCTGATCGAACGGCGCGACCGCATCGTGGCCGAGGAAACCGATCTCGATGACAAGATCGCATCCGCCATCGCAGAATGCGGCGAAGCCATTGCGGCGCTGGAAAACCTGAAACTGGCAGACGATCCGCAGAAAACGGCCAAACGTCTTGCCAAGGCATGGCGCAAGCAACGCAAGGCCGCGGCAACGGCACTTGCCGTCTGTCACGACCATGCGCAGGCCGATGCCTTTCACGATCTGCGCAAGGCCGGCCAGACCTATTGGATGCACCTGTCGCTGATGCGGGATCTCTGGCCGTCCGCCATAGCCGCCAAACACGCAGACGCCAAGACGCTTGTGGAAATGCTCGGCCACGAACACGATCTTTCCGTGCTGACCCAGCTGATCAACGAGCAGCCCGAGCTTTTCGGCAACGGCGATACGATGGCGCGGCTGCTGGGCGCAGTCATCGCCAAACAGCAGAAGCTGCGAAGCGAAGCGCTGACCTTGGCGGACGCGCTATTCCCCGACGATATCGACGAGGAAAGCAACGCAATCGCCCTGCTCTGGCAGGCTGCGGCAACATCCTGACCGCCCTCTCGAAGACAGGCCATTGCGAAGACGCGGCCAAGGTTGTATTTCGTGCGCCATGACCGAAAACCAGACCCTTCCGCGCCCAGAGACCACGGGCAGTTTTCTCGTGGCCGCCCTTTATCACTTCGCCCGCTTCGAACGTTTCGAAAGCGTGCAGGCACCGTTGCAGGCTTTCTGCGATGACAACGGCATCAAGGGCACGCTGCTGATCGCGCGTGAAGGGATCAACGGCACGGTCGCGGGCACGGATGCCGGCATCGCCAGATTGCTCGCCCACCTGCGCGCCATGCCGGAATTTGCCGGTCTGGAACACAAGGAAAGCCGCGCGTCGAAAATGCCGTTCGTGCGCATGAAGGTGAAGCTCAAGAAAGAGATCGTCACCATGGGCGTCGAGGATATCGACCCCAACCGCATCGTCGGCACCTATGTCGATCCGAAGGACTGGAATGCGCTGATCTCCGATCCGGAAACCATCCTGATCGATACGCGCAACGACTATGAGACGGCGATCGGCATCTTCAAGGGTGCGGTTGACCCGAATACAAAAACGTTTCGTGAGTTTCCGGACTGGGTACGCAACAATACAGGCCTGCACAACAAGCCGAAGATCGCCATGTATTGCACCGGCGGCATCCGCTGCGAGAAGGCCACGGCCTTCATGAAGGAAGAGGGTTTTGAGGAAGTTTACCACCTCAAGGGCGGCATCCTGAAATATCTCGAGGAAGTGCCGGCAGAAGAAAGCCTGTGGGAAGGCGCATGCTTCGTGTTCGATGAGCGCGTCTCCGTCGAGCATGGGCTGAAGGAAGGCAATCACAAGCTCTGCCACGCCTGCCGCAACCCGATCACGGCCGAAGAAGTGACCTCGGAAAAATACGAGGAAGGCGTGTCCTGCTCCAATTGTTATGACAGCCGCACGGAAGAAGACCGCCTGCGCTACCGCCAGCGACAATTGCAGATCGCACTCGCCAAAAAGCGCGGCCAAAAGCATATCGGCGGCTGATGAAGAACGTCCTGTTCGTCTGCAGCCAGAACAAGTTGCGCAGCCCCACGGCCGAACAGGTGTTTTCCGACTGGCCGGGCGTGGAAACAGCCTCGGCCGGCACCAACAATGATGCGGAAAACCCGCTCGCTTCAGAGCTTGTCGAGTGGGCGGACATCATCTTCGTGATGGAGCGCACCCACCGCACGAAACTGCAAACGCGCTACCGGGCGGCCATGAAAAAGGCGCGGCTGATCTGTCTGGATATTCCAGACGATTACCAGTTCATGGAACCGGCTCTGGTGGAACTGTTGAAGGCCAAGGTGGCGCGTTATTTGTGAGCGATAGCACAATTCAACGAACGCCGCACTCTGATCAGAGCCGCACGTCGCGCTGCTCCATCACCATCCGCCCGATCGCATCTGCCGGCATCGGCCTGCCGAAGAAATATCCCTGCAACTCGTCGCAGCCGCTGAGCCGCAGGATTTTTGCCTGATCCTCGGTCTCCACGCCTTCCGCCGTCACCGGAATATCGAGCGCGCGGGCCAGCGCCACCGTTGCCTGCAGCAGATCGACGGCGCTGCCGCCTTCGGCAACCGTCGCCACCAGCGACTGATCGATCTTCATGCGGTCGAAACCGAACTGACGCAGATACCCGACGCTGGAAAAACCCGAACCGAAATCGTCGAGCGCAATTTTCACGCCGATCGCCTTCAGGCTGTCGATGGCGGCCAGCGCGCGGGCCGGATTGCGGATGAAATAGCTCTCCGTCATCTCCAGCGTGATGCGGTCGGGATCGACACCAAGATCGCCGAAGGTGGCGGCGACATGATCGGCAAAGGCCGGATCGCGAAACTGGCCGGGCGAGATGTTGACCGCAAGCCGAAGGTCGGGCCATTGCCGCACGGCCCGACAGGCGGTGCGAAGAACGCTGAGACCCAGCTGGTCGATCATGCCGGTCTGTTCGGCGACACCGATGAAGATTTCCGGGCTGACCGGCCCGTGTCCCGGCCGGTTCCAGCGCGCCAGCGCCTCCACCGAAACCATCCGGCCGTAACGTGCATCGACCACCGGCTGATAAACGACACCGATCTCGCTGTTTTCGATGGCTTGCTTGAGGTCGATTTCAAGCTGGTTGCGTTCCTCGCGCGCGGCGTCCATGTCCGGCGCATAAGCGGTCCAGCGGCCTCGCCCCGCCTCCTTCGAGCGATACATCGCCATGTCGGCGCGGCGCAGCAATTCCTCTCCCGAAACGGTACCCCGCGCCGAGACGGCAATACCGATGCTGCAGCCCACCACCGCCACCCGTTCGCCTATCGCAAAGGGTGCGCCGAAAAAGCCCAGAATGCGCTCGCACAACTCCGGCACGATGACCGCATGGCTGCGCGTGTTCATGGCGATCGCGAACTCGTCGCCGCCCACACGCGCAATCGTCGCCTCCTTGCCGATCAGCGCCGAAAGCCCCGCCGATACACCGCGTATGAGGTTGTCACCGGTACCGTGGCCGTAGGCGTCGTTGACTTCCTTGAACCCGTCCAGATCGAGATAGAGAAGCAGAACATCGTCGCCGTCCTTCTCGGCGCGCGAAACCAGTTGCCGCAGATTGGCGAACAGGCCGAAACGGTTGGAAAGCCCGCTCAGCGCGTCGATACGCGACAGCTCCACCGCCGCCGCCTCTTCCGCCTTTATCTGGCGCAGCAGGCGCGAGCCGCTGACGAAGAGGAGAATGAAATAGATCGCCACCATCGCAATGGCGCCGACCACAAGCGGCTGCACCTGCGCAAGGCTGGCGCTGCCCGGCAGCCGCGATGTCCATGTCAACGCGCCGACCGGTTGGCCGTTGGCATCGCGGATCTCGACGTCCTGGGACTGTTTGGTGGCGACATCGACAAGGCGCAAGCCATCGACGACATAGGTGCCGGCCATGCTCCTGATGTCGTTTTCGCGCAGATGCCGCAGCAGGACGACATACCGGCGCGCCGGCGCTTCATGGTCCACATGGCCACTCTTCTGGCGCACGAGGCCGATGGCGATTGCCGCAATGCCACGCTCGGTGCGGATAAAGGCATTGGCTTCCGGCGTCGTCTCGGGTGTCGCGTCGCGCACCTTCTTGAAAAGCGCCTCAAACGACGTGTCGAAATAGCTTCGGGTGGTCCAGTTGGCCGGCACACCGTTCTCATAGGTCATCAGCGCCCGGCCATTCGCATCCAGCAGAACGGCCGCGTCGAAAAGATTGCTGTTGACGGTCATCTCGCCGAAATTGCTGATGACCCAGCCCATGCCTTCCGGGTCATAGATAAAGCGGTTGGCATCGTCCCATGCGGCGTAATCGTTCAGCGTCGCTCCCAGATGGCCGCGAAAGGTCTGCAGCGCACCGATCGTGGTTTCGCGCGAACGGTCGTCGTCCAGCCGGTTGGCGTGTTCACCGACACGGTTCAGCGCAGCCAGAACCATGCTGGTAACGATCACCATGACTGCCGCGAAGATGACCAGAAGCGAGCGCACGAGCGAACGACGCAGTGCAGCAGAAGTCTGCTTCGGACTCGATGATAGGACCCGCATTTTCTCCCCCGAACCGACGATACGTTGCGAAGGTTCAAAATTTACTTACCGCGAGCAAATCAGCCGCGCAAACCCCGGCATGAAAAAAGACGGCCCGCACAGCCGGACCGTCTTCTATTGTCGTGGACAGAGTTGCCGGCGCTTACCAGGAAGCGATCAGCGCACCCTTGTATTCGTCATCGATGAACTTGCGGACGATGTCATCGTGATAGGCTTCGACCAGGGTCTTGACCCAGGGCTGGTCCTTGTCGGCGGTGCGCACCACGATGAGGTTTGCGTAAGGCGACTTGTCACCTTCGATGGCGATGGAATCCTTGCGCGGGTTGAGGCCGGCTTCCATGGCATAGTTGGTGTTGATCACGGCGGCATCGACGTCGTCGAGCGAACGCGGCAGCTGGGCGGCGTCGATTTCAGCAAACTCGATCTTCTTCGGGTTTTCGATGATGTCGGCAGGCGTGACCTTGATGCCGGCGTCTTCCTTGAACTTGATCAGGCCCTTGGAAGCCAGAACCAGCAGAGCGCGGCCGCCATTGGTCGGGTCGTTCGGAATGGCGACGGTCGAACCTTCCTTCAGTTCGTCGAGGCTCTTCACCTTCTTGGAATAGACGCCCATCGGGGTGGTGATGGTCTTGCCGACGCTGACGAGATCGAACTTGCGGTCGGCGATCTGGTTGTCGAGGTAAGGCTGGTGCTGGAACGAGTTGGCCTGGATGTCGCCGTCGTTCAGCGCCTGGTTCGGCACGACATAGTCGGAGAACTCAACGATATCGATGTTGAGGCCCTTGGTCTTGGCGACTTCGGCAACCTTTTCCATGATCTTGGCGTGTTCGCCGGCCGATACGCCGACCTTGATGTCTTCCGCCAGAGCGGAGCCGGCAGCGAAGGCTGCGAGCGTTGCCGCGATAATCAACTTCTTCATATTGTATCTCCTTGGAATCAGTATGTTGGGAGGTATGGGTTTGTTATTCCTGGTTTTTGGCAGAAGTCAGCCCTTGCGGTTCCTTCTGTCGAAACTGCGGGCCAGCGCATCGCCGGCGCTCTGCACAAGCTGCACCAGCACGATCAGAACCACGACGACGGCGAGCATCATCTCCGGCATGAAACGCTGATAGCCGTAACGGATGCCGAGGTCGCCCAGGCCACCGCCGCCGACCGCGCCGACCATGGCCGAATAACCGATCAGGCTGACCATGGTCATGGTGAGTGCCGCCATCAGCGCCGGACGAGCCTCGGCCAGAAGAACCTTGAAGACGATCTGCATCGGTGTCGCGCCCATGGCACGCGCCGCCTCGATCAGGCCCTTGTCGATCTCGCGGATCGCCGCTTCGACCAGACGGGCGAAGAACGGAATGGTCGCAATCGTCAGAGGCACGATCGCGGCATTGGTGCCGATCGATGTGCCGGTGACGAAACGCGTGAACGGAATGATCGCCACGACCATGATGATGAAGGGCGTCGAACGCGTGGCGTTGACGATCAGGCCGATGATACGGTTGGTCATCGGTGCCGGGAAAAGTTCTCCCTTGCCGCTGGTGGCAAGGAAAATACCGATCGGCAGACCGATCAGCGAGCCGAGAAGGCCGGAAATCGCCACCATCTGGCCCGTCTGGCCAAGCGATTTGAGGATGAGGCTGACCATCATTTCAAACGACATAACCGAGAACCTCCGTTGTCAGGCCGGTCTCGGCATAAAACTGGTTGGCGCGCGCCACGACTTCAGGATCGGCGGAGTAGGACACAACCAGCGAACCGAAAGGTTGGCCACCGATTTCCTCGATGCCGCCGGCCAGAATATTGACGTCGGAGCCAAGCTCGGCGACCAGACGACCGGTCAGCGGCTTGAAAGCCGTATCGCCGAAGAACACCAGCCGCACGAGAACGCGATCGCCTGCGGACGGCACCTGCTTGATGCTGTCGCGCAGCCATTGCGGCAGGTTCAGCGCCGAGGCGAGAAGCGTGCGCGTGGTCTCATGGCTCGGATTGGCATAAACATCGAAGGTACGACCGGATTCGACGATACGGCCGGCATCGATCACAGCCACATGGCTGGCGATGGTCTTCACCACTTCCATCTCGTGGGTGATCAGCAACACGGTCAGGCCAAGCTCGGCATTGATGCGCTTCAAAAGCTCGAGGATCGACTGCGTCGTTTCCGGATCGAGCGCCGAGGTGGCTTCGTCGGAAAGCAGCAGTTTCGGATCGGTGGCAAGCGCACGGGCAATACCGACGCGCTGCTTCTGTCCACCTGACAGTTCCGATGGGTAACGATTGGCCTTGTCGCCGAGACCGACGAGATCAAGCAGCGGGCCGACCTTGGCCTTGATGGCCGCCTTGTCGACACCGGCGATTTCGAGCGGCAGCGCCACATTGTCGAACGCGGTGCGCGACGACAGAAGATTGAAGTGCTGGAAGATCATGCCGATCTGGCGGCGAAGACCACGCAGACCATCTTCACCCAGAGCGCCAACCTCGACGCCATCCACCGCGACCTTGCCGGTGGTTGCCTTTTCAAGCCCGTTGACGAGGCGGATCAGGGTGGATTTTCCGGCGCCGGAACGACCGATAATGCCGGCAATGGAGCCGCGTGCCACGGTGAAATCGATATCGGCAAGCGCGGTGAAACCGCCTTCGCCGGCGGGGCCGAAACGCTTTCCGACGCCTTCGAAGGCCACCATCGGCACCGTATGCGTCGAAGCCGAATGATCGGCCCCTGGCGCGGTGCGGGTCGCCGCTTGTTGGATTGTCATGCTGAACTCTCGGGTGTTGGTCTTCTTGAACTGGCGGTTCTATAACCGCTTAATCGCGCTTTAGCCAATCAGGCTGCACATTCGAAGACAAACACAGGACGGGAGCATGTTGACGGCTTTCATTTCGCGCGGTTGCGGCGGCTTGCTGCCTGAGACTTATGCCGCCGGAACCGGCCGATGCACAGGGATGGTTTTCCGTTTGTGCGATGCGGCAGGAAATAATCTTCCCTATTCAGCCCACTTGCGATTTCTCATTTGACGAACCGAAGTTCTGCGCAAGCGACCGATACCAGTTGCCGCTTTTCTTGATGGTCCGCGTCTGCGTTTTGTAGTCGACATAAACGAGACCGAAGCGCATGCGATAACCTTCCGCCCATTCGAAATTATCCATCAGGCTCCAGGCGAAATAACCTTTCATCGGATACCCGTCCTTCAGAAGATCGGCGACGACGGCAAGGTGATCTGCATAATAATCGAGCCGCATGTCATCCTCGATCACACCGCCCTGGGGCTCGGCATTGTCGCAGGCACCGTTTTCCGTGACGTAGCAGACCGGCAGGTCGTAGCGTTCGTACAGGTCCTCGACCAGCGACCTCATCGCCGGCGCATGGATTTCCCAACCGATATCGGTCTTCTCCTGACTGACAAAAGGCGCCGGAACGGTGGCCGGGAATTCCGCCCCTTCCGTCTGGTCCGCAGCGACGCGCATCGGCGTATAATAATTCAGTCCCCACCAGTCGAGCTTCTGGGAAATGATGCCGAGATCGCCATCCTCCACCAGCGGCATGCGATCGCCCAATGCGTCCAGCAGCGACGCCGGGTATTCGCCCTTGAAAACCGGCCCGAAAAACGCGCCGTTGTGGAAATCGAAAGCGCGCTCGGCCGCGGCTTTGTCTTCGGCGCTGTCCGTGCCGGGAATGACCGAGTGGGCATTCAGCACAAGCCCGACCGGCACCTGCGGAGCAACCTGGCAGATGGCTTCGACAGCCAGACCATGCGCGAGGTTGGTGTGGTGCATGGCGGCAAGTGCCGCCTCCATGTTGCGCTCGCCCGGCGCATGCACGCCATAAAGATGCGAAAGCCAGACCGAGCACCAGGGCTCGTTGAAGGTCGCAACCGAACTGAGGCGGTCGCCAAGACGCTCCATCACCACCTTGGCATAACGCTGGAAATCGTAAGCCGTGGAACGCGCCGTCCAGCCGCCATCGCCCATCAGCGCCAGCGGCAGGTCCCAGTGGTAAAGCGTGGCAAATGCCTTGATGCCGCGCGCCTGCAGGCCATCGACCAGACGATCATAAAAATCCAGCCCCTTTTCGTTGATGTTCCCCGCCCCTTCCGGGATGACGCGCGGCCAGGCAATGGAAAAACGATATGCCTCCACACCCATGTGCTTGATGAGGTCGAGATCCTCTTCCAGCCGATGGTAATGGTCGCAGGCCACGTCGCCATTGTGACGACCGTAAACCCGGCCGGGCATGTTGGAAAACGCATCCCAGATCGAGGGCTTGCGTCCATCTTCCTTCGTCGCTCCCTCGATCTGGAAGGCGGCGGTGGCGACGCCGAACAGAAAGTCTTTCGGAAAACGCGCGGCAAGCAACTTGGAATCGGTCATGAAACGGCCCTTGTATCCTTCGGCAGAAGCTGAAATCTGCGCAGCGATTTAGGTAAGCGGACCGCGATTGGACAGACCGACGCGGACAATTTCTGCGCAACCGCGGCCAATCGCCAGCCTGCCCGCGCTGCTTCAAAATTTTGCCGCCAGCAAGAGCATAAGTTTTGTCGAATGCGCCAAATGCGAACATAGATTGCAGGAGTTTTGCGCATACGCAAAAGTTTTTACCCCAATTGATGCAAATACATCAATTTCAACCACAGCTAACTTGTCCTCCGTCAAACTGCGGCGTAGAGCCGCAGAGTCAGATTGCCTCTGCGCTGAAATGACGCGCCTTTCCCGACGCGCCGCGCAAGGCGTTTCAAGCGGACGAAGGAGCTTAAAATGAGAGACGTTCCGGGCCTGCCATCCCGCCGAACCTTCCTGAAGGCATCGGCAGCGAGCGCGGCCATTGCAGGCATTGCGGCGGTTCCCGCCAAGGCCGAGCAGAAACCCGAGCCGGTGGCTCTCACCGAATACAAGCCGGACTGTCTCAAGCCCAGTGAGTGGGCTTTCGTGATGGCAGCGGTGGCAAGACTGATCCCCTCGGAAGGCGAAGGCCCCGGCGCGATCGAAACGCGTGTTCCGGTCTTCATCGACATGCAGCTGGCCGGCGATTACGGCCGTGCCGCCGACTGGTACATGCAAGGCCCGCACGATGCGGCGGCAAGCCCCTTGCGTGGCTGGCAGACCCCGCTGACCCCGCTGGAAGTCTACCAGCAGGCAATCCCGGTGTTCGACGCGTGGTGCAAGGCCACCCATGGCAAGATTTTTGCCGAACTGGACGGCGAAACCCAGGACAAGGCGCTCACCTCGCTCCAGAAGGACGAGATGAAGATCAAGCCGGAACTGCGCGATTTCTTCACCATCCTGCTTGCCAACACCAAGGAAGGCTATTTCGCCGACCCGATGTATGGCGGCAATCACGGCATGCAGGCTTGGACCTATATCGGTTTCCCCGGCGCTCGCGGCTCCTACAGGGAATGGGTGCTGAAGCACAACGTCAAGTATCCGCTCGGCCCCGTTTCCATTTCCGGCGAGAGGGCCTGAGACCATGGCACGCACTGAAAAGAAGAAAAACGTCGTCCTCGTCGGTTTCGGCTGGACCGGCGCCATCCTTGGCATGGAACTCGCTCAGGAAGGCCTCGAAATCCTGGCGCTGGAACGCGGCCACGATCAGAACACGGTGCCGGATTTCCAGTATCCGAACATGATCGACGAGCTGAAATACGGCGTGCGCCTCGGCATGATGCAGAAACCCCGCAACGGCACGCTGACCATCCGCCGCGACCAGAACGAAACCGCCCTGCCCTACCGCAGCCTCGGCACCTTCCTGCCCGGCATCGGTGTCGGCGGCGCCGGCACGCACTGGAACGGTTTGAACTGGCGTCCGATGCAGTCGGAATACCACCTGCGCTCCTATACGCAGGAAAAGTTCGGCAACATCATTCCGGACGATATGACCATCCAGGACTACCCGATGTCCTATGCCGAGCTCGAGCCGCATTTCGACCGGTTCGAATACGTCGCGGGCATTTCCGGCCAGGCCGGCAACATCAACGGCAAGGTTGTCGAAGGCGGCAATCCGTTCGAAGCGCCGCGTTCGCGCGATTACCCGATGCCGCCGATGCACTCCACCTGGGACGGCAAGAAGTTCGGCGATGCGGCCAGGGCGATGGGTTACCACCCCTTCCCAAGCCCGGGCGGCATTGCCTCCAAGGACTATGTCAACGAATACAACATGCAGATGGGCCCGTGTAACCACTGTGGTTTCTGCGAGCGTTTCGGTTGCTACAACTATTCGAAATCCTCTCCGCAGACGGCGATCATCGATGCCTTGAAGCGCAAGAAGAACTTTGAATACCGCACCAATTGCGATGTTCTGCGTGTCGAAAAATCGGCTGACGGCAAGACCGCAACCGGCGTCACCTATTATGACGAGAAGACCGGCGAGGAAGTCTTCCAGCCCGCCGATATCGTCATCCTGACGGCGTTTTCGCTGCACAACGTGCACCTGATGCTTTTGTCCGGCATCGGCAAGCCTTACGATCCGGTCACCAATGAAGGTGTCGTCGGCCGTAACTATTCCTACCAGCTGACCGGCGGTTACACGCTGTTCTTCAAGGACGAAAACTTCAACCCGTTCATCGGCACCGGCGCCAACGGCATGTGCATCGATGACTTCGGCATGGACAATATCGATTTCGCCAAGGAAGGCTTTATCGGCGGTGCTTACTGGCGTTCCGGCCAGACCAATGGCCAGCCGATCCGCTCCATGTCGCTGCCGGCGGGCACGCCCTCCTGGGGCGCGGGTTGGAAGAAGGCCGTCGGCGAATGGTACGGCCATTCGATGAATATCGGCGCCCATGGTTCGCTGATGTCCTACCGCGGCAACTATCTGGACCTAGATCCGACCTACAAGGATCCGCGCGGCCGCGCCATGATGCGCATGACCTTCAACTGGCAGCCGAACGACCTCAAGATGATCCAGTTCATGAAGTCGAAGATGGAACCGCTGGTAAAGTCGATGAACCCCGACATCGCGCAGGACGGTTTCAAGAAGGACGGCGCCATGTTCGACGTTCGTCCGTACCAGACCACCCATAATACCGGTGGTGCCGTGACGGGTGACGATCCGAAAACATCTGCGATCAACCGCTATCTGCAGGCTTGGGACCAGCACAACGTGTTCGTGATGGGCGCCAGCGCCTTCCCGCAGAACACCCAGTATAACCCGACCGGCATGGTCGGCGGTCTTGCCTATTGGGCGGCAGAACATATCCGCAAGGATTATCTGCCCAATCCGCGTCCGCTGGTGTGAGGAGAGAACCCATGAAAAAACTCGTTCGCGTTCTCGGCGTCCTCGTCGTTCTGGGTATCGTTGCCCTTCTCGCCTTCATCTTCGTGCCGGTGCAGCGCACCGGCCCGGTCACCCAGCTTTCAGCCGATTTCAAGCCGGCCAAGGGTCAGGGCGAATATGTCATGCGCGCCGGCGACTGTCTGGCCTGCCATACCAATGAAGGCGGCAAGCCTTTTGCGGGCGGCCGTGCCATCCAGAGCCCGATGGGCACCATCTGGACCACCAACATCACGCCCGACAAGGAAACCGGCATCGGCAACTGGTCGCTCGACGATTTTCGCGCGGCCCTTTACGATGGCGTGACCCCGAACGGCACGCATCTCTATCCGGCAATGCCGTATGAGAACTATCGCAAGATGTCGGAGGAGGACATCGTCGCCCTCTACGACTACTTCATGCACGAGGTCGAACCGGTCTCCAACAAGGTCGAAGAGACCAGGCTGGGCTTTCCGTTCAACATGCGCTTCGGCCTGCGCGCCTGGAACTGGCTGGCGGCCAGCTATCAGGCCGGCTTCAAGCCGACGGAAGGACAGGACGAGCAGTTCAACCGCGGCAAATATCTCGTCGAAGGTGCGGGCCACTGCGCCGCCTGCCACAGCCCGCGCAACCTGTTCATGGCGCAGGACGGCATCGACGATACGTCGAAGTCTTTCCTGACCGGTGGCGAAATCGACGGTTATACCGCGCCTGACCTGCGCGGTCCGGCAAGCGGCCCGCAGAAGTGGACGACCGAGCAGACAGCGGCTTACCTCGCGACTGCCCGTAACGCCCACTCGACGGCAACCGGCGAAATGATGCTCGTCGTGCGTGACTCGCTGCAGTACCTGACGCATGAGGACAACATGGCGATCGCCGCCTACCTCAAGAAGATCGGAACCGGCAGCGACAAGGCCGCGGCGGCTCCTGCCACGCCGGTCGTCACCGAAACGGAAAAGATGCTGACGGAAGCCAAGCCGGATATGCCGCTCGGCCCCCGCCTCTATCTCGACAATTGCGGTGGCTGCCACTTCGTCACCGGCAAGGGTGCAGGCGAAACCTTCCCGGAACTCGATGGCAACTCGCTGGTGACAGCAAAATCGCCAAAGGGTCTCATCAGCGTCATCCTCCACGGCGCGGAACTGCCCTCCACGGCAGACCGTCCGATGAAGATGCGCATGCAGGGTTACGACAAGCGTCTCTCCGACGAGGAAATCGCAGCGCTTGCCACCTTCCTGCGTGAAGGCTGGACCAACAAGGCACCGGCTGTTTCAGCAGCCGACGTGAAGGCCGTTCGCGACCTCGCACACCACTGAAAAATCCGGTCGGGAAACCGCCAGGACAACAAAACGGCGTGCCCTGCATCTGCAGGGCACGCCGTTTGCACATGTGCAAAATACACACCAGAGATTTAATTAGCGAAATAAAATCAACGCCATACGCGAATAAAATCTGACAGACCGTATTAAAGAACATCATAAAATTGCAAAAAATACCCTCTTTCGGCACACCATAAAAATGTGACCGCTCATTTAAGGGAATTATTTATAGTCTTGACGTTCAATTCACCTCGTAATTCGAGGAATGATTGGCGTGATACTTCGTTTTCCCAAAAATCTTGTTCAAGCCGGCCTTTATATTGAGGCGGTGGAATGCCCAAGCGCAGAATTCCCGCGGCGTCGGTTCATGCTTGAATCCGAAGAGGATCTGAGCGCCATTCTTCTATCCTCGGCGGTCGATGTTCTTGTCAGCCAGCAGAAAAGCCGCGTCGATGTTGCAGCGCTTCTGGAGCGCGCACCCGCCGGTTACTTCAAACCCGCACCGTTAAGCGAGCCGATGCGGCTGGAAACCAGCGCCGCACTTGAAGGCGCGATGGACGCCATGCGCCAGGGCCTGGAAGCCATGGTCGATGGCAATATCGACATGGCGCATATCACCGAAGCCGCCATCGCCGCGCGCCGCGGTGTCGAAAGCGCGCCCGAGCTTTTCCTCGAGATGACCCGTCTCAAGGCAAAACACAAGGCGACCTACCTTCATTCCGTGGTCGTGGCCGGCCTGATGGCGCAAATGGCCGTGCTTCTAGAATACGATGATGAAATGGTCAACGAGATCGGCCGCGCCGGCATATTGCACGACATCGGCAAGCTTCTGATCCCCAACGCCATTCTCAACAAGCCCGGAAAACTCAACGCCATCGAATGGCGGATGATCCGCAGCCATCCGGAAATCGGATATCGCCACATGAAGGATCTCGGCGGCGTTTCCGAACTCATTCTCGACGTCTGCCGCCTTCACCACGAAGCGCTCGACGGCAGCGGTTATCCACTCGGCCTCAAGGATAACCAGATCATCCCGGTCGTGCGCATCTGCACCGTCTGCGACGTGTTCGACGCGCTGACCAGCGTTCGGCCTTACAAGAAGGCCTGGACCACGGCGGATGCCCTGACCTGGATGTACGACCAGCCGCACCTGTTCGATCGCAAGCTGATCCTGCGGCTGGGCTCGATGTTCCGCTAAGGTCCATCACCCTCCAGCCGCAGCATTTCTCTCAGAGTTTGACCCAGGCACCGTTTTTCTTCGAAGACGCCACGCAGGCTCCCACGAAGGCAACACCCTTCACACCGTCATCGACGGTCGGGTAGATCACCGCCTTGTCCAGCTTGGTGCCGTTCTTTTTGGCGTTGATGGCGAGCGCTGCCTCCGAATAGATGGTCGCAAAGGCTTCGAGATAACCTTCCGGATGACCGCCGGGAATACGCGAGACGCGCGCAGCCGCAGCACCCGCGCCTGCACCATTGCGGGTGATCAGCCGCTTCGGTTCACCGAACGGCGTGTACCAGAGCAGGTTCGGGTTTTCCTGGCTCCACTCCAGCCCGCCCTTTTCGCCGTAGACGCGCAGCTTCAGGCCGTTCTCATTGCCCGGCGCCACCTGGCTGCACCACAACATGCCCTTCGCGCCTTCTGCGAACCGCAGCATCACATGCGCATTGTCGTCCAGCCTGCGGCCGGGCACAAAGCTGTCGAGATCGGCGGCGAGGCTCTCCAGCGTCAAGCCGGTAACGAAGGAGGCAAGGTTATAGGCATGCGTGCCGATATCGCCAGTCGAACCGCCGGCACCAGACTGCGCCGGGTCGGTGCGCCACACGGCCTGCTTGGCACCGGTCTGTTCGGCGGCTTCCGTCAGCCAGTCCTGCGCATATTCCACATTCACCACACGCAGCTTGCCCAGATCGCCATTGGCGATCATTTCGCGGGCCTGCCGCACCATCGGATAACCGGTGTAATTGTGGGTGAGAATGAACAGCGCATCGCTTTCATCCGCGAGCTTTTTCAGCTTCTTGGCATCAGCCAGATTGGAAGTCAGCGGCTTGTCGCAGATGACGTGGATGCCGCGCTTCAGAAACTCGCGCGCCGCTTCGAAATGCACATGGTTGGGCGTGACGATCGACACCGCCTCGATACCATCCTTCAGCCGCGCCTCGCGGATCGCCATGTCCTTGTAGGAACCATAGGTGCGGGTCGGATCGAGCCCGAGTTCGCGGCCCGAAGCCGCCGCCTTTTCCGGCGTCGACGACAGCGCGCCGGAGATCAGATCGAACCGGTCATCCAGCCGCGCCGCCATGCGATGCACCGCACCGATAAACGCGCCCGAACCGCCGCCCACCATGCCGAGACGGATGCGCGGCTGCCGCTCTGCTTCCTGTTTGCCTTCGATTGCCATGTATTTTTCCTCCCGAAATATTCACGTCGGATGATCTAGATGTTTTGATTTGCCTTTTTGGGTCGCCCGCCCTTCGCGCCATTCGCCCGGCTGGCGGCGGTCTTTGCCCGCGAACGCGACTGCCCGCCCTTTCGTTGAGCCTCCATGAAAGTGCGGCTTCCGAATACACCTGCCATCAGGCCGGCGATCGAATAATCGACATCGAGGCTTTCCCAGTGAAGTCCTGTTTCTCCCAGTAGCTCGACCTGCGCCAGATGAGCATCCGATGCGTCGCTCAACCCTTCGAGCAGCCGCGCAGGCACCATAAAAGCCGCACCGTTTTCAAACTCGACGTGGATACGGCCGGATGCTGCATCGAAACGCACGGCTATTGGCACGGGGCGTTGCGAACGCTCCTTTATCCACTGCCGTTTCGCAGCAGCCAGATCTTCATCTGTGACTTCAGCCATGGAACTTTCTCCAGGTTCTCAGAAACAGAGGCTGATTGTCCGCAATAACCTCGACTGCCCGTCGAACGTCACGATCTGACAGACCACCTTGTGTCAGGACCTTCAGTGTTTCGATATCAATCCGTGCTTCGCCGTCCCCGTAGACATGCACATGGGGCGGCTCATGATCAGCCGTATAAACCACGAAGCGCATTCCGTGCTGACGTAGAACGGTGATCACGAAGAAGAATAACCCAAGAAGTTAGGTTTTTCAATTTCCCAAAACAGGGCAAGGCTCAGTCCTTGCCCTGTTTTGAGATCGAAGTGCGGATTGAAAGCTCCCCGATGAAAACTAAAGTCCCAGCATGCGCCGATTGGCCGCCTCGTCGGTGCCCGCACCGGCAAAATCGTCGAACGCGTGTTCGGTGACGCGGATGATATGCGCCTTGACGAATTCCGCTCCTTCGCGCGCGCCGTCTTCCGGGTGTTTCAGCGCGCATTCCCACTCGACAACGGCCCAGCCATCGAAATCGTTGGCGGCCATCTTGGAAAAGATCGAACCGAAATCCACCTGACCGTCGCCCGGCGAGCGGAAGCGGCCGGCGCGGTTCACCCAGTTCTGGAAACCGCCGTAAACGCCCTGACGCCCGGTCGGATTGAACTCCGCGTCCTTGACGTGGAACATCTTGATCCGGTCCTTGTAGATGTCGATGTTGTCGAGATAATCGAGGCATTGCAGCACGTAATGCGACGGATCGTAGAGCATGTTGGCGCGCGGATGGTTCTTTACCCGCTCCAGGAACATCTCGAAGGTGATGCCGTCATGCAGGTCTTCGCTCGGATGGATTTCGTAGCAGATGTCCACATCATTTTCATCGGCATGATTGAGGATCGGCGTCCAGCGTTTCGCAAGCTCATCGAAGGCCGCCTCGACCAGACCGGCCGGACGCTGCGGGAACGGATAAAGATACGGCCACACCAGCGCGCCGGAAAAGGTTGCGTGTGCCTTGATGCCGAGATGCCTTGAGGCGCTGATGCCCATCTTGACCTGCTCGACGGCCCATTCCTGCCGGGCTTTCGGGTTGCCACGCACTTCCGGCGCGGCAAAACCGTCGAACACTTCGTCATAGGCCGGATGCACCGCCACAAGCTGCCCCTGAAGATGGGTGGAAAGCTCGGTGATCTCGACGCCGTTCCGGCGGGCCACACCGGCCAGTTCGTCGCAATAATCCTTTGAGGAGGCGGCTTTCTTCAGGTCGATCAGTTGGCTCGCCCATGTCGGCACCTGCACGCCGAGATACCCCTTGTCGGCCGCCCATTTGGTGATGCCGTCCCAGGAATTGAACGGTGCCGCGTCGCCTGCAAACTGGCCGAGAAAGATGCCCGGGCCCTTGATCGTCTTCATGAAAAATCTCCGCTTTTTTACAATTCAAAACATGGACCGGGCGCGCATGGAAACAACCGTGCGCGCCCGGGAAAAGCCAAATCAGAATGGCGAGTCAGGGAAATAGAAGTCCTTGGCGTTGTCCTTGGTCACCAACGTGGCGTCGAGGATGTAATTGCCGCTGACCGGAACCTGATCGTAGAAACCACCGGCGGTGAGCTGCATGGCGGTCGCCACCATGGCCGGCGGATAAAGCACGTCGACCGGCATCATCTTGTCGCCATCCATGACCTTTTTGATCATGTCCTTCGAACCGGCGCCGCCGACGACATATTTGATATCGGTGCGGTTGGCTTGGCTGATGGCCTCCATGACACCGACCGCCATGTCGTCATCCTGGCACCAGACCACGTCGATCTTCGGATATTTGGTGAGATAATCCTGCATCACGCGAAAGGCGTCGTCGCGGCTCCAGTTGCCGTACTGGCGATCCAGAATTTTGACCTTGGAGCCTTCGATACCCTTGTCGAAACCGTCCTGACGCTGCTGATCAATCGGGATCGGCAGACCGCGGATGATGACGACTTCGGCTTCCGGCGTCGTCTTGGCGATATACTGGCCCGCGACTTCACCCAGCGCCGGGTTGTTGCCGGCCACATAGAGATCGCGGATGGTGTTGTCGTTGACGGAAGGCGCACGGTCGACCAGCGCCACGAACTTGCCGTCATCCTTCACCTGCTGGATGGCCGAAACGAGCTGATCCGGGTCGGTCGGCAGGATGACGAGCGCATCGATGCCCTGGACGGCCAGATCCTGCACGGCATTGGCCTGGCTGGCCGGATCCGCCGAGGTCTTGACGATGACATTGAGGCCCTTGTGTTCGGCCATCAACAGCTTGGCGACACGTTCCGCATGGAACACGACACCAGCCGTCCAGCCATGGTCGGCGGCCGGAATGGACACGCCGATCGTGACCTTCTTTGCTTCCTGCGCCCAGCCGAGCGTGGGTGCAATCACCACCGACGCGGCAAGTGCAGCTGCGGCCATCCCAAAAGTTCTTCTGCGCATGTTCTCTCTCCCAAGATGAACGGGGTCTCTCCTCCCGACCGGACCCGCCCCAGATGGCCCGGCGTAACTCTGAAACCTGCTATTTCCGCATCAGCGTGCGTTGCACCAGCATGGCGATGATAATGATCGCTCCCTGGATCGCACCGATGAGATATTCGCTGACAAAATTGGAAAGCAGCATGATGTTGCCGACGATTTCCAGAATGAACGCCCCGCAGATCGTGCCCCAGATGCGGCCGACACCGCCGCGCAAGGCCGTGCCACCGACCACGACGGCAGTAATCGCCTGCAATTCCCACAGAATGCCGGTTGTTGCCGATGTCGACCCCAGACGCGGCACATAGATGATCACCGCGACGGCAACGCACAGGCCCTGGATGACATAGGCGATGGTGCGAACTTTTTGCACCGAAATGCCGGAATAACGCGCCACTTCCTCGTTCGACCCGACGGCAATCACATGCCGGCCGTAACGGGTGCGATAGAGCACGAAAGCGGCAAGGGCAGCGGTGACGAAGATCACGATGATGGGGATCGGCACACCGAACACATCGCCAAAATAGACCGGACGATAGAGCTGCTGCAGCTCGCGATCCCGCACCGTGATCGACCCGCCCTGGCTCAGCCACGTCGTCAAACCGCGATAGATGCCCATCATGCCCAGCGTGGCGATAAAAGGCTCGATCTTGCCGACCGTGGTGATCAGGCCGTTGGTCAAGCCACAGGCCGCGCCGAGGATCAGGGCAAGCATCATCGCCGCGATCAGCATCAACATCGGATCGGCGACCGCGCCGGAATTCATGAACAGGATCATCAGGCTGGCCACAAAAGCCACCATGGCGCCGACCGAAAGATCCAGCCCGCCCGACGAGATGACATAGGTTGCGCCCAGCGCGATAATGGCGATGAAGGCGCTACGGGTGATGACATTGGTTAGGTTGGCGACCGAGACGAAATTCGGATTGGCGAAATAACCGAGCACCAGAAGCAGCGCCAGCGCCACGAAGGGCGCGATTGCGGCCATGTCCCAATCCTTGGACGTCCTCGGCGCCTTGGTCGTGTCCGTTGCCACCGCGTTCATGCCGCCTCCCCTGCGCCGGTTTTCACACCTGTCGCCAGCTGCACGATCTCGTTTTCGTTCATGTGGTCCCCCTCCACCTCGCCGACTATTCGGCCCGCGCGCATCACATGGATGCGGTCGCAGATGCCGATCAGCTCCGGCATTTCGGAGGAAACGACGATGATCGAGCGTCCCTCTTCAGCAAGAGCGGCGATGAATTTGTAGATCTGTTCCTTGTTGCCGATATCGATGCCGCGTGTCGGCTCGTCGATGATGACGACCTGCGGATCGAGCAGCATCATTTTTGCGAGCAGCAGCTTCTGCTGGTTGCCGCCGGAAAGCTGGCCGGCAAGAATGTTTTTCGTGCCCGTGCGGATATCGAATTCCTCGATGGCCGTATCGAGGGCTTGCGCTTCGCGCTGACGGTCGATCTGGAAGCCGCGAATGAACTTTCCGAGCGAGGCAAGCGTCAGGTTGGTGCGCAGGTCCTTGGTCAGGAGAAGGCCCTTGCCCTTGCGGTCTTCCGAAAGATAGGCGACGCCGGCTTTCAGGCTGGAATGAACGTCGGTGAAGGCCACCGAGTGACCACGCAGCGTCACCTTGCCTCTTGCCGGACGCAGGCCGACCAGCCCTTCCATCAATTCGGTACGGCCGGCACCGATCAGCCCGGCAAACCCGAGGATTTCGCCCTTGCGCAGGCTGAAGCTGGCATTTTGCGCATAACCCGGCACGTCGAAATTTTCGACATTCAGCACGGTTTCGCGCGCCGCGGCTGCCTGACGATCCGGGTAAAGTTTTGCCACATCACGGCCCACCATCAGCCGCGCCATATCCGCCGGCTGCAACTCGGCAGTTTCGTGCGAGGCCACCAGCCGGCCGTCACGCAGCACGGTCACGCGGTCGGCGATCTCCTTCACCTCCGGCAAGCGGTGCGAAATATAGAGGACGCCGACACCCTTGGCGCGGATGTCGCGTATCACCTTCAACAGTGCCTCGGTCTCATGCGGCGTCAGCGAGGCGGTCGGCTCATCGAAAATGACGATGCGGTGCGGCACCAGCAGCACACGCGCAATCTGCACCAGTTGCCGCTGCGCGATGGAAAGGCGGGATACGATGGCGTTCGGATCGAGATCGCCGCCGAGTTCACGGATCGCCTTGGCCGCCCCCTCGTTCATCGCCCGGTCATCGAGCGCCAGGCCGTTGCCGAGTTCGCGGCCCAGATAGATGTTCTGCGCAACCGTCAGGTCCGGCGCCAGCAGGATTTCCTGATGTACCAGCACGATGCCGTGGTTTTCCGCATCCACCGGCCCGGCAAAGCTCACCGGTTTGCCATCGATGCGCAGCTCTCCGCGCGTCGGCTGATGGTTGCCCGCGAGAATTTTCATCAAGGTGGATTTACCCGCACCGTTTTCACCGATGATGGCGTGAACCTCGCCTGCCCGCACGGTCAGGCCGATATCCTTCAAAACCTCGACAATGCCAAAAGTCTTGGAAAGACCCGCGCCTTCCAGCAATGGAATGGCATGGGATGACGCAGCCGCCGGCGCAGACACGCTCATGGGCAGGCCACCGATTTCAGATGCGTCGATACGCGTTTGAACGAAAACGCAGATTGAACGCCAGCCTCCTCGCGAGCGGTCGAATACATTGATAGTCCTCCTGATATCGGAGGCTAACCAAGATTATGAGGTACGTAAAGCAAGAATCGGCGAAACAGACTCAACCAAATGTGAGCGCATTAACCGACACATTATCAACAATCTTGGCGCGTAAACGCGATTGACGATTTAGATATTTCTAATATTAATTGCATTCAAACGAAATCGCAGCCAGGGCCCGGCGCGGCGGACCCTCCGACAGGAGGCGTCGGGCCTCTGGCGCGAGTTGAGGCACACCGTTCAGCCTAATCCTTGCCAGCGCCGCTCAGGCCTATAGAGTAGTGCGAGACCGATCATGCCGGAATGGAAATGACGTGAGCGACACAGGGCTGACCGACGCCGCAAGACGCATTTCGATCCAGTTGACGGCGGACGATCTGGCGCGCGCCAACATGCTGCAGTTCCGGCGCACCATCGGCAGCCGCCGCACCGTGATCCGGCTGGTGATCTTCTGGGCCATTTTCATGGCCATCTTCCTGCTGCTGCTCAGTCTGCTGGGAGATATTTCCACCCTGCTGCCATTTCTCGCCATCTACGCCGTCTCCACGCTCGTCGGCGTCTTCGCTGTGCCTTTGCTCGTCGTCCTTAGCTTCAATGGCCGGGCAGCGCGAAAACGCTTTGCCCGCGACAAGCCGATGCAGGTGCCGCGAACCATGGAATGGGACGAGAGCGGTTATCGGAGCCAGAACCAATATGGCTCTTTCATCATGCCATGGCAGGAGTTCATCAGGGCCGAGGAAAACGACCGGTACATCCTGATCTACAGCGTGGAAAATTTCCGGATCATACCGAAGCGTTCATTGAGCGACGGCCAGTTGCACGACCTCATGAACTGCATGAAGAACAGCAATCAAAAGCTGGTCAAATAGGGTTCGACCGCAACCAGAGACACCTCTCTTTCGTTATCCTCGGGCTCGTCCCGAGGATCTGCTGTGGCCCATTATCTGGCGTGGTCAGATCCTCGGCACTAGGCCGAGGATGACGTCTTGGGCAAACGAACCGCCAGAACGCGGCCGGGACGCGAACGCCCCGGCCACCTGTCACTCGCCTTAAACGTAGCGGTTGACGATGTTTTCCAACAATTCCTGACGGCCGGACTTTGGCTCGGGATTGATGTTTTCGCGCTCCACCCTGGCGGTGATTTCTTCCAGCGAATAATCGCCGCGCAGCATTTTCTGGGCTTCCGGGTTGTCCCACTTGGCGTAACGCTCGGAAAGCGGTTTCGACAGCGCACCATCCTCCAGCATCTTCGCCGCAGCCTTGAGGCCACGTGCGCAACTATCCATGCCACCGATATGGCCGATCAGCAGATCGTCCGGGTCGATGGACTGACGGCGCAGCTTGCTGTCGAAATTGGTACCGCCTGTGGTGAAGCCGCCCGCCAGCAGGACCTGATAATAGGCCAGCGCCATTTCCGGCACGTTGTTGGGGAACTGGTCCGTATCCCAGCCGGACTGGTAATCGTTGCGGTTCATGTCGATCGAACCAAAAATGCCGTGGGCGTTGGCCAGCGCCAGCTCATGCTCGAACGTGTGGCCGGCCAGAATGGCGTGGCCCTGTTCGATATTCATCTTCACCTCGTTTTCGAGGCCGTATTTTTTGAGGAAACCATAAACCGTAGCGACGTCGTAATCATACTGGTGCTTGGTCGGTTCCTGCGGTTTCGGCTCGACAAGGATGGCGCCCTTGAAGCCGATCTTGTGTTTGTAATCGACCACCATGTGCAGCATGCGCGCCATCTGGTCGAACTCGCGGGAAAGGTCCGTGTTGAGCAGGGTTTCGTAACCTTCACGACCGCCCCACAGAACATAGTTCTCTCCACCCAGCTTTTGCGTCGCGTCCATGCAGGTCTTGATGGTGGCGGCAGAATAGGCAAACACATCCGGGTCGGGATTGGTGGACGCGCCGGACATGAAACGCCGGTTGGAGAACAGGTTGGCCGTGCCCCACAACAGTTTTACGCCGGTCTCTTCCTGCTTCTGCGCGAAATAATCGACGATCTCCTCGAGGTTTTTCGTGTTTTCCGCAAATGTCTTGCCCTCAGGGCGCACGTCGGCATCGTGGAAACAATAATAGGGCGCGCCGAGCAACGAGAACATTTCGAAGGCGACATCGGCCTTCAGCTTGGCCTTTTCCATCTCGCCGTCATACCAGGGGCGATCGAACGTGCGGCCGCCAAAGGGGTCGCCACCTTCCCAGGCAAACGAATGCCAATAGGCAACGGCGAAACGGAGGTGATCCTCCAGCCGCTTGCCGGCAACGATCTCGTCTGGATTGTAAAAACGGTAAGCCAGCGGATTGGTGCTGTCCGGGCCTTCATATTTGATCTTCTGGATATCGCCGAAAAAGCCGGTTTTCATATGGGTCTCCTCCCTGAAATGATGATCGTGATATTTGCACAAGGATTTGATGTACGTAAATCAGAATATGACGTACGTACCTCATTGCAAGACATAAATCGCCGCAGGTGAGCGATCTTCGGTTTTGAGGTCTTTTGGCGGTGAGATTTTGCGCTCACCGCCGAAGGGCATAGCCCCCGAAAAATCAGTTGGCCAGCGCGCGGATTGCCGGATAAGCGGCGCGATATCGGTCGTAGGCCGCCTCGTAACTCTCGCTCAGACCAGCGACCGGATCGATGGTCGTTTCCGTCTTCGGCGCAGTGCATACAGCAACCGGATCGGCACCGGTCGCGGCAATCAGCCCCAGACGCGCGGCGCCGAAAGCCGCACCAAAATCACCATCGGCCGGAATATCCACCGGCACGCCAAGCGACGTGGCAATCGAGGCCAGCCAGTAACGCGAACGCGAACCGCCGCCGATGGCGGTGACGCGGTCGATCTGCGTACCGGCCGATTTCAGCGCTTCGAGATTGTCTCGGATGGCGAAGGTGACGCCTTCCAGCACGGCCTGCGTCAGCACCGCGCGGCTCGATTCATGCTCCAGCCCGAGGAAGGCACCGCGAATGACGGCATCGTTGTGCGGCGTGCGTTCGCCGGAAAGATACGGCAGGAAGGTGACACCCGACGGTGCTTTCAGCACATCGCCAAGTTCCGCCACCAGATCGGCGGCGGGCTTGCCGCTCACCTTCGAATGCCAGTTGAGCGCATCGGTGGCAGAGAGGATGACACCCATCTGGTGCCACGTCTTGGGCAGCGCGTGGCAGAAGGCATGCACGGCGCTTTCCGGCTTCGGCAGATAACTGTCGGTGGCGGCAAACAGCACGCCCGACGTGCCGAGCGACACGAAGGCCGAGCCGTGGCTGACCGTGCCCATGCCGATCGCCGAGGCGGCATTATCCCCTGCCCCGCCGGCCACGACGACACCGTCAGACATGCCCCATTCGGAAAGCAGTTCGCCGCGCAGCTTGCCGGCCTGATCCGTGCCTTCCACCAGCGCCGGCATCTGTTTTTCGGAAAGATCGGTCGCAGCCAAAAGCTCCGCCGACCATTTACGGGCCCCGGTATCGAGCCAGGAAGTACCGGCAGAATCCGACATTTCGGAAATGTGCTCGCCCGTCAGCCACAGGCGCAAAAAGTCCTTGGGCAACAGCACCTTGGCGACCTTGGCAAAAATCTCAGGCTCGTTGTTCTTCACCCATGCCAGCTTCGGCGCCGTGAAGCCGGGGAACACGATATTGCCGGTCAGCTTGCGGAAGATCGGGTTGGCGTCGAGAGCGGCTGCTTCCTTGTGCGACCGCGTGTCATTCCACAAAATGCAGGGGCGCAAAACCTTGTCGTCGGCATCGAGCAGCGTCGCGCCGTGCATCTGGCCGGAAAGGCCGATGCCCTTCACCGCCGCAAGTTCCTTCGGAAACTTTTGTTTCAGCCCGGCAACGGCTTGCCTGCTGGCGCGCACCCAGTGCTCCGGGTCCTGCTCCGACCAGCCGGGATGCGGACGCGAGACATCGAGCGAACCATTGGCCGAACCGATGATCTTCTGATCGCCGTCGATAAGCAGCGCCTTTACGCCGGACGTGCCGAGATCGAGACCGAGATACATTCTGTTTCCTTTCCTCCCACCGTTACGGCAGGTTGTCCTTCAAGAAAATGTCTATGCGAATACGTTCCTGCGCGGCGATGACAGGTAGGCCATCGGCCTTTGCCTTCAAGACACGAATGGCGCTGCGCACCTCATGTCCGGCATCCTGATTGAGCACGGCATCGATGGTGCCATTCACCAGAGCGGCGCTGCTCGCTTCCGTCAACTCGTGCAGGATCACAACCGGCTTGGGCGAAAGAGGTTTTGCCTCCAGCACCGGCAGAAGACCATGATTACCGGCACCGAGACTGTAGATGCCGCAGATGTCGGGATGCTGACGCAAGGTCTCGCCGATCAGCTTTTCCACCAGCGCCGGATCATCACGGCCCTCGACGGCCGGCAATAGTTCCAGATGCGGAAAATTCTGACGCATCACTTCGGCAAAACCATCGAGACGCTCACGGTGATCGCGCACCATCAACGAGCCGGCCAGCGGCACGATCCTGCCCTTCCGCGAGCCCAGAAAGCGGCCCATCAGCGTGGCGGCCGTGCGCCCTGCGGCGATATTATCGATACCGGCGTAATGATCACGCGGCGACTGGCTGAGATCGGACACCAGCGTCACCATCGGAATGCTTGCCGCCGCCACGCGGCCTGCTGCCTCACGCACATCAGGCGCATCGACGGCGACGAAAGCGACACCCGCCGCATCACCGGCGGCGACCTTGTCCAGCGCGGCGACCAGAGCCGCACTTTCCAGCGCCGGCACGTCGATCACTTCGATCCGCGTGCGCTCGGCCCCGGAGCGGGCAATCGCCTCCTCCACCTCGCGGCGCAGACCGAGCATGAACGGATTTTCGTTGACCGGCAGAATGAAGACAAAGGGATAAACGCGGCTCTTGGCGAGATTGGCAGCAGCGACATCGCGCACATAACCGAGCGTGGCAATCGCCTCCTCCACCCGCACTCGCGTGCCTTCGCGCACACCCGGCCGGGCATTCAGCACCCGATCGACGGTGGCAAGGCTGACGCCGGCACTTCTGGCGATGTCATGGACCGTCGGCTTCATGTGCACTCCTCCGCCCGTGTGGTAGCGAAAAAGCTGAGGTACGTAAATCAGATTTTTGCCGCACCTCGCGGCCATAAACAGCAAACGGGGCCGCTGCCTGAGACAGCGACCCCGGTAGGCGCGGTGGATCTTTTAAAAAATCAGTGGCCGCCACCACCACCTCCGCCACCCTGTGGAGCGGGCTTGGAAATTGCGGCAACGCCCAAAATCATCATGCCGAACAACACGGTGAGGATCATGAAGACATCGCTGAACGACATCACCACGGCCTGCTTGGTCGCCATCTGCACCATCTGCTTGATCGCACCTGTCGCACCGTCGAGACCGTAAGCATTGAGATTAGCAGCCATGTTATTCAGCTGGCTGACGGCGGCCTGATTGCCCCAATCGAGGTTTTCGCGCAGCCGTTCGTAATGCACGTCCTGACGGTTGGACAAAAGCGTGCTGATGATTGCAAGCCCCACGGCGCCGCCGAGGTTACGCGTCAGGTTGAACAGGCCGGACGCACCACGGATACGGGCGGGCGGCAGCGTGCCGAGCGCGATATTGTTGATCGGCACCATGCACATCATCAGGCCGAAACCGCGCAGGATCTGCGGGATGAACAGCTCATAGAAATCCCAGTCGGCGGTGATGCCGGTCATGATATAAGTGCCGGCAGCGAAGCTGATGAAGCCCAGCACCATCATCGCCCGCAGGTCCATGACCGTCGAAAGCTTGCCCGCAATCGGCGCGGTGAAGAACATCGCCAGACCCGAGACGAACATCGTCTCGCCGATCATCAGGCTGTCGTAACCCCGGATACGCCCGAGATAGACCGGATAGATATAGGTCAGGCCATAAAGCCCGATGCCCATGACGAAGGAGAAGATCGAACCGAAGGCAAAGTTTCGGTTGGCAAACGCGGTCAGATCCACCACCGGGAATTCCGAGGTAAACGCCCGGTAGAAGAACACGACAGCACCGGCAACCGACGCAATCGCGCCGATGACGATCATGTGGTCGTTGAACCAGTCGTTGGAATTGCCCTCTTCCAGCACATATTCCAGCGCGCCGAGAAAAATGCCCATCGCCGCCAGTCCGGTCCAGTCGAATTTCTTGAACAGCGACAGTTCCGGCTTGTCGAAATCGATGAAGTTCCAGGTGACGATCGAAACGATGATGCCGGGAATGATGTTGACCAGAAACAACCAGTGCCACGAAAAGGCATGGGACAGATAACCGCCAACGGTCGGTCCGATGGTGGGGGCAAGCGTGGCGATCAGGCCGATGATCGGCGAGACGATGGCGCGTTTCGACGGCGGGAAGATGGTGAAGGCCGCCGCGAAAACCGACGGGATCATGCCGCCGCCGATAAAACCCTGAATGGCGCGGTAGACGATCATCTGGTCGATATTCGTCGCGGTGGCGCAGAGCGCGCTGGCGACGGTAAAACCCGCCGCCGAAAAGGCAAACAGATACCGCGTTGACACGATACGCGCCAAGGTCCCCGAAAGCGGGATCATGATGACCTCCGCGATCAGGTAGGATGTCTGCACCCAGCCGATCTCGTCCGAACCGGCGGAGAGGCCGGCCTGGATTTCCGACAAGGATGCCGAAACGATCTGGATATCGAGGATCGACATGAACATGCCGAGCACCATGGCGAAGAAAGCGATCAGCTTTCTTTTGTCCATGGGCGCATCCGCCGGCATGGCTGCCGCGGGCATCGATCCTGCAGTCGTCGTTGCGCTCCCAGCCATAGGGACCACCTCCGCCCTCAACGGGCCGTTAGATCAGGGCCAGAACCGGATTACTTCTGCGGTGCCGTGCGGGTATCGACATCGACAACGACGCTCAAACCGGCGCGCAGGCGACCGCTATCCAGCGCATCTTGCGGCAGGGCGATACGCACCGGCACGCGCTGGATGATCTTGGTAAAGTTGCCCGTGGCGTTTTCCGGCGGCAAAAGCGAGAAGACCGAACCCGAAGCCGGCGAGATGGACTCGACCGTGCCGGTGATCGCATCGTCGCTATAGGCGTCGACGTGCACCTTTACCTTGGAACCCGGCTCCAGATGCTGGATCTGCGTTTCCTTGAAATTGGCGTCGATATAAAGCTGGCGCGTCGGCACCAGCGCCATCAGCCGCTGGCCGGACGAGACGAGATCGCCTTCCTGAACCGAACGGTTGCCGACAACACCGTCATAAGGTGCCTTCAGGATGGTGAAGGAAAGATCGCGGGCCGCCTTGTCACGCTGCAATTCCAGTGTGCGGATCTGGCCTTCGGCTTCGCGTTTCTGCGCATCAAGGATCTTGATATTGGCCTGCGCGCTGGCAATGGCTGCCTGGCCACCGACAAGGTTGGCCTTGGCCTGATCGAGCGCAATGTTGGCACTGTCGAGATCGGCGGTGGTGCCGGCCGATTTCGCCTGCAGCTCGGCCTGACGCTTCTGGGTGATTTCGGCACCACGCACCGCTGCCTGCAAGGCAACCTGCTGGGCTTCAGCCTGTTCGACACTGGCATTGCCGGCGGCAATCTGTGCATCGATGCGCGTCAGCGACAGTTTTTGCGTTTCAATCGCGGCATTGGCCTGATCGAGCGCGTTCTGGTAATCGCCATTATCGAGCGTCACCAAGGTATCGCCGGCCTTGACCTGCTGGTTGGCAACCACATTCACCTTGGAAACGAACGCCGTGACCTTCGGCGTGATCGTGGCGATGTCGCCTTCGATATAGGCATCGTCGGTCGAAACCATGAAGCGGCCGGTCGTCCACCATTCATACCCATACCATGCGCCGCCGGCGAGAAGCGCCAGCACGACGATCGGCAGAATGACGCCACGCTTCTTTTTCTTCGGCTCGGATTTCTGCTCGACAGCAGCAGCAGCCGCGGTCGGGGCAGTCGGCGCATGGGCCGGGGCTTCCGTGCGGGCTTCGGCCTTGTCGTCTTCGACAGCTTCGAGCTTTACGGCGCGCTTGGCACCGGAATTTTGAGATGCGTTCATGGTATCGACCATCTACATAGGGAGAGCGGGGCAACCAATCGAACCGATCGGTTTAATCGGGCTTGACTTAGAACTTTGCAAAACACATATCAAGAGCAAATCGAACCAATCGGTTCGAAATGGTGAAAAAAGGCAAGATGAACACGTCGAAGACATTACCGGCTACCGAGAATTCTGCGCCCGCAGGCCGCTTTGCCGCCGGCGCGGATCCCGTGAAGCGCGAGCAGATCGTTGACGGCGCTAAACGCGTTTTCATGCAGAAAGGTTTCGATGCCGCCAGCATGAACGACATCACGCGGGAGGCCGGCGTGTCGAAGGGGACGATCTACGTTTATTTCGACAACAAGGAGGATCTGTTCATCGCGATGGTGGAACGCGAGCGCGCCGCTTTCCTGGCAGCGCTGCGTACCGTGTTGAAAGACAACGAGAATGTCGAAGCCGGCCTGCGCGAATTCGGCATCAAGTTTCTCGAACACCTGACCGACGACAAGATCATCAATGCCATGCGCACCGTTCTCGGCGTGCGTGAGCGCATGCCGGATCTGTGCGCCCGCTTCTTCCGTGGCCCGCAAAACCTGCGCACCGTGCTGCAGGACTTTTTGACCCTGCATGTCGAGGCGGGCTCGCTTGAAGTCGACGACATAGACCTGGCCTCAGGGCAGTTCCTCGATCTCGCCAGCGGCAGCTTTTTCAAGTTCCGGCTGTTCGGCACCATGCCGGAGGCGCCGCCGCGCGAAGAGATAGAGCGCGTCATCCGCGGCGCCATCCGCGTGTTCATGGCGGCCTACGGGAATAAAAAAACCAACTCTCCTGCGGAATAACATTCATGCGGCGCACGTATACCCCAGACGTGCGCTTGTTTCTCTGAAACCGGCGACAATATACCTTGCCCAATACCTCGCGATGTTTCAGGAGAAAACCGCCCCATGCAAGACATCATGCTGCTTATCCAGGACCCAACCGCCTGGGTTGCGCTCGTCACCCTTGTCGTCATGGAGGTGGTGCTTGGCATCGACAACCTCATCTTCATCTCGATCCTGACCAACAAGCTGCCGCCGGAACACCGTGACAAGGCCCGCAAGATCGGTATCGGCCTTGCGCTCATCATGCGCCTCGGCCTGCTCGGCACCGTTGCCTGGATCGTCCAGCTCACCAACCCGGTCTTCGAAGTGTTTGGCCATCCCTTCTCGTGGAAGGACATGATCCTCATCGCCGGCGGCCTGTTCCTGCTCTACAAGGCAACCAAGGAAATCCACCACAGCGTCGATCCGATCGACCATAAGGATGACATGGTCGGTGCCGGCGAAAAGGTCGTGCAGATCACCTTTGCTGCCGCCATCACCCAGATCCTCATCCTCGACCTGGTGTTTTCGATCGACAGCATCATCACTGCCGTCGGCATGACCCCGCATCTGCCGATCATGATCATCGCCGTCATCGCGGCCGTTACCGTCATGCTTCTGGCCGCCAACCCGCTCGCCAACTTCATCGAAAAGAACCCGACCATCGTCATGCTGGCTCTGGGCTTCCTGCTGATGATTGGCGCAACCCTGATCGCCGAAGGTTTTGGCGTGCACGTGCCGAAGGGCTACATCTACGCCGCCATGGCATTTTCAGCTCTGGTCGAGATCCTCAACATGGTCTCACGCAACGCCAAGAAGAAGAAAAAGAGCGGCGACCAGACGCTGCATTGATAAAAAGCTGCGGCAAGTTCAGATGCGAAGGGCGCCCATGTGGCGCCCTTTTTATCGCGATCTTGCCAAGATCATACAAAATTTTGTATACTCCCATTCATGAAAGCCTTGCGGTTTCTTGGAAGCGCCCTCAGTGATTTACGTGCGTTTCCGGAAACCCCGAGACGCGACGTCGGTTATCAGCTGGACAAGGTTCAGCACGGCCATGATCCATCCGACTGGGAACCCATGCCCACCGTCGGAAAAGGCGCTTATGAAATCCGCGTGCGGGACGAAACCGGCGCGTTCCGGGTGATCTACGTCGCCAAATTCGCGGACGCCATTTACGTGCTCCACTGCTTTCAGAAAAAGACGCAGAAAACCGACAAGACAGACATCAACATTGCAGCGAAACGTTATGGCGAGCTGTTGAGGGAACGAGATCGATGAGCACGGAAACTTTCTCAAGCATCTGGGATGCCATCGAACAGGATCCCGCCGAGGCCGAGAACATGAAGCTCCGCTCCATCCTCATGATGTCGCTTGAGCAGCATATCCGTTCGAAGGAATGGACGCAGAGCGAGGCTGCACGACTGCTCAACGTGACGCAGCCGCGCATTTCCGATCTCTTGAACGGCAAGATCAATCTGTTTTCGCTCGACACGCTGGTCAATATGCTCGTAGCGGCCGGACTGCGTGTCGAAATGCGGGTGAGCAAAGCTGCGTGAAAGCAGAGAAGGCAATTGCAAAAGCCTTACTTGGTAGGCTTCGACGTCTCGCCATTTCTGCGCACACCATCCTCGATACGTCTGAACTCGGCATCCGCCTTTTCGTATTCCGCGCGAAAGTCAGGGTTGGCCATCAGCCTCGCCTTAAGTTCGGCCAAATGGGTCATGCTTTCCTCCCAAAGCTACAACCTTACCCCTTCGCCAGTTCCCGTTCCAGCGCCGAAACCAGCCGGGCATCCTGTGGCTCCACGTCCGGTGCAAAGCGCGCAACAACCCGGCCATCGCGACCGATCAGGAACTTCTCGAAATTCCAGACGATGTCGCCGCCATCCTTCAATTCCAGTCCCAGCGAGCGCAGGCGTTCCTTCATCGGGCCATCGCCGGTGGTCGGCAGGTCGATCGCCGTCAGCGCCTTGTAAAGCGGATGCTGGTCCCTGCCTTTCACCGAAATCTTGGAAAAGATCGGGAATTTCACGTCATAGGTGAGCTGGCAGAACTCAACGATTTCCGCATCGGTGCCCGGTTCCTGCTCCTTGAAGTTGTTGGCCGGGAAAGCCGCGATTTCGAAACCTTCGCCACGCTTGTCTTCGTAGAGCTTTTCCAGCCCCTCATACTGCTTGGTCAGCCCGCATTTGGAGGCGACATTGACCACCAGCATGACCTTGCCCTTGTATTCGGAAAGCGAGGTTTCGCGCCCGTCGGCCAGCGTGACGGGGATGGACATGATATCGGCCATGGAAAACTCCTGATGCGGCAATGCGAATGCGCGCACTCTATTCCTCGCGTCTTCATTGTCCAGTCTCCGGAGCGGCAACGGTGGCGGCGCTCGTGAAATCGAAAAGCTCGACAACGGTCGTTTGAAACATTTTCTCCACTCAGGCATTATCACGCCACTTCCAGCATCTGCCTCTTGATCCCCGGAGCCGCATGACCACCCAGCAGATCCTCGCCTTCTCGGTCATCGCCGCCATGATGGCGGTTTTCATCTGGGATCGCTTTCGTTACGACGTCGTGGCCTGCTGCGCGCTGGTGCTTGCGGTGACACTCGGTGTCGTACCGTTCGACAAGGCCTTTTCCGGGTTCTCCGACGATATCGTCATCATCGTTGGTTCGGCGCTGATCGTCTCGGCCGGCGTTGCCCGATCCGGCATCGTCGATACGGCAATCAAGAAATTCTTTCCCAATCTCAATTCGCTGCACACCCAGCTGGCGCTGCTGATGATCGTGGTGGCTGTGCTCTCGGCCTTCATCAAGAATATCGGCGCGCTTGCGATCATGATGCCGGTCGCATTCCAGTTCGCCAAGAAATCCGGCGTCTCGCCCTCGAAATACCTGATGCCGATGGCGTTTTCCGCCCTGCTCGGCGGGCTGATGACGCAGATCGGCACCTCGCCCAATATCGTCGTTTCGCGCATCCGCGAGGAGCTGACCGGCACCTCCTTCACCATGTTCGATTTCACGCCGATGGGTGTCATCCTTTGCGTCGTCGGCATCGTGTTTCTGCTGTTTTTCCACTGGCTGGTGCCGAGCCGCACCAAACAGACCAACTCACTCGAAGAAGCCGTCGAAATCAGCAATTACACGTCCGAAGTCACGGTCACCCAGCAATCGACCGTGCTGGAAAAGGCGCTCGGCGAATTGTTGAAACTCGGCGATGGCGAGGTAATCGCCAATGCCGTGTTGCGCGGCCCATCACGTATGGCACCGTTCCCCGATCTGAAACTGCGCGAAAACGATATCGTGCTCCTGGAAGGCCCATCGAAGGCGCTGGACCGGATCGTCTCCGGCGCCAAGCTGCAGCTTTCCGGCAAGCCGCTGATGGAAAACGGCAAGGACCAGGCGGATGTGATTTCCATCGAGGCGATCATCAGCCAGGAATCGTCTCTCAAGGGGCTTTCCGCCAAGGAACTGGCGCTGTCCTACACACGCGGCGTCAACCTTCTCGCCATCAGCCGCCACGGCGAACGGCTGAAGGAAAGGCTGGCGAACCTGACGCTGATGGCCGGCGATGTGATCGTGCTGCAGGGGTCCCGCAAGAACATGCCGGGCGTGATGCAGGATTTTTCGCTGTTTCCCCTGGCGCAGCGCGAAGTGCTGCTCGGCACCCGCCGCCGCGCCGTCATTCCGCTGATCATTCTGGCGCTCGCCATGGGCGCCACCGCCGTCGGGCTCGCACCGGTTCCGGTCGCCTTTTTCGCAGCAGCGCTCGGCATGGTCGTCTTTCGCGCCATTCCGCTCACCGATTTCTACAAGTCGGTCGATGGGCCGATCCTCGTCATGCTGGCGGCGCTGATCCCGGTCTCCGACAGTCTGCGCACGACCGGCGGCAGCGAGCTCATCGCCAACTGGCTGGGTCAGGCAGCGGCAACGTTACCCGCATGGGGCGCGCTTGGCCTCATCCTCGTCACCGCCATGGCGGTCACGCCCTTCCTCAACAATGCCGCGACCGTGCTGGTCATGGGGCCGATTGCCGCCAGTTTCGCCACCAATCTCGGCTTCAAGCCGGAAGCATTTCTGATGGCGGTGGCTATCGGCGCCGGCTGCGATTTCCTCACCCCGGTCGGCCACCAGTGCAACACGCTGGTGTTTGGTCCGGGTGGCTACAAATTCTCCGATTATCCGCGGCTCGGCCTGCCATTATCCTTCCTGATCATCCTCGTTAGCATCCCGGCGCTGCTCTATGTCTGGCCTGTCAGCTGATGCCGGTAAGACACTGCTAGGGCCGTTGCCCCTAAAAATCTTGACGCTGTCCCCTGAATATGGCCTAAGCCTGCACCAATCCCTATTCCCGGAACAGGCTTGGCGCCGCCCGATCTCTGCGGGCAGCGCGCCTTGAAAAAGAGCAGCACAATGATCCATCCGACCCCGCGCGTCCGTATCGCCCCCTCGCCGACCGGCGAACCCCATGTCGGTACCGCTTATATCGCGCTTTTCAACTACCTCTTTGCCAAAAAGCACGGCGGCGAGTTCATCCTGCGTATCGAAGATACCGATGCCACCCGCTCGACGCTCGAATTCGAAGAGCGCGTTCTCGATGCGCTGAAATGGACCGGCCTGAAATGGGCGGAAGGCCCGGATGTCGGCGGTCCTTATGGCCCGTACCGCCAGTCCGAGCGCAAGGACATGTACCAGCCCTACGCGCAGGACCTGCTCGACAAGGGCCACGCCTTCCGTTGTTTCTGCACGCCCGAGCGACTGGATGAGATGCGCGAAGGCCAGCGCGCGGCCGGCAAGCCGCCGAAATACGATGGTCTATGCCTGCGCTACAGCGCCGAGGAAGTGACCGCCAAGATGGCGGCCGGCGAAGGCTCCGTCGTGCGCATGAAAATCCCGACCGAAGGCTCGTGCGATTTCACCGACGGCGTTTACGGCGATGTGTCGATCCCGTGGGATTCGGTTGACATGCAGGTGCTCATCAAGGGCGACGGCATGCCGACCTATCACATGGCAAACGTCATCGACGATCACCTGATGAAGATCACCCACGTCGCGCGCGGCGAGGAGTGGCTGGCATCGGTGCCGAAGCACATCCTGCTCTATCGTTATTTCGGCTGGGAAGCGCCGGTGTGGATGCACCTGTCGCTGATGCGCAATGCCGACAAATCCAAACTGTCGAAGCGCAAGAACCCGACATCGATCAGCTACTATTCTGCGCTGGGTTACCTGCCGGAAGCGTTGATGAACTTCTTGGGCCTATTCTTCGTGCAGATTGCCGAAGGCGAAGAGCTGCTGACCATGGAAGAGCTGATCGGCAAATTCGACCCGGAAGCACTCTCCAAGGCCGGTGCCATTTTCGACCTGCAGAAGCTGGATTGGCTGAACGGCCGCTGGCTGCGCGAAAAGCTGTCGCCGGAAGAATTTGTTGCCCGCACGCTGGAATGGGCGCTGGAAAACCAGCGTCTGACGGAAGGCCTGAAACATTCGCAGAGCCGCATCACCAAGCTCGGCGACCTGCCGAACCTTGCCGGCTTCCTGCTTGCCGCCGACGTCAACCTGACGCCTGCCTCGTTTGCGGGCCTGAAGACATCGCCGGAAGATACGCTGCTCATCATCAACACGGTTCAGGCCGACATCGAAAAGATGATCGAATGGAACGTGGAAGCGATCGACGCCGAACTGCGCGCCGTTGCCGACAAGCTGGAGAAAAAGCTGCGCGTCGTCACCCCGCCGCTGTTCATCGCCATGTCCGGCTCGGCTCGCTCGCTGCCGCTGTTTGACTCTATGGCCATTCTCGGCCGTTCGGTCGTGCGTCAGCGTCTGAAGATTGCGGCTGCCGTGGTTTCGTCCATGGTGGGCGACGGGAAGTAATTGCCCAGGTGGCAATTTTGCGCAGACGCCGCTCCGCTCTCAGCCGTCATCCTCGGGCTTGACCCGAGGATCTGCAAGGGTAGCTAAGGTTGAGGCGAGGCGGCCCGGCGGAAATGTGATTAGATCCTCGGGTCAAGCCCGAGGATGACGGATGCGGAGAGGTTTCGTCCCTTACGGCGCCAGAATGCACCCGGTAACCCCAACGAACACAGCCCTTAAAGGCGAAAAACCATGACCGACACCAAGACCGAAACCGCCCTCTCCTCCGACGCCACCGAAGTGCGCGCGCAAAAGCTCGCCAAGCTGCGCGAAACCATCGGCGACGTTTATCCGGCGCATTTCCACCGCACGATCACCAACGCGGAACTGGCGGAAAAATACAAGGACCTCGAGTCCGACGTCGAAACTACCGATGTCGTCACCGTTGCCGGTCGCGTTTATTCCTCGCGCAACTCGGGCATGTTCATGGATATCCATGACGCCGGCGGCAAGATCCAGATCTTCAGCCACAAGGATGTCACCCCGGAAGAAGCCCGTAACATGCTGGCGATGATCGACCTCGGCGACATCATTGGCGTCACCGGCATCGTGCGCCGCACCAAGCGTGGCGAACTGTCGATCAGCGCCCGCGAAATCACCATGCTGACCAAATCGCTTCTGCCCATGCCGGAGAAGTGGAACGGCATTGCCGACGTCGAGATCCGCTATCGCAAGCGCCACCTCGACATCATGAGCAACGAGGAATCGAAACTGCGTTTCCAGCAGCGCTCGAAGATCGTTTCGGGCATCCGCCGCTTCATGGAAGAAGACGGTTTTATGGAAGTCGAAACGCCGATGCTGCATTCCGTCTATGGCGGTGCAACGGCTGATCCGTTCAAGACCCACCACAACACGCTGAAGCAGGACATGTACCTGCGCATCGCCCCGGAACTGTTTTTGAAGCGTACGCTGGTCTCCGGCCTCACCGACAAGGTGTTCGAGGTCAACCGGAACTTCCGCAACGAAGGCGTTTCCACCCGGCACAATCCTGAATTCACCATGATGGAATGCTATTGGGCCTATGCCGATTACGAGGACATCATGGACCTCGTGGAGCGCATGTTCGCCGAACTGGCGATGAAGATCCACGGCTCCACCGAATTCATGTACGGCGACAAGGAAATGTCCTTCAAGGGCCCGTTCAAGCGCGTGCCCATGCCCGACGCCGTCAAGGAAGTCACCGGCATCGACTTCCTCGCCATGAAGACGGACGAGGAAGCCCGCATCGCCGCCAAGGCTGCCGGTTTTGAAGTCGAAAAGGACTGGACCTGGGGCGAATGCCTCGCCTTCATCTTCGAAGAGAAGGTCGAGGGCACGCTGATCCAGCCGAGCCACGTCACGCATTTCCCGAAGGACATTTCGCCCTTCGCCAAGGAAGTTCCGGGCGAACCGCGCCTCGTCGAACGTTTCGAAACCTATTGCAACGCCTGGGAACTGGGCAATGCCTTCTCCGAACTGAACGATCCGGAAGAGCAGCGCAAGCGCATGGTCGAGCAGCTGGAACAGGCGCACGCCCGTGGCGAAAAGGACAAGCAGCTGGACGACGAGTTCCTCGACGCCATCGATCAGGGCATGCCGCCAGCCGGTGGCCTCGGCATCGGCGTGGACCGCCTGACCATGCTCCTCACCAACGCCCCGTCGATCCGCGACGTGATCCTCTTCCCGGCCCGCAAGGCCAAGGCGGACTGATTGCTATCAGAGCGCGCATCGCAAGGTGCGCGCCAATGGTTCAAATGAAAACGGCGNNCGCCGTTTTCATTTGATGGTATTTTGTTGTGCGAAGGTGACGCCGCAGAGTGCTCAATGCCCCGCCGGCTCGGTCACCTTCGGCTCGGCCGCCTTGGCCTCATGACCGGCATCTTCGGCCGGATGATCGCCGGATGCGGCCGTCGTGTGTTCGTCGATGGCAGCTTCTTCTGTCTTGTCACCGAACAGCATGCCGGTGATGGAGGCGAGAAAACCCTTGTCCTGCGGGGTCGAGGCAACCACCTCGCCGCCATCAGGCGTGCCGTGCCCTTCGGCGGCCGGTGCATCGTGACCCTCTTCCGGTGCGGCATCGTGGCCTTCGGCGGCCGGCTTTTCACCGTGACCGGCAGCTTCGCCGCCACCATGGCCGCCGTCATGGCTCTTGCCCTTTGCAGGACTGCCGTGACCGCCCTCGGCACCGGCGACCACCGGTTCGACACAGTCGGCAAAATCCTTGAGCGAGACGGCAATACCGTCGATGTCCTCGTAAGGCAGATCGACACGCATGCCGTAATACTGGCCGGCAGTATCGGCGCTGCCGTCGAGATAGAAGGCGGAGAGCGGGTGGTTCATCACGCCGTCAGGTACGCGGGAAGGATCCGGCGTATAGATCACCTGCGCGCCGATTGCCCGGCCACGCATGGCCGCACGGTCGGTCGGCCCGGCCTTGTCGAGAATGGCAATCTGTACGAGATCGGCTTTTTCGGCTTTCTGTACGGCTTTTGCGACACGAACAGCCGTGCGAATGCGCGCCAAACCGTCACCCGTGTCGGCAACGACGTATTTGCGCACCCAATACTGATTGTCACGCTTGATCTTCACCGTCTGGACGGTGGAACAGGAAAGGCCGTTGATATCGGAGTAAGATGGGCCAAGCATGCCGGAATGGCTGGCGTAAAGCGCAGCCGCGCCGCTGCCACCGCCAAGAATGACGATGCCGGCAAGGGCTACACCGAGCTTGCGAGACAGCCGGATCTTGATGCCTTTCACGTACCAAGCCCCGGCATGGTTTACCCCAATTACTCACTACACATCTGGAATACGGGGTCGATACTCCCCTATTCCTATTGAGGAAACTTTAATCTGCTAATGTTTTCCACGCGAAAACACCGCCAATATTGGTTGCATTCGTATCAGAACGAACCAGATGGCTGTGGTTGGGCGTGGTCGTCGTGCGTTAGGCTCAAGTTTTTCTTTTCTCCACTTGCGATTACGCCATCGAACCCAAGCGCTTTAACGAAACTCATCCCTTGTTGCGAATGATTTGCAATAGCATTGACAGATAGCAAAACTGCGCTAGTCTCTAATGCAAATGACTTGCAACAGCAGAAATGGTTTCCATGTCCCTTTTGAGAATTGCATGCCTCACCGTCAGCCTGTTTTCGGGTTTTGTCGGCCTGCCTCTGGCCACCCAGGCACAGACCGCATCGGGTGAAAAACCCAAGGTCGTCACCACTTTCACCATCATTGCGGATATGGCCAAAAACGTTGCGGGCGATGCCGCAACCGTGGAAAGCATCACCAAGCCGGGTGCGGAGATCCACAATTACCAGCCGACGCCGCGCGATCTCCTGCGCGCTCGCGATGCCGATCTGGTGCTGCGCAACGGCCTAAACCTCGAACTCTGGTTCGAGCGTTTTCTCCAGAACCTCGGCGATGTGCCGAACGTTACCGTATCGGACGGCGTGACGCCGATGGCGATTGCCGGCGGCGCCTATCAGGGCAAGCCGAACCCGCATTCGTGGATGTCGCCGGACAATGCGCTGATCTATGTCGAAAACATCCGCAAAGGCCTGACGCAGGTCGATCCGGCCAATGCAGAAACCTACTCCGCCAACGCCAAGGCCTATTCCGACAAGATCAGGGCGCTCAGCCAGCCGATCCGCGACGAGCTGGCGAAACTGCCGGAAAACCATCGCTGGCTGGTGACGAGCGAAGGCGCGTTTTCCTATCTCGCCCGCGATTTCGGTTTGAAGGAATTGTATCTCTGGCCGGTCAATGCCGACAGCCAGGGCACGCCGCAGCAGGTGCGCGCCGTCATCGATGCGATGCGCGAGCATGATGTGAAGGTGATCTTCTCCGAAAGCACCGTTTCCGACAAACCCGCCAAACAGGTCGCCTCGGAAACCGGGGCAGCCTATGGCGGCGTGCTCTACGTGGACTCGCTTTCGGAAGCCGATGGCCCGGTGCCGACCTATCTCGATCTCCTGCGCGTCACCTCCGAGACAATCGCGAAGGGTTTGGCACAATGATGATGGGCAGCGTCAAGCCGGCAGCAACCGGCATCAAACTCGACAATGTCAGCGTCGCCTATCGCAATGGCCACACCGCGCTGAAACATGCCAGTTTTGAGGTGCCCAAGGGCACGATTACCGCCCTCGTCGGCGTCAATGGTGCCGGCAAATCCACCCTCTTCAAGGCCATCATGGGTTTTGTCTCGGTCAACGAGGGCACGGTCGAAATCCTCGGAATGACTGCCCGCGAGGCGCTCAAAAAGAACCTCGTCGCCTATGTGCCGCAGTCCGAAGAAGTCGATTGGGATTTTCCGGTCCTCGTCGAAGACGTGGTGATGATGGGCCGCTACGGCCACATGAACTTTCTGCGCATCCCTTCCCGCCGTGACCATGAGATGGTGACTGAAGCCCTGAAGCGGGTGAACATGGAGGAATACCGCAAGCGCCAGATTGGCGAACTTTCCGGCGGCCAGCGCAAGCGTGTGTTTCTCGCCCGCGCGCTTGCACAGGAGGGTCAGGTCATCCTGCTCGATGAACCCTTTACCGGCGTCGACGTGACCACAGAAGAACAGATCATCACGCTTCTCAAGGCACTACGCGACGAAGGCCGCGTCATGCTGGTCTCCACCCACAATCTCGGCAGCGTGCCGGATTTCTGTGACCGCACCGTCTTCGTCAAGGGCACGGTTCTCGCCTATGGCAAAACCGAGGACACATTCAACGAAGCCAATCTCGAAAAGGCTTTCGGCGGCGTTTTGCGCCACTTCATTCTTGGCGGCCGCGATCTGCACGACGACGAAGATCCGCGCCACGTCAAGGTCTTTACCGACGACGAACGCCCCTTCGTGACCTACGGAAACGGCACGGAAAAGAAGCCGGAGGCCAAAAATGCTCCAGACGCTTCTTGAACCCTTCACCTATGGCTACATGCTCAACGCCATCTGGGTGTCGGCTCTGGTCGGCGGCGTGTGCGGCTTTCTTTCCGCCTATCTGATGCTGAAAGGCTGGTCGCTGATCGGCGATGCGCTCTCGCATTCCATCGTGCCCGGCGTTGCCGGCGCTTATATGCTCGGCCTGCCCTTCTCCATCGGCGCCTTCATGTCCGGCGGTCTGGCCGCGCTCGCCATGCTCTTCCTCAACCAGCGCACGCGGCTGAAGGAAGACGCGATCATTGGCCTGATCTTCACCTCTTTTTTCGGGCTTGGCCTGTTCATGGTGTCGCTGTCACCCACCTCGGTCGATATCCAGACCATCGTGCTCGGCAATGTGCTGGCCATCTCCCCCGGCGATACGCTGCAGCTCGTCATCATCGGCACGGTCAGCCTCGCTGTGTTGGCGTTGAAGTGGAAAGACCTGATGGTCGCCTTTTTCGATGAAAACCACGCCCGCACCATCGGCCTCAAGCCCGACGCCTTGAAAGTCATGTTCTTCGCGCTGCTGGCAGCCTCCACCGTCGCCGCCATGCAGACGGTCGGCGCATTCCTCGTGGTTGCCATGGTCGTCACACCCGGCGCCACTGCCTATCTGCTCACCGACCGTTTTCAGCGCGTCATCGTCATGGCGCTCGCCATCGGCGCCGGCACCAGCTTTCTCGGCGCATACCTCTCCTATTTCCTTGATGGGGCCACCGGCGGCATCATCGTTGTGCTACAGACCCTCATCTTCCTGATTGCCTTCGTGTTTGCCCCCAAGCACGGCATGCTGGCCTCGCGCCGCCGCCTGAAAGCCTCGCTGGAGGAAGCATCATGAGCGACACGATCGACCTCCTCCTCTTTCCCTTCCAGATCGATTTCATGCGCACCGCCTTTGCCGTGACGCTGATGATCGCGCTGCCCATGGCAATCCTGTCGTGTTTTCTGGTGTTGAAAGGCTGGTCGCTGATGGGCGATGCGGTCAGCCATGCCGTGCTGCCGGGCGTGGTGATCGCCTATATTCTGGCCATCCCTTTCTCCATCGGCGCTTTCGTGGCCGGCATGGTCTGCGCCTTGGCCACCGGTTTTCTCAAGGAAAACAGTCGCATCAAGGAAGACACCGTTCTCGGCATCGTTTTCTCCGGCATGTTCGGCCTGGGGCTGGTGCTTTACGTCAAGGTACAGGCCGATGTGCATCTCGACCATATCCTGTTCGGCGACATGCTCGGCATCTTGACCTACGACCTCATCGAAACGACGCTGATCGCCATCGCCTCGACGATCTTCCTTCTCATCTTCCGCAAGGATCTGCTCGTCCACGCCTTCGACGAACAGCACGCAAAGGCCATCGGCCTGCCAACCCGCATCCTGCATTACGGCCTGCTCGCCGTTTTGTCGCTGACCGTGGTCGGTGCCCTGAAAGCAATCGGCATCATTCTCTCGGTGGCGCTCCTCGTGGCCCCCGGTGCGATTGCCTTCCTGCTGACGCGTCGCTTTACGGCGATGATGATCACGGCCGTCGCGGTCGCGCTGGGCTGCTCGCTCGGGGGTATCTATCTGGCCTTCTTCCTCGACAGCGCCCCCGCCCCAACCATTGTTCTGCTGATGACGGCGGTATTCATCCTCGCGTTTGTGAAGACGGTGGTGACGGCGAAAAGAGTGTCAGCCGCTTGAACGCAGAAAGGCCCGCCAATGGCGGGCCTTTGCAATGGATGTATTTCTCTTCCGTCATCCTTGGGCTTGTCCCAAGGATCCAACCACATTGCCACAAACTCAGCGTGGCAGATGCTCGAGACAGGCCCGAGCATGACGACGTGTTTGCCTATCAGGCAGCAGCCAGCTGCAGTTCCTTCTTCACCAGATCGCGCAGTGCCACGAGATCCTTGGCGAACAGGCGAATACCGTCCGACAGCTTTTCGGTTGCCATCTGGTCTTCGTTCAGCATCCAGCGGAACGTCTTTTCGTCCATCTTGATCGGGGCTGCGGCCTCGAACTTTTCAGGAGACAGCTTGCGCTCCAGCGTACCTTCGGCCTTGTCCAGCTCGTCGAGCAGATTAGGCGCAATCGTCAGGCGGTCGCAACCGGCCAGCGCTTCGATTTCGCCGACATTACGGAACGAGGCGCCCATGACGATCGTCTTGATGCCGTTGGCCTTGTAGTAGTTGTAGATCGACCGGACGGAAACGACGCCCGGGTCGGTTTCGGACGTGTATTCCTGACCGGTCGCCTTCTTGTGCCAGTCGAGGATACGGCCGACGAAGGGCGAAATGAGGAACGCCTTGGCGTCTGCGGCGGCGACGGCCTGTGCATGGCTGAAGAGAAGCGTCAGGTTGCAGTCGATGCCTTCGGCCTGCAGCTTTTCGGCAGCCTTGATGCCTTCCCAGGTGGAGGCCAGCTTGATGAGGATGCGGTCACGCTCGATGCCACGCGCCTTGTAGGCGGCGATGATCTCGTGCGCCTTCTTGATCGACGCTTCAGTATCGAAGGAAAGGTCGGCATCGACTTCGGTCGACACGCGGCCCGGAACGATGGCGGCCAGCGCTGCACCGACATCAATGGCCAGACGGTCGGCAACGGCTGCGGCAACGGCGTCCGTATCACCACCCTGGGTGCGGCCCCAGGCAACGGCTTCCTTCACCTTGTCGGCGAAGATCGATGTGCCGATCGCCTTCAAAACGATGGACGGGTTGGTGGTGCAATCCACCGGCTTCAGGCGGGCAACGGCTTCGATGTCACCGGTATCGGCGACAACGGTGGTCATGGCGCGCAGCTGCTCTAGTTTCGATGTCATCGGCAAAATCCTCGCTTTTAAAACCCAACGCCCGGCAGGCGTTTCTGATCCCTCGACAGTTGAAGAGATAACATCCGCGGCCGGGAAAGAAGTCAAGACATTTGTCTTCTTCATTTGACATATGTTCCATCCATGACGATATCATGGCATCCGATGATAATAGTGCGCCCGAGGGCGAATGCGAGGACGCCTTGGTCAAGCTCAGACGCGACACCCACACAGCCGTTGCGGATTCGAGCTCGCAGCGCCTGCGCGCCGCATGGCTATATTACAATCAGGGATTGACCCAGAAGGATGTGGCCGAACGCCTCGGCATCAGCCGCTCCACCGTCATCCGCATGCTCGACGAGGCGATGAAACGTTCGGAAGTGCAGATTTGGATCAGCGAGGGCGTCGACAGCTGTCTGGAACTGGCGACCCGGCTGGAGCGCGCCTACGGGCTGGATGAAGCGGTTGTCGTGCCCGCTCCGAAGGATGACAGCGCCGAGGCACTGGCCAGCGCCGTCGGTCTTGCGCTCGGACAATTTCTCTCAGACGTCATACAGAACGACATGACGATCGGCGTCGGCTGGGGCCGCACCATGACGGCATCGCTTTCCAGCTTCCGCCCGCCACGGCGGGAAAACTGCAAGGTCGTGTCGCTGCTCGGCGGCATCGTTGCGGTGCAGAAAACCAATCCGATCGATTTCACCTGGCGATTTGCCGGGCAGTTGGGTGCGGAATGTTTCATGTTTCTGGCCCCGCTTCTGGTCGATAGCGTCGCCACCAAACGCGCGCTGATCGAAAAATGCGGCCTTGATGCCGTTTATGACCTTGCCGAAAACCTCGACCTCGCCGTCGTCAGCTGCGGCGACATCGGCCCGCATTCCACCTCGCTATCGGAAGGGTTCATTTCGAAAGCCGAACTCGACCGGCTCATTGCCGCGGGTTGCGTCTGCGACACGATGTTCAATTTTCTGGATGCCGATGGAAACTCGGTCGATCACAAGCTCAACGAGCGGGTCATGTCCATCGATCTCGATACGCTGAAAAAGGCAAAACACATCGTGCTCTCCTCGGGTGGCGCCCACCGCGCCACCGCCATCCGCGCCACGATCAGGCGAGTGGGCTGCAATACGCTGATCACGGATGAGGCGGCGGCGATGGAATTGTTGAGGCTGGCCGAAGGCGGTTAGAGCGGTTCATTGTTAAATGGAATCAGTTCTGTTGGCTTAAGCGGGATTGGCTGGTCGCATGGCCGGCGCGCGTCGTAGCCAAAGCATACGGCCAAGCCAGCCATGCGATCAGACGGCCCGGTTCAGCCAACCCGTAAGGGCCGGGCATCTTTCCGCCGGGATCAGAAGCGATCGGCTCGCACGTACCTTCAGGTATGCACTTCGCCGATCGCCTCTGCCCCGACGAAAACCTGCTCCGGCAGAACTGGTTCCATTTAACAATGAACCGCTCTAGATGTCGTCAGGCCACAAGCGGGCACCATGCTGAACGAACAGCACTTCGGCGCGATTATTCTTCACACGATAAGCAACGATGTAAGGTGTGCCGGCTACAACGAATTCACGCGTGCCCGGTATATCGCCGATCCTGCCCGTGAAAGGATGCTCGGAGAGAAGAGTGGCCGTTTTGGTGTGAATGTCGCGGATAACCTTCGAAGCGGCCCGCGGATTTCGCTCCGCAATATAGTCACCGATCGCCTCAAGTTCATTGAGATAGCGCCGCGACCAATATATCCGCACGGCTAGGCCAACTTGTCGTATTTACCGAGGACACCGATAATTTCGGCATCCGAAGCAAAATTTCCCGCGTCAGCATCCTGAATTCCGGCTTGAACGCCCGCAACCCATTTTTCTTGCCACGCAAGCGAGCGCCCATTCGAAAGCGCGTCTTCGACGATCTGCGCACGCGTCAGATGCGTTCGTTCGGCCAACCGATCGATCCGCTGCGACATGTCCTCGGAAAGCTCAACGCTACTTTTCATATCCGGGATTTTGGCACGGCTGCGGGAACTCTGCAAAGGAAATCCCGAACCACCTGCAGCTCAAGATGGCTTATCCGGCACATCCCGGCCCTTCGCTTCAGCTCAGGGCGCTCGTTATTCGAAAGGATTCACCGGATCGTTTCGTCGGCTGCGCCGACAATTCCTCACCCTTCGATCCCGTAATGCCGCTCCAGCTGGTGCCAGCTTTCATCCATGGCGTAGGCCGCCGAAATCAGCGGAATGCCCACATGGCCGAACAGGATGGAAAGCTGCCGTTCCGACTGCGCTTCCGGCAGTCCGGCCACCTGATTGCTGTAGATGACGGACACCAGCCCGGTACGATCGGCGCCCGAAAGGCAATGGATGAGGATGGGTTTGGGCGCATCCTTCAAGAGTGCCACCAGCTTGTCGGCTTCCGGCCCGGTCAGCTGCTTGTAGGCAGACATACGAAAATCGATATGCCGAATATCCAGCTTGCGGGCGGTGGCCACCTCGTCGTCATACCATGTCTGGCTGTCGTTTTCGCCGCGCAGGTTGACGATGGTGCGGATGCCGTATCGTTGCACATAACGCTCGATCTGGTCGGGTGTCGGCTGGGCGGAGCGATAAAGCTCGCCGGCGATAACGGTGTGGAAATTTCCGCTGACCTGCAGGAAACCGAGATAACCGCCACCAAGAACTGCGCAAGCCAGCAATCCCGTGCTTATGCGCCCGACAAGGGTTTTGCGCCACCAGGTTTTTAAGGCCATGCCATCCGCTCCTTCACCTTCAAAGCAGGCCAAAACCTGCGGGTGAAGATGCGGATAGAAGGGCAAGCTGACAGGATGCTGAAGGCATCCCGCCCGTTCAGATATCAGGCGTTACCCGCCTCCCAGCCCAAAATGGCGCGCTTGCGGGTGAGGCCCCAGTGATAGCCCGTCAGCGCGCCGCTTTTGCCGACCGCGCGATGGCAAGGTACGACGAAGGAAATCGGGTTGGCGCCGACCGCCGCCCCCACCGCACGGCTGGCCGTCGGTTGGCCGATATCACAGGCGACATGCGAATAGGTGACGGCCTTGCCGAACGGGATCTTGAGAAGGCTGCGCCAGACCTTGACCTGAAAATCGGTGCCGATCAGAACCACTTGCAGCGGCCGCTCCGTCGACCACTGCGAACGGTCGAAAATGCGTGCGATGTAATCCGCAGTGCCATCGCTGTCCTCGACATAGGCCGCGTTCGGCCAGCGCCGGGTCATGTCATCGAGACAAGCCTGCTGATCCTCGAAGCCATCGGCAAAGGCCAACCCCGCAAGGCCGCGGTCGGTCGCCATGACAAGCGCCCGCCCGAATGGCGACGGATGGAAACCGTAGCGGATCGTCAAACCACCACCCTTGGCTTTCCATTCGCCCGGCGACATCGCCTCATGCGTCACGAACAGATCGTGCAGGCGGCCGGGACCGGAAAGGCCGAGTTCATAGGAGGTTTCCAGGAGCGGTAGCTGTTCAGCCCCCAATAGCCGCTTGGCATGATCCAGCGTCACGGCCTGCAGAAACGCCTTTGGCGACAAGCCCGCCCAACGCGTAAAAACCTTCTGCAACTGCGTCGGCGACTGGCCGAGTTCGGCGGCAATGGTTTCCAGCGACGGCTGCGCGCGGTAATCGAGCGTGATCAGTTCGATCACGCGGCGCACCGTGTCGTAATCCATGCCTTCAGGCGTGACATCCACGGCCGGGCTGGAAATCTTTGCAAGAGCGTTCATGGTCTCTCTCCTTTGCCCGGAAGATGGCCTCGAAAGACGCTGCACACCACCCGTTTCTTGCAGCATTCTCGCGATACCCGCTAGATTCGGCGTTTTACCGTTGAAAGAGCGCCCTTGAAGGCCCTGGCAAAACTTTCGCGGTCATCCGGATTCAGGAAAGAGCCGACATCGGTGCGCCTGCCCTCGCCCGAAACATACATGCCGGTAATGCCGAATTCCTCGTGGCGGTTGACGCCAAACCGTGCCCAGAACGGGTTGAACCGATGTTCGACCGCCTTTCCCGCGGGCGAGATCTTTCGGATCGACAGATTGCTGCGCGTCACCGTTATCTGCTCGCGGGCACGGCCGGAGCGATAGTTCAGCCGGAAAGCGCCGTAGAGCAGCAGAAAATCCAGCCCGAAAAACAGGCCCACCGGCCACGCGCCACTCACAATGAAAAACACGCCGTATAGCAGGCAGATGGCGCCGGACATGGCCAGCAACACGCGAAAACCTTTGGCGCTCAGCGAACGGTGTGCGGTGAGTTCGGCGGCGAAAACAGGTGTGTCCTCCCAAGGTTCAACGTCCGCATCCACGTTGCTTTTCTCCGGGTCGGGTGGCAGTAAAAAGCATGGCCATTTCCAAGCTCAGATCCAGCGCCCAAACTTTGCAAAAGTCAAATACGACAGCCGCGACGCGCCGTCGCAAGGCTTTGCCGCGCTCCGCCTATTCCAAGGAAGAGCGCACGGAAATCTTTCGCCGTTTCTCCATCCAGCGGCCGGAGCCGAAGGGCGAGCTGGAGCATGTGAACCCGTTCACGCTGGTCGTCGCCGTGGCGCTTTCGGCGCAAGCCACCGATGCCGGAGTGAACAAGGCGACGCGCGAGCTTTTCAGGATAGCCGATACGCCGGAAAAAATGCTGGCTTTGGGCGAAGACGGCGTGATCGCCCATATCAAGACGATCGGGCTTTTCCGCAACAAGGCCAAAAACGTCATCGCACTCTGTCGCATGCTCATCGACCAGTTCGGCTCGGAAGTGCCGAAAACCCGCGAGGAACTGGTGATGTTGCCCGGCGTCGGCCGCAAGACCGCCAATGTGGTGATGTCCATGGCCTTCGGCGTGCCGACCATGGCGGTGGACACCCATGTATTCCGCATCGCCAACCGCATCAAACTCGCGCCCGGCAATACGCCGGATGACGTGGAAGACAATCTGATGCGGGTCATCCCCGAACAGTATCTTTATCACGCGCATCACTGGCTGATCCTGCACGGACGTTACACCTGCAAGGCGCGCCGGGCCGAATGCGAACGCTGCGTGATCGCCGACATCTGCAAATATCCGGCCAAAAGCAACGACATCCCGGCACCGCTGGTGGAGCTGCCGCCGCAGGTGATCGGTTTCAGCGGCGAGTAAGCTTATCCCACGAAACCCGGATCACGCTTCGACAACGCCTTGTGCAGATGCACCATCAGGCCGGCGGCAAACAGCGGCGTCAAAAGGTTGACGAAGGGGATCGCAAGGAAACCGGCGATCAGCATGCCCGCCAGAAATACGGTGGAGGAATGTTTGGCGCGAAACGCCTTGGCTTGCGCCACCGGACGAAACCGCATGGCGGCGAACTCGAAAAACTCGCGACCGAGCAGGTAACCGTTCACCAGAAAGAAGGCTATCAGATTGACGCCGGGAATGAACAGCATCAGCAGCGCGATGATGTTGCCGACAATGACCACGCCGAGAAACTGGATCGAACCCAGAATGGCCTGACCGAGCGGCAATTCCTGGCCCGGCGGATCGTTCGGATAATCGCGCTTTTCGATCACTTGCGCCACATCGTCGAGAAACAGACCGGCAATAAGTGCCGTGACCGGCGCAATCAGCAACGCAAGCGCCAGCGCAAGTCCGACGCCGAACAAAATGCCGGCGATCAGCGCCAGAAACCCGCCGAATTCCGGCATGGAGGGCAGGAAAGCCGCAAACCATGGCCACACATAGGTCAGCAGAACCTCACGCAGACCGAACCACAGGCCGGCGAGGATCAGCAGCGTCAGCCCCAATGTCTTGAGAAAAACGGATCGTGCTTCCGGGGCGAAAAGGTTTGTCAGCGAGCGGCGTGCGGCGTCGAGGATCATCGGCGTCTCCATGTTGCTGGCAGCATATGGGAATTTTGAACGGTTTCAGCAAGATAGGCGGGCAATGCGATGCGATTTAAAGCAGTTGTGCTTCGATTGCCATGTTGTCCAGCACCGAGCGAACGTCAACGATGCGACCATTCTCGAAACGGTAAAACACGTTTTCCGCAAATCGGATGCGCCGGCCATTCACGTCCAGCCCTAGGAAACGTCCCTTGGGAGAACAATCGAAAGCCAATCGGCTGGCGACATGCGGCGGCTCGCAAACCAGCAGATCGATGTTGAAGCGCAGGTCCGGAATCTGTTCGAAATCGTTGATCAGCATGTCGCGATAACCGAACAGGCCCAGCAGATGGCCGTTGTGACGAGCGTTATCCGCGACGTAACGGCCGAGATTGTCCCAGTCCTGCCGATTCAGGCAGTCGATATACCCGCGATAAATGTCTGCAAGCTCAGACGGCGTCATCGTCCAGCCTGCGCAATTCCTCGCGGTGCCGGACCATCGCCAGAAAGCGCCGGTAATCGCGGTCGTAGATTTTCGTGCGCTGCGGATCGGCGGCATGTTCCGCCCAGCCCTGATCCATGGCGCCGGCCGCCGCCTGCAGGTTTTCATGCAGGCCACCGGCAACGGCTGCCGCCATCGCCGTGCCCAGGAGAACCGCATCCCTGGTGTTCGGCACCACCACCTTGCGCCCCGTCACATCCGCGTAAAGTTCCAAGAGAAGCGGGTTCTGCACATGGCCGCCGGTAATGTGCAGCGTCTCGAACCGATAACCATATTGCGCCAGTGCCTCGAGGATATGTCGGATGCCGAGCGCTATTGCCACCGAGGTGCGCCAATAGACCCGACAGAGACCATCGAAGGAGGTATCGAGCGTCAGGCCGGAAATCACGCCGGTGGCGCGAGGGTCGGCCAGCGGCGAGCGGTTACCGTGGAAATCCGGCAGGACATGCAGGCCCGGAGCAAGGTTTTGCCCCTCCTCCGCCCTCAGTTCACCGATACGAGCAACGATGCGGGCATGCAGTTCCAGCGTCGGCTCACCGCCGGCCGCGTGCATGCGCACGATATGGTCGAGCAGCGCTCCGGTGGCGGATTGCCCGCCTTCCACTAGCCAGTGACCGGGCAGAAGCGCATCGTAATACGGGCCCCACAGGCTCTGGCCGGGTTTCGGTTTGGTGCTGAAGGCGACGATGCAGCTGGATGTGCCGGCAATCAGCGCCACGCTCTGTTCCAGCGCTTCACCATCCGCCGCCTTGCCGAGAGCGCCGAGCGCGCCCGCATAGGCATCGATCATGCCGGCGGTGACGACACATTTCGTGTCGAGCCCGAGATCGGCAGCCGCCTGTCTGGTCAACTGACCGATAACGCCGCCCACCGGCACCGTGTCTTCGGACAGGTTGGCGCGCTCAGCCAAATCATCGAGACCGGCCAGACCTAAAAAATCGGCCTGCCAGCCGGGCGTTTCGTGGGAAAGGTAGTTCCATTTGGAGGTCAACGTGCAACGCGAACGAGCGGCCGAACCTGTCGCCTTCCAGGTCAGAAAATCGGCGAGATCGAAGATGAATCCGGTCTTTTCCCAGGTATCCTTGTGATGTCTTTTCAGCCACATCAGCTTTGGCATCTGCATTTCCGGCGACAGCGTTTCGCCGGAATATTTCAGGACCGAATGACCGGAAGCGTTCAGGATTTCGGCCTCGTCGATGGCGCGGTGATCGAGCCAGACAATCGTATCGAAACGGGTTTCCCCGCGCGGCGACACCGGCAGCGGCTTGCCGTCCCGATCGCGTACGACCAGCGAACAGGTGGCATCGAAACCGAGCGCCACGACCTGCTTTGCGGAAATCCCGGCATCGCTGAGTGCCGCGCGCACGGCGCCGCAACACGCAGCCCAGATGTTTTCACTATCGTGTTCGGCGTGATTTTCGCGGGGCCGGATCGTTTCTATTGGTTGTTTGGCGCGCGCCAGCAAATGCCCGGCGCGATTAAAAACCGCAGCCCGCGCGCTCGTGGTGCCGACATCCACCGCGACGATGTGATCACGCATCCGGATTGGTTTCCTGCCCCTTCGCTAACCTGTACCGCCCAAAAGGAGCGGCTGGCAACAGGTCCCTTGTGACCGTTCAGTGTTTTTGGACAAGGTGGAGCAAATCCGGCATGGCGTCAAATATTGCGTCGGGCTGCAGGTCCTCGATGCGTTCACGATAACCGGTAACATGCGTGTGGGAACCGCCGGTAAAGGCCAGCGCCCTCATGCCTGCGCGCTGCGCCGCTTCGATGCCCGCCGGGCTGTCTTCCACGACAATGCAATTGGCCGGATCGTAGCCCATCTTATCAGCAGCGTAGAGGAAAAGATCGGGCGCGGGCTTGCCGTTTTCGACCATCGAAGCGCTGAAAATATTGGGCTCGAACTTGTCGATCAGGCCCGTCAGCGACAGTGACAGACGAATGCGTTCAGGCTGGCTGGACGATGCCACGCAATGGTCGCAGCCGAGCCTGTCGATCGTATCGGCGATACCGGAAATGGCCTGCAATTCGGTCTTGAACCGTTCATAAAGATCAAGGCGCAGACCTTCCAGAAATTCCGGACCGGTGTGGAAACCGTATTCCTCATCCATGACCTGGGTCATGGTGGCAAGGCTGCGGCCAAGGAAGCGGCTGTAGGCTTCCTCCTCGGCCATATCGATACCGTGGTGTTTGAGTGCGGTGACGAGAACACGCACCGAAACCGGTTCGCTGTCCACCAGAACCCCGTCACAATCGAAAATCACCAGCGGCCGGTCATTCATGGGATGAAGCCCTTACTTGACCAGTTCGTCGGCGAGATAGAGTTCCAGCGTCTTCGCCGTACCCTTCTCCCAAAGCGTCTTCAGCGCATGCGCAAAACGCTTGCGGAAAAGCTCGTTGCCGGAGACTTCGCCAAAAATCTCGTCGAACACCAGGAAAGCGTCCGGATCGTCCTTGGCTTTGATCGCGGCAGCCTGCAGCTTTTCGGCGCTGGTGTCGTTGAAGACGATCTTGCGGCCACTGTCCGACGTGCCGGCGAAATAACGGCACCACAAAGCCGAAACCAGCGACAGACCGACGATATCGAGGCCCTGATCGAGACGATCACGGGTCGAGGGCAGGATGAATTTCGGCTGGCGGTTGGAGCCGTCCTGCGCCAGACGCGGAATGGTGTCGCCGATTTTCGGGTTGAGGAAACGATGTTCGATCAGGTCGAAATAGGCGTCGAGGCTGGTATCCGGCACCGGCGGCACGATAGGGATGATCTCTTCCTTCTCCAGCTTGGCGAGGAAGGCACGGATCAGCGGGTGTTCCATCGCTTCATGCACGAAGTGGATATCGAGCAGCTCACCCGGATAGGCGATCGTCGCGTGACCACCGTTGAGGATGCGCAGCTTCATCAGCTCGTAAGGGGCAACGTCCGGCACGAACTGCACGCCGACTTCTTCCAGCGCCGGGCGACCGAGCGGAAAATTGTCTTCCATCACCCACTGCTTGAACTCTTCGCAGAACACCGGCCAGTTGTCGTCGATGTCAAAATCGTTTTTCAGGATGTCGATCTCGCGCTGGCCGGTGGCAGGCGTAATGCGGTCGACCATCGAGTTCGGGAAGGCGACGTTGTCATGGATCCACGTCGCGAAATCGGGATCCGACATTTTTGCCAGACCGACAACGGTGTTTTCCGTGACGTGACCGTTGCCCGGAATGTTGTCGCAGGACATGATCGTGAACGGTGCGAGGCCACGCTCGCGGCGAACCTTCAGACCCGCGAGGATGAGGCCGAACACCGTCTTCGGTGCGGTCGGGTTCTTGCCGTCCTCAACCATGGCCGGATGCGCCGGGTTGAAATGACCGGCCGCGTCGATGAAATAACCGCCTTCGGTGATGGTCATCGAAACGATGCGGGTGGTCGGGTCGGCCAGCTTTTCGATCAGCGCCGCCGTTTCGCCGGGTGCGATGATGTCGATCATCGGGGCGGTAACGCGGGCACCGGTCTTGTTGTTGTCCTGCTCGACAACGGTGGTCAGAAAGTCCTGAGCTTTCAGCTTTTCGCGCATGGCGGCATCGGAGGGCATGACACCGGCGCCGGTGATCGCCCAGTCATGGCCCTTTCCGGTGTTGAACAGGTCGTCGAGATAGATCGCCTGATGGGCGCGGTGAAAATTGCCGACGCCGAAATGCACGATGCCGTGCGACAGCGTTTTCGGATCGTAAGCGGGAATGGCAGCGGTTGCCTTGGCCTGATCCAGCGTGGCCAGCGAAAGTTTTACGGTCATGTCTCGGTCCTCAAGGGTCCTGAAATATCAAATACATGCGTGATCGCCGCAAACGGGCGGTCAGCGAGAGCCTCAGCTCATCCAGTTGCCGCCATCGACATTGTAGGTCTGGGCGACGACGTAATCGGCATCGCGGCTGGCGAGAAACACGGCCATGCCGGTCAGGTCTTCCGCCGTGCCCATGCGGCCGAACGGAACGGCCTCGCCAACCAGCTTCTTCTTTTCGCCGCGTGGGCGGTTCTCATGCTTGGCAAACAGCGCATCGACGCCATCCCAATGCTCGCCATCAACGACGCCAGGGGCAATCGCGTTGACGTTGATACCGTGCTTGATCAGGTCGAGACCGGCGGACTGGGTGAAGCTGATGATCGCCGCCTTGGTGGCGCAATAGACGCCAACCAGCGCTTCGCCGCGACGGCCGGCCTGGCTTGCCATGTTGATGATCTTGCCGCCCTGCCCGCGTGCGATCATCGACTTGGCGACGGCCTGCAGCATGAACAGCGAACCGGCGACGTTGATCGAAAACAGCGTGTCGTAGCTCTGCCTGGTGATTTCAACGATCGGCGCGAGATCGAACAGCGCCGCATTGTTGATCAGGATATCGATACCGCCGGTCTTTTCCTCGACGGTGCGGATCGCCGCATCGATGGATGCCTGATCGGTAACATCCAGCTGCACCGCATAGGCTTTCGGGCCGATTTCTTTTGCGGTCTGTTCGGCGCGTTCGATATTGATATCGGCGATCGCCACGGTTGCGCCTTCGCGCACATAGGCTTCGGCGAACGCGCGGCCGATGCCGCGCGCCGAACCGGTGATGATTGCCGACTTTCCTTCCAGTCTACCAATGGGTGCAGAATTCACAGTCTCATTCCTCGATAATGCAATCGCAGTCTCAGCCGGCAATGCGCAGGCCCTTGTCGTCGAAACGGTGCAGCTTGTTTTCGTCCGGCGTCAGGAAAACCTTGTCGCCGTGATGGAAACCGAGTTCGCCATTGGTGCGGACGTTCAGCGTGCCGACTTCGCTGTTGATATGCAGGAACGTGTCGGAGCCGAGATGTTCGGCAACGGTGACCGTGCCGGTCCACAAGCCGCTGTCGCGCGAAATGCCGATATGCTCGGGCCGGATACCGGCAGTCTTGGCGCCCTTTGACTGAGCATAGGCACCTTCAATCATGTTCATGCGCGGCGAACCGATGAAGCCGGCGACGAACAGGTTGCGCGGTGTGTTGTAAAGATCGAGCGGCGAGCCAACCTGCTCGATATTGCCGCGGTTCAGCACCACGATCTTGTCGGCCATGGTCATGGCTTCGACCTGATCGTGGGTGACATAAACCATGGTCGTCTTCAGCTGCTGATGCAGCTCGCTGATTTCCAGACGCATCGTACCACGCAGAGCGGCGTCGAGGTTGGACAGCGGCTCGTCGAACAGGAAGGCAGACGGTTCGCGGACAATGGCGCGGCCGATGGCGACGCGCTGGCGCTGACCACCGGACAGCTGGCCCGGACGACGCTCCAGATAGTCGGTGAGGTTCAGAACCTTCGCCGCGTCTTCCACCTTCTTGTCGATGGCCGACTGTTCCATCTTCGCCATCTTCAGCGGAAAGGCGATGTTCTTGCGCACGCTCATATGCGGATAAAGCGCATAGGACTGGAACACCATGGCAAGGCCACGCTGCGCCGGTGCGTTTTCGGTGACATCCTTGCCGTCGATGAGGATCTGGCCGCCCGAGACATCTTCGAGACCGGCGATCAGGCGCAACAGTGTGGACTTGCCGCAACCCGACGGGCCGACGAAGACGACGAATTCGCCATCATTGATTTCCAGATCGATCGAAGGAATGACCTTGGCTTCGCCAAAAACCTTCGAGACTTTTTTGAGGGTAATGCTGCCCATGATACCAGGTCCTTACTTAACCGCGCCAAACGTGAGGCCGCGAACGAGTTGCTTCTGGCTGAACCAGCCGAGGATGAGGATCGGCGCAATCGCCATGGTGGAGGCTGCCGAAAGCTTTGCCCAGAACAGGCCCTGCGGTGAGGAGAACGAGGCGATGAAGGCCGTCAGCGGTGCCGCATTGGTGGTCGACAGCTGGATGGTCCAGAACGCTTCGTTCCAGGCAAGGATGATGTTGAGGAGCAGCGTCGAGGCAATGCCCGGCACCGCCATCGGCGTCAGCACGTAGACGATTTCCTTCCACAGACTGGCACCGTCCATCCGCGCGGCTTCCAGAATTTCGCCCGGAATTTCGCGGAAGTATGTGTAGAGCATCCACACCACGATCGGCAGGTTGATCAGCGTCAGCATGATCGTCAGGCCGATACGGGTATCGAGCAGGCCAAAATTGCGGAACAGGATGTAGATCGGCAGAAGCACCGCGACCGCCGGCATCATCTTGGTGGAGAGCATCCACATCAAAACGTCCTTGGTGCGCTTGGTCGGTGCGAACGCCATCGCCCATGCCGCCGGAATGGCGAAGATCAGGGCGAGAATGGTCGAGCCGATCGACAGCACCACCGAATTCATGAACGGCTTGAAATAGTCACGCTGCGTCTGCACCGTGATGTAGTTCTCGAACGTGCCGGACGGGATCAGGCTGAACCCGTCAATGGCTTCCGGCTCCGTCTTGAAGCTGGTGATGACCGCATAGAGGATCGGGAAAAAGATCACCAGCGCCACGACCCATGCGATGACGGTCCAGACGATCTTGCTTTGCGTTGTGGTTTTGCGAGCCATGATCGTCTCTCCTACTTGTCCAGGTTCTTGCCGACGGCGCGCATCAGGAAGAAGGCGACGATATTGGCGAGCACGACTGCGATGATACCGCCTGCAGCACCGCCACCGACGTCATAACCGAGACGTGCCGTGCGATAGATCAGGAAGGTCAGGTTTGTGGACGCGTAACCGGGGCCGCCATTGGTGGTGACGAGGATTTCCGCATAGATGCCGAGCAGGAAGATCGTCTGGATCAGGATGACGACCGTGATGGCGCGGGAAAGATGCGGCAGCGTCAGGTAGATGAAGCGGTTGACGAAGTTGGCGCCGTCCATCTCGGCGGCTTCCTTCTGCTCGCCATCCAGCGACTGCAGGGCAGTCAAGAGGATCAGCGTTGCAAACGGCAACCACTGCCATGCGACGATGACGATGACCGAAAAAAGCGGATATTGCGCAAACCAGTCGATCGGCTGCACCCCGAAGAACCGGGCGATATCGGCAAACACCCCGTAACTCGGGTGCATGATCATGTTCTTCCAGATCAGCGCTGCCACCGGCGGCATGACGAAGAAGGGCGAGATCACCAGAATGCGCACGATGCCCTGGCCGAAGATCGGCTGGTCGAGCAGCAATCCGATGGCGATGCCACCGATCACGGTGATGCCCAACACACCGACCACCAGGATCAGCGTGTTCCAGATCGCCGTGAAGAATGCCGGATCGGTGTAGAAATACTGGTAGTTGAAGAAACCACCGAAGCTGACGTTCTGCGGTGTCAGCAGATTGTAGTTCTGGAAGGAATAATACAGCGTCATCGACAGCGGTATGACCATCCAGACCAGAAGAGCAATGACGGAGGGCGCCATCATCAGCCGCGCCAACGTCTTCGTATTCTGCGTTGCCATTTCAGCGACCCTCCCTTGAGTGGCCACGCGCATCGCCTCGGCGGGAGGCGCACGCACGGTTTCATCTTCTTGTTATGGCTTTGCCCTTGATCCGCGGGCGGCGGATGTGGCTGCCCGAGCGGGCGGGCAGCCACGGTCCTTGGGAGGACTTACTTGATGTAACCGGCGCGGGTCATGTCGCGGGTTGCCGTTGCCTGAGCGGCGGCAAGCGCGTCATCGACCGTGGACTGGCCGGCGATGACAGCCGAGAACAGCTGACCGATCGTGGTGCCGAGAGCCTGGAATTCAGGGATCGCAACGAACTGGCCACCGGTGTAAGGCACCGGCTTGACGGTCGGCTTGGTGATGTCGGCAGCGTCCATCGCGGCAAGCGTCGGAGCGGCAAACGGTGCAGCCTTGGTGTACTCTTCGTTCTTGTAGAGCGAGGTACGCGTGCCCGGAGGAACGTTGGACCAGCCTTCCTTGGAAGCGACCAGCGCCGTGTATTCCTTGCTGGTTGCCCAGGCGATGAACTTCTGAGCCGATTCAGCCTTCTTGGAAGAAGCAGGGACTGCAAGGTTCCACGACCACAGCCATTTGCCGTGGTTGTCTACGCCTTCCTTGTTCGGGAACATGGCGTAACCGACCTTGTCGGCAACCTTGGAATCCTTCGGGTTCGAAACGAACGATGCGGCGACGGTCGCGTCGATCCACATGCCGCACTTGCCCTGCTGGAACAGCGTCAGGTTTTCGTTGAAGCCGTTGGAAGACGCACCGGACGGGCCGGCATCCTTCATCAGGTCGGCGTAGAACTGCAGGGCAGCCTTCCACTCCGGCTGATCGAACTGCGGCTTCCACTGCTCATCGAACCAGCGACCGCCGAACGAGTTGTTCAGAGCCGAAACGAAGGCCATGTTTTCGCCCCAGCCGGCCTTGCCGCGAAGGCACATGCCGCTGATGTCGGCCTTGCGGTCGGTGGTCTTGCGGGCCGCGTCAGCAATGAATTCCCAAGTCGGCTTTTCCGGCATTTTCAGGCCGGCTTTTTCGAACAGGTCCTTGCGGTACATGATCATGGCGGATTCGCCGTAGAACGGGGCAGCGTAGAGCTTGCCGTCCATCGACAGGCCACCGCGGATGGCGGGCAGCAGGTCATCCATGTCGTACTTGTCGCCGAGGCCATCGAGCGGCAGAAGCCACTTCTGCTTGGCCCAGATCGGAACTTCGTAATTGCCGATGGTGACGATATCGTACTGGCCACCGCCGGCAGCGATGTCGGTCGTCACGCGTTCGCGCAGAACGTTTTCTTCCAGGGTAACCCACTCGACCTGAATGTCGGGGTTGGCCTTGGTGAATTCAGCGGTCAGGCCCTGCATGCGGACCATGTCGCCGTTATTGACAGTTGCAATGGTGAGGGTTTCGGCAGAGGCCATACCGGCAAACGCCAGCGCCGAGCAGGCGCCCAGCAGAACGGTCTTCAATGTCATATCTTCCTCCCGAGAAGATTAAATGCGAGCATTCGCTTTGCTCGTGGGCAATTACCTATCAACAGATGACAGAAGTCAACACGGATTCGTCGCTGCACTGCGATTGAAACGTTTTAGGTTATTGATTTTAAATGAAGAAATTTTTGCTCACAGAGAGAGCAACTGCTCAGCAGCCGACTCGTCGGTGATCAAGCCATTGATTAGCTTACCCTTGAGAGCTGCAGCCATAGCGGGAATCTTCCTCCGACCCTGGGCGATCCCCACCACCGAACACGTCTCCCGCGATGGGATCGGCACGGAAGCGACGCGTCCGTTGATCGGATTGTCCAGCAGTTTCCCGTCATGATCGAAAAACCAGCCGCAGATTTCGCCGGCCGCACCATTCTCCACCAGCGTCTGCATTTCCTCGCGCTCGAGAAAGCCGTCGAGGCAGAGCGGACCGTCCGGCCCAAGCTCGCCGATGCCGACAAAGGTGACATCGGCCATGGCACCGAGCTTGATGGTGGAGCGCACCAGCGCCTGGTCATGCAGGGTCTCGCGTTCCTCGACGGAAGTGCACATGACCGGCAGCGGCATCGGAAAATGCCGCGCCTTGATGGCATCGGCCATGGAAAAGATGACGTTGTAATAAGCAGCCGATCCGTCCGGCCCGATATTGCCGGTGAGCGAGACGATTCGGTGTTGCGGACATTCCATCGGCGGCAACTGATCGACAGCCGCCTTCAACGTACGGCCCGTACCGATGGCGACGATGATCGGATCCGACCGCTTCAGCCAGCGTTCGATTTCGGCGGCAGCAGCCTCTGCAATGCCGACCGTCGTCGAAACGGCGGCCGGATCGCTCGGCACGATCTCGATATATTTCAGGTCATGCTTGGCCTTCAGCGCTTCGGCAAGCTCCAGGCAGGCGGCAATCGGATGGTCGAGCCGCACCTTGATCAGCCGCTCGGCAACGGCGAGCGACACGAGACGCTGCGCCGATTGCCGGGAAATGCCCATGGCAGCGGCGATATCGTCCTGGGTGCGTCCCGCGACGTAATAAAGCCAGCCGGCGCGTGCCGCGTCATCGAGCCTCCCTTGCGAATCCGACCGTTTTGCCATGACAGAAATCTCCTCTGCGATTTGCTGACATGTTTTTGGATGGGCTGTCAAACGGCAAGAGAGGGACATACCACACTGCCGGACAGGAGAAGGTCACGGCACAGAGCCTGTCGCATGGACCCAAAAATGAACTGGCCCGGTTTCCGGGGGAAACCGAGCCAGATCGTCTCTTCGAGGGGGATGAAGAGTTTATCTGGAAGCTTGAAGGGCGGGGGACGGGGGCGCTTCCAGATGTATGGATAACGGACCCGCCCAATAATGGTTCCGTCGGTTCAAAGAAAAATTTTGAAGAAGATCATTTTTTCATGCGCAACGGTCGGAGACCTGTCTGCACTCACTCCGCCACGTCGAGCGGGAATGTCAGCCGATAGGAGATTTCCTTGTCGGAAATCGAATATTGCGCCTTGCCGTTCACGGAAGCCGGCACGACCCGTTCCAGCACCGTGCTGCCAAAATGCCCCTTCAGGGTTTCATCGTTGACGAGGCTTTCATCGGCAGACGAATCGAGTTTTTCCTGCCAGAAAACTTCGAGATTGTCGTGCCCATCAACGAAAACACGACTACAGGTTACCTCGATCGCACGGCGACTGGTGAGCAGCGTGCCATGGCTGACGGCATTGACGATCAGCTCATGCAGGGCAAGCCCTATATGCAGAGACGCATTCGGCGTCAGCAGCACGTCATCGCCCTTGATGACGACCAGATGAGCATTTTCAGGCAGATATTTCTGCGTCTGTTGTTCCACCAGTTCCCGGAAATACGCCCCGCGCCAGCTGCTGTCGGTGATCAGGTCCTGGCTCTGCGACAGCGAATAAAGCCGTCCGCGGAACTTGTTGAGGAACGTGTCGAGTGTGCCGGAATAACGGGCCGTCTGCAGCGCGATGCTCTGGATGATGGCCAGGAGATTTTTCGAACGGTGGCTAACTTCGCGCAGGAGAGCCCGCAAAAGACGCTCGCGATGCCGCTCCTCGGACCGATCGATGATGGTGGTGACAAGATGTATGTCCCCATCCGAAAGACTGACGGCCTGCATTCGAAATTCAAACACGTCTTCCGACCCGACGGCGATCTCGATATGCGCCTTGTCGCCGGGCTTTTTCATCCCGTCCTTTATCGCCGACAGCTTTTCAGCGATTTCCTCGCCGAAAAGGCTGCGATCGCTGGGCGATGTACCCTGCGGGATATGCCACGTCGACGGCAGATGGGTTACGAAGAGGTAGTCGCGCGCGGCATTCTGAATGATGATGCTGGCGCCAAGATCCACAAGAGCAGGCATGAAGAAGCCATGGAGCTTATCACTACTCTCACCGGCCTGCTGCCATGTCAGCTGATGCTGCACTGCATCACCCCGCCTGCTTTATAAATTCAAGGGAAACACCGAATGCCGGGGACCGGCATACGGTTGATCACGGTCATTTCCTATAGGCTGTCAGGTTCTCCTGAACAACCCGATCACGAGCGATATCACCAACAGAACCAGGAAGAGATAGAACAGTATCTGGGCAATTCCAGCCGCTGTTCCCGCCACTCCACCGAACCCGAGGGCGCCGGCTATCAGCGCGATCACGAGAAATACCAGAGCGTAGTACAACATGGCGATTTCCTTTCGATTTCTCGCGAAAGAACGTCGCCATGCCTTCTTTGTTCCTGATCTGTCTCAATATCGCACTGGAACCGATCAACGGATCAGGCGGCTGCCTTGACCGCCTCGTTGAAGAACAGCGCCTGGCTGATCAGCGCCTTCACCATGTCCGGGTTAAACGGCTTGGTGACGAGGAATGCCGGTTCCGGACGCTCGCCTGTCAGCAGACGCTCCGGGAAGGCGGTGATGAAGATGACCGGCACGCTGGAGGTGCGCAGAATTTCATTAACGGCATCGATACCCGAACTGCCATCGGCAAGCTGGATATCGGCCAGAACCATCTTCGGCTGCGACGTCTGAAACAGAGAAACAGCTTCCTTGTGCGTACGCGCAACACCGGTGACGCGATGACCGAGATCCTGAACCATCTGCTCGATATCGAGAGCGATCAGCGGTTCGTCTTCGATGATCATGATGTCCGTGGCGACCTGGCGAGAAATCTCGCGCGATGCCTCGTCGAGAAGCTGGGTGGCTTCTTCGGTGTCGATATCCAGGATTTCGGCGGTTTCCTCGATGGTGAAACCTTCCACCGAAATCAGCAGGAAGGCATGACGCGCCTTGGAAGGCAAAGCGGACAGATTGGCGACAGCGCGCTGTTCCCATGCGAACGGGGACTCGATCGGGCGGATCTCGATGGATGTGGAACCAAAGATCGCAACGAAAAGTTTATACAGCGACACGCGATCCTTGGATGTTTCCGGAAAGATCGAGATATCGGCAATCAAGGCTTCGAGGACCGCGGCAACATAGGCGTCACCAGATGTCTGCGAACCGGTGACGGCACGAGCGTATCGACGCAGATAAGGAAGGTGAGACGCGACGCGCGTGGTGAGTGACATTAACAAATTCTCCCCTGAGCCCAGTGGGCAACTAACTGGCGATGAACGGTCGGCGACAAAAAAAGTTCCGAACGTAACGGAACTTTTTTTGTCGCCGTGCATTCTGTTGGTCAGTGATATCGCAACAGGCTGCCCGCGTGATGAGTGAACAAGATAGCAGAAAAAAAGAAAAAACAATGACGACAGCGCAAGCGAAAGACTTCAGGCCCGGTGCGACGCTTCCTAATGCGGCAATCTCGCGCAAGCTGCGCGATTTTTATGATGCCGTTCAGGAAGAAGGCATTCCCGATCGTTTTCTCGATTTGCTCGAGCGCCTTGAACAGGCTGAAAAAAACGCGAAATCGGCGGATGTAAAATGACAGAGCAGGAACTCGCCGACCGCGCATTCAAGCGCGACCTTCTTGCATCCCTGCCAAATCTTCGCGCCTTTGCGGTTTCCCTGACAGGACGCCACGACAAGGCGGACGATCTGGTGCAGGACACCATCATGAAAGCCTGGGCGAACCAGACCAGCTTTACCGCCGGCACCAACATGCGGGCTTGGCTGTTCACGATCCTGCGTAACGAATTTTACAGCCAGATGCGCAAGCGTGGCCGTGAAGTGCAGGATTCCGACGGATTGTTTTCGGAACGTTTTTCCGTGCACCCGGAACAGTATGGCCGCCTCGACCTGCAGGATTTCCGCAAGGCACTCGACAAGCTGCCGGACGATCAGCGTGAAGCCATCGTTCTCGTCGGCGCCGCCGGTTTTGCCTACGAAGAAGCCGCTGCCATCTGCGGATGTGCCGTCGGCACCATCAAGAGCCGCGTCAGCCGCGCCCGCACGCGCCTGCAGGAACTGCTCGGCGTTTCCGGCGAAAGCGACTTCGGACCCGACCCGGGCGATGCCGCCATCACGGCCCGCGCCTTCGGCAGCTGAGCTGAACGTTCAAGTGGGAGGAACGGAAACGTCGCGATCATCGGTCGCGGCGTTTTTTACGGCGGCAATGAGTGTCTTGTCGTCGAAGGGTTTGAGCACAACCGGCACATCGGGCCATTTTGCGAAACCATTGGCATTCGCGTGCGAGAGGCTGGAAAGCACCACCCTCGCCCCGGTCTCGCCGATACGCCGCGCCGCATCGGCCACATCGTCCTGAATGATGCGAACATCCATCAGCACAACATCGAAACGGCGGTTTTCCAGCACGGCGGGGTAATCTCGCGGCATGGCAATATCGACCGTGCAGCCAAGTGCATCCGATAGTACCTGCTCGCCGTCGAGAGCGACCAGATATTCAGGATCGACAATAAGAATGTGCACGTTCCGGATATCCTGACGCTGATTTGGGTAAATCCCTCACGCGGTCTAGATCACCCTAACGGCATCCGGTCTTTATAAAATGACACAGTAACCTGATCTTACGAACGAACCTGCGGCAAAAAGGGACATGGCGAAACCGCCACGTCCCTTTTGAAGCACGATATGAACCGTGTCAGGTCTCGTCGCCCGGATCGCCGGGACCACCGCCAAGCGTTTTTCCAAGCACCAGCGCCAGACCACCGGCAATGGCAACCGCCGCCAGGGGCTTTGAGCGAATGACCATGGGCAGAGCCGTCATCGCCGCCGTCAGCATCATTGCCTTGCCGCTATTGGCGGCCGCTGCCTGACGCCGACGTTTTTCCTCTGCGCGATTGGAGATCATGACGGCACAAAAGAAGATCAGCGCCACGATGAAGGCTGCGAAAGCAACGACAGCCGCAGCAGCTGCCGGATCCATCATCGTCGCGAGATAGATACCGAGCGCCGTTACGCCTGCGGCATAGGCCGTCAGCATGAAAAAGCCGGCAATCGCATAAAGAATAGCGTTACGTCTTATCCGCTTGGTGAAGGCGTGGATATCGACAGCCAGTAGCGACGCCAGGATAGGGGCAAGTCCCCCCATGTTCAGCGCCGTGCCAGAAGAGCGACGAGGAAACCGACGCCAGCGGCGATGGCAACGGACTGCAGCGGATTGGTGCGGATCTGGCGCTCGAGGTCCTTTTCCAGCGACAGGGCCTGTTCACGTACGGCTTCGACCATGTCGAGCGATGCGTCGGTGGCATCGGCCTTTGCCTGCTTGACGCGACGGCCGACATCTTCCGCCTTCTGCGAGCCGGCAGCGGCAACGGTCCGTGCAAGAACAGCGATATCCTCGCGCAGTTGTGTCAACTGCAGCTCGATCTCCTGCTTGTAAACGGCAGACGCGGCCTCACCGGAAAGCTCCTTCGTTGAATTTACAGGCGCCATGTCAATCTCCTTTGACGATCTTCGGATGGCCGATTTCAGCCGCGTTCGAAAACGAAAAAGGGGAAATTTCGCCAAAGCCGCGACAGTCGAAAAACCTGCCGCACATCTTTCCAGCATTACCCCGGTGAGCCTGCGTCTAAGCGGACACACTTTTCCCGTCTTCGGTTCATGGCGTGAACGCGACCATGCGGCTTTTGTTCCAGCGCGAATGCTGCAGGGCGGCAGAAAGTGTCAGCGCCGTTCACGCGGATCGAAAAGATCGCGCAATCCGTCGCCCAGCATGTTGAAACCAAGCACAGCAAACGCGATGGCGAGCCCCGGCAACAGAGCGAGCCAGGGCGCCTGCCCGAAAAACGTCTGCGCATCGGCCAGCATGCGGCCCCAGGTGGGGGCCGGCGGCGGCATGCCGAGACCGAGATAACTCAGGCCCGCTTCAGTGAGGATGGCAAGACCCAGCTGGATGGTGACCTGCACGATGATCTGGTTGGAAATGTTCGGCAGGACATGGATGAGCGTGATCTTGGTTTTCGAGCGGCCGATGGCGATCGCCGCCATCACATAGTCGCGCGTCCAGATCTGCAACGCCGCGCCAAAGGTCAGGCGGGCGAACACCGGCACCATGAAGGTGGCGATGGCGAGGATGGCAGTGAACCGCCCTGCCCCCAGAAAAGCCCCGAGCATCATTGCCGACAGGATCGGCGGCAGGGCGAAGATGATATCGCAGATGCGCATCAGGATGATTTCGGCCCAGCCGCGCCGTGCCGCAACGAACACCCCGACCGTGGTGCCGATACTGGCACCGATCACCACAGCCACAAGCGCGATGGACAGCGAATTCCACGCACCGACCATCAGCATCGACGTCAGATCGCGGCCGAATTGATCCGTGCCGAAAAGCCCGGCGGAAAGTGGCGGTTTCAGTTTCAGCAGGATCTGCATTTTCGACGGTATCGCCGGTGTCCAGACCAGCGACAGCAGGGCAACGGTGACCAGCGCCAGCGTGATGACGAGACCGGCGATGAGAACCGGGCGACCAAGAATGCGTGCCATCATTGCGCCTTCGCCCTCAGCCGTGGATCGATGACCAGATAGGCGAGATCGACGAGGAAATTCATGACGATGACGAGAGCGGCAAAAAACAGCACGACATTCTGCATGACGATGATGTCGCGCTGCGACAGCGCCTGAAAGGCAAGCCGCCCAAGCCCCGGCAGGTTGTAGACGTTTTCGACCAGAACCGCACCGGCCACCAGAAAGGTGAATTGCAGGCCGAGCATGGTGACGACCGGGATCAGCGCATTCGGCAGCGCATGCCGCCAGAGTGCAGCGCCTTCGCTCAGTCCCTTGGCACGGGCGGTGCGCACGAAATCCTCACGCATCACTTCGATCACCGATGTCCGCGCCACCCGCGTCAACACGCCGGCCTGCGCCAGCGCAAGCGACACGGCCGGCAGCAACAGCGCCTTCAAGGCCGGGCCGATACCGGCATCCCAGCCGGGAAAACCGCCGGCCGGCATCCAGCCGAGGCTGGAAGAAAACAGCAGGATCAGCAGAAGACCGACCCAGAAACCCGGCATGGCAATACCGGCATAGGAAAACAGGCCGACGAAAACATCGATCGGTCCATTGCGATGCCGCGCGGCCGTGACCCCAAGCGGCACGGCAATCGCCACCGACAGGAGAATGGCCATCAACGCCAGCGGCAAGGTAACAGTCAGCCGCTCGACAATCAGGCCGGCGACGGGCACGCTATAGGTATAGGAATTGCCGAGATCGCCCTGCAGCACACCGACGAGCCAGGCGAGGTAACGCATCGGCAGCGGCTGATCGAGCCCCATCTGTTGTCGAAGCGCCGCCAGCGTATCCGGGCTGNNGCTGGCGGACGTGCCGAGCATGATCGCCGCCGGATCGCCGGGCAGCAGGCCCATGACGGAAAAGACCAGAGCCGAAACCGCCAGAAGCGTGATGATCAGGCTGGCAAGGCGGCGCGCGAGGATGGCGATCATGGGGTGAGCACCATGATTTTAAACCTCGTCGAAGAGTCGATGTCAGCGAGGCAGACGCGGGCTGGTCTCCCCCCTTGCGGGGGAG